>DATGED010000095.1:0-28793 GCA_035310525.1 Candidatus Acidiferrum sp. | reverse complement strand
TCCTCCATTGGCATCTATGGATTGCTGGCTTACATGGTTGGGCAGAGGTCTCGTGAGATTGGAATCCGAGTCGCCTTGGGAGCCCAGCGGCCTGATATTCTCAAACTCATTCTCGGCAAAGGGCTATTGCTCGCCGGTACTGGAATTGCGATTGGATTGATCCTTTCTGCAATCTCAGCACCCCTGATTGCAGGTCTTCTGTATGGCGTTCATCCGATTGATGTGATCGTCTTCGTCACCGTCCCGCTGATTTTGTTGGTTGTCGCCTTTCTGGCGACTTACATTCCCGCTCGTCGTGCGACGATCGTGGATCCAATCATTGCCTTACATGAAAGCTAGAACTGCGAGGCTGGAAACGTAACCGACTTCTAAGGAGAAGAAAGTGTCCGTTTACGAAAGGCTAGAGGCTCTCAACATCGCACTTCCAAGACACGCGCCGCCGGTAGCAGCTTTTGTACCGTTCCTGCGCAGCGGCAATTTGATTTTCTTGGCTGGTCACATTGCCAAACTCGACGGTCAGCCATGGGTCGGTCAAGGGAGGGGAATTGGCGGGAGCGATGGGACTCGAATTCGCGACCTCCTGCGTGACAGGCAGGCGGTCCAACCACGTGTGAAAGAACTCACATCCCGTAGCTCAAAACTTTATCCCATGTTATCCCAATAGGCTGCCAAACGTGCCCAAACCGCCCAGAGCGAGCCGAACGGCGTCTTTAGTTTTCATCAACTTACCAGCGAGCCAGACGCAATCACTCGTTTTGCTAAACCGTTGTAGGGGCCAAAACTCCTACCGGGGGTTCGAATCCCCCCTCTCCGCCAGCGCTAAATTCATCCACAAATATGCAGCGAATTGACCACTCCGCCGAAAGTTCGAGCGGGACTGGCAGGCAAGATAAATCGCATCTCACTCTGATTCTGGTGATTCGGATTTGCATGGAATCAGATGCATTGGATGATTGCCGGGAAATTCGCCCACTTGAAGTTCGATTACGAGCTTGGCGTTGTCCGAGCGAATTCCCACCGGGCCATCAAATTGAAGTGCCTCAGGTCCGACGGTTCCCTCCCAAACTACGGACCTGTCAGCCCAGACACTTAATTGTTCACCGTTCATTTCCGCACGGAGGGTGTGCGAGTCGCCTGGACGAAGAAGCGGCACTTGGGTGCTGCGGATGGGCTTGATGTTCCTGTAGCCACGGTTGCCGCACTCCGAGCTGGTGTGCTGGCCGGGATTCGCTTTCACGGAGACGACAAGTCTCGACTCCGGCTCAATGCGCCACATCGCGTATACCAGATTGCAAGGATCTTGTGCGCGCAGCTTAAGTCCAAACTGACGGCGTAGCTCCCCGGAACCGAGTCTTGCTTCATTGCCCGTCGATCCAAGATAAGTAAACTGCGCTTCGATGGTCTGAGACGCCCAGGCAGTGACGTAAGCGCGCATTTTTGGAGTGTCTACGGAGAGCTGCTGGTCTTGTGTCTGTCCAATCGCGCCCTCCGTGACACACAAAATATCGCGCCGGACATGGAACATGCCCAAGTCCAAGCCGCCAGCGGAAAGAAGGCCGGACAACACCAAGCCAGGAATGAAAAAGACGGCCGAAAGAAACCTCGTACGAGTTGTCTTATTATTCATGAAAATCATCCTTTCTCTCTTCCCAAAAAAGTCAACGCACTGGGATTACCTTCCGCTATTCACCGTCTTTACCTCAGCGGGGTAGGACTCAATCTCTTGCTTAATCCTTCGCAACCTAACTACCCTCCGATTCCTCGAAACTCAAGGCGGCAGAGTACGCTTCAGTGCCATGGATTTGCTGCAGCGTGCGCAGCCACAGCAGAAGGAGAGTGGGGCAAAAACAACAACGTAAATCAACCTATTCGTAATTACTTTAATCAAATAACGCTGGAAGCAACCTGATTAAAGATGGGACCAAGGTCGGGGTGAGAGCCAGACAACAGCTGGGAGGCATTTCATGTTAGGTGTTTCCATTCCGCTTTCGACATTAAATTCTACGCTCTCTCACTCGCGCAGGGCGAAATTCGGGGAGTGATAAAAACGGCCTCAGGCCGGTGTACATTAACTCTGTCCACAAACTGGCTCTTCGCATTCGGGCGAGAAAAACGGTCAGGCCGAGGCGCTGTGCGAGTACACATCCCAGCCCAGATAGCGGGTGGTGGCCTCATGGACGGCGGAGGCCACGGTGGAGAAATTCGCGGCAACATGGTGTTCGAATCCATTTTCGCAGATGTAACGAAGCAATTTTTGCAAATTCGGAATCTTCACCACTCCGGCTCCGCCGAATGTTTCGAGGGCATCGTCGGTGAATTCGCCTTGGCCCACGTAGCCGGAAATTCGTCCTTCACGGTCATTCGTGGAGAAGCGGGCAAAACTCATCGCGCCGCTCTTCACCCGCCCTACACATGTGCCGAATGTGTTGTCTTTGCCGACCGTGCCGGCAATGATTTCCTGAAAGTCCATGCGCACGTCCCGGAAAAAATGTTTTGGCAGGTTGCTGCAGTGGAAGCACACGGCCTTGTCGGGATCGTCCGCGTAATTATTATTCCAGTCGAGCAGAGCGCTGGGCGTCTCAGAAGCGAGTTGGAGAGCGTGCATGCCAATCACGCCTGCCACGTCCACTTCGCACGCGCTGGATAATCCCTGGTCGCTCATCATGCTCATGACCGTACAGGGCACGACGCCGAAGAACTCTTCGAGGGAAGTCCAGCACTGGATGGCGCTGATGGTGACCTCGGTGGCGCGCATCCAAGCGTCGATGACGGCGCCGAGCTTGGCCATCTTCAGGAGCGAGGCATCCGGAATGCTCTGCGTCGAAACGTATTGCCGGATCGCGGCAAGTCTCTGCAAAACCTGCTTGTCGTCGTCCTTTAATCTGGCCGTCCTTCCCATGACCTCCGAAAGGTCCAGCGTTTCAACGGATATGCCTGAGCCTTCGAGAATTTTTTCGCTGTAACGGACGGTATTGAAGGCCGCCGGCCGCGCGCCGATAGCTCCGATGCGAAGCCGCTTCAACCCTTTCACCACGCGACAAACTGCGAGAAACCAATCCACATCATTTTGGAACTCGGGGGAATCCGGCGCTTCCGTGTGCAGGGTAGTGAGCGAATATCGAATCCCGTACTGCGCAAGGTTGTTGCACGCCGACATCTTTCCGCAAAAACTGTCGCGGCGGTCGCGAATGGACATCCGCGAAGGCGTGTCCGGCGTCGCTTGCATCAACACGGGAACGCCCAAATTAGCCATGCGCAGTGTGTCCGCGATCGCGCGCTCGTCGCCAAAGTTGGGCAGCGTCACCACGATTCCATCGATTTGTTCGCGGTGCTTTTTGAAAAGCTCGGCGCACTTCGCCGCTTCCTGGCGGGTTTCCACCGCGCCAAATTTAGAATCGCTCTCCTCAAGAATGATCGTCTTGATGCCTTTGGCCGTCATGGCGGCAAGCATGTCTTGCCGCCCCGAGCGGGCCAAATGATCGGGGAAAAATCCCCTGTTTCCCACAATTACGCCGAGAGTCATCGGTGATTTAGAAGACTGAGCCATGGTTCCCCTTTGAAAATATCGCTGAAAAGACGGCCAGAACGCAACCTAGTGCGCTCCCGGCAACGCTGTCAAGCACGCGGTGGCACGCTCCATGCCGGCAGCGAATCAATTTCGAACTAGAGAATACAACTACTTGTCGGCGACGATTAATTTCGTTTCCACCAAATCGACCGAATTCCCTCCGACCATGATTTTGAAAATTCCCGGCTCGACGACGCGGTGCATATCTCGATTCAGGAACGACAACTCATCGATCCCGAGAGTGAACTCGACGGTCTTGCTTTCGCCCGGGTCAAGCGTAATCCTTCGGAAGCCCCTCAATTCTTTCACCGGACGAGTCACCGAGCTGATCTCATCCCGGATATAGAGCTGCACCACTTCATCTCCTCTCACTTTGCTCGAGTTGGTTACGTTTACGCTGACGTGCGCCGTCCCTTCCGGTCCCATCGTCTCGGGCGTCACTCGCGGAGTGTCAAACTTAAATGTGGAATAGCTCAAGCCCCAACCGAAGGGATAGAGCGGCTCGGTCGTGCTGCCCAGATACTCGCGTTTCGCGGAAGGTTTTTGGTAATAGTAATCCGGAAGCTGGCCCACCGAACGCGGAACCGTGATCGGCAATTTGCCGCCAGGATTGTAGTCGCCAAATAAGACCTCCGCCGCCGCGGTCCCCCCCTCCTGGCCGAGATACCAGCCATCCAGAATCGCGGGCACATTCTGGGCGAGGTAAGTTATCGCATCAGGCCGGCCATGCAACAAAATGACGATCACCGGTTTGTGAGCCGTCAGCATGGCCTTCGCAAGGTCGTCCTGATTCCCCAGCAACGCAAGATCATCACGGTCGCCCTTGTGCTCCGGGGCCCATGCTTCGCGGGACGTCTGCTCGTTCTCTCCCAACACGAGAACAATCACGTCCGCCTTTTGCGCCGTCTTGACCGCCTCCGCGATGCGCTTGGCGTTCAACTCCGGATCGCCGAGCACTACTTTGTCAGCATCCCAATCCGGCAACGTCTCTGTGATCTTGGTTCCTTCGGAATACAATACTTCCGTCCCAGGCCCGACGCGATTCTTGATTCCCTGCAAAATGCTCACACCGCGTCCCGGTTTATCACTATAGCCGCCGAGATGCACGTCGGCTGCATTCGGGCCAATCACGGCGATCCGCTTGTACTTGGTAGCGTCCAACGGCAGAAGGTGGTCTTGATTTTTCAGAAGTGTGATGGTTTCCCGCGCCGCTTGCAGCGCCAACTTTTGATGGTCCGCGTTATTGGTGATTTTTTCCGCGTAGTCGGGATCAACGTAAGGATCGTCAAAGAGTCCCGCCAGGAACTTCTCGCGCAGGATATTCGTCACGGCCCGATCGATCGTGGCTTCCGCGACTCTGCCATCCTTCACCTGTTCAATCAGGCTTGGGAAGACGTCCGGAAACGGCAACTCGACGTCGACTCCTGACTCCAATGCGAGCTTGGCCGCTTCTTCCTTGGTTCCAACGACGTGATGAATCTTGATCAGCTCAGTGATGCCGAAATAATCCGCCACGAGTACTCCGCGAAAACCCCATTCATGGCGAAGGACGTCGATCAACAGATGTCGATTGCTGTGAGAGGGTATGCCGTCGACTTCGTTGTAGGACGCCATAACACTATGAACCTGGCCTTCTTTCACCGCAGCCTCAAAAGGTTTCAACCAATACTCCCGGATGACTCGTTCCGAATAATTACCCGGCGCAACGTTGGTTCCGGCTTCGGGCTGGCCATGAACCGCGAAATGTTTGGCCGTCGCGAGAACGTGGGATTTGTCCACGAACGGTCCGAGACCCTGGAATCCCTCGATGGCCGCGACTCCGATGCGCGAAACGAGATATGGATCTTCGCCATATGTTTCTTCCGTGCGCCCCCAGCGAGGATCGCGGGCAAGATCCAGGACAGGCGCCAGGCATTCTTGCGCTCCGCGCGCCCGCGCTTCCGCCGCGGTTGCGGTAAACACTTCGTGCACCAGCCCCGGATCCCAGGTAGAGGCCAACCCAATCGCTTGCGGATAGGAAGTACCTTTTTGAGCCACATGTCCGTGCAAGCATTCGTCGTGAAACAATGCGGGGATGCCAAGCCGCGTATTTTCTCTCAGCCATTTCTGCATCGTGTTGGTGAATTCAGCCATTTCGCGCGGCCCGCGTCCCTCGCTTGGACGCGACATTTCTCCAATCCCGTCCTTCAGCAGAACTGCAGCTCGTTCGGGCAGAAACTTCCCGTTGTCGTCCACGAAACGCGATTCGGGAGTTTTCATGAACTGCCTGTTCTCCCAAACTCCCTCAAGTTGCGCGACTTTTTCTTCCACGCTCATTTTCGCAATCAGATCAGAGAGGCGCTGCTCGATGGGCAGTTTCGAATTGCGATAGGCGGGAACCTCCGATGCTTGCCCCGCGAGGAAGACGGGGCCGCAAACCGCGATGACCGCGGAAACTACCAGAAGAATTCGAGCGCGAAAAAAATGCCTCATCAAGACCTCCGAGTGAAAATACCGATGGTTGCAATCTGAAAAACGGGTGGTACTATAGCACGGCCGTTAACGTACACGGCCTCTTTTCCACACCGTTCTGCGCGCAGGGTGCTTCGGACGCAGCTTCGACAAGGATCCCACGAATGACCAGAAATCCATTTGAGCCCCAGAAGGAGCATAAGTTTTCGTTTGGTCTTTGGACTGTCGGAAATCGCGGCCGCGATCCCTTCGGGGATTTTGTGCGAGACGCGCTTCCTCCCGACGACATCGTCGCTCTCCTGGCGGAGGTTGGCGCTTGGGGCGTGAATCTGCATGACAATGACCTGGTGCCGATTGACGCAACGGCACAGGAGCGCGACCGCATTGTGGCGAGTTTCAAAAAAGCGTGCGAGCGCCATCACATTGTTGTGCCCATGGCGACGGTGAATGCGTTCTTCGATCCTGTTTTTAAGGACGGCGCCTATACCTCAAACAACCCGGCCGTCCGCGCCTACGCGCTGCAGAAAGTATTGCGAGCGATGGACCTCGGCGCCGAGCTGGGTGCCAAAATATTCGTGGTATGGAGCGGCCGCGATGGTGTGGAAACGGATTCCTGCCGCAATCCACTCGAGGCCATAAAACATTATCGGGAGGCGCTGAACTACATGGCGCGCTACTCCGGCGATCGTGGATACGGCTATAAATTCGCCCTTGAAGCCAAGCCAAATGAGCCGCGCGCCAATATCTATTTCCCCACGACGGGCCATTATCTCGCATTCATCAACACGCTCGATGAGCACGAAAAATTTGGAGTTAATCCTGAAGTCGCCCACGAGCACATGGCCGGCCTGAATTGCACGCACGCCCTGGCTCTGGCGTGGGACGCCGGAAAACTCTTTCACCTGGATCTGAATGATCAGATGGGCGGTTGCTACGATCAGGATTTTCGGTTCGGCTCCTACAATTTGAAGTCGGCGTTTTTCATTGTGAAGTTTCTGGAAGACGTCGGTTACGAAGGGCCGCGCCATTTCGATGCGCACGCCTACCGCACCGAAGATCACCAGGGCGTAAAGGACTTCGCGCGGGGCTGCATGCGGACCTATCTCATCCTGAAAGAGAAGGCCAAGCTCTGGAACCAAAACAAACAAATTCAGCAAATATTGCGCGAGATTCGAACGCCTGGCGTGAGTTTTCCTGAGATGAAAGACTATTCGAGAGGGCACGCAACCAAGCTGCTTCAGCATGTATTTGATCGCAGCGCCCTCGCCCAAAAACCGCTTCCTTACGAACAGTTGGACCAGCTGACGGTGGACTTGTTGCTCGGAGCGGTGTAAGACGCTGGATTCTTCCAAGCTGATGCGCTCTTTACGATCCGTTGCGATTCTCGGCGTGCTCTTGCTTCCCGCGCTCTTCTCAAAGTGCGCCCGCGCCGAAACAGGAGCCGCAGCTTGGCTGCGCTATGCTCCGCTCGAAAAACAAGCGGTCCAGAAGTATTTCGCTTTGCCCGCCGTGGTGGTTGTTGCCGGCGATTCTCCCGTGCTCGATTCGGCGAAAGCCGAGTTGATCCGGGGCATTCGAGGAATGTTGGGTCGGACCCTTCGCGACGAGAAAAGCCTTCCGGAGGAAAGTTCCATCATCCTGGGCACTCTTTCTGAGCTGCAATCGACCTTGCCCGGGATTCCCGCCAGCGCCGGCTTGCGCGAGGACGGTTTCTTGCTGGCAACCGTGCGATTGCGGGGATTCCAGCGGCTTGTGGTCACCGCAACGAACGATCGCGGTGTGCTCTATGGTGTGTTTGCATTGCTCAGGCGAATCGCGCGAAACGAAGACATTTCTTCTTTGCAGCAATCCGAGCAGCCTTACGCGCCCGTCCGCTGGACGGATGAGTGGGACAATCTCGACGGCAGTATCGAGCGCGGCTACGCCGGCCCATCGATCTTTTTTGAGAACGGTAACGTCCGCGCCGATCTGACGCGCGCCTCCGAGTATGCTCGCCTGCTTGCTTCCATCGGAATCAACGGCTGTGCGATCAACAGCGTGAACGCCAATCCGCGCGTTCTTGAAGACACTTTTCTGCCGCAACTCGCTCGCGTGGCCGACGTTTTTCGCCCTTGGGGTGTTCGACTCTCCATTTCCGTCGATGTCAGCAGTCCAAAAGTGATGGGAGGCCTCGAGACGTTCGATCCCGCCGATCCGCGCGTCGCCGAATGGTGGAAGAAAAAGCTCGGCGAAATTTATAAGCTGATTCCTGACTTTGCCGGTGTTGTTGTTAAGGCGGATTCGGAGGGCCGGCTCGGTCCTGCCACTTATGGCCGCACGCCAGCCGACGCCGCCAACGTGATCGCTCGCGCGCTTGCGCCTCATCATGGCATCGTGTTCTATCGCGCGTTTGTATATAACCATCATCTCGATTGGCGCGATCTCAAGAACGATCGCGCGAGGGCCGCCTACGACATTTTTCATCCCCTGGACGGCAAGTTCAATGACAACGTCATCATCCAGGTCAAACACGGACCGATCGATTTTCAGGTGCGCGAGCCCGCCTCTCCCCTCTTTACCGGCCTCGAGAAAACTAATGAGGCCATCGAGCTGCAAGTCACGCAGGAATACACTGGACAGCAGCGGCATTTGTGTTTCCTTCCGTCGATGTGGAAGGAGGTTCTGGAGTTCGATATGCACGCCGCCGAGCAACCCACTCCTGTGAAAGATATTGTGGCCGGCAAGACTTTCCATCGTCCGATCGGGGGATTCGTGGCCGTCGTTAATGTCGGAATGGATCCCAACTGGCTAGGCCATCCGCTGGCCCTGGCCAATTTATATGGATACGGCAGGCTGGCTTGGAATCCCGACCTCTCTTCTGAAGCTATCGCGGAGGAATGGACACAGCTCACTTTTGGAATCGATCATCGCGTCGTCGAGACCATTTCAAATATGCTGCTGTCTTCCTGGTCCATCTACGAGAGCTATACGGGTCCGCTTGGCGCTGGAACTCTCACCGATATTCTCGGCAGCCACTATGGACCGGGAGTCGAATCATCGGAACGAAACGGCTGGGGACAATGGCACCGCGCAGACCACGAGGGAGTCGGAATGGATCGCACGGCAGCCACGGGCACGGGCTATGTCGATCAATATCGGCCACCCGTCGCAAAAATGTACGAAGCCTTGAAGACGACGCCGGACGATCTCCTGCTCTTCTTTCATCACGTCCCCTACACATATGTTTTGCACTCGGGAAAAACGGTGATCCAGCATATCTACGATTCGCATTATGCGGGCGCGGAAGCCGCCGCGAACCTTGTCGAGCAATGGAAATCGCTGCATGGCGGCGTGGATGAAGATCGTTATGCGGAAGTTTTGAATCGGCTCGAGTATCAAGCCGGCCACGCTATCGTCTGGCGAGATGCCGTCTGCAACTGGTTTGCTAGAACCTCCGGCATCCCCGATCAACATGGCCGAGTGGGCCATTATCCCGGACGCATCGAGGCGGAAGCGATGCAGTTGCAGGGCTACGCGCAGTTCGACATGGTTCCCTCAGAGGACGCTTCGGGGGCCAGGGCAATCGAGTGCGCACCACCAGCACAAAAGTGTTCAGCAGCGTTTCGCTTTGAGGGAGCCCCGGGCTTTTACGAACTGGACCTCGAATACTTTGATCAGAACAACGGGACGTCCAAGTTTCGCGTCCTGGTCAACGAGCAAGTCGTTGATGAATGGGTCGCCGAGGATCATTTTCCTGCGAAAAGGCCAAACGCTGATTCCTCCACGCGCCGCCGTATCACGGGGCTCGCACTTCGTACTGGCGACAACATCCGCATCGAAGGCGTCCCCAACGCCGAAGAACACGCGGCCTTGGACTATGTCGAAATCCACTCGACGCCAAATTGAACCATCAAAAATAGGAAGGGAACCTAGGCATGCAAAACACTGCGGCTTTTAAGCATGGACTCGCCCGATTTAGAATCAGTCTGCCGCATTTCTCTGAACAGGTGCAGGTTCGTGGACATCACCACTCCGGGGCTGAGATGAACTGCAGGAGGCAAGTGGACTTTGTTTGTAAGGTTATCGGCGATGAGTCGAACGGCAATCTGACCTTGCCGGTAGGGATGCTGGTAGATCGAGGCGGTAATGATGCCTTTCTCAAAGTAAGGAGCCATTTCCGCGAACAGGTCCGTGGTGATGAGCTTCACTTTCCCTTCGAAACCCTGTTCGCCGAGCGCGCGGCAGACCGGGAGGCAGTTAACTGTGTTCACGTAAATCCCGTCGAGTTCACGAAAACGCCGCAGTAAATCCGTCGTTTTTTGAAAACTCTCGGCCTCATCCTCGTGTCCTTCAATCACGCTGACGATTTTCCCGCCAGGGCAGTGCCGCATAAATCCTTCTGAAAAGCCGTCCGTTTTCTTTCGATGATCTTCGGTGGTGAGCATCCCGGCAACGACTGCCACTTTAGAACCGGGAGGCACGAACTTCCCCATCAATTCACCGGCCAGACTGCCGTTCAGATATGGCTCGACACAGACGATGCTTGAGCGGTGGCTCTCCGGCGCATCCGTCGAAACGCAGACTACGCGCACGGCTTTTTCTTCCGCGGCATTGATGAGCGGTGTTAAGGCTTTGGGGGCTCCCGCTGTGAGAATGATTCCGTGCACACCGCTTGCCATCAGCTCGTTGAAGGCCTCCTTATCTCCTTCTCCCAAAGACTGCACCGGACGGTTGATAAACTCCACCCCAAGTTGCTCCAGACGCTGGGCCTCGTCCGACACACCGCCCCAAAGCTGGTCGTAGAAAAAGTGAATTTCTTTCGGGATACATACACCGATGCGCACGCCGGCTCTCGAAACGGAAAGCGCGCGCGCGGCAAGATTCGGCGAATAACCGATTTGCTGCGCGATCTGTAGAATGCGCTTGCGCGTCGCTTCCTTGATCCCTCCGCGCCCGTGCAATGCGCGGTCCACAGTCCCGATGGAGACGTTGGCCATCTCCGCGATCCGGTGGATTCCGTGCTTCTCCTTACCCATCTGTTCCGCTCCGTGATTCCGCCGGCGTCGCGTTGTGCTCAACTGCCTCCGCGCTGCTGCGTAAGTTCAGTCTTTGGTTTGCCATCAAGCAGTCAAAGAGATTCTGAGGCCCCGTACCGCCATCCTAATCTGCGACCCCAATAAAGCCAATTCCGCGGATGTTGCGCACGGCCCGCGTACGTTAACACGATTTAATGGCGCGAAAGAAAGAAACAATCCGCCCGTGCCAATGCTCCGCGGGATTCCTCGATTGCCATCTCCGTTGACTTGGGGAGTACAATCACGGCCGTTCTCGTGAAGCTGTCGAGAAATGCAGACTCTTAGACGCGCATTTGGCTCAGTTGGCCCAATTCGCATGCAAGAGACTGTGGTCGAAAATTAAGCAGGGAGCCCCAAATGCGGCCAGTTTCGCGGCGTAAATTTCTTCAAAAAGCGTCCCAGGCGGGGATCGCCGTGGGTGCGAACCTTGCGTTCGGGCGCAAAATTCTAGGCCAGACGTCGCCCGATTCGGCACGGCCGATCCGCATCTACGCGGACATCCGGCGGACTCTCGCTCCCATTCAGCGGGAGCTTTTTGGTTCATTCCTCGAACAGCTCGGCCGGGCGATTTATGAAGGTATTTACGATCCTCAGTCGAAACTCTCCGACGCCAGCGGTTTCCGCAAAGATGTCCTGGACGAAATCCGCAAGCTCGGCGTTCCCATCATTCGCTATCCTGGAGGAAATTTTGTTTCCGGCTATAACTGGCTTGATGGCATCGGCCCCAAAGCCAATCGTCCCGCCGTTCTCGACAAAGCCTGGAATACCGTTAATTCCAATCAGTTTGGCACGGATGAATTCCTCGCGTGGTGCCGCCTGGCCGCCACGGAGCCTCTCCTCGCCGTGAATCTCGGCACCGGCACCCCGGAGCAGGCGGCTGCGCTCGTCGAATACTGCAACGTGGACAAAGGCACACGTTGGAGCGAGCTCCGGCGAAAGAACGGCGCACCGGAGGCCTACAAAGTCCAGCACTGGTGCCTCGGCAATGAGATGGACGGCCCCTGGCAAATCGGCCACATGACCGCCACAGAGTATGGTCTAAAAGCCGAAGACGCCGCACGTCAGATGCGTTACGTCGATCCTTCTCTCAAGCTCGTGGCTTGCGGCTCCAGCGGCCCCGGCATGCCCACGTACCTAGAATGGGACCGCGAAGTGCTCGAACAGTGCTACGACTACGTGGATGCTATCTCCTTGCATCGCTACTTCAACAACAGCGAAGAAACTGGCGGCGACAGCTCGAAATTCCTCGCCATGAACCTCAGCATGGAACGCCAAATCGATGAAGTCGCAGCGGTCTGCGATGTGGTTCGCGGGCACAAACGCTCTCCTAAAAAATTGTGGCTCAGCTTCGACGAATGGAATGTCTGGTACCGCGCCCGGACCGGCGCGGCAGTGAATGGCGCCCGGCAATCTGCGCCTTACCTCTTGGAAGAAATCTATAATCTCGAGGATGCCCTTCTCGTCGGCGGGCTTCTCAATACTCTCATTCGCAAGGCGGACCGCGTAAAACTCGCTTGTCTGGCCCAGTTGGTTAACGTCATTGCCCCCATCATGACGAATTCCAACGGCTTGCTGCGGCAGACGACTTATTTTCCCTACAGCTGGGCCATCGAGTTTGCTCGTGGCGAAACACTTGACCTTTTGGTGGAATCGCCGACCTACGAAGTCGCCCGCCTGGGAGCAGCCCAATACGTCGACGTTGCCGGAACTAGCCACAAAGAATCAGGGAGACTGGCGTTTTTCCTGTTGAACCGCGATCTGGCGAATTCTCGCGAAGTGGAAATTATCTGGGAAGGGTCTTCGCCGCGCGCTGCTGATGCTCTTGTCCTCACCGGAACGGACTTAAAAGCCTCAAACACGTTCGAAACGCCGAACCGCGTAACGCCTCAAAAAGGGGAAGCCCCTTCGAACTCCGGAGGACGTTGGACTCTCAAGCTGCCGCCGCGTTCTTATAGCGTTATTCAATGGACCGTCTAGCCCGCGCGATGGCGCTGATTTTTCGCTTAATAGCCCCGTGGCGTTGCTCCTTGCCACCTGCTATCATCGCTCCAGGTAAGTGTGCTATGCATCGATGGTTCGCTCGCGTGCTGTTCTCCTTCCTTCTCTTGGCTTCATCCTCGTGCTATGGCCAAGGACTAATGAAAAAGGTTCTCTCCGGCTACATCCGCGAGGAAGGCTCGGGCCATGTCATCGGTGGGGCCCGGATAGAGCTGCAGAATGCCTTCGGCACTCCGTACGGGAATGCCTACTCCGACGGAAATGGTGCGTACGAGTTCGATGATATCGGTGGCGGCGACTCCTATGTGGTGGTCCAGCATGAAGGTTACGAAACGTTTCGCCAGTTCATCCGGCCGGACGGTTCAGGGCACGTTTACAAAGATATTTTCTTGCGGCCAGCGAGCTCTGACTCCAAGCCCAAGTCTGTAAGTCCTGTTTCTGAGCACGAGCTCGCTATCTCACGCAAGGCACGCGAATCGTTCGACAAGGGCATTCAGCTCATAGCTGAAAAGTCGGACTATCGTGGCGCTGTGGATCAATTCGCACACGCTATCGCAAAGTACCCTAATTATTATGAAGCCTTCGCCGCGATGGGGCTGGCGCAAAGCAGAATGGGTGACGCTGCAGCCGCCGAGGCCTCGCTGCGAAAATCTGTCGCGTTGAGTTCGGAAAAGTACTCTCAGGGAATGCTGGACCTGGCTTCGCTCCTCAACGGCCAGCATCGTTCCTCGGAAGCCGAAGCTCTTCTCCGCAAGGTGATTGCGCTTGATGCTTCCTCGTGGCGCGGCCAGTTTGAGTTGGCTGTTTCGCTCTCCGGTGAGAAACGCTTTAGCGAAGCCGTTACCGCCGCATCCGAAGCCCGAGACTTGAAACCCGACAATCCTCAGGTTTACCTGCTCCTCTACAATCTCCACATCCACACCGACGACTTCAAGGCCGCTTTGAGCGACACCGAAAGTTATCTCAAACTGACTCCCGATGGCGCCACCGCCGATCGTGTTCGCAGAATGCAGGAACAAGTCCAAAAAGCGCTGCAAACCTCTGGCGGCAATCCCGGTCCCACGTCCGATGCCGCACCCGCTTCCCGATCTCCTCAATCTCCGGTGGATGCGGACTCCCCTGCTTCCGGAGCGGTTTCTAATTTCACGCCGGCCGATGTACCTGACTTGGCGCCCTCCTCAGCACCTCCCGACCCGCCTGCCACTGCGGCACTCCCTGTCTCAGATCTCTCGCCCTCAACCGCAGTTCCGCCTGCCTCCCCGCCCGCCGTCGCTTCGTCCGTTGCAACATCTACTGATGCAAAGGCCCCTTCTGATCCATCGCCCACCTTGTCTACCGACGCCCGTCCCGTTGTATACCCTCGCGTCGATGAGTTAGTTCCTGACGTCGCGGTGGATGTGCCTTGTGAACTTTCTTCAGTTCTTCACGGCGCCGGCAAGCGCGCGGAAGAATTGCTGAACACGCTGCAAAAATTCGACGCCTCGGAGCGCGTTGAGCATTACAAACTCAATGCCGCGGGAGTCCCCGGCTCGCCAGACGTGCGCTCCTTCAATTACGTGGTTTTGGTTTCCCAGGATTCTCAGGGCGGATTCAATTTGCAGGAATTCCGGAATGGAGGCGTGGTCAGCCCGCGGCAGTTTCCATCCGGAATTGTCACCACAAATCTCGCCGCTCACGGCCTCATTTTTCATCCCGCATTGGCCCCGGATTTTAATTTTTCCTGCGAAGGGCTGGGAGAATGGCAGGGAAGTCCAACCTGGCTGATTCATTTCGAGGAAAAACAGCACCAGCTCAATCCGTTTCGCTCTTACATTATTGATGGGATTCGTTATCCGGTCCTTCTAACCGGGCGGGCATGGATCGATGCGCAAACGCATCAAGTGGTTCGCCTGGAATCCGATTTGCTTAAGCCGGTCGAAAAGATTCATCTCACGCGCGAGCATATTTCCATTGAATTCGCCTCCGTTAAATTCCGCACGCGCAAACAGCAACTTTGGCTGCCTCAGACCGCCGAACTCTACGTTGAATTGAACGGCCACCGTTTTTACCGCAGACATTCGTTCAGCAATTTCAGGCTGTTTTCGACCGACTCCACGCAGGAGGTCCATGCTCCACGAGAGGCCTTCTGTTTTACCAATACGACCGAGCTTCTTATCACGGGGATTCTCAACGCCACTCCACTTTCAGGCAAGTCTCTTCAACCCGCCTCTATCACATTGACCATCCCTGCGAAGAGCACCGTATGCAAATCCGTCGGCCCGGGCAAAGACGTCAACATTCCGGTTGAGTCTTTGGCGTCCAGTAAGTTTGTTTACGATGGTCCCGCCGGATCGGTACAGGCGGACTCTTACTTGCCGAATGGAAGCTCTCTCGAAGTCATTGCGAGCGGTGATTCTTCAGGTAATGAGCGTCCCTGAAAATTTGCCGGCAAGAAATTGAGGCGGACGGGATGTATTTCCAAGTGCTTTCATCGCTGCCCGCTCTCGGCCCGCGCCCGCTTTCCCTCTTCCACCTCGAGGATGCCATCTATCTTCGGTGAGAGAATTCTTTGTATCGTTCCGCTTGGCCAATGGATTTCTATCGAGTCCACCGCCGTGGCTTTTCCCAACCCAAAGTGGATCCGCGGATCGGAGCTCGAACCGTAAGAACCGCCGCTGACTACATCTCCTCGCTGCCTGACCCCGCCAAACGAAAGAAAAACCTTTGCCCCGGTAGCGTCACGCGAACTCTTCGGCCCGCCGATGAGCTTCAGATCGATCCAATGATTGCCGTTCTTCACCACATTCCGCAGCAGCGCCGGTTTCGAATCGATGTTGTTGATCACCACATCGATCGCGCCGTCGTTGAAAATATCGCCAAACGCCGCGCCGCGCGCCGTGATGACGTCGGCAAGCCCGCTCCCCGTGGCCGGCGGCACTTCTTCGAATTTCTTTCCAGCAACATTTCGGAAGAGTTGCGGCCGCTCAGCCCACGTTGTGCCCCAGTCTTGCTTGTCCACCTCCGGATAAACATGCCCGTTGGCGATGAACAGGTCCAGCCACCCGTCATTGTCGTAATCCAAAAAGCCGGTTCCCCACGATAGAAATGGAGTTGTCGGACCCGCGAGCCCCACCGCGTAGGTAACGTCGGAAAAATTTCCTTGCCCATCATTCCGGTAAAGCGTTTTGTAGTCATCGGAAAATGTAGTCGTGAAAAGATCGAGTCGCCCGGTTCGCTGGTAGTCGCCGATCGCGATTCCCATCGATGCTTGTTCCCGCCCATCCTCGCTCAAGGCAAATCCCGATGCGTAACTTACATCTTCAAAGGTGCCGTTGTGGCGGTTGCGGTAGAGATAGTTCGGAGTGGAATCATTCGCTACCAGCAAATCCACCCAGCCGTCGTCATCCACGTCTACGAAAGCAGAGGCCAGGCCGTAGTAGCCGCTCGGATCGGAAACTCCTGCCTTGACGCTAACGTCCGTGAACGTCCCATCGCCGTTGTTATGAAACAGGTGGTCGCGCTCCCCGGGCAGACCTCGCGGCCCGCACATCACATCTATCCCGCGGAACTGGCAAAAATTGGAAGGAATTCGTCCGCGCCCCGCAATGGGCGGATTGTCCACATCGTATTTCACGTAGCCCGGAACGAACAGATCGAGAAAGCCGTCGTGGTCATAATCGCCCCACGTGGGCCCAGCCGACCAGGCGCCCAAGGCCACCCCGGCTTTTTCGGCCACATCGGTGAAAGTGCCGTCATGGTTGTTGTGGTAAAGGCGGTTCTTTCCAAAGTTCGCAACGTACATGTCCGGCCAGCCGTCGTTGTCGTAGTCGCCCACGGCCACGCCAAATCCCCACCGCTCGTTTGCAACGCCGGCTTTCTCGGTGACGTCCGTGAAAGTTCCGTTGTGATTATTGTGGAACAGCATCGCTCGCGGGGGCGCTTCTTTCCCTTTCAGCGCAGCGACTGTCGAGCCGTTTAGGAGATAGATGTCGAGCCAGCCGTCGTTGTCGTAGTCCAGCAGTGCTACGCCTGAGCCGACGGTTTCCAGAATTGTTTGCTTCTCAGGAGTTCCAGAACGATGCACGAACTTATCAAGCCCTGCTTGCTTGGTGATATCGTCGAACACCACCGTGGCGCCGTCCACAAAACCGCCCGCCGTGATCGGCCGCGACAGGGAATCCTTCACTGCGGGATGCGCTGCTCCTGTTGCGACACCCATCCCTGAAGTAACTGGCTTCGCCTGCTGATTAGGAGGCTCTTGGCCGGTTGAGCCGAACGCCAGGAAGAATGCGGATAGTGCCATCGAAAACGCAGTGACCACAACCATCAGCATTGATTGGCGCGCTTTCCCCGGTCCCACGTCTGAAAGTCTCATCCATGAATCCTATATCTACTCCAGTCTCGAAGTCATTTGTCGGCGCTGCTGACCCTGCCAACGCACATCAAGCCCGGGCCCCGAGCCCCTATCAACCTCGGATTCCTGGATGAACTCGCTTCCCCATCAGCCCGCAGTCCGATTCAGCAAACCACAGCCGCAAAAGGCAGCATCGCCAGGGCAGCTACGATAAATCAAAAAAAGTGCTTGACAAAGAATTGCTCCAATGAAAAGCTCCGTTTACGTTAACGGCGTTTCCAATCGCCGTGGGGTGTGGAGGCATATCTATGCATGTTTCTTTTCGTTCTGCTAAGAATATCGTTTTTGTGGTCAATCCGCTTCGCTTGCGCTTTCTGCTTGTTTTTTGCGTCGCTCTGATTGGTTTTTCAATTTCAACCTTCGCGCAACAGGCCACTATTGTTGGCACGGTCACCGATCCTTCGGGCGCCGTTGTCCCCAATGTGGCTGTTGTGATCACGAATATAGATACGGGCTTGAGTCGCACATTCCCGACTAACGAGGCCGGTCAGTACGTCGCGCCGGATCTCCAAATCGGCCATTACACTGTCAGAGCAACAGCTTCGGGGTTTAAAGCCGCCGAGCAAAAGAGCATTGTGCTGAACGTCGGTGACCGTATTCGCGTCGATTTCCAGATGCAGATGGGCGCCGCGCAGGAAACCGTCACGGTCGAAGCCAATGCCGTCCAGGTCCAGACCGATTCGGGAGAGCGCAGCAACCTCATCACTGGCCAGCAGTTGTCGCAGCTTTCCGTGAATGGGCGCGGCATTTACCAACTTGCTGCCCTAGCGCCGGGAGCCTCAAGCCGGATCAATCCCTCCGCTCCCAATACACCGGTAGGTGGTGACGCTGGCGTTGAGTTCAACGGCATGCGTCAGAACCACAACATCTATTTGCTGGACGGCGGGGAAGATGACGATCGCGGCGGCGCAGGCGGCATGAGCATTGCTCCTTCCTCCGACGCCATCGCGGAATTCCGCGCCCTCACTTCCAACTACAGCGCGGACTATGGCCTGTCTTCGGCCGCCACGATGACCATGGTACTCAAGGCTGGAACGAATTCCTTCCATGCTTCTGCATGGGAATTCAATCGCAACGATGCTTTCGATGCGCGCAATTTCTTCAATCCCGCGCCTCAAAAAGTTGCGGAACTGCGGCAAAACGTCTTCGGCTTTAATGCCGGCGGCCCGGTAACGTTCGGCAAGCTTTACAACCCGAACAGGACCAAGACATTTTTCTTCTTCAACATGGAGTGGCGCAAGTATATCAATGGCGGGCTAACCAATCAGACGGTTCCCGACCCGGCGTCCTACGGTGGAAATTTCAGTTCCAATCCGGCTGTAATCAACGTTCCGGGCTCCGCGCAGGTTGCTCCAAACGTCCTCTTTGCCAATTGCCCCGGTGGCGTCGCCCCCGCGGGAGTGGTTCAGGGATCGCCGTTCCCGGGCAACATCATTCCAGCCTGCATGATTTCTGGAAACGCCACGGCACTGCTCAATGCGGGAATTTTCCCCAAGCCGAATGCTGTTGATTCCAATGGCCGCCCAACGTTCATCGGTGGCAACAACTCTCCGACGAATCTTAGAGAAGAGATTGTCCGCATCGATCACAACTTCAGCAGCAAATTCTCTGTTTTCGGCCACTACATTGCTGAACAGGTCTCCCAGGGTTTCGGGATTAGCCAGTGGAGCGGCGCTAACGTTCCAACAGTCGGCGACACTTTCGGCAACCCGTCGTATAGCGCGGTTATCCACGCTACCTATACGATCAGCCCAACCCTCATCAACGAGGCCGCCTTCAACTACAACGGCAACCGCATCAACATTATTCCATTTGCGGGTTCAGGGCTTTCCAGTTTGGCGCTCCCCAGCGGTTACGTCTCCACCAATACGAGACTCTTCACTGGGCCAAACAATTCAAACCGCATCCCGAATATCGATTTGAACGGCGGCATCAACTCGCATTTTGAAATCTCCAGCTGGCCATGGACGAACAAGGCGGATGATTATCAAGTCCGGGATGACATATCGCTGACCAAGGGCGCGCATCAGCTCAAGTTCGGCGCGAGCTGGGCCATCTACAAGAAGGTTCAGGATCTTTTTGGGACGACCCAGGGATCTTTCAACTTTGACGGTACCTTTACAACTCCCGCTGGGCTGAAGAGCAAGGCGGGGAATGACCTCGCCGATTTCCTCCTCGGGACCGCCAAGAGTTACAACGAACTTGCGGTGCAAGACCATGGCTACTGGAACAACGTTTCGTGGGCCATGTATGTCCAGGATAACTGGCGCGTAAATCGCCGGCTCACGTTGAACCTTGGTTTGCGTTGGGACGGCGTGCCGCACACCTACGAAGCCAACAACCGCATGGGGAATTTCTACCCTGGTCTTTACACCGCAGCGAATGCTGCCACATTTGACTCGGCACATAATATCTGCAGCGGACCTGCGGATCCTGGTTGCACCGCCATCAGTCCGGGCCTTGGCACAAGCCCGAATCCTATTCTTGCGGGTGTCCCACTTTATTTGAATGGCATTGGGATCCCCGGTCAAAATGGAGTCCCTCAGGGCCTCGTCAACAATCACTGGGCGGCCTTCGGTCCCCGAGTTGGTTTTGCATACGACCTAACGGGTAATGGCAAGACTGTGGTTCGCGGTGGCTTCGGCGGCATGTACGAACGGATCCAGGGCAATGACATGTACAACGCCGGACCCAACATTCCTTTCAGCTTGGGCGTCACTCTCAACAGCGTGACATTACTAAACCCGGGCATCGCTCTTGCGAGTGGCACCGCAGCTAGCCGGCCGATTAATCCTGCGGATATCACTGGCCTTGCCATTAACAACTACAAGCTGCCTGTCAGCTACCAGTGGAGCGTGGGTGTGCAGCACGCTCTGAGTGCCAAGTCCGTCTTGTCGGTTTCCTATGTCGGCAACCAAAACCGGCATCAGAACGATTACACTGAATACAATCTACCGGATCCGAGTGTGCTCCCGGCCCTCATCGGCGGCGCTAACTACAGTTCGCAGCCAAGCCTGCCATTTAAGGGCTTCCACTCCATTCGCATGTCCTCCAACGAAGCCAATGGGCATTACAACGCACTGCAAGTGGACTTGAACTCGCAGATCGCCCGTGACCTTCAAGTGAGGGCCTATTACACGTTGTCCCGCACGATCGATCCGACTACTGCCGGTAACGGCGGGGGAGATCTCGGAAACGTTTCCAATCCCTACCTGGGCTGGAGCTACGACGTTGGACCGAGTGGCTATGACCGCACAAACGTCGCGGCCATCAATTTCATCTATGACATTCCGGTCTTCCGGAACAACGAGAACCGGCTCGTGAAAACGACTCTTGGCGGTTGGCAAATCTCCGGAATCGTGACCGCAGCTTCTGGCTTGCCGCTTAACATCGGCCTCAGCGGCAATCAGAGCGGCAACGGCCTTCCCAATGCCACCAACCGTCCTAACCTTACCGGTTCTGTCTCCTATCCCCACACAGTCGCCCAGTGGTTTGATACCTCGGCATTTACCGCTCCGGCGGTCGGTGCTTTTGGCACGCTGGGTCACAATGCTCTGCGGGGACCGGGATTCGATAACTGGAACCTGTCCCTCTTCAAGAGCTTCCTGCTTAGCGAATCGCGCGGCAGTAAGCTGGAGTTCCGGGTCGAGAGCTTCAACACCTGGAACCATACGCAGTTCCAGAACGTAAGCACAAACCTCGGCGACAGCAAGTTCGGACAACTTACTTCCGCCGCCGATCCGCGCATCTTCCAGCTCGGTGCGAAGATTTATTTCTAATCACCCCAGAAGCAACACCCCCGCCCCGCTCGCACGCACTGCGAGCGGGGCTTTTCTTTTCTGAGGTTCTCGTCCAGCCACCCGCAAGCTCCTGGTGCATGTGCGAACTAGAAAACGCTGCGTTATCATTGCTCCTTGAATTCCTGCTTCCAATGCGCTGACTTCAGGCTCGGGGCCCGCCGCTCCACATTCCTTCTGGGCCTCCGGACTTCACTTGTAACTATGGAACCCAGAACACATTCGGCCGTTTGGCTGAATACCGCGCTCGCTGTCGCTCTTTTCTTACCAGGGATCGCTTGGGCACAGTCCTCCGTGCCCAGCTCCTCCGCGGCCATCGCCCTCGAACAGCAAGGCAAACTGGCTGAAGCCGCCCAAGTCTGGCAGGCTATGACGGAGCGGAACCCGCGCGACGCCGCGGCGTTTGCCAGCCTGGGGGTGGTTTATTCCAAGGAGCAGAAGTATCCGGAAGCGGCGGCCGCTTATAGAAAAGCGCTGGCTTTGGACCCCAGGCTCCCGGGAATTCCCCTGAATCTTGGCCTCGCGGAATTCAAGCAGGGGCACTTCGCGTCAGCCATCGCTCCCTTTAACGCGGCCCTCGCGGCACAGCCCGATAACCTGCAGGCACGCGCGCTGCTCGGAATGAGCTACTACGGAGCGAAGCGCTATGCGGAAGCCTCGAAGCATCTTTCGCTCGCGGCGAAAGCGAATCCGGAAAATGTCCAGCTGAGGCAAGTCCTTGCGCAAAGCTGTTTGTGGGCCAAACAATTCGAGTGCGCTCTCGAGGAATTCCACCAGATTCAGCTGCATGACCCGGATTCAGCGGCCGCTCATGTCCTCACTGGCGAAGCTCTCGACGGCCTGGGAAAGACTGAGGAAGCCATCGTCGAATTTCAGGACGCCATTAAAGCGGCTCCCCAGGAACCTAACGTGCACTTCGGACTCGGCTACCTCTATTGGAAACTGAAGCAATACGATGAGGCTGGAACCGAATTCCAGAGCGAACTCTCCATCGATCCAGCAAACGCGCAAGCGTTGGCTTATCTAGGCGATATGTCCATGAAGAAGAACGATCCGGATGCCGCCGTCACCTTCCTCAAGAAGGCTTTGCAAACCCGCGACGATATTCGCATCGCGCATCTTGATCTCGGCGCCATCCTCGCCCAGCAAGGGCACTATCAGGAAGCGATCGCTTCCCTAAAGCACGCCATCCAATTGGATCCCGAGCAGCCCGATGCGCATTTTCGCCTCGGGCGCGCTTACCAGGCCGCCGGAAATCAGGCGGCGGCCCAGAAAGAATTCGCCAAGGTCCGCGAACTCCACGACAAGTCGGAAGAAGACGTAGCCCGCAAGATGTCCACCGCTCCCCCTCCTCTGGAACACTAGCGTTTTTCATACAGATTCGTTTGTCGCTGATTCTCATTGTGTTAGAGTTTCACGCACCATGAGAAAACTTTGCGTAGCTTCTGCAGTTGCGGCTTTCAGCTTGCTCGGGGTATTCGGCGCCGGCGCGATGCGCGCACAAACTAGACGCGGCATTACCCCCGAAGACTATTTCGCATTCAAATTCATCAGCGATCCGCGTATTTCGCCGGACGGCAAAGCCATCGCCTATGTGCTGACAACCATCGATCAAAAGAAAAACCGTCGCGAATCCTCGATCTGGGTTATTCCCGCGGACGGCTCGTCAGCGCCGCGCCGCTTGAGCTCGGAGTTCTTTAGCGCAAGTGCCCCTCGCTGGAGTCCCGATAGTAAAACGCTGGCATTTCTTTCGGCGCGCGCTTCCGATCCCTCCGCCGCTGAAAAGCCAAAACCTCAGATCTACTTGCTCTCGATTTCCGGTGGCGGCGAAGCCGCTGCTCTTACCAAGTTGAAGAATGGAGTGCAGAGTTTCCAGTGGTCGCCTGAAGGGAGCCGCATAGTTGTTGTCAGCTCTTCCGGCGTAATGGATGGAGTGGCGACTGCCGATCGCAAAAGCGATGTTCGCCATTACACTCATATCCGTTACAAGTACAACGACACCGGATGGTTCGATGACAAACGCCGGCACCTCTGGGTGGTCAA
Source organism: Candidatus Acidiferrum sp. (assembly GCA_035310525.1). GTDB lineage: Bacteria > Acidobacteriota > Terriglobia > Acidiferrales > UBA7541 > Acidiferrum. The sequence goes on along the minus strand of DATGED010000095.1, from coordinate 5,489 downwards.
CGTACCGAACGGAGACGCCAAACAAATCACCGAGGGCCAGGACTGGAACGACACTGATCCCCAATGGTCTCCAGATGGCACGCGCATTGCCTTCGTCTCCGACCGAACGGGAAAGGCCTACGATAGCAGCCACAACACGGATGTCTGGGTGATTCCCGCCGCGGGCGGGGCGCTTACGAAAATTTCCGATCACGCTTTCGAGGATGAAAGCCCGCGGTGGTCTCCCGACGGCAAGCAGATTCTTTTTGCCGGCCAGACCGCGGCCCACCAGTTTCCCAAGCTTTACCTCACGAACTCAGCAGGCGGCGCCTCCGAGCTGGCTGTGAAGGACCTCGATCTGATCCCGTCGGATATTCACTGGCCGGCGCCCGGCACGATGCTTTTCTCCGCGGGCGTAAAAGGCGAAACACACATCTTTCGTGCCGATCCGTCCGCGCGTACCTTCAGCGCGGTGACCTCCGGCCCGCGCGGCATTCACGCTTACGACATCAATGAAAGCACGGGGAAACTGGTCTATCTCGCCGACGACTTCGAACATCCTGCGGATCTTTACATTTCAAATCTTGACGGCTCCAGCGAACGCCAGTTGACGCATGTCAACAGCGAGCTCTGGTCGCAGCTCGAACTGCAGCCCGTCGAGCGATTGACTTACAAAAGCACGGATGGCTGGGCGGTCGATGGCTTCTTCGTCAAACCGCTTGGTTGGCAAGCCGGCAAGAAATATCCCATGGTCCTGGTGATCCATGGCGGCCCCGAAGGCATGTTTGGGGTTGACTGGAATCACGAATTCCAGGTGTATGCCGCGAAGGGCTGGGCGGTTTTTTTCTGCAATCCGCGCGGTTCAACCGGTTACGGCGAGAAATTCGAGCGCGGCGAAATCAACAATTGGGGCGGCATGGATTATCAGGACATCATGGCGGGCGTGGACGCGGCTCTCAAGAAATATCCGTGGGTCGATTCGAATGATCTGGGCGTTACCGGCGGGAGCTACGGCGGCTACATGACCAACTGGATCGTTTCCCACACCAACCGTTTCAAAGCCGCTGTGACTCTGCGTTCGATTTCCAATTTCATTAGTGATGACGGCACGCGCGACGGCGCTTATGGCCATGAGGACTATTTCAAGGGCATCCTATTCGACGATTTCGACCAATATTGGGATGCTTCTCCTCTCAAATACGTGCGCAATGTTCGCACTCCCACGTTGATTCTTCATTCCGACAATGACTTCCGGGTCCCCATAGAGCAAGGTGAGCAATGGTTCCGCGCTCTTCAGCATTACGGAGTGCCTTCGGAGATCGTTTTCTTCCCCCGTGAGAACCATAATCTCACTCGCACCGGCGAGCCCAAACACATCGTCGAGAGCCTCAATTGGCAACTCTACTGGTTCGAGCGCTACTTAAATGGCGACAGCAACGCGAAGCCTCCCGACGCGCAGTAAGCCTGGGCCGCTTAAGATTCTTCTTGCTCGGCAGAAACTTAAACGCCAGAATGCGCGCGTCGCTTATCTGGCGTTCTGAAGAGGTATATCTCGTATGCTGATTCGTTCCGCAGTAGCTCGGATATCGCTTTCGCTGAGCTTCATGCTTTTTGCAATTGCTTCGTCTCCAGCGCAGACCACTCTAACTTATCAACTCCCGCCGAAGGCTATCGTTGACCTGGTTGACGCGCAGCCGACTCCGGGCGTAAGCCTTTCTCCGCGAGGCTCCGCGTCCGGCAAGCGCTGGCTCCTGATTGAACATTTTGCCGGTTTGCCCACCATCGCCGATCTTGCCCAGCCGGAACTGCGTTTGGCCGGTCTGCGTTTTAATCCCAAGACTGACGGGCCCAGCCGCGGCCGCTACGCGACGTCTCTCGAAGTTCAAGCCCTGCCTGACGGCAAACCAGTCGCTGTCTCAGGGTTTCCCGCAAACGCAAGGCTGAGGTTCGCGGCGTGGTCCCCCGACGCCAGCAAGATTTCCGTGATCAATATCAGCGACGCGGCGGAAGATGCTGGCCTCAGCCTCTGGATTATCGAGGTCGCCAGCGCGCACGCTCGGCGCATTCCGCAGGTCGCTCTGAACGGCATCTTCGCGCGCAGCGGCTTTGGCGGCGCCGACTTGGACTCGCCTTGCGAATGGCTTAGTGACAGCCAAAACCTCGTCTGCAGAACTGTTCCTGCGGACCGCGGCCCGGCGCCCACTCGTAGCGAAATTCCTACCGGTCCCGTTATTCAGGAAAATCTCGGTCGCGTCACGCCCGGTCCCACTTTTGAGGATTTGCTCAAGAATCCCGAGGACGAGCGATTCTTCGACTACTACGCGACCTCTGAAATTCGAATCATTAACCTCGATGGCACTTCCAAGCCACTCGGCAAACCCGGCGTCTTCGAATCCGCGTCCCCTTCGCCCGACGCGCAGTTTATTCTCGTGCTGCAACGCCACCATCCCTACTCCTATTTGCTTCCGTTTGAAACTTTCCCGCAGCGTGTGCTTGTCATCAATCGGAAAAGCGGGACAGCGAAGCAGCTCGCCGACAAGCCTCTCGAAGACAACGTTCCCATCGTTCGCGATGCGGTCGCAACCGGCCCGCGCGACTACGACTGGCGCAGCGACGCTCCCGCTAGCCTTTTCTGGGTCGAAGCTGCCGACGGCGGCGATCCGCGCAAAACAGCTTCCTTTCGCGACACTTTGTTTGTGCTCGACGCTCCATTCGAATCGGCTCCTCGCAAGCTCGCCGATCTTCCGCTCCGCTTTCGCAGTATCAATTGGGGCAACGACCATCTCGCGCTCGTCGAAGTGCGCCGCTGGAAAGACCGTAAACGCATCCTTCTTGCTCTTTCTCCCAGCGTTCCGGCATCGCCGGTCAAATTGTTCGAAGGCTCCTTCGAAGACCGCTATCACGATCCCGGCCAGCCGCTTGAAGCGCTTAATTCTTCTGGTAAGCCCGTGGTGCAGTTGACGCCGGACGGCAAAGGAGTTTACTTCAGAGGTCTGGGCGCTTCTCCGGAAGGAGAAAAACCTTTTCTCTCTGTGATGAATGCCGCGGACGGAGGATCGAAACATCTGTGGGAGTCTGCCGCTCCATACTTTGCGACGCCGCAGGCCGTCCTTGATGCGGCCGCGGGAACAATTCTGATCCGGAGAGAGTCACAGGAGCAGAGTCCGAATTTCTTCTCTCAGAAAATCGGAGATTCCAGCGCTCAGCAGATTACCTACTTTCCAAATCCATATGGAGATGCTCCACGTTCTAAGAAACAGGTACTGCATTACAAGCGAGCGGATGGCGTCGAGCTTTCCGCGAATCTTTATCTGCCTCCGGGCTACAAGCCGCAAGACGGCCCGCTTCCTACGTTGATGGAGGCCTACCCGACGGAATACAAGACCAGAGCGGCTGCTGGGCAGGTCACTGGATCGCCCTACTCTTTTACCTTTCTGTCCTGGGGCTCTCCCGTTCCGTTCGTCACGCAGGGATATGCTGTGCTGGAAAACGCCGCGATTCCGATTATTGGCGAGGGAAAAGCGGAGCCGAACGATACCTATGTGGAACAACTCGTCGCCAGCGCCCAGGCGGCCATTGATGAAGGCGTGCGGCTTGGAGTCGTCGATCGCAATCGCGTCGCGGTGATGGGGCATTCCTATGGAGCTTTTATGACCGCCAACCTGCTGGCGCACAGTGACCTCTTCAAAGCAGGCATCGCGCGCAGCGGCGCTTACAATCGCACGCTCACGCCGTTCGGCTTTCAGAATGAAGATCGCACCTACTGGCAAGCGCCTGAGGTGTACTACAAAATGTCGCCCTTCTCCTACGCGGACAAAATCAAGACACCAATTTTGCTGATCCATGGCGAAGCGGACAACAATAACGGAACTTTCCCGATTCAAAGCGAACGGTTTTTCAGCGCACTGAAAGGACATGGTGCCACCGTTCGCTTCGTGCTCTTGCCGCTTGAGTCGCACGGCTACCAGGGGCGCGAATCGGTCCTGCACATGTTCTGGGAGATGAATAATTGGCTCAACACGTACGTGAAAAGCGCGCGCCCCACGGCCGCCGCCGCGAAACCCTGATTTTTTGTGTGGGCTGAACTCGAACATGCGCAGATTCCGGTCTCTCTTGCTAATGGTGCTCGCGGCCGCGGGGGTGCGCGCGAACGCCCAGACCGCGCCAAGATCCCTGGCAGAAAGACTGGGATATCCGGGGGATGCGAAGCTGCTGATCGTGCACGCCGATGACCTCGGCATGACTCATTCCGTGAACGCAGCGTCGATCAAGGGCCTCGAGACCGGGCTGGTCAATTCCGCGAGCATCATGGTGCCTTGTCCATGGTTTCCCGAAATCGCGGACTATGCGAAAGCGCACCCTGAAACTGATTTTGGCATCCACCTCACACTGACCAGCGAACGTGTTTTCTATCGCTGGGGCCCGGTGGCACCCAGAGACAAAATTCCGAGTCTTGTGGATTCGAATGGATATTTCCATCTGGATTGGACGGATTCGAATCATATCAATCCCCAGGAAGCCGAACTGGAGCTCCGCGCACAGATCGAGAAAGCGCTGGCCATGGGTGTACGTCCAACGCACCTCGATTCTCATCAATACCGGCTGTTCACCAACGGCAAAGAACTTTTTCAAAGCCTGCTGCGCGTCGCGCACGATTACAAATTGCCTGTATTCATGGTTCGCGATTGGTTCGCGGAACGCCCGTATCTCGAAGCCGCGATGGGCTCCGATGATCTCGTCGTTGACCACACGGTGACGATGAATACGGGCGTGCCGCCGGAGAAATGGGCAAGCTTCTACGCTGGCGCCTTGAAAAATCTACAGCCCGGCGTGACCGTTTTCATCATTCATTTGGCTTTCGACGACGAAGAAATGCGCGCCGGCACGCGTGAGCGGGCCACCTGGGGAGCGGCGTGGCGCCAGCGTGACTTCGATTACTTCACCAGCACTCAGTTCCGGACGCTTCTGCGCGAGCAGAACATTAAGCTGGTCACGTGGCGCGAGTTGGCCCACGCTTCAAAGTGAATTTCTTCTGCCAGGTTATTCTTGCGTCGCCGGACCATTAAGGCACAAGTCCTCCTTTGCAGCAAAACTCATTTCAGGTTATTTTTCTTGCGCAAGCCCAGCGCGTCCCGGAGCCTATCGATGCTGCAAGACCCAATTCACGAGCCTAAGTCACGGCTTAAGAACCCATTGGTATACTCCACGACAATTCTAGTGGTCGCACTCTTGGGCGTGGTCTACGTGATGCTGTCTCGATGGCAGGAGACGCGCTATACGGAGCGCCAGGCCGCGCGCGAACGCGTGGAAAAGCAGCGAGAGCAGGACCGCATCGCCGTCGAGCAACTGGGCGGTAAAGAGTTCGCCATTCTCGATTTTTATGCGAGTCCCACTACGATACGCCGTGGTGAATCCGCCCAGTTGTGCTATGGCGTGGCAAACGCAAAGGCCGTCAAACTGGAGCCTCAGTCCAGCCCAGTTTGGCCCTCCGGAGCGCGCTGCGTAGAAGT
>DATGED010000094.1:0-65215 GCA_035310525.1 Candidatus Acidiferrum sp. | reverse complement strand
GTCGTTCTACTGTGTTTTGGATGAAGCAGGAAAAATCATTCTGGAACAGAAAGTGTCGACGACACCGGGAGCGATGAAACAGACGTTCGGAAAGATACCGCAGAGTCTCATCGCCATGGAGACAGGAACACATTCGCCGTGGGTAAGCCGGCTGTTAACGGAGCTGGGATACGAGGTGATCGTGGCACACGCACAAAAAGTGGAATTGATCACCAAGAGCAATCGAAAAGATGATCGACACGATGCACGGACACTGGCGCGGCTGGCGCGCATCGATCCTGAGCTGTTGGGACCGGTGCGGCATCGCAGTGCCAAGGCGCAAATCCATCTGACGGTGATCCGGGCGCGAGCCGAACTGGTAAGTGCTCGAACGGCGTTGGTAAATGCAGCACGCGGGTTGGTGAAGTCCTTTGGCCAACGACTGCCCAAGTGTGGCACGTATCAGGTGAGTGAGAAGTTGGCCGAGGGATTGAGCGCGGAGTTGCGCGAGGTTCTGGAGCCGCTATTGAGAGAGGTCGAATCACTGAACGAGCGCATCCAGGAATACGACGAGCGGATGGAGAAAATCGCCAAGGAAGTTTACCCGGAAGTGTCCTTGCTCAAGCAAGTGAAGGGTGTTGGAACGCAGATCGCGCTGACCTATGTCCTGACGATAGAGGATCCGTATCGGTTCCCGAAGAGTCGCGCGGTAGGTTGTTTTCTGGGGTTGCGACCTGGCCGGAGAAACTCCGGGGAGAGCGAGCCACAGAAGAAAATCAGTAAAGAAGGAGACCGGTATCTGCGAACGATGATGGTGCAAGGAGCGCATTACATTCTGGGGCCATTTGGAGAAGACACTGATCTGCGGAGATGGGGACTGAAGCTTGCAGAGCGAGGAGGAAAAAATGCCAAGAAACGAGCGGTAGTTGCCGTGGCTCGAAAGCTGGCAGTACTGCTCCATCGGTTGTGGGTAAGCGGAGAGGTGTACGAACCATTGCGCAATAGCCAAAAAGCGATGCGCGCTGTGGCCTAAAGAGTTTTAATCGGGACAGCTGAGCTCGACCGCCGAGTCCAGGTGACTGCGACTAAGTCCTGGGGCCCAACTCCCCTCGAAGAGACGGAGCCGAGGTCGATTATCAGGTAGCAGCACCTACTGAATGAGAACACCTACCTTGCACCGAGCGAAGATCGCTCAAAAAGAGTGCGAATGGAAGGATGGCGACAGGGGCGGCTTGGCTCAAAGCAGGAACTCACAGGATGGAAGAGAAGAAGAAAAACATTCTTACAAGAAGGAAGAAGAAAAACGTACTTGACACTCACCGGCCTTCTCATGGAAGGACTTACTCTCCTACTTGCGTCCGACCCAGTGGGACGTTCCCGATAGCCGGTCAATCGCAGCTTCCACATCGGAGACACCGGCTGGCATCCCCGCATCTCTGCCTACATAATCCAGCACGGATTTAGACACTCCATCAAAGGAGATCGATGAGACGTACGTCGGCATATCGGTTACCCCAGACACATATCCCGAGGCGAGAGAAAAATAATCCGCTCCGCGGAACGTATCCACGAGCTTCGCCAGAGACGCGTGCGAGATCTGCATCTTTCGTTTTCCCGTGGTCCCGACGAACGCTTGCCCGTCATATAACACCGTTCCGTCACCGCGAATTTCGATCTCATAGGTAGGACACATCCCGTAGCAGCCGCTGCGGTTGAGGGTGATTCGCAACGAATTCCAATCATGAATTTCAGGAAAAGGGACGTGTGCCTTGGTAAATTCGCTGATCGGCAGGATGGTAACGGATTCTCGTACTCTGGCAATTACCGGCTGGCCGTTTCGCTCAAATGGCTTGTACCGCCATGTCTTGCACAGAAGTGTCAGGTCGCCAATAAATCCGTTGGACGTTTGTGCACTCACTGCCTTCCCGTCCGTTCCCACCACGACTTCGAATGCCACGACGAAATGTTCGTGGCCGAGGTTCGTATAGATCGGACCGCGGTCGCCGATAAGGTGTTCAGCGGTCTCCCCTTCGAGAATCTCGACGGTGGGCTTGGAATCTTGGGCCAGTCCGACAAGCGGCCCAACGAATAAACCCAGCAAAACCCACTGCAAAGGTCCGTTCATATGTCGCCAATTGTAGTCTCGCAATCGAAAACAAACATAGGAAATTACAAATTGGGAGGCGAGCGTTGTTCGTGGCCGGCTTACCGGACAGTGAGGATCAGGCCTATTTCGCTTCTCCGGCAACCGCTGCCAGGCACTACACCGTTTTGTCAGCGGAAGGCGATGGGTTCTGCTACTTCGGCGAGGACTTGGTCAAATACACCGCTTCATCTGGCTTCCAGAATACGAACCGTCTTAGGTCAAATTGGAGCCGGGGCACCAAGCCAATCCGTCCAAATTCAGCTTCCAGCTCCTCCCGATTGGAGCAATCCACAAAATGAATCAAATGCTGCGCCGCAATTACGTCTCCGTAATTGTCCTGGTTGTTTTTCTTGGCAAGTTCTACCGTTGTTTGCATGGAATTTCCTATCTGATATGCATGAACGTCATGGTCCAAGGCATAAGTGCGTATTCGCCAACACCCGCCCTCGCCAAACCACCATTGAAGAGTATCGGGAATGTCATCCGCGCTTTCCAATGGCGTTTCTTCTTCCCGAGAGTAGCTACTCTTTACGCTGAGTACAGCGAGTAAAAGAATGCCGCGCATAGTTGTTGAGGGAACCTTATCATGGAGTTCGTTCGATCCTGCTGGTACCCAAGTTCCCGATAACGACGGCGGAATTCATCAACTTGGTGATTATCAGGTTCATCGAGCAAGGAGTAGCGCTTCATCTTCGCTGTCGAAACATGCACGTTTTCCGGGGAGTACGAGCCGGTGCGCGTATGGATCGAAGCCACCGGCCCGATTCACAGGTTCGAGCGGTTGCTTGCGGGACTCGGCAACGAGTTGCGGATCGGCGACTCCGCGAAGATTCGCGCCAGCGAAGTGCGCAAGCTGCCTGCAAGTTAGGGGAGCGAAGGGCGCAGCTTGCCGGAGGCCAGGGCGTCAAGAGCGCGGAGGCGGGAGGCGAGTTCGGCGGCGGTCAGACGGCGTTCGCGGTAGAGGCTGCGGAGAAAATCGGCGGCAGCTTTTTCGCCTTTCTGCACGTTGCATTCCATGCAGCTGGAGACGAGGTTGCGATAGGAATTGCGGCCCAGCCGGGACTGTGGCACGACGTGGTCGAGGCACTGCACCGTCGGCGTGGTCCGGCGCAGACAGTAGAAGCATCGGCCGCGCTCGCGAGCGTGGATGGCCTTTCTCAGCAACATGCTCTGCAAAAAGTCCGTGGCCTCGAGGTTCAACGGCGCGTGGGCGCCTGGACGGCCATTCCTGGAGGCCGAACGGGTTTCGTTTCGATTCGTCATCACGCTGCGAATCTCGGCGGGCAGGCGCACCTCGACTACATGCCCAGCTTTGCTGCGCTGGACCAAGCGCAATGCACCTTGGGCCACGAGCCGGCGTACGGCTTCGCGGACTGGCGTTGTGGAGAGCCGGATATTACGACCGAGCCACTGAATCGAAAACCGGACACGGAGTTTCCCTTCCAGGCGACTGTGCCGCAGGAGATGGGAGTAGACCGTGCGGTCGATGACCGACAGGCGGAGGCGCGGGGCGAGGAGGTCTTCCATTTGTTTCCAGACAAGTTCGGCATTCGGTTTTTTGTTTTTCATGGTTCATATCCTCAGGAGAAAGAAGGTTGGCAGCCCCGACCAGGTCGGGATCTTCGATCGACACTTCACAGACAAGCGATAGGGACAAAGCCTTGACACAGAGAGCACAGAGGCCGGAGTACGGAGGTCTCAGAGAAGAAAGAAGTTGCCGGACAGCCGTTGTAGGGGCGCAGCATGCTGCGCCCCACCTTGGCTACCCGTCAACTACTGGCCGACGACTTGGGACGATCAGGGTTAACGATGTCGCGGGTCAACTATTCGGCAGGCAGCAACGACCTCAGACGAAAATGCGGCGCAAAAAGAAAATGGGCAAAACCATGGTCAAACCATAGTTTTACCCAAATTCAGTATACTATAACGTGAAGTGCTTTGCAAGCTTTATTTTGAGAAATTTTTAGAATGGTTTTTATTCATGCTAAAGCCCGACTTTTCTTGATCTTAGTCTTGGCCCGCCCGACCCGGTGGGAATTGGCACCGCTTCGACGCCATACGGCAGATTCGGAGATAGCTTCGGATTTGGAGCATGCGCAACGGAACACGGACCGAGCCGCATCTTGCCCGGCCGTGCGCATAGGCCTAAACTGAAACACATGCTTCCGACGAGCTTTCGAATTCGCGACTTGACGATCGCACCGGCCGCGGTCCTTGCGCCCATGGCCGGGGTGACGGACACGCTTTTCCGGCGCGTGATTCGTGGGCTGGGAGGATGCGGGCTGCTGATGACGGAGTTTACGAGCTCCGAGGGCATCACGCGGAGCGCCGCGAAAACGCTTCGCTATCTTTATTTTCAGGAAGACGAGCATCCCATCACGGCGCAACTTTTCGGCGCGCATCCCGCGGTGATGGCGGAAGCGGCAAAGATGGTGGAGGATCTGGGTTACGACGCGGTGGACATCAACCTGGGGTGCCCGGCGAAGAAAGTGGTGAAGTGCGGCGGCTCGGGCCTGCTGCGGGATCTGCCGCTACTCGGAGAGATTTTCGAGGCGGTTCGCGCCGCGGTGAAAATTCCGCTGACGATCAAGCTGCGCGCCGGCTGGGATGAAAATTCCATCGTGGCAGTGGAAGTCGCAAAAATGGCGGAAAGCGCCGGAGTGGAAGGAGTAGCCGTGCACCCGCGCACGCGGACGCAGGGATACGCGGGCGCGGCGGACTGGAGCATCATCACCGCGGTCAAGCGAGCAGTGAAAATTCCGGTGATCGGCAATGGCGACATCAATACGCCGGAAGATGCGGAGCGCATGGTGCGAGAGACGGGCTGCGACGCGGTGATGATCGGGCGCGCGGCGGCCACGAATCCGTGGATTTTTTCGCAGATGAAGCAATACGCGGAAAGCGGGCGTTACGACACGCCGTTCGAACAGGACAGGCACCGTTTACTTTCTGGCTACTATAGACAAATTAGCGCTGCCAACCTGCCCGATGGTATTGGCAAAATGAAACAGTTCGCATGCTGGTTTACCCATGGCGTGGGGAACGGCAGCGAGCTTCGACGAATCGTACATGCGGCGCGAACGCCCACAGAGGTTGTCGAGAAGGTGGAAGCCTTCTTCGAAAGCCGAGGCGCCGCGATGGCCGGCCGCAGTGCGGCGGCCAGAAAAGAGGACCCAGCCCATGGTCCAGTTGACGCAGACCGCTTCGAGGCAACGCTCGGAGCGTAGAATCGCAGTACACTTGCCGCTCAAAGTGAGGGGACGCGACAGCCGGGGAGTCGCGTTCGAAGAAGAAACATCCAGCGAAAATTTGTGCCGCAGCGGGGCCGCGTTTCTGACGCGGTTTGACGTTGCCATCGGATCCGATCTCGAAATCAGGATCCCTTTTTCGCACTACGCGTCGCGGCGCACCGAAGCGGATTTTTCGACTTCCGGGCGCGTGGTGCACGTCGCGCAATCACCGGGCAGCGGAGAGCATCTCGTCGGCGTGCAATTCACCGGCCCGCGATTCCAGCGTGTGTTTCGCTCCGAATCGGCCGCTTAAATCGTAGCGATCTCCGGCAGCAAGCAAGGTCCGCGCGGTATCCCTGTGTCCTAGGTCGATAATGTATTTTTCCGCTTGTCATCTCGCCAGTCAAGGCTAGAATGCACCTAGCACGATAGGCCTCGGCCGCCCAATAGGGGTATTGGGCATCTCTCTAAAGGAATCAACAGTCTAAGTAACCGGGGCAGCTTTAGTCCGCTTGACGACAACTTGAGGGGGTGTGAAGTGAGAATCTTCAGGACACTCACGGGTGTGTTTGCCTGCATTCTGATTTCGGCCGGAATGGTCCGCGCACAAGGTGTGGGAACTTCCGGAGCAATTCGAGGAACGGTTAGCGATCCCACGGGTGCGAGCATCGCCAAGGCTACAATCGTCGCTGAGGAACCAGCGAAAGGGATCCGCCGCACGGCAATTTCGGACGACAGCGGTGCATACGAAATAACGGGCCTCCCGCCGTCGACTTACCAATTGACGCTGAAAATGAGCGGATTTCAGACGGAACTCCAGAAGGATGTCGTAGTCAGTATCGGGCAAATTGTGGTCGTTGATTTTCGAATGAAGCTCTCCTCCGGCAACGAAGTGATCGAGGTGAACACCGAGCCACCTATGGTAGAAACCGAGAGGGGCCATCTCGCGGACACCGTGAGCGAACAATACATCACAGACCTTCCGATCGACCGGCGCGATTACCTTACCTTCACCTTGCTGATGCCCGGAGTCTCCGATTCGACGCGGCTGGCCGGGGATCAAGATTTTCGCGTCAAGCAAACTCCGCAAAGCGGATTATCTTTTTACGGAAGCAACGGCCGCGGTAACAGCGTCACAGTGGACGGGGGCGAAGCAAACGACGATTCGGGCGGTGTGCGTCTCACACTGAGCCAGGAAGCCGTGCAGGAATTTCAGATTAACCGCAGCAACTATTCGGCTGAGTTAGGCGGGGCGAGCGGCGCCGCGATCAATATCGTGTCCAAGACCGGAACGAACCAGATTCACGGAAGTGTGTATGGATTCTTCCGCAACGATGCGCTGGACGCGGCCGATCCCTTTGCGAAAAGCCAAGCTCTTCAACCGGGAGCCCAGTTCAATCCAGCGGCTGCGGATCTTCAGGGCACGAACATCAAGAATTCGCTGAGCCGACAGCAGTTTGGCGGCAGTTTGGGATTACCGATCAAGAAGGACAAAACATTTTTGTTCGCCTCGTTCGAAGGACTGCGGCAGGATGCGCAGAATGCGGTTCCGATTCTGACAAACACGAACATCTTCAGGCCGAATGCGGGTCAAGTGGCCACGATTAACGGCTTGGCGACTGAAGCGGGCAATCCGAATGTCCCCTGTCTCACTCCTCCCGGCCAGCCCGTCGTGTTTTTGCCAGCACAAACTTGCGCGTTCGCCCTGCAAAGCATTTTGACAGTGAACGCAAATCCAGGAGCGAACCCGTTTGTGAGCGCGGGGCAAGCGGCTCTCAACGGATTTATTATCGGGGAATTGGAGGCCAACGGCGGCGTGTTTCCCTACAACACGCATCGCTATCAAAGTTCCGTCCGGCTCGACCATCATCTCAACGACCAAAACGAATTTTTCCTGCGCTACAACTATTCGCACGACCTGGAGGAATCGCCCGACGTACAGTCCCTCACCGGGTTCACACGCGGGAGTTCGATTCATGCTTACGACAACACGATTCAGGGCGCTTGGTACCACCTCTTCAGCCAATCGGTGCAGAACGCATTGCAGTTGCAGTTTAACTACTCCACGTTCGATGTGATTCCGAATGTCCCCGGCGAGGTCGGTCTGGACATCCCCGGTTACGCCAGCCTGGGAACACAGATCTTCATCCCGAGCCTAACGATCATGAGGCGGCCAGAAGTCTCTGACAGCTTCACCATGATCCATGGCCATCACACGTTGAAATTCGGCGGCGAATTCCTCTATCGGGGAAATCACAGCGAATCCCACACGTTCTTTCCCGGCCGCTTTGTTTTTGGGAATCTGCCGGGCGCGGTGCTCAGTCCTTGCCTGCTTCCCTCCGCTTCGGCATCCTCTCCCAATCCGTGCGGCTTGGTCTCGCAGGGTGGTTTCATCAACTCGGTGCAATCGGTTTCCCTGGGAGTGCCGCAATTCTACGAGCAAGGTTTCGGCAATCCAAATTACGACTATCCGAGGCCATTCGGCGCGATGTTTTGGCAAGACACATGGAAGATCGCCGAGAACTTCACGCTGAACTTCGGTTTGCGTTACGAAATCGACGGGCAATATGGGCCGCTGGGAACCGACAAAGACAATTTTGCGCCACGCGTGTCGTTTGCGTGGGATCCGTTCAAGAATCATAAGACCGTCATACGAGGCGGGTTCGGTATTTTCTATTCTCAAATCTACGGTCAGATCGCCGACGTCATTCAAACACTGGGCAATGTCAATAACACTCGGCAAATTGCCAATCTCCTGGCGCCCGCCAGCATCAATGCCCCCTGTCCCCCTGCAGGCGTCAGTACGCCCACGATTCCGTTATCGGCGTGCATTTTCCAAACGCTGTTCGCCGAAGGCAAAGTATCGTGCACAACGCCGGCGGCGGGAGCGGCGGCCTGCATTACGCCGGCTGATCTCACTCAGTTCGGCATCACAGTATCCAACACCGGGCCGCTGCCGCTCTTGACGGTCATCTTCAGCGGCCAGCCCGGCTATCAGAACCCTTACTCCGAGCAAGCGTCTTTTGGGATAGAGCGTGAAATAGCCAACGGTTTTTCCGTCTCGTTGAGCGGCATCTATTCGCACACGCTGCGGCTTCCGGTGGCCATCGATATCAACGCCGTACCGAAGCCCTTCCAGCTTGTGACGGAACCGCTGGCAAGCGGGAAGACAGTGACGTATCGCGATTGGAATTCGAATCCGCTGCTCGATCCGATCGTGTTTTTCGACCCAGCCCACGCCGCGCCCTGTGCGGGGGCCGCGATTCTGCAGTGCTTCGTGAATCCGGCGATTCTGCAAGCCGATCAATACAGTTCGCAGGCATCGGCACTGTATGAAGGAGGCATCATCGAGGTCAAGAAGCGCTTCAGCGACAATTTCACGCTGATCGGCAATTACACGTACAGCAAAGCGTTTGACACCTCGACGGACTTCAACAGCGATTTTGGCCCCCAGGACAACACCAGCCTGGGCATCGAACGCGCTCTTTCGGACTTCGACCAACGCCATAAATTCACCGCAGCCGCGGTGATCGACAGCCCGTGGAAAAACGCCATACTATCCGGGTTCGAAGTTTCGCCAATCGTCCGCTATAACAGCGGGCATCCATTCAATTTGTTAGCTGGTTCCGACGTAAATGGCGACCGCCATTCCACGAATGACCGTCCCATCGGCGCGGGCCGCAACACCGGCCTGGGCCCCAATTACGCGGCCTTCGATATGCGCCTCTCGCGGCTGTTCAAGTTGGGAGAGAAAGCGAACTTGCAATTAATAGCCGAAGGATTCAATCTCGCGAATCGCACCAACTTCGCCAGCGTGAACAATGTGGTAGGACTGGGCTACGGACTGCCAACAGCGATCGGGGGTGCCGGAGCGACCACATTCCACGTTTCGGGCACAAGCGCGGTGGGACCGAGCCAACCGCTCGGCTTCACATCAGCGCTGCCGAAGCGGGAGATCCAGCTGGGTGTGCGGCTAAGTTTCTGATGGTCTGATGTGGTCTCGAATTTTTGCGGCATTCACGTACCCGGCGCGGAACGCGGCAATTTCGTCGGCTAGCCGGTAAGAAATAGAGAGGACATGCGCATGCGGCGAAGAATGAGGAATCTGGCTACACCGGTGATTTTGGTCTTGATGGTTTGGGCCGTTTTCTGTGCGAGCGCGCGTGCACAAATGGGCATGACGACCCTGAAAGGGAGCCTGCCGGATGGCGCGACGTACCTGATTGATGTGCCGCCAAACTGGAACGGGACTTTGTTCCTTTACAGCCATGGATACGTTCCGCCGGGAAGCCCGAACCCGGCGATGGACGCCGGCGACATGATCA
Source organism: Candidatus Acidiferrum sp. (assembly GCA_035310525.1). GTDB lineage: Bacteria > Acidobacteriota > Terriglobia > Acidiferrales > UBA7541 > Acidiferrum. The sequence continues at coordinate 55,535 of DATGED010000094.1, read as the reverse complement.
CGCGTGCATTCATGCTTTCCAGTGGATTCGCCCTTGCCGGCTCGTCCTACGCTCACACGGGCTGGGCGATTCAGGAGGCGCTGGTAGATCAAATTGGCGTGCTTGATTTATTTGAAAAGATGGTCGGGCACCCGAAACGGACAATCGCGTGGGGTCATTCGCTGGGCGGGATGATTACCGCGGGATTGGTTCAACGCAATCCGCACAGGTTTGACGCGGCGATGCCCATGTGCGGAGTGCTGTCCGGAGGGGTGGCGACGTGGAACACGGCGCTGGATGCGGAGTTCGCGTTCAAGACGCTGCTTGCGCCAGGCACGGGGCTGGAATTAGTGAACATCGCCAATCCCGTCGCGAATCTGACGATTGCGGAAACGGCTCTGGCGGAAGCGCAGGCGACTCCGCAGGGACGCGCGCGACTTGCTCTTTCGGCGGCGCTCGCGGACGTTCCAGGATGGTTTATGCCGACATCGCCCGAACCAGCTGCGACGGATTTCGCGAGCCAGCAGATGAATCAATTCCTCTGGCAGGAACGCGTGGATTTTCCGTTTGTATTTGCGTTTCGCGCGGAGCTGGAAGCACGCGCGCAGGGAAACCCGTCGTGGAACACGCATGTAAATTACCGGAAACAGTTGGAGCGCTCCGCGGACCGCGACGAAGTGATGGCGCTATACGAGCAGGCGGGACTGGACATAGATGCTGACCTGGACACGCTGCAACACGCGGCGCGAGTCAGCGCTGACGAAAACGCCGTGCACTACCTCGAGGACAACATTATTTTTGACGGCCGGATCCACATTCCCGTACTTACCATGCACACCACGGGCGACGGCCTGGTAGTGGTGGAGAACGAACAAGCGTACAGAGAGATTGTTGCGGACCTTGGGAATGCACAGCTGCTGCGCCAAACGTTTGTCTCCCGCGCAGGGCATTGCGCGTTTACGCCGGCAGAAACGGTCGCCGCCGTCGAGACGCTACTGGCGCGGATGAAAACCGGGGAATGGCATGACGTGGATGCCCAGGACCTAAACAGCGCAGCGATCGCGCTTGGGCCGGCGTTCAATATATTCGCAACCAGCGGGGGAATTGTGCCGGTGCCGCCGGAGTTTGTCGAATTTCATCCCGCGGCATATTTGCGGCCTTTCGATGCGCTCTCTCCGGGATGTTTGTTTGATGAGGAATGCCGGGAGCAATTCAGAGGTCACGACCGCGATTGACGGCGGCGAGCTTTACTTGTCGGCGGAACATACGAAATTTGCGGCGTCGTTGGTATCGCCGCTTCCCTTAAATTTCGCGGACTGCGGATAGGGGCAAAGCGGGCGAGTTTCTTGCACGGCGCCGGGAGAGCCCCCACTCGCCAGTTTGCTGGCAATGACGGAAGAGGGAGCCGTGCCTTTCTCCACCCACTGCTCCAGCGCCAAATAAATATTGTGTTGCGCATCATTCACCGGGCTAAAGCCGCCCTGGCCGAAAACATCTGGACCCGGGCCGCCACCGCAGTGCTGCATTCCAGGAACCATAAAAAGCCGCAGGAAGGAGTCCCGCTCCGCCGGACCCATTTTGCCGCCGACGGAGTCGTAATAATTGATGGAATTGAGGGCGGAAATCGCAGCGTCGTTCCAGCCGTGATAGATGATCAGCTTTCCGCCATGCGCCTTGAACGCGGTCATGTCGGAAGCCGTGGAGTTCAGGACAGCGGAAAATTTTTCATCTGAAACGGCGACGGCATCATCAAGACTGACTTTCTTGTAATCCCAGTCGGCTTTGCCGTAAACCATGTCCGCGAAATAGCCGTATCCGAATGCAAACAGCAAGCTTTTTCCGGGCGCCGGGCCGGTAATCCAAAGACCCCAGCCGCCTTGACCGTCTTCGCCACCCGGGAGAAAGCCGGGAAACACGACGCGGCCTGTGGAATCGTGGGCGCCTTGGTAGAGTTTTTTCAGGGCGGAGACTTGTGGGCTCGTCAAGCAGGAATCGGAATCGCCCGACTTGCAAAGCAGGCTCGCGGGATCAAAATGACACTGCCGGGGATCGTTTAGCACTCCGTCTTTGACGCCATCATTTGCATCGCAGGACGCGTTGACGGCCTTCGCAATTGTGGGGACCTTGCTGGTGGGAATATAACTGGCAGGATCGGAAGTTGTCGTCTGTGCGTCATACAATGCGCTCGAGAGCAAGTGCGTCCAGTAATTGGCAGGAGCACCGGCCAGGATCCCGTCGTAGTCCTCAGGGAACCGCTGGGCCTCCATGAGCGCCTGCCGCCCGCCATTCGAACAGTTCGCAAAGTAGGCGCGCCGTGGTGCATCACCGTAAAACGCCTTCGCCGTCGCTTTGCCAACCACGGTCATCTCGTGAATAGCGCGGTAGGCGAAGTCGATGATTTTTTCCGGGTGGCCCAGAGCCCAAGTCGCGTCGGTACCACCAGCGGCATGGCCGGTATCCGTGGCCGCGGACGCATAGCCCTGGGAAATCGCTAAACCCAGAGACTGATAGTCAATCTCACCGGCAAATCCACCGTTCCCCTGGCCGCGGAACTTGCCATTCCAGCCAGTCGCAGGCATCCACACTTCGATCTTAATGTCCGAGTCGGAGGAGGGCTTTGCCACCGCAGTAACGCGGCAAAATGAAGGGAGACGTTTATAAAAGCTTGGATCACCGGCCAGCCAGGGCGCCGTGGTTGCCGGCGGGACAAATGCCCCCGCGGCGATAAGCTGTGCGGAGGTAACCTTGGTGTCCGGCAAGGTAAGCTGGGCGAGTTGCTCGCAGGATTGTCCGGCAGCGCGAACGCTGGGCGCAATCGCGCCACTCACCACCACTAAGGCGACCAACGAGATTTTGCGCATACCGAACACCCCTCTGACTTTTGTACATGCTCCGCCTGCAAAAGTCGCCATGGTGCACGGCGGCGGGCCCTCATGCAGAACGCCAGCACATAGTAGCCGAAAGGCATTGCGTTGCCAATTGTGTTGGTGGAGCGGCGGGGAATGTGAATGGTTGTTAACGCAGGCTGAATAATGGAAAGTGAGACGAGCGAATTCCTGGCCAGTGTCGTCATACCGGCAGGCGGGAGGCAGATTTCGAGCGGATTTTGCACCGGCTTTGGAACTTATTAGAGAGATTGCCGTCTACTAGATGAGGGTTCTGAACCGAACGCTGGAGGGTCAAGCATGCTTTCCCTATGGCAAGATCTTCGCTTCGCCGGGCGAAACCTAAGAAGGAGTCCCAGTTTCGCGTTCATTGCGGTCATCACCCTTGCGCTAGGGATCGGCGCGTCCACCTCTATTTTCAGCGTGATTGAAAATGTGTTGATGGAGCCGTTTCCGTATCCGGACGCGCGACATTTCGTTTCCGTGCAGATTCATGACACGGAACGAAATGAGCCCGGCGGGCGTGGCGGCTATAGCGGGCCAGAGTATTTGGACTATGTGGCGCAGAATCACGTTTTTGACCGCGTTATCGCCAATGACGGCGGGGACGTGCTTTACACTCACGGCGAAGGCACGGACCGCTTCAGTGGCGGGTACGTGACTCCCGGGACGTTCGAGTTTCTGGGAATGCCCGCGCTGCTAGGACGGGTGATGCAGCCTGCCGACTACGAGCCAGGAGCTCCACCGGTATTCGTGCTGCGGTATAAGACTTGGGTGAACACGTTCAACGCCGACCCTTCCATATTGAATAAGACATTCGTCCTGAACGGCACGGCCCGGACACTGATCGGCGTCATGCCGCCGCGGTTTGCCTGGGGCGACTCCGACATGTGGATTCCCGAAAGACCCAGCCCGGCGGATACGACTTCTACGCTTGGCTACAATCGGTACTGGTTTTTGCTGGGTCATCTGAAGCCGGGGGTTTCGGAAAAAGAGGCGCAAGCGGATTTCACCGTGATTGCCGAGCGACTCTCGAAAGTCTATCCAAAAGACTATCCAAAACATTTTACGGTAATCATCCAATCGCTGACGGATCTGGTCGTGGGACGCTTTCGGACGACACTCTTTATTGTGCTGACGGCGGTTGCACTGCTTTTGCTCATCGGATGCGGAAATGTCGCGAACCTTCTGCTGGCTCGAGCAACCACGCGCGAAAAAGAGTTTGCGATCCGCGCTGCGCTTGGAGCCGGCCGCTGGAGGCTGATACGGCAACTGCTGGTGGAAAGCCTCATCCTCGCGATCGGAGGCGCGGGCCTCGGAGCCTTGTTCGCGTGGGGCGGACTGAAGTCGCTTGTGGCTATTATTCCGCAGGAAATTATTCCGGCGGAAGCGACGATCCGGCTGAACGGCGTGGTTTTGGTGTTTACACTCGCGGTTTCCATTCTTACCGCACTCGTGTTTGGACTGGTACCGGCCATGCAAGCGGCCCGAAAAGACCTGAACGATCCCCTACGTGATAGTGGAAAGGGAATTAGCGGCGGGTTTCGCCACGGCCGCTTGCGGGATGCGGTGGTCGTTCTGGAAGTAGCCGTGTCCCTTACGCTTCTGGTTGGTGCGGGCCTGCTGATGAGGAGCTTTGTCGCGCTTCACGAAGTTCACCTTGGTCTGCAACCTGACCATGTTTTGGTAGCGAGGCTGCCGCTTCCGAAAGACCGGTACAAAACCGCCGATCAGATCGCTGGTTTCTTTAGCCCGCTGCTGCTGAAGCTGAAGACTTTGCCAGGCATCGTCGACGCCACGGAAACCAGCGCGCTGCCTCCCTACGGAGGCATTGGAAGCGATGTGGAGATTCCCGGGAAAACGCACTCGGAAAAATGGGACACTGCATTTCAGCTGTGCAGCGAGGGATACTTTCCTGTCTTGAAGATTCAATTTGTGCAGGGCCGGGCTTTCACCGAAGCAGAAGTGAGTGGCGCGAGAAAACTCGCGGTGATCAACCAGACCTTTGCTCAAAAATATCTCGGAACCGACAATCCGATTGGCCAACGCGTACACCTGTTGCGGCTGGAGACCGGGCAAGGTGCGGTGAAAGACGCCTGGTTCGAAATCATCGGAGTGGTTGCCGACGTGAAAAACCGCGGCTTGCAGGACCCCGTCACACCGGAAGTGTGGATCCCGTACACGATCACGGGGATGTTTGAACGCGGGATACTCGTGCGTACAGCGAACGAGCCGCTCTCGATGCTGAACGCGGTCCGGCAGGAAATCTGGAGCACGGATCATACCGTCGCACTGACACTAACCGGAACTCTAGAGGGCTACATCAGCCAGTTCTCGTATGCAGGTCCGCGATTCGGGTTCTTCCTGCTAGGAATTTTTGCGACTATCGGACTTGTGCTCGTCACGATCGGAGTTTACAGCGTGTTGGGGTACACGGCGGCGCGCAGGACCCATGAAATCGGGATCCGGATGGCGCTCGGAGCAGAGCGAAGCGATGTGCTCAAACTTGTCATCAATATGGGATTGCGGCTCGTAATTCTGGGCGTGGCGATTGGGCTGGCCATCAGTCTGGGCATTGCCAAAGTGCTGGCGACGCAGCTCTGGGGAGTGTCGCCCTACGATCCGGCGACGTTGATCGCCGTGCCGCTATTGCTGCTGCTTACCGGCTTGGTGGCGTGTTGGGTGCCGGCACGACGCGCAGCGCGCGTCGATCCTTTGATAGCACTACGCTACGAATGACCCCTGGTTATGTAAGCAACAATCGAACGATAGCGGAAGTGACAGCGGTCGTTCCAGCCTGAATTGAACCCGCTTAGCAAGCGGCCTGGGTTTCCCTGGGCTTGGGCAAGTCGGTGTACAATCGCCACGCTAGGTTCCTCGAGCTGAGGGTGGGGGACGGCTAGATCTGGCCGTTGCGACCAGTGGAGCGGACAAGCTGGGAAGGGCGACCGAGGGGACACCACAGCCAGCAGAACCGGAGAGCGAATCATGAAGAGCAGCGTAGAGAACGACACGGAAACGCTGAAGCCGTCGAGTTTCGTTTGGTTTGAGCAGCTCGGCCAAGACATCCGCTACGGTCTTCGCATGCTGGCGAAATCTCCGGGGTTTGCGTCGGTGGCGATTCTCACGCTGGCGCTGGGCATCGGCGCAAATACTGCAATTTTCAGCTTGATTGACGCGGTAATGCTGAGGTCGTTGCCAGTGGAAACCCCTTCGCAACTGGTCCTGCTTAGATGGAGCGCGCGCAACTCGCCGAACACTCACGGCTACATGTCTGGCGGCGATTGCCCATCTGACCTGGGAATGCGCACTCGCGGCGCGAATCCGGCGGCGAGACCGTCAGGCTGTTCATTTTCCGAGCCCATGTTTCACGAGATAGCACAAGCGGATGTATTTTCGGGAACGGCTGCGTTTGCCAACTCCGGCAGGCTGAATCTGACGGGGAACGGCCAAGCCAGCGTCATCAACGGCCAACTAGTTTCCGGGGACTTTTTCCGCACGATGGGTCTTAAGGCCGCGATTGGCCGATTGATCGACGCGTCCGACGACAAGGCGTCCGCGGCGCCAGTCACGGTACTGAATTATGGCTACTGGCAAAGCGCTTTCGGGGGATCCCGCGACGTTGCTGGTCGCACTATTGAACTCAACAACGTGCCCTTCACGATTGTGGGTGTAGCCGAACAACGATTCACCGGAATTACTCCGGGCAGCGATTATGACGTATGGCTGCCGCTTTCCGACGGTCAACGCATCAGCAGTAGCGGGCCTTTCCGATGGAACGACCGACAAGCCGATGTGGCGTTCTGGTGGCTGACGATCATTGGCCGGCTCAAGCCAGGAACACCACGGGCGCAGGCGCAAGCGAAAGTGAGCGGCATTTTCAGCAACGAGATGCTGCATGGGGCCGTGCCATTGTTCCACGGTGGTGGGCCGGCGGGAATGCCTGCGTTGCGACCAGGAGCACCGGGTAGCGGAGGCGGGCCAGGTCGTCGCGAAATGGTTTTCGGTGGAGCACTGCCACCTGTAGGCGGTCAGTCTCCCACAAGCACGCCAGCGCCATCGCAACCACCATCTGGACAGGGCGGCGTGCAGGTTCGTCGCGAAGCACTTGGTGGCCCGAAGCCGTCATCATCAGGGAATCAGCCGATTATCGTGTCTGGAGCGCCGGGGGCAGCGCCGCCAGGAGGTGCGCACCCGTCCCAGTCGCCAAGTGAGCCGAAGACGCTTTCCAGCGCCGCCGACAACCCGGAAGTAACGCTGGTGTCCGCGCAAAGCGGTCTGACGGGGGCTCGAACCCGCTACGCGGATCCCCTGTACGTGTTGATGCTCGCAGTCGGAATCATTTTGTTGATAGCCTGCGCGAACGTCGCGGGACTGATGCTGGCCCGGGCCGCCGCGCGGCAAAAGGAAATGGCGGTGCGACTGGCGCTGGGTGCAGGCCGGGCGCGGATCGTGCGACAGCTCATGACGGAAAGCATCATGCTGTCCGTGCTCGGAGGCGCGCTGGGCATTCTGTTTGCGTACTGGGGAGCGCATGCGATTCTCTCGTTTGTTTCCAGCAATCAGCCGCGTCCGCTTGGATTCGCGACGGGCCTAGACCTGCGAGTCCTAGGATTCACAGTCGCGATTTCACTCTTGACGGGAATCCTTTTCGGTATCGCACCGACTTTTCGGAGCGCGCGCGTCGATTTGACGCCAGCGCTCAAAGACGGAGAGGGCAGCTTTGCGAGTCCGGGACATCCCGGCGGAAAGTGGTTAAGCATAGGCAATGCGCTCGTGGTGGCGCAAGTTGCGCTCGCGATCGTTGTGCTGGTAGGCGCGGGACTTCTGGTGCGCACGCTTGCTAACCTGCGCGGCGTTGACGTGGGGTTCGATTCGCACAACATTCTGGTGTTCGGAATCGACCCGACGTTGATCGGCTACAAAGGCGCGCAGGTTGACAGCCTGTATCGCGACTTGCAGGGCCGGCTAGCGGAAACGCCCGGGGTGAAGTCCGCGAGCTACTCGATGATGCCTCTTTTGAGCAACGGGCTGATGATGACCAGCTTTCACTGGCCGGGGACGCCGCAAGATCAAGATTCCGAGGCGGATACCTTGGGCGTCGGGCCAAACTTTTTCGAGACACTGCATATTCCGTTTCTTACAGGCCGGAGCTTCAACGCTTCCGATTACGAGGTGGCCGCTTCGAACGGGGGAGACCAGCCAAGTTCGGCGCCGACACCCGTAATCGTGAATCAGGCGTTTGTGGAGAAATACATGGGCAAGGAAAATCCGCTCGGAATACATTTCGGCGAAACGGCAGCAGACGCGAACGGGCCGGCAAATCCCGGCTACGAAATCATCGGAGTGGTGCGCGACGCAAAATACAACAGCCTGCGGCGCGAGATTCACGCCATGATGTACACGCCGCATACCGCCGGGGGAGCATCATTTGAATTGCGCACGGCGGCTGATCCACAAGCCATTCTCCCCACCATACGAGAAGTAGTAGCGCAAGTAAGCACGAATCTTCCGCTCTTCAACGTAACAACGGAATCGGAGCAGATCGACCGTTTGCTGTTCCAGGAGCGGCTGGTAGCGCGACTCGCTGGCTTCTTTGGTTTGCTGGCGCTGGTTCTAGCGTGCATTGGACTTTACGGCTTGCTTTCTTACGAAGTCGGACGGCGCACGCGCGAAATAGGAATTCGTATGGCACTTGGGGCGGAACCAGGAAGCGTTCTGAAGCTGGTCTTACGCCAGGGCATCGTGCTGACGATGGCAGGAGCCGCAGTGGGCATCGGCGTGACACTCGGTGTGACCAGGTATTTGACTTCGATGCTCTATGATGTCCGAGCCAACGATCCGCTCACGATGATTACGGTAGCGATGCTACTGACGCTTGTCGCGCTCGCCGGGTGCCTGATCCCCGCGCAACGCGCCACGCGCGTTGACCCGTTGGTAGCTCTCCGCTATGAATAAGGGTTGCGTGGCGTGTCAATTTCGAACGCCTCACATCGCTTCCGGGCTAGCTGGCAGCCGGGTGTCGATCGTTTTGGGCAACAATCTGAAAGTCCCGCAGTCAAGGCCGCTTTGAAGTGACGCGGTGACTACGGCACGATCAGCGGTTTGTTTCTTGGCATGGCGGAGAGAGTGCTTTGGTCCAGATCCAGGTGAGCCGCGACTAATTCCGGGGGCGTGTGCGTGAGCCATTCGGAGAGCGCGAGGTCCTGATAGTAGCTGCTCTTGAACATTTCCAGGAATTTCAGATCCGTCGTTCCGGTATTCTCAATATAGTGGGGCAGAGTTTTCTGGATGTAGCCGACGTCTCCCATTTCGAAGTCCATTGTTCGCGCGCGGGAGCCCGTGGCAAAGACGGTCATGCGGGCTTTTCCGGCGAAATAAAACTGCCACTCATCGGCATTGGGGTGCCAGTGCAATTCGCGCATGCCGCCGGGCTTGACGGTGACAATCGCGGCGGCGATGGTCGTGGATATTTTGAAGCTGCTGGAGTCAATGACGCGGACTTCGCCGTGTTTCAATTTCGTGGGGGCGGGGTGCTGAGTCGATCGAAAGGCGAAATCGATTTGTGAGGCGCCCAGACTTCCGGCAGCCAGGCGCTGATCCTCCGCCAGCGGCCCGGGAATATCGGACTGAAAAATAAATTTCTCTCTTTTCGGCATTTTTTCCAAGGCCGATTGCGCGACGCCGAAATTCTTTGCGAGCACGTCGGGAGGCGTGTGGGCCATCCAGTCGGTCAGCAGGACGGTCTCGTATTCGGAGAAATTTCCGTCGTCAAAGACCAGCAAGAATTCCGCGCCGTCGGGCGCAAGGCCCTGGATGGAGTGAGGGATGCCGGTGGGGAAGTACCAGAGGTCGCCTTCCTTGACGTCGGTGACGAAGCTCTTGCCGTCGGCGTCGATGCAGGTGATTCGCGCGCTGCCGTAGAGCATGTAGGCCCACTCGGCGGCGGTGTGCCAATGCAACTCGCGGACGCCGCCTGCGGTCAGGCGCATGTCCACGCCCGCGAGCGTTTTCGCAACGGCGAGCTCGCGCACGGTGACTTCGCGCGACCAGCCGCCTTCCTGAAAGCGCTTGTGCGCGAACGAGAATGGGTACTTAAATGTTTGGACACCGCCCGCGTCCGTGGGCAGGGGATGGTTGCCAGATGGATTTGCCGCGTCCAGCGTGGCATTCGTCGGGCCAGGATCGCTCGAGCTTCGGTCCCCCTTCGAAACTTGCGCCGCTTCCTGCGCGGAAACGCGATCCGCTCCCAGCACGCTAGCTGCCGCAAGCGCCGCTGAACTCACACCCAAGAATCCCCTGCGCGTCCACTGCTCTTTATCAGCATCCCCGGCCATGTGCACCATCCTCGTCGATTTGACCGGGCCCTCGAAAGCCTCCCCAGCCGCCGATACCGTACACCGAAGCGCACTGCTTCGCAACGTTCGCACCTTGGCGGCGTGCCGTTCGAGCGAGATTTAGATTGGCACACCACATTCCAACCGCACGTGCGCGCGAGGCTCGCTTCCAAAGGCTCACTCTGCACTAGCGAAGGTCTTGGTTAGAAATGGTTGGTGGTTATGTCCGGTAATGCACAGACACACGTCTTCCTTCCGCCGATACTTGTCATAAGCCAGGATTCCAACAATGGAGTTCGCGAATTACGGAGGAACACACGTGCACATAGCAACCAAATGTCTTGGTTTTCTATTCTTAACCGCGGCCCTGACTGTGTCGGCAGCCCCAAAGGCGAGCGCGGCCCAGGAAGTGTCAGTGAGAGTCGATCATGGTCGCTACTATGATCGTGATCATCGTGACTATCATGAGTGGAACGACCGCGAAGACCGTTCCTATCGCGTATACCTGGGCGAAAGGCACAGAGAGTACCGCGAATTCCACCACAATAGCCGGCGCGAACAGAGCCACTACTGGCGGTGGCGTCATAACCATCCAGATCGCGACTAACAGCATCGTCAAACGGCCAGCCTAGGATCCTTCCTCCACGCAAGAAAGCGCGGAGGAAGGCTTTGGTTTTTAAGCGGCGTTTGGAAACGAGCATTCCGAGTTCTGTAAGTGCAGTACCGTCGAGGGAGCAGAAAGGAATCAGCATGTCATTCGGACTATACGCGATTGGGTTCGCGATTCTCACCATCGGGCTGGTTTATGGCGCGTACCTGGTGCACGTGCCCGGACATTGGATTGTGGTGGGTGCGATCGTACTAATCGGAGCGGGGATCCTTTCGGGGGTTAAAGCAACGCGCCAGAGAGATACGGCGGCATGACTGCAGTAGAGTTGGCATTCCGGCCTGTGCAGCTCTGTCAAGGGATCCACAGTTTGTGAAGTTTCAGAAGGCTTAGCAAAGGAAGAGCAATAAAAAAGCCGGCTCGCGGAGAGCCGGCTTTTCCGTGTGCGATGGGATTACCGGGGAGTTGAAGACGCGGTCACTGGCAATACCACAAGCGAAACGATCTTCGTGCCGATCACTTCGCCGGAAACGACCAGTTCGACGCGGCGGTTTTGCTGACGTCCGTCCGATGTATCGTTGGAGGCAATGGGCCGCGTCTTGCCAAAACCTTGTGCAGTGGTGGACGCTTCTGGCACGCCTTGCCCGGTGAGATAGGACCTGACACTCTCGGCTCGATTCTCGGAGAGAGTCTGGTTGAACTCTTCTGTCCCAACGCTGTCGGTGTTGCCTTCAACAGCGAGGTGGAGCGACGGATAGGCCAGCACAATGCCCGATATCTTCGCCAGCTTTTCGCGAGCCAGCGGACGGAGCGTATACTTTCCGCTGTCGAAGAGCACGTCCGACATATTTACGACAAGCCCGCGGGCAGTGTCGCGTGTCTCGAGAATCAGGTTGAACTGCTGGAGCAGCTTTGCGCGAAGCTCTTCGCGGTCGCGGACGGCATCCTGTGCCTGCAATTGAGATGAGGCGGCTGCGGCCCGGTTACGGTCGGAGTCGGCCTCGGCGTCGGCCTGAGCATTCCTGGCATGCTGAGCCTGCTGATCGGATGTGGCAGCTGCGGCCCGGTTGCGGTCGGAGTCAGCCTCGGCGTCGGCCTGAGCGCCCCTGGCTCGTCGGGCGGTCTCTTCGGCTTCGTGTTTCTTTCGGTCGGCGTCGTCGCGGTCGCGAACGGCATCGGCAGTGGCGGCATTAGCGTTCGCTTCGCGACCTGCTGAAGCGTTGCGCTCGTAGTCGGCGCGGTCCGAGGCGATGCGCTTCGTCGCGATTTCGCGCGCGTCTTCCGCGGTCTGAACCGTTTCACGCGAGATGGAAATCAATGATTTCCTGTTTTCGTGCCGGCCCGAGGCCATCGCGTCTGCTTCGTTCATCTGGCGCATGGCATTTTCGTAGCTGGAGCTGGCATACCTCTCGGCGCCCGCCGATTTTGCGATCCGTACCGCATTGCGCGCCTCAAAGAATTCCAGCGGCAACTTGGCGTTTAGGACTACCGGGTCGAAGTTATATCCCGTCGGGATGTAACCGCCGCGATCGATGAGTTCATACTTGGCGTCCATGGCTTCCGACGTACCTTTGGTGTCCTGGCGAATTACGTTTTCCAGGACCACCAGATTGCTCGGGCGGCGCACGGCGTAATAAGGCTCCGCGGTCACAATCATCGCAAAAGCCTGGAGATCGGTCGTTACGTCCAGCTTGCTGCGGTGGTTGTCTCCCACTAATACTTCGCCGAGGTTTACGGAACGTCCCTCCGGCGAAATTGCCCAAAGGACGAAAGTGAGGTATTCGTTGCCGAATGCTGTCGGTCTGTCGAGGTCTGCAAATTCCACTTCAATTTCCAGCGCCCCGCGCTTGCTCTCTACTTTGGCCTCGCCTCTGGCTCCTGACATGAGGTCGGTGCCCTGGAAGTCAATCTTTGTGGCTCCGCTGCGGTGTCTATAGTTAACGGCGCGCGCCGTGCGGCTGACGACGGTGACGCGGTATGTCGGTATGGGATCGCCCGGTTGTGCGGGCGACTGCGTCTGCGCCAGGCTGTAAGCTGAGGCACCGAGCGCGATGGCTAATCCGAGTGTAATTCGTGAAAGCTTGTGCATGAGTCTCCTTCGAAAAACTGCGAGACCAGAGTATGCCTCTTGCAGCACGCGAATACTGTGCGTTAGTGGACAAGTTTGCGACTAATTTGAGCGAACCCAAGACTCACGACTGATGCCGCCCGGCCCAAGTTGAAGGCTTCCCGTCCGCCGAACCTGGTTGGAACGCGCACCTTCGTTGGACCGATCACATATTCAAACATCTTCTCGTTCGGAGCCGCGCTTGCCCCGGAAAAAGTACGCAGACCCGCCAATGACAATCGCGAAAAAGAGCACCACGCCAGCCAGCATCGCGAAAGCGCCCGGGTCCACCCTGGCTCCAGGCTGTGCGGAAAACCGGTGGGACCAGATGGCTGCGTAGCCGAGGGCGTCGTGCGCCGCAGAACTCCCGGGCGGGGTTGTTGTCCAGGGAGCGAAGCAACACAGAAAGGCTAATCCAAGCAAAAAAGCAAAGAGGGTAACGCTGAAGAGAGTTTTCATGGGAACACAGTCTACACCGCGATCGGCTTAGCTTGAACAACAGAGCCGCGTGGCAGCCTTGCCCCAAAGTATGGATGGAGCGATTCTTCGCCGCAAGGTAGGAGACGCAGTAATTGGTGGCTCATGACTGATGAAAAGAAGGCAGAACGTCAAGGCATAAGGTCCACGGGGCCCGCGGAGAAGGGGAGGACAAGCTACAAAGGACGCCCTGGGCTGATGTGCTGCCAGCTCTTCCACACATCAGGGTCACGAATCACGATTATCCGGTTCGCGGGCGGTGAGGATTTTGTCGTAGGCTTCGCGGCGCGTCAGGCCGTGTTCCTTGGCGGCGAGCTTGAGGGCTTCCTTGCGGTCGAGTTTGGCCTGGTGGATGAGTTCTTCGACGCGCTCCGCGAGGCTTTGCATGGAGTTGGCAGGGGTGCGGGCATCGGCGGGGTCTTCCGCGCCGATCAGGAGCGTGATTTCACCTTTCGCGGGACGATCTTTGAGGGAGGCGAAAAGTTCGGAGAGTTTGCCACGACGAAATTCTTCGTGGAGCTTGGTGACTTCGCGAGCGATGCAGGCAGTACGATTGCCGAGAACTTCGCGGGCGTCGGCAACGCATTCTGCAATGCGGTGCGGGGCTTCGTAAAGAATGATGGTGCGATCCTCGATGCGGAGGTGTTCGAGGGAACGGCGGCGCTCGCCGCTTCGAGCCGGTAGAAAACCGACAAAAAGGAATTCTTCGTTGGGGAGGCCACTGGCAGAAAGCGAGGCTAGGAGCGCGGATGGACCGGGGATGGGAACAACGGGAACGTGATGGCGCAAGCAAAGAGTGACGAGGCGATGTCCCGGATCGGAGACCAAGGGCATGCCGGCGTCGCTGACGAGAGCAATTTTTGCGCCCTGCTCAAGAGAAATGAGCAACTCTGGCGCACGGGTGAACTCATTGTGCTCGTGGTAACTGATCAGCGGTTTGCGAATTTCGTAGTGGTTGAGAAGCTTTTGTGTATGGCGAGTGTCTTCGCAGGCGATCTGATCGACTTCCTTGAGAATGCGGAGGGCGCGCAGGGTGATGTCCTCGAGGTTGCCGATGGGCGTGCCTACCAGATACAAGCACCCCAAGGCCGGTTCCGAAGTGTTTTTTGCGGCTCCGCTCATGCACTTGAGTCTAGCACGCGCTGCGGAGACAATCTGCGACGCATGCTATACTTTTTTGTTTGGAGACAAAGCGGAGGGAGCAGCTGTGCCATTGTATGAATACAAGTGCCTGAAGTGCGGGCGACACACGGAGAGAATCGAGCCGGTCTCGGGGCCGCACGTGAAGAAGTGTCCGCACTGCGGAGGGAAATTGGAGTCGGTAATAACCGCGCCGGCGATCAAGTTCAAGGGCTCGGGATGGTATGTGACGGACTACGCCGGAAAATCGCCGGACGGAGGAAGCAAGGAAAGCAAGCCGGTGAGCGAAAGTAAAGAGGGCGGCAAGGAAACCGGCAAAGACGCCGGCACAACGGGCGACGGAGGAAAAGAACCTGCCGGGAAAGAAGCAAGCAGCAAGGACTCGTCTTCGAAAGAGAAAAAACCCGCAAAGAAAAAGTAAGCCTGGTGAGGAAACTCATGGCTGATTCAACACAAGCGACAAACCCTGGAATCCGGAAGGTGCGGAAGGCGGTCCTGCCCGCGGCCGGACTTGGAACGCGTTTTTTGCCGGCGACCAAGGCGCAACCAAAGGAGATGCTGACGGTCGTTGACAAGCCGCAAATCCAGTACGTGGTGGAAGAATGCGTGGTTTCGGGGATCGAACACATCATCATCGTAACGGGGAAAGGGAAGAACTCGATTGAGGATCACTTCGATCACGCGCCGATGCTGGAGCGCTTTCTGGAAGAACGCGGGAAGACAGAACAGGCGGCCATGGTCAGGCGCATCAGCGACATGGTCCAAGTCAGCTACACGCGGCAAAAAGAACCGCTGGGGCTGGGACACGCGGTGCTGGTGGCGAGAGATTTGGTGGGCGATGAGCCGTTTG
The DNA here is from genome assembly GCA_035310525.1 of Candidatus Acidiferrum sp. GTDB lineage: Bacteria > Acidobacteriota > Terriglobia > Acidiferrales > UBA7541 > Acidiferrum. The sequence goes on along the minus strand of DATGED010000094.1, from coordinate 40,153 downwards.
CAGTCTTGCTGGGGGACGTACTGATTCCTGGAAAGAACCCGGCGACGAAACAACTGGTGGATGTCTACGCTGCAACGGGTGTAGGAGCAATTGCCGTCGAGGAAGTGCCCAAGGAGAAGACGCATCTTTACGGCATCGTGGACGGAGAGCCGGCGCCGCAGCCGCCATTCGGCGCGCGTTTGCTCAGGATCCGCGACCTGGTGGAAAAGCCAAAAGCGGACAAGGCGCCGTCCAATCTAGCGATCACAGGCCGTTACGTGTTGCCGCCGCAGATTTTCGATTGCCTGGACCGGACCAAGCCAGGGGCAGGGAATGAGATTCAATTGACGGACGCTCTGCGCATTCTGGCGCAAGAGGTGGGGCTGTGGGCTTACATCTATGAAGGTGTTTCTTATGATGCCGGCGACAAATTGGGGTTTCTGAAGGCCACGGTGGAAATCGCATTGCAAAACGGGGAATTGGGCGGAGCTTTCCGCGAGTATCTGAAGAGCTTGAAGCTTTAGCAGGCGCGAAGCGTGCGGTGAACTGACCATGACAAGGATCTTGGGAATTGAATCCTCGTGCGATGAGACGGCAGCCGCTGTGGTTGCCGACGGACGGGAAATTTTGTCCAGCGTGGTCGCTTCGCAAATCGAGATCCACAGAAAATACGGCGGCGTCGTGCCGGAGCTGGCGTCGCGAGAGCACTTGCGGCGGATCGTGCCGGTGGTAAGAGAGGCGCTTGCGCAAGCCGGAATGAAGCTGGACGACGTAGATGCAATTGGTGTGACGCACGGGCCGGGGCTGGTTGGAGCGCTGCTGGTGGGGATTACGTACGGGAAAACTTTGGCGGAGGCGCTCGGGAAGCCACTGGTCCCTGTCAATCATCTTGCGGGTCACGTGCACGCTGTTTTTTTGGAAGCTCACAAAGCGGGTCGAGCGCCGGAATTGCCAGCGGTATGTCTGATTGTTTCCGGGGGACACACGGTTTTGTACGAAGTGATGAAGGGGGATTCGGACACACAGGAATCGGACGGGCCTTTGCGTTATCGGAAAATCAGCCAAACGCGCGACGATGCGGCTGGGGAAGCGTACGACAAAGTTGCAAAGCTGCTCGGGCTCGGCTATCCGGGCGGTCCGATTCTGGACCGATTGGCAGCAGCGGCGAAAGGCGCGCCTTCGCCGGTGAAATTCGGGCCGACGAAAACCCGAGGTAACCCGCTGGATTTCAGCTTCAGCGGATTGAAGACGGCGGTGCTCTATCACGTGCGCGAACATCCCGAGTACGCCGAAGAGATCCAGCAGCGGGAAGAGGCCATGCAACGAGGAGCACGGAAGTTTGAAGAACTGCTTCCACTGTGCTCTCCGCAAACGCTGGGATTAGTGCGCGAGTTTCAAAATGCGGTGGTCCGCGATCTGATTGAGCGCACCATGCTGGCTGCGGAAGAATTGGCGGTGGGCAGCGTGCTGGTTTCCGGCGGGGTAGCGGCGAACAGTCAGCTGCGAGCGACGTTCGAAGAGCGCGTCAAGAACAAGGGAATTGAGGTGTTTTTTCCAAGCCGGGCACTTTCGACGGATAACGCGGCGATGATCGCCGCCGCAGCATTCGAACGGTTTCGCGCGGGCGTGTTCGCGGATACTTCGCTCAATGCGGATCCCACTCTGACTCTGGCGTAATTGCGGCTATTGGGGTATTACGTTGGTTTTGAGCGGGACAAAGGTCGGTACCGGCCTCATGGCGTCTTCTGCCGTCGCGATAAACAGCGTGCAGTGTTTCGAATAGCGCGAACAATTGAAGGTCGTTTTACGAATGATGCGTGCAGGAGTATCGTCCGGCAAGGATTCGAAATACTTTGCGGAAGCGATAGCGCCTGCGAAGCGCTTGAGCTCCGAAGACCCAGATAGAAACGAGACCTTCTCGACTCTTCCTCCGGAAAATGAAATCGCGAACACTGCGTTGACGGAATCGGCCTGCGGCGGGTTGGGGACGACGACGTCCAGCGACCGCATATCAACAAGAGCGACCTGCCCCTGAAGAGAATGAACGCCGAAATATCCGGACTTGGTGGCCGCATTCAGGAGAGGATGGAGACGCTTGGATTCGTCCGCAAGAGCATCTGGAAGTTTTCCACGGGGTGGACCAGCAGTGGCACTGTAGAGAGCTTGCGTCATGTTCGCGACCACGGAGGCCTTGGCCCTTTTCTCCAGCATCTCGTAAACTTCAACCAGGTGTTCTCCGATGGCGGCCGTTTGATCAAGTTCCCACGCAGCTTCGAGGTACTTCTCAGCCGAGGCATAATTCCCCATACGAAAGTAGATCCACCCGAGCGTGTCCCAATTGGCCGCCAGTTCCGGCATGAGTGCGAAATCAGACTGGCTGGGATCGTCGAGTGGAATTTTCATTGAGTCGGCGTCAAGAGAGGAAATGGCGCGCGTCGAGTAGGCAAGCGCATCCGATAGCCCCACGTTGGCATCGGCGAGAGCGTACCCTACTCGATGCAATTGTTGCGGCGTGGGGTCTGCCGCCAGGTACGACTTGAATTCCCCCATCGCCTTGTCCTTATCCGGAAGAGCGAGATAAGCCTCTCCGAGCGCCAAATGAAGCTTGTCCGCCATCTCCGGCTTGGTGCCGACGATTTTCTCGAGGAGTGCCACGGCGTCTTTCGCCCGGCCCATGCTGCAGTAAGCTCTGCTAAGCGAACTGAGGGCTTGCGCGTTATTCGCATCGGCCGACACTTGCTGCTCGAGGTACGAAATCAAGTCTTCGGGCTTGCTTGGCATTAGGTCAAACGCACGCGATTTGGGACCGCCCGCAGCCACGAAATCGCCGGCCACTGGAATATATTGGTAGGCTGAGTTGTTCATCTCCATGGAAAACTTGTCGTACGCAGAACGCTCCGCACCGGGAACCTCGCGCAGAAGCGATTTGAAGTGGAGAACGCCATGAAGCGCCCCGTCCTGATTCGAATAAGTTGCAGTGTACTCGGCAAAGTCAGTCTTCTGGTCGATCCCTTGTGGAGGCAGGGGGAACAAGCCTTTAGGCAGTGTAACTATGGATTCATATCTAACATCCTGAATGGGGCCCAAGGGAAGCGCGCTCTTGGAAAGCTTCTGTTCCTCGTTGAGTGTTGGAATGACAATCGGCGGCGAGGGCAGCACGAAACGATGGTTTTTCCATTCCGGATAGTCCGTACGGTGATAGCTAAAACTGAACCAGAAAGGCTGCCCAGTATCTTCGGGTGGAGCCACGGAAACGGCGCTGACTGTTCCCCCGAATCCCAGGGAAGCCACAATCTTCTGCGTAAGTTCCTGCCATTGGTTCTCCGGCGTGCCGCGGTATGCCAGACGTAACAGAACTTCGCTGTCTCCACGATCTTCGAAACGCATTTTGGCATCGAGCGTGCCATTAATACTTATGGAAGCCTCAATCTTCGCATGTTCGTAGTTTGGCATAGGAAGATCAGCGGGAGTGGTGACAAGCCGCGCCGGAGAAGAACCCGGCATAACAAGGGCCTGTCGACCGCGCAAGTTGCGAAGCAGCAGCCCGAACGGCGCGACCTCCGGGGTGGTGTCGAGGAACACAAATGAATCCGCTCGGGGAATTGCGGTGATCACATGATCAAAAGCGCTTGGAGACGGAAATGCCGGGTCAATCTTGAAACTGGAGCTGATGAGCGCCGGATAGGAGTTGATGCCCACCGCCTGCAGCAGGGTGGCGAAAAGCGTATGTTTGTCCTTACAGTCTCCGTAGCGGTTCGCCAAAACGTCCGACGCCGAATGCGGAGTGTAGCGGGCGAGACCCAGGTCGACACCGATATAGCGGAATCGCGTCGAAACAAAATCATAGATGGCATGGAGTTTTTCATCATCAGAAATTTTTCCCTTGGTTAGTTCTTCCGCTTTCGTGCGAATTTCGGGAGTGACCTCAATCTTTGGCTGCTGCAGCGAGTTGTACCATGCTCCCACTTCCGCCCACGACGTGAACGAGGAAAGCTCAAGATCAGGGAGTGCAGCGCCGTCGGAGTTCTTCTCCCAATCGGGAATCTTGGATTCTTCGGCGTGTTTGAGATTGGAATGCGTAAACGTATAAATGCGGCGCCCGCCCGCGACTTGAACGCTGGGTTGAGGATCTGAATTTCGCAGCTTTACGGGGAGTGCCGCGGGCAGATCGAACTTGATCGTCTCCTGCAGGCAGATGCCTGCTGTGAAGTAAGAATTGGCAAACCAGAAATGGCCCGGTGCCAGAGGTTCGGTCGTGGTCCAGCGGATGTGCGCCTCGAGCGTGTCCCCTACAGCGAGCGACTTGACGGCGATGTGCTTCTCGCGTTGATCGGTGTACATCGGCGCTTCCCGGCTCACCGCAGAATCGATTTCCTGAACGTCGGATATTGGTGTTTCCAAGACCGTTCCGTCCGGTTTATGCACACGCACTAAGACCACATCCAATGTTTCGAATCGAGAGGCGAAGGGGTGGGTTAGCAGTCCGAATTCGTGCACCGCCGATTCAGATTGGATACGTACGCGATAGCTCAGATCGCGCTGCCCTTTGCCGTCGGGCTCATAGCGCACGTCGGTCTCAATGAACTCAAAGACGTATGGCTCTTTCGAATAGTCGGCTGCGGACGGCTTGGAGGTGGCTGACGACTGGATCGAAGCCGATGCGCCGGAAGTTTGTCTCCCGTAGGTCGGAGCCGACAGCAATAGCAAGACTGTGAGACAGCTGGCCAAATAGCTAGTATGCATAAGGCACCTGACATGCTTTGGTATAAATGGAAGGTAACACATTTTCCGCGCAAATTCTTCACTCCAGAGGAAGGGACACCTTGCCCGTAGTCTTGCGGCGCGTGGGATATACTCTTGCCCCATGTCCACGTCCGCAACCGGCGGCGCGCGATTTCAGGTTTCCAGCGATCAGTCGCTACTGGTTTATTTTGAGTCCCCCAGCGGACGGAGAGGGGACAAAGACTCACGCCCAGCGAAGCAAATTACAATCGAAGCCCACGAGCAGGTGAGGAGATTTCTTCGCCTGATGGAGCTGGAGCCCATTGCGGGTGTGCGGAATCTGCATCCGGGCTATTGTTCCGTGTTGGTCAAATTCGATGCGCTAAGACTGCAGCACTTCGAGCTGGAGGAGACTCTGCGCGGCTATCTCGCAAAGATGGCGAAAATCGCGCTTCCCGAACCGCAGTTGGTGGAAATACCTGTTTGTTATGGCGGAGAGTACGGTCCGGACTTGGAGGACGTGGCTGAGCGGCATGGGATGACGGTGAAGCGCGCTATCGAGCTGCATGTTTCTGCTACTTATACCGTTTATTTCCTGGGATTTGTGCCGGGGTTTGCGTATCTCGGCGAGCTGCCGAAAGAGTTGGCTACGCCGCGATTGCCAACGCCCAGGAAGATCGTGCCGCCCGGGAGCGTAGGGATTGCCGGCAATCAGACAGGAGTGTATCCAGTGGCCACGCCCGGAGGCTGGAGACTGCTTGGGCGAACGCCAGCGGTGATGTTTCAACCGGAGCGCAGCGAGATGAGCCTGCTCTCGATCGGAGATCGAGTGCGGTTTGTGGCGATTTCGCGAGAGGAATTCGCGAAGCTGGAGCGCGCATGAGTTTAATGGAGGTGCAAGCGCCAGGACTGCTGACGACGGTGCAGGATTTAGGTAGAGAAGGCTTCGGGCCGATGGGCGTTTCGGCTTCCGGAGCAGCCGATCCGATTGCGCTGCGGATCGGGAATCGGCTGGCGGGAAACGCGGAGGGAGCAGCGGCGCTGGAGATGACGCTGCTGGGCGGATCGTTTGTATTTCCAGAACGCGCGGTTATCGCGCTGGCCGGATCGGATTTTGGTGCGACGCTGGACAATGTGCCGGTGGAAATGTGGAGTTCGACGGAGGTTCAGCCGGGGCAGACGTTGCGAACCGGGCCGACGCGCGGTGGAGCGCGATGCTATCTGTGCGTGAAGGGCGGGATCGACGTGAAATTGCTTTTGGGGAGCGCGTCGACACACCTTCTGAGCGGGATGGGTGGTTTGGAAGGGCGAGCGTTGCGGAAGGGGGATGTGCTGAGAATCGGTTCGGCGAGCGGGAGCTTCCGGACTTTTCGCAAGCGAAAAGCGCAGAACAGGTTGCTCGAGAGATTGGCTCCGCGAAGAGTTCTGCGCGTCACAGAAGGGCCGCAGAGTGATTGGTTTCCGGCCGAGGCGCAGGAAAAGTTTTACGGAAGCACCTATCGGGTTGCGGAGGAATCCAACCGGATGGGGCTGAGGCTGGAAGGCGCGGCGATGACAACCCCCGAGGGTGGCGAGATGATTTCCGAGGGGGTTTCGCTTGGCGCGGTGCAGATTACGGCTGGCGGTTTACCGATTATTTTGTTTGTGGAGCAACAGACCACTGGCGGATATCCGAAGATTGCCAATGTGATATCGGCGGATTTGAGCAGTCTGGGTCAGCTGAGACCGCGAGATGAAATCTGGTTCGAACGAGTTGAGTTGGAGACGGCTCGGGCTCTTTTTGTGGAGCAAGAGAGTTTGCTGGCGTCGAAGGAGGTGATCCTGGAATGAATAATCGCGAACTAAAGATGGATCTGAATTGCGATATGGGCGAGCTTCCGGAAGCGATTGCCGACGGCACGCAGGAAGAGCTGATGCGGTCAATCACGTCCGCGAACGTGGCGTGCGGCGGACATGCGGGAGATGCGGGCACGATGCGCGCAACGATCGAGCAAGCGATGCGATTCGGCGTCGCGGTTGGCGCGCACCCGGGTTATGCAGACCGGGGAAACTTTGGCCGGCTGGAATTGAAAATTCCAGCCCAAGAAGTCGCCGATTCCGTTTTCGAGCAAGTGCAAGCGCTTGCGGGCGTTGCTGCTAGTTGCGGAATCCACGTGGCCCACGTGAAGCCGCATGGCGCGCTTTACAATCAGGCGGTAAAGAACAGGGAACTCGCGAGTGCGATTGCGGATGGTGTGGCGAGATGGAGCAGCGAAGTCGTGCTGGTAGGGTTAGCGGGCTCGCCGATGCTGGATGTCTTTCGCGAAGCCGGATTTATTGTAGCGGCGGAGGCGTTTGCAGACAGGCGCTACGAGCCGGATGGGACGCTGCGCTCAAGAAAGTTCGAGGACGCGTTGATCCGCGATCCGGCAGATGCGGCAAGGCAGGCGCTGGCTATGGTCCAGCGAGGCGTCGTTAAGGCGAGCGATGGGAGCGAAGTGAATATCGCGGCACAGACCATTTGCATCCATGGGGATACGCCCGGGGCAACCAGGATTGCCGCCGAAGTGGCGCGGACATTGCGCGAGGCGGGTGTTCAGCTCAGTCGGTTAGGGATCGAATAGGGTAGCAGGGCTACCTCGCTTGGCACAGGCGTAAAAGGCTCAGGAAAGAGTGACCAACTGGAAGATTCCCTGAAGGAAACGAGCGGCTCAAAAAAACGGGGCGCAGCATGCTGCGCCCCTACAAAGAAAAAAATAAAGCAGAAAGCTTATTCAAACTTTTCGGTCATGATGGGGAACTGGAGCTTGGCCTTGGCGAGGGACTTGACGACGATGGCTTCGGCGCTTTCGGCGGTGGTGTTTCGCGAGGTGGCCATTTCGCTGACCAGGAGGTACTTCGCGCGCTCGAGCATTTTCTTTTCGCGGAAAGAGAGAGGCTTGCTGCGGCTGAGAGAAACGAGACTTTTGAGAACGACGGCGACTTCGAGGAGGGACCCGGTGCGCATGCGCTCGGAATTTTCCTTGAAGCGATGTTTCCAGTCGTGGTGAGAGTTCAGTTTGCCTTTTTCGAGGAAGCCAAGGACTTTGGTGGATTCCGTGGAGCGGATAACGGAACGAAGGCCAACGGTTTCTGCGTTCGACTGAGGAACCATGACGCGCAGGCCGCTGGAAACGATGCGAATCATGAAGTAACGTTCGGTTCTACCATTCAATACGCCGTAACTGATTTGTTCAACGAGTCCGACACCGTGGTTCGGGTATACGACCTTATCACCAATTTTATAATCCATGGATTCGGTTGCCCCCTGAGATACCTACAGATTCTAATCGAATGTGCTGGAAGAGTCAAGATATATCCAGTGGAATCATGGAGTTAGGGAAAATTAGTTGTTAATTTGGCAGCCGAATTGCTCATGAGCGGCGAGCAATTTCAAGGGAGTCCTATGGGAGGGGTGAATTTCGCCCTTATCCATCGAAATATCTACATGAAACAGTTGTTTCATGCTTATTCCACCCCGGATTCGTTCGTCCGTCTGGGAATTGCCCCACTGCCCTGCGGTAGAATGCGGCTGTGATCCTTCTGGCATTGGATACCTGCGATTTTCGAGGAAGCCTGTCCGTCCTGCGAGACGAGGCGGTTTTGGAGTCCGTAGCCCATGAGGGGGCCTCGGATTATTCGTCATGGGTTCTGTCCAGTGCAGAGGGGGCCCTCCGAGCCGCGGGTTTGAAGATGCGGGATGTGGAGATGTATGCCGTTGCAGCGGGGCCGGGTTCGTTTACTGGTGTCCGCGTCGGGCTGACGACGGTTAAGGCTTGGAGCGAGGCGTATGGCAAGCCGATAGCGAGCCTCTCACGGCTGGAGGCGTTGGCCACGCAGGTGATGGAGGCGAGGGAGTATGTAGCCGCTTTTGTTGACGCTCAGCGCGGCCAAGTTTTTGGAGGTTTGTACCGGAGAGAAGAGGCGGGGCTCCAGCTGGTGGACCAGGAGATGGTCATTTCTCCAGAAGGTTTCCTGGATTGGGTAATCGAACGCGCGGGCGATGAACCTGTGTCCTGGATTTCGCTGGATCCTGAAAAGGTGGGTTCCTTGAATCGTTGGGCTGAGCTCGCGAAATTGGGAGCAAAGATCGAATTGAGCACGAGCGTGCTTGCCCCGCTGATTGGCAAGATCGGCCTGCGGCGAGCGATCGAAGGCCGGTTTACGAGTGCACTGGAACTTGATGCGAAATACGTCCGGCGTTCGGATGCAGAAATATTTTGGAAGGGCGGAGCGAAGAGTGGGAGTTGAGAGCAGAGCGCGACGAACTGCAGCCGTCGTGCGCAGATTTCACGCAGATGATGTCGAATCGCTGATGGCTGTTGAGAAAGAGTCGCCTGAAGCTGCGAAATGGTCCAAGGAGAGTTACCTTCAGCATTCGAAAGATTCCGGCGCTGTATTTCTTGTCACCGAGGAGGGCGGAAAGATAACGGGCTTCCTGGTCGGAAGGGTGGTAGGGGACCAGGGAGAGGTATTTAACCTGGCGGTCAAACAAGGTCACAGGCATCTTGGGCGGGGTAAGGCGTTGATTTCCAAGGCCGCAGAGGAATTTGAGAGTCGGGGCGTGAAGAACGTCTATCTTGAGGTGCGAGAATCAAATACGGGCGCCATAGCCTTCTACGAAGGGCAGGGATTTGCAAAGACGGGGCGGCGGAAGGGGTATTACCGGGAGCCGGACGAGGCGGCGGTTACGATGGAGAAAAAACTCACAGGCTAGGACCAAGTACCTAGTGGTTGCCTCTTGACGCCGCGTTGCAAAGTGCTATCGTTCGTTCATGTAGGATTCACAATTCAATCCGGGCAGTCGTGAGGAGGACGCATGGCAACAGCACAGCGGGCACCTCGGGACATACTCCTCGATACAGACGCCGAGTATCAGCGTCTGGCCGAGCAGCACTCGAAATACGAAGCAGAACTGCAACGAATCTCCGCAGCACCCTACCTCAGTTCAGAAGACCTCCTGGAAGAAATCAAGCTTAAGAAGATGAAGCTCCACTGCAAGGATGAGATGGAGCGGATTGCCCTGCGTATCCAACGAACGCGGGCACAGTACACACAATAACGCCCGCGAGCCGGAAAATTCTGTCGTAGAATGGCCATGCTTTCCCGCTGCGTTCACCAAGCGGGCGAATCCGAAGAGGTATATTCTCTAAGGCATGGTCAAAGAGGGCTACTACTTTGGGCTGCCGCTGCTGGTCTCGGGGGCCGTGGCGTATTTGGCGGAATGGACGGTGGCGGCCATCATTCTGGCGTGCCTGGCGCTGTTTGTATTCTCCTTTTTCCGTGATCCTGAACGAGTGATTCCCAAAGAGGCGGGGGCGATTGTGGCTCCGGCGGATGGCCGCGTGCTTGTTGTGACCGACGAAGAGAACAACGGGCGTCCGGGAAAGCGCATCAGCATATTCCTGGCGATCTGGAACGTGCACGTGAACCGTGCTCCGGCGGAGGGAGTGATTACGAGCCTGGAATACAAGCCAGGGAAATTCCTCGCGGCGATGCGGGAGCAAGCGTCCTCGGAGAACGAGCAAAACATTTTCACGCTTTCGACAGATGCAGGAGAGATAGTTTTCAAGCAGATCGCCGGTTTGATTGCAAGGCGTGTGGTTAGCTGGAAAAAAGCAGGAGAGAGAGTGGCAAGGGGCGAAAGAATCGGATTGGTGAGGTTTGGCTCGCGGGCCGATATATGGATGCCACGAGATGCCGAGATTGCGGTGAAACCCGGCGACCACGTAAAAGGCGGCAGCAGCGTTTTGGCAAGATGGGCGCCCAGTTCGAGCAAAACAATAGGACTAGCAAATAAGGCATCGGACGCGGCCGAGACAGCGATAGGGAAGAGAGCGTAAGCGATGGGGGCCATCGAACAGCACGAAATTCCGTTCGAAGGAAGGCGCTTCCGAAATCTCAAGCGGCGGCGCGGGATTTTTTTATTGCCCGCGGTGATGACGTCCGCAAACCTGTTGTGCGGATACTATGCCGTGGTCGCTTCCCTGATCGGTGCTCCCGAAGATTTGAACCGCGCAGCAAAGGCGATTGGGCTGGCGATTCTTTTCGATTCATTGGATGGGCGGCTGGCGCGGATGACGGGTACGACGACAGAGTTCGGCGTGCAGTTCGATTCCCTGGCGGACGTTGTGAGCTTTGGGATCGCGCCTTCGATTCTCGCGTATGCCTGGGGCTATCGGAGCGTCACCAGCCTGGCCGGCGAGGGGCTGCATCAGCTAGGACAGTTCGCGTGGGTTTGCTGTCTTGCATTTCTGATCTGTTGCGCGTGGCGGCTGGCGCGATTCAATGTTCAAGGAATGGCGCCCGGCAGTTCGAAGTATTTTGTGGGTATGCCAACGCCGGCAGCGGCGGGAGTGATCGCGTCCATCGTGCACGCGTTCCGGATCGGCGGACCGATGCCGATTGGCCCGCTGCAAAACGGCTGGTGGGCGATAAGCTGGTTCGTCCTTGCGGCCGCGCTGGGAGGTTTAATGACCAGCACAATACGGTTTTACAGCTTCAAGGACATTCCCTGGGCCCGAAAGCAGACTTCGCTGGCGATCGTCCTGGTCTGCTTGCTGGTGGGAGTGATATGGCGTTACTCGGAGTACGCGCTGATGATCTTCGCTTGCACGTACACGCTGGTGGGAGTAATCCTGCATCTCATTCGTTTCTTCCGGCACCGCCTGGTATCCCGGACCGCGTGATTCATGCCGTCGCTTGAAAGGGGATCAAACCGAATCGTAATTGCGGGTGCTTCGTCGCTGCTGGGCGCGGAGCTTCGCTCACTGCTGGAAGAGAGCCGGTTCGCGGGCGCGGATTTCCGGCTTGTGGATGAAGAAACGGCCGCGGGACTGCTGACAGAGGCAGGCGGCGAGCCCGCGGTGATTCAACCGGTGGAAGACGGCACGTTCAGCCGGGCTGGAAAAGTATTCTTCACAGGCTCAGCGGAGTTCACGCGGGCCAACCTTGGAGCGGCGAAGTCCGCGAAAGCTAAAATTATTGATCTGTCGGGAGCGGCGTTAAAAGCGGAGGGAACCGTGAGCTGGTTTCCGAAGCTGGACGCGCTGCAAGGCAGAGAGTTTTCCAAAGACGCGGAGGTCTACGCGATTCCTTCCGCAGCCGCCACGGTCGCCGCTTCCTTGTCGCTGGGTTTGACGAAAGCCGGCCTGTCGCGGCTCGTGTTCATCTGCTTTCAGCCCGTTTCCGAAGCGGGGCGTGCTGGAATCGAGGAGCTGGAGAGCCAGACTGGGCAACTGCTGTCCTTCCAAGGAATGGGCCAACCCGTGTTTGACACCCAGGTGGCGTTTAATCTGTTGGATCGCTTCGGGCCCGGCAGCAAGCTGAGCCTAAGCCTGGTCAGAGACCGCTTGCGTGCGGAGACAGAGGCGTGCATCGGTAAGGAATCGAAAAGTACTACGCTGCAGGTGGTGCACGCGCCGGTATTTTATGGAACTGCGTTTGCGGCCTGCGCGGAGCTTTTGCCGGATACGAAGTTTGAGCAGGCCATGGCGGCGTGTGAGGAAGCAGGATTTCTGATCCCCTCAGACGGCGAACCTGGGACAAGCAATGTAAGCGTCGCAGGAGAAAAAGTAGCGCACCTTGCCAAGCCGGAAAGAGATCCGGCTCGAGCGGGAACCTGGTGGTTTTGGGGAGGGGCGGATAATATTCGAATGCCTGCGGCGAACGCCGTGAAACTGGCGGAGATGCTGCCGTGAGGGGAAGCCAAATCTTGCGGGCGACTTTCGCAGCGACGACGATGATGATCGCCGGATGCGGATATCACGTCGCGGGGCACGACACGGCGCTGCCGAAGGGCATTCACGTGATTGCCGTGACGGCATTGGAGAACCAGACGACCAGCTTCCGGATTGAGCAGAAATTGACCGCCGCAACGGTGCACGAATTTCTTACAAAGACCTCTTATCGAATTGTCTCGAATCCGAACGAGGGCGACGCAGTCCTGCGAGGCAAGGTCCTGAGCCTGGATGCGGTGCCACTGCTTTTCGATACAAAAACAGGCCGGGCGACAACCATGTTAGTGACGGTCCAGTGCGAAGTGACATTCACGGAAAACGCGTCGCAGAAAGTGCTCTACCACACGGACAATTTCGTGTTTCGCAATCAGTACGAAATTTCGACGGACCTGAAGAGTTTTTTCGAGGAGCAGGATCCGGCACTGGACCGGCTGGCGCAAGATTTTGCCCAGAGATTGGTCGCGGCGGTCACAGAGAATTATTGAGGGGGGCGAGGGATGGGGCAGGTTTCTACGCAGGAACTGCTGGAGCGGATCGGTAATGGGAAGCCGATTCCAGCGGTGTTGCTGCTTGGCGAGGAGCCATACCTGCGGGACGCTTGCCGCGCTCAATTCATTGACAAATTCGTGCCAGAGGCCGCGCGGACGTGGGCGGTTTCGCGGTATTCGGCGAGCCGCGGCGAGACGGAAGCGGCGCTGGGTCAGGCGCAAACGATGGCGATGCTTTCGCCGCAGCAAGTGGTCTTCCTCGAAGATCTCGAAGCCATCGAAAAGCTCGGTGAGAAAAACCGGGAGAAGGCCGTCGGTCAGCTTGCTTCGTACCTTGAGGATCCGGCGCCGTTCACGGTGCTGGTACTGGAAGCAACAGGCCTGGATCAACGGATGAAATTGGGGAAGTTGCTGGCGGAGAAGACGCTAGTGGTGAAGTGCGAGCTTGGCGAAAACGTGGACCAGCGGCAGGCTTCGGCGGTTGCATTCGCTCGGTCTATTGCGAAAGAGAAAAGCATCGAGTTTGAAAACGGGGCCGCCGAGGACTTGGCCGAATTCGTGGCGGCGGATTTAATGCGGCTGAAAACGGAGATCGAAAAGCTGGCCACCTACGCGGGCGAGAAGAAATACATCAGCAGGAATGATGTGAGCTCGATGGTTATCTCCGAAAAGGCGACAACGGTGTGGGAACTTGCGGACATGATAGCCGCGCGTAATTCCGCAAAAGCGCTGGAGTTTCTGGACCGTTTGCTGCGAGATGGCGAAGAGCCTTTGCCGATGGTTGGGGCGATGGCATGGATGTACCGGAAACTGATCGAAGCCAGCGAATTGAGGGGCGTTTCAAATGGATGGCAAGCGGCTCGGGTGCTAGCGATGAACCCGGAGAAAGCAGAGCTGGCGCTGCAAGCTGCGCGCAAAATTCCGAGGGCGCAGCTGCTGGAAGGCCTACGCGCTCTGGAAAAAGCGGATGACCGCCTCAAGGGCGGGGCAGAGGATGAGCGGGCGGTCATGGAATTTTTGGTAACGGAGCTTACGACCGCGGAACCAATTGCGAAATCGACCGCCAGTTAGTTGGAAATATCATGTCTGATGCACATGTTTTTTGGGCAGTCCTGATACGCGATCCCTACCTCTTTTTGGGGCTGGTCTTGCTCGGCGTTCCAGCCGTTGCGTATTGGCGCATATATAGCAGCCTTCGAGAAATTGGCTTCAAACGAAAAACGGGATTCATTCTCCCTGCTTTCTGGTGGGGAGCATATGCTCGGGAATATGCTCAAACGCGCAGCAAATTCGGGTGGCCGGCGTGGCCTTTGCACGCAGTTTGGATAGGGTTTGTCTTCGGCGTGCCGTTACTGATTGTCGGAATTTCCAAACTTTGATTATTTTCGTCGCATAATCAAAAGGGCAGGGCATGGCCCGTCCTGAGAAAATCCCTTCAAGTACTGGAAATAGAAAAGCGTTATTTCGCCGCTTTGGCCTTGACGCCGTTGAAGGCGACGGTGAGGCGCGATTTGTAGCGGTTGCCGGTGTTTTCGTGGAGCACGCCTTTGGTGATGGCCTGGTCAATCGCGGACATGGTTGGATTGAGCAGATTGCCGGCGGCGGAGGCATCGCCGGCGGTGATCGCAGTGCGCAAGCGACGCATCAAGGTGCGCACCCGTGTGCGGTTGGCGCGGTTCACATCGGCGCGTTGACGAGCTTGCGCCGCGCGCTTCAAAACCGACTTTTTCTTCTTCTTGATTTTGGTAGCCTGTCCCTGGGCCATCTATTGCTCCTTTTGGGTATCGCTCAAACTTCTAACGTTAAACGAGGCTCCGGGCTTTGTCAAACAGGCCGAATTGGCGTACTTGAAAGGAGGTAACAACACACGCTGGCGATGTTGAAATGCATAGCTTCGAAGAGGAAGCGGGAAATGACGGCCTGGTGCGGTGAAAGACTCGAACCGCGCCGGCGGATGCGGCGGGATCTTAGTTGAGCGGCGGACTTAGGAGAAAAGGGCCGAATTCCAGGGAGCCACCGGACAATAAGAAAAGCGGAGGATCGTGCGATGGATGAGGAGACTGCGGATCAGGCAAGTCCAAGAGCGGAACAGCGGAGGGGCACGCGCTTTCCTGTGGTTGTATTTGTAGAAGCGAAGTGGCAGGGAAGCGGAGGAAAAGCCGAAAAAGAAACGGCGCAAGCGATGGAGGTAAGTGCGCTGGGCGGGCTGCTGGACATGAGGGTATTCCCCGGCATTGGCAGCCAGCTGGAACTTACCAATCTTCTTACGCGTGATCTAGCGGCGGCGCGAGTCATTGGTACGCGGCGTTCGAAAGATGGCGCTTCGATACGCGTCGCCGTCGAGTTGCTGACTCCCAGTGAGACTTTCTGGGGCTTGAATTTTCAACTGAGGAAGACCAGCGCAGAGCTCGTGAAAATCGAGCAAGCGATCAAGTCTGGCGGTGTCGATCCCCGGATCCTCGAAGAGTTCCGAGACTCGGTGGATTATGTGCGCAAGACGGCTTGGGCGGTACAAGAGTGGCAAGAGCGGCAAATGCGGAAGCACGATACTCAGACTGTGCTCCCGCTCATCACGACGGAGCGCATACGCCGGGCGGCTCAAATGAACAAGGCCATCCTGGCGGATCTGGCCAGCCAGGAAGTTACCCGCGAAACTGCAGGAATCGAAGGATTTTTCCAAATTACAGAGAACCTTTACCGCCGCCTGACGGAACTATTCGAGAAACGCGAAGGCTAACCCGAGAGTAGGCACTGGTATTTGCCCAAGGGGAAGTTGTTGACGCCCAGCGATCAACGCGGACTCCGATTGTACGGAGACCGGCACGATCGCCCGCTATGTATTTGATTTAGTTCTGTTGAGGGAAGGAAAACGGGAATTCGAAGATCTGATCGCCGACAAAGATCCTCAGGTTAAGTTCCTGGGCATTCTTGTCGCGCTGGAACCAGACGACGCCAGAAGTTTGTTGCTTCGGGCTGAGGGCCTCTGCCTGAAGGACGGCGGATTCCATCTGACTGGCTTGCCGCGCGAAATAATTTGGAGTGGCGGGGGCGTAGTCGGAACTCTTGTAAGCCGCATCTGTGTAAGTAGCCGAAGCCGGGGCGCTCGCGTTCGCCCCGTAGACCTGGCGGGTCATGGCTTTGGCGGGGTCTCGAGGAGTCTGGTATGCCAGAGCGCGGAGCCGGGGCTTCAATTCGTCGAGAGTGAAGCTGGCGGGGTTGAAGCGAACCTGTACGACGCCCTCGTTGACGATTACGACGCTGGCACGTAATTTCCAGCCAGTGTCCTGTAAGGAGACTTGAACCGTAATCCCGTTGGCGGTCAGTGATTCGACGAGGGATTCCGAAGTGAAGAACCGGTCACTGCCGGGAGCGCCGGCCCTCCAGCGGGCAATACCGTTATCGGCCACTTCGCCCTCGACAGTGGGACGATCCTTGGTGGAGTTACCAGGAACGCTGAATAGGTACATCCGGGCGACATAGCCGCTCTTGCCTTCCGCAGTTCGAATCTGCGTGGTGTAACTTTCGGAGTCGGACAGTACGGCAACCTCTTCGCCGCAGCCTAGATAGCCGATTACCTGCATAGGAGGGGCTTGGTCGGAGTCGGCAGTCATGGGGACGCTCAGTGTGTCGTGGCAGACAATCGAGCGATGGATTGGGGCTGGAGCGGCGGCGACATCCGGGCCAGAATTCCCGGCGGCGAAAGACGGCAAGGCGCTCGTCACGCCAGCTAAAGTGCTTAGAATCAATAGTGTACGTCTCATTGGATTATAGTCACCCCTCAGAGATGACGTTCCTCTGCTGCTATTTGCGCCAGGTTCGATTCATATCTTCGAGTTGCGGACGGTTCGGGTCTATAGGGCCTTCGTACCAGTGTACAGGTGACGTCGAAATGCACGTCGGAGTGGCCGCGAGCCCCCGAGCTTGAAAAGGGGCACTAAAAGGATTTTGTTGCTGGGGTAAGTCGAATTGAACCGTAGGACGGCTTTAGGCCACTGCTGGCCAGAAGTGGTTCCAGCCAATGTTCTGATTCACGTTCTCCACTTTCCATCTTTCTCGAGACTTTCCTGGACGCGGAACGCTGTGATCTTTCGAATCAGCGGCAAAGGTAGAGGCTTTCCCAGAGGGAATTGGATCGACCCGCGCGCGGTGGCAAACCTCGAAAGCTCCTTCGTAAAGGCTTTCACTGCCGACGGAGTGGGATAGAAGCCGATGTGCTTTTTATGTGCGGCGAACACGACCAAAATCCTACGATAGGAGAATGCGGGCATTCCCCACTTCATTCCTTCCTGCGCCCCGGGAGCGGAATTGCGAATGCAGGCGCGCATCTCCCGCAGTTTCTTCTGTGCTGATTTGGGAGCAGCGCTGATGTACTCGTCGATGGTTGTTGGCCGTGCCTTTTTTGCGGACATGAATTTCTTCAGCGATTCTGCCAGTGCCACGGCGATCGCTGCGCCTCCGTCTCTTGTCCGGCGATAAACTATTTTACTGAAGGCCGTAGTTAAATCCGGGCCGGCGCGTTTCGCTCCGAATTTACCTTGAGATGGAATTTCCGGGTAGCTGAATTTTCGATTCTCGATGCACGCCTACATGGGGGCGGAGGGAGTCGGGAAAGAACTGACAGCAAGTTACTCGTGGCGAAGCGCCACAAGTGGATCGACGCGCAATGCGCGCCGGGAAGGAATGTAGCATGCAGCGAGAGCGACGAGAGCAAGAGTAACCCCGACGCCAGCAAAGGTCAGAGCGTCTGTGGCGCTCACACCGAACAGAAGACGAGACATAAGCCGGGTAAGGCCGAGAGAGGCGGCGACGCCGACGCCGACTCCCAGAAGCGCCATTCTGGCTCCCTGCCCCAGCATAAGGCGAAGGACGTCGCCCCGTTGTGCGCCGAGAGCGATGCGCACTCCGATTTCATGGGTACGCTGGCCGACGAGGTAAGAAATCACGCCATAGATTCCCGCGCAAGCGAGCACCAGCGCGAGCGCGGCAAACACGCCGAGAAGAATCATCGAGAGCCTCCGCGCGGAAAAGGAGTCGGAGATGACCTCGTTCAATGTCTGCACGTTGTAGATCACTTCCCGCGGGTCGATTTCCGCCACTGCTTGACGCACAGGGGTCATGACGGCAGTTGGATCACCTTGAGTACGCAGAACGACA
Organism: Candidatus Acidiferrum sp.; assembly: GCA_035310525.1. GTDB lineage: Bacteria > Acidobacteriota > Terriglobia > Acidiferrales > UBA7541 > Acidiferrum. Next base: position 22,053 of record DATGED010000094.1, on the reverse strand, counting down.
GCAACGGCGCCAGCGGCGAGCGGCATGAGCTTCTCCGGCAGCTGCATGAAGGGGTAATAAAATTGCGCTTCGATGGCGGATTTTGCGTCGTCGTCGAGTCCCCACTGCTTGACGTGGCCCACAACGCCGACGATTTCCGCCTCAGCGCCGAAAAGAGCGAGGTGAACGCGCTGGCCCACCGGGTTCCGATCGGGAAAGTAGGTGCGCGCGAAAACATCATCAATATCGATAACCACGGGTGCCGTTTCGTTGTCGCGGGGTGTGACGAACCGGCCGCGCTCGAGCGTGATTCCCATGGCCTGCTGGAAACCGGCTTCTACGAGATAGAACATCGCCTGGTGCATGTCGTTGACGTTGGCGGGTTTCGGCTCCCCCTCCAGCCAGAAAGGCAAGGAAGAGTTATGAATCATGGGGCGTGAGCCAAGCGTGACAGAAACAGCTTGCACTCCGGGAATGGCCTGCATTTTGTCGTCGAACTGACGCAGGCGCGCACGGGTTTCGGCCGAACTGGTGGCCGCGGACGCCGGGAGGGATAAGCTGAAGGTGATGGCACGGCTGGGATTGAAGCCTGGGTTGACGCGCCAGAGAGCTGCAAGGCTGCGCACCATGAGACCGGCTCCGACAAGCAGGACCAAAGCCATGGCTACTTCGACGACGACGAAGATTCCCTGGAGCCGGTGACGAGCGCCGCTCGAACCACGGCCGCTTTCCTTGAGGGTCTCCTGCAGATCTGTGCGGGAAGACTTGAGCGCCGGAGCTAGTCCGAAGACGATTCCAGCAAACAGCGAGAGCGCCAGAGTGAAAAGCAGAACGCGAACGTCGAGAGAAACTTCGTTTGAACGTGGCAACGCGCCGGGAAGCGTGGCGAGCACAGCCTTCGTCCCAAGGAAGGCGATCAGCAGACCCAAGGCCCCGCCGAATCCTGCGAGCAGAATGCTTTCGGTGAGCAGCTGGCGAATGACGCGCGCCCGGCTGGCGCCCAATGCCGCCCGGATAGCAAACTCATAGGACCTGGCCATCGACCGGGCCAGAAGAAGGTTTGCAACATTCGCGCAGGCAATCAGAAGGAGGAACCCGACGGCAGCGAGGAGCACAAGCAGGAACGGTTGAACATTGCCGACGATATCCTCCTTCATTGGAACGAGGGTGATGCCTACGTCCTTATCGGCTTCGGGATAAGCTGCGGCAAGATTTCGGGCGACGCCGTCCATGTCGGCTTTCGCCTGGGAGAATGTGACGCCTGTTTTCAAGCGGCCAAGCGCGTGCGCGCTCATGTCAATGCGGCGGTCGCGGAAAGAGGAGTCGTTCCACTGGCCAAGGGGAGTATAGACGTCGCGATCGTGGCCGTAGAAAGAGAAGTCTGGGGGAATCACGCCAACAATTGTGTAGGACGCCCCGTTCAGCGTGAGTGATTTTCCGAGAATATCGGGCGAGGACCCAAATCGGCGCTTCCAAAAGCCGCCGCCAAGAATCACGGCGGGACCCGCACCCGGTTGATCTTCTTCGGGGCGAAACGTCCGGCCGAGCGCGGGCTTTACGCCGAGCGTGGAAAAGAAATCCGAGGATATCATGTAACCGCTAAGGCGTTCCGCCTCGCCCGCGCCGGTGAAATTGTAGTCCTGGTTCCGGTACATGGCCATGGAGGAGAGAGTGTTTGTCTCGCGCTGCCAATCGAGAAAATTCAGGTAAGTGATGGGGCCATGGTCGGACCCGGGAGTTGCTCCGTAAACTGCGACGAGTCGGCCAGGTTGTGGGTAAGCCAGAGGGTTCAGCAGGACTCCGTTCACGACAGTGAATAAGGCGGTATTCGCGCCAATGCCCAACGCCAGAGTTAGGACCGCGATGGATGTGAAGCCGGGAGATTGGAGGAGCATTCGAAGTGCGTAGCGGGAGTCCTGCCAGAGCGTTCGCATTGGTGCACCCCTGAGATTTACGCGAGCAGTCGCGGATTCCTATCCGGGCTTGCTGCTTATAGAGACTTCCAACCATCCCGGAGAATCAGCCTATCAAAAAGAGTCTGTCTTCCGTAGTGATCAGATGACAAGAGAAGGCAACCGCGCCGGAGAGGTCCAACCTGTCGCGTCCGACGGTACATGACGCCACCTCGCGCGTTTGGTCTACGTAGTCTGGCGGCTCCCATGCCTGCGCGTGGAGTGGCGAGGTTAGAGAGGCGTAACTTGACCGTCGAGCGGCGCTAGGTTAGGGTGTAAGAAGTTTCTTCCTGAGCTCGACGTCACGCGTCCGGCTCATTACGAGGAGGAATCCCATCGGCCACCCGGCTTCCTTAGCAGGCAGACCTTCCACTTGGATGAGACGTACCGTTCACATATCCGGAAAAATTGAACCGTTCTTCGGCACGCTCGATGAAAATGTGCGTTTGCTGGAGGATTCGCTTCACGTGCGCACACAGCTGCACGACACGCGGTTGACGATCGAAGGCGAGCAGGAGAGCGTCGATCAGGCCGTAAAGATCGTGGAGGAATATAACCATTTGACGCGGCACGGACGCGCGCTTTCCAGCACGGAAGTAAAGTCGTTGATGCGTGTCGCGACGGAAGAACCACACGAGTCGCCGCGCGGAATGTTCGAACCGGCGCGCGCGAGGTCGTTCGGAAAGAAACAGGTCACGCCAAAAAACGCCAGCCAACGGCGCTACATGGAAGAGATCGAAAAGCACGACATGATGTTTGGAATCGGGCCAGGCGGGACGGGCAAAACGTATATTGCCGTGGCCATGGCGGTGAGCGCGCTGCTGACGAAGCAGGTCAACCGCATCATCCTGGCGCGACCCGCCGTGGAGGCGGGCGAGCGGCTGGGATTCTTGCCCGGAACGTTGCAACAGAAGATCGATCCGTACATGCGGCCGTTATACGACGCGCTATACGACATGCTGGACGCGGACAAGCTGGAGAGGTTTCTCGAAAAGGGCATTATCGAGGTGGCGCCGCTGGCGTTCATGCGAGGGCGCACGCTGAACGAGTCGTTCGTGATTTTGGACGAAGCGCAGAATACGACCAGCGAACAGATGAAAATGTTCTTGACCCGGCTGGGATTCAATTCGAAAGCGGTGATCACCGGAGATACGACCCAAATCGATTTGCCGCAGGGAAAAAAGTCCGGGCTCATCGAGGCGCTGGAGGTGTGCGGAAAAATCGAAGGAATCGGCGTGGTGCAATTCGGAGAGAAGGATGTGGTGAGACACAATCTCGTGCAGCAGATTATCCGCGCTTACGAGGACTATGACATGGCTCATCCCCAGCGCGGCGGAAATTCGGCAGCGACGGCGGGCAATGGCAAGGCGGGGGCTGCCCAGGAAGAATCCGGGAAAGATCCAAGGCGGGAAAATCAGCGGACATGATTCTGAACCGCCAGCGTGCGGTGCGCGTCGCGCGGCGGCCCCTCGAGGCGTTCTTGAAACGGCTCATGGGGGAGCTGGACCTGAGAAGTCGGGATCTGACGATTTGCCTCGTAGGCGATGAAGAAATGGCGCGATTGAACGAGGCCTTTCGCGGGAAGAAGGGCCCGACGGATGTGCTTTCTTTTCCGGCGGAAAAGAGGCGGCGGGCCTCTAAGAGGATGAGTAAAGGGAAGCGCTCATATGCCACGATGAAGCCAGAAAGCGCGGGAGCTAACTGGCTCGGAGCCTCACAAGCTGGAGCCAGATATCTGGGAGATATTGCGATTGCGCCGGAGACGGCGGGGCGTTACGCGAAACGAAACGGACGAACTCTGAAAAACGAATTGCGGGTCCTGATTCTTCACGGTGTGCTGCACCTATTGGGCTACGACCACGAGGCCGACGACGGGGAAATGAACCGTCTCGAACAGAAGTTAAGACGTAGGTTCGCGCTGGCATGAACGCGTACACATGGGTTTACACACTGGGGGTGGTCCTCCTCGCCTTTGGGCTGCCCATTTTTTCGTACGTGACGCTGATTTATCGCGAACTCGGGCGAATGAACACGGGGCGCGTCCACGAACATCTGGAAATCTTTGAAGCGGAAATCGAGCCTAAGCTGCATATCAAACGCCGCAGCGGGGGACGAACATTCCGCATACTGGGGCATTTTTGGCTGGCGTTCCTGGTGTTGGAGACGACGCGCGGAGTGGTTTACTTCGTCTCCGGCACGTGGGAGTCATTTTTGGAGTTTTTCGTTTTTCTGACCCTGGAAGTCGTAATCGCGATGCATTTTATTCCGGATATGCTCTTATACCGGACGACGGGGCGTTGGCTTGTCCCGTTATTGCCGTTGATCCGGGCGGCGATGTGGCTGGTCTGGCCGGTGCGTGTGTTTCTGGAAGGCGCTGAATCACTGGCGCGCATTTCTGAACAAGAGCCGGAAATGACCCAGGAGCAGCGGACGGAAGAACGGATCGAAGCGCTGGTCGAGGCGGCGGAAGAAGAAGGCATCATCGCTGCGGATCAGGCGGACTTGATCGAGCAGGTCGTGGAATTCAGCGACAAACGTGTGCGCGAAGTGATGACGCCGCGGCCGGACATCGTGGCGATCGCCGCGGATGCGACGCTCGAGGAATTGCACGCAAAGTTCGTGGAAAAGAAATTTTCGAAGATGCCGGTGTTCGAAAAATCCCTCGACGATATTTTTGGTGTGGTGCACGCCCAGGACCTGCTGCACATCGCCGATCCAGACTTGCCCAAACGGAAAGTGCGCGAGTTGGTGCGCCCCGTGCTTTTCATGCCGGAGACCAAGGCCGGCTCGGAGCTCCTGCGCGAAATGCGGCACAAAGGGCAGTCGCTGGCTGTAATCATCGATGAACACGGTTCCGTGGCGGGGATCGCCACGGTGGAAGATCTGGTGGAAGAGATCGTGGGCGAGAGGTGGAACGGGGGCAAGGCTCCGGCGCCTGACGTGGTGCGCGAACCCGATGGAGGCCTGGTCATGCGTGGAAGCATGGCCATTCGCGACGTGGAGGAATTACTTGGGGTCAGTTTCGGCAAAGAAGCGGACGAAACCGTCACAACGATCGCAGGATTGTTGAGCAATGCTTCGGGCAAAGTGCCGGCGCCTGGAGACAAAGTCGATTTGGAAGGGTACCGATTTGAAGTGCTGGAAGCCAACCAGAGAAAAGTGCTGCGACTGAGGATGCGAAAGAAGGCGCCTGCAAAACCCGCAAGAGCCAGGCCCTAAAGAGCGATCATTCCCACATCTCTGAGCTGGGCGTGCGGCGAGGTGGGAATTCCTGCCACGGGGAGTTACCATGCGTGTGGTCGAACTCGAGGGACGAAGGACGAGCGGAGGGGTTCGGATGCCTGGAAGAACGATTGCTTTTCGATTGGTGCTACTCGCTGCACTGTGCATGAGCGCGCCGGCCGGCCGGACTCTTGCGCAAGAGGGAGACGCTGCCGCCACCACAATTCCCGACATGCGATGGGCAGTGAAGATTCCCATGCGCGATGGCGTGGCGTTGAACGCTACGATCTTTCAACCGCATCGGCAAAAAGATCCGCTGCCCGTCATTTTCACGCTGACGCCCTACATCGGCGACAGTTACACGGATCGAGCGATGTACTTTGCGCAACACGGCTATGTTTACGCACTCGTGGATGTTCGAGGACGCGGGAATTCCGGGGGAGTATTCGAGCCGTTTGCGAATGACGCGAAGGACGGCTACGACGTTGTTGAATGGTTCGCCAAACAACCTTACTGCAACGGGAAAGTGACGATGTGGGGCGGATCCTACGCCGGATTTGACCAGTGGTCGACGCTCAAGGAATTTCCGCCGCATCTGGCGACTATCGTTCCCGCCGCCGCTGCGCATCCCGGAGTGGACTTTCCGTTTCAATACAATATTTTCGGACCCTACGACGAGCAATGGCTCACCTTCACAAGCGGAGTGACGGGCAACGGGAGTCTCTTCGGCAACTCATCTTTTTGGGCAGGGAAGGCGCGCGAATACTACGATGGGCATCGAGCGTTCCGGGAGTATGACGGCATCGTCGGTAATCCGTCCGTAGTGTTCCAGAAGTGGTTGCAGCATCCGATCCCCGATGAGTACTACGACGCCATGGTCCCGAATCCGGAGGCATACAAACGCATACAGATTCCCATTCTTACGATCACGGGCCATTACGATGGGGACCAGCCTGGGGCTTTCACCTACTACAAACGGCACATGGAGTACGGCACGACGGAAGCGAAACAAAATCACTTCTTGATCATTGGCCCGTGGGATCACGCTGGGACCAGAACGCCGCGGCGGGAAGTCGGGGGCCTGAAATTCGGCGAAGCGAGTGTCCTGGATCTAAATAAGTTGCACACGGAATGGTACGACTGGGTAATGAAAGGCGGAAAGAAGCCTGAGTTCTTGAAGAAGCGAGTGGCGTACTACGTGGTGGGCGAAGGGGCGGAAAATTGGAAGTACGCGGACAGCCTGGAAGGCATTTCGAACGAGATGCGCACTCTGTATCTTGGTTCGAACGGTGAAGCTCGCAGCGTGTTTCAGTCCGGCCGGCTTTCGGAGAAATTAGGAGCCGGCGCGGCAACGGATGAATGGACCTACGATCCACTCGATACGCGGCCGGGAGACGCGGAACCCGACGAGGATGGGGCGGGCTTGACCTCACAGCGCGCGTTGCTGAACACGTACGGAAATGGCGCGATCTATCACAGCGATCCGTTCAGCGAGGCGACGGAAGTGACCGGCTTCCTGAAATTGACGGTGTGGCTGAAGATGGACGTTGTGGATACCGACCTTGAAGCGGAGGTTTACGAGATTTTGCCGGGCGGGGAATCCGTCTATCTGACGGGGGCGACCATGCGCGCACGGTATCGCGAGTCCTTACGCAAGGAGAAACTCGTGGCGCCCGGGAAGACTGAGAAATATACCTTCGACAATTTCACGTTTTTTTCGCGGCGCATCGCGAAGGGAAGCCGGCTGCGGCTCTTGGTGCACTGCCTGAATACGACAGGGTCCGAAAAGAACTACAACAGCGGGGGAGTAGTGGCTCTGGAAACCGCGAAAGATGCAAAAACGGCGCATGTCACGCTGGTCCATGACGCAGAACATCAGAGCATGCTGGAAGTGCCGATCGTGAAGTGAACGAAGAGAAGGCGCGTCCGAAAGAATCCTAGAGGCGCGGAGGTCGGATAGCAAAGTGCCAGAACCAGGGAAGAAAGCAGCGTTTCGTTCCGGATTTGTGGCCATTGTTGGCCGCCCGAACGCGGGCAAATCGACGCTATTGAACCGCCTGGTGGGTCAGAAGGTGGCCATCGTAACCTCAAAGCCACAGACGACACGCAACCGGATCCAGGGGATCGTAACGCGGCCGGAAGGACAAATCGTATTCATCGATACGCCGGGGCTACACTCGGCGGACTCGGCTCTAGGGCGACAAATGATGCATGAGGTGGCCGCCGCGCTCGAGGGCATCGACGTGTTGCTGCTGATTCTGGATGCCAGCCGGGCGCTCCCTCACGCGGACGATCTACTTCTTGAGCGCGCTAAACGGTTTCGTGGAAAAACCATCCTGGCGCTGAACAAGGTCGATGGCCTCCCCAAAACCAAGCTCTTGCCGCTGATTGAAATTTTTCACAAGGCCTTCGAGTTTGCAGCTATCGTCCCGATATCCGCTTTGAAGGGGACTGGCTGCGCGGAGTTGCTCGAAGAGATCATGCGAATGCTGCCGGAAGGGGAGGCCTACTTTCCCGAGGATCAGGTAACGGATCAGCCGGAACGCTTTCTGGCTGCGGAAATCGTTCGAGAAAAAGCGATCCAGGCGATGTATCACGAAATGCCGTACGCGTTGGCGGTGAAGGTGGAAAAATTTGAAGAGTCTCCCAAATTGCTGCGCATCGAAGCCACAATGAACGTCGAGCGCGACACACAGAAGAAAATCCTCATCGGACATAAGGGCGAAATGCTGAAGAAAATCGGGACGCAAGCCCGCAAGGAACTCGAGGAACTTCTGGACAAGAAGATTTATCTCGGATTGTTCGTGAAAGTAATTCCAAACTGGCGTGAAAACCCGCAACATATCCGGGAATTGGATTGGCACGCCCAACTCGAAGCGCTAGGCGAACAGCACCGAAGCGTCGAGGAGGAGTAGCGCTGCTCTTTTGGAGTTGGCTAGCTCCCAAATGAAAATCGGCACAACGGCTCAATACGGCGCGCTGTTGTGTCCGTAGCCGCCAAAGGACCAACGCACTCCGAACGTGGTGTATAGCCCATATGGGCCGTTCGTGCGAAGGTCGGCGGGACCCAAAAGATTCGAATAGCGGCCCAGGTAATCCACTTGATGCTGCGTGATGCGCAGATTGAAATTCTTCGGCAATTCGAAGGCGATGCCAACGGAGCGCTCGAACGCAATGGGCTCCATCGAAGAGAGGTAGCTCAGCTGCGGGATATTCCTTCCAAAAGAAAATCTCGGCTCAAAAAAGAAGAAGATGTGCTTGGCAAAGGTACGATTCAGGGGCTGAAGTTCGAGGTAGCCACTGAACATATAGCGGGCATAAGCCGTGCACGGCGAAGCCGTGCCTCCGGAGCCGGCGGGTTGAGGAAATGCGCATCGCCCCAAGTCAGGCTCGTTGTGGGAGGGCGCCACTTCGAAATCGGTGTAACCGCGCACCCAGTTGTGCGGAAACCAGGGAGCTGACGCGGGTCGCTCGTACCAGGGAGAGGGAGGCTGGGCCTTCGGTTTTTCCAGAGTTGAAGTTGCCACGGGTGCGGCCAATGACTGACTCTGAGCTTGCAAAGAGTTGGAAGAAAGGCCCGAGAGCACAGCCAAGAATAGCGTTAGCTTTATCACGACGGTTCTCCTTCAGACTTGCTTGCCTGAGCTTGCGAGTCGAAGCGCTCTAGGAGCGTTAGAGGACCCGCGCAGTTACGCTGCGGGGAGCTTTTAGCAACGGATGAACTTTTGAAGGTTCGGCCGACTTGCCCGTCGTTAGCCTCGAGTTGCCGGGATTCTACACCAAACAGCGAGAGTTTTATAAGTGTTGCTTGTAGTTTCTTGTCAGGAGTTCGGAAAACTGGTAAGCAGGGGTATTCGGCTGGCATCCAGGTGAAGGACGCCCGATTCGGCGGGATCGCACCGCAGGGAATTAATCCGGCGCCGCAATACCCAGAGACTTCATTTTGCGATAGAGATGGCTGCGTTCGAGGCCCAGGGCGGACGCGGTTTGCGTCATGTTCCAGCGGTGTTCCTGCAATTTGCGGAGTATGAACTCCCGTTCGTATGCACTGCGCGCTTCGTGCAGCGTGGAGTACGGATGTTGAGGACTCTCCGCGACGCCGCGGAAAAGTTCGGGCGGAAGGTGGTGGGGTTCAATGCGCGCTTGAGGGCAAACAATCACGAGGCGCTCAACGAGATTGCGTACCTCGCGGACATTCCCCGGCCAGGGATAGCGCAAGAGAACGTCCATGGCCGAGGCACTTAGCTCGCGAGTCTTTTTGGCGTAGGCGGCACTAAATTCATCGAGGAAATAGCGGACGAGCGTGGGGATGTCCTCTTTGCGCTCTCGAAGCGGGGGCACAAAGAACGGGATGACATTGAGCCGGTAAAAAAGATCCTGGCGGAATGCACCGCGGGTGATCTCCTGCTCGAGGTTCTTATTCGTGGCCGCGATGACTCGTGCGTCAACGGTGATCGTCTGGCTGGAACCCACCGGTTCAAAACGCTGTTCTTCGAGGACGCGAAGCACTTTCGATTGTGTCCGGAGACTCATGTCCCCGATTTCATCCAGGAAGAGCGTGCCGCCGTCGGCTTTTTGAAATTTTCCGACCTTATCCTCTGTAGCGCCTGTGAAGCTCCCCTTGATGTGGCCGAACAGCTCGGATTCAATCAGTTCCTCCGGGATGGCCGCGCAGTTCACTTCAACGAAAGGCCCCTTGCTGCGGAGGCTGGCTGCATGTAACGCACGGGCGACGAGTTCTTTACCTGTGCCGCTTTCCCCGTAGATGAGCACCCGGCCGTTAGTGGGTGCCGTGACGGCAATCTGCTGGCGCAGCGCCTTCATCGGCACGCTGTCGCCGATGACCTGATAGCGATGGCCAAGCTCGCTGCGCAGAAGCTGGTTTTCGTCCTGAAGCTTTCGCTGCTGCACAGCATTGCGCACCAGGACAATGATCTTCTCGAGGGACAGCGGTTTTTCGATAAAGTCGAAGGCGCCAAGCTTTGTGGCACGCACGGCAGTCTCGATCGTGCCGTGACCCGAGATCATGATGACGGCCGGCGCGCGCGGAATCGCCTGAAGCCGGCTGAGAGCTTCGAGCCCGTCAATTCCGGGCAGCCAAACGTCGAGAAGGATGACTTCGAGATCGCCGGAAGCGGCTCGTTGCAGCGCTTCCTCCGCGGAGGAGACGGCCTCGACATGATAGCCCTCGTCTTTGAGGATCAGGGCTAGCGATTCGCGAATCCCGGCCTCGTCGTCCACTACCAGCACATGCGGCTTGGGCGTCATCGAGAAGTTTCCGCCCCGTTTTGAGCAGTGACGCCGGTTGGGGCGAGTTCGGCGGCAGGGAGTTCAACGAAGAAACGGGAACCGACTGGCAGATTGTCTTCGACGTGAATACTGCCGCCGTGTTCAGCGACGATACGAGCGGCAATGGCGAGTCCCAGTCCGGTGCCTCGATTCTTGGTCGAGAAGTGGGGAAGGAAAAGTCTATCTTTGTCCTGGGGAGAGATGCCGTGGCCCGTGTCCGAGACGCAAATCTCGATAGTTTCGGCTTCCGGACGAGCGCAAGTGGAGATAATGATTTCCCGGAATGACGAATTCTCCAGAGCCTCCGCGGCATTATCGATTAGGTTGACCACAACACTGCGCAACAAACCGCCATCTGCGCGGACCGCGGGGAGATTTTCCTCAAGAGTCATCTTCAAGGTAATCCCGTCGAGACGTCCGGCAAATACTTCCACCGCCTCGTGGACGATCGTGTTGGCGTTTGTGGGCGCGAGCTTGGCAGTGGGGAAGCGGACGAATTGAGAGAACTCATTCACCAGCGCGGCGAGGGTGGAGACCTCCCGCTCGATGAGGCGCGAACACTCCTGGACCAGCTTCGTTAGCTCAGCGTCTTTCGGAGTCTTCGCTTCTGAGGCATCGCGACGCTCGAGGAAACGTGAGAGGCGTTGCGAAGAGAGTTGGATCGGAGTGAGCGGATTCTTGATTTCGTGAGCGATGCGCCGTGCGACCTCCTGCCACGCCGCGGACTTCTGAGCGCGCAGCATCTCGGTGAGTTCGTCGAGAACCAGAACGTAGCCGGAATTAGCGCGACGCGGGCCGAGGGAACTGGCGGTAACGGCTAGGTGCAAAATTCTTCCGGAGACAACGGTTTCGATTTCCCGTGATACGACGCCCATGCGCAGCGAGCGCCGCATCAATAGCTGCAAAATGCGCGACGCATCCGGGCCGAGAAGCTCGTCCAGTGACTGCGCGCTTCGGGCATCGCCGCCGAACATTCGGGCTACTGCTGTGTTCGCTCGGAGGATGGCCCCGTTGGCATCCAGCGAAATTACGCCGGTGGGAATGTTTTCCAGCACCGTTTCCATGAGTTGCCGGCGCCGCTCCAGCTCCTGAACCGCCTGCTGCAAATTGCGCGTGAACTGATCGATCTGCGAACGGTTATCTCGCAACTGTGACGTCATGGCATTAAAGGAGCGGACCAGAAGGCCGAGTTCGTCCTGCGGCTGCTCCGGCACCTGATAATCAAAGTTCCCCGCGGAGACCTCACGCGTGCCCTCCGCAAGGGCCTGAATGGGGATAGTGACCTGTTTCGCAAGAAAAAGAGCTACCCACATCACCGCAGAAAGTAGAAGTAAAGTGAAGAAAAAAAGAATGAGCAGCATCTGTTTCTTGAGCGCTCTCAGGTTCTGCTTCTCCTGGAAGTATTCGTGGGTCTGCGATTGAATATCCGTAATCCGAGCAAGAAAGTTCGGGCTGGTCCGGTATGCCGCAATCACAAATCCACCGGGATGAAGTCCGGCGAAAATAGGAACACGAACGCCAAAGTAATCCTTGCCTCCGGCTTCCCAGACTTCCACTCCGCTTGGAAGTACTCGCGCCTGTTTCCCAAGAACGCCCGCCTGCGTGCATATCTTGCCTCTGCGGTCTTCGGACTGGCCGTCGCAAACCACGCCGCCGCGGATGGCACTTCCGCTTTCATCGAGAATCCAAACGGCGTCCGCTCCGCTGGTGAAGGCTTGCTGCAACTCCTCCGCGGTTGTTGGCTGCTTTGACGACTGCAACTCCATGGATTGCACTTCCATTGCCAACCGGCGAAGGCGAGGCAACTGTGAGCGGCCGATATCGTTCATGAGTTCCTGTGTTCTCTCGGAGGCGATTTCGAGCGGGCGGGGGAACCAGCGGAGAAGAGTGCGGTTGATGAGAGAGTAGCTGACGATGAACATGAAAATGACGGGAAGCAGGGAAATGGCCATGGCTCCCACGACCATCTTCGTTTTGAAGCGCGCGCCCAGCTGGTCCCGGGTGCTCTCAACCCACAAACGCAGGACGGTCCGGCCCAATATCAAACCGAAGACCAGGAGAGCGGCCGTGATAAAGCTCGAAACGGCATATAACGGCATCAGCGCGCGCCAACTCTTCGGTTCAAACGGGACTTCCAGTGACCCGAACGTAAAAACTGCGGCGAAGAGTAAGGTGAGCAGAATTCCGCCGACGACCAGGCTCCAGCGCTGTTTGGAATCGAGATGACTCATGCCAAGACCACTGTCATTTCAGGATCGAGATTCGAATAATGGTACCCGGCGTGTCCAGCGCACCGAAGGTGTCTGGCCGGAAGCCGAGATGAGCGCGCTCTAATCAATTCGCGGACCAAATTGAGCACCGCAAGCCACGAGACTTTTGAAATCATCGCCATAGTTTGTCAATTGCCCAGCACGAGGAACGGCCTGACGCCCAATTGAGCACGAAACGTGCTCCTTCGCACGATAGCCACCACGCTACGGCAAGTCAAGAACAGCGCCTGTACCACGTTCGATAAACCTGCCCATGCGTACAGGTATTAGCCATTTCAGAACTTCTTTTTAATTTCCGCATACCTTAACAGCTCCCATTTGCTATGTTGACCTTGGGTGCAAACCGGCAGGGAGTGCTGCGGATGTCCGTCCGTTTGGGCGAGATACTTATAAAAGAGAGCCTGATCACTCAGGAACAGCTCCAGAAAGCACTGGAATTCCAGCGCTCGAATGGTGGCAAGCTGGGAAGCTGTCTGACGAAAATGGGCTTCATCACCGATGACGATATCACCGGCGTTCTCTCCCGCCAGTATGGCGTGCCCTCCATCAACCTGAAGTATTACGAAATCGACCCCAACGTCATCAAGCTCATCCCGCAGGACACGGCGCTGCGGTACCAGGTCATTCCGCTCTCTCGCGTGGGTTCGGTTCTCACCATTGCGATGACCGACCCGACGAATGTGTTTGCGATGGACGACATCAAGTTCATGACGGGATTCAATGTGGAGCCCGTCGTGGCTTCGGAGTCGGCCATCGGGGAAGCGATTTCGCGGTTCTACGGCGGCTCGGACGCAAACGCCGAAGAGTTGAGCAAGATGATGAAAGACCTGGTTGATGAAGACCAGGAGCTGGAATTAGCCGCTGAAGAGGCCGAACTGGACGCGGCAAGTCTGGAGAAGGCCGCCGAAGAGGCGCCTATCATCAAGCTGGTGAATCTCATTTTGACGGATTCGGTCAAGCGCGGCGCGAGCGATATCCATCTCGAACCGTATGAGCTTGAGATGCGCGTCAGGTTCCGCGTTGACGGCCAGTTGCAAACGGTCATGACTCCTCCCCTGCGGCTGAAGGACGCCATCACCAGCCGTTTGAAAATCATGGCCAAACTGGATATCGCGGAAAAGCGCCTTCCGCAAGACGGCCGCATCATGATCAAGTACAAGGCGGATGGCAAGAAAAAGGAACTCGACTTCCGCGTCTCTACAGTGCCCACCCTCTATGGCGAGAAGATCGTGCTCCGGCTCCTTGACAAGGAAAATCTCCGCTTGGATATGACCAAGCTCGGCTTCGAGCTGGAATCGCTGAAAAAATTCGAGCGCAACATTTTGAAGCCTTACGGCATGGTGCTGGTGACCGGACCGACGGGGTCGGGCAAAACCAACACGCTCTATTCTTCGGTGGCGCGGCTGAACACCGTCGACACGAATATTATGACGGCTGAGGACCCCGTTGAATTCCAGTTGGCGGGCATCAACCAGGTTCAAATGAAGGAACAAATCGGCCTGAATTTTGCCGCCGCGCTCCGCGCATTCCTTCGGCAGGACCCGAACATCATTCTGGTCGGCGAAATCCGCGACTTTGAAACGGCCGAGATCGCCGTCAAAGCGGCGCTCACCGGGCACTTGGTGCTTTCGACCCTGCACACGAACGATGCGCCCTCCACGATTAGCCGCTTGATGAACATGGGTATTGAGCCGTTCCTTGTGGCTACTTCCGTCAACCTCATCTGCGCGCAACGCCTGGTGCGCCGCATCTGTTCGAATTGCAAAGAGGAGCTGGAACTGCCCGAGCAAGCGCTCATCGACGCGGGGTATTCCCCTGAGGAACTGAAGACGACTAAAATCTACCACGGTAAGGGCTGTACCACCTGCAACAAGGGCGGCTACAAGGGCCGAACGGGTTTGTATGAAGTGATGGAAATCAACGACGAGTTACGGGAATTGATCCTCGTGGGCGCCTCCGCATTGGAGCTGAAGAAAAAAGCGGTCGAGCAAGGCATGCTGACACTGCGCCGAAGCGGCCTGGTCAAGATTGCCGCCGGCATGACAACCATGGAAGAAGTTTTGCGCGAGACGGTCTTATAGGAATCGGTTTGATAGGGAAAAGGTGAAGCGATGGCCGGGATTACGCTGAGCGAGTTGCTCAAAAAGATGATCGAGATGGGTGGCAGCGACCTTCATATCACCACGAACAGCGCGCCGCGCGTGCGCGTTCACGGGCGTTTGCGGGCTCTGGATATGCCCCCTTTGACGGCGGCCGATACCAAGTCGCTGGCCTATAGCGTTCTGACCGACGCGCAGAAGCATCGCTTCGAAGAAAACCTCGAACTCGATTTTTCCTTCGGACTGAAAAATCTGGCGCGTTTCCGCGGCAACTGTTTCAATCAGCGCGGGGCAGTCGGCGCGGTCTTTCGTACTATTCCTTGGGAAATCAAAGGCTTCGATGCGTTGGGTTTACCTCTGGTGGTTAAGGGTTTGTGCGACAAACCTCGAGGACTTGTGCTAGTTACCGGTCCCACGGGCTCCGGAAAGTCAACGACGCTCGCCGCCATGCTCGACAAGATCAACAGCGAGCGCGAAGAGCACATGATTACCATCGAGGACCCCATCGAGTTCCTCCACAACCACAAGAAGTGCCTGGTGAATCAGCGGGAAGTGCACGCCGACACCCATTCTTTTGCGAATTCGCTGCGCGCCGCCCTGCGCGAGGATCCCGACGTCGTCCTCATCGGTGAAATGCGCGACCTCGAGACTATCGAGTCGGCCCTGCGCATCGCCGAGACGGGCCACTTGACCTTCGCTACTCTTCACACAAATTCCGCGGCCTCCACGATCAACCGTATTATCGACGTATTCCCTTCGCACCAGCAGCCGCAGATTCGAGCTCAGCTTTCCATGGTGCTGGAAGGCATTCTTTGCCAGGCGCTCCTTCCGCGCGCGGACAACCGTGGCCGGGCGATGATTATGGAAGTTCTCATCCCCACCCCCGCCATCCGAAACCTCATCCGCGAAGATAAGATTCACCAGATTTATTCTGCGATGCAGACAGGTACCGGGCAAACTGGCATGCAGACGTTCAACCAAGGTCTGGCCAACGCGTATTTCACGAAGCTTATCACCCTGGACCTGGCGCTTTCACGTTCATCGAATCCGGATGAGTTGCAAGACATGATCAATCGTGGTGTGTCTTCGCCGTCGGGCAGTGGCGGTGCCAAGGCACCTGTTGCTAGCAGGCGGTAAGGATTTTTCGGGCCATCTGGCCCTTTGGAAGCGACTTTGATGATTTGAGGAGGACAGAACATGCCGGTCTTTACATATCGAGGAACCAATCGTTCCGGCGGAAACGTCAGCGGCGAGCTTTCCGCAAGCAGTAAGGCGGAGCTACAGAATTTGCTCCGCCGCCAGCAGATCACGCCGACGAAGATGTCCGAAAAAGGCAAGGAATTCAACCTGCCGACTTTCGGCTCGGGCGTCAATGCCAAAGAGCTGGCGATCTTCACCCGGCAGTTCTCGGTGATGATCGACGCGGGCTTGCCTCTCGTCCAGTGCCTGGAGATTCTTGCTGGCCAGCAAGAAAACAAGACCTTCCAGAAAGTGCTGGCGGGAACTCGCGGGTCGGTCGAAGGCGGCGCCACGCTTTCTGCCGCAATGCGACAATACCCGAAGGTTTTCGACTCCCTCTACGTGAACATGGTGGAGGCCGGAGAGACGGGCGGTATTCTCGACACCATTCTGCAGCGGCTCTCCTCGTACATCGAAAAGAACGTCAAGCTGCAGCGCGCTGTCAAATCCGCGATGGTGTACCCCGTCGGCGTCTTGACCGTTGCGGGCGGCGTCATCATCCTGCTGTTGTGGAAAGTCGTTCCGATTTTCGCCACCCTGTTCGCTGGACTCGGTGTTGATTTGCCTTTGCCGACTAAGATCGTCATCGGGCTGAGCAACTTGGTCGGCAGCGTCTTCGGTTTGCTGGCTTTGGTGGCCCTCGGCGGCGCACTATTTGGACTAAAGGTTTGGTACGGAACTCCGCAGGGGCGCTACGCCCTGGACTCAACGATCCTTCGTCTGCCCGTTATCGGCATCCTGATGCGAAAAATCGCCGTGGCCCGTTTCACCCGCACCCTGGGGACGTTGATTGCCAGCGGCGTGCCCATCCTGGAAGGCTTGGATATTACAGCCAAGACCGCAGGCAACGCAGTTGTGGAGAAGGCCTTGCAGCAGGTCCGCAGGTCTCTAGAAGAAGGCAAGTCGTTGACAGAGCCTCTCAAGGACTCCAACGTTTTCCCGGGCATGGTGACCCAGATGATCAGCGTCGGCGAACAGACCGGTGCGATGGACGCCATGCTTCAGAAGATCGCGGACTTCTACGAGGAGGAAGTTGACTCCGCCGTGAAAGACCTCTTGACCGCGTTGGAACCCATCATGATCGTTTTTCTCGGCGTGGTCGTCGGCGGCGTGGTCATCTCGATGTACCTGCCGCTCTTCACCTTAATCGGCAAGTTGAGCTCGGTGCACTAGAAACGGCATCGGACACTCGAAGTTATCCAATTGGCGAAGGGCAGGGAATCAGCTCCCAGCCCTTCGCCATTTCTGTCTAAACTAGAGATTGCCTGGGGAATTCCGAGGCAGGAATGCGGTCGTTGTATGGATCAAAGTACGACAACGAGAGAATGGCTTGGCTGGCTGATCCGCGTCCGCCTGCTGACGATCCTCTTGATCCTTGGCGTTGATCTGGTCCGCCCTCAATTCGTTCCTGCATCCGGTGCCAACAAATTTTTCCTGCCTCTCCTGCTGGTCTGGGTGGCCATTGGGATTGTGTATGTCGGTCTGCTCCGGTGGATGCACGGCGCGGGTTGGCAGGGGGCGCTTCAGGTTGCCACCGACGTAATCATCATTTCAGCGCTCGTTTATGCCACCGGACTTCAGCAGAGCTATTTCATTTCTCTCTACTTGCTCGTCATCATTGTGGCCAGCATTCTGTTTTCGCGGCGCGTCGCCTTTATTACAGCGGGCGTATGTCTCGTCCTTTTGGGGGGAATGGCCGCCTTGGCATTTGAGGGACGAATCCCCCGGCCGTACCTGCTCGAGCCGACTTCGGAGGGATTGCGAGTTTGGTTTCTCAGCAACCTCTTCGGCTTCCTCGCAGTTGCCTATTTAGCCAGCTTGCTTGCGCAATCCCTCCGCCGCAAAGGCATCGAGCTTGAGGAAAAGCGCGAGGAGTTGCTCGAGTTACAGGATTTTACTGAGGATATTATTCACTCGATGCGTGGTGGGCTTCTCACAACCGATCTCGAGGGAAGAATTGTGCTTTTGAACCGTCCCGGCGAAGAGATTCTTGGATGGCAGCTTGCCGAACTTCGCGGAAAGAGACTGCCGGAGCTCGATGAAAATTTTTGGCTTCCCGGCCTCAATAGCCCAAACGGAAGTCCCATAGTTCGAAGAGAGATCGACTTCCGAACTCCGGATGGCCAACTAAGATATCTGGGTATTTCCGTTTCGCCGTTGCGGACCCGGGATTCTGCGCGAAGCGGCTACGTCTTCAATTTCCAGGACCTGACGGAACTTCGCAGACTTGAGCAAGAGGTGGCGACGAAGGAACGTATGGCAGCGCTGGGACGTCTTTCTGCCGCCATCGCCCACGAAATTCGGCAGCCGCTGACGGCCATGGCGGGTGCTGTAAAGGAATTGGCGCGTCTCGTTCCCCTTGAAGACGACGAGAAGCACTTAGTGAACATCGTCAGTCGCGAATCGGAGCGTCTAAACCATATCATCACGGATTTCTTGAATTATTCGCGTGAGAAAACTTACGAATTTCAGGAAGCGGACGTGCGCGGGCTTCTCGAAGAGACTCTCACTCTGCTGGAGAAGAAGCCGGAAGTCGAAACCAAGTACCGGATCGTCAGAGCATTCAATGGTGCCGAGCTGTGCGCCCGCGTGGACAGCAACAAACTCAAGCAAGTCTTCTGGAATCTTTGCGACAACGCCCTTCGCGCCATGCCCGACGGCGGCACGCTCACCGTTGGCGTTGAACGGCTGCCCTTTTGGTTGCGTATCGCTTTTCGGGATACAGGTGTCGGGCTCGACAAGAGGCAGCGTGCAAAAATATTTGAACCTCTTCAGTCCGGCTTTGAGGGTGGCACGGGCCTGGGACTATCCATCGTGTACCAGATTGTGCAGGCGCACAGCGGCAGAATCAGCGTGATCTCGGAAAAAGATCGTGGCGCGGAGTTCATCGTCGAGCTCCCGCGGACGGCGTGAGGTTTTATGCAGGGGACAAAAGCTGCGGTGAAGGAAGCTCGCAACGAGTTGGTTCACATCCTCGTCGTTGATGATGAGCGCTCCATCTGCGAGCTCCTGGAGATTACCTTCCGCAAAGAAGGCCATCGGGTTGAGGTGGCCAACAGCGTGGAAGCCGCCAAGAGAAAGCTCGAATCTCAGATTTTCGACATCATCATCTCGGACGTCCGGATGCCGGGAGCGACCGGCGTCGATTTGCTCAAATTCACCAAGGAAATCTCGCCCAACACATTCTTCCTGCTGATTACGGGCGTTCCCACTGTCGAGACGGCCATTGCCGCAATCAATTCTGGCGCTGATCGCTACGTCATCAAGGACCACGAACTCGTTGACCAGCTCCGGCGCGCCGTAAAGGAAGTGGCCGAGAGTCTGAAGTGGAAGAAAGAGGCCGGCTACCTCCGCAGGGAATTGCGCCGCCTGACAGGGCTCGACAACATCATCGGGCAAAGCCCCAAAATGCGCGCCATCTTTGATTTGATTCAGACGATCGCGCCACAATCCAGCCGCGTCCTCATCACAGGCGAGAGCGGCACCGGAAAGGAATTGGTCGCGCGCGCCATTCACGAGAACAGCACTCGCGCTCAGGCTCCCTTTATCACGATCAATTGCGGCGCTTTTCCGGAAACCCTCTTGGAATCGGAGCTTTTCGGCTACATGAAGGGCGCCTTCACCGGCGCGAATGACAATCGCCAAGGGCTCTTCCAGGCGGCCCACGGCGGCACGCTCTTCATGGATGAGATCGGCAACATGAGCCTTACCATGCAAGTCAAACTGTACCGCGTGCTCCAGGAAGGCAAAGTAAGGCCCGTCGGAAGCACCGAAGAGACCGATGTCGACGTTCGAATCATTGCCGCCACAAACAAGGAATTCGAAAAGGAAATAGCCGAAGGCCGTTTTCGCGAAGACCTCTACTACCGGCTGAGCGTCATACCCATACGGCTCCCCGCATTGCGCGAGCGCCCCGAAGACATACCCCTCCTGGCCCGGCACTTCCTGGAGACCTTCCGAAAGTCCATGGAAAAGCCCATTGAGGGGCTTTCCCCTGAAGCCGTCCGGCGACTCGAGACTTACGATTGGCCGGGAAACGTTCGCGAATTGGAGAACACCATGGAGCGGGCCGTCGCGCTGGAGACCGGTTCGGAAATATCCCTCCGCGTGCTTCCCGATCATATTGCGGGCTACTCCTCGAGCGCTGGGAGTGGTGTAGCAGGCGAGATGGCTTTCCCTGCGGATGGCCTCGACTTTGAGAAGCAAATCGCCGAGACCGAACGACGCTATTTGATGGCCGCACTCGACAAGGCGGGAGGTGTGCGCACTCGGGCTGCTGACCTACTCAAGATCACTTACAGATCCTTTCGGCACTATGCGAAAAAGCACAACGTTTAATTAGAGTTTCAGCGGCGCGAGTCTTACACACCTTTGAATCTTGACTAAGCCCACTGTCGGCTCGCGTTGCCAACGTTCGTAGAGGCCGCTATGTTCCGACTCCGGGCAGTCGGTTGCGTTATTGCGGTTTGAGGAGTTGTAGTTCGAAAAGGACGACAGTTGGGTCGAGGCGGAACTGCATAAATGGATTCCTGGCAAAGCGGGATTGGAGAGTGACATATTGTGTCATCTCGTTGGACAAAAATCGCTCCGGCGCGATTCTTCGGACTCGCCTAAAGCCCCTTTCGGGGCCTGGGTTCTGCCTCCCAAGCGTAATTAAGCCATGTAATATCTGCATGTTAGAGACAAGCTTCAATAATCGACTCTGAATTCGGCCCTTGGCCACTTACTTGCCTAACGTAGTACCTGTCGGAAGGGTGTAAATCGTGAGCTTGACCATCGACACCATGAAAAAACAAAAGGGATTCTCTCTAATTGAGCTTCTAATCGTCGTCGCAATTATCTTGATCATAGCGGCCATTGCCATCCCAAATCTCATGCGTTCGCGTTTGGCCGCCAACGAAGCCTCCGCTGTTAGCTCAATGCGCACGATCAATACTGCTGAGGTGACCTACAGCTCAACCTACGGCATTGGCTATGGCACCTTGGTCGCCCTCAGCACACCACTCGCGGGTTGCCCACTTGCCACCTCCGCGGCTGCTTGCTTGATCGATTCCAGCTTGGGCACCGGAACGAAAGCCGGCTACACCTTCGCCGCAGTCCCCTCGATCGGTGCGGGTACGACCGCGAGTCCTTACGTTGCCTTCAACTCTACGGGAATCCCCGTGGTGGCCGGCAGTAGCGGACAGAGCGACTACTGCTCTGACGATACCGGTGTAATCCGCCGGGATCCCACAGGCGCGTCCGGTGCGGTAGCTGCGTGCAGCACGTCCGGGCTGAATCCTGTCCAATAAACCGATTCACATCATATTCAGAGGAAGAAGCATCTCGAAGTTCCCTGGTCACCAAGTTTATTTGGCGAGCTGACGACGGGGAAGTTCTCTGCCACCGGGAACCATATTCATTGCAGTTGCCCCTGCGTAACACGGCAGCATTTACGCAAGATGAATCTGCGAGACTGTCCCAAGGCGCGCAGCGCTCCAGCTCAATTCCTGATTCGCAGACCGATCGCCGCCAGGCATTCCGCAAAGTATAGAACGATCTTGAAAAGAGGCACGACTGGCGAGGGTTCAGCCTTCAGCCAGCGTGTGGGGACACCAGCTCGTCCCGAGGAGCGCGGCTCATCGGAATCATGGCCTTCAAAGCCAATCACTGGGATGCACTTCCACCCATTAAAAGCGCCATCGGCAATGTGCCCTTTTTCGCCGCTTGCCAGCGACGAAAAAGGTCCAAAATACGCCCGGATCAGCGGGTGGAAGCCCGGTATCCTTGCCGTCAAACAATGTTAAATCCATGTATCTTGCACAAAACAAATGTGTTAACTATTTCGTTCGTTTTGTGTAACACGTTCGTGAGTGGCACACTTCTTGCCCTACTCAGAGTGTGCTCTAGCACTCAAACTATACCTCCAAGGAGATAGCATGAAGAAACAGAAGGGTTTCTCTCTAATCGAGCTCTTGATCGTCGTGGCGATCATTCTGATCATCGCGGCCATCGCCATCCCGA
>DATGED010000093.1:0-2793 GCA_035310525.1 Candidatus Acidiferrum sp. | reverse complement strand
TGCCAGATGATAGCTACCCGGTGGTTTTTGCGCATGCAGTTCTCCACCATTGCCGCTGCCCGCAAAAAGCAGTTGGAGAGATGGTTCGTGTCTCACAAAAGCACACGTTTTTCTTGGAACCGAACGATTCCTGGGCACTGGGCATGCTAGTGCGTCTTGGATATTCGTTTCCGTACGAACTTGCCGCGGTTGCAGGAAATGGGTACACGCGCGGGGGAATGCGAAACGGACCTATCCCGAACTACATTTATCGCTGGACAAGGGATGCCGTGAAAAGCTCCGTATTTGCTTACCACCCTGAAAGACAATTCCATGTCCGGACCCATCCATATTGGGATTTTTATGTGGCGGAGCAAGATCTCCTGTTCCGCACGGAATCGCGCGTAGCCTCATTAGCGAAGAAACTTGGCCCACGAACTTTTATATCGTTCCTTCATTTCGCTCAGCGAATTCTGAATGTGTTTTCACCATTGCGATCGCAAGGCAACAAAATCTTTTGCGCGATATCAAAGGGCGAACTGCAACCTTGGATCGAGGTTCGTGACGGACATTACGGTTTGAGGAAGCGGTCTGAATCTTCCGGCGAGGCGGGATGCGCAGGGTCTAGTGCGAATCTTCAACCTTCACTGCCGGACGTACTACCGGGGGACAGAAGAGAGGACATGCGTCGTGAACAGTGAACGGATAGAAGCCATTCTACAAGCCGTGAGAGGCAATGAGATCCTAAATCTTGGGTGTGTCAACCACAGTATTGCTTTGACGGATGATGAAAAAGAGCGGTGGCTGCAGCTCAAGTTATCGGAGCGATTCCCGAGCGCAAACGTGTTGGGACTCGACATCGATGAGGAAAATGTTGTGCGGATGCAAGCGCAGGGGATGAACGTGGAGGTGGGGGACGCGCAGCAGCTTAATTACCGCAAGAAATTCGACACAATTATCCTCGGTGAGATCATCGAGCACTTGGAAAACCCGGGGGCTTGCCTTGAAGGTTGCCGGCGCGCGGTGAAGCCGGGCGGACGCATCATTCTTTCCACCCCCAACATTTTCTGTGTCATGCATATGCTCATGTACTTCAAGAATTATGACCACGCGTTCAACGGTGAGCACGTTGCGTGGTTTTGCCCGCAGACGCTGCGCACGATGGTGGAACGGTGCGGGCTCCGAATCGAATCCTTCAAATTTGTGGACGATTTGGCACCCGATGTTGTGCCCGACTTACCCTATCGCCTCTTTGCTTATGCTTGGCTTGGCGTGCGATGGATTTTCCCCCAACGCTACCGGAACACGATGGTGGCCGTATGTGTTTCATCGGAGGAGCGGGAAGTCGTGAGCGCTGCTGCTCGTGGTCGTTCAGAGGTTTCGAGTCATGTGTAAGGGTGTTCGATGGTGATTCTGTTCGTCCATAACTACTATCAGCGGGAAGGCGGAGAAGATGCGGGTGTCCGGCAGGAGCGCGACCTGCTGGCTGGGGCGGGGCACCGGATTGTGGAGTACTCGCGGTGCAGCACAGAGATTGCGCTGAACGGGCTCAGCAGCCGGATCAAGCTGGGCGCTGGGGCGCTGTGGTCGAAGCGGACTTACAGTGAACTGCGTTCACTGATCGCCAAAGAGCGACCCGAGGTCGCGTTTATTCACAATACGGTGCCGCTGATTTCGCCCTCCGCGTATTTTGCGTGCGCGGAAGCCGGAGTTCCGGTAGTGCAGACGCTGCATAATTACCGCTTTCTATGTCCGGCGGGCACTTTTCTACGGGGTGGGAAAATTTGCGAGGAGTGCGTCACCTCCACATTATTTCAAAGCGTTTGGCACGGCTGCTATCAGGAATCGGTGGCTGCGTCCGCCACGCTCGCGCTGATGCTGGCGAGCCAGCGTGCGCTTGGAACCTGGAATGAGAAAGTGGCCTGCTACATCGCGCGGACGGAGTTTGCGAGAAGGAAATTCATCGAGGGCGGACTGCCGGAGGAGCGGATCGTGGTCAAACCATGTTTCGTGAATCCCGACCCTGGCCCGCGCGCAGAAGCAGGAGACACGGTTTTGTTTCTGGGGCGGATCTCGCCGGAAAAGGGACTGCGAACGCTGATTGCCGCCTGGGAGCATCTGGGAGGCAACGTGCCTCTGCGAAACGGAGGCAGCGTGCCTCTGCGAATCGCGGGAGATGGACCGCTGCGGAGAGATCTGGAAGGGGAAGTTGAGCGACGGCACATCGCCGGGGTCAAGGTGCTCGGCCGGGTGCCCGACACGGAACTGGTGGCCGAGATGAAGCGGGCGCGGTTTCTGGTGTTCCCGAGCGAGTGGTACGAGGGACTGCCGCTTACCATCGCCGAAGCTTTTCGTGTGGCGTGCCCGTTGTCGCGTCGAGGATTGGTTCGATGGTCGAGTTGGTGGAGGACGGCCGGACCGGGTTGCACTTCACGCCGGGCGATCCCGCGGACCTGGCCGCGAAGGTGCAATGGGCCTGGACGCATCCGAAGGAAATGGAAGAGATGGGGCGCGCCGCGCGGCGTGAGTATGAAGCGAAATACACAGCTGCGCAGAATTACGAAGCGCTGATGCGAATTTGTGAGACTACTTCCGTTTCCAAAAACTTGATCCAATAAGGGAAGGCCGAGCTGATGATTCGAAGCGGCAAAAGGAATGTTCTCGGGGTCGCGATTGACGTGACCGATTATGAGGCGTCCGTTGAAGACATTATTCAGGCGGCGCGCGACAAGAAACCGTTTGCTGTGACGGCGCTGGCTGTTCACGGCTTGATGACGGGGGTTCTGGATGACGAACAGCGGTTCCGGCTGAACT
>DATGED010000092.1:0-5909 GCA_035310525.1 Candidatus Acidiferrum sp. | reverse complement strand
ACGCGAATCTTCCAGCCATTTTCCAGCCAGCGCAACTGTTCGAGCTGCTCGATGCGTTCAAGCTCACCTTGGGGCAGCGTTGGATATTCGAGCAGTGCGTCGCGCTGGAAAACGTACAATCCCAGATGCTTCAAGTGGCGCACCTGGATTTTGCTCGCTGTGTCTCGAACCCATGGAATCGGCGCCCGCGAGAAATAAATCCCATTGTTGTCGAAATCGAGGACCGTCTTCACGACGTTCGGGTCCATGATGTCCGCTGGTGTCTTAATCAGCGTGGCAACAGTCGAAATCGCCGCCGCGGGCTCTTCCAACAGGGCATCTACCGCCGTATCGACCGCCACAGGATCGAGCAGTGGCTCATCTCCCTGAACGTTCACAAACACGTCCCCTTTCTCATGCGCGGCGACCTCCGCCACTCGCTCCGTTCCCGTGCGATGGTCTACTCGCGTCATGCGCGCTTCGCCGCCAAAACTTTCCACAGCCTTCACGATGCGTTCATCGTCGGTTGCGACAATCACTCGGCTGGCCCGGGCCGCCATCATGGCCCGCTCATAAACGCGCTGGATCATCGGTTTGCCCGCCAGCGAAACGAGTGGCTTGCCGGGCAGCCGAGTGGCGCCAAATCGCGCGGGAATAACGATGACGACCTCTGCATTTTCTAAACTCATGCGATTGAGTCTCCCACATTGGGAATATTTACTCACTACTGGAAGTCAATGTCGAGCGGGCTTGGCCGCCGAACGTTTCTCGGTCCCTATCGCCCGGCGAGGAGCACATGACTTCCCGTTGCACACATTCAAGGCATGACCGCGAGGACCCTCCCGAGATCGGTTCTGGATTTGCCTTGTCTTCGCTTCCCCGAGTGGTAGAATCTCGAATAGTCCCAGCCGCGCGGCCATTCCGAGTTACCGGGATGATGGGGGTGCCGTGAAACGCGATAGTGACGGGTTTCGCGTTTTTAGTTTGACGATTGTAGCCTTGTTATTTGCCTGTCTCGTTGCCTCCCGCGCAGCACTCCTGGCCTCGCCCCGGGCGCAGTCTCCTCCCGAAGAGAGCAAGCAGAGCCAAACCAAACCCAAGGATGATGTAAGGAAAAATACGCCCGGCCAGGTCATAAAGCCTGGACAGGCGCTGAAAATGGACGTTGACCTTGCGCTCGTCAACGTGACCGTCACCGATCCCTACAATCGCCTTGTCACTGGTCTCGACATGGAGAATTTTCGCGTTTTTGAAGACAATGTCGAACAGGAGATCGTCACCTTTTCGGCGGAAGACGTGCCGATTTCCATCGGCGTCATTTTCGATTTCAGCGGCAGTATGTCGAACAAGGTCGGCAAGGCTCGGGAGGCCGCCGTCCAGTTTTTCAAAACCGCCAATCCGCAGGATGAATTCTTCCTGGTGAGTTTCAACGAGCGCGCCGAGTTGACCAGCACCTTCACGAACAGCGTGCAGGATCTCCAAAGCAGCCTTATGCTCACCTCCGCAAAAGGTCGCACCGCTTTGCTCGACGCAATTTATTTGGGACTCAGCCAGATGCGGGGTGCACACAACGCCAAACGTGCCTTGCTCATCCTATCCGATGGAGGTGATAATCATAGCAGGTACAACGAAAGCGATATCAAGCGACTGGTGCGAGAAGCCGACACCCAGCTCTATGCTATCGGGATTTACGACTCGCTTGGCTATCGCAACCGTACCCCGGAAGAGCTGAACGGCCCATCGTTGCTATCTGAAATTACGGAGATGACCGGCGGCCGAGTTTTCTCAGTCGAGAAACTGGATGATCTTCCGGATATCGCATCAAAAATTAGCATGGAGCTGCGAAACCAATATGTCCTTGGATATAGGCCAAGCAACAAAGCCCACGATGCTCGTTGGCGCAAAATCAAGATCAAGCTGCGGGCTCCGCGAGGACTGCCGCCGCTCAATGTTTACGCAAGGACCGGCTACTACGCGCCAAGTCACTAGGTTTCCATTCTTGGGGAGTGGTGCGTTCTCCCGCTTCCTCCTGCTTTTGTGCGCCGTCTCGCTTGTCGCTCCGCATTGCCTTGCTCAAATCCCTATCCAGCCGCCTCAACCTCCTCCTCCCGGCCAGGATTCGAACGCTAACCGGCAGGGCTCTACCATCAAGGTCGACGTTGGACTCGTGGTGCTGCACACCACCGTACTCGATGATCGCGGCAAATTCGCGGACGGCCTGAAAGTCGAAAATTTTCGCGTTTTTGAAGACAAGGTCGAACAGAAACTCACCACCTTCAAGCGCGAGGATGTTCCCGTGAGCATGGGCCTGGTGATTGACAATAGCGGCAGCATGCGCGACAAGCGGCCTCGCGTCAACGAAGCCGCCATCACTCTCGTGGAAGCCAGCAACCCCCAGGACCAGGCCTTCGTCGTCAATTTCAACGATGATTTTTATCTCGATCTCGACAAGGATTTCACCAGCAGCATTCCCGAGCTCAAAGAAGCTCTCGAGCGCATCGATTCTCGCGGCAGCACCGCCCTCTATGACGCGATTATCGGTTCCCTCGATCACCTCAAGAAAGCCACCAAGGACAAGCGTGTGCTTCTCGTGGTCACCGACGGCGAGGATAATTCAAGCCACAACTCTCTCGAGAAAACTCTCCGCGAAATCCAGAAGACCGACACCGTGATTTACACCATCGGCCTTCTAGGCGACGAAAAAAGGAAAGAAAAGAACAACGCTATGCGGGCTTTGAAGCGCATCGCCGAAGCTTCCGGCGGCCTGGCGTTCTTTCCGGAAAGCGTCGATGACGTGCATAGCATCTGCGAGCAGGTGGCCCACGACATCCGCAACCAGTACACCCTGGCTTACTACCCTTCGAACACCAGAAAAGATGGTACCTTCCGCGCCGTCAGCGTGCAGGTAATTCCGCCGCGCGGTCGTGGAAAGCTCGTCGCCCGCACCCGCAACGGCTATTACGCGCCGGGGAGCCCCTCGACTGCCGCGGCAGGGAACTAGATCAAGTTCGAAACGGTCGCGGCCCTACTTCGGCGCATCCACTCCCGGTCCCTGGAAGTATCGTTCCGCAAATTTCAGAAACGTCGGCCAGTTTGGCCCGGGAGTATGTCCACCGCTATGTTGCCGGTAAGCGATGTCTCCTTCAATCAATGCCGTTTCCATCGGCGGAAATTCCGTCGTTCCCAAATCCTTTTTCCCTAAGAGCCGGTACACTGGTCCCGCACCCACAGCCGCCATAAACATTCCATGCGGGTCCACCCAGCCGTCGCCATTGACTGCGCCCGCCCCGATAAACACCGGCCGGGGTGCGCACAGCGCGATCAGTTCGTGTGAATCCACAGGCAACTCGTTCGGCGTCAGCGGCCCAGCGTATTTCAAAAAATTTCCGGCCATCCAGTGATACTCCCCGGTCCCCGCGACGTTGCCGATCTGCTCGCCGAAATTCCGGCGATAGAGAGCCGCTCCGCCGGCCCCCGATGAGCTGATGTATCCAATCGCAAATCTCTTATCGTAGGCCATCGTCACCAGCGCCGCTTTTCCGTATCTCGAATGACCTTCGATTCCGACATGTTTCGAATCCACCGACTTGTCCATCTCGAAGTAATCCATCGCGCGGCTCGCGCCCCACGCCCACGCGCGTAAGGCGCCCCAATCGTCCAGCTTTCGCGGCTGCCCCTTGTTGACTAGGCCGATGATCCCGCTCGTTAACCCGTCTCCCTTGTCCGCCTGCCAGCTTGTGGGAATCAGCACCGCATATCCCCAGCCTTTTGCCAGTAGCTGCTGCTGCCACGTCGGCCCTTTCTGCGACGCCGCTGTTAGTTCCGGAAAGCGCTTGGCGATCGCCGCCATGAATTCGGGACTGAAGCTGAACTCCACCATGACCGGCACAGGCCCCTTCGCGTTCGCCGGAGTCGACAGCGTCATATCGATATTGACTTGGATCGCCGGATAGCTCGAATTGCCCACATGTCCGACCAACTTCTTTGCAATTACGGGCACATCTCCGTTCATTTCCCGCGTTGTGCTTGTCACCTCCCAAACGACTTTCGGAGTTTCCCGCGGCTGTCGCCCATAAATCTCGCGGTCGAAATCCTCCACAATTTCCGGCCGCCTCTTCTCCCACCATTCCTTGGCCGTCTTCACCTCCTTCCCGTTATTCAATCGCAACGGGTCCGGCAGTTTCGGGTCGGGTTTCGCTTTCGCCTCGTCATAATTCGCCGCGTTCGGTGACTTGGGGTCGCCATCCGCCCCCCTCCGCAGCGCCGTAAGGTGCAGCAAATCCATTAGCCTCTGGTGATCCTGCTCCGCTGTCAGATGAACTGGCTGGGGCTCGGCATTCGCGCCTTGATGCTCCGCGCCGGTCCCGCTCCTCACTGACTGGAACAAATATGCAAGTGCTGCGGCACCACACAACCATCGCGTCCACTTTGCCGTTGCCACGATTGTCTCCTTAATTCATTCAACGATTTCGATCCTGGACGGCGGCAAATCTCAGCCCCTGCCTGCCCCGAGATTCGGATACTCCTCGCCGTTCACTGCCCGCGGCCCAGTTCCTGCAGGAAGCTCTCCCCATGCGGAATTTTCCCACCAAAATTTTCCGCCACCGTCTGTCCCATATCCGCCAGCGTCGACCGCACGCCAAGGCTGACTCCCGCCCGGATGGTTGGCGAATACACCAGGATCGGTACATACTCCCGCGAGTGGTCCGTTGTCGGCCAGCGGGGATCGGGATCGCATCCGTGATCCGCGGTAATCATCAGCATATCCGCGGCGTGCAGCAGCGTCAGGAATGGCCCGAGCATTCGGTCAAATTCTTCAAGCGACTCCGCGAAACCCTCCACATCTTTTCTGTGCCCATACAGCATGTCAAAGTCCACCAGGTTGCAGAAAATCAATCCGCTCTTTCTCTCGCGCAACGCCTCTGCGATCTTCGCCATTCCGTCGGCGTTGCCGGTCGTCGTCACGTATTTCTCCACACCCCTTCCGTTATAGATGTCATGAATCTTGCCGATTCCAAATACCGGCACGCTCCGTTCCACAAGCACGTCGAGCAGCATCGGCTTGGGCGGATCGACTGCGTAATCATGCCGCCGTGTCGTCCGCTTGAAATTTCCCGCCGTTCCGGCGAAGGGGCGCGCTATCACCCGCCCCACGCGGTTCGGCCCGTCCAGCAGCTTTCTCGCGATCTCGCACATCCGGTAAAGCTCCGCGATCGGTATCACGTCTTCGTGCGCGGCAATCTGAAACACGCTGTCGCCCGAAGTGTAAACAATCGGCTTGCTCGTCCTCACATGTTCTTCGCCAAGTTCCTTGATGATTTCCGTGCCCGATGCCGGTTTGTTGCCCAGCGTTCCACGCCCGATCTTTTTCTCGAATTCCGCAATCAAGTCATGCGGGAATCCATGTGGATAAACCGGAAACGCTTGATCCAGCCAAACGCCGGCCATCTCCCAATGACCAGTAGTCGTATCTTTTCCCGGCGAGCGCGTCGCGCCCTTCCCGTACGCCCCGATTGGCGAATCTGCCGGAGCCAAATGTTTGAGGGGCGCAATATTGCCCAGTCCCAGCCGCAGTAGAATTGGAAGAGCGAGCGGCCGCGATTCGGCGATATGTCCCAGCGTATTCCTTCCCACATCCCCGTAATCCCTAGCGTCGGGAAGCTCACCGACTCCCACGCTATCGAGCACAATCCAGATCACTCGTTCAAAACTACGCATGGTAAAACCTCGTTCTTGCGCCTCGTTCCCGGTTCGTAGACCTCGTTGGACGTTCCATTTCTTTGCCGCACTCTAGCCCGGATTTCTCACCAGGGTTGAGCAAAAGAGGCTTGATTTGAAGTAGAAAAAGGCCGCTTTCTCAGGCATAACTACGTTGTCTAGGCGAAGTAAATGCCAAGAGAAGGGCGGCCTTTCTAATGACAGAGTGTAAC
>DATGED010000091.1:0-7549 GCA_035310525.1 Candidatus Acidiferrum sp. | reverse complement strand
GGAACGTTGTTTGATGCCAGCCTCCGTCATCGAGCACTGCGCTCTGCAGCCTAACCTTGCACCGCTACCACAAGGGGCAGCCCGCCGGAAGGGTACCCACCCTTCCAAAAACCTTGACAGAATGGTGGGGAGTCCCTCCCCGTAACCCATCCAGAATGGGTTCGTGGGGGAAGCCAATCATGAACTTCAGCACTGAAACCAGGGTGAACGAAATTGCCCTTTTGAATCCGGGGGCGCGGCGCGTTCTTGAGGACGCAGGTGTGGACTACTGCTGCGGAGGAGGCAGATCGCTGCAGGACGCCTGTTTGCATGCCGGCGTTACGGCCGATGAAATACTGAAGCGGTTGCGTCAAAACAGCGAACTGGCAGGGCCTGCCGATGCCGAGTGGAAGAATGCATCCCTTGCGGATTTGACTCGGCACATTCGAGAACGGCATCACCAATACGTTCGCGATACTATCCCTCGCGTCCGTGCGCTACTTGCGAAGATCAGGGAGAAGCACGGCCGGAAACATCGAGAAATCGAAGTCATCGAGAAACTCTTCGGCGACGTTGCCCGAGAGATGACCGCGCATATGCAGAAGGAAGAACAGATTTTGTTTCCCTATATCGATTCTCTGGAGCGCTCGGCCACCGGGAATGGATCTTTGGAGCCTCCGTTCTTCCAAACCGTGAGAAATCCGATCCAGGCCATGATGCAGGAACACGACTCTGCAGGAAACCTGATGAAGCGCATTCGCGAGACGAGTAGCCAGTACAAGGCTCCGGCCGATGCTTGCACAAGCTATCAGGCGACCTATCAGGAACTTCGTCGATTTGAAGAAGACTTGCACCTGCACGTGCACCTCGAAAACAACATTCTCTTCCCGCGAGCAGTGGCATTAGAGGCCGCGGTGGTCTGACGCAGATGGGGAAAATGGCCACCTCACTCACACATCCTGCGGCTTCATCCAATAACTTAGAACCTCCTTCGCTTTCTCCGGCCCAAGTGTTCGAACTCGCCCGCGCACGCGAAGAGGCCCAGTCCAGGTTGTTGATGGCCTTTGTGACCACGGGGCTAATCTTCATGGTGTTCCCTGGGACATTTCTCGGTGTCTGGAACTTGCTCCAAATCAGCGGACGCGAGAGCGTTGCGTCCATCTCCCCGGCCTGGCTTCAGGCCCACGGTCACGCGCAAGTTTTCGGATGGGTGGGCAGTTTTATCCTGGGAATTGGCTTCTATTCCATCCCAAAGATACGCGGCGCAGCGAAGTCTTCTTTCGGAACGGCATGGCTTTGTTGGGCGATGTGGACAGCAGGCGTGGCTTTACGGTGGGCCGCGAACGTGTACCTTTGGGAGTGGAGATTCCTTTTGCCGCTCTCTGCTTTTCTGGAATTAGGGGCGTTTCTCATCTTCTTCCGTTTGGTCTCCCGTCATCGGCCGGCAGCCTCCGGGAAGGAAAAATTAGGTCCCTGGATTTGGGTGGTGATCAGCGCGAGCACGGGATTGTCGTTGGTTTTGGTGATGAATCTTGGCGGGTGTCTCTTCGTGTCGTTCCGTGGGACGTCGCCGGCATTTCCACACCTGTTCGACCAACGCTACCTCGCATTAATGGCGTGGGGATTCCTGGTGCCCTTCGTCTGGGGCTTCAGCGCGAAGTGGATGACTGTTTTTCTCGGTCTAAAGCCACTCCGGACTAGATGGCTACTAGCCGCTGTAGTCGCAAACGTGATCGGGCTTGTTCTATCCTCGGCAGGAGCAGGCTGGATTGGAGCATGGCTATTCGTTGTGGCCACAGCGATGGCAGTTACGGCGTTGCGCATGTTTGAGCCCTCCGAGAAAGAAGCGAAGATCCGAGGCGTCCATTCCAGTTTTCCTTTCTTTGTTCGCATGGCTTACGTTTGGCTTATCGTGGCCGCGGCTCTAGGAGTTGCAGCGACTCGCTGGGACACCTCTGGTGGCATTTGGGGAGCGTCGCGTCACGCTCTAACAGTCGGGTTCATTTCGGTAATGATCCTGAGCGTCGGGCAACGCATCCTGCCTGCGTTCGCGGGAATGAGGATGCTTTGGAGCACGAAGCTCATGTTTGCGGGGCTTGCGATCGTCACTGTAGGCTGCGCACTTCGTGTTTCTTGCGAGATCATCGCCTATCAGGGTTATGCGGAGTGGGCGTGGTCCGTTTTGCCCACTTCGGCGCTCTGCGAGCTTGCGGGATTGACGATTTTCGCGATCAATATTCTCGGCACATTCATTCTTGAACCCAGCCACGCTCATAAAGAACCCATGGTCGTGAGCGTGCCAGTTAAGATTTCTTAATGACACAAACAATTCAGAATTAACTTTCAGTTTGGCTGGAGGGGTGCTTGAGATGTATGCTGAAAGTCTCTTCCAACGAGCGCAAGTCTGAACCCACTTCTTCCTACCTGCTGGAAGGCTCTGTGGTGAAACGATGAACAGGACCCCAGCCACTTCTCGACCAAACCTGCAGTTAACTCTCGGAACTGTCTCTTTTGCGATCTGCTTTGCTGCCTGGGGACTGATTAGCGCGTTCGCTCCGCGTTTCCGTGAAACGTTCCACCTTACGGCAACGCAAACGGCGTTTCTCGTGGCTGTCCCCGTTTTTCTCGGGGCTTTGCTGCGCATCGTGACAGGAATGCTCGCGGACCGCTTTGGAGGCAGAACAGTTTTTGCGTTGCTAATGATTCTCGTCGCCGTACCCGCGTCCGTGGTGCCGCTTGTCCCGAGCTACGAGAAGCTCTTGTATGTCGCGTTTTTTCTGGGAATAGCCGGAAGCTCGTTTTCAGTAGGTGCGGGATTTGTTTCCCGCTGGTTCCCGCCACAAAAGCAGGGCGGTGCACTGGGGATTTATGGGCTCGGTACCATCGGGCAATCCGCTGCCGTATTCATCGGGCCGGTCCTGGCCGTGGTTGTCGGATGGGAGAATATTTTTAGGGGCACGGCGGCTTTGTTGGTGATTTGGGGTGTCGCATTCTTTCTCCTCGCTCGCAATTCACCAAAAACTGTACGGCCCTCCGGCCTGGGCGCGATGCTCCAGCTCCTCGCGCGCGAGCGCCTGTCCTGGGTGCTCTCGTTGTTTTATTTCCTGACTTTCGGAGGTTTTGTCGCGTTTTCGATCTACCTGCCTGTCTTGCTCAAGGACCAATTTGCACTAAGTCCTGCGGACGCGGGCTTTCGCACCGCGGGTTTTGTTGTACTGGCGACCCTGGCCCGTCCGCTTGGAGGCTGGTTATCGGATAAGATCGGTGGCGCTCGCGTTCTCCAGCCTGTCTTTCTCGGAATTATTCCATTTGCCCTCTTGATGTCGTGGCCCGCGATGTTGCCGTTCACTGTGGGCGCGCTTGGTTGCGCGTTCTTGTTGGGAATCGGCAACGGCGCGGTCTTCAAGCTTGTGCCGCAGTACTTTCCCAAAGAAGTTGGCACGGTTACGGGGCTTGTGGGAGCAATGGGCGGGCTGGGCGGATTCTTCCCACCTTTACTGTTGGGTTTTTTCCGGGATCACCTGCACACCGTCTGGCCAGGCTTCGCACTGCTGGCTTTTCTTTCCGCAGTTCTCTGGCGCACCAACGCCGCCGTTTTCCTGACCAGGCAGCAGACCGCCGAGCTGACTCTGCCGGCGTCGCTGACCAGGACCACGGACCGCATTCGCGCGGGCGTGACGGCCACACTCTTCACTGGCTTGCTGGTAGCCGCTATCGTGGTGGGGTCGCGTAACCTTCAAAACTTTGATCCAGCCCTGGTTATCTACACGTTCGCGACGATTTTTGCGACCTGGGGCGTCGTCTACCACTACCGTGTGTGGATCGATAAGCCTCCCACGCGCGTGTATTGGGAACGGGGATGGCAACTGTTCCGCGCGGCGGGTGTCGTTAGCGGAACTGTTCGGCTAGTGCGCACGGCTGCGACGCACCTTGCAGCCCAAACTTTTATTCGACGGCGTTCGATGTTGCGCTGGTGGATGCATCAGCTGCTCTTTTGGGGATGCATCCTCGCGGTATTGATTACTTTTCCTCTGGTTTTCGGATGGATCTCATTCCAGACGCTGCCCGCGGATCAAGAGACTTACGTTGTGCTCGTCTACGGCTTTCCTGTGCAGTCATTTCATCTTCACACGCTGCTTGCGGAGCTCTTGTTTCATGGTCTGGATATCTCCGCAATTTTGGTTCTCGGTGGGATTGCCCTCTCCTTGTGGAGGCGTTTCCGCGACCGCGGCGCTCAAGCAGTGCAATCCTTCGCGCTGGATTTTCTGCCGATCATTATGCTTTTCGCGATCTCCGTGACCGGGCTCGCGCTCACCGTTTCGCAAAACTGGCTTCGCGGCGAATTCTATAGTTTCTTGGCGATTCTGCATGCAATCACAGTCATTGCTGCGCTTCTGTATCTCCCATTCGGAAAGTTCTTTCACATTTTCCAGCGCCCCGCCCAGCTCGGTGTGAAGTTCTACCAGGCGGCAGGGGAAACGGGCGAGCCCGGAATCTGCAAGCGTTGCGGTGAGCGGTTTGCTTCCAGAATGCACATCGAGGATTTAAAGCGCGTCCTTCCACAGGTTGGATTTGACTACCGCATGAAAGGTGCCGGGGGAAGCTGGCAGGAACTCTGCCCGGCGTGCAAGCGAAAATCGCTCTCGCTCGCGCAGCTCCAGCTTAAGGAGAATTCGCGTGGCTAAAGCACCGGCATCGCTGGAATCGCTCCTCGATCGTTTTGGCCCGCATCCCGCGTACACGCCTCCCGGCGGTTGGCAAGATGAATCACGCAACCCTGCGGAACGCTTGGTGAAAACGCACTGCTGTTTCTGCGGCCAACAGTGCGGCATTCAGCTCAAGGTTCGCGGCAACCACGTGATCGGGTTCGAGCCGTGGGAGGAATTTCCTTTCAGCCACGGAATGCTTTGTCCGAAGGGTGTGAAGCGCTACATGCAGGGCGGGCATCCAGACCGGCTGCTTGACCCTCTGATGCGCACCTCTCAGGGATTCCGCACGGCGACGTGGGACGAGTCTCTGGATTTCACGGCAGCTCGACTGAAAGAAGTGCAACAGAAGTATGGCAAGGACTCCGTGGCCGTCTATGGCGGAGCCTCGCTGATTTCTGAGAAATCCTACTTGCTCGGGAAATTTGCGCGCGTCGCGCTGGGCACGCGTCACATCGACTATAACGGACGGCTGTGCATGGTCTCGGCCGGAGTGGCTTACAAACTGGCGTTTGGCGTGGACCGCAGCCCGTTGCCGTGGGCCGATATTCTCAAAGCGCAAGTCGTGCTGGTGGCCGGAGCGAATGTCGCCGAATGTGCGCCGATCACCACCGACTATTTGTGGCGATGCCGTGACGCGGGCGGGAAACTCATCATTGTCGATCCTCGGATGACGCCGATCTGCCGGAATGCCGACTTGTATCTTCCCGTGCGGCCGGGCACGGACATGGCTTTGTACATGGGTTTGCTGCACGTCATTTTGCGCGATTGCCTTGAACGGCGCGATTTTATTGCGGCGCACACCACCGGGTTCGCACAAGTGGCGGAGTCGGTCCGTGCGTGGGACCCGCGCACCGCCGCGGAGAAGACAGGTGTGCCGCCCGAGTCCATCGAACGCGCGGCGCATCTCTTTGCGAAGGCGGAACGCGCCATTGTGCTTCACGCGCGAGGAGTCGAGCACCAATCGAAAGGCGTCGAAAACTGCCTGGCGCTGATTAATCTGTGCCTTGCGACTGGCAACATCGGACGCGAAGGCGCGGGCTGCGCGATGATTACCGGGCAGGGCAATGGCCAGGGCGGGCGTGAACACGGTCAGAAATGTGATCAACTTCCCGGCCAGCGTTCGATCAACGATCCCGAAGCGCGCGCTCACACGGCGAAGGTGTGGGGAATCTCGCCGGAAGAAATTCCGCAAGCCGGCTACTCCGCGGTTGAAATCATGGAAGCCATCCATCGCGGAGAAATCAAGGCGCTGCTGTCCTGCTGTTTCAATCCGCTGGTTTCGCTTCCCGATGCGAAGTTCACGCAGGAAGCCCTCGAGAGACTCGAATTCTTCGGTGTTGTGGACTTCTTTATGTCCGAGACAGCGCACCACGCCGACGTGGTTCTCGCAGGCAGTTTGCAGGAAGAAGAGGAAGGCATCGGCTGCACGAACGAAGGCCGCGTCATTCACATCCAGAAGGCCGTGGACCCGCCCGGGAATGCCAAAGGCGACAGCTGGATTTATTGCGAACTCGCCAAACGTCTTGGAAAGGGAAAGTATTTTCCGTACGCTTCCACAAAAGATATTTACGAAGAGCTGCGCGAAGCCTCTCGCGGCGGACATGCGGACTACTTTGGCATCACCTACGAAAAGATCGACAAGAACATGGGCATTTTCTGGCCGTGTCCTTCGCTCGATCATCCCGGAACTCCGCGACTCTTCGAGGATGGACGTTCATTCCATCCCGATGGCAAACACCACTTCCTCGTTACGGAGTGGCGTGAGGGCGGCGACCCAGTCTCTCCGGAGTTTCCGATCTATCTGACGACCGGTCGCGTGGTGAGCCAGTACCTTTCGGGAACGCAAACACGCCGCATCGGCGCTCTCGTCGATCAATACCCAAATCCGCGTCTCGAAATCCATCCGCGCCTTGCGGAGCAATACCAAATCAAGGATGGGGATTGGGTTACTGTAACTTCGCGCCGGAACGATATCACGTTGCAGGCGATGGTGGTGAAGACCATTCGTCCCGACACTGTGTTTATTCCGTATCACTGGGCCGGCAAGCGAAGCGCGAATCGCCTGACGCACCGCACGCTCGACCCGCGCAGCAAGATTCCCGAGTTCAAAGTTTCCGCATGCCAGCTTAACAAGGCTGACGGGTCGCCCGACTGGGCTCGCAGTTCGAATGGCAATCGAAACAAATCCGAACCTAAAAAGGGATAAGCCTGATGCACGGTTACGAATTCTACGTCGATCCTTCCCGTTGCATCGGCTGCCAGTCCTGCGTCCAGGCCTGCGAGGAATGTGAAACTCATCGCGGCAAGTCCATGATCAATTTTGACTTCATCGACCGGCAGGGAACGACTGCCACGGCTGCCTACGTTTGCTGGCACTGCGACGAGCCGACCTGTGCGATGGTGTGTCCAGCGGACGCGATCAAGAAGGGCGACGATGGCATCGTCCAGTCCTCGTTGAAACCGCGTTGCATCGGGTGTTCGAACTGCGTCCTTGCGTGCCCCTTCGGCATCCCCAAAATCTTTCCGGAATTCGAGCAGATGATGAAATGCGACATGTGCTACGACCGCACTTCGGTCGGCAAGAAGCCCATGTGCGCCACGGTCTGCCCAAGTCAGGCGCTTTCTTACGTTCGGCCAGACGAGATCGCCAAGAGGCGGGAAAAGCCAAACAATGTATTTCATTTCGGAAACCAGAAGATTGTCACACGCGTGCACATGATGGTTCCCGCCGAGGCGGATTCTGTTTCGCTCGATGTCCTGGACTACATGTGGGAGGAATCGCATGGCGCTTTTTCGCAGCCCCAGTAAGGAGCCGCTCTGGAAAGACGAATTCTCAGTATTCGCGAGCGATGAGCGCTACG
>DATGED010000090.1:0-95758 GCA_035310525.1 Candidatus Acidiferrum sp. | reverse complement strand
AGTCGCGTGAACTTGCCCCAAAAAACAAAAAAGCGACGCTCCGGAACTCGGAGCATCGCTTTAATCTCTCTTTCGCCCTTGTTTCGTAACAGTCTGGTTAAACCGGGAATGTTTCCGGATTGCTATTTTGTGAACCGGCGTGGGGCAAGATGGTGCGTGATGCCAGGCGGCCGATACTTTCAGGTTATCGAGCGCGTATGAGAGAGCAGGGAGGAGAGTGAATGAAGCGGCGGGTGCCACTGCGTGAACCAGTCGGCGTGGCGCTGGAAACGTTGCGCGCGCACAAGCTGCGTTCCTTCCTGATGCTGCTGGGAATTATCCTTTCCGTGGCGACACTGATCGTAGTCATCGCGCTGATTTCCGGAGTGAATCGGTACATCGCCGATAAGGTCGCCAACTTAGGCTCGAATGCGTTTACGGTGATGCGCTTTCCGGTAATTACGGAGATGGAAGAGCTGGTCAAGGCCATCCGGCGGAACAAACTCGTCACCTGGGATGATTATGAGGCGCTGCGCGACAACCTGAAACTGCCGCTCCGTGTGGGCGCCGAGGTGTGGACTTCGGGAAGGGCCCGCGTCGGTTCGCTAACGATTCAAGACACCAGCATCCGCGGGGTGTCGGCGAGTATGGCGGACATCGATGCACAAGAAATGACTGATGGCAGGTACATCACCGAGGCGGATGAAAACAGCCGGGCGATGGTGGCCATGATCGGGTCGGAATTGGCGAACAAACTTTTTCCAAGTCTGGACCCAGTAGGACACGAGGTGATGCTGGATGGCCGGCCATTTATTGTGGTTGGCGTGGCGAAACCGATAGGCACGATCCTCGGGCAATCGCAGGATAACTTCGCGTACGTTCCGGTGGAGACCTATATCAAAATTTACGGAGCTTATCAGGGAATCTGGATCAACGTGCAAGCACGAGGAGCGGATTGGATGGAACGCACGCAGGACGAAGCGCGTGTGCTCATGCGTGCGCGGAGGCACTTGAAGCCGAATGAACCGGATTCGTTCGGGATTCTCGACTCCGCGACGCTGATGAAGTTGTGGAATCAGTTAACGGGCGTGATTGCAACAGCCATGGTAGGAGTGGTTTCGGTGTTCCTGGTCATCGGAGGAGTCGTGATCATGAACGTGATGCTGGCCACGGTCACGGAACGGACGCGAGAGATTGGGATTCGCAAAGCGCTGGGTGCGAGCAGCCGGGACATCCTGCTGCAGTTTTTGGTGGAGGCATGCGTGATGGCGGCCATGGGCGGAGCCATTGGAGTGCTGTTTGCATACGGGATTTGCCTGCTTGCAAGAGCGACAACCTCCATTCCGATGAATGTGCCTATTTCCGCCGTGATCATCGCGGAACTCATCTCGGCGGCGGTGGGGATATTTTTCGGTGTGTATCCGGCGCGAAAAGCGGCGATGTTGCAACCCATCGAAGCGCTGCGCACAGAGATCTAGCAGGCGAGAAACCAAAATGAGAATAGCGCTGGGCGAAAACGCTCGCATGGCTCTGACGACGCTGCATGAGAACAAAATGCGGTCGTTTCTGACCGTACTCGGCGTGGTGATTGGGATTACCGCTCTGCTTTCGGTCGTCGCAGTTTTGATGGGAGTCTACAACGACGTAAACGCTTTTCTGAGCGACTTCGGCTCGGATACGCTCTTCATCTTCAAGTTTGATCCCGGCATTCATACCTCCGGGCGTCTCACGCCGGAAGAACGTACACGCAAGCCTTTAACCTTAGGAGACGCCGAAGCCATTGGAGAGCTCTGCCCGGATGTGAAAGCCGTTTCTGCCGCGGTAATGCCTCGCGTTCAGGAAGACTCTCCCGGCGGGCGCCCGCTGATGAGCGCGCGATACAAGAACAAGGAAGTTGCCGGAGTGGACTACCACGGAATTCTGCCCGCGGATGAAGTGGTGTTCAACTCCAAAGTCGAGCGTGGAAGATACATCACCGATGCGGAGAACCTGCACCGTTCGGATGTGGCACTTATCGGTCCGGATATCGCCAAGGCGTTGTATCCGGACGATGATCCGCTGGGCAAGCCGCTCCTTGTTGACGGCGTGTCGTATGAAGTGATCGGCGTGATGGCTGCGCGCAAAGGCCAACTTGTGAAGGATCAGGCCGCCGACAAAGCGATTCTCGTTCCTTACCGGACGTATCAGAAACACAGGCCGGGAGATGATGAGAACTTCATAGGGGCCGTGGCGTATCCAGGCCGCATGGCGGAAGCGGAGGACGAGATTCGCGGTGTGCTGCGGCGACGACGAACTGTTCCCTACAACAAGCCGGATAATTTTGGCATTTCGAGCGCGAAAGAAATTGCGGACCAGTTCCGCCAAATCACAGCATCGGTGGCGCTGCTGATTTCGGTGGTCAGTTCAATCGGACTACTGGTGGGCGGAGTGGGCGTGATGAATATCATGCTGATGTCGGTAACGCAGCGCACGAGGGAAATTGGAGTGCGCAAGGCGATCGGGGCGAGGAGGCGCGACGTCATTTGGCAGTTCTTGACGGAAGCGATTGTGCTGACAGGGTCGGGAGGGGTGATTGGCGTTTTGCTGGGTTTGGGAATCAGCCTGCTTATCCACCTTTTTGTGCCGAGTCTGCCATCGGCTGTTCCCTTGTGGTCGATTCTCGTGGCGGTGACGGTTTCGATGAGTGTGGGACTTTTTTTTGGAATGTATCCGGCGGTGAAGGCTTCCCGGCTCGATCCCGTCGAGGCCTTGCGTTATGAATGAAACTTATTCGTATCTGAGGGCGCTCATCGGATCGACCTTGGTGGCCCGATAAGCAGGCCAGTAACTCGCCGCGAGGGCCACGGTGGCAAGGAAGAGAGCAGCGAGGAGAAGGCTCACGGGATCGCCGGGCTGAAGCCCGTAGAGTAGCGCCCGCGCGCCCCTGGTCGCAGCTACCGCCAACCCCACGCCAATCCCAACGCCCAACGCGAGAAGAATCAGAGTCTGGCGAAGCACGATCCCGACTACATTCTGGCGGCTGGCCCCTAAAGCCATGCGAATTCCAATCTCTTTTCTACGCATGGTGGTGATGTAGGTGATGACGCCGTATAGACCGATCACCGCAAGTAGAGCGGCGAGAGCGCCGAAAAAGCCGGAAAGCAGGGCCATCAATCGTTCGCGGGCAAGCCCGCTTTGAATCTCGGTCTGGTAGACATGGTATTCGATCTTCAGTTCGGGATACAGGAGGGTGAGCTTCTCGCGGAGCGCGGAGATGGTCCTCGAGGGTGGCGACGAGATCCGGATGAACGCGTTCGTGAAGTAGTATTTGTCGGAAAACTGAAGCGCGGGAGCGAAAGCAATCGGCGGAATCGAATCACGCAGCCCGCCATACTTCGTATCTTTCACCACACCCACAATTTGGTATTCAGTTTCCGGATAATGGGGTTCGGCGACACTGCGCACGGTTTTTCCGAGCGGACTTCCCGGCCCGAGGAATTGCCGGACAAAAGTTTCGTTCACGATGAGAACGGGTGGAGATTGCAGAGTGTCCCGATCGGTGAAGTCACGTCCGGCGAGGAAGGGAATTTCCATCGTCCGGAAATAGCCCGGGCTCACCCAGTCGAACTTGGAACTGCCTTCCGCGCTGCCAGCGCGAACTCCGAGAGACCAACTGCTGCCATCCAGGGGAACATGCGTGGAAGTCGCCGCGGACTCGACACTAGGAATGGATCGAATCTGTTCCAATAGATCGTGTTTGAAGGATTCATAGCGGTCGCTTGGCAAATCCAGCCGGCGGAAGTTGAGATAGACGCGCAGAATGCCGCTCTCGCGAAAGCCGGGGTTGACCGTCATCAGGTTCCAGAAACTGCGCACAAACAAGAGCGCCCCCACCAGCAACACGAGCGAAAATGCGATTTGGGAAACCACCAGGGTTTGCTGGAAAGAGAATTTCTGGCGTCCAGAGGTCATTCCCCGGCCGCCGGATTTCAAAACGGGACCCGGGTCCGTTCGCGAGGAACGGATGGCCGGGGCCATTCCAAAGAGCACGCAGGTCGAAACGGCCAGGAGCGCGGTAAAAAGCAGAACGCGCCAGTCGAGATGCATGTCCAGATAAAACGGGTCTCTTTCCGTGCTTATGAATTTCACCACCGTTCTGCTGAAGACGAAGGCCAAGCCTATCCCCAAGGCGGCGCCGATGACGGCAAGGGCCAGGCTCTCCAGAAGCAGTTGCTGCCTGACTCTTCCCCCACTGGCCCCCAGCGCCAGGCGCACGGCCATTTCCTTCTCGCGAGTCGTGGCCCGGACGAGCAGGAGATTTGCCAGATTCGCGCATGCAATCAGAAGAACCAGGAAGGTCGTTCCCAGAAGAAGCCAGAGGGATGTGTCGTAGGTTTCGCCAGGCGTGCTAACTCCGTTGCTGCCAGGGTATGCCGCAAGCTTGTAGGCTAGATAGGAATCCAGCGCCGCGGCGCTGTAGCCGCTGGGCACGGTAGCCTCGAACATTCCTTTGCTTGCGGCCTCGAGCTGCGCCGAAGCTTGCTGCGCCGACCAGCCGCGTTTCAGACGGCCCATGATTTGAAGCCAGAAAACGTCGCGCCTGACAAGCGTGCCATCTCCCGTCACAAACGACGGGAGCGAGCAGGTCGGCAGCGCAACCTCGAATTCCTTTCCGACGTCCAAGCCGAAAAAGCTGGGAGGAGTCACGCCGATTACCTGTGTCGGGTGATCAAAAATGACAATTCTGCTGCCGATGGCGGTGTCCTTGCCGCCAAACTCGCTTTGCCAAAGAGCGTAGCTGATGACGGCGCCGGATACTCCGCAGCCAGGCCGGTCGTCGTCCGGTGTGAACAGCCGACCTCGAAGAGGCATGATTCCGAGAGTTGGAAACAATTCCCCGCTTACCCAGAGGCCCTCCGCAAGCCGCTCCTGATCTCCACGTCCGATCGCATACCGACCGCTTCGCCAGGCGAAGAACCCGGAAAACGCGCCCTGCTGTTTCCGAATTTGTTCCCAAAGCGCAGTGCTGAGAGCCGTGTCATTGTCGCTCCAACCGAAGCCGCGAAGTCCGCCCTTAATCTCGATCCGGACGAGTGATGAGGGGTCGGCGACGGGCAAGCTGCGCAATCGGACAGCATCGAGAAGTTGAAAGATGGCGGTGTTCGCGCCGATTCCGAGTGCGAGGGTAAGAATTGCGGTAATCGTGAAGGCGGGGCTTTTGCGCAAGGTGCGCAGAGCAAACCGCAGATCCTGAAGCGCCGTCACGATGCGCAGCGGGTCGCGGATGTTCTGACGCGAGCCGTTTGGTCTTCCGGGCGGCGGATTCTGCTTTTCCGGCTTCTTGCTCAAAGGTTCATTCCAACAAGCCCCTCTGTCGCGGCAGGTCGAAACCTGTCGTTCACATGCCTAGCTTAGCGCACGGAGAATGCTCGCTCACGAGGTTTAGATGCGCTCGTGGAGGGCAGGAAGCGCCTTGCATTGGAGAAGAATTCGTCACTCTCTCCTGCCAGTCAAAAGCGAAGGGATCTTGTGCTCCAAGGCGTGCGGGAAGAATAAAGCGATACGTGTAGAAAGTACAACTTATTTTAACGGATTGGTTGATTAACTGAATAAATGAGAAAGCGGCTACAGCCTGTCGGGGAACAGGAAAACACGCCTGGCCAATTCAGAGTTCAAGGTCTCGGGGCGGTAGTATTTTTTCAGGATATTGTCCTGCCAGCCCAGCAGATCGGAATTGCCGGAAGAGAACTCTACCCAGGTTTGCGGGGAAGTTGCCCGTGCCATGCGTTCTCGAATGAGCAGCAGGAAGCTCCAGGTGATCGTTTCGTGGTAAAGGTCGGGCTTGCCGTGGGCTTCGGCGAAGCGGCGGAGGGCGGAAGAAAAGCGCGCCATCGCTTCAAGCGGCGGATATTTCTGCAGATATAAGAAAGCCATTTTGACGTGATCGGCGTGATGAAACGAGTCGCCCGGCAATACACCGATTTCAAATTGTGCCATCCACTCAGCCTCGGTCATCAGGAGCCTCCGGTATTTTGAGCTCTCGCGTTGTCATGCACGCCAGCACGACAGAGGCGTAAAGCACAAGGCCTTCGACGCCGAATTGACCATGCAAAAGGTGAACAACGGCAGCGAGCGCAAAAATAACGAGCAATAAGTAGCCGCCGACAAGGGTCGTGAACGGCACGAGGAACAAGATGGCGGCGAGGAGCTCCGCACCGCCGAGCGCCGGGCGCACCCATGCCGGCAATCCGGCCTTGGCGAGGATATGAGCGGCGGAAGCCGAGAACATAAACCGCCCCGACTGCAGGATGACGACCAACCCCAGTGTCCACCGCAATAACGGGAGGGAGATATTTTTCAGGCGCGTGTTCATCCGGCGGGTTTGCGCTTTCCCGACGAGCTTGCGGATCGAGATTCGCTGAGACGATGACTGGCGCGGGAATCCAGTTCGAGCCCATAGAACTTCTT
Source organism: Candidatus Acidiferrum sp. (assembly GCA_035310525.1). Lineage (GTDB taxonomy): Bacteria > Acidobacteriota > Terriglobia > Acidiferrales > UBA7541 > Acidiferrum. The sequence continues at coordinate 89,332 of DATGED010000090.1, read as the reverse complement.
CAATTCCTTTATGCGCCTGAGACTCTCCCCCTCAAACGGGCACTTTCCGTCAAAGGCATGCAGCACGATGCCTTCCAGCAGGTCTCCGAGGGTCATGTCGTGGTATTCCGCGAATGCCTTGAGGACCTTGAGGATGCGCTTTTCCATGCGGACGCCGGTCTGGACACGCTCCACAAGAAATTTGGTTTGTTCTGCCATCTGCTTCCTCTCCTTGCGTGGTATCAATGTACCAGAATACCCAGATACCAACAAGTGGCACTGCAACTTCTACTCGCCAGCCTGTGCGGCGACGAACCAGGATTGGGGAGCTTGAGCATGCACGCCTCCGGATACCTGGAAGATCGCGGAGTCTTTTCAGCTGGGTTGGAGATCCAAGGACCGCGTTTGGAGCCGGAGAGAGCAGGCGGAAAATTGCGCTGCTCCCGCGGTTCCGAGCCTTCTACCAGAGCAGCTTCAATCCGAATTGGACCTGGCGCGAGGTGGTCGACGTGCTCGTAATCGAGCCAGCGGTTCCGGAAAGACCTGTCAGATTTGCCGCCGTGGGCGGCGTGAATACGATGAGGTTCGGAGTGTTGAAATTAGCGCGGTTCAAGAGGTTGAAGAGCTCAGCGCGGAATTGAAGGTTCAGCCGCTCGCGAACTCGAGTTTCCTTGAGAACGGAAAAATCCCAGGTGGCGAGTCCGGGACCAGTGTAGGTGTCCCTGCCGGCGTTGCCGAAGAATCCGCCGGCGGAAGGCGGCGCGATAAAGGCGGCGGAATTGAACCATTGGGCGGGATTTCCTGTCACAACGCTCCCTGTAAAGTTCGGGTTGAGGAAAGGCCGCACGGGATTTCGCGTGTCGCCCGTGTTCGACGGGTTGTAGCTGAGCTGCGGCGTAAAGGGAAATCCGGATTGCGCCGTAATGATGCTCGCGACGGACCAGCCGCCCACAAATCCGTTCTTCCAACCCGCCAGATCGCTTGCGTAAGTTCTGCCGCGGCCGAAGGGCAGTTCGTAGATCACGTTCACAGAAGCCATGTGTGTTACGTCGAATGTAGCGAGACCTTTGTCTGCCGCGAGATTAAAGGGATTCGAAACCAGGCCAGGGGCATTCCCCGCCGTAGTTTGATTCAACGAATCGCCGTCATCCAGCGTTTTCGACCAGGTATACACTCCGCGCAAGGAAAGACCGTGACTGATCCTGCGAGTCAGATCCATCTGTAGAGCGTGGTAAGAGCTGTCGCCTCGTGAGAACCATGTCCAGGTATTGGCAAGAGCCGCGTTCGGCTTTGGCGTTCCAGAAGGAATGTAATAAGTCCCCGGCGGTACCGGCGCTCCCGCCAATGGCGAGCCGATTGAGAAGCCGATCGAGGGAGAGTTGGTTGCCGAGATTGGCTGAGAAGGGTCGTAGGTGGGATACACAGACGGGCAGGGAGACGCCGGGCAAATAACCGGAGCGGGCTCGTTGGCATCCACTCCGATCAATTCGTGATAACCGTGCGAGCCGACGTATCCCAGCATCAGGGAAGTGTTTGGAGAAAGTTGCTGCTGCAGGCGCAGCGACCAGGAGATAAGTGTAGGAGTTTGCATGTCCGGCTGCATCCCACCCGGAGCCAGCTTTGCAGTTGGCGGCACGGGCGCGGCCGGATCCAAAGGCAGACTCGAGACTGCCATCGACGGGATACTGTAGGTTGGATTGAATGGCGCGTTTTGGTCCGTGCGATACCCAAGAGCATCCTGCAAGTCGTTATAGATTCCGAAGCCGACGCGAAGAACTGTTTTTGTGCCGAGTGGGCTCCACGCGACACTCAGACGGGGCTGGGGAAGAAACTTTGCGTTGTTCGTTGTGAACAGGGAATTGCCGACGTGCGGCTCCGTCGAGATGACGCCATTTGAGAACGCATAATTCGCCGCCCGGCCATGAGCTTCGTTCCAGCCGGTCGAGAATTCCTGCCGGTAACCGAGCGAAAGTGTGAGTCTCCTCCCGAGCCGAATGACATCCTCCACATAGCCGGCGCCGAAAAAGGACCGCCAGTTCAGTTCGGTGGGTGCGGGGTCGTACAGGAAGCTTCCGATAGTCCCCGCCAAAAAGGTGGTGAGACTCGCAAAGGTAGCCTGTCCGTATTGGCTGAGAGCCAGAGTTTCGTTGGACTGAAACGGCTGAAACCACGCGCCCAGACTGAATTGATGCGGGCCGCGCGTAAGCGTCACGCGATCCTCGAAGGTGTACAGATTTCTGTTGACTCGGAGATTGCTGCCATTGTTGCTACCCGCCAACCCCACCTGCGCCTGCGGATTCGAGGCCGCGCTGCCGCCGACAACAACCGCGCCAATCGGCCGCCCCGACAGGAATCCGGGAACGCTGGCGGCGGGAGTACGCGGAGTCGGCTCTCCCGTGAAAAAGTATCCCGCGCGCGTGTACCCAAATCTCGCAGTATTGAGCAATGTTGGCGAGAAAATGTGCGTTTCCTCGAGGCTGAGGACCTGTTCCCGCAACGTAACCTGGTCTGTGCTGTACGGGTTCGCGGGAGTCGCTGTCAAATCCTCCCCGTCATCGACGGTATACACCGCGGAGAGAGTGTCCCTGTTCGTGAAAGTGTGGTCGAGCCGTGCGGTACCAAAATCCTCACGTATGGTTTGCAAAGGGCTGCCGAACACCTCCGCTATCCCATTGAAATCCGGGGCGCCGGCGGGGGCAATGGGCCACAAATTCAAGAGGGGCTGAATGCTCGCGGCGGCAGCGGCACGCGACGCCGCATCGGGAACGAAAGCCGCCGAAGTCTGATGGAGGTTTTGGCGGAACCCCTCGTAGTCCACGAACAAAAATGTCGAGTCCTTGACGAATGGGCCGCCCGCGGAAGCCCCGAACTGGTTGCGCTGAAATGGCGGCGCGGAGCCCTGATCGAAGAAATTCGGCGCATCCAAGGCGTTGTTGCGCAGGAACTCGAAGAAAGAACCGCGCCACTTGTTGCTACCCGATTGCGTGACGATGAGCACCTGTCCTCCGGGATGTTTTCCGAGTTCGGCGCTATACGTGTCGCGCTCTACGTTGAATTCCCGCACCGCGTCGACACCTAGTAGCATCCCGCTGGTTCCGCCCGGCTGCATGTTGTTTTCCGCCGCTCCGGAATACTCGACTCCGTTCAAAAGGAAGATGTTTTGCTGCGGCCGGTTGCCCGATACCGCAAAGTTGTTGGCTGTCGTGGAATTCGAAATCCCCGTGCCGCCGGTCTTCTGTGAAGTAAAATTCACGATGCCCGGATTCAGCGGCAGCAGCAAGTCGTAACTTCGCCCGTTCAGCGGAAGGTCCTTCACCTGCCGCTCTCCGACGAGTCCGGACAGGTCTCGCGAAGTCGCGCTGACAAGCGGAGCGTCCTCCAGCACAGTGACATGTTGTTTCACCGCGCCAACCTGGAGCATCAAGTCCACGCGCGCCTCTTCTTCCACGGACAGGTGGATTCCGTCGCGGATTTGCTCCTGGAAACCGGCTTTCGAGACTCGCAGTTGGTACTCGCCAACAGGCAACGCGAGCACCTGGTAACGCCCGGCTGCGTCCGTCCTGGAAGTCCGGGTTGCTCCAGTCTCCACATTCTTCACCTGCACCTCGGCCGCTGGGATACGGGCGCCGGAGGGATCGCTAATGGCCCCGCTGATACTCGCGGAAACCTGAGCGTGCAAACATGCCAGTCCGGCAGGAAAGAAAAGAAGAAGAGCGCACAGCTTTTTCACCCGCACTGGAATACCCCCGAGGAGAAGCAGAACGAAGCGATTATTCAATATGTTTTGTTCCGTTATGTCAAACCGGCTTAATACGGATAGAGTTTGAGCGAGTTCCTACGGATTAAAGGCAATGAATACGCACAGCGGGGGTCCCTCGCCGCCGCGAATTATCGCGAAGAAGCCAGGCTGGGCGCCGAGGTGCGGGCTGGCACCGAAGCTTCAGGGATCCCGGGCGTGACGCTTAAGTGGCGGGGAGGAAGGGAGCGCCGCACTCTCTCACAAAAGGGAGGCACGGCGCCCATGGGGGTTCTGGCTGGCGCTTCGAGGAATAGTACGAGGAACTTCAGTAGGCAGGCATCCTTTCGCGCCGATCCGCCACGTATCATGGACAGCGGATTCCGCGCAGAGTTCTACGATTCGAGTGATGGTCCTCATCCAACCGGGCTGCTCCCTGTTGGCAGGCGGCGGTTACGCGGGACTGTAAGACGTTCATAAGTGCATCTCCCCTGCCAATCCCGGCTGCAACAAATTCCGCGTTTTCCTTGTCTTGGGGATGACGGGGAGAAGATATCCTGCGTCAGTGCGGGACACTGTGCCCCGGCGGAACACTCGGCGCGGAGCGCGTAGAACCAGCTTGAGCGCGTTCCTTCGCGGGCAGTGAGCGCTTCTTGCGTTGAGAGGTTAGCCGGCGGCGCCGGTACTTTTTTCCCTGCCGCGCACCTCAAGCCCGTCCCGCTTTAAGTAGCGGTAAAGGCTCGTCCTGCCAATTCCCAGGATTTGCGCCGCGCGCAGGCGGTTTCCCTGGCACAACTCGAGCACCTTTTGGATATGCAGCTTGCGCACGTCGTCGAGCGACAGCGGTCTCCAGTCATCGCCGGAGGGTTTTTGCGGGCTGCGATGCTGCAAGTGCTCCGGCAGGTCCGCGATATCGATGAAGTCCCCGGTCACGGTTATCGCTGCCGTGGCAATCACGTTTTCCAGTTCGCGGACATTTCCCGGCCAGGGATGCTGCAGCAGGACGGTCTGCGCACGCCGCGTCAGCCCGGAGACAGTTTTTCCGTATACGTTGTTATATTTTTTCAGGAAATAGTGCACCAGCAGAGGGATGTCCTCGAGCCGTTCTGTAAGGGATGGCACGCGGATTTGAATCGAGCTTAACCGGTAGAACAGATCCTCGCGAAACCGGCCTGCGAGCACTTCCGCGCGTAAGTCGCGGTTCGTCGCGGCGATCAGCCGCACGTTGACTTGCCGCACTTCGGGCGAGCCGACCCGCTGGATCTCCCGGTTCTGGATGACGCGCAACAGCTTGGCCTGCATCGGCATGGACGTTTCGCCAATCTCATCGAGAAAAACTGTACCGTTATTCGCATATTCGAAGAGACCCGGCCGCGTGTCCGTCGCACCCGTAAAGGAGCCGCGAACGTGGCCGAAAAGCTGGCTCTCAAGCAGCGTGTCCACCATCGCGGAGCAGTTGCAAATCGCCAGTTTCTGCTGACTGACAGGACTGATGTTGTGGATGGCGCGGGCCACCAGCTCCTTTCCCGTGCCCGTTGCCCCCACAAGCAGGACGTTCGTGTAATGCCGCGCCACCTTTCGCGCGAAATCGAACACCTCCAGCATGGCCGGACTTTTTCCCACAATTCCGTGGAACTCCAGATCCTTCAGAAGTTCTTCCTCGAGCGCGCGAACTCTCTTCCTCTGGTCGTAGAGCGTGGCAGCTTCATCAAGTGTTCGTTTCAGGCGGGCATGGTCGATAGGCTTGGGCAGGAAGTCCGTTGCGCCCCGGCGAATAGCCTCCAGCGCCGATTCCAAGGTGTATTCCCCGGTCATCACGATCACATGAGTGCCGGGATCACATCGCATGGCGCGGTCGAGGAACTCGTAACCGCTCATTCCGGGCATCTTTACGTCTGCCAGGACCAGCCGGCAGTTCCCGGATCGTACCAAACCAAGGGCCTCTTCTGGATCGGACGTGGCGATGGCTTCGTAGCCCATCTTTTCCATGACGGCGGAAAGCATTTCAAGCTGGTCAGGATCGTCGTCCAGAATGCATGGTCTCAGAGTGGCTCTAGTGGAGGCGAATTCGACGCGGTTGGTAGATGTAGGTGCCACTCAGCGAGTAATCGCAACAGTTGGGCCATTCGCGAATCTTTACTTGCTGTGCAGGCCTTGCTGGCTACTCTCCGTCTTTCGACGGCCGGAAGTGCGCACATCTCGTAGAATCAGTATCTTGCGATTTTGACCGAGGAGGAGTGTTCCAGTTTGAGAGGCCAGCCGTACCCTTCCGACGCAGCCGTTCGGCAATCTCGCAGTTCAATTTGGGTCAGTGTCACGTTTTCTGTGCCGAAACGGGGTGGCCTTTCCTCCCGTTCCACCTGTTTCCTCGTTTTCCGGAATCGAAAGACCTTACGCGGAACTGTCCGAGCTTCCTTTCAGCCAAGGGAGTACGGGTACGAGTTGAAACCTGTGCGTTCCGCCGGATGTCTTTTCCAGGAATTCAGCTCGGTAGACCACAGGACAAGAGCGGTCCTGCTCGCCGGGTTGCAGCAGCCGCACGATGAGGATTGTGTCGTCGCGAAGATTTCGCTTCAGCGCCACCTGTTTGCCCGCATCTTCGCTCCATTCGAGATCGCACTTCTCGACGAAAAAATCCTGTTCGCGGTCCCAGCCTGAGACCTCCACGGGATACAAGCCTGCGGCGGAGAATTGGACGTCCTGAAGCATCTGGAGCCTCCGCTGACTAGAAATGCAGCCCAAGAGCCATTCCCATCGTCCCTTAACCTACTGAAAAACAAATGTTTGGTGTCCCCGAAGCGTTATCGTATTGTTCGCCTGGGCGACATTCTCTGGTGGACTGTTCAGATTCGGGTCACTAGATATGGCTGGGAAGCAGGAGCATGCTCACGAAAGTGTTGATGGGGTCGTAGATGTAACGAAACAAGAGTATTCCGACCAGAAGCCCGGCGAGGGCGAAACTGTTGCCGCGCAGCCAGTCCAGGTATCGTTGAGCTGTTTTTTCAGTCATGAAAAGCATAATGACCGTGCTTCCATCGAGCGGGGCCACCGGCAAGAGGTTGAAAGTGCCTAGCAGAAGGTTCAACGAGAAGACCGCAAGGAGTACCGTTGCGGCGAAATCCCGATGGCCCGTCAGAGGATCGCGCGGAAACCACCCCGCGGCAGTTCCTACATGGAGCGCAGCCACGGCAAGAAGCATCAGAGTGAAATTCGCCGTCGGCCCCGCCAGAGCCATCCACGCCGAGCGACGCGGATGACGCCGCTCCCAGAGCGGGTCGAAGGGTGCGCTCGCCCAACCGAACATGGTGTGCATGGCGAGAAACGAGAGGAGAGGGATTACGATCATGCCCCAAGGCTCGCGCCGCATGTGCGGGACGGGGTTGAGCGAAACCTGCCCGCCGAGCGCCGCCGTTTCGTCGCCGCCTATTTTGGCGACGAGCGCATGCGCGGCTTCGTGGCAGGTGGTGGAAAATAGAAAGGCGACATACCAGATGAATCCGAAGACGAGAAGATCGGGTGTGAGGTCAGACAAAGAGTTGGGCCCTTTCGTTTGCTCCGGTCAAGCAGACTAGAGGTTGTCCCTTCGCTTTGCAAGCTGTACCGCCATGTTCGATCTGTCAGCAAATTCAGAATCGCTTCAGGTTGATGTTTTCTGGCGCCGGGACGGCACCTCTCCTCTACCCAAACTCCCCCCAGTCAGTGTTAGACTGCCAGCATGGCGACCAGGAACAAAAAGAAAAAGCAAAGCAAATCCAAGACTCAAAACAAAGCTGGAAAAGCCGGCGCCCGCAAGCGTCCGGCGAGTAGAAAATCGGCGCGGAGCGCCAAGCTTTCGCGGAAACCATCTACAAAAAAGAAAGCGCTCAAAGGCGGAGCTCCAAAGGCTAGAAAGACAAAAAAGAAGAAAAGAGTTCGCGGCAAACATGAAGAAATAAGCTCCGTGAATTTCGAGCCTAAGGGTCTCGGCGCGCGCTCGGGAGGCCAGTCCGGTGATCTCCAAGGCCTGTCGAATGTCGGCCGGGCGGACTCGGAGAGCGTGGATGAACTTCTCGAGGAAGGCAATGCGTTTGAGGCGGAAATCGTCAAGGGAGTTGAAGACGTTCCCGATGCCGATGAAAGCGAAGTACGGACCCACGAAGTTCCGGAGGACGACGTCCCTGAGGAGTATCTCGAAAAGGATGAGTGAGAGCGCGAGCGGTTCGCAGTACGAATGAGGGTATTAAGAAGGAGGAATATTTCGCTCCATGAGATTTCGTAGCGTCGCAGTTACCTTTTTAGTGGCTGCTCTTTTTGCCGCCGCAGCGCACTCCCGGAACGAAAAAGCTACGACAAATTCTTCCGCGGGTTCCTCTAAAGCCTTTCTTGGCCGCTGGGATTTGACTCTAAAGGCGCCCGCTCGCGAATATCCTTCCTGGCTCGAGTTGCGAGAGGAAAATGGCCAACTGAAAGCCGAAATGGTGGGCCGCTGGGGCAACGCGCGGCCGCTGCCAAGCGTTGAGATTTCGGACGGCCGCCTCAAATTTGTCTCACAGAAGGAAGAGGAGGACAGCAAGAACGATCTCATTTTCGAAGGCAAGCTCTCGGGAAATATTCTTTCCGGTACCCTGATTGGCCCCGATGGCAAGACCTGGCGATGGACTGGCCGCCGCGCGCCTTCATTGAAGCGAACCTCCGCCTCGACCTGGGCTGCTCCCGTTGCACTTTTCAACGGGAAGGATTTAGCGGGTTGGCACGAGTCTTTGCCAGGAGCATCGCCCGCGTGGAAAGTCGAAAACGGAAACCTCATCACCCCCGGCAATGGCCCTGAACTTATCGGCAATCGAAAGTTCGAGGATTTCAAGCTGCATGTCGAGTTTAACTGCGGAAAGGAATCCAACAGCGGCGTCTATCTTCGCGGCCGGTACGAAGTGCAGATCGAAACCGATTCCGCCGCGGAGCCGCCAAGCCACCACACGGGAGGCGTCTACGGATTCCTCGCACCGGCTCCGGAGCTTCCCCGCAAGCCCGGCGAGTGGCAGACCTATGACATCACTCTGATGGGACGGATGATCACTGTCGTCCAGAACGGTCAGACGGTCATCGACAATAAGGAAATCCCGGGCATTACGGGCGGCGCTCTGGATAGCCATGAAGAACTGCCTGGCCCGATCTATCTTCAGGGCAGCGAAAAAGGCCACGTGATGTTCCGGAGCATCGTTCTCACTCCGGCCAGCAAGTAACGGTCCTTCTTGACGGTCAAGGTCTCCCTCTGACGGGACGAAAGCGAACGTCGGGATTGCTGGAAAATGAAAGATAATTCTAGACTTTACTAGACATTTCTGCCATCACAGTCTAAAATCGTTGATGAGGGAAAAACCTCATGGCCAAAACACAAACCAAAAAAATCGGCCTGGAGATGGATGCCCGGCTCTATCAGGAGCTCTCCAGGCTGGCCACGGAAAATGGACAGTCTCGCCGCTTTCTACTCGAGAAAGCCCTGGAGCACTATTTGCGCTTCGTGGTCCCGTCTCAAGGCACGGTACGGCCTGAAGTCATGAGCCATTTCCGCCGCTCGACCGACAAAAACCGCAAGCTCCATCAACTCCTGGCCAAGTAAACTGCGTGGCAACTGAAAAGGACTCTTCGCATCGATCCATTTACCTGACGGTGGGTGAAGCAATCGAGATGCATCGTCAGCTGATCGATGAATTTGGCGGCATCCACGGACTTCGCGACCGGGCGCTTCTTGAAGCGGCCATCTTCCGTCCCCAGAACGGCTATCATGACGACCTTATCCACGAGGCCGCAGCCCTCATGGAGTCGCTTGTTAACAACCACGCTTTTTTCGACGGCAACAAGAGAATCAGTCTGGCCGCGACCGACACTTTTCTCCGCATCAACGGTTATTCCCTGAAGTTGGAACCGTCAGCCTCTTACAAGTTCATTACTGAATCCATGAGCCGGGGGGAATTTCGCCTCCGTCAGATTCGAGAATGGCTCTCAGAGCACGTGCAACCGCTCGAAGAAGTCTGAGCGCACTCCCTGTTGGGCCGCTTTTTTTACCAAGGCGAATTTTAGCCCGTTGGTTCGAAGTGTGTTGGGTCACAAGAAGAGCTTCGATACAATAATCCGCTTGAGATGTAAGATGTCCGCGACCATCTGACTAGGAGCCAACATGCAGAGGATTCCAAGATTCTGGCTTGCCTTCGTGCTCATCGTCTTGCCCCTTACAACCCGATCTATCGTTGCGCAGGAGCGCCCCATCGTTCTCAGAGCGCAGACGGTGCTCGACGGCAGAGGGCAAGCACTTCACAACACTATCCTGGTTATCGAACATGGGAAAATCGCAACGATCGGCGGAGACGCACCGGCTGGCGCGATCACTTACAATCTCTCCGGCTTGACCGTCACTCCTGGCTGGATCGACACGCACGCGCACATTTACTGGCACTTCGAAAACGGCCGCCTCGCCGGGAGAGATGAGCCTTCTGTGCGAGCCATGCTTCACGCAGCGGACAATGCCATTCTTACGCTGAACGCGGGCTTCACAACTATCCAAAGCCCCGGCTCACCCCAGGACAAGGACCTGCGCGACGCCCTTGCGCGCGGCACCATTCCCGGGCCGCGAATGCTGACTTCCCTTGAGCCTCTCGACGAAAAGAGCGGTCCGCCGGAAAAGCTGCGCGAACTTGTCGGCGAACGAAAGCAACAGGGCGCCGACTTCATCAAACTCTTCGCCTCCAAGAGCATCCGTGAAGGAGGGGCGCAAACGATGACCGACGAGCAACTCCAGGCCGCCTGCGGCGAGGCCAAAGCCCTGGGGATGCGCGCCATTGTTCACGCCCATTCCGCGGAAGCCGCCAAGGCGGCGACTCTGGCGGGATGCACCTCGATCGAACACGGTGCGTACGTTACCGACGACGTTTTCTCGCTGATGGTGCAGCACGGCACCTTTTACGACCCCAACATCGGGCTGGTGCTGCAAAATTATCTGGAGAACAAGGAAAAATTCTTGGGCATCGGCAATTACAACGAACAAGGCTTCGCCTTCATGGAAAAGGGAATCGGCATCGTCCTCGACACGTTCAAGAAGGCGCTGACTCACAAGGATTTGAAACTTGTGTATGGCACGGATGCCGTGGCAGGCGCCCACGGCCGGAATTACGAGGAATTCATCGTCCGGGTGCGCGATGGAGGGCAGGATCCGATGGCCGCAATCATGTCCGCAACTTCAATTTCCGCGGATTCGCTGGGGATGAAAGGCAAAATCGGCGCGATCGCTCCAGGATTGGACGCGGACATCATCGCCATGGACGGCGACCCGCTCCACGACGTAACTGCCGCCCGCCGGGTGGTCTTCGTCATGAAGGGCGGCAGAGTGTATGAGAATCTTGCGCCGGACGCAAAGAGACACGCGGCGAATTGAAGTTCAAGCTCCGCGCCTCACCGGACCAGGCTCCACGGATAAATCCCCACATTGATCTTCATTATGAAGTAGCTGAAACCGCCGGGATCGGGCTTCGGTTGGTGAGGCGTGTCTGGAGGAATCAACAGCCAGTCGCCCGCTTTCACCTTGAAGGTTTGGCCGTCGATGATTGGCTGACCGCGATACTCTCCCGGAACCGGACCGTCCTTATCCATGAGATTCTGCCGGTTGGCAATCTTCCCGCCCACAATCATTTCGCCCGTGCCGCCCGTGATGACGTAAAAATCGTAAGCGCCGGCGTGCATTTCGGCGTCGTCCCACACGCTGTTCACTTTCGTCAGGCTCAGCACGGGTTGCTCGCGATGCATGCGATACAGCATGAACATGCTGAAATTCCGAGTCTGAACATGTACCGGCCCGCCGCCGATGGACTGCGAACTTCCGCTGCCCGCCCGCGCGACCAACTTGGCGGCCCTTTCCGCCATCTGTTCATGCGCCTTATGAATGTCGTCGATGCTCCAGAACATGACGGGCGGCGCGTCGGGCGCGAGTACGGGCTGTCGCGGTGAGTTGTAACCAAACGGCATCGTCTCGGCTTTCTTTTCCTGAGCCATTGCGGTTGGCGTAAGAGAAAAGCCGGCCAAGTGTCCTCTCAAAACTTCCGAAGGTCCGGGATTCGAAGCGTACCCCGCGATGTACCCAATGCATGCAGCCGCGAACACGATGCCTGAGAACACTATTTTTCTACTGATCATGATTCGAGCCTCCATCAATCGATTGCGGGGAGTTGTTCGGCTGCGACGACGGGCGCCGGAAAACTCCCTGACTGTTTCTTTGATTCCGGTTTCACCGCGTCAAATCGAATCTCTTTCAGGAATTCCGTCTGTCGAGACAGCTCTGCTTTTCCGGCGGGAAACTTGTTGGCGCTCAATGTGAACGCGAGGATGTCCGCATTTTGCTGGCGGTTCAGTTTTCCGGGAGTGTTCTGCGGCATGGTTTTGCGGATTCTCTCAAACAAATCGGCGAGAGGCAGTCCGTTCCAGTTGGACAGGAAGGCGCCGCCCGTCAGCGGCGGCGCCGACTCGCCGCCAGCAAGTGCCTCGCCGTGGCAGCCGGCGCATTCCTTATGATAGAGCGCCTCTCCGCGTTTGGCCTGCTCATCCGTGTAGACGCCGTCCCACACGGAACGCGATTCGGCGGCCGGCGGCTCTTGCGCGCGGAGCGCCAGGTGCGCTCCGCCAACTATCGACAGGCAGAGACATGCAGTCACCCTGCTGGATATCTTCACGTAGCGTCTCCGATCACTCGCCAGAGCCAGGCAGCGTGTATGCGATGTACTCGCCGGAGTAAGGCCCACCGCTGACAGCGACAACGATGTACTGCTTGCCGTTCACCATGTACGTCATCGGAGAACCGCTTTGCGGCGCAGGCATGTACACCGCGCCCACCTCTTTTCCCGTTTGCTTGTCGTACGCGCGCAGCATCGCGCCGCGCGGATGATCCGCCGTAGTCGTCACCTGGCCCTCGCCGGCGATCACCAGCGTTTTCGTAACCAGCGTGCCGATGTTGTAGGTTTGCTGGCCCGTTCGCGCAATGTTCCAACTCTTGAATGCCGGATTATTGCGCACCACATCCGGCGTCTCACCGTGAGCGGTCTGCCAGAGAATTTTGCCTTCGTCGAGATCGATCGCGGTTATCGTTCCGTAGGGCGGTTTGATGAGCGGCAACCCGTCCACGTTCATGCGCACGTACGTACTGGGCGCCGCTTTCTTCGGCGGCATTGGTGAATCCGCGCCCGCATTTTCGCCCGGGCCCCTCAGAATGCCTACCTCTCGGCCAGCGACTCCGGCGATGTAGTTCAAATCGGAAACATCTTTTGGAGCAGGAACCAGCCCGATCGGTTCCACGCAGGCATTGCAAGCGAAGATATAAGCGATGTGAGTTTCGGGATCGTACGATCCTCCCGGCCAGTTCGTTCCGCCGGATGCGGTGCCCAATGTCAGCGTGCCTAGCGGACCGTCCACCTTGCTGGCAACCGGCGGCGTAAAGACGGGACCCAGATGATACTTGGAAGCTATCGCCTTGGCTTTCTCGCGAAGGTCGGGGCTGAAGTCGATCAAATCATCGACGGAAACTCCGTTGCGGCTGTAGGCGGGCGGTTTCGAGGGTATCGGCTGCGTGGGGGAATACCACTCGCCAGGCACATCGCCGACTTCGACCTTCTTTTCTTCGATCGGCCAGACCGGCTTGCCCGTAATGCGATCAAAAACGTAGAGGAAGCCTTGCTTTGATGGCTGCGCCACGGCCTTGACCGGTTTGCCGTCCACCACGATGTCGGCCAGGATCGGCGCGGACGAGATGTCCATGTCCCACAGCGGATGATGCACCAATTGGAAGTGCCACTTTCTCTGGCCGGTTTTCAAATCCACGCAGACGAGACTTTCCCCGAACAAATTATTTCCTGGCCGGTGCCCTCCGTAATAATCGCTGGTGGGCGATTCGACCGGCAGATAGACCAGCCCAAGCTGCTCATCGACGGTGATCTGCGTCCACACGCCCGTGTTTCCCGTGTACTCGGCAGAGTCCTTCAGCCAGCTGTCGTAACCAAACTCTCCTTTCTTCGGAATGGTGTGAAATATCCAGAGGCGTTTACCGGTGCGCACGTCGAATCCGCGCACGTATCCTTTATTGTTGCGCATGCTCCTCGGAGTCATTCCCTCGCGAAACGAGGCGCCCACAATCACCGTATCTTTGGCTACCACCGGCGCCGACTGAATGCCGATTTCGCCGGTGGTCAAATCCGGGAGGATGGTCTGATCGTCGTTGAGTTTCAAATCCAACGCACCGCCAGTTCCAAACGAGGTGATCGGCATGCCGGTCTTTGCGCTCAAGCAGATGAGGCGGAAGCCCGGAGTGACATAGAAAATTCGCTCTTCCTTGCCGTCTGTCCAGTACGCCAGACCGCGGCCCGAAAGTTGTCTTGGCGCGGCGGCTCCGCGCGCGCCTTCGTGTTCGCCGTGAATCCAGAGCAATTCGCCCGTGGCAGGATCCAGCGCAATCACGGCGCGCCTTGAGCCTGCCGTTGCGTAGAGAACGCCGTTCACCATTAGCGGCGTGCCTTCGAGCTTGTACTCCGGACGGTTCCCGAAATTGTCAGTCTTGATGCGCCATGCGATTTCGAGATCGTTGAAGTTGGAGGCGTTGATTTGGTCCAGTGGACGATAGCGCGTTCCCGCGAGATCGGCGGCGTAGGTTGGCCATTCCGCGCCTTTGGCGCCAGATTGCCCGAAGGCGCCGGCTGGAGAGAACGCAAAAAACGCGATCAGCCCAAGACTCAGCGCTAAAATACCCCGCTTCTTCTCAACGCTCTTTTTGCGACGCATCAATCGTCCTCCGCTAGATTGTCCAATCTCTGATGATACCGCTCGAAGAACTCATCCCATCTTCTTGATTTCATCCAGTGCTTGCTGGATGGTTGCTTTTTGCTCTTCGGTAACATCGGAGTTGGGCGGCCGCTGGTAAAACTGCCGCGTCCCCATTTGCAGGCTGAGGGCATACTTCATCGGTCCATATTCGTCCACGCCACCCGCGCGCAACAGCTTCAGGGCCGCTTCGAATTTGGCCAGAGGCTCGGAGATGTCCTTGCCGGCGCGCTTCGCTGCGAAGATGGCGGCTATAAGCGCCGTGAAGTTGTTGCCTTCCGCCAAGATTGCGCCCATTCCGCTATCCAGCGCGTACTTGAGATTGGTTGTGGTGCCCGTCCGCATGTTCAGCTTGGGGAATTCGGCGACAAACTTGTGATATTCCTCCACATCCGACCTTGAGTCCTTGATTCCCGCCAGGTTCGGATATTTTTCGAGACTATGCATCAATTCGAGGGAAATCGGGATGCCGGTGGCAAACGGAATGTGATAGAGATTGATGGGGATGGTCACTTTTTCGAAGATAAGCGAGAAATATTTCGTCAGGCCATCAAGCCTGGGATGCTTGTAGTAAAAAGGAGGGACGATCAGCAGCCCATCCGCGCCGTTCTCCTGGGCGTGCACGGAAAGTTCCAGCGTTTCGGGAAAATTGGAAGTCCCCGGCGACACGATGATGTCCAAACCATTTCTGTGCTTGAACGCGACTTCCGCGATCTTTTTGCGCTCCGCGGTCGAAAACGAAGGGAATTCTCCCGTCGTGCCCAACACCACGACTCCATCGGCCCCCTTCTCCTTGAGGTAGGCGAGAAGGTCCTTATAGAGGTCGGGGTCGAAATTGAGGTTTTTGTCGCAAGGCGTGGACGCCGCAACCCAAAACCGCACTTTGCCTTCTGATGCGGTGGTCGTCTTGTCGACGTCTCGCGGTGGCGCACTGGCCTCTCCGGAAAGGCCTGCTTCTCCAACGACGCCGAGCGCCGCAGCCGCGCCGATGGCACCAAGAAAAGTTCTCCGAGTCGTTTCCATGAGATGACCTCCAGAAGTTGCCGCGAGTCTAAGTCAGGGCGGTCCAAATCTCAAAGCGTTAGTTCTGCGCGAAAGTGCGTGGGATCATCGCATCTCCAGGCATAAAGCAAATCAGACCAGCTGTTGCATACTGGCGTCGGGAACTCGCGAGGGCATCTTAAAATGGACATGTACGGGAATCGAGACTGCGAACTGACCGGAAACGCGACGTAACGTCCCACAATCGGACGGTCTTTGACACGCCCATTTGACCCACTCACTGCATTAGTCCTCTGTTTTCATGGCTTTAGTGGCCTTCTCGCGTGGCGCTCGAGGTGCGACTTCCCCAAGAGTCATGAGTACCGCGACCGTAGCGCTGGAAACGTACAAGCTGAATGCCTCGAACGCTGGCAGCGCCTTGACCGCCGCAAAGAGGAAAGTATTGGCGGACGCTCGGCTTGGAGATGGCGAGGCCTTTGCCGAAATGGTCCTGCCTTACTCGCCTGGACTATACCGCCGCGCTCTGCGAGTGACAGGAAACGCGGCCGATGCCGAGGACGCGCGTCAAGAAGCGCTTCTCAAGGCGTTCTCGCGCCTGAGCCAATTTGCCGGGCAACAAGTTGAGGGAAAAGACAATCTTCACGCGTGGGTTTCTCGAATAACCACGAATGCGTCGATCGATCTGATTCGCCAGCGGCGGGAAGGGAAGTACGTCTCACTCGAGGAGCCCGGCCTCGCTCCGGATGAATCGTTTGGCAGTCGGCTCGCTGCCCGCACGGAAAATCCCGAGGAGCTGTACGCTCGACAGGAGATGCGTGGATTGATGGCCGGAGCAATCGCCCGCCTGTCTCCAGACTTGCGCCAAATCTGTCTGCTGCGCGACGTTCTTCAGTATTCGACTCACGAAGTCGCTGCGCGGCTCGGCATCTCTACCGTCGCCGTGCGCCTGCGGCTCTTTCGCGCCCACCGTAGGCTGCGCGAAACCGTCAGAGATCGTATGCGGCAGAAGCAACGATGCTCGGTGACGAGTATCGCGCGCCAGCGCGCAGCGAAGCCTGCACGGCCAAAGCGCGAGCAACCGTTTCTGCAAGTGAACTCCCAAGCCGAATACGCCTGCGGCGACTGACAGATTATTTGCTGGGAAGCATCCGCACCGCAGCGTCGCTCAGCGCGAGGCTACTTACGCTGTTCCGTCCAATTGCTTCCTTTCTTAGCAAGCTGAAGCAGCCGCTTCGGGCCACTGACGAAGGGACTACCCAGTTCGTAGAATCGAAAAAGCCGGTCGGCGGCATGTGTGATGCCGATGCGTACGGTTCTTGCGACGGCAACGTCAGCGGTGAAAGTCTGTTCAGCAGATTTGGGACTCTCCATCACTCCCAGCCAAATCGGACCGCGTGAAAACAGGTCGAGTCCATCGAGACGCCGGTCGATCCGCAACGCCGCGGCAAGCCGGCCGGGCCCGCGCGTGAGATCGCGAAGCTCCGTGCTCTTGCGGTGCTGTTGCATGAGCTCGATTCCTTCCAGCGGTTCCAGCGCGCGGATCAAGACTCCTCCGCCGATTCCAGCGCGCTCGCTCGAAATATTCAGCATGAAGTGCATGCCATAGTTGAAATAAACGTAGACGTGCCCGTGGCGCAGAAACAACGAGCGGTTCCGCCGGGTCTCGCCGCGAAAATGATGTCCCGCGGGGTCGCCGGGCGGGTAACCTTCCGCTTCCACGATGCGGCCGCTGAGCCGGCCCTCGGGCAGCTCGTGCACCACAACCTTGCCGATGAGAAACCGGGCAAGTTCCAGCGTGTCGCATGGAAGCTCTTTTCGAGTGAGGCGGCGAATTTTAAGTTGGCGCTCCGGCACGGTTTACGAAGAACTGATATCGAGGGGCTCGTTGTTGAAGAGACGCGCGAGTTCCGCATGATCGATGACGACGGCGGGGTCCATCTGGATCGCATCGTAGTATTTTTTCTGGAAAGCGTCGCCCGATTCCGAAGGCGCAAACATTTTGCGCGCGAGTGAGATGGCAGTGCGAACGTCTTCAGGTGTGACGGGGTTCTCGCCCGCCAGAGTTTCGTCCAGGCGAACGACGAATTCGGAAATGTTATGTAACCAGCCGAATTGTTGATGGTCAATGACCAGGCGGAACAACTCACCAACCGAAACTTTTCCGTTGGCGCGCTCGTATTCGCGACGCTCCATATCGAGGAGAGTCTTGTGAACGCGCAAAAGCGCCAGCCTCAGAGCGATGAGTTTCTCTCGATCGCTTCCTTCGTTGTTGCCCGCCCCGGAAGAATTGGCCTCAGGTGGTGTCATAGTTGGTAGGCAACATTAATTCTCCGACAGATGGCCGCCAAATTCCAATCCCACCTTGACTCTCCCTGCCACTCAACCGCAAGAGCAAGGAATGTCCACTCGGAGCATCGAAGGGCCGCGCCTCCTGCTCTCCGGATAATTATTGCAACGGATGAATCTCTTATTGGTGATAACGCTTTTCGCCAACGGGCAGAGCAATCGGCAAGCGGTTTTGCGGCGGAGGCAGCGGGCAAGTGGCAAAGGCGGTGAACGCGCAGGGAGGATTTTCGAGTTTGTTAAAGTCCAACAAGAGTTCGCCCGGCTTGTCGAGGCCATGCGATGGAAGCGTGGTGTAGAGGAAGCGGCAAGCCGGATAGGTTGTCGTTGCGCTCGTGGTATCCCGAAGAATGAAAAAGAGCTTGGGAACAGCGGGATCTTCAAGCACTGGTTCAAGCCGGTAAGTCTTCCCACTCAAATCGAATTCAGCTACTCCCGGAACCATTCCCGTAGTGGTCGTCCCTACCAGCGTGGCAAACGTTTCAGACTTCGGCGGATTGTAGGGCAACCATTTTGCGTTCACTCGATACTTTATGCCTGGATCGTACCAGTTCAACCCGTGGAATCCGACAAGCGTCGCCGAGTTCGAGTCTTTCACCCGCAGCGCAAAGCGGTCTTCCCGCCGAATCACATACATGTTAAGCGTGCCTACCGTCAGGTGCGGCGCGTTTTTATCATTGTTCGCTTCCACCGGAATAACTTGAGCCCTCGCCGGAGCGCCTGCAATTCTCAAGTCGGATGGGAAACCATCAGCAGGCGGAAGCAGGTGAACGGTGGTCCCTTCGAGGCGAAGGATCCCGATATGTGCCGCGCCTTTCCCCGCGAGCCGGATCTTGTTATCCGTCGCTGTCCCAAACGCATTGTCGCCCGGCTGCAGCCACCCTAAGCCCGTAAGCGAAAGC
Source organism: Candidatus Acidiferrum sp. (assembly GCA_035310525.1). Taxonomy (GTDB): domain Bacteria; phylum Acidobacteriota; class Terriglobia; order Acidiferrales; family UBA7541; genus Acidiferrum. Next base: position 70,543 of record DATGED010000090.1, on the reverse strand, counting down.
CAACTGTCGGGCTTCAGAAGGTCGGCAACGTGTTGCACGCGCCAGGCGGCGAGTTCGTGTTCCCAGCTTCCATCCTGGGCCAACGCGGGCGCCGCGATGAAAGTGCAAAGAATCCATAGCAGGGTTACCCTGCGAATTCGCCGATCGGTCTTCATGTCAGAGATCATACCGCGGCTGCCTGCTTGAAGGGACATGCGGATTCCACTTCTGTACAGGGATGCCCGGCGCTTGGAACCGGCAAATAGCATTCACTACTACTTCGCATCATGGAAAATGATTCCCAGTGTATACCTCGTGCCGCGACGCACGCGGCTTACACCATGCTTTATGTTGACACGATAGAAACCACGAGAGCCTTTCACTGGCCGGTAACGCGTTGTGAAAATAATCGCTTCTCCTTGATTTGCGTGCACGACTTCTGCTCTTGACTGCGCACGAGGCTGTTGTTCCACCAAAATGAACTCGCCGCCTTCCCAGTCGCGCCCCGCCTGTCCCAGTAGGAACACCATCTGGAGTGGAAAACTCACTTCGCCGTAAAGATCCTGGTGAAGACAGTTGTAGCCACCCGCCTCGTAATGAAGCATTAGCGGAGTTGGCTTTTTCTGGCCCGCGCTGTGGCACACTTCCAGAAACGCGACATGCTCCGGCGGATATTTCGGACCCGGCTCGCCCAGCATTTCTAGCCAGTGGTTGGCGACTCTTGCCAGATGCGGATACGCCGAAGTTCGTAAACCCAGAACGTTCTCCGGTAGCGGATTGTCAAAATACTTGTAGTCGCCAATCCCAAAGCGATATCGCTCCATGACGATGTGGCTGCGAAAGCGCTCCGCTTCGTTGTAAACGGCAATCAGCGCAGCGCACTCATCTTCGGTGAGGAGCGTTGCGGTGATGGCATATCCTCGCGCGGAAAGTGATTCTTCCGCGGCCTTCCAATCCAGCGCGTCGATCCTCGCTTCGATTTCTCTCACATGCTTGCTTGTTTGTCGCGCAGCTTTCATGACGCCCTCTTTGGTTTTCCAGGTCCCTGTCTCGCGCCGCTAATTTATGGCACCGCAAGTCGCAATAGCTATCCGCTTTTCGTCGCCAAATAAGTTTTCCAGATATTGAGCAGGCAGTCGTTTAGGAGGCGGACCACAGCAGAAAGATCTTAAAAATAATTGGCTTCTTTCGGAAGCCGATAAAACCTCCGTCGCCCGCACATCATCGAATTAATTGAGTTAAAAATTGATTGCCTCCGCGAGCTTGTGTGCCTTTTTCTCGCGTCGCGGCTCCTGGAGAAGAGAAAGGAGAAGTGTATGAAAATGTTGAAGCTTTCCTCGATGTTGCTCGGAAGCGCATTTTTGCTATCCGCCAGCGCCTTTGCTGCGAACACCATCAAGAAATCGCTTCATTTGTATGAAAACGTTACGGTCGCGGGGAAGCAATTGGCGCCCGGCGACTACAAAGTGGAGTGGAGCGGCTCGGGTCCGCACGTGGAAGTGAACATCATGCAGGGCCGCGATACCCTTGCAACGGCTTCTGCGCGGATCGTTTCACGAGCAAGCGTGAATGAACAAGACGGTTACGCTTTGGACCCAGGAAAGAGCGGCAACCAATCGCTGTCGCAAGTCTTTTTCAGCGGCGAAAGATTCGACCTGGATTTTGGCTCCGCATCGAAGGCAAGTGCATCCCACGGAGCAAATTCTAGCGGCACAAATTAACGAATCCTTCGATTTCGGGTAGACGGAGAATCAGACCTTGCAGGAGGAGTCTTCGCGAGGCCTGATTCCACCTGTCGCAACGCAAAAAATCAGCCGGAAATCACAAGGTTGCTCTTTGTCTTGAGCTTTGCGGGACCGAGGCTATGGCAGCCGGCGCTTCGTTCCCGTTTTCATCGAGGTGGAACTGAGCGGCTTCCGTGGATCCGGCCAGCGCCGTCGTAGAAGAAGCGCCGCCAGATACCACTTGCGCGATTTCGTCGAAGTAGCCCGTGCCAACAAATTTCTGGTGCGTCACCGCGCGGTAGCCCAGCTCCTGCGCGGCAAATTCTTCCTGTTGGAGCTTCGAATACGCCGTCATTCCGGCCTGTGCATAACCACGCGCCAGATGGAACATGGACATATTGAGCGCATGGAAGCCGGCCAGCGTGACGAACTGGAATTTGTATCCCATCTTGCCAAGTTCTTGCTGGAAATTCGCTATCGTCACGTCGTCGAGCTTCTTCTTCCAGTTGAAGGAAGGAGAACAGTTATACGCCAGCAATTTGTCAGGAAACCTGGCGTGGATTGCATCGGCAAAAGCCTTCGCTTCGCCGAGATTCGGCGTCGAGGTTTCGCACCACAGTACGTCGGCGTACGGTGCGTACGCGAGCCCGCGCGCGATTGCCGCATCGATTCCGCCGCGAAATTGATAGAAGCCCTCGGCCGTACGCTCTCCGTAAATGAATTGGCGATCGCGCTGGTCGGCGTCGGAAAGCAGCAAGCCGGCCGAATTCGCGTCTGTCCGGGCGATAAGAATCGTTGGCACACCGCAAACGTCCGCGGCTAGCCTCGCTGCCGTCAGTTTCTCGATGAACTCCCTGATCGGCACAACTACTTTCCCGCCCAGATGTCCGCATTTTTTCGCGGATGAGAGCTGGTCTTCGAAGTGCACCCCTGCGGCCCCCGCTTCGATCATGGATTTCATCAGTTCGTAGGCGTTCAGCGAGCCGCCAAATCCTGCTTCCGCGTCCGCCACGATTGGCGCAAACCAGTAAGTTCCACTCTTTTTCCCTTCAGCCGATTCAATTTGATCCGCGCGGAGCAGCGCCCGGTTGATTCGTTTCACAAGGTTCGGCGCGGAATCGCAAGGATACAGGCTTTGGTCCGGGTACACATCGCCGGCCGTGTTCCCGTCCGCAGCGACTTGCCAGCCGGAGCCGTAGATCGCTTTCAGTCCGGCTTGCACCATTTCGATCGCTTGATTTCCCGTGATAGCACCGAGCGCGGGAACGTACGCTTCGCTGTGCATCAAATTCCACAACCGCTCCGCGCCCAGGCGCGCCAGCGTGTACTCGATTTGAATTGTCCCCCGCAGTCGCAGTACGTCATCGTAAGAATATGGACGCGTGATTCCCGCCCAGCGCGCACTCGTGTTCCAGTCGCCGCCCAAGTGCATTGCTTTTCCGTTTGAACCGTTCGTCCCGTTCGATGACATGTGCATCTCCTTGCAGATTCCTGGTTTCAGATCCGATTGGCGCAGTTCCTGCCAAAAGACAACCGCAGTCGCGCTTCACGCCGGCGTAAACTCGTGCCTCCGAATCATTTCTTCGCTTAATTTGCGTCCTTCGCGGAGCGAAGCTGCCGCGAGGGGATTATTCGCATTCGCAGGCTCGTTAAGCAGCCGCTCCAGCTCTTCGTCAAACAGCCGGCTGATCAATTCCGGCGTGTGCCGGACGGGGATTCCCGCTTCATCGACGATCTCCACATTGCTCGAATGGTTCAGCCGTTGCGCAATCATCAGGCGATAGATGCGATCGGTGGCGAGGTCTTCCATGTAGCCATCCAGCAGGCTCGCGCCTTTCCCGTTCAGAACGCCGTTGCGATAGCGAATCACTGTCCGGATAGCCGCACGCGTTCCGGCAAGCGTGCGTCGGCCGACGCCGATAGGGCAAGGCCGCAGATTTGGATGTGCCTCGCGGTTTTTGGGACGTGCGCTGAATTGATTGGGAATGGGGAATTGCGCGACGGCAATCGCGTTCTGATCGGGGTGTCCGGTCCAGGCCCCATCCATCAACGAATTCGATTCGTTCTTCTTGTCTTCCGCAAGGACTTTCAGGGCCCGCGCATTGAGTTCCACATCTTCGCGGCTAGGGTAAAGCGCAGTCATCCCGCCAATCGCCAGCATTCCGTGCTTGTGGCAGATCTCCGGCATCAACTCACGCAAGTTTTGGAAGAATGCGACGTTGTGCGGGATGGTGTTGCGATCCGGTAGAACCCACTCCGGATTTTCCAGATTGAAATGGATCAGGCTCGCCATGTAATCCCAACGGCCGAGGTTCAGTCCCAGAATGTGCTCGCGCAGATTCCATGCAAACTCTTCCATCTGGTAGGCGAGCGGGTGCGATTCCACGAGCGCCATGCACTTGATCGCGTCTCTTGCTATCCCTTTGGCGCGGGCGATCATCTGGAAGAGATCGCGCCACCACAGCGCCTCGTCGGCGGACTCCGATTTCGGAATATAAATGCACAGCGGATGCTTCAGAGCGCTGAAATCCGCCTGATACGCGACCATCGCCACGTCGAAAAGTGAAGCAGGCAGCAGCTCGCCCGGAAGCACACCTGCCTGGTGAAGATGCAGGCCGCGGGGCCGCGTGAAAATCACCGTGCTGCTTGGCAAAATGCCGACGGTATTTTCCTTCTTTCGGTCGTGGTACGACAGCCGGCCAGCCAGAGCCTCGAGAATATTGCGAATGCCGCGAGTCGTGTGCTCCCATGTGTTGGCGTTTGAATCTTCAAGATCCAGCATTACGCCAGGCGCACCGGAGTTCAGCATCTTAACGACAAGCTCGGCGTCATCAGCGGGGCCGGTCATTTGGTTGCGCTGATCGGCACACCAAGCCGGCAACTCGATGTGCCAGGAATTCGTCGTGGCAACGGAGGGCGGCAGGTAATTCGGCAACTTTCCGGCATGAGCGTCGACCAGTGCCCGCTCCCGCCGCAAAATAAGCGCGCGCTGGCGGAGCGTTAAGGCTGCGTGCAGTGGCGCCAGGAACTCCAGAAATCCTTCGGGCAGGTCGCGCGTGGCGTCGAAATCTTCCGGCGCAGAGTTAACCGGCATAAGTCGGTCAGAGAAGGGGAGAGGTGCGGTTACAGGATTGGGTTTCGCGGTTGCCGTGGCCATGTTTTCTTGCAAGCCTCCCAGGACTGTCGATGGACGTCGTCGAGCCGTGCGTAGACACGGGCAATTCGAAGGCCACTTGCTCTTCTTTGGCGTTTTGTAACCGGCGTCCCATCAATCAGATAGGGTGCCAGCCACGCACTACGGAGTGGCGAGTTCCGCGCAGTGCATGGAAATGTCAGGAATTTACACACCTGGGATTCATAATTTCCCAAACATGTCTTTCTGTTCAAAATGCTGAACACGTGTTCAAGACCCAATCCACATTTCAAAGACCCGTCGATCTGTCTAGGTCGTTGTTCAATATCCTGAACATGTATTCTATACTTGGGACGAAACGGCTTTGCACATCCTAGGAGGCCCGCCGTGGCAGGAACCGATTCGAGCCCCGCGACCGCCGTCGAACGCGCTCTTAACATCCTCGAAAACGTCGCTCATCGCCGCGACGGTCTCACCAATTCCGAGATCAGCCGTAAACTTGCCATCCCAAAGAGCTCGGCAAGTTACATTTTGCGAACCCTGGAACGGCGCGGCTACCTCCGGCGCGACGCCAGCTCCGGGCGCTACTGTCTCGGGCTAAAGATTCTCAGCTTGGGCGGAGACGCGCAGTCGAATTTGGACATCGCGGATGTGGCCCTCCCATTCATGCGGTCGCTCGTGGAGCGCGTGCACCTGACAGCGCACCTCGCTGTCCTGGATCAGGGGGAAGCCGTTTACATTGAAAAAGTCGAGGCACCAGGCTTTTTCAAAGTGAACACATGGGTGGGGCGAAGAATGTTCCTGCACTCCACAAGTGTGGGCAAAGCATTGCTCGCGTGGCTGCCCAAGCAGGAGCTGGAAGCCATCATGCGCCAGCACGGCATGAAAAAACGCACTCCCAAAACCATCACCACGATGACGCGGTTGCTGGCCGATCTCGAGCTTGTGCGAACCCAGGGGTATGCCGTCGATGATGAAGAAAACAGCGTCGGCGCCAGGTGTTTGGGCGCCCCGATTTTTGACGCTGCGGGCAACGTGGCTGCCGCGCTTGGCGTCAGCGGCACGCTTACGCAAGTGGACGAAGAAAACCTGCCGAAATTCGTGGAAGCATTGAAGGAAACCACTCGGCGGATTTCCAGGCAGCTAATAAGGAGTGGAGCGGCGGGAGGCGCCTGATGCTCCCGCCGCCCGTTACTTCTTATTTTCCGTAGTTTCCAACGGTGAGGTTGTTCTTCACGGAAAATACATTGGGGACCTGGCTGGCACGCAGATTGGCCAGATTCTTGTCCGAGTCGTTATCCACGATGCCCTCCAGAGTAACATTTCCATTTTTGACGATGATGTGAATCGAAGGCACTGCCGAATAGCCATAACGCGAAAGCGACGTGTCCCCATAAATTGCGCGATACACGGCCCGGCGCGATTGGTCATCCATCGGTGACAGCGGCAGGACTTCAATATTGTTGACGACGGATCCTACTCCGTCGATAGTTTTCACCACTCCCGCGGCGTCAGATTTGAGCGTGGGACGCACAACCTGTCCTCCCAGAATGACTTTGTCTCCTTCCACCCTGTAGGTGAGATTGTCGAAGACAGTGTAGTACGGCAGCATGACGAGTTGATGCCGAACTTCGCGAACCAATTGTTTCTCCGTCTTCGGCTCGCCTTGACTCTTGGATTTTTGGAGCGGAGTGGCTGGGATGGGTAACGCGGTTGCAATGAACACAGAAAGTAGAATCGCTGTGAGAATGGCCCGGAGTCTGATCTTCACGTTCTACTCCTTAACTGAGTTGGGTCGACCTCCCTTGGTTAGATTCAAGATGCACCCGAATAGGGTGCACACCCGATTAAAAGCATGCAGATGCTAGCATAATAAAATATCATTCTGCGGCCGGCACAATCCTGGCAGCTAGCTGAAGTCCTTTGCAGGCGAAGATGCCTGCAAGGGGTAGCTGCTCGAGAGGGAGCGGCGAATTGCTGATTATCGGACATCGCGGAGCATCCGGCCACGCGCCAGAGAACACTTTGGCGGCGTTCCGCAAGGCCGTCGCGCTGGGAGCAGCCTTTATCGAGACGGACTTGCAGCTCTCGCGGGACGCCCGTTTCGTTGCGATTCATGACGACAGCGTGGACCGCACGACGAATGGCCAGGGCAAGGTGCATGATCAAACCCTCGCTTCGTTGCGACGGCTGGACGCGGGCTCCTGGTTCGGAAGCGAATACACTGGTGAACGCATTCCGACCCTCGAAGAAATTCTCGAGTTCACAAAAAAAAATGACATCGTGTTTTACCTCGAGCTGAAGCCCAGCGGCTCCTGGGGCGGGGAACATGCCCTTATCGGCGCGCTGCGAGAATCGGGAGAAGTGGCGCGCGTGGTTGTGATTTCGTTCGATCCCGCGATTCTGGCGGGATTGCGCAAGATCGAACCGACGCTGATGACCGGGGTGTTGTATGACGGGCAACTCGCTGATCCGTTGAAATCCGCTCTGGATGTGGGCGCGCGGCAGATTGTCGTTCGCGGGGACCTGGTCACCCCTTCGATGATTACGGAAGCGCATAAGAGGGACGTGCAGGTGGTGTGCTGGACCGTAAATCATCCGGCACACATCCGGCTTCTGATGGGCGCGGGAGTCGACGGCATCATGAGTGATTATCCAGACCGGTTGCTCGCCGCGGCGAGGAAGGACGGCGAGAAAGGTTAGTGCGCAGAAGTAAGGGACGCGTGAAGAGCCGCGAATTGCGGGACGGAAAGTTGCTCTGCGCGCGCATCCGCGCGCAGATTCTGCGCTGCAAGAGCCTCGCGGACGATTGGCGGCTTCGCCAATGACCGCAAATTGTTGACCAGGGTTTTTCGTTTCTGCGAAAAACATAGCTTCACAAAATCCAGAAAAGCGGGTTGATCGGGAAGCGATAGTGAGGCCCGTTCGCCGGGGAAGCGAAGAGTCACCAGCGCGGAGTCAACCTCAGGCGGCGGGCTGAACGCGCCGCGTGGGATGTGTAGGACCAGCTCCGGGCGGCTAAAGAGCTGCGTTACGACGGAAAGATATCCAAACAGCTTTGTCCCCGGTTTTGCGGCAAGACGCAAGGCGACTTCTTCCTGAATGACGATATGAATTTCATCGATGCGGTCCGCGAACAAGAGCAAATGATGAAGAATCGGCGAGGTGATGTAGTAAGGCAAATTGCCGTAGACGCGGATGCGGCGTTCGCAGGCGAGCGCGGCCAGATCAGTTTCAAGAACATCGGCGTGAACAACGGAAAGATTCTGAAATTTCTTCGGAAGCTTATCCAGGCGCGCCGCCAGCAGTGGATCCAGCTCAATTGCGTAGGCGGCGTCGCCCGTGGCGGCGAGATACGCGGTCATTTCGCCGTGGCCCGCGCCGATTTCGATCCAGCAGTGCGGCTGATGCGGCTCAGCCTGCGCGCGCTGGGGTGAGTGCGGCGAAACGCCAATGGCGCGCGCGATTTGTTCGCGCCATCCGGCGTCCGACAGAAAATGTTGTCCGAGACGTTGACGGGCCATGCCGCGGAGAGTGTATCAGCAAGCGCTCATCTCGGTTCGGATGGTTCGTTCTTGACGGCGCGAATTCCCTCCAGTAGCGTAAAATGAGTGCGCACGATGCGATCAACACAGTGAATGCTCCGAAAAAGACAAAAACACGAAGGTCGCCAAGAGAGCCGGGTACTGAGAAGCGAGTGAGAATACTTTTCGTAGCATCGGAGGGGCTGCCGTTTTCCAAGACCGGGGGCCTGGCAGACGTTGTCGAGGCGCTGCCTAAGGCGCTGGTGGCGCTGGGTCACGAAGTCGCTGTCGTTCTGCCGCGCTACCGGGGAACGAAGGCTGGTGTCGTGGTGATCCCCAGCATGACGATTCCCCTCGCCAATCGCTTGCGGTTTCCCGCGATTCTCGATGGAACGCAAATTTCCGGCGTCCGTTATTTTTTTGTCGATGATCCGGAATACTTTGACCGCGACGGACTCTACGGAAACAGCGCCGGCGACTTTGCCGACAACGCGGAGCGCTACAGCGAATTCTGCCGAGCGGCAATCGAAATTGTGAAACATGTTTGGCCCGCGGAGGTGATTCACTGCCACGACTGGCCGACAGCACTGGTGCCGGTCCTGCTGCGCACTTCGTATGGCGACGATCCAGTCGTTAAAGACATTCCCGTGATGTTCACCATTCACAACATGGGCTACCACGGGCTCTTCCCGAAAGTCGTCCTTGAACGCGCGGGAATTCCTATGAGTGTGTACCATCCCGCCGGGCTGGAATTCTTTGGCAATGTGAATTTCCTGAAGGGCGGGATTGTCTATTCTGACCTTTTTACGACTGTAAGCAAACGATACGCGCAGGAAATTCAGACACCGGAGTATGGATTCGGCTTGGACGGCGTGGTGCGCACACGCGCCGAGCGGCTGACGGGCATCTTGAACGGTGTGGATTACTCCGCATGGAGTCCGGATAAGGACAAGTTGATTCCAATGAAGTACTCCGCGAAGGAAATGGGGGGGAAGCACGTCTGCAAACAGGCATTGCTGGAACTTTTCGGAATTGCGCCGGAGAATGTATCCCGTCCGGTAATCGGCATCGTCTCGCGATTCGCGGATCAAAAGGGCTTCGATTTGATCGCAGAGAAAGCGTACGAGTTGATGAAAGAGGAACTCTCGCTGGTCGTCCTTGGAACCGGCGAGCGGAAGTATGAAGAGCTTTTCACGGCGCTGGCGAGTTCATTTCCAGGACGTGCCGGCGTGAAAATTGCCTATGACAACGAACTTGCGCATAAAATCGAGGCTGGCGCGGACATGTTTCTGATGCCGTCGCGTTACGAGCCTTGCGGGTTGAATCAGATCTACAGCCTGAAGTATGGTACGGTGCCGGTTGTAAGAGCGACCGGCGGACTGGACGATACCGTCGAGCCTTTCGATCTGGAGCACGGTACAGGAACGGGTTTCAAGTTCGCGGAATATTCCGGCGATGCCATGATGCACGCGATCCGGCAAGCGCTGCACCATTGCACCGACGAGCGTATCTGGAAGCGCATCCAGTTGAACGGAATGGCGAAGGATTTTTCCTGGAAGGGGCCTGCGGCGGAGTATGCAAAGCTGTACGAAGCGGCGGTGACTCTTCGAGGCGCAGCGAAGGCGTCGCGAAACCAAATCGGCGTTGCTACATCTAATTAACTTGACGAAGGAGAGACTAACAGCCGCCCTCGGGCAAGCTGTTGAGGACAAAGAACATGGCACAGAATACAGCAGAGAATATTCAGGCAGCGACGGACGCAAATTTTGAAGCCGAAGTTCTGACGGCAAGCAGCACCCAGCCGGTCATGGTGGACTTCTGGGCCGAGTGGTGCAGGCCCTGCCATATGCTGGCTCCGACGGTTGCGGAGATTGCGCACGACTATGCAGGAAAGCTCAAGGTGATGAAGTTAAACGTGGACGAGGCGATGAATTCGGCGGGGCGCTACAATATCCGCGGAATCCCCACACTGCTCGTTTTCAAGAACGGGCAGGTGGTGGAACAGATTGTCGGCGCATTGCCGAAAGATCAAATCACCAAGGCGCTGGACCGCCACGTGGCGTAATTCGCAGAATGCACGTTGCGCGAGCGGCGCGGCGAAAAAGTTAGAAAGAATGGCGGGGCATGTCGTAGAGTTGAATACGGCGTGCCCTTTACTTTTGGCGCGAGGACAGGATTTCAGGAGCAGAGATTGGCCACAGCAGAGACAGCGGCAACGGCGTCTCGGAAAATTAAGCCAGCGGATCATCCGCCCATGCTCGCGGGAGAGCGCGGGCCGGAGGCAATCTCGCGGCCTGGGCTTCACGAAACGGTTCTCAAGATATTGAAACCGCTGCCACGCGGGAAGATTCTGGATTGCCCCACGGGAGAGGGCGCGCTCGCGGAGGATTTGCTTGCTGAGGGCTTTGATGTGCGCTGCTGCGACTTATATTCGGAATTGTTCCGGTTGGATGGCGTAGAGATCAAGCGCGGCGACCTGGCAGGCACGCTCCCGTATGCGTCGGAATCGTTCGACTACATCACCTCGCTGGACGGACTCGAGCATATCGATTCGCCGCCGCAGGCGTTCCGCGAATACAAGCGACTGCTGAAGCCGGGCGGACACCTGATCATCAGCGTGCCGAACATCATGAATATCGAAGAGCGGGTAAAGTGGCTGCTTTTCGGGTATACGTCGCATTTCAAGCCGCTTTCGGAACAATTCAAAGCCAAGATTCATTACGACTGCGCGGGGAAAGACGAGATTTCTGTGCACGCTAACCCGATAGGCTACAACGAGCTGCGGTATTATCTCGAGAAGAACGGATTTGCGATTCAAGGCGTTTACCGGGACCGAAAAAAGGCGAACCAGTGGCTGTATTGGCCGTTGGTGGCGCTCATAAGGATCGTGGCAAAGTTGACGCCGGAAAAGCGACGTGAAGATCGGTGGACGAATGAGTTGGCGTCGGACCCAGTGCTGCTCGGCGGGAATACGATCATCATCCATTCCATACTGAAGTAGAACACGCTAACTTCCTTGAGGCTGTCGAGACTCTGAAGTAGAAAACTCCGCAAGAAGATTGTTCCAGCTTTGGTCCCCAATTGGGAATTTACTCGGCAAGGTGCCTACGCACTTCCCACGTTTTTCGGAAAGATGTCAAAACAAAAGAGTTAAGCGGTGGGAGTCTGCAAAAGATGTGATTCTAAATGGTTTATAAGCCTTTTGTTTTGACACCTTTGCAAGTTGCGGCGCCTCTCGCACTTTGGGATTTGGCCCGATGGCGACAGGGATCAAACGCAATAGTTTACGAGAAGTATATCACCACGGAATTTACTTAATGTGAATAAGATTCTCGGCGCAGATTCTCAGCGCAGGGGCATGATTTGGGTGAGTTGGAGACGAAGCGGGGGAATAAGATCGCAGCCCGCGTCTGAGGGCTACATGGGTTGATACATTTGCGATTCAGTATGGACACATTTACAATCCGGCGCATGGCTAGCCCTTTTGATCGACCCGTCGTTTCGATTTGTTTGTGGATGGCTGCTGTGATCCTGGCGTCTGCCGGAGCGGCGCACTCTAAATTACTTGCAGTTGAGACGGAGCAATCGAGCGGCGCGACGCCGGCCAAGATTGGCGCCATCCACGTCAGGGGACAGAAGAGCTACAGCGCGGAGCAGGTAATAGCAGCGACGGGTTTGAAAGCAGGGCAAGAATTCAATGTGAATGACCTGGATGCGGCAGCACAACGTCTGGGAAAGAGCGGAGCGTTCCCGGAGGTCAGCTACAGCTATGTACCGCAGGGAGGCTTGATCGCTATTGAGTTCAAAGTGGAAGAGGCCACGAAATTTCGCAACTGCGCATTTGATAATTTTGTATGGCTGACGCAGGACGAGATCCAAGCGGGGCTGAAGAAGGATGTGCCGCTGTATATCGGAGTGGCACCAGAGACGGGAGAGATGCTTGACGATATTTCGCGGGCTCTGGAGAAGTTGTCGAAGGAGAAAGGAATTGTTGTTCGGGTGAGCCGGAGAATCCAGCAAAATTCGATCGGAGATCCCAACTGGGTCCATATGTTCGTGGCGGAAGGGGCCAACGCGAAGATTCAATCGCTCGGATTTACAGGAAACCTGACCGTAAATTCAGAGGCGTTGCAGAAAGAGGCCGCCGGCCTTGTTGGCGCGGATTACTCGGCGTTTCAGAGCAGGCTCTTTGGAACAGCAAAACTGCTGTCCTATTACCGGGAGCGCGGCTATTTGCAGGCAAAAGTGGAAACTCTGGCGCCCAAGATCTTAAGCCACACAGAGGGATCGAGCGATTATTCGGTGGAGGATGTCTATGCGATTTCCGAGGGAAGCGTCTACAGATGGGAAGCCGCGGAGTGGAGCGGCGACCGAGCACTGGCGCCGGAGAGGCTGGAAGCGACGACAGGGATGAAGCCGAATGACATCGCAAACGGGATCAAGATAGATGAGGGTTGGAGCGCGGTCCAGAAAGAGTACTCCAAGAGCGGCTACATCGAAGCCAGTGTTTCGCCCGAGCCTGTGTTTGACGAACAAACCCACCGAGTGCATTTCCGAGTGACGGTGGCCGAAGGGCCGCAGTATCACATGGGGAGATTTGCGATTACCGGACTGCCACCGAAGATAGAGGAATCGTTGACAAAGCGATGGCGGTTGAAGCCGGGCGACGATTATGACGCGGCCTACCCGCTGGACTTCGTGAAGAAGGAAGTGTTCCCCGCGGCACAGGGGGCGGGACTACGTGGTGCAAAAGTTGCAGTGCAGGCGGTGCCAAATCGCGAGCAGCACGTCATGGATGTTGCGGTGAAAGTGGGATGAGGACGAGTTAAATGAGCGGCGCAGGATCGTCGGCATTGGTGCGGTGCTGGTGGGCGACGAAGGAAGTGAATATTCCTTACCACGATGAGGAGTGGGGAGTCCCGTTGCATGACGACCGGGGGCTATTTGAGCTGCTGATCCTGGAAGGCGCCCAGGCGGGATTGAGTTGGGACACGATTCTGAAGAAACGGGCGAGATATCGAGAAGTGTTTGATGGATTTAATGCTGAAAAAATCGCGCGGTACGACAAGAAGAAAATCCGGGAGCTGTTGAAGGATGCGGGGGTTATCAGGAATAAGCTAAAAATTGCGGCGACGATTTCGAACGCACAGGCGTTTTTGAGAGTGCAGCAGGAGTTTGGGACGTTTGACGCATATATTTGGCGATTTGTGGGCGGGCGGCCAAAGCAAAATTCCTGGAAGACACACAAGCGGGTCCCGGCAAAGACAGCAGAATCAGATGCGATGAGCAAGGATTTGCAGAAGCGCGGATTTCGGTTTGTGGGGTCGACGATCTGCTATGCGTTCATGCAGGCCACAGGGATGGTCAACGATCATTTGGTGGGGTGCTTCCGGCACGCAGCTTTGTCGAGGGAGTAGTGGGAAGAAATTTGGGTCCTTCCGCGAGCCGCGCAGATCTTGATTTCCCACCGCCTACTTTTCAGCAGGTAGAGCATATGCGGGATCATCCGGTTTCAATTTGTGCGCTTGATTGTAAGCGGCCATCGCGGCGGGCATATTACCCAATCGCTGGTAGGCGATGCCCAGGTCCATCCACAGCTCAGGGGATTTGGGTTGCAGTGTCGTCGCGTCGCGCAGCCAGCGAACTGCTTCCTCGTCGTGATTCGCGAGCAATGCCTTGTAACCCCATTGCCCTTCTTCGAAGCCAGCTTTTCCGGACAGATTGATTCGTGGGCGTCCGTAAGTTGAGCCCCAAAGGCCAAACGCAACGAACGTGGCGGCTGCCGAGGCAAAAAGCGCGCGACGACTGGGGGTCATGATTGCAAAACCAACGAGAATGCCCAGAATAGCTCCAGCGCCATGAGCTGTGTTGGCGACAACGAATGTGTGGGTCAGCGTAGTGATGATGCAGAAAAAGAACCAGACCACGAAAACGCCAACCGTTCTTTGATCGATGGAATCGCGGAATCGCTCGTCTCGGCGGGACAATACCCACAGCAGGCCAAACAAACCGTAGCCAATTCCCGAAAGACCAACACCGCCAGTGGCGAAGGCAAACTCAAAGGAGCTTGAGCCGACGGCAAAGAGAACCAAGAGCGCGGCAGTTTTGACGTGTCCGAACACGCCTTCAAGTGCGGTCCCAAAGACCCAAAGCCAGTAGACGTTGAATACAAGATGCAGGATGTCGAGATGCAGAAAGATGCTGGTGAACAACCGCCAGAGCTGACCGCGCCGAATCTCCGCAGTTGCAAAGAGCCTGGACATGTCGTACCTGGCCCGCCACGCAATGGTCAGGGCCACGGCGAGCAGTATGGTTCCAGCGATGACCGGGTAGCGGGCAGATTCGGTCCACTTTGGAGGTGGGCGCATGTCGCTCAAACCTAGCACGGGATGGAAAGTAAGCGTGCAGGGACGATAGATAGGGAGTTTCCGAAAGGTAATCAGCACTCGGTTGGCCGGATCTGCGAATCGTAATCATTTCAGAGTGGAACGAGGAGTAGGAGCCAAGGTGTTGCGAAGGCGCTCGGGCGCACTCCTTGGATTCCGGAGTAGCGGGTAAAGTCTTTGTGATTGAAGGTTGGGAAGGTGCTTGACACCATGGATGCGCATTGAGGCCACCGGTCGCCCGAAGTGAATCGGGAACCGCGATCAGCGTCCCTCGGCGGATATTAATGAGAATTTCAAGGAAAGATCTCGACGTCGATGACGTGGAACGGAAGTTTCCCGGCGCTGCGCACGCGATGCGAGTAGGCCTGCCCCCGAGCTTTGCGAAAACCGGCGCCGCCGGGCTGGACGTCCTGCACTTCGGTCCACTCCCCGCCGTAGGGCTGGGATTGCGTTTTGTCTCCGCTGATGGGAATGCCGACGTTATCGTTGCTGTGCGAGTGGAACAGAGAGGCTTCTCCGGCAGGGAAGAGGACGTCGAGAACGCGGACGTATTGGTTCTGAAAGACGAAATGGTGATGCGGTTCCATTTCAACGGGGACGGGCTCCGGTAAGGAGGCGCCTGAGCCTGCAGAGTGGGAAACGGCAACGGCGGGAGCGGAGGAGTTCTTCAGTTCGACTTCAACAACCTCAAACGGTGCGTCCTCGAGATTTTCCACGGAATGAGTTACGGGCTCGGACCAGCGCGAATCGCCAGGCTTGCAGCGGAGTTCCTGAGTTTGGCTGTTGGCCAGAGTTGTCATCACGTGCATGTCGGTGATGCACACGACGACACGCGCGGGATGCGAATGCATAGCGATCTTTTGATGCGGTGCGTAGCGCGCATGCAGAACGCGAATCTGCTCGTTTTCAAACGCGACTTTCACGGAGCCGTGAGTGGTGGACACCGCATCCTGCCCCAGGGCCGTGGGCGCTGCCGCGAGGGACACGAGAAATAAAGTGAGAGTAATGGTTCGCATGGAGGCGACGCTCCTTTGTGTCGGCACAGGATAAGCGGACTTTGTGGGCGATGCAATGAATCTGCGGACTGCGGAGTCTCTTCGCACACGCTTGCGTTGCGAGCGGGTGGGGCATACGATTGGAACCTGCCAGTTTCTGGTGCTTTCCTGAGATGAATTGAAGAAGAAGATTCGAGAGTGAAGAAGTGTGGGCGACGATAAAACGCTCGTGAAGAAGACATGCGGGCGTGAAGAGAACAGACAAATGTGTGATTCCTACTGGGGCGAAAAATGAAATCGGTCGTGGTGGTGGGGGCGCAGTGGGGGGATGAAGGCAAGGGCAAGGTGGTGGACTACCTTGCAGGGTCGTTCGATTATATTGCGCGCGTGGCAGGCGGGCACAACGCCGGGCACACCGTCATTATCGGCAAGGATCGCTATGTGCTGCAGTTGATTCCGTGCGGTATTTTGCGGCCGAAGCAGCAGGCGGTGATTGGAACTGGCGTGGTGGTCGATCCGGCGGCTTTGGTGGCAGAGATAGAGACGCTGGCGAAGGCTGGGATCGACGTGAAGGGCCGATTGCACGTTAGCAATCGCGCCCATTTGATTTTTCCGTATCACCGGGAGTTGGACAAGGCGGCAGAAGGCGCTCGCGGGGCGGACAAGATTGGGACAACTTCGCGGGGAATCGGGCCGGCGTACGAAGACAAAATGGCGCGGCGCGGTTTGCGGATGTGCGATTTGCTGGAGCCGGCGCTTTTTCGCAAGAAAGCCGCGCGCGTGGTGGAGGAGAAGAACCGGCTGGCAAAGGGCGCGTACGGCGCGGACATCGATTTTTCGCACGAAGTGGAAGAAACGCTGAAACTGGGCGAAAAGATTCGCGGGTATATCTGCGATACGGCGGAACTGGTGAATCGCGCGCTTGATGAAGGGAAGTCGGTGCTGTTCGAAGGCGCGCAAGGGACGATGCTGGATATTGATCACGGAACGTATCCGTTTGTGACGTCGTCGAGCGCGATTTCCGGAGGAGCGACAACAGGCGTGGGTGTGCCGCCAACAAAAATCAAGCACGTGCTGGGAATTTCGAAAGCCTACACGACGCGGGTGGGGAGCGGGCCATTTCCAACGGAGATGCCGGAGCTGGAGGCGAAAGAAGTTCGCGAGCGCGGGAAAGAGTTCGGAGCGGTAACGGGACGAGCGCGACGCTGCGGCTGGCTGGATCTGGTGGTGCTGCGTTACGCGAAGATGATCAATGGGATCGATTCGCTGGTGGTGACGAAGCTGGACGTTTTTGACACGCAGCGCGAAATTCAAGTGTGCGTGGGATATAAGTACAAAGGCAAGACGTTGAATGAGATGCCGGCGCTAGCGGAAGAGTATGAGCAAGTGACGCCCGAATATAAATCGCTGCCGGGATGGTGCGAGACGACCTACGGGGTGAAGGACGGCGCAAGATTGCCGAAGGCGGCGATGGATTACTTGCGATTCATCGGGGACTTTTTGCAGGTGGAGATCGGGATGATTTCGACGGGGCCGGAGAGGGATGCCACGATTGTGCCGGCGGGGACGTTGCTGGCGAGATGGTTGTGAAATCGTACCCAGTGTCTCGCGGCAATGCGGCGCCGGGCGTTGATCAGTAAAGAGAATGCTGACATTCGAAGAAGCTCGCCGGAAAGTAATCGAACAGCTCGAAACCAGGAAAGGTCCGCGCGCGACGGAACAGGTGCGCGTCGGCGAGGCTCTGGGTTACGTGCTGGCGCAAGAGATAAAGACGGATCGCGAGTACCCGCCGTTCAACCGCGCGACACGCGACGGATATGCCGTGTTCGCGGCCGACGCGAAGGCGGGAGCCACGCTTAAGTGCACCGGTGAAATCAAAGCAGGGGATCGGGTCACGAAAGAGTTGTGGGCGGAGACTTGCGTGCAGATCATGACTGGCGCGGCGGTGCCGTCTGGCGCGGACGCGGTAGTCATGATCGAGCACACGAAACGCGAAGGCGACCAGGTACGGTTCGAACGAGCCGCCGTGACGGGCCAAAATTTTGTTCCGCGCGGGAGCGAGGCACGCGCTGGACAGACGCTGCTGACTCCAGGTACGAGGCTGGGGTACGCCGAACTGGCGCTGGCCGCTCAAGTGGGAGCGGCGGAGTTGAAATGCGGCGCGAAGCCGCGGGTGGCGATTCTTTCGACCGGGGACGAGATTGTGCCGGTGGATAGCGTGCCGGGAAGATTTCAGATTCGAAACAGCAACAGCGTGTCTCTGGCAGCACAGGTGCGGCTGGCGGGAGGCAAGCCTGTCCTATTGGGAAATGCGATGGACCGAGAGGACGACTTATCTTCCAAAATCCGGCGGGGCTTGCAGGAAGATTTGCTGATTTTGTCGGGCGGGGTTTCGATGGGGAAGTACGATTTGGTGGAGAAGGTGCTGAAAGAGCTGGCGACGGAATTTTATTTTGACGCGGTGGCGATCCGGCCGGGGAAACCGGCGGTTTTCGGGAAGTGCGGAGAGAAATTTGTGTTTGGGCTGCCCGGGAATCCGGTTTCGACGATGGTGACCTTCGAGTTGTTTGTCGCGCCGGCAGTGGACTTATTGAGTGGGGCAGAAGCAAGGCCACTGCCTATGATAGAAGCGCGATTGGGAGAAGCGCTGGACGAGAAGCCCGGAGTGACGCACTTTTTGCCGGCACGTCTCGAGGGGCAAGGCCCGGACAGGGAAGTAAAGGCATTGAAATGGCAGGGATCGGGCGATGTGTCGGCGCTGGGAAAAGCCAATTGCTTCCTGGTGGTGCCGATCGAGCGAGGAAAAATAGAGGCCGGGGAGAAAGTTGACGTGATGGTGCGACGCGATTTGATTTGAAGCGGATTCATTCGCAAAAAACAGAGAAAAACTCTACACAAAGCTCGCAAAGGCTTACAGGACACAAAGAAGAATGGGGAAGCTCTCCCACTACGGAAGGGGCGGCGAAGTGAGGATGGTGGACGTGTCGGCGAAAGCGGCGACGACGCGAACGGCGGTGGCGAAAGGGTTCGTGAAGATGAAGCCCCTGGTGGTGCGAGAGGTGAAGCGGCTGAGGAATCCCAAGGGAAACCCGCTCGAAGTGGCGCGGATTGCGGGGATAGCCGCGGCGAAGAGGACGGCAGAGTGGATACCTCTTTGTCATCCACTGCCCATCACGCACATTGATGTGACTGCGCGGCTGTGCCAAAATGGCGTTGAAGTTCGCTCCGAAGTCACGGCGACCGCCCAGACAGGCGTGGAAATGGAAGCATTGGTCGCCGTTGCTGCCGCAGCCCTCACGGTCTACGACATGTGCAAAGCCCTGGATAAAGGGATGGAAATCAGCGGGATAGTTCTCGTCAAGAAGACCGGCGGGAAGAGCGGGGATTTTCTGCGCACAGAAGGCGTTGACAGGAATCACAAGAAAAACAGCCGGAGCCGGAGCCGATGACCGGGGCAGGCGCGAAAACCGTCAAGATGCTGGTGGCGGATGACAATCCGCTAGTGAGAGAGCTGATTGTTAAAGGGATGGAGCAGTTCTGCGAAATCGAGACGGCGGGGGATGGCGCGGATGCGCTTCTGAAGGTGGTTGATACCCCTCCTGACGTAATCCTTTGCGATTACAAAATGCCGGGGCTCGATGGCCGGCAGCTATTCGAAAAGTTGCGCGGGCGCGAGGCCACGCGACAGATTCCGTTTTTGTTCATGGCCAGCCGCGCGGATATCGAAGAGCGACTACGGCCGCTGGTGGACGGAGTCGAGGACTTTGTCACGAAGCCATTTCTCATAAAGGACTTGGTGCGCATCGCCAAGAAAGTGGTGGACCGGCTTCACCTGGAGAAATTGCAGAAACGCGCATCGAGGCCCGGAGTGATCCAGGGCCGGCTCGAAGAGATGAGCATGATAGACCTGATGCAGTCATTGGAGATGGGGCAGAAGTCGTGCCGGCTGGTTGTGAATCACAACGGCGAACAGGGCGAACTATTCTTTGCGGGCGGACAGTGCCGCGACGCCAAGATTGGAAAAGTCGAAGGGGATGACGCGGTTTACCGGGTGGTGCTGTGGACCGCAGGCGAGTTCGAAATCGATTTCAACGCAGCGAATTCCTCGTCGCGAACGACAACGACTCGGAACACGACCGGCCTGCTTATGGAAGCGATGAGGCTGATGGACGAAGCCAATCGCGACACCGTGGAAACGAAGTAACCTGCCTGATGCGCGTCGCAGTGCTCACGATAAGCGATACCGTTGCAAGAGGCGAGCGGGAAGATCTTTCTGGACCCGCGGTAGTCGCCGGGTGCAGGGGATTGGGCTGGGAAGTAACCTCCGTTCTGCACGTATCGGATGAGCCGGCGAACATTCGGGAACAGCTTCGTGAATTGGCGGACTCCGGGCGAGTGGACGTCATTCTGACGACCGGCGGAACGGGGATCGGGCCGCGAGACAATACGCCTGAATCAACCCAAGCGGTGGCGGACCGGATTGTACCGGGAATCGGGGAGGAGATCCGGCGCAAAGGAGCGGAAAAAACGCCGACGGCCGTGCTTTCCCGTTCGATGGCGGCAGTGCGTTCGAAAACACTGATCGTAAACTTGCCGGGTAGCCCCAAGGGCGCGTCGGAATCGCTGGACGCAGTTGCGCACCTTTTGCCGCATGCCGTGCAGGTGCTGCACGGTGCGCGTCACGATTGACGGAATCCTCGAACTGGAACAGGGCAAGCTGCGGGTCACGCTGATCAAGGCGGTGATCAAGGCGGTCGTCAAGGCGGTGGTCAGGGCGAGGCAAGGCGCGGGGGAGCTACGGTTCGAAAAATAGCCACAACTCCGTTTCAGTTTACTTACTTTCCTTTTTTCTGGAACCTTCCTTCCAAATGATCCACTCCTTGCTAAATCCCGTGCGCGCATTTCTAAGCGGAGAGGGAGCACTCATTCTGCCGGAGCTGGAGTTGCTTCTGTTTGCCAGCGGGATTTTGCTGATCAACCGCTGGCTGGGAGCAAAGGAGAAACATTGGAATGCGCTGCTCGCACTGGCCGGAACGGCCTTCAGCGGCTTTACCCTGTTTGTCCAGAACGGACATTTACGAGCTGCGCGCGCTGTGAATCCTGAGTCGCCCGGACTTCTTGGCCTTCACGAAGGCGTGCTGGTCGATCCGTTCTTTCTTTTCTTCGCGGCGTTGTTTCTGGCCGCGACGGCCCTGGTCATTCTGCTCTCTGTGCGCTATCTGGATAACGTAGAGGAAGGATGCGGTAGTTGCTACTCACTGCTGCTTCTTGCGTGCATGGGCATGATGCTCATGACTGCCGGGGTCGATCTGATCGTCGTGCTGCTCGGATTTGAAATAATGGGCGTGAGCTGTTTTCTACTCGCCAGGTGTTCGCGGCGCGGGCAGGGCACGAATGAAGCGGCGCACAAGTATGCCCTCTTGTGGGGATGTAGCTCCATCGCGCTAGGTGCCGGCTTTCTGCTTCTGTACTCCGTGTTTCGAACAACGAATCTTGGGCGCATTGGCGCGGTTCTGGAGGTGCGTCTGGACAACGGCGTGCCGTTCGGCGGTCTTACCAGCTGGCATCCCACGCTCGCGCTCGTTTTCTTAGCGATTGGCATATTGTTTCTAATCGATGCCGCACCGCTTCATTGGTTCTCGCCAGCGGTCACTGAATCGGCGCTAACTCCCCTCGCCGCCTTCCTCAGCACAGCTGCAAAGACGGCTGGATTTGTCCTGTTCCTGAGATGCTTTTCGTTGTTGTTCATCTTCGCCTATCAAAAATGGGTTCATGTCTGTGGCGGGGCGGCGATCGTATCTCTCTTGTGGGGAAACGTCGCGGCGCTGCGCGAGAAGAACGTGAAGAGGCTGCTCGCATACAGTTCCGTAGCGCACACAGGTTTTCTCCTGCTTGGTCTCGTCGCGGGAAATGAGACCGGCTTTAGCGGCATGATGTACTACCTGGGCGTTTACACATTCATGACGGCAGGCGCGTTTGGAGTATTGATTGTGCTAGAGCAGGGCGGAAGCCCGGTCAAAGTGATGCATGACTTAAATGGCTTGTACCGGCGAAGTCCCGTTCTGGCCCTGCTCCTCGCCGCCTTCCTGGTGTCGCTTGCTGGAATACCGCCGACAGCGGGCTTCTGGGCGAAATATTTCATCCTCAAAGCACTGATCGCTGCGCCGCATCCGGAGCTTGCGGCTTTCGCGGTCGTCAATGCGCTGCTCGCGGTGTACTGCTACGGGCGGGTAGTCGCGCATGCATGGAAGAAACCAACTGCCGGCGAGGCGACGCTCGAACCTTTTACTTTGACCATCAGCAGCGGGCAAACTGTGGCGCTGACGGTGGCCGTGTTTGTGTCGCTCGCGGCGGGGTTGTATCCTGAGCCGTTCCTGCGTATGGCGCGTTATGCCTTTGGACAATAATCCAGATAGAGGGGCCCCTCCGCCGCCCGTCAAACGGGCGAAGAACTTCAGCATGCAATTTGGAATGGCGATGGAACTTCCGTTCGTGCTCGTCGGGGCGATTGCTCTGGGCGGCCTGGTAGGTTATTTTCTGGACCACTGGCTGCATACTAAGGTCATCTTCATGCTGATTTTCGGCGGGCTGGGGTTCTTCGCTGGGCTGCGCGATATCCTTCGCCGGCTCCCGGCTGACGGCGATGGAAAGGGCTGAGCAGTCGTCAAGCAGCCGGAATGATGAACCGGCCGGCACAACCACCAGCGCCGCGGATCTCGAATCTTTCGCCGGCACGGAGCGGCGGATCGCCTGGCTTACGCTGGTTCTCGGGGGCGCTGCAGCTGTGGCTGCCGCGAGCCTGCGGCGGTGGCCTTGGGCTGAGGGTCTGGCCATCGGAACGGCGCTGGCGTGGCTGAACTTTCGATGGCTGAAGCGTGGGCTGGACGCGCTGGTTGCCGTGGCCACGGCACAAGAAGGGGCTGCAAAGCCGCGAATTCCCGTCGGCACCTGGTTCCGGCTGCTTTTCCGCTACGGCTTGATAGCGTTCTGCGTGTATGTTATTTTTGAGTATCTGAGAGTTCCCCTTGCAAGCATGGTAGTGGGTTTGTGCGCTTTAGGAGCCGCGACAATTGCGGCGAGTGTGTACGAAATCCTGCGTCGAGTGGAATAGGGAATGGAACACGTAAGCTGGCTGACACAACTTGTGAATCACTATTTGGGTGCGGCGGCGCTGGCCCTGCTTGCGGCGCTGCACATTACGCCGAGCCATCCGGACGTACCCATCCCTGAACAAGTGGTCATGTCGTTGATGGTTCTCGTCGTGGGGACGGTGCTCGCGCTATTGCTCAGGTCGCGCTTGTCGGTTGAGCGGCCCGGCGCTTCCCAACAGGTCGCCGAGCTGTTGCTCACGAACTCGATGGGATTTGGCATTAACGATGTGCTGGAAGAAAACGCCGGCCATCACTGGGAACGGTATGTGCCGATGGTCGGTTCCGTCGCGCTGTTCGTGCTGCTGGCGAATCTGTTCGGGGCATTTCCGCTCTTCACGTCGCCGACCGCCGTTTATACAGTTCCCCTGTCCTGTGCGATCTTTGCGTTTGTTTACTTCAACTGGCAGGGCTTACGCCACCACGGCGCGCTCGGTTACGTCAAGACGTTTACGGGCGGCGTGCATTGGTCGCTCTGGCCGCTTATTTTTCCGGTCGAGATCTTGAGCACCTGTGCCCGGTTGTTGTCACTTTCCGTGCGCTTGTGGGCCAACATTTTTGCGAGCGATCTCATCTACGGTTTGTTTCTTGGACTTTTCACGGGCCCGGTGGCCTGGGGCTGGAGCAAGTCGCCCGTGGTAGGCGTGGTCCTGGGCGTGCTCCCAGCAGTGGTACCCATCGCCTTCCTGCTGCTGCACGTGTTCGTATCGGTCGTTCAGACCTACGTGTTCACGATTCTGCCGGCGGTTTACATCGGGCTGGCGACGGCGGATGAACACTAAAAAGTTTTGTTGAGCCGCTCCAGCGTGAGCCCGGCTGCACGGTGTCCGGGAACCACCCACTGGCGGCAAATTCAGGAGGAGGAAGTTATGAAGAAAGCAGCAGTTGTATTACTTGTGCTCGTCGTGGTGATGCTTGTCGCACCGACGGCGTTCGCGCAAACAGCACCAGAAGCAGCCAAGCCGCCTCTCAATCCGACCACTCTGGTGATCGCGATCGGGTTCGGCGTGGCGGTGGCGGCGTTCGGCGGAGGGCTGGGACAAGGCCGGATTGCAGCGGCGGCCTGCGAAGGCATCGCGAGAAATCCAGGAGCGGCCGGAGGCGTTCGAGCGGCCATGATCCTGGGCCTTGTGTTCGTCGAGACTCTCACTCTATTTACGTTTGCGCTGGGATTCCTCCTCTACTTGAAGATGTAATCAAGAGCACGGTGGCATTTGTGAAGGCCCGGGAGCGGAAGCTCCCGGGCCTTCACTATTTCCGGCTGGATTCGGGCCGGGCAAGCAAATGCAATTTGGGAGAGCGACTGGGAAAATAGAGCAAGAGCGCGGGTCAATTACCGGTTCAGGAGATTGGCTTGCAGCAAGTAGTTTAGGGTTTTGCTGGGGAAGAGCCCAAGAAAAATTGTGCCAAACGCCGTAATGGCCAAGACGACATTGACCGACAGCGGGAAGCGGGCGGGAACCGTAGCAGCGAGTTCTGCGCTGGGCTCGCGCATGTACATCACGACAATGAGACGGACATAGTAGTAGGCGCCAACGATGCTGTTAACGGCCATCAGGACGGCAAGCCAAATCAGATGCGAATCCACGGCGACTTTGAAGATGTAGAACTTGCCGAGGAAGCCGGCGGTGACGGGAAGTCCGAGCAGCGAGAGCAAAAAGAGAGAGAGCAGAGCAGCCACCCAGGGTTGGCGCTCGCCGAGACCGGCGAAGTCGTCAAACTGGAGGTGCTTTTCACCCGCTCCGCCATACTGTGAAACGATGGTGAATGCGCCCACCTTCACGAGCGCGTATGTGAGCAGGTAGAAAAGAATCGCGGCGTAGGCCGGGCCAGCGCCAATCTCCGGATCTTTAGCGAGTGTCGTGACCGCGGCAAACGCAACGAGGATGTAACCCGCGTGGGCGATGGAGCTGTAAGCCAGCAGGCGCTTGACGTTGGTCTGAAGCAGAGCACCGAGATTTCCAGCAAACATCGTCAGCGCTGCAAGAATCCAGAAGGCCCAGAACCAGAACTGCGTGGCGGCGTGAACGTCGGCAAAGATGCGAAGGAGCAAGGCGAAGGCGGCCGCTTTGGGACCAGCGGAAAATAGCGCGGTGACTGGCGTGGGCGCCCCTTCGTAAACGTCGGGCGTCCAGATCTGGAACGGAGCGGCGGCAACCTTAAAGCCCAAACCGATGAGAATGAGCGCGAGGCCGAGCTTCAAGAGCGTGCTGGTGGGCTCCGCAGAATCCATTTTCAAGAGATTCGTGGTCCCGGTGACGCCATAAACGAGAGCGATGCCGTAAAGAAAAAAGGCCGTGGCAAAGGAACCGAGCAGGAAATACTTCATTGAAGATTCACCGGACTTCAGCGCATCGCGACGGTAGCCCGCCAGGATGTAGCTGGAGATGGAGCTCATCTCAAGGCCGATAAAGGCGGTGAGCAGTTCCTGGGCAGAAGCGAGCACTCCCATTCCCGCCGTAGCGAAAAGAACAAGCGCGTAAAACTCCGCGTCAGCAAGCCCTTCGCGCCGAAGGTAGGAATCCGCACCAAGAATCACCAGAACGGCGACCAGTCCCACCAGATGACTGAAGAAAATGCTGAAGGGATCCGCCGCCACCAGGCCGCCAAACGCTGCGCCGGGATTGTGGACCGCGTAGAAGTTGCCGACGATGCCCCCTAACGCTCCGATGACGGCAACGGTTGTCAGAACCTGGCGGCTTTTAACGAGCGGTTGGAGCAGCATCAACAGCGCGCCGAAGCCGCACCAGATGAGTTCCGGCAAGACGCGAAGCAAGTCCGAAGTGTTGGGGAATGCGGGCATTCAGCGAGTTCCGAGCCTTTCGATTGAGATTTGTTTTTGCGTCGCGCTCCCCTGCGAGGCCGCCACGGTGGCTGGCAGCAAAACCGTCGGCATAGGTTTCGCAGGCGCAACAGCTTCATATGCGCGCGGCGGACGAACCATTTGATCGAGTACGGATTGGCTGGCGTTGGCAGTGCGGCCGGTGATAAAGGTCGAGCCGATGCCCATCCAGAGTGTTATCACCGCGATGCTCGCAAGAATCCAGCGCTCGCGGACGGAAACATCCGGAAGCGATTTGTTCTTCTCGACGGTAATTTCTCCGAAGAAAACACGCTGGTAAGACCAGAGCAGGTAACAGGCGGAAAGTATCACGCCAGTGGCAGCCCAGGCGGCCCAGCTCCAGTGAACTTGATATGTGCCGAGGAGGATCAGGAATTCACCGACGAATCCGTTGAGCATAGGCAGACCGAGTGAAGACAGCGCGACAAACAGGAAGAACGCCGCGAGGCGAGGCAACGGAGTTGACAGGCCACCGAACTGGGAAATCTCGAAGGTGTGGCGCCGGTCGTAGAGCATGCCGACGAGCAAAAAGAGGCCGCCGGTAGAAACGCCGTGGGCGAGCATCTGGAACACCGCGCCCTGGATGGAAACGATATGGAAAGCGAAGATGCCGAGAACGACGAAGCCGAGGTGGCTGACACTCGAATAGGCAACGAGTTTTTTCAGGTTAGGTTGGACGAGCGCGACGAGCGCGCCGTAGATGATGCCGATGATCGCAAGCACGGCTATGGCGGGCGCGAAGCGACGAGAAGCGTCGGGAAATAGCGGCAAGCAGAAGCGAATCATGCCGTATGTGCCCATTTTCAGGAGCACTCCCGCAAGCATCACGGAACCGGCGGTGGGAGCTTCCACGTGTGCGTCCGGGAGCCAGGTGTGGAACGGGAACAAAGGAACTTTGATGGCGAAAGCCACGAAGAAAGCGAGGAAGAGAAGCGTTTCCGTGCCGCGAGAAAGTATCAGAGTGCCGTCCTGAAGCGCGCGTTGAATCGAAGGCAGGTCAAATGTACCGGTGGCGTTGTAAAGCCATAGAATGCCAACCAGCATGAGGATGGAGCCGGCCATGGTGTAGAGAACGAATTTAACAGCGGCGTAGATGCGGCGCTCGTGACCCCAGATGCCGATGAGGAAGTACATGGGGATCAGCATGACTTCCCAGAAGAGGAAGAAGAGGAAGAGGTCAAGCGAGAGGAAGACTCCGACAACGCCGACTTCCAGCATCAGGAGCATGACGAAAAATTCCTTGACGCGTTTCCCAATGCTGTTCCAGGAACAGAGGATGGAAACGACGGTTAGAAACGTCGTCAGGATGACTAGGAAAAGGCTGATGCCGTCCGCGCCGAGATGATAGTTGATGAAGGTTTGCGGCGCGGAGCCATGCGGTCCGAGAGCGATCCATTGATGAAATTCTTCGAGCTTGTATCCTGTGCCCCCGAGAGGGACGCCGCGGAGCAGCCACCAGAGCGAGAGGATGAACTCGGCGAGAGAAACCGCAAACGCGAGACGCCGAATCCATTCGTGGTCATCGCTGCGAAGGAACAACAGCGCAAGCGCGCCGAGGGCCGGGAGGAAGATCAAGATCGAAAGGAGCGGCCCGGCGGGCATCAGCGCACCCTCCCGAAAACAATGCCGGCAGCAGGCCAGAAGAAGATGACGGCAATGATGACGAGCGCGCCGATGACGACCCAAACGGCATAACTGCGCGTGTTGCCGGACTGCGCGTGGCGAATGGTGTCACCGAGCGAGGTAGCGCTGCTGGCGACGCCGTTCACGGTGCCGTCGATGCCGGCAACGTCAACGAACTTCCAGAGTACGTTCGTCGAAATCCACATCAGCGGATTGACGATGACGGCGGCGTAGAGTTCGTCGATGTAGTATTTGTTCAAGAGGGTGTTATAGGCGCCCTTCATGGACTTGGCGAGCGCTTCGGGTTTGCCGGGCCGGCGGATATAGAGCCAGAAGGCAATGGCGAAACCGATCAGAGCCGTGACGATCGCGACCACCGCAAGGATCATCTCCAGAGAATGAGCGGCTGTTTCCGTCGCCGCTGATTCGCCTCCGCCGCCCAAGACTGGCGCAAGGAAATTTGAGAAGTAATCCGCCCCGCCCCAGAACGACGGAGCGGCAAACCATCCGCCAACGGTAGAAAGCACGGCGAGGATCACGAGCGGGCCGAGCATGCTCCAGGGGGATTCGTGGACGTGAACGTGATGCTCGTCGTAGCGCTGCTTGCCGAAGAAAGTAAGAAAGACCAAACGGAACATGTAAAAAGAGGTCAGCAAGGCTGTGAGCAAACCGATGGCGTAGAGGATGTGGCCCGTGTTGGGGCCACCGTTCGCACTTTGGAAGGCACTGAAAAGTATGGAGTCCTTGCTGAAGAAACCCGCGAACGGAGGAAAGCCCGCGATGGCCAGCGTGGCGGTCAGCATCGTAACGTAAGTCCACTTGATTTTCTTGCTGAGACCTCCCATGCGGCGCATGTCCTGCTCGCCGCCCATGGCGTGAATCACGCTGCCTGCGGCGAGGAAGAGAAGCGCTTTGAAAAAGGCGTGCGTCATGAGGTGGAAAATGCCAGCGGAAAAAGCGCCGACGCCACAAGCAAGGAACATGTAGCCCAGCTGGCTAACGGTCGAGTAGGCGAGAACTTTCTTGATGTCCGTCTGCACCAGTCCGATGGTGGCTGCAAAGATCGCCGTGGCGCAGCCCACAATGGCGACCACCAACATGGCCGTGGGTGCATGGGTGAAAAGTACGTGCGAGCGCGCGACGACATAAACGCCGGCGGTGACCATCGTTGCCGCATGGATCAAGGCGCTCACGGGCGTTGGTCCTTCCATGGCGTCCGGCAGCCACACGTAAAGGGGAAGCTGCGCCGATTTTCCGGTGGCGCCCATAAAGAGCAGAAGGCATGCAACCGTCATAATTCCGAACTGGCCTAAGGCATCCGGCTGCAACGGCGCCGCCTTCGAGAAGACGGTTACGAAGTCCAAGGATCCGAACGTTCGGAACAGCAAAAACATGCCGAGCATGAAACCAAAGTCGCCAATCCGATTGACGATGAATGCCTTTTTGCCGGCGTCAGCAGCCGACTTTTTCAGGAAGGAAAAGCCGATGAGCAAATAGCTGCAGAGGCCGACGCCTTCCCACCCTACGAAGAGCAGCACATAATTTGCGGCCATGACGAGGATGAGCATGAAAAACATGAACAGATTGAGGTAAGAAAAGAAACGGTAGTAGCCGCCTTCGTGGGCCAAGTAGCCAGTCGAGTAGATGTGAATGAGGAAGCCGACGCCGGTGACGACCATCAGCATTACAACGGTGAGCTGGTCGATTTGCAGATCGAAGCCCGCGCGGAAGTCGCCAGCCGCGATCCACGTGAAATACTTCTGCACCCAGGGAATCTGTTCGGACGGCAACCGCAAAAATTCGCGCACAGCTTCGACGGCGAAGAGGAACGAAAGGCCGGTCGCTCCGAGCGCGACGCTATTGACGATCTTGTTTGGCCACTTACCGCCGAGAAGGCCATTCACGGCCGAGCCGAGCAGCGGCAGAAGAGGAATGATCCAGAGATGTTCGAGTATGAGCATTAGAGTTTGAGCAAATCCACGCGCTCGACATTCAGCGACTGCCGGTTGCGCGCGGTGAGGATGATGATGCCCAGACCGACAGCAGCTTCCGCCGCGGCTACAACAATCACGAACAGGACGAACACCTGGCCATCGGATTGATGACGGGCCTGGCTAAAGGCGACAAATGCCAGGTTGACGGCGTTCAGCATCAATTCGATGGACATGAAAATAGTGATGACGTTGCGCTTGAATACGAAAGCAACCACGCCAAGACCGAACAAAATTGCGCTTAGAATCAAGTAGTAGCTCGTGGGGACCATCTTCAGCTCTTCTCCCGCTGCGCCAAAACAATAGCGCCGAGTATGGCAACGAGGATGAGGAACGAAGTCAGCTCGAAGGGGTAAACAAATTCCCGGAAGAGCATTGTCGAGATCTCTTTAGTATTGGCCAGCGTGCCGGACTGCAAACCCGCCTGCGCGCTTTCGTTCGAACGCGCGATAGCCGCGGCGAGAAACCCGAGCAGTGCCACGGCCAGGGGAATTCCGGCGATGCCCGCGAGCTTCGAAACATTGGTGCGCTCTTCCACTCCAGCGTTCAAAAGCATGATGACGAACACGAAAAGCACCATGATCGCGCCGCCGTAGACGATGATCTGGACAGCGGCGACAAATTCCGCGCCCATCAAGAGGTAAAGCCCGGCGAGAGCGATCATGACAACGATGAGAGAAAGCGCGTTGTGAATGGGATGCCGCTGGAAGATGAGGCTGAGCGCCCCAAGTACCGCGAGCGTTGCCAATACGAAAAAAATGGCTAGTTGCGCCGTCACCGCGCACCCCATTTAAGTATTGCGAATGCGGTGATCACAACATTGGCGATCGAAACCGGCAGAAGCAATTTCCATCCAAAGGCCATGAGCTGGTCATAGCGAAAACGCGGCAGAGTGCCGCGCATCCACACGTAGACAAACAGAAACACAAAGATTTTTGCGAGCAGCCAGAAAGGCCCCTGGACAAATTCGTTCACGGCGGGGAAAACGACGAGCGCGGCCCCGATGGCCGTAATCGCCGTTCCTATTCCGGGGAGAATGATGCGGCCGAAAATTGTTTCGTAACGGATCCCGTCCCAGATGACCCACAAACCTGCCGGAATCAGAATAACGGAAGGCAGATAGTGAGTGAACGTCCAGCTTGCAGGGAAGGGCGAGAGCCAGCCGCCGAAGAACATGATCGTGCACAGGCACGAAACGGTGATCATGCTGGTGTATTCGGCGATGAAGAACATCGCGAACTTGAAGCTGGCGTATTCCGTGTGAAAACCGGCGACGAGTTCCGATTCCGCTTCGGGCAGATCGAACGGGACACGGTTCGTTTCCGCAACCGCGGCGACAAAGAAGCAGAAAAATCCCAAAATCTGCGGCCAGACGTTCCAGCCAAAGATGCCGCGCTCGGGATGGGTGCCCTGCGCGTTGATGATGTCGCGCAAATTAAAGCTACCGGCGAGCAGAAGCACACCCACGACGGACATGGTCAGCGCAAGCTCATAGCTCACCATCTGCGCGGAACTACGCAGGCCGCCGAGCAGCGGATATTTGCTATTCGAAGACCATCCGGCGAGAGCGACGCCATAGACGCTGAGTGCGGTGATGGCAAATAGCGCCAGGATGCCGATATTCAGATCCGCGATCCCCAGAGTAATGTCGTGCCCGAAGAGATGCAGCGGTTTCGGCCCGAACGGAATGATGGCGATGGATGTAAGCGCCAGGGCCAAAGCCATCAGCGGCGCGAGAAAATAGGTGAACTTGTCCACGCCGGCCGGCGTGGGATCTTCTTTCAATAGAAACTTCGCACCGTCGGCCAGCGGCT
Source organism: Candidatus Acidiferrum sp. (assembly GCA_035310525.1). Classification (GTDB taxonomy): domain Bacteria; phylum Acidobacteriota; class Terriglobia; order Acidiferrales; family UBA7541; genus Acidiferrum. Next base: position 39,384 of record DATGED010000090.1, on the reverse strand, counting down.
GCAGCAAGCCGTGCGGCCCGACACGATGCGGGCCCCACCGCGATTGCATGTGCGCGACAACCTTGCGTTCGAACCACGTCAGATAGGCATTGACAGTCAGCACGATGAAAAGCAAAAGCGCAATCTTGACGAGGATGATGATCAGGTTGGCGTTTGCGGACAAGAAGGAGATCACGGCTTGGCTTCCGCCTCCGGCAAGGATTCCATCATCGTGCAGAAGCGGCCGAGCGTGCCGCTGGTGAAGAGCGTGTCCTGGGCGGAGCGAATCAATCCGACGGGCACATCATAAGGCGCATGGCCGTTCCGCGCGACACGAGCATGCGTCGCCTCGGCCCCGCCCGTCAGCAAGCCGGCTTCCTGCACGTCATAACCAAGAACCGCCTTGCGGATTTCTTCAAACACCGCGGCCGGCGTCTTGTAATGGAACGCTTTGCCGAGGCCTAGTCTTTCAAGTTGATGGGACAGGATGCGTAGCAAATCGAAATCGCTGCGCGGGCCCATGACTTCGGCGGCTTTATGCAGAAGCTGAACTTCGCCGGAAGTGTTGGTGACGCTGCCGTCTTTTTCGTAAGCCGATGCCGCGGGGAAGACCACGTCAGCAAGCTTTGCGGTCTCCGTCAAAAACATTTCGTGAACAATCAGCAATTCGAGCTTGCCCCGGCCGAATCCGAGCGTGCCAAAGTGCGCCAGTGGATTCGCACCCATCACATAAAGTCCCCTGAGTTTTCCATTTTGCGCGGCTGCCACCATCTGCGGAACAGTCATGCCCGGCTTTGACGGAATCACTCCGCCCCACATCCGCTCAAACCCTTCCCGCGCCGCCGAGTCCTCCACATGCGCATAACCGGGGAGCCGGTCCGCAAGCACGCCCATGTCGGCGGCGCCACGCGAATTTGCGTAGTCGCCAAGCGCCATGTAGCGGACTTTGCCGTGCAATTTAGATCCGAAGGCTACTAGCTGAGCGATTGCCGCGCCAGTCACTTCCGCGCCAAAAACGATGGCGACATCAGACTCCGCATCGAGCGCTGCTTTGAGCTGCACAAGCTGCTCAACAAGTTCGGTTGGCAGTTGTCCTTCTTCGTGCGCCAGCCAGCGAATAGCCGCCGCTTCCTGACTCGCGGCCAGCTTGACGAAAAGTGAGGCCTTGCGCTTCAGCTTGATGTCTCGCGAATTCAGAATAAACAACTTCGCTCCAATGTGGCGAATGCCTTTGCGTACCTGCCATGCCACAAGCGGATTCTGGTTGGTTGGATCGTTTCCAACCAGGAGTACAGCTTTGGCCTCGGCCAACTGTCGCATCGTGAGGAGGGAATCGGTGGCGCCGTCGCCAAGCGCGGTGATCAGGCCCGTGTAATCCGCCGTGCGGTGGTGGTCGATGTTGTTGGTTGCGAAGGTGGTGCGCGCCAGCCTCTGGAAAAGATAATTCTCTTCGTTCGAGGTGCGGTTGGAGCCGATGAAGCCGATGGAGTCTTTTCCGCCCGCGTCGTACACCTGCTTCAATTTTGCGGCGGCCGTTTGCGCGGCCTCTTCCCATGAGACAGGATAAAGTTTATCGCCCTTGCGGACGAGCGGCTGGCGAATACGCTCCGGATGCTTCGTGAAGTCGAAACCGAATCGGCCCTTGACGCAGAGAAAATCCTCGTTGATTCCGGAGAGGTCGCGGCTATTGGCGCGCATGATCTCGTGATTTCGAACGCTCAGAGTCGTTTTGCAGCCGTTCGAACAGTGTGTACACACGGTCGAGACGTAGGTCATCTCCCACGGGCGCGTTTTGTACCGGTAAGTCCCGCTGGTCAGCGCGCCGACGGGACAAATGTCGATGCACATCCCGCATTCTTCGCATTCGAGGTGGTCTTCGCGGTTGGGAATGATGATGCTGTTCGCGCCGCGCATTCCCACGCCGAGAGCCTTCACGTCCATACCCTCGTCGCAGACGCGCACGCATCGGAAACAAAGAATGCAGCGCGGAGCGTCGTAGTAAACGAGTTCCGACCATTTCTCTTCCGGGCGATGAATCTTTTCCTCGACGAAACGGCTGGTGTCCGCCCCGTAGCGGAACACCATGTCCTGCAGTTCACACTCGCCGCCCTTGTCGCAAACGGGGCAATCGAGGGGATGATTCGTAAGGAGAAACTCGAGCATGGCCTTGCGCGCGCCGCGGACTTGCTCCGTGTTAGTCCGGACGACCATGCCCTCAGTCGCCACCAGAGTGCAGGCCGTCTGAAGCTTGGGCATCTTTTCGACTTCCACGAGGCACATGCGGCAAGCGGCCTGCAATGAAAGGCCGGGGTAATAGCAAAACGAGGGCACTTCGGTGCCGATGCGCCGCGTGGCTTCGATGACCAGCGTTCCCTGCGGTACCTGCACGTCGCGGTCGTTGATTTTCAGCGTAACTTGCTTCGTTTCGGTCATGGATTCCTAACGCGAACCTACAAGCGCTTCCGCGGACTTAGACGCGCACCGCCCATTCAAATGGTCTTCGAATTCGTTGCGCCATTTTTGCACGATGCTGATGGTTGGCAGCGCGGCGGCGTCGCCGAGCGGGCAAAAAGTGCGGCCCAGCATGTTTTTGGCCAGTTCGCCTGTGATGTCGATATCTTCCGGCGTCCCATAGCCCGCGTGAAAGCGGTCCAGCAACTTCTTTAGCCAGGACGTCCCTTCCCGGCAAGGAATGCACCAACCGCAGGACTCGTGGGCGTAGAAGTGCATGATTCGCCGTGCCATGTCCACCATGCAGGTGGTTTCGTCCATGACCACCATGCCGCCGGAGCCGAGCATTGAGCCAGCCTTCGCCACCGAGTCGTAATCCATAGGGATGTCAATTTCGTTGGCGCTCAAGATGGGACAAGAACTTCCGCCAGGAATAACCGCTTTGAGTTTTTTGCCATCGGGAATGCCGCCAGCCATTTCATAAATAAACTTTTTCATGTTCATCCCGAGTGGAATCTCATAGATTCCCGGCTTGGCGATATGTCCTGCGACGCATAGCAGACGCGTGCCTCCGTTTTTCGGAGTACCGCGCTTAGCGTAGGCATCTCCGCCTTCGAGAATGATGGCGGGCACAGAGCTCAAAGTTTCGACATTGTTAATGATGGTCGGGCAGCCGTACAGGCCGACAACGGCAGGGAAGGGCGGCTTGATGCGCGGATAACCGCGCTTGCCTTCGAGCGACTCCATCAATGCGGACTCTTCCCCGCACTCGTAAGCGCCCGCGCCGGTGTGGGTCAGCAGGTCGAAATCAAAGCCCGAGCCCAGAATATCCTTGCCCAGGTAGCCGTTGGCATAAGCCTCCTGGAGCGCCTCTTCCACGATGTCCAGGACGTAGCGGTACTCGCCGCGAACATAAATGAAGCCGCGGTGCGCGTGTATGGCGCGGCCGGCAATTACCATGCCTTCGATCAATTGGTGTGGATCCATCTCCATGAGGGGGCGGTCTTTGCAGGTGCCGGGCTCGGATTCATCGGCATTGCAGATGAGATATTTCGGTTTCGGAGAATCCTTGGGAACAAAGGACCATTTCATGCCCGTTGGAAAGCCCGCGCCGCCGCGGCCACGGAGGCTGGACTTCTTCACTTCGTCGATGATGGATTCCGGCGTCATTTCCTTGAGCGCTTTTTCCAGCGCTTTATAGCCGTCGTGCTCGAGGTAAACATCGATTTTGCGAGAATCCTTGATGCCCCAACGCCTGCTGATCAGCGGCGTCTCGCCGGGTTCGCGCGGGTGAAGCGCGCCCGCGGTCACGGGTTCCGGAGTCGGGATCCTGCCGCCGTCCAGTTCCTGGATAATGCGGTCAAATTTGAGCGGCGTGAGGTTTTCATGAAAGTCGTAATTGACCTGCATGGCAGGAGCGCCGGTGCAGGCGCCGATGCACTCGACTTCTTCGAGAGAGAAAACGCCGTCCTCGGTCACTTCTTTGTGGCCGATTTCGAGGCGTTTTTTGGCGCGGTCCAGAATCTGGTTGCCGCCGCGCAGCATGCAAGCCACATTTGTGCAGACCTGGACATGGAACTTGCCCATCGGTTTGCGGTGCAGCATGGAGTAGTAGGCGAGCGTTTCCTCGACCTGCACGTTGTTCAGATCCAGACGGCTCGCGATTTCCGCGATCATCTCGTCGCTCACGCAGCCGTACTCATCCTGCGCGTACATCAGCATGGGAATGAGCGCACTGCGCTTGACCGGATAGGCGTTCTGTAATTTTTCGAAGCGCGCAGCGAGTTGGGGGGAAAGTTGCATGCGATTAGCGGTCGACCTCTCCCAAGACAATGTCAATCGTTCCGATGCAAGCGACTACATCGGATATTAATTGTCCGGTGACGAGTTTCGGCAAAGCTTGCAGGTTGATATACGAGGGCGAGCGGAAGTGCACGCGCAGGGGCTTTGGTGAGCCGTCGCTGGCAACAAAGCAGCCCAATTCGCCGCGCGGAGATTCCACGCTCACAAAAGCTTCGCCCGGCGCCGGAGAAAAGCCTTCCGTGAAGATCTTGAAATGGTAGATGAGCGCTTCCATCTCCGTCTTCATTTTTTCACGCGACGGCGGCACAATGCCTGGCGCTTCCGTCCGAATCGGGCCTTCGTGCGTAATCTTGGCCATGGCCTGGCGGACAATCTTCAAGCTTTCGCGCATCTCCGCGACGCGGATCATGTACCGGCCGAAGCAATCGGAATCGGTACGCGTGGGGACATCAAATTCGAATTCTTCGTAGCTGGAATAGGGGAAGAGTTTTCGATTGTCGTACGGGACGCCCGCAGCCCGCAGCGTGGGGCCGGTCATGCTGAGCGCGATCGCATCCTCTGCTGAAATATATCCCACGCCCTGCGTCCGCCCCATCCAGATGCGGTTTCCGGTCAAGAGCGACTCGTATTCATCGATTCTGCTGGGCATCATTTTCAGGAACCGGTCGACCGCCGCGCGCCATCCCGCCGGCGGTTCCAGCGCGATCCCGCCGATGCGGATGTAGCTCGTCATCATGCGCTGCCCGGCGAACATCTCGAAAATCTTGAGAATCTCCTCGCGTTCGCGGAAGCAATACAGGAAGACGGACATAGCGCCCAGGTCGATAGCATGCGTTCCAAGCCAGACAAGATGCGAAGAAATACGCTGCAGCTCGACGAGCAGGACGCGAACGTATTGAGCGCGCTTGGGAACTTCGAGACCCAGCAACTTCTCGACCGCCATGCAGTACACCAGGTTGTTGCCGAGGGGATTGAGATAGTCCATTCGGTCTGTGAGAGTGATGGCCTGCGAATAAGTCTTGTCCTCGCAACTCTTCTCAATACCAGTGTGGAGATAACCCAGATCCGGAACCGCCCTAATGACCGTTTCTCCATCCAGTTCCAGCAGGACGCGCAGCACGCCGTGGGTGGAAGGGTGTTGAGGTCCCATATTGAGGACCATCGTTTTTGTAGCGCCAGCGGCAGTTTCGACCGTGGTCATACGGAGCTCTTTCTGAATCCCGGGACCATCGGAACGTCGCGAAATCCTTCGACAGGATAGTCCCTGCGAAGCGGGTGCCCTTCCCAGTCCTCCGGCAACAGGATGCGCCGCAAATCCGGATGACCGGTAAAACGAATCCCAAAGAGGTCAAATATTTCGCGCTCGAGCCAGTTGGCGCCAGGCCAGATGGGAACAAGCGACTCGATGACAGGATCTGCGCCGGATAAACGAACCTGCAGCCGAACTCTTTCGCGCTGCGGGATGGAAACGAGGTGGTAATTCAGTTCGAAGCGCGGCTCGTGGGGATATCGATCAACACAGGTGGCATCGGTGAGCAGGTTGAATCGCAAATCCGCGTGGTCACGACAACGTTCAGCGACAGCACGCAACACTTTGCGTGGAAGCACGATGGTCGTCTCGCCGCGGAATTCGATCACTTCTTCAATAACGTTGGGATTCCAGGCGCGCAGATTCTCGGCCACAACACTAGCTTTTTGACTGGTATTCTCGGTCACCGTTTCGAAGCCCTCAGACGCAGGCTAATACTTATGCCAGTCGAGCGCGCCTTTTTTCCACAGATAGAAGTAACCCACCAGAAGTATGGCGATATATACCATCATCTCGATGAAGCCATACAGACCAATACTGGGGGACATTCTTATAAAATCGCGATAAATGTAGGCCCACGGATACAGGAAAATGGCTTCCACGTCAAAAAGAATGAAAACCATGGCGACTAGATAAAATCTGACGGAAATCGGAGCTCGAGCGTCTCCAGTTGGTTCCATGCCGCATTCGTAGGGCAGTTGTTTCGCGCGGCTGGGGCGGCGCCAGCCGACCAGCACCGAGGCGGCTGTCAAGGCCCCGGCGAGTGCCGTCGCTACCAGCAGGTGTAATAGAAGCGGAGTGTACGCTTGTAAGCCTGAATCAGTCATGGGCAAAGCGCTATAATATCCATTCACAAGCCAATCGGTCAAATGGCATGAAAAAAGTCCGCGGCGCCCCGCTGCTGAACAGGCGAGCGCGTCGAAAGGGAACTGGACTTACATCCTATGCTCTTCGGGCACAACTCGGATGTCAAAGTGGGCGAGACGGTTTATCACGTGCAAACCGAGGATCGCGGCACGGCCAACGCCTTAATCGACACGACTGTCTATTGCCGCGGGCGCGTTTTGCACCGCCGCACCAATAATTACTTTGATTTGTTGCCGCTCGAGGCACAGCAGGAAAAGTTGCTAAGAACGCGCATCGATGAGCAGCATCGAAAAGTGGTCGAGGAAATCCGAACTGGTGCCTTGCACCTTGCGCCTCCGCCACTCCCACCACAGGAAATCCCAGGCGCGAAGAATATTGCCCACGCCGCCGCACACTCGAATGCGACGCCGGGGCTCGCGCTGGAATTGATCAATGCCAAAAACTGGCTGGCGGGCAAGCGCGCGAATTTGCACATTGCCGTCCGGAAAAAGCAAAATGGAGTGGTCGTCCCTGGCGCACTGGTCACCGCAAGAATCGATGGCGCTGCGGACGTAACGGAATTCTCAACGGAGACGGGGCAGGATGGCCAGGCGCGGCTCGAATTCGATATGCCACGCCTTGCTGGGGCCGACCCTGCACTGGTCATTGACGCCACGCAGGCGGATTCGAAAGGCCAGTTGAAATTTCAATTGCGGGCAAGGCCGCGCGTGCCTACCGCCTAGACTGGCAAGAGATTTGGCGCACGGATGGAAGATGGCACTGGAAACCGCACTTTCGATCGTCGTGAACGGAGAAAAACGCGAAGCGAAGCCCGGCACGGTTGTCGCGGAATTGTTGTCGACGCTTGGACTGGAAGCGGGCCGCGTGGCCATCGAGCGAAATCTGGAAATTCTTCCGCGCCCCGCCTGGGCACAGACGCGCGTGGAAGCAGGCGACCGCTACGAAATCGTACAGTTTGTAGGCGGCGGATAATCCCCAGACGAATTGTTGCGCGCAGCGTTTCTTCGAATCGTGAAGACAGTCGATTCCCGCATCAAGCCCGTTTCCGCGACGCAAGATATTTCTTCCAGGGTTTCCAGTAGAATTTGGGCCACCCGGTTCTAACGCCCTTTTGGTCGTGTTGCGGCACGCCCGCGTGAACGAGGTCCACGACCGCGCCTCCTCGCGCTTTTTCGAATGTCAAGATCACAATGGATAGCTCGCCTTTTTTCCAATGAGTAGCGCGCCAAGCCTGAACGATTTTCTGACCGGGAATAATGAGCAGGTTTTTACCGCCGATGGCCCCGCCGTACGCGTGCCAGGCTCCGCCCACTTTGCGGCTCAGCTTGGCGGGCGCGCCGGTTGCGGAAGAATGCTTTTTGGAGTCCATATACATGTTGAACAGGATCTTGGGGGAAGCGGAAAACTTGACGCGCTGCAATACGGTAGGTGTCATTCTTCGTACCCTCAAAAGCCTTCGAGCAGGTGGCCCATTTTACTTTTTTTCGTCTGCAGATAGGCCCGGGAAGTTTTCGAAACGCGCGGCTGGCACGCGACGCGCTGAACCACGCGAATTCCGGACTTCTCCAACTGGCGAACTTTTTCCGGATTGTTCGAGAGCAGGCGAATTTTCGTGGCGCCTAGTTTTTTCAAGATTTGAGCCGAAAAATCGTAATCCCGAGCGTCGGCTTCGAATCCCAACGATTCGTTGGCCTCGACCGTGTCCATCCCTCCATCCTGCAGCTGATAGGCGCGAAGCTTGTTCATCAGGCCGATGCCGCGGCCCTCTTGGGGCAAGTACAACAAGACACCAGCCCCAGCCTGGCCGATCTTCCGCAGCGAAAGCTCGAGCTGCGCGCGGCAATCACACCGCAGCGAAGCAAGCACGTCGCCCGTCAGGCACTGCGAATGGACGCGGACGAGTGGAGCGCTTTTTCCCTTGAGTTTGCCGCGCACCAGGGCGATGGCCTCATCCAGCGGACCCCGCCCCTTGAATCCATAGATCGTAAACCGTCCAAACCGCGTGGGCAGCGAGGCATGCGCTATGAGTCTCACAGTGGTGGACCGCCGCCCTTTGCCAGGCTTGCCCGAATTTGCTTTTGTGCTCATCGCAGCGAAGCAGTATAGCAGGTGCGCTACGAGAGGCTTTACATCGCGGCTCCGATTGGCTAGCGTTAGCGAGGACGCTCTCGTTTGCCGCCATGGACTCCGCCACAGCAGTTCGCGACCTCCTCTTCACCTTGCTGCTGAAGGTGGGCGTGGCCTCTTCGATCGCCGCTCTCCTCGCGCGGTGGAACACGTTTCGTCGCGTGCTGTTTACCGAAGAACGCGATCCAGACCAAAAGCTGAAGCTCATGCTGTTCATGACTCCTCCGCTGATCGTCGGCGTGACGCTTCGGCTGGTGAATTATCAATACCGATTCGCAGATCTTTCACTGGAGGGTGCATTCCTGATGGGATTGCTCGGTGGCCGGGTGGTCGGGCCCATCGGCGGAGCGATTATCACCATTCCCGCCCTAATTTCTCACGAGTGGCTCGCCATGCCGGCGGCCTCGACTGCCGGATTGCTCGGTGGACTAATCCGCCAGGCGATTCCCAACAAAGATGACCTCTGGAACTTCGGCCCTTTCACGTTCTTGAACATACCGAAAGCGTTTGTCCGCCTGGTGAAGAAAAGGCAACTGTCCTGGGAAATGGCTCCTCTCGGCGTCTGCGTCCTGTTGGAGTTGGGGCGCGTCGCGCTCGTGCAGGCCACCAAGCCGAAATGGCTCTTTGCGATTCATCCTCAATGGGATTGGTGGCTTGTTTTAACGGTGATTGCGACCTTGATGTCTGTTGCGGCGCCTCTCAAAATTTGGAACAACACGCGTATCGAGATGAACCTCGAACGGCACCAGCAACTTTTGCTGAAAGCGCGCATGGACGCGCTCTCGCGTCAGATCAATCCTCACTTTCTATTCAACACACTGAACACCGTCTCCGCGCTCATTCGCTTCGATCCGGATAACGCGCGCGGCGTGGTCCTCAAGCTCAGCAACATCCTCCGGCGGCTTCTCCGCAAGCACGAAACCTTCGTTCCGTTGCGCGAGGAACTTGAGTTCATCGACGATTATCTCGATATCGAAGTAGCCCGCTTTGGCCACGACAACCTGGACATCATCAAGAACATTGATGAGGAAACTCTCGAAGCTTTTGTCCCCAGCATGCTGCTCCAACCCATAGTTGAAAACTGCCTGAAGCACGGTCTGGCCCCCAAACTGGACGGCGGCAAAATCCAGCTCCGAACCACGAATCACGACGGCCGATTGCACATCGAAATTGAGGACAACGGCGTTGGCATCTCGGAAGAAAAGTTGCCGCATGTGTACGTCGAAGGAATCGGCCTCAGCAACGTCCGCGAGCGTTTGCGCGTGCTCTACGGCGCCGATTTTTATTTGCAGATAGAAAGCCGTGCCGGCGTCGGAACGCTGATCAGGATTGACATTCCGGAACTGGTGTCTGCCATCCAAACCGTCGGCTGAGTGGGCGCCGCCAATTACTCCTCATTTTCGGCGGTAATTTTCACCGATGCGATTTATGCTAGACATCGGATGAGGACACTCTTGGGCCTAACTTCGACCGCACGCAGTCTGGGATTTGTTTTCGTGCTGATGGCTGCCTTGCGGCTTCAGGGGCAATCCAATCCCGGTTATGCCGGCGCCGAGGCATGCGCGGAGTGTCACGCAACTGTCACGCGTGTCTGGGCGGAAGCTCACCACAGCAGGACGATGCAACCTGCCACGATTCAGAGCGTGAAAGGAGACTTTGCCCAGAGCCATCTCCTGCTGCACGGCTCTGCGTTCACTCTCCAACTCCGCGAAAACCGTTTTTACATCACGGAATCCGAGCTATCCGGCAAGCCCTGGGAGCACCGGATAGAATACACGCTCGGCGACCGCCGGTTTCAGCACTACCTCACCACGCTGTCCGATGGCCGCATCCTTCTGTTGCCTCCCACGTGGGACGTCGTTCGCAAGAAATGGGATTTCGATCTTGATATCGGCAATCCAGAAGAAAGTTCAGTTGATCCGGTCCAAATCTGGAATAAGACTTGTTACGCCTGCCATGTAAGCCAAGGTCAGAAGAATTTTGAGCTTGAAAATCTTCGTTATCGAACGACATGGAGAGACCTGGGAATCAACTGCGAAAGCTGCCATGGGCCCGGAAGCGAACACATCGCTACGGGCAAGAGCGCAAAGGTGCTGGACGCGGCCACCCGCGCGCGGCTGAGGGCCTCGATCCGCAACCCGGCCCGATTGGACGCAGCAAGCAGCACGGCGATCTGCGCGCAGTGCCACTCGTTGCGAGATGTCTACGCAGATAAATTCAGAGCAGGAGCGAATTACGACGACTTCTTCACGCCGGTCATGGAGTACCGCTTGCCGGCTTCTGAGGATCCGGCCTATTGGCCTGACGGACGGCCGAGGCAATTATCGAACGAAGCACTTGCGTTGTGGCAGAGCCAGTGTTTTCTTAAAGGTGGAGCAACCTGTACCACTTGCCATTCCCATACTCACAATGTGGACGTCGATCGCAGCCCGCAGCTTCGGCCGGACAACAACGGTCTTTGTACAGCCTGTCACGCGGCGATTGCCGCGAACATTTCCGCGCACACACATCATCCACCGAAGAGTTCTGGCGGTTCGTGCATGGAATGCCACATGCCGGAAACCGTGGTTAGCCTCCAGACGCGGATGCGCGATCACTCGATCAGCATACCAGTTCCGGAAAATACGATTCGGCATGACATACCGAATGCGTGCAATCTTTGCCATCGCGACAAAGACGCGGCGTGGACCGTTCGTCAGATGCAAGCGTGGTATGGCGACAGGTCCCGGCAGAAATTTATACGCCGCGCCGACGCCTTCTCGCAGGCGCGCCAAGGCGATCCGGCTGCGATTCCTTCCTTGCTGGAGATCCTTGCCGATCCAGCGGGTGGGCCCTTCATTCGGGCCAATGCCGCCGGATACCTGGGAAGTTTTCTAAACGATCCAAAGGCATATGATGCGCTCGTCCACTCACTTGGGGACACGGCGCCGCTGCTGCGCTCAACTGCGGCGACCGCTCTAAAGCCCAGCCCGGCCCAACGCGAGGAACTCGCGATTAACCTTGTCACCCTCCTCAAAGACCCCATACGCACGGTTCGAATGAGCGCGGCGATCGCCATGGTCGCTATGGGAGTGCGCCCATTTCCCGGTGAAGATGGCGAGCGCTACGAACAGGCAAAAGAACTGTACCGTGCGCGTGCGGAGCTCAATTCTGACGATGCTCAACAGCAACTGGCCGCAGGAAAATTCTTCTTTTTATCGGGGGACATGGCGGGGGCAGCGAATGCCTTTCGCGCGACGTTAAAGCTCGACCCAACGATCCCGGCACAATACTACCTGGCCCGATCGCTTGCTGAAAAAGGCGATTACCAATCCGCGCGCCATATTCTCGATGCCATTCCGCGCGATGACCGGCAGTATGATGCGGCTCAGCGGCTGCTCGCTGAGATTGCCACCAAAGAAACCAGTCGTGTCGAGGTGCCGCCGAACAGCGGGGTAGGCAACGGAACCGCCGACGCCCAAGCTCAGTTTCTAGAAGGTCAAGTCCGGTACCAGAGCGGACAATACGGCGCGGCTCTGAAGGATATGGAGCAGGCGCTTCAGCTTGCGCCAAACGCGGAATGGGCTGCGAAAGCGCAGATCTATCGTGCCATCAGTCTGGAAAAGGAGGGGCGCTCAGCCGAAGCAGAATCTGCTATGAGAGCCCTTTCTGAGCACCCCGAGGCGCGCCAGAATGTCGATTTCCAACTTGCTTATGTCGAGTTGCTCTCCGAATCCGGGCATGCCGAGGAAGCTTTAAAGCGCGTCGATGGGTTGATCGCAGCAGTTCCGCAAACGGCGAAGGCCTATTTCTGGCGCGCCAAATTGTTGCTCGAGCTCCGTCGCGTGGGCGAAGCGGCGAGCGCCGGGGAAGAATCCGTCCGCCTGCTCCAGGAATTTCCCGAAGCTCACAATCTGCTGCTCAAGATTTATCAGACGCAAGGACGTGCCAAGGAGGCCGCAGAGCAAGCGCAATGGCTACGCGACTATCAGCTGCGCAAGGACTCACACTGATCTTGCTCTTGTCCGCGGCTGCCGCGGACGTGGGCGCGCAAATCCGCTTCGAAGATGTGGCCGCCAAGTCCGGACTCAAATTCGAACTGCGCAACGGCGCCATCGGGGAATTTCACCAGCCGGAGTTGATGCTCGGCGGCGTGGCCGTGCTCGACTATAACAACGATGGCTGCATGGACATCTTCTTCACAAACGGCGCGGCCATGCCCTCGCTCAAAAAAACAGGTCCGCAGTTTTTCAATCGACTTTTCCGCAACAACTGCGATGGAACGTTTACGGATGTTACGGAAAAAGCTGGCGTCGCAGGCGAGGGCTACTCCATGGGAGTCGCCGTTGCGGATTACGACAATGATGGTTATCCGGATATCTTTGTGGCCGGCGTCAATCGGAACATCCTCTATCACAACCGAGGCGACGGTACGTTTGAAGATGTCACGGAGAAAGCCCACCTCGGCGGCGTCGATCCGCGTTACGGCAAGCTGTGGTCGGTTTCCGCCGCCTGGGTTGACATTGATAACGATGGCTGGCTCGACCTGGTCATCAGCAATTACGTGCAGTGGGATCCGAAGCTCGAACCCAAATGTGGCACCGATAAGAAGCCACTCTACTGCCATCCCGGCGCCTATCACGACACTCCCAACCAGCTCTTTCGCAACAACCACGATGGGACTTTTGCCGACATAACCGAGTCGTCCGGACTCGGGTCGCATTTCGGCAAAGGCATGGGAGTGGCCGTCGCCGACTATGACGGCGATGCGCTGATGGACATTTTTGTAGCAAACGATAGCGTGCCCAATTTTCTTTTCCATAATCTTGGCCACGATAAGTTCGAGGAAGTCGGAATGCTTGCTGGCGTGGCGCTCGATGATAACGGGAGGCCCGTAGCCAGCATGGGCGCCGATTTTCGCGATTTCGAGGATGAAGGCCGTCCCGGTCTGATTTTCACCGCCATGATCAACGACACGTTCCCGCTCTTTCGCAACACGGGGAAGTCCCCCGTCTTTGAGGATGTGACCGCGCGCTCGGGCCTCGCTGCTGCCACGCGCGCTCTTACAGGATGGGGAATTGGCTTATACGATTTCGACAACGATGGTTTCAAGGACGTTTTCACCGCCAACGCCCATTTTCCTGCTATCGAGGAATCTCTCGGCACCGAGGCGAATCTGCCGAACTCCCTATTCCGTAATCAAGGCGGGCGCTTCGAAGATGTCTCGAAGTCAGCAGGCTCCGATTTTCAGCTAGCCGGCCAATATCGCGGGGTCGCTTTTGCCGATTTTGATAACGATGGCCGACTCGACGCCGTGGTTTCCAACGTGAATGGACCCGCGCGGCTCTTTCACAACGTGACCGCAAATACCGGACACTGGCTTGCGCTAAAGCTAACTGGAACGCGCAGCAATCGCGATGGGATCGGCGCAAAAGTCGAACTCACTTTGCCGGACGGCCGCAAGCTCTACAACCATTGCACTAGCAGTGTGGGTTACGCTTCTTCAAGCGAGCCGCTAGTACGCTTTGGACTGGGCAAAGAAACGGTTGCCAAGCTAATCGAAATTCATTGGCCAAGCGGCAAAGTGCAACAACTTCGCGACGTCAAGTCTGATCAAGTTCTGAAAGTTCGCGAGCCCTGATTGCGTATGAATTTTTCTCGCCACAGGCACAAACGGCGTATTCGTTGTGACGCGGGATTTCGAGCCCAGGAGGGATCAGCGGCTTCGATGACACCCTGATAGCATGGGGTGAAAACCTGACATAATGCCAGACGCCGTGTTCCCAGGTCGACGGGAAGTGGCATTCTCTGTGTTGGAGGAGGAGACTGCATGAAAGCTGCCGTACTGCACGAGCTGGGTAAGCCTCCCCGTTACGAGGAATTTGCTGAGCGCGCAGCCGCGGGCGATGAAGTTATCGTAAGAGTTCGCGCCGCGTCCCTGAAAGCCGTGGACAGACAACTCGCCGCCGGTTCACACTTCGCCAGCCCCCGCGAGCTTCCCGTAATTTGCGGGACGGATGGGGTCGGTGACCTCGCCGATGGAACCAGGGTGTTTTTTGGGGGCCCGCGCCGTCCGTATGGTGCGATGGCGCAGCGGACCGTAGTGCCTAAAGCATTTTGTTTTCCTGTGCCCGACGGCTTGGATGACGCCACTGCCGCTGCTCTGCCGAATCCGGGCGTTTCCGCGTGGCTGGTCCTTAGCCAGCGTGCAAAAGTCGAAAAAGGCGACCGTGTGCTGATTCTCGGCGCGACGGGTGTAACTGGAAAATTGGCGGTGCAGATTGCAAAGTTGCTTGGTGCGGGCCGTGTGATTGCCGCCGGACGAAACCCGCAAGTATTGGAGACGCTTCGCGAACTCGGAGCGGACGTAACCATTCAGCTCAATCAACCGGAGGACGACGTGAAAAAGGCTTTCGCGCGCGAAGCGGGCGATGCCGGTTTCCAGGTGGTGGTTGATTTCGTTTGGGGCCGGCCCACCGAACTTCTCCTCGCCGCAATCACGCGTCCCGAATTTGCCACGATTAATTCAGAGACGCGCCTAGTCCAGGTGGGCGAAAGCGCGGGGCCAAATATTTCGCTTCCCGCTGCGGTCCTCCGCAGCACCGCGCTAACCATTCTAGGAACCGCTGGCATTCCATCGCGTGACGTCCTTGTCAATGCCATGCATCAAGTCATGGATTGGGCCGCCAGAGGCGTCCTTCGGATCGAAACGGAATCCGTGGCTCTCAGTGAGATTGAGCAAGCCTGGGGGCGGCCGGAAAGCGGCGGTAGAAGACTTGTCGTAATTCCATAAAGCGCGAGGCGCACGGAAACAGAATCGCCGTTTGGTCACATCCCAAAATTCATTCCGTACAAGATTTTTCTTGGGTAAGGCGGATCTTACCTCGGACGATCACCGGGAGTGCGGACGGCCTGCGAAGATGCTGGCGGTGCCGGCAATAAACCGGCCGAATGCCATGCGATCCCGTGCTGCTGCAGGAGTGTAATGGCGTAGCGGATTGGAATGGCGGCACCAGGAGTATTCGTGGGCAGGGATCCCTTCTTGCCAAGCGGGAGAGACACGCCTCGCAACCAAAGCCCTTCTACCAGGCCGACAGCGGCTTGCGTCTTAGTCTCAATGACGGGCGAACCGCTCTGGCCTTTCTCGACTGGATGACTCAGCAGAAATACGTCGGCAGCAGGGCCTGACTTATCCAGTTGGGTGGACTCGAACGAGAGCACTGTGCCGGGAGACGTATCTTCACGCTCATATTCAAAGCTGTGTGCGTCCTGCGGCCGTTTCGGACGGAGGGAGAGCGCTACGACGGCCTGGCCCCGTACAGCCGGTTCCGAGTTCAGCGGCATGACAGCGACAGCGTTCTTTCCCGCAAAGGGGTTTGGCACGGCCCGAAGAATCGCAACATCGTGTTGCGCATCCCTGGCGATGATCGTCACGTGCAACAACTGGGGCGGAGCGTTTGGACGATTCACGAGGATGTACGGCTGGCCCCCATCGCGAAAGGTCTCCAGGACGTGAGCGACAGTAAGCAGATAACCTTCTTCGTTGATGAAGAAGGCATTGCCGAAGAAAGTGTAGTGGTAGCCGCGCGAAGCAGGAGACTGATCGTCCGGATAGACAATCGGGCAGAGTGCGGCAATCGCCGTGTCGTAGGACGAATTGGCTTGGGGCATCGCCGAATCAGCTCGGGGCAGCACGCTGACGCAAGCGAGAACAGCAAGTGCCATGGACGCGGCGGAGCCGATGCGAATAGCTTGCTGTTTCGCGCGCACAAATGCCTCAATTCGAATACTTTGACAAAGCTGCACGCACGGGTAAATGGCAAGGAAGGGAGAAAAAGGGACAGGTGTGAGGCAGGGCATTGGAGGAAGAAAGGGAAATAAGGGCTTGACAAATAGCTGTCGTTACGGTATGTTCTGTACAGAGAGAAATAACAAAAATGACAGACACTACAAAAGCAACACTTTCGCCTGTAGCCCAAAAATTCATCCTCCACTGGGGAGAGATGGGCACGCGCTGGGGCATCAACCGGACCGTAGCCCAGGTCCACGCGCTCTTGTTCCTTTCGCCCGTTCCCGTGCCCGCGGATGAGATCTCAGCGACCCTGGCAGTGGCACGGTCCAATGTGAGCACGTGTTTGCGCGAGCTGCAGGGCTGGGGGATCGTGCGCGTGGTGCATGTCCTGGGCGACCGCCGGGATCATTTCGAATCGCTCAAGGACGTTTGGGAGATCTTCCGGGTGGTCAGCGAGGAGCGGAAACGTCGCGAGATCGATCCGACCCTGCGCGTGCTGGCAGAGTGCGTTGCGGAGTCCAAGGCGAATGCACATGGCGACGCGTACACACGGGAGCGGCTCGAGAGCATGCTGGAGTTCCTGACCGTAATGACAGGACTCTTCGACGAAGTGTTGCGCATGCCGACTTCGGCGCTGAAGGGCGTCGGAAAACTGAGGGGGAAAGTAGTGACGCTGCTGGGAAAGAAGGCCGCGAACGGCTGAGATTATGGAGCAACTCCGGCGATTTGCGGTTGCGGAAAGTGAACAAGTCATGATTTCACTGGCATCGGAGTTTACGGACGGAAAGGGACGACACGCGCGAGGATGGCTTTTTTTTGACGCCGAGTGCGAGTCCTGCACCCGCATTGCGCGGCGGCTGGCGCCGATTCTAGAGCGGAGGGGTTTGGCGGTGGCGCCGCTGCAGGATTCGCGAGTTGGCGCGCTGCTGGGAATGTCGCGAGAAGAGTTGCTGCGCGAGATGCGCGTGCTGCTTTCGGACGGGCGTCAGTTTGGCGGAGCGGATGCCGCGGTAGCATTGGCTCGCGAAGTGTGGTGGGCGCGTCCGCTGGTTTGGTTCAGCAGGATTCCGGGAGGGATGGGGGTGTTGAGAGGCTGGTATCGCTCGATCGCCACGCGCAGGCATTGCATCGCAGTGAGTTGTGCGACTTCTGAAGCGACCAAGCGGGCCTAACGGCCGAGAGGAGACCAACATGAACGCCCTGCTTCTGTCTCTATGGTTGGCGGGCTTCGTCCAAATCGGCATTGCCGCCACAAATGTCTTCCTTCAGCGGAGGTTGAACTACCGGGAAAGTCTGGATCGGGTGACGCCGATCATCCGCCAGATCTTTGTCGTGCATTCCGTGTACATCGTGGGAGTGCTGCTGTTGTTCGCGGCGCTGACGCTCGGTTTTGCCCAAGAGCTCGCGAGCGGGCGCGGCTTGGGAAGGTTTCTCGCAGGTGGAATTGCCGTCTTCTGGTTGTTCCGCGCGCCGGTACAACTTTTCTACTACGATCCATCCGTAAGGCGCTTGAATCGGCTTGGTGACATCGCGTTCACGGCAGCGGCGCTTTTTCTAGCCGCAACGTACGGTGTAGCCGCTCTTACCCTGCATGCCTGAGGGCCGCCATGAAATCTGTACGCAGCGAGGACTTCGCGATGTGGCGCCTGGCGATGCAGGGGGCGGTTGTTTGGACAGCGCTCGTATTGTTGAGCCTGATTCCGGGCATTCACCTTGGAATCATCGAAGTGCTCTTCCTCCTGGCTCCCTGGATTATTGTGCCGCTTGGCGTTTATCTAATCTCTGGCCCAATCCATTTACTGACCGGCACGTTTCTGCGATGTACGGTTTTGCCGGCCGCCGCGCTGGCGACTCTCTCGTTTTTCATCCCCAATCGCTTACTTTCTGCGCGGTGTGCCTCTGGCTGGATGGTGATCTGCGCAGCGCTTGCAATAGACGGCGTGATTCGGATTGTGCACACCCGGGGAAAGTCTTTCAGCCAGTTCTGTTTTGCGTCCGGAGAAGGCTACCTGCTCGTGGCCGGAGTCTGGCTGGTAGCTTCACGGGCCGGAATTCAGTTGATTGGTTTTCGTGAGCCGATTGTGTTGTTGACTGCGGTGCACTTTCATTTTGCGGGGTTCGCCTCTGCAGTGTTAGCCGGGCTGACGGAAGAAAGGCTGCGTGGGCATAATGGCCAAAAGCTTCTTCGCCTGGCCTTGCTGGCCGTCGTTCTGGGGCCGGGAATACTTGGTCTCGCTTTCTTGTTCGGGCCCAAATGGAAGCTCCTCGCTGCGTTGCTGATTGTGGTGGGCCAGATCGGTCTCGGCGTGGGAATGATTCGGGTGGGGATCACGGCAAAGGGGCAAAGTGGACGGTGGTTGCTGTTAATTGCTGGCGGCTGCGTGGCCGTTGGAATGGTTCTGTCTGCGGTTTGGGCTATGGGTGAGTACCCGTTGCAGGCATTTGTCAATATCGCGCAAATGGCGAAATATCACGGAGTTCTGAACGCAGTCGGATTCGTTCTTTGCGGAATGCTAGGTTGGTCGCAACTGCGAACTGTGCAGCCTTCCCAGCAAGCTCAACCTACTCGCGGCTCAAGCGGCAAGCAGGGATACCCAGGCTAAGATTTGGTCCCGCCTTTGGAAAGCGTCGTATTAGTCGAACTGTCTAAGCAAGGAAAACTCATGAACGGCGTCTGCATAGACTTGACCTTGAAGCTTATTGAGATAAAGCGCTGACATGCGCTCAGTCCCCAAGACCCGTCAGTCCACAGGTCTTCGATGGCACCAAATGCTTGCGAATATACCGAGTGGATGGCGAAGGATGGGGTTATCGCTGTAAGGCTTGCTTGAAGAATGAGGCGACTTTGGCCCAGCCCTCATACACCTTCAGAGCTGACACTACATCTTACTGCCGTTTCATTTTGGGTCGAAATCTGTGGAGTTCGAACCATTTTGGGAATGAGAGCCACAGTTTGTACTCATGCCGTCCTACTGGAGGTTGAGAACATCCTCGCAGTAAGCATTAGATTCTTCAAAGAATAGTTCTCCGATTCGAAATCCTCCTCTCCCGGTGCGCTTCTGGCGCCGGACGTGCATTTTCATTCAGCCGGGGTGTGCCGCAGTTTTCACACTGGCGTCCCCTGTTTGAGAGGTCAGAATGCAACGTAGAATCTTTCTCTCAGAAGTTATCGGCTGCCTCGTTTGCATGCATGCTGGAATCACCGGATATATGATTAGGCCGTTTTCCGCGGAACTATGGAATTCCCTTGGCCTGCGGAAACAACCGAGCTCCGAAATTCTCCCCGACCCCGCGCAGACTGCCGCTCCCGCTCAAAAGCTGAATGAGATTATCGCCCGCGTATTCAAGCGGGAGAAGGAGCAATTAGAAATCATCTCGAGCTACTCGCCGATTGTGGAAACTTACATCCAGATTGAAAAATCTCATCCCGTGATGGGAACTGTCCCCAAGAGCGATCTGTATTTTCTGGGTATCGCCGATTTTAACGGGAAGTCGATGAAAGTTCGCTCGATGATGGAACGCACCCATAAGGGTTCGATCATGTGGGAGTTTGAGCCTGCCGGATTCCTGCAAATGGCTTTTCTAGATTTTGGCGGTTTTGACGATCAGCACTATCGGCTCACCCCTCCCGACAGCGGTAGCCCACGCGTGTTTCTGGGAGAGGTGCGCTGTTACGTGTTCAATGTTGTGCGCGCTCCTAAGGCGAAGGGCGCGCGGTTTAAGGGGCGGATCTGGGTGGAAGACCAGGATTTTACGATCGTTCGAATGAGCGGTATCTACGCGCCGGAAAAACACTTCTCTCTGAAGCAGTTCGACGACGAGTTTTACCTTCACTTTGATTCGTGGCGCACCAATGTCAAACCAGGCCTTTGGCTCCCCAGCGATATTTACAGTCAGGAGCTGAGTCAGCCTACGGCCACGGGCGGGCCAAGATTCAAGGCGCGGACGCATTTTTGGGGCTATGGGCTCGCGGTCCAATCGCAACAGGAAGAGCTTGGACGCCTCCTCATCGAATCGGAAGGTAAGATCAAAGATGAGTCGGGTCAGAATGACCGCTCCCCTCTGGAGCAGCAGCGCGGATGGCGGGAATTCTCGGAACAGAATGTGTTCGAGGTTCTACAGCGCGTGGGACTTGCGGCCCCGCCGGGAAATGTCGAAAAAGTTCTGAACACCATCGTTAACAACATTATGGTGACCAACGACTTTCCCCCCGGGGTTGAAATCAAATGCCGCGTGCTGATGACCAGTGATCTCGAGATGTTCTCAATGCAGAATACGATTGCGTTGAGCCGGGGGTTGATCGACGTTGTTCCGAACGAAGAAACGCTTGCCGCATTGCTTGCCTTCGAACTCGCGGACGCGATGATCCCTAAGCCCGCACAAGATCAGTATGGATTCAGCGACATCCTCCGCTTGACGCCCACTCAGGCCCTGAAAAAGCTGTCCTTCGCGGACTCGGCGGAAGAAGCCCGGCAGAATAGCGAGAAGGCCCTGGTGTTGTTGAAAAAATCTCCCTACGGCAACAAGCTTGCCAACGTGGGCTTATTCTTGTCGCAACTCCAGTCTCAAGAACACGCGCTAAAACAATTGATCAGCCCGCGCCTCGGAAATCATGTCTACTTCACGTCGCAATTGCTGCAGGCCGCGCCGCCTTTGGATCCCGCCAGCTTGCAACAGATTGGCGCACTCCCCATGGGTTCCAGGATCAAGATCAATCCTTGGAACGACAGTGTCAGCTTGCTGAAGACAAAACAGGTGGGACCGATTTCCCCGCGCGAGAAAATTCCTTTTGAGGTTACACCCATTGACTTGTACTTGACGCGTTTCGTGGAGTCCACCGCGGACGAGGAGCACTCCATCTTGCCCGCCGGGGAAATCCTAGCTCGTAGCGTCGCTGACAGGAATTGACGCCTCCCACAAAGCAGCGCCCTACTTCTCTGGCGGAGGATATTTGGGAGGAATCTCCGCGTAGCCGGGGGCCGCGGTCTTGAGATTGGGAGGCACTTGGGCTTTGGCGTCGCCAATCGCCCAGCGAATTCCTCCCGCGAGCAGATTCAGGTGAAACTCATTCTGCCAGTTCTCGGAGCGATCGCCGATGGCCGTGTAGAAGACTTTTCCTCGGCCTTCCATGCGCGCCCACACCACCGGGTACGGCGCGCGCTTGTATGCGTTTCCGTTCATCGTCGAGGTATCCAGCGTGCAAATCACGTGAAGGTCCGGCGCGAAGTCCTTCATCGAATACCACTCCTCCATCAAACTCACCGGCGAGTGTGCGCCCTCGAGGCCGGGAAACTTCGGGTCATCAATAATGACGTTAGCCGTCTGAAGTCGAGGGTCTTTGCTCTGGCCATGAATGATGAACTCGCCTCCAATCATTCGGATATACGGATCTGATTTCTCGCCGTGAGCGAGATAGCGATTGGCGAGGTCGGGAGTATCAGGCGGCGTATGAAAAGTATCCGTGCCGGCATGGATTCCTACGAAGCCGAGGCCGTTGTGCACCCCGTCGAGAAAGGCTTGCTTCCCCTGGGGAGACATCGGCGGATTCTTGTCCGTTCCCGCTTCGGTGAGGTCTCCTGTGGTGAAAAAGACGAGAGCAGCGTAATCAAGAAATTCTTTCGAATCGAAAATGCGTCCGTCCTTTGACGCGGTGAGGTCGAAGCCATACTTGGCGGACATTTCGCGCAGTGCGTTTTCCACGATGCTGGGTTTGCCATCGGTCACTTTGATGACCGCATGTTCGAAGCCCGAGGATTTCGTGAACAATAGGACAGATTTCTTCTTCTTGCTGAATGCCGAGCGCGGCCCCAGTAGCGCGGCACCGGCAAAAGCCGTGGTTCGAAGAAAGTCGCGTCGAGTCGAGAATAGATTCATTTTGATTACCCCTGAAATCCGAGGATTCGGACTTTGCTCGCCCAATCGGGGGCGGAAGACGGCGTAGTGTACTTCGTGCGGCGAAGGTGGAGCAAGTCTGCACTTCAGATATTGCTGCTCATTTCCGCGCCTGAATCAGGTATTCATCCCATCCTGGAAGAGAGAAAACGACCACAATTGCTGCGCTCTTGTGGGATACTCGCCGCGGCGTTTTGTGCACGAGTTTGCGCTAATTCCTGGCGGAGTCAGCTCAAGAAAATATTTCTATGCCGGACATTTTGGAGCCCGCATTCTCAGAGATGCATAATGTTCCCCGGCGTAGATGGGCGATTGCCTGTTTGCTTGGATTCGGCGTACTCGTCAACTACTTCGATCGCGTGAATCTTTCCGTCTCCCGGGAAGCGCTCGACACAGCGTTTGGGATTTCTGCCGTGACGTTTGGCTATTTATCGAGCGCCTACAATTGGACCTACGCCGCCCTACAGCTTCCTTCCGGCCTTTTACTGGACAAGTTTGGCGTGCGGCGTGTTGGATGCATCAGCACAGGTCTCTGGGCTTTGGCTTCCTTCGGCGCTGCTCTTTCCACAGGCATCGGCGGATTCCTCGGAGCTCGCCTGCTGCTGGGAATCGGGGAAGCTCCAACGTTTCCCGCCAACTCCAAAGCCATCGGCTACTGGTTCCCCAAACAGGAACGCAGCCTCGCAACGGCCATCTTTGATTCCATGGCCAAGCTCTCCTCGGCGATTGGTGTTCCGCTGCTTGGAGTTCTGCTTCTGCATTTCGGCTGGCGATGGAGTTTTGCTTCCACGGGTTTCATCAGCCTGCTCTATTTCGCTTTGTTCTACGCTTTCTACCGCAACCCGGGCGAGGATCGTGGGCTTTCGCAAGCAGAGCGCGAATTCATCGCCAAAGGCGGAGCCCAGCCGGAAGACCGCTTGAGAGCGTCCAGGGGAGCGCCCTTGTGGTATCTGCTACGCCAGCGAAGAGTGTGTGGTTTGGCGTTGGGCTTCGCGGGATACAACTACACCTTCTACCTTCTCTTGACCTGGCTTCCTTCCTATTTTCTAGCCGTTCAGCATGTTGATCTACTGCACTCCGTCGCATACACAAGCGTCCCCTGGCTGATTGCGACTTTGACCGATCTCATAGTTGGAGGTTGGCTGGTTGATGCCCTCATTCAGCGCGGCTGGAGTTCCGTTCGCGTGCGTCAGGTGGTGCTGATCGGGGGCACCACACTCGGACTTGGCATTCTCGGCGCAGCGAATGCGCAAAGTGCCTCGGGCGCTCTCTTCTGGATTAGCCTTTCGATCGGTGGATTGTCCGCCGCCTCGCCGGTCGGGTGGTCGATTCCTTCTTTGATAGCTCCGAAAGAGAGCGTCGGCACGGTGGGCGGAATCCTGAATTTTAGCAATCAGCTCGCGGCGATCGCGGCGCCGATTGTAACGGGCTACGTCGTGCAAACCACTCGTTCTTTCGCTTGGGCCTTCGTGGCCGCCACTGCGATTCTCCTGGTCAGCATTGCCGCATACATTTTCCTGCTCGGAGAAATGCAGCCTGTGCCGGAACCCGCCTGATTGGCTGGATTCCGATCTTCAACGGGTCGCGCCAGGTGGGTAATGTTTCGTCGCTTGCGTTCTTGCATTGTAAACGTCGAAGCTTCCGTCGAGTGAGACCGTCAGTTTGAGATAGTTTCCGGCGTCCGGGCCTCTAAGATTGGCGATGAAAGACTCGGCCGCGTTGTGCGTGGCTCCGCCTTCATTCGAGTAATGGAGTTGCCACAAGTCCTCAAGCCGGGGCGATTTCTCAATCGTGTCCCAGGACAGAGGTGCGCCGCCCTTCGTTGCACCGTTGTCCATGATGGCCACACGCGGGGCGATCCCATTGAGTAGCGCCGGGCTGCTACTCGTTAGCGAGCCGTGGTGTGATACGACCAGCACGTCGATTTTGCCGAGCTTGTTCATCGGACACATGAGCAGCCGCTCTTTGTCTGAGGTCAGGTCGCCCAAATCCAGGATACGCACCCTGCCAAAACTGAACATCACTCCAAGCGAGCGGGCGTTTTCGGATGGGTCCGCGGGACTTGGCCCGGAAGTATTGCAGGTGGGATTTTCTTCTCCCGCGCCGGGAAGGGGTTTGTCGATCACCGCGCCATCCGCGCTTACGACCGTTGCTCGTATACCACCGAGGGGCAAATCGTCGCCCGGTTTGGCAATTATCCGTTTGTGATTGTCTCTTGCGAGTAAGGCTTGATAGTCCCGAAACGCTTCCCCGGTACCTGAGTCCGGAGCCTCGCGGTTTTCTCCGTGATCGATAAAAGTCCCCAGTGGGAATTTTGCCGCGAGCTGCTCCACGCCTCCCGCATGATCCTGGTGATAATGAGTTAGCAGTACAAGATCGATCTTCGTGATACCAGCCAGCTTGGCCGCAGCCACAATTCGATCGGCATCGCGGCCGTTGTTGTCCGGCCACCCTGTGTCGATCAGCAGCGACTTATCCTCGGAGGTAACGATGAGCGTGGCTTGTCCGCCCTCGACGTCGACAAAAAACATTTGCACCGCTTTGGGCGGCGCGGGTGCGGACGATGCACGCGTAACCCATGGGTACGTGATACCTGCGAGTCCGCCAAGCGCAGCCGTAAGTACAACTCCACCGAGGACTCGGCCCAATTGGGCGCTCGAACAGAATCTGTCATGCATATTCTACGCTCCTCGTCTCGCTCCTTGGTATGTCCGCTAGACTTTTCCGCTGCTGGTCATCGCACGTGTCGCACCCGTGGAAATGCCACCGTCCACGAGTAGCGTTTGCCCCGTTATGTACCGGCTGGACTCAGCCGCGAGAAATACCACGGCGCCATCCAAGTCTTGCGGCTGCCCGGGGCGTTTCAGTGGGATCCGTTCACAAAGATATTCGACCCACTCCTTGTTTTCGTAAAGCACCTTATTCTGATCCGTGCGAAACCATCCCGGCGCCAGGCAATTTACCGTGATTCCGTGCTTGCCCCAATCGTCCGCGAGGCTCATCGTCAATTGCTTGATGCCGCCGCGACTCGCGCCGTACGGCGCCAGTCCTGCGTAACCTGCGACGCTGGTGACGGATCCAATGTTGATGATGCGTCCGTAACCCCGCGCGATCATTCCGCGCGCAACGGCTTGCGAAACGAAGAAGCTGCCGCGTAGATTGGTTTCAAGGATCTGATTCCAGTCATCCCACGTTACTTCCAGCGCCGGCTTGCGCACATTCCACCCGGCATTGTTCACGAGAATGTCGAGATGACCGAAAGCCGCCTCCGCCGTGGCCACCGCTTTCTCGATGCTGTCCTGACGACGCACGTCCAGCTCCACGGAAACGGTTCGGCGGCCCAGCGCTCTCATTTCCGTTTCGAAAGAAGATAAGCGACTCACGTCGCGGCTCGTCAAGACGAGATCGGCGCCTGCCTTTGCGAGTGCGCGAGCCATGTACTGCCCAAGTCCACGGCTGGTGCCGGTGACGAGCGCGACGCGGCCGCCAAGGTCGAAAAGATCGCCGCTCACTCAACTCTCTCCGGAGCGAGGATGACTTTCATCAGGTTGGGCTCTTGCGCATAGAGTCTTTCGAACCAGCCCGGTCCATCCTCGAGTGGGGCGATGGCCGAAATCAACGGTTTGACTTGGATCGCCCCGCTTGCCAGCAGCTCGATCGCACGCGGATATTCCCCGGCGGAAGCGCAGGAGCCCTGCAACCGGATTTGCCTCGTGACAACCTTCTGCAGGGGCAGAGTCACCTCCGGAACAATGTTGCCAACCAGGACGACCGTTCCTCCCTTGCGGACACTATCGATACTCGCATTCACCGTCTCGTTTCTGCCTACGGCTTCTATCACTACGTCTGCGCCAACTCCTCCGGTGAGTTGCAGGACTCGCTCAGCTAGATTTGCATTCGAAGCCAAAATGGCGGTCGCACCGAGTGATTGAGCTAGTTTGAGTCTCGTTCCGTCCAAATCCGCCACATACACGCTTTTGCATCCTGCGGCGCGCAAAGCCTGCATCGTGAGCAGCCCGATCATTCCCGCGCCAATCACGAGGACTTTGCTGTCCGCCGCGGTTTGCGCCAGGTAAACACCATGCAGGGCAACAGACACCGCCTCGAGCATCGCCGCTTCTGTGAAAGAAAGAGTCTCGGGCAAACGATAAAGAATGCGTGCGGGAACGGCAACAAACTCGGCGAAGGCGCCTGCGCGGCGATACTCATTGCAGGAAACGCCAAGCACCTGGCGGTGGTCGCAGAGATTGACGTCGCCCCGGCGGCAGTTATTGCAAGCGCCGCAGAAGATGGTCGAGTCGAACGTGACCCGGTCGCCTCGCGAATATCCCGTCACTCCGGCGCCAAGCGCGGCAATCGTCCCCGCGGCTTCGTGCCCCATCACAATCGGGGGAATGCGTCGGCCGGAGGAGCCGTCATAGCCGTGAACGTCGCTGCCGCAAATACCGCAAGCCGCTACGCTGATGAGCACGTCGCCTCGGCCGGGAACAGGCTCCGGAACTTCCGCAACTTCCAGATGCTTGTACTCCGAAAGCAGAAGCGCTCTCACGGCTGATATCGATCCATCTTCAGAGTGAGACTCCGCGTTTCCAGGGAATGAAGTCGTCTTGAGAGAGAAGTTCCGCCTTCGTGCGTGCCTCCCCGCTCGCCACTTGGATAACGCGTCCGAGAATCTCTTCTCCCATTTTCTCGATGCTCGTTTCGCCGGTGATTATGCTGCCCGCGTCGAGATCAATGATGTCGGACATGCGTTGCGCCAGATTTGTGTTGGTTGCGATTTTAAGCACGGGAGCAATGGGATTGCCGGTTGGAGTTCCCAATCCCGTGGTGAAGAGAACGATATTCGCGCCGGCGCCCACCTGAGCGGAAACGCTCTCTACGTCGTTCCCCGGAGTGCAGTGCAGATTCAATCCCGGCTGTGTGGCGTACTCCGGATAGTCGAGCGCGGCCGTCACGGGAGACGTTCCGCCTTTCTTCGCTGCGCCTGCTGATTTCATCGCATCCGTCAATAAACCATCGCGAATATTTCCCGGCGAAGGATTCATCTCGAAGCTCGCGAACACAGCCTTGGCGCGGGCAGCGTAATCTCTCATCATCTTTGCAAACCGGTCCGCCACTTCCTTGCGGACGCATCGATCGATCAATTGTTGTTCGACGCCGCACAGTTCGGGAAACTCGGAAAGTATGCCCGTGCCTCCGAGCGCTGCCACGAGATCCGCTGTGTGTCCGATCGCAGGATTTGCGGATAGCCCAGAAAAACCGTCTGAACCTCCGCATTGCAACGCTACGGTCAGTTTCGAGAGTGGAGCCGGCTGCCGTGTGATGTTGTCTGCTTCCGCCATCCCCAGAAATGTCTCGCGGATGGCCCGGCTCATCATCGCGGCTTCGGAGGGACTTTTCTGTTGCTCAAAGATAAGCAAGGGCTTTTTGAAATTCGGGTCGCGCCGCTTGATTTCCTCCAGCAGCATGGGAACTTGCGCATGCTGGCAACCGAGGCTCAATACCGTCGCGCCGGCGACGTTAGGGTGGTGGATATACCCCGCCAACAGTCCGCAGAGGTTTCTCGCATCTTCGTGCGTGCCCCCGCAACCGGCCTCATGCAACAAAAACTTAATGCCGTCAATATTTTGAAAAAGCTTCGGGGCGCCGCCTGCGCGTTGCAGCTCTCCGAATGGGACTGACTTCAGTTCCCCCGATTTGCCCTCTCGATAGAGTCGAGCCATCTCCGCAACTTGACGCCGGTAAATCTGAGGAGCTGCAAAACCCAATTCCTCTTCGAAGGCTTGTTTGAGGACGCCGAGATTCCGGTTTTCGCAAAATACGAGTGGAAGCACCAGCCAGTAGTTTCGCGAACCTACCTGGCCATCGTCCCTGTAAAACCCGAGGAAGCGTTTGTTCTGCCAGGAACTGATATCGGGAGGGATCCAACGCGGAGCGGCGGTCTCCGCTTCGTGAAAAGACGCGGCAGCATGACGGATGTTGCGTGTCGTTAGCAGCTCACCGCGGCGGAGGCTTTCGACGGCCTTGCCCACCAGCAGTCCATACATGATGATGTCGCCGCCGGCGGCTACATCTTGCGCGAGAAATTTATGCTTGGCAGGAACATCGGACAAAAGTGTGTGATTCTCGCCAGACAAGCTGACGATTTCGGCCTTGCGCAAATCAGTCAGCGCAACGAGGGCGTTGTCCCTTCCGTCCAGTCTAAGCACCCTCGCTCGCGTCGAACCATTCCCGGACATCGCCGTTTCACCTCTATCGCTCTCTGACATTCTATCCATGTCGTTCCGCACTTGCTAGGGCCGCGCGGTTGTACATCAACTGCACTGATGGCTTCCATCGCACTCGCTCGCACAACGGCTTGCGGAGGCGTGAAGTTCGCCCCTATAATCCCCTTTCGTCGCCGCCACGCTTGCTGCGGAAGAATCTCGGGGGAATTGTGCCAGTCGGAACCGCCTTTCATGAGAAGACGTTTGCGCTATGCGAAAGCCTGAACTACCGCGAATGGTCGGGTTATTACACCGTTAGCGTCTACGAGATGCATCACGAGCACGAATACAACGCGATCCGGAATTCCGCCGCGCTCATCGACATCTCCCCATTGTTCAAGTACAGGATCACGGGAAGCGATGCGACCCGCTTTGTGAACCGCGTGATTTCGCGCGACATCAACAAAGTGGCCATCGATCAGGTTATTTACTGCTGCTGGTGTGACACCGAGGGAAAAGTAATCGACGACGGCACCATCACCCGGCTTGGCGAAAATGAATATCGCTGGACGGCTGCCGACCCCAGCTTGCGGTGGTTCGAGCAAAATGCACTGGCCCTTGACGCGAAAATCGAGGACATTTCAGAACAGATTGCTGCTCTCGCGCTCCAGGGTCCGACGTCAGGAAAATTGCTGCGCGCGGTGACGGACGCAGACATCGCGAATCTCAAGTATTTTCGGGTTACGCGCGGACAAATCGCGGGCGTGCCCGTTGACATTTCGCGGACGGGATACACCGGTGACCTGGGATTTGAGATTTGGATGCCCTGGACAAGTGCCGGAAAAGTCTGGGACGAACTCATCAAGAAAGGCAAATCGTTCGACATTCATCCCGCGGGAATGATTGCGCTGGATATCGCGCGGATCGAAGCGGGACTTATTTTGATCGAGGTGGACTACAGCTCCAGCAAGAAAGCGTTGATCGATTCGCAGAAGTATTCGCCTTCCGAAATTGGGCTCGGAAAGCTCGTGGACTTGAAGAAGGAAAATTTCGTTGGGCGCGAGGCGCTTGTCCGGGAGAAGAATAACGGCGGCGCGGAGCGAAGACTCGTCGGCCTGGAAGTCAATTGGAACGAAGTCGAGGCTCTCTTCGACAAGATGGGGATGGCGCCGCAAGTCCCAGGAGTGGCTTCGCGCCTTGCCGTGCCCGTCTATCAAAACGGCAAACAGGTAGGGAAGGCGACCTCGACCACTTGGTCGCCGACATTGAAGAAGATGATCGCGCTCGCGTGTGTGAACCGCGATCAGTCGACCGTCGGAGCGACGCTGAAGATGGAAATGACCGTCGAAGCCGTGCGGCACACGGTTTCAGCCAAGGTCGTCGCGCTGCCTTTTCTTAATCCACCAAGAAAAACTGCCGTCCCTGTCGTTTAGCGCGGTTCAGTGAGCCCGCGCGAAATTCTCTTCCTTAGTTAGCAGTTCGTCCAAATAAATCCTGTCCAGGAGTTTGCCGCGCAGGATCACCGCGCTGATTCTCTCCGTGTTGTGAATGTCGTCAAGCGGATTAGCGTTGAGGAGAACCAGGTCCGCGAGCTTACCCTTCTCAATGGTTCCTTGAGTTTGCTGGCTGCCCAGAAACTCCGCTGGAAGTTTTGTTGCGGCCTGCAGAGCCTGCATGGGCGTAAGGCCTGCCTGAACCAAAAGTGCGAGTTCTTCGTGAAGGCTGGAACCCGGAAAAATGAATGGCGCCGTCGTATCCGTGCCGGACAGGATCGGAACACCCGCCCTCTGCATTTTCCCCACGATTTGCAGCGATGCTCGCATTAATCGGCCGCGCAATGAATATTCCTCCGGCGTCGCGCCCTTGTCGCGGTCTTGCGATCCCTTTTCCCAATTCTCCAGCACGTGGATTGGAATGTACTTGCGTCGAGGATCGTGCGATGGGTCGGATTCGGGCGTCGGAAAGGCATCGTTGCGCAGGAGGATGAGCGTGGGTACTTGCCAGGTGCGATCGCGGAGGAATCTCTCAATCAACACGGTCGCCTGGCGGTCGGAATAGCTCTGCAGCAATTCGAATTGCCAGGCGAGTTGGCGGATTCTGGATTTTGCACTCGTTGCCTTCGTGGCCGCGGACGCGAACTGTTTGCGGATGAGACGCGGTTCGTCATTCGAGCACGCGCGAAGGACGCCGGTGAGATGTTCGATACTTTTTTGGCCCGCGTCGGCAGCTTCTCCGGCTGTTACGCGATCAGGCACGTGCCCGACGAACGTGATGTGCTCGAGGCGGCAGACGTCCGCGATGGCGAAATAAGCTTCACGGCTGAGGCCGGATTGCACCTTGATGAAATCCGCTCCGCGCGAAATCAGACTGTGGACGTCTTGGACAGCTTCGGCGGAGTTGGTGACTATCAGCGAGGGTTGGAAAAAGGGCGGTTTGCCGTCAAGATAAGGACCGGCAAAGAAAATTCTGGGCGCTTGAAGCTTGCCTTCGTCTATCTCATGGCGAAGAGCATTGAGCGAATCGAGATCGCCGCCCATGTCGCGCACGGTTGTAATACCGTTGGCAAGAAGCAGCGGCAGGATGAATTCGCGACTGCCTGCAGGCTCCGACGCTCCCGTGAGGTGAACGTGCATATCGACGAGGCCTGGAATCAGGAATTTGCCCGTCGCGTCGAGAGTTTTTGTGTGGCGAGGTATGAGCAGGGATTTTGACGGACCGATGGCCGCAATTTCCTTGTCCGCAATGAGGACGGTCGTATCCGGCTTGGGAGCGGCGCCCGTGGCGTCGATTAACGTGACATGCGTGATGGCGAGGGATGCAGGCGGAGCCGAAGAACACGAACAGAAAAGACTGGCAACCGACAGTGCGAGTAGCACGTAGCGGGACAGGTGCTCGAGGGCTCCCGACCCGAATTCTCTTGGTCTGACGATGAGCGGGGGTTTGCGACTGCGTATCATTTCGCCAGGCGATTATATTTTTTCAAGACTTCGCGAAGTTTGTCGTGCGGCAAGGCCATGACCTTGTGGTTTTCGATACCCGTCATGGTTTCGGCGGCGATCATGGCGTTGATCACGGCTTCTTCCGTGGCCTGCACCGTCGCGGCGAAGATGGGTTCGAGCAGATCGTTCGGAAGCATTTTCAGATCGACGATGTGATCCGCTGCAGCCGCTCCCATGTTGGCAGTTGAAAACGCGATAAAAATGTCGCCGGAACCATTGCCGGATGTGCTCCCGTCGCGACCGAGCCCGAGCGAGACCCGCCTCGCAAGCCGGTTGAGTTGATGCGCGAGGAGCGGAGCATCTGTCGCAACGACGACAATAATCGACCCGCGCTCGATGCCGCTAAATGAGGCACTGGCATAAGCCGGATCTTCCGCAATTTCTTGGCCGACAGGCACGCCGGCTATTCGCAAGTTTTGCCGGCGTCCGTAATTGCATTGCACTAAAACCCCCACCGTGTAGCTCACGTCCTTGATTTCGAATCGGCGCGATGAGGTTCCTATGCCGCCTTTGAACTCGTTGCAAACCATCCCGGTCCCGCCCCCAACATTCCCTTCTTCGACGGGACCGCCATGCGCGGAGTCGATGGCGTGAAATGCGTCCTCGGCCTTTACGTGAAAGCCATTGATGTCATTCAGCCAGCCGTCCCATGTCTCCGCAACGACAGGTAACGACCACCAATAACCAGTCGGATCGGGTTGGCCATGATTCACACGCCATTGAATTACTGCGTCACGAACGACGCCGACGCTGTGCGTGTTAGTGATCATCACCGGACCTTCGAGGAAGCCCGATTCTTCTACCCACGTTGTGCCGGTCATTTCGCCGTTCCCGTTGAGCGACCACCACCCTGCGAATACTGGATTCGACATCGTGTCTTTCCCGCGCGGAAGAATTGCCGTGACTCCGGTCCGCACGGGCCCCTTTCCAACCTGCAGTTTCCCTTCGCCTGAAATGAGGGTGGTGTGGCCAACGGTGAGGCCGGGAACGTCAGTGATGGCGTTGAGCGGGCCTGGAACGCCATCAAAAGGAACGCCGATATCGCGAGCGCGAGGCTTGGCGTGGGGGCTTTCCTGGGCCTTGAGTGGGGTTGCCGCTAGACAAATTGCAAAGAGTGAAATTGCAAACGTGAAAGAATGAGGACGCATTCGGAGGCAATCTCCTCGATGGAATCAACGAACAGACTACGCTACAACTCACAAAAACGGCGAGATGTTAATTGGGAAACAACTTTGCTAGGGCCGAGCTGAGTGCGGTGGCGATGAGCGCCGATTCCTCGGGCTTGATGATGAACGGCGGCGCGAGGAGAATGTGATCGCCTCGAATTCCGTCAACGCAGCCTTGCGTCGGGTAGGTCAATATTCCCGCATCCATCGCGGCTGCGCGAATCTTTTCAGCAATGCCGTCAGATGGATCAAACGGGGCTCTCGTGGACTTGTCGCGGACGAATTCGATGCCGAGAAGGAGACCGAGCCCGCGGATCTCACCGATGTGCGGATGGGATTGCAGCGGGCTGAGCGCGGCGCGCAATGCCTCGGACGCCGGAGTGACCCGAGCGAAAAGGTTATGCGATTCGATGTAATCGAGAACGGCATTTCCCGCGGCTGTTGCGACGGGATGAGCCTGGTAGGTGAATCCATGTTTGAACGCGGCGCCGCCTCTTTCAAATGCTTCAACGATATGTGGTGCCACGAGAACTGCTCCGAGCGGAGCATATCCGCTGGCGATCCCTTTGCCAGCAAGAATGATGTCCGGCTCGACGGCCCAGAGCTGCACGGCGAATGGTTTGCCGCTACGGCCCATGCCGCTCATAACCTCGTCGGCAATCAGAAGAATCCCGCGCTTCTGGCAAATCGCGGCGATCCGTGAGGCATAGCCTTCCGGCGGCGCGGCGGCCCCGAGAGTTGCACCCACGACTGGTTCAAAGATGAACGCGGCGGCGGAGTCTACGTCCCCGGTCCCGAGGAATGAGTCCAAGTCATCGGCGCAAGCGAGTTGGCATTGGGGAAAAGTTTTTTCAAACGGGCAGTGAAAGCAAAAGCAGGGAGCAATGTGGCCCCATTCCGCAAGCATCGGTTGATAGGGCGCCCGCCGGGCAACATTACCGCTGACGGTCATCGCTCCGAGCGTGCTGCCGTGATAACTCTGCCGGCGGGAAATCACCCGGTAACGAGCTGGCTCTCCCTTCTCAAGAAAATACTGGCGAACAAGTTTGATGGCCGTTTCCGTAGCCTCGGAACCGCCGGAGGTGAAGTAGACGCGGCCGCCTTTCTGAAAATTGTCCGGAGCCATGGCGAGAAGCCGCGCGGCAAGTTTTTCTGCGGGCGCTGAATGAAACTGGGAAGTGTGAGCGAAAGCGAGTTGAGAAGACTGCTCTGCCATGGCGCGGCCGATTTCCTGCACGCCATGGCCGATGTTGACCACTGCCGCCTGACCCGCAGCGTCGAGAAATTTGCGTCCATCCCGGGAAAAGAGCCAGCAGCCTTCGCCACGGACGGCGAACGGGAACGCCTTTTGAAAGTTGCGCGGAAAGAGAGCGGCGTCGGTTGACATGCTTACTCGTTGAGCGATTGTAACAGACTTGCGCCGCCGGCCCGACGAGAGCACAACGGATGCGGCGCTTCCAAAACAGCTTGTTGCACGAGGTGGTAGGGAATTCGTGCTACGCTGGCCAGATTTTTTGGCGCGTGATTCATATTCCTCCGGATTGCTGAATGGATTCGGCCTGTGGAGAAAAATTGAGTGCACCGGACAAAAGCCTGGGACGGACGTCCGGCGGCCTGGTTCGGACGATCGGCCGTTGGAGCCTCGCGGCGTTGATGCTCAATACGATGATTGGCGCAAGCATCTTCGGACTCCCGTCCATCATCGCCGGTTACCTGGGAAAGTTCAGCCCGGCGGGATACTTGATCGCGTTTGCAGGAGTTTCCGTGATCGCCGCTTGCTTGGCGGAAGTTGCCTCGTATTTTCAGGAAGCCGGCGGCCCTTATCTGTACGCGAGGGTCGCGTTCGGGCAATTCGCGGGAATCCAGATCGGATGGCTCACGTGGCTCTCCCGAATCACGGCGTGCTCCGGCGTGGCGAATCTTTTTATCACTTACCTGACCGCGTTTGTGCCTGCCGCGAGTAAGGCCTGGGTTCGCGGTGCAATCCTTGCGGTGCTTATCGGGTTTCTCGCGGTCGTAAATTACCGTGGAGTAAGCGGCGGAAATGCCTTAAGCAATTTCTTTACCGTCACCAAAGTTCTCCTGCTTACGCTTTTCATCGCCGGCGGATTTGTCGCACTGGCTTTGCATCCAGGTATACGGGTGATTCCCGCCACGGTCCCGGTTACGGCGGCGAACGGATTCCAGGCCATCCTTCTCATGGTTTACGTTTATGGAGGATTCGAGGCGGCACTCTTTGCATCGGGCGAGGCGAACGATCCGCGGAAAGACGCCCCCATCGCGCTCCTGATCGCGATGGTGACCGCGACGGTTCTTTATGTTTGCGTGCAAGTTGTTGTCATTTACACGCTGGCGGATCCGGCGGCGACGACAAAGCCGGCGGTGGATTCTGCCCGTCAGTTCCTTGGGCCCGTCGGAGTGAGTCTCGTCGCGGCAGGAACGTTGATTTCTGTGTACGGCTACCTCAGCGCGAACATGTTGCACACCCCGCGCGTCACTTTCGCGATGGCGGAACGCGGAGACTTCCCTTCGTTATTCGGAGCGATTCATCCGCGATACCGGACGCCGCACGTGTCCATCATAGTTTTTGCGCTGATGCTCCTCTTCTTTTCGATTGGAGGAGATTTCCGGTGGAACGCGTCGCTTTCCGCGATTTCACGGCTTTTTATGTACGCTGCCGTGGTCGCCGCTCTGCCTGCCCTGAGACGAAGGTTTCCGCAGGGAGGCAAGTTCCGCCTGCGGGCAGGGATGCTTTTTACGGTTCTGGGGCTTGCGTTCACCGGCGTGCTTCTATTGCAGATGCATCGAGCCGAATTGATTGTAATGTCCGCCACAATAGCCCTCGCTTTGTTGAACTGGGTTTGGGCGCGTCGCCGCACGCTTGGAATCGCACGGCAATCGTGACATCATCCAAAGTTGCGCGCGTAGCAAATACAACTCATGTTGAAATCTGTGGAGGAAATACCATGAATCGGGCCGTTTTGCGGTGCGGTCTTTTGCTTTTGGTGGTATCGGCTGCACAGATGGGTGCGCGGGCCCAAGAACAGGCGAAGCATGCGATCACTTTCGGCGACCTGATTCGGATGCACCGCGTGGGAGAAGCACAGGTCTCGCCGGACGGCAAGTGGGTGGCGTACACGGTCTCGACTCCGGATCTCGATGCAAATCGCAACGCGAGCAATATCTGGATTGTGCCGGCGGGCGGCGGCGAATCGCTGCAGCTTACGCAGAGCGGGCACGACTCTTCTCCGGTGTGGTCGCCTGACGGAAAAACGATAGCGTTCTTGTCCTCGCGAAGCGGGGAACCGCAGGTCTACCTGCTTTCGATGGAGGGCGGCGAAGCTAGGTCGTTGACGCATCTCTCCACGGGTGCGGATATCGTCAAGTGGTCGCCGGACGGGAAAATGATTGCGTTCACCTCGGGAGTGTACCCGGACTGCAAGGACGACGCCTGCAACAGCGCGCGAGACTCCGAAAAAGTAAAAGACAAAGTGAAAGCGCACGTCGCGGAGCATCTCCTCTATCGCCACTGGACACATTGGAACGAAGGCAAACGAAGCCATTTGTTTGTCGCAGCCGCCGACGGCAGTGGAACTCCGCGCGATCTGACGGCCGGCGCGAACTATGATGTGCCTCCCGATGAACGAGGCGGACCCGCCGATTTGAATTTCTCGCCGGACTCGAGGGAAATTTGCTTCACAGCCGTAACCGATCCAGTGGAAGCCATCAGCACAAACGGAGACTTGTTCGTTGCCCCTGTGTCGGGCGGCGAAGTAAAGCGAATCACGAAGCAGCCGGGATTTGACGGAGAACCGACGTATTCGCCCGATGGAAAGTACATCGCATTTCACGCACAGTTGATGCCCGAGTATGAGTCGGACCGTTGGCGCGTGATGCTCTTTGATCGTGCGACAGGAAAGATCGAGAACTTAACAGAGAGTTTTGATCGCAGCGCCGGCGAGCTCGCCTGGTCAGCGGACAGCAAGATTATCTATTTCACGGCTGAAGACGAAACTCTTCAGCCGATTTACTCAATGGCTCCTCGCGCGGGAGCCGAGCCGAAAAAACTGATTGCGAACACTTACAACTCGGGAATTTCGGTCAGTGGCGACGGGAAGACTTTGGTATTCGAACGCACGAGCCTGACCAAGCCTGCCGAAATTTTTGCGGCTGCGAGCGATGGCACCGGCGTTCGGCAACTTACTCATCAAAACGACTCGATACTCGCTTCGCTCAAAATGAACGAGCCGGAGACATTCTGGTTCGAGGGAGCTGGCGGAACGCGCGTGCAAGCCATGATGATCCGGCCTCCGGATTTTGACGCGGCAAAGAAATTTCCGCTGCTGGTGCTTTTACACGGCGGGCCGCAGACGATGTGGTCGAATGCATGGGGCTACCGCTGGAACGCCCAGGTATTTTCCGCGCCGGGCTACGTGACACTGATGATTAACAGGCGCGGCTCGACGGGCTACGGCCAGAAATTCACGGACGAAATCACAAACGATTGGGGCGGCAAACCGTATCTGGACGTGATGGATGGTGTGGATTTCGTTCTGAAGAAATATCCCTTCACGGATGGGTTGCGCATGGCCGCCGCCGGAGGATCCTACGGCGGTTACCTGGCCAACTGGATTGCAACTCACACCGGCCGCTTCAAGGCCATCATCAGCCACGCCGGCATTTTCGATAAAAACTCTATGTACGCAACGGAAGAGCTGTGGTTTGAAGAGCACGATATGCAGGGCACGCCCTGGACGAATCCCGAGAGCTATCATAAGTGGGCGCCGATGACTTACGCAGCCGAGTTGGGCAAATTCAAAACGCCAACACTCGTGATTGACGGCGAACGGGACTATCGTGTGCCCTACACGCAATCGTTGGAATTTTTCAATACCTTGCAGCGCCAGGACGTGCCGTCAAAGCTGGTCATTTTCCCGGATGAGGGACACTGGGTGTTGAAACCCCAGAACAGTCGTTTCTGGTACAAGACCTTTCTGGATTGGCTGGCGACATATTTGAAATAGCGGGCAATTCACGCTGCAAGCAATCGCTGCAGGGCGCGGCGCGCGAATCGGAAAAGATGGAACAATAGAAAAATCGAGAGCGCCACGAGAGCGACAGCGATGATGGTCGTTGCCACGGGATGGACTGTGGCCATCCACGTAAGCCAGACTGCCAGGACGTCTTCTCCAAAACTCAAAGCCCAGTTGCTGAACGGTTCTGGCAAAGTGTTGACCGCGGCGCGAGCGCTCGCTTTGGTGCCATGGGACGTGAGGGCGACGCCTCCGGCAAGCAATGCGGCACCCCAGCGCCACTCAGCGGGAGCGGAACTCGCCGCGCTGTAGGCAAGAAGAGCGGCCGCAGGCGGGCGGATGAAAGTGTGAATTACATCCCAAACGGTATCAACGTACGGGATCTTGTCCGCGAAAAATTCCACCACATATAGCACACCAGCGAGGATGAGAATCACAGGATGGGAGAGCGCTTGAAGCGACGGGGGAAGATGGATGACGCCGAATCTCTCCAGCAGACCCAGCGTCGCCACGGTCGCGTACAGATTCAGGCCGGAGGAAAATCCCGCGCCGAGGGCCACGCCTAGTATTCCGACGGGGTTCATCCCGGCCATGATAGCAAGGCGGGATGGGCTTTGGGGACAGTTACTTCTCCTCACACGAGGTGGATGTTCCGTTTGACGTTTCGAGCGCGTACGGAGATGCTGTGCACAAGGCGGTCATTCATGCTTGGTCTCAGCCACCTTTTCTATCCTTGGGGATTTATTCTGCAAATCCTCGCAATCGTTCACTTCGTTCGGCGGAGGCCCGACAATTTCTGGTTCTTCGTTATTTTCTTCGGCGGCTTTCTAGGGGCAGGCGTCTACATCCTCGTGGAAGTGCTTCCCGACATTGGTCTCTTGCGCGGCGTGTTTCAGGGGTTTGGCCGGAAGTCCCGCATTCAAATTGTCGAGACGCAAATCCTCGACAATCCATCCGCCGCAAATTACGAGGAACTCGGCGAGCTGTATAAGGATCAGAGGGAATTTGCAAAAGCGCGCGAGGCATTCACGAATGCAATCACGGCGCGGAGCGATTCCGTTTACACATTCTACTACCGCGCACAGGCTTCCCTGGGGCTGGCAGACTTCGTGTCGGCAATTCCTGATCTGGAGCGCGTCGTCCGGAGCGATCGAAAGTTCGATTATTACCGGGCGGCCGGGCTTCTCGCGGACTCGTATACAAGAACCGGGCAACTAGATCGCGCCGCTCAACTTTATATGGACGTCGCGCAATTTTCGACTACAACCGAAACGCTCTACAACTATGCGTATTTTCTGAAGCTCGCCGACCGCCGCGAAGAGGCCCGTGAGTGGGCGCAAAAACTGCTTGCGAAGAAACGGACCCTTCCACGCTACATGCAACGGTACGAGCGGCCGTGGTTCCGAAAAGGCGAGGCGCTCTTGAAGGAATTGGCCATTCCGTAGGCTGCCGCCTGCCCCCAGTTCCAGATGCCAAAGCGAACAGAGAAGTTCCTCCATACCACGAATCCCGTGGTGGGGGAATCGGCATCATTGGAGGTTCGAGGCGGGGCACCCCCTCCTCCCATTTCTTGTAAGTGTTGATTCTAGGTAGTTCAGCATTCTTGTAAGTCGTTTAGAATCAACACATATGGACTCCATGCAAGTGTTGATGGCTCTGTTGACATCCTGGATGAGCGAGCCGATGCCTCAGGCGGTAGAGGTTATAGGCAAGACCGAGCAGCAGAGCTTGGCGGATCTGGATGGCCAGGCTGCGCCCGGGAGCGCGCGAGGAGAGCTTGC
>DATGED010000089.1:0-94820 GCA_035310525.1 Candidatus Acidiferrum sp. | reverse complement strand
CCTTGCCCATGTAGATCGACGGCAGAAACTCCAAATTAAAGCCCGCCCGCCCCTCCAGTTTCTGCGGCAGCGGCTTATCCAGATTTATGCTGACCTTCACCCCGCCCGGCTCCGCTGCCACTTCCAATGTGTAACTGAAATCGAACGTCGGGAAACTGAGGTCGGCAATCAGCCGGTCGTTCGCCTTGTCCGCATGGCGGCCCTTAAGCGTTGCCACCAAGTCCCATTGCTCCGGCGTTGGCATCAAGCGAACGTCTCCATTCGTGGCGATGCGCTGGCCGTGCAGAATCATCTCCATGGCCGTATTCTTTTGGTCCACAAAAACGGGGTGGTACGTGCTGTCGTAGAGAAAAACGCTGAATCCTTGAGTGTCGAGGTAATTCTTGTCGGTCACCTTCATGGAAAAATCCGTGCCGGACAAGCCTGAGGCCGAGATCAGGACCAAGAGGAGACAAACGATTCGCGTAAGCATAAATTGGGATTGATACTGCTCCTTTGCCCCAACATGATATGACATGCAGACCGTCTCTGCGCCCTTTGTTCCACAGGCTGCTGCGACCCATGGCAAGAATTTGCCTGCGGTGGTTTTCCAAACCGTCAATCGCGACCGGCTCAGTGCAAATTCAAGGATCACGTTAACCGCCTTTGTCGAGGGAGCTTACTTGCCTTGGACCAAGGAAGAGCGTCGAGCGAGCACCAGCAAGGGGCATGAGGAAATCTGGATCAATTACCTCCGCAGTCGTGTCGGGGAGCTTCGTTTGCGAGAATTCCGCACGGTGGACGCCAGCCGAATGCTACGCGCGATCGCGAAAGAGCGGGATCTTACGAAAACCACGTTGCAACACATCAAGTCAGTGCTCAGCACCATCTTTACCTTCGCCAAAAATGATGGAGCGTTCGATGGCGCGAATCCAGTTGATGGCGTCTTGATCCCCTGGGATGCCAGAGAGCCGGGAGAGACGTATGCCTACGATCTCAGCCAAGTTCTCCAAATGCTCGATCGGCTCCCGCTCCTCGTAAAGAGTCTGGTCGCGACCGCGGCCTTTGCCGGGTTACGCCTAGGTGAGCTGCGTGGACTCGAGTGGACCGATTACACTGGCGCCGAATTGACGATCAACCGTTCGATTTGGAGATCTGTGATCAACCCTCCGAAGACGCGTGCCAGCCGCAATTCCGTGCCGGTAATTCCGGCTTTGGCCGAAATCTTAGACCAATACCGCAGGTCCGTAGGTAATCCGGAAACCGGTGTCGTTTTTCACTCCGGTAACAGTCTTCCGATCAACGCGGACAAAGTCGGGCGGCGGGTGATTCGTCCAATTCTTAAGGCTATTCATCTCCCGTGGTACGGATGGCACGCGTTCCGTCGAGGACTCGCCTCGAGCTTGTATGCGATGGGAGTTCCCGATAAGGTGGTGCAGCGCATCTTGCGCCACTCAAAACCGCACGTTACCAAGGAACATTACATCAAAGTCTTTGATCGAACCATGGTGGAAGCCGTCGAAAGGATGCAGGCCCAGATCGAAGAATTAAGAAAGGCGAAGGGAGATCGCCAACAACTGGAGTTGAGATTTGACGATGGGCAACCAGCGACGACGGCATCCGAATGCTCAACTGCCAACGGTTTTCTGCACCTCTCGACGGTGAGGCCAGCAGATGGCCAGTAGATTTTTTCAAGTTACGTCGGAAGCAATTGAAATCGCGCGGTTGCGTGTGCCTCCAAGATTCGACGTTAGAACACGATACAGAATCTGGCGGAGAGGGGGGGATTCGAACCCCCGGTAGGAGTTTTGGCCCCTACAACGGTTTAGCAAACCGCCGCATTCAGCCGCTCTGCCACCTCTCCGCGGTTTTTAAGCTGGATCCTCTCTCTTTGCGACCAGAGAGAGCCCACCTCGCGAATAGCGAAAGTATAGCATCAAAGCTGCCTCGCCAAATCTTCAAAATGCCTCAGAACTCCCTAGCTAATGTAACAATTTGCCGGGACGGTCGTCATAGGATATGGGTCGGTTAGAGCGAGACATAGGGATCGGCGCGAGGATTTCTTCCAATTTCATCGAGTTGAAACTACAATAGAGTGGAGATTCGCGCCTGCATTCCCGAGGTGAGGTTGAGTTCGGCAGCCGGCAGGACCTCGGGTGGCCCTGGCAGCAAGCTCAAAGCGCCAAACATACAAAACCCTCTCCCGAAACATTTCGACCCACATGGGCGTATGTATTGTAGAGGACAGGCGAGAAAAGCAACGGAGTTGTGTTCCCACGCAGCCCGGGTGAACCGGTGTCGGCGGAACGGGCATTTTAGGGTGGGTCAAAGAGGAATGGCATGAAAACGTGGAAAAAGGTGCTCATCGGTGTCGTGGCTGCCGGGGTCCTGATTGGAATTGTGGTTTTCAGCGTCAATCAGGCGAACAAGGGAGTGGTGACGGTTCAGACAGCGAAAGTCGCCACCCAGGATGATTTGGTGTCCATCGTGACGGCGTCTGGCGAAATTAAGCCCACCACATATACCAACGTGACGGCCCAGGGCTTCGGAAGAATTACGGAAATCCTGGTGAAAGAAGGCGACCACATCAAGAAGGGTGACAAGCTCTTGCTTCAGGATAATGTCCAAGCCTCGGCAGATGTGCAAGCGCAAGGCGCGGCGATAAATTCGGCAGAGTCGGGCGTGCAGGCTGCCGAAGCGAGCTACAAAGCTGCGCAAGCCGACCTGGTTTCACAACAGGCGAACATGGAAAAGGCCAAGCTCGATTGGGAGCGTGGACAGGGGCTGTACAAGGACGGGTTAATACCGAAACAGGATTTCGACCAGCGAAAGTCTACGTACGACGCAGCGGCGGCTGCAGTGGATTCTTCGAAAGCGCGCGTACAATCGATGAAAGCGCAATTGGAACAGACCCGCGCTCAGGTCAATCAGGGCGAGGCCGTGCTGAAGCGCCAAAAAGACGTCCTGAGTAAAACTGTCTACACTTCACCAATCAACGGGATCGTCAGTTATTTGCCGGAAAAGGTTGGCGACTATGTTGTGCCCGGCATCACGAACACCAATGGCAGTTTTCTGATGACGCTTTCAGACATGTCCGTGGTCACTGCGGAAGTAAAGGTCGACGAGACGGACATAGTCAACGTGAAGCTCGGCCAGGCCGCTGACGTGAGCATTGACGCTGTTCCCGGGAAAATCTTCACGGGCAAAGTGACAGAGATTGGTTCTCAGGCGACGTTGAGAAGCTCTGGTTTGGCGACGACGCAATCCACGACAAGCACGCAGGAAGCCAAGGATTTCAAAGTGGTCGTGCGCCTCGACAATCCGCCCGATAACTTGCGCCCGGGTCTTTCAACGACGGCCAAGATCAAAACGGCAGAGAAGAAAAGTGTAATTGCAATTCCGATTCAGGCTTTGGCAGTGCGCATGAGGAAGGATCTCGAGGAAGCTGCCAAGAATGCCAAAGGCCAAGGGAGCTCAGGAGTCACGCTCGCAGCGCCCCCACCAGCCTCTCCAGGCGATCCCAATAAGCAGGAGATACAGGGTGTTTTCGTTGTTAACGGGAAGAAAGCAGTCTTTCGTCCTGTGGAAACCGGAATCACGGGCGTTACCAACATCGAGGTCACCAAGGGTTTGCAAGTCGGCGACGAGATCGTAGTCGGCAGCTATAAAGCGCTCAGAACGCTGAAACCCGAGGCCAGCGTGAAGGTGGACAATTCCGCCCCCAAGAAGCAGGACGACCAGCAGAGCTGACGAATCCGGATAAGCGAGGACATTCGAATGCCCGTGGAAACAACAGCGCCGGATTCATACCGCGAGGATTTGGTCAATTCCGGTATCGTGATCAAAACGGAAGCCCTGACAAAGGTTTATGAAATGGGCTCCGAGAAGGTCCACGCGCTCAGCGGAGTGGACGTAGAAATACACAAAGGCGAGTACGTTGCCATCATGGGTCCTTCCGGCTCCGGAAAGTCCACGCTGATGAATTTGATCGGATGCTTGGATTCCCCTAGCGCCGGAAAATACTGGCTTGCGGGACGGCTGGTGAGCGATTTGGACGACGACGAGCTCGCGTATATTCGTAACAAGGAAATTGGCTTCGTCTTTCAAACCTTTAACCTGCTGCCGCGCGCGACCGCCCTTCACAACGTGGAATTGCCGCTGATCTACAACGGCACGCCCGCTGAGGAGCGGATTGAAAAGGCGAAGAAGGCGCTGGAGCGTGTGGATTTGATTGAAAGAATGACTCACAAGCCGAACGAGCTTTCGGGCGGCCAAAGACAACGCGTGGCCATCGCCAGAGCCCTTGTTAACTCCCCTTCGATTGTCCTGGCCGACGAGCCCACGGGGAACCTCGATTCGAAAACAGGTGAGGAGATTATGGCCCTGTTTGAAAACCTCCATCGTCAAGGCAACACCATAATTCTCGTTACGCATGAGCACGACATTGCCCAGCACGCGCACAGGATCATCTTCATTCGTGACGGCAAGATTGCTTCCGACGAAGCCGTTATAAAGAAGTAGAAGACAATTCGGCTCTTTCCATCTCCCTTGAACCAGATAGCCTAGTGAACATGGCGCCTCTGCGCCAGGCTGCCTGATGTGTCCTTTCATGAGATCACGGCAGCATCGAAGGGTCGGCTAGCTGATGCAAACTAAAACAAATCCAAAGGCCAAGACAGCGGATGTGCTCCGTAATGCAGCAAGCAGAGCAATCCATTACGTGGAGGGAGCCCGCGAACGTCGAGTTGCGCCTGCCGAAAAAGATGTGCGAAACCTCAAGAAATTTCGTGAACGATTTCCGGACTCGCCGAGCGATCCGATGAAGGTCATTGAGAAACTAGACGATCTCGGCTCTCCAGCTACGGTCGCGACGACCGGCGGCCGGTATTTCGGCTTCGTAATTGGCGGCACCCTTCCAGTTGCTCTCGCGGCGAACTGGCTCGCAGGCGCATGGGACCAAAATGCTGGATTGCGGGTGATGTCACCGGCGGCGGCAGAGTTGGAAGAGGTAGCGCTACGCTGGGTATGCGAGATCCTTGGGTTGCCGGAGAACTGCGACGGAGGACTAGTGACCTGCGCGACCACGGCGAATTTCACTGCGGTCGTGGCGGCACGCAGTGCTCTTCTCGCTCGCGCAGGCTGGAACGTCGCTGATGACGGGATGTTTGGAGCACCTCCCATCGAAGTCGTAGTCGGCGAAGAAGTCCACGCCTCTCTCCTCAAGGCGTTGAGCCTTGCTGGTTTTGGGAAGAAGCGTCTTGTAGGCGTGGAGGTCGACG
This sequence comes from Candidatus Acidiferrum sp., assembly GCA_035310525.1. Taxonomy (GTDB): domain Bacteria; phylum Acidobacteriota; class Terriglobia; order Acidiferrales; family UBA7541; genus Acidiferrum. The sequence continues at coordinate 89,562 of DATGED010000089.1, read as the reverse complement.
AGCAAGGCCGAATGCGTGCCGACAAACTGCCGCCCCTCAGCGAGCGGACAATCCTCTGTATTCAGGCTGGCAATGTGAACACCGGGGCGTTTGATCCCGCTGGAGAAATCTGCACCCGGGCCCACGAGCAGGGAGCTTGGGTGCACGTGGACGGCGCTTTCGGCTTGTGGGCAGCCGTGTCGCCTAAGTACAGACAGCTGACCATGGGGTTCGAGCAAGCGGATTCATGGGCGACTGATGCTCATAAATGGCTGAACGTCAACTACGATTGCGGGATCGTACTGGTGAAAGATGGAATGGCGATGCGTTCCGCGATGACAATGACGGCAGCATACCTCCAGGCTGGTGCCCTGCGCGAACCGATGTACCACGTTCCGGAGGCTTCTCGAAGAGCCCGCGGAGTGGAACTGTGGGCAGCTCTCAAGTCGTTGGGCCGCGAAGGCCTGTGTTCCTTAGTTGAACGAACCTGCGCATACGCGCAACGACTTGCTGACGCATTTCGCGAGGCTGGCTTCGAGGTGCTGAATGATGTGGTCCTGAATCAGGTCCTGGTTTCTTTCGGAAGTGCGGAAGTCACGCAGAAGGTGATTCGCGCCGTGCAAGAAGAAGGCACCTGCTGGTGCGGCGGGACAGTATGGCAAGGAAAAACCGCAATGAGAATCAGCGTCTGTTCCTGGGCAACTACGGAAGAGGATGTTGAACTCAGCCTGGCCGCAATCTTGCGAATCGGCGGTGCTTTTCGTAGCTAGGCGCTCAGACGTAACAGAGTCGAATCAGCATCGGCCATCAGCGGCTATGCGCCGCGTGAGTGGCGTCCATCTCGGCAAACGTCGGTGCCGGCGAGAGATAAGTGCGGGACAAACGGTCGTGCCAGGTCAGGGCATCTTCGTCCCACATGGCCCACAGAAAACCCATGAAAAAAGTGCCGGCGGAAAGCATATAACCCATGCTCCGCCACAGAAGTTGTCGGGGGGTTGGTGTTTCACCCGCGAAACTGGTGACTTGCAATCCGCGCAGCATCATTCCCGGGGTCGTGCCACCGAAAATCGTAAAGAGAGCAAAATATTGCAGGTACACGATGACGAACGTAGCGATGCAGACGGCGGCGCTTAACTTGCTAAAAGTGAACTGTCCCCCAAGCGAACCAAACAGTGTCAGGAAGCCGCCATATGCAAACAAGAGGAATGCTGCGTCGATCAGTCCGGCGATTCGGCGCTCATCCATCGAGGCGACGGGATAGATGCCGTGAGGTTCCGGACACTCGTTTGCAGAGGATGCCTGTTCGAATCCCTGGTCCGCGTCGGGTGGAACGGACACGTCGATCACCATCCGTGCCTCTTCACGCGGCGCGGCGTTTCGGCCAATAGCTATGGTGAAAGAGAAATCCTCTTCCCCGACAGGCGGGGCGTCAGCAATAGCTACCGAGGATGGGAGCCGCGGATCGTTCGCAGGCTCCTCAAAAGGGAGTTCCGATTGAGCGAGATTGGGCGCAACCTTCCGCCGCCGTGCGCGATACGCTTGAAGGCGTTGCGACAGTTCGCCCCGCCAGGAGGGATCAGAATCGAGGCTGGATGTCGAGGGTGCGTTGTTTCCTTGGGACTTCAGGCCCGGGTTTTCGCGCACACCTGGAGCAGGCTTCGCCGCTTGGGAAGAGAACTCAATCTCCAGAGATGATTCACAGAAACTACAGACGCGTATGCTCGAAGGCAACACAGCGCCACATTGCAGACATGTTTTTGTCACCGGTCGTTTTTGCGCTGCGGACGCGTCCACTCCGGTGAGGAGGGAACAAACCAAGCCTAACACAAACCTGGAAAAGTCAAGCCGGGAATCAAACCCCTGTGTAACTAATCAGGCAGGGCGAGGGAGAGCAATGGGGATAGATAGAGATCTCAGTCTTGCGTCAGGATTCCAACTGCTGCGCGAACATGTCTCGACTAAACGCAATGCGGCGCTCGAGTGTCACCGCCGCAAAGTAGGTACATTTCCCGCGTTCTCTTTCCGTCCAGGTGCGGAGGGATGGAATCATGCGAGCGATGGTTGAGCGAACAAACCCCAGGAGGCCGAAATACGCTCCGACGGCCTGAACCTCATTACGGTCTTCCGGGCGGTCGGGACAGAGCTGCAATAGCTGAACGACACGGTCGAAATCCTCCCCGGTCGCCGTGCTCTTGATGCCGGTCACGTCCTGTACTTCGGCCGACAGGGGATGTTTAACCGAAGCGGCAATAACGGAACGGCAGTAGGACACGAAGAACTGCAGCAGGAAAACCACCGAGAAGACGAGAATGATTGCGGCCATCATCGGGGGATCACCGCAAGGCGCGAAGGTACCAGCCGCGCATCTTCGGGCAATCGCCAGAAGGCGTAAGCCCAGGCCAGCGGAAGGAACGTCGCAAAAACCTGCACCAGTGGGACGAAAACGGTACTCAAGGACGGATAAAGATTCCGAATCGCATAATTAGCAGCAATCAAACTGAAATAGACACCCAGCGAAAGCACCAGCTGGATGAGGCGTGTCCTGGTCTCGCGGAGCTTTAAGATGGCGCCCCATAAAACGTAGGTAAGGACGAGACCAACGAAATAGAGGTTTTGAGAGAGCTCGATAACAAAATGGGTCACCAACTTGGCGGAAGATTGGGCCACGACACTGTAGGTAAACAAGGCCGTCCCGGCCAGCAAGAGCACAGTCCCGAACTTTACGTAACTCTCGGCCTTCAGCTCGCTAAAGACGTGGCTATAAAGTGTGCTTAGTGCGAAGTAGAGGAAGACTGTGAGGACCGCATCCGAGTAGTAATAAAAATACTGATACTGTCTCGAGGAGTAGCCATACTCAGCGAGTATTTTGTATCGCCCAATATCAGATATGACCAGCCCCGCCATGTAAATGTTGAGAAGGAAATATCGGCGGAGCGTCTGTTTTTTGAACGCGCACACCACGACGGCGACTTCGCAGAGTATGTTGACGAACCAGATTAAGTATGCAAATGGACCAGGCACGTAACCTCGCCTATCTTCGCCCCGATCCACGCCCCGCAGGAGTCTTAGTTCAGGCTCCGCGGATTACTGCGTGCTTCTCAATAGGGCGTCGGTGGTGCTGGCGCGCCGCCCGCTCTGTAAGGCGTCGGTGGTGCCGGTGCGCCGCCTGCCTTATACGGTGTCGGTGGTGCTGGCGCACCTCCCGCGGCCATCAAGATGGAACCGTCCGCGTGCGCCGTAACCAACGTCTTCAGGCCCATGGACCCTACTAGGATCAGCATGACAAACAACACTACCGCGAGTTTCCTGGACATATTGCCTCCGGGGATGGATTACACCCGGAGACACTCTATCCCTTATTAAAGGGATGTCAAGTAGCTCGCGCTACGGACCTGTTCCGTATAAGTACACACTTCCCCGGCCTGTCCTTTCGCTGGACATTCGCCCAGGGGGACTTGGCCGTTCGTTCACTACGCGAGGAGAATAAGGTTCAGGACTTCTAGGGTCAACAGTACGGTAGTACTAAGAGACTTGGGACTTTGGGGCAGTCCACCTCAGCTCTGGCTGCAGGCCTACACACTCAATCCTTGCAGAAAATGAACGTGGCTTCCTTTACGTGACGCCTTCGAGATCGCGTGTCGCGCTCGTCTCTCTCCAGGAATGCTTGACACCCTTGCAACCTACTCCGTAGCATTAAGAATTGGCTTCGTGCCGGCGTAGCTCAGTGGCAGAGCGAGGGTCTCATAATCCCTAGGCCGTGGGTTCGATTCCCCCCGCCGGCACCATCAATTGCATGACACTCGGCACGGTGTTCCTCATCCTTGCCCAATTCGAACGACCATTGGGCTATTAATTCTTTGTTTTCCCGGCAATACGACTCGCATCTCGAGAATTGCGTCCGAGCGCAGCGCGGTTGCGCTCCGCCGCCAATCTTGCACGAAGCCTTCTCACCCAATGCTGTTCGTTAGCTGGGCTGAATAAAAGACAACTCACTCGAACAAGGTGTGAGCGAATAAGAGGCGCATTGCATTTTTTGTTCGGGAACCCCCGCGAATCGGTCGGCGGTTAATGTATACTTTGCGCGGTCGGCGTGCCTCTGCCTGATCCGGGACGTCAACTTTCCCAATTTTTGCCGGAGGGTCTCGTGAAGTTCATGCGCTGCGGAAAGCTCTGCCTAGTGCTGTCGCTGGCTTTGTGTTGGGTTTCAACCGCACATGCACAGAAACCTGATTCCGATGAGGATGGACAATTTCGATTTCGTTTTGTTGGGCCACGAATCGGAAACCGCATCGCATCCGTGGCCGGTGTCCCGGGAGATTCCAGCACTTATTACGCCGGTGCAGCTTCCGGTGGCGTATGGAAATCGACTGACGGCGGCAACCGCTGGATGCCTATCTTTGACAAGCAATCCGTTGCAGCGATAGGCGCTCTTGCCGTTGCCCCCTCCAACCCGAGCGTAGTCTGGGCCGGAACCGGCGAGGCTTGGGTGATCCGTGACAGCGACGTGATCGGGAACGGAATTTACAAGTCAACGGACGCGGGGAAGACTTGGACCAATATGGGCCTGGAAGAAACGGGGCGCATCGGCCGAATTATCGTCCATCCCTCGAATCCGGACATCGTCTTTGCTTGCGCGCTCGGACGCGCGACTGGCCCCCAGCAGGAACGCGGCGTTTACCGCACAATGGATGGCGGCCAACATTGGGAACGTGTGCTTTTTGCCGGAGAGAACATCGGCTGCTCCGGTCTTACTCTGGATTCTCACAACCCGCGCGTGCTGTTCGCCGGAATGTGGCAACTCGAAATGCACACTTGGGCCGAGTTTAGCGGTGGGCCGGGCAGCGGAGTCTACGTCTCGCGCGATGGGGGAACAAAGTGGACTCGCATTGAAGAACATGGCCTTCCTCATTCTCCCCTCGGCAAGATCGATGTGGCCGTGGCGCCGACAGATTCGAATCGTGTATTCGCCTTGATCCAAACCAAGGACCAGGGCTCCGTATGGCGATCGGACGATGCAGGTGGACATTGGAAAGCTATCAATCACCAAAGGTCCTTGATTGGGCGTGCCGGATATTACATTCGAATCGCCGTCTCAAGCGGAAATGAGAACGAAGTCCTTGTAGCAAACAGCTCGTTCCATCAATCACTCGATGGCGGTTTAAATTTTCAGGAAGTGCGTTGGGGTGGAGACACTCACGATATCTGGATTGATCCCGCCAATCCCGACCGTTTTGTAATCACGGACGACGCCGGTTTGATTATCACTACCGTGCACGGCCGCGGCTTCCATCGAGTCCAATTGCCCATAGGCCAGATGTATCACGTCGACGTCGACAATCAGACTCCCTATTATTTTTACAGCAACATGCAGGACGACGGAAACATGCGCGGCCCAAGCGTGCCCATCGATTCGCAAGAAACCGGCTGGGATCACAGAATGGGTGGATGTGAATCCGGCTTTACGATCCCCGATCCCGCTGATCCCAACGTCGTATGGGCTACCTGCTATGGCGATGAGGTCACCCGATGGGATGCGCGGACCAAGGAAGCTCGCTCCGTCAGTCCGTACCTGCATACGATTGACGCTGCCCCGAATGACCTGAAGTATCGCTGCCATTGGACTCCTCCCCTGGCAGTTGATCCCTTCGATCACAACACGGTCTACTACGGCTGCCAGGTAATTTTCAAAACAACGAACGGCGGCCAAACCTGGACAGTAACCAGTCCTGATCTTTCAACGCAGGATCCCACTCGCATCGTTCCCTCGGGCGGGATCGTTGGCGACAATCTCGGTCAATTCTATGGAGAGGTTGTATTCGCGATTGCACCTTCCAAGATTCAGAAGGGACTCATCTGGGCGGGCACCAACGACGGTCAGATTTGGTACACCAAAGATGGCGCTTCCTCTTGGACGAATGTCACCAAGAATATTTCAGGACTCCCTGCGTGGGGAACTGTCGCCAGCATAGCGCCTTCCAATTTTGATCCAGGCACCGCATACGTCGCGGTCGATTTTCATCTGATGGACAACCGCGATCCTTTCATTTACAAGACCACTGACTTTGGCAAGACCTGGAAACAGATTTCCGCAAATTTGCCCAAGCATCCTCTGGCTTATGTGCGTTCCATCGTCGAAGACCCCAACTGCGCGGGTCTTTTGTTCGCTGGTACCGGAAACGGCCTTTTCTATTCGCTCGACGACGGAGGCCACTGGACGGCATTCCAGTCCGGCCTGCCTCACGCCCCCGTGACCTGGGCGGTCGTGCAGAAAGAGTTTCACGACCTGGTGATCTCCACGTATGGCCGGGGCCTCTACATTTTTGACGACATTACCCCTCTCGAGCAGATGGCGAAAAACCACACGGATGCTCCGGCGGTTCTCTTCGCGCCGCGTTCCGCGTATCGATTTGTCCATGGCGGCCAGGCCATGCTCAACTTTTCGCTGAAGTCGGCGCCGAAAGACCCGGTGCAACTGGAAATCCTGGATGCGGACGGCAAGCCCATTCGGACACTGAAAGCGAAGGCCCACGCGGGAATCAATCGAGTGAAGTGGGACTTGCGCCATGAATCGCCGCGATTGGTTGCGCTGCGGACGGTCTCTCCCGATAATCCGCATATTTGGGATGAACCTCGTTTTCGCGACGCCGACTCCCGGCCCATCACGCACTGGGGAATTCGCCCGGCCGAGGTGGGCCCAATTGCCGCGCCGGGAAAATACTCCGTCCGTTTAACCGTGGCAGGACAAACCTTTACGGAGCCTCTCACCGTGCTGCGCGACCCGCGGGTGCCGACCCCGGAGGAGGAAATCCAATCCTCTGTGAAAACGCAACTGCGCATTCGAGATGACATCACCAGCGTCTCGGACACCGTCAATCAGATCGAATGGCTGCGTAAGCAACTTGAAGTGATCGAAACCATGCTGCGCCCTCCAAAGAAGAAAGAAAGAGAGAGGCCGCCCTTCGCCGAACCGGACGACTTCGAAGAACCAGAGTCCGCGCCGGCGCAAGACGAGGCGCAAACAAAACGCAAAGCGGATTTGCTCAAGACCGTCGAGGAAATGGACAAGAAACTGCAACTTATCGAGTTCAAGCTCGTGTCCCCCTCGGAAGTCAACAGCGATGACAAGTATTACGTCGAGGCCTACAAGGTTTACCTGAACTTGATCTGGCTTAACGCCGAAGTAGGCTCTGGAGGCGGCGACGTTGCCGGCGGCGCCGACTTCGCTCCCACCGACGCGGAACTGCATTTACTGCAAACAATGGAGAAGGATCTGACCGGAGCCCTCGAGGAGTACAAGAAGCTTATGGCTGACGATCTCCCCGCGTTCAATCACACTCTCTCGGAAAACAAGGTGGCCGCCGTGGTTGCCGCCTCCTCCGCAGCACCATCGGTGGAGGTTGGCAAATAACGAGACCGTGCCTTTTTTGTCTCCTCCGTGCGTTTTGATTGACACAATCACAATTGGTTGTGCAGGATGGCAAGCCAAGTGGCCGACCTCCGCCCAATTTCTTCTTTGCTTCCGGCAATTGTGTATGTGAACCCCGCGTCAGGCGGGGGGCTCGCACGCTCCCTCCAGCCGCGAGTTCAGCAAGTTTTCGATACCGCAAAAGTTCCCGCACATTTTATCTTCACCGCGAGTACCCACGACCTTGAGGCGCGTGCGCGGGCTGCGATCAAAGGTGGCAGTCGACTGATCCTTGCCATGGGCGGAGACGGTACGGTTCAAGCGCTAGTAAACGCGGCGTGCGGCAGCGAAGTCGTCCTTGGGATTTTACCCGCAGGCGGCGGCAATGATTTTGCCGCTAGCCTCGGGTTACCGGAATCCCCGGTTGCCGCTGCGCAGGCAATCCTGCGAGGGTATTCGAAGCGAGTGGATCTTGCGCGGGCGCGTACAGCGGATGGCAAACTCCGCCTCTATCTCGGCGGAGGCGGCGTGGGAATCGATGCGGAAGCTGCACGGCATGCAAGCGGAGTGTTTCGCCACTTGCCAGGCAGATCACGCTACGTTGCCTCGGCACTCCGGGCATTGTGGGGTTACAACCCGATCGGCGTAAGACTGGATTTCCCCGGAAGCGACCGGCCTCCACTAGAGGCAAAGTCTCTTCTGGCTGCCGTTCTAAATACTCCAACTTACGGTTCGGGGATCAGAATTGCGCCTGATGCGCTGCTCGACGATGGCTTTCTCGATGCCGTCCTAGTGGAAGAGCTTAACCTCATACAAATTTTGAGGATACTGCCACGAGTCTTGAAGAGCGGCGAACTGCGTACCCTTCGAATCAAGCGGGCACGCGCACGAACTGTGAAGCTCACCACGGATCGACCCTGCATGTTTCACGGCGATGGCGAGATTCTGGGACCAACACCGGTGGAAATCGAAGTCGTCCCTCAATCCCTGCAGGTACTTGTGCCAGCGCAGCACTGAATCCCGACAATTCTGTTTGCGTCAAATTTCAGGGCGTATTCTTGTGGAATACCTTGCGGCGAATGTCCGGCCAGAATTCCTTCAACTCATTCGAGAGGCCATCGTAGAGGATCAGGAACGCAAACGTCGTGGCGTTCCTCGATGCCGTGCGATCCTCGGGTGGGTGATAGATATTGGACATCGCCGCTGCGACAGCGTTGCCAACTGATTCCGAGTAATTGAACCGATCGTGCCCCGAGTCCGTCCGCGTGACGAACAGCCGATTCACAGCGTGATAGGCACGGCGCTTGAACCCGCCTCTCGCCATTTGATAGTAGCGGGGATCTTCGCGTAGGAGGCTAGGGAAAACAGCGGTCGTCATATATGTCCCGATGCTGTTATCGGCAAACGAAGCGCCATACCGCTTCCCGTACGCAGCCCAGCCTTGTCCCCACGAAGGGGGGTCGTTTTTAGCCTGGGCTATGGCGGAGAGGATGCCATTGAAAGGATATGCGCCCCAGTCGAACACACCGGCGGTCGCGAGATGGAACTTTTGTCCCGGGGTCAGTGGCAGGAGGTTCTTGGAAGTTTCCACAGTGCCGTAATTGGGAAGCACTTCGAAAATGCGGTCGTTGACCGTGCCCGTTTCCTTTTCGAGCTTGCTCTTGCCGATGGCGTCATTCGACTTCTTTTTGTCCGGATCATCCTTCCCCTCTTTGGCTTTGTCTGCCTGGGAGTCGGCTGGAACGGGCGTGGGCGGCTGCGGTTGCTGCCCCACAGCCGCGGGGACGGCAAACATGACTGCGATCAAGATTCGGAGAAACAACTGGCTCGGTCTCCCAAGCATGCAATTCATACGAAACACGAATCCTTTCCTGGGAGATCCGGTATACGAAGTCTAAACTGGCCACTTTCCAGAAACCAAGGCTTGCGGCTTAGATTCGCTTCGCCGATAAATGGTTTCATCTGTATAGCGTCAGCTTGAGTCGCACGTGGGAATGCAACTTCTGCCGTGTCCCGTTGGGGAACAGCGCTGACTGCTTGCACCACACGGCCAAGCGCTCTATCTGCTTCGGGGGTATGTATGCGGTTGAAGTCAACTTATCCCCGAGCTTACAAAAGGATTGCGCGAGCCTCTTCCGTCAGCCTTTCTTTTTTTCGATTTTCAGGTTCAGCGTGATGTCTTTGCGGCTATCAAAACTTGAAACGGTATGCGTCGCCGATTTGCCGTCATCTTTTTCTGCGTGGAGTTCGTAGTCCGCATTTGGATCCAGCCCGCTAAACCGGTATTTCCCCGTATTGTCCGTGTACGAGCTTCGAACCACGTTCGTTCGCGTGTTCTTGAGGAAAACCACGCTTTCCGAGACGAGGTTATCGGACTTATCCAACACCACTCCGTGCACGGTGCGGAGCTGCGCTTCGCGTTTGGCGTCCTGCGCGACGGCAGTTATGGTCACAAACGCCAGGATCACCGCCAACCACATGAATCGTACCGGAGCTTTCATTTTTTCTCTCCTTCTGGCTCCATTCGAAATACAATCCGCGCTTCTCCCAGGCCTGTCTTAGCATCCAGCATCCGCGTCTGGTCCGCGAACCCCTTCATGTGCACCACCATCTCATACTGTGAGCCCTGCGGCACGCGGATAGCAAACTCACCCCGCGAATTCGTCGAGTCATCCCAGCGAAACCTTTTCTCCGTACTCCTGCGAATCCTCAACTGCACTCCCGGAAACGCATATCCTTTTGGATCAAAAACCGTCCCGATGACTAGAAAATCATTCGCATGACTGTGTTTTTGTGTCTTCTTCGCCGCGGACGTTGAAGTCCCTACAGGAGGAGCCGTCTGCGGCGCCTGAACTGCGGAATCTTGGCTTCGCGAAAAGCTCGGATTCGCGGGAGCCAGTAAGACTGCCAATCCAGTAAGGACTATCCATCGCGGACTTATCATGAGTCCACTCCCTTTCTATTGGATGCCAATGTCGAGGATTGGGGATGCTGAACGCGCTGGGCGAAACTGGTTACTCCTCGTCGTCCTCTTCTTCTTCGTCTTCCTCGTCCTCATCGAGAAGGTCGCCGTTCTCTCCGGCCTCTTCTTCTTCATCTTCCTCTTCGTCATCGAGGTCGTCGGATATGAGGTTCAGATGCACGGGATGCGTCTGCGAGACCTCGAGTTCGGACTCACACTCGGGACAACTCAGGATTTCACCTTCTTCGACCTCGTCTTCATCGACATCGATTTCGGTGGAACATTCAGGGCAGCGGATCACGGCTCCATCCTCCGTAGAAATGTTCGCAGGGCGGGGCCCCACAGATTGTGCCGCCGCCACCAAGGCGTATTATATACCGCGTTGTCCCAAGTCAACTCTTATGCGCGGGGCGGCTGCTTCGATTGTAAACCGCGCCAGGGCCGATTTCCTAAAGTGACTCTCTCCCGCGAGTATCCCGACCGTCCGGTGGTTGGTGTTGGCGGCGTAGTCATCGAAAATAGCCGCGCGCTACTGATACGCCGTGGCAGCGAACCTCTTCGTGGCGAATGGTCCATTCCTGGCGGGACCCTTGAGCTTGGGGAATCCCTGCAGCAAGGCGTGGCTCGCGAGTTGCTGGAAGAAACGGGTCTTGAAGTTCGAGTGCTGGACCTTATAGAAGTCTTTGACCGGATATTTCCGCCGGACGCGCCTCAACTCCCCCTAACCAAACAAAACCCCCGCTTCCATTTCGTGATTGTCGATTATTTGTGCGAGCGTATTGGCGGCGAGCCACGCGCAGCAAGCGATGTTACCGACTTGTCATTCGCGAGACAGGAAGAGCTTGTTCAATACCACCTTAGCGAAACAGCCACGCGGGTTCTAAACAAAGCCTTCGCCATGAACCGTGCGCGGGGCCTCGCTCGCTGATCTTTCGAAGGCTAGCACACGGCTCCGTTCTCATCACGGTGTCTTGGCGATTTCTGTCTTGCCGATTTCTATGCTTCCGTTGGAATCCGTCAATTGTAGTTGGCAGCCTCCGGCGCCGATCGTCCCGTTCAACGAGTCTCCGCCCAGGTTTCCTGTCGCAGTAACCGGCAGCTCGGAAGAAACTCTTCCAAACGAAGTGCGGGCTGCAACGTTGTAGCCAACGCCATCCGGGATACGAACGTGTATGGATGAGAAGGAAGTCTTCAAGGAAATATCGCGGCAGCCGTTAGCGGGACGCATCGCGGTCACGGAGATTGCACCGTTTTGATTGTCCACGCGGATGCGCCCTCCAACCGACTCCAGCGTAACCCCCGCGAAAGACGTCGTGACGCCTGCATCTCCTTTGACGTTCCGCGCCGTCACCGAACCGTTGCTGTTTTCGGCGGTCAGATTGCCGTTAATGCGTTCCGCCAGAATGCTGCCAAAGCTGGTTTTCGCGTAAGTGTCCGCTCCGATGTCCGCGAGCGTTATGGCCCCATTTCCAGTCACTGCGCGAATCCCCTTGGGTACGTTCGCCGCATCAATGGCCCCAAAAGAGGATTTGAGAGTCACGATTCCCCGGACGTCGCGCACCATGATTCTTCCGTTCGACGTTTCCGCATCCAGGCTGCCACTGAGATTTTCCAGCTCTAGGTTGCCGAAAGAGTCCCGGATTGTGACGGAGCTTCCCGTCAGTCCGCTTGCTTTGACACGTCCGTTATTGGTCGTACAGTTCACGCGGCCCTTTACGTCGCTGAAAGTGACATTGCCGAAGCTATTCGTGATCTCCGCCCCGCCTGCAACTGTCGAAAAGTCAACATTGCCATTGTTGTCATGGATCGAAAGGTCCCCGCGAATGCTACGGGCGTCCACGCTCCCGAACGAGGTTGTGATCGTCGCGGAACCCGCATCGGCAAGGGTGACGGCGCCGTTGCCGCCCGTCATAGTTACCGTACCCTGAACATTTCTCACGGTGATGCTGCCGAAGCGGTTCCGCACATCGAGCGTACCCTTCACGTCGGTAACCTGGACGGACCCGTTGTTGTCATTCACCGTGGAATTTCCAGCGGCCCCGGTGAGCTCGATGCTGCCGAAGGAATTGTTCAGTCGCGCCACGCCCGCATCATGCATGGTGATCGAGCCATAGCTGTTGTCCACATCCGCGGTGCCGTGAATGCCGGTGGAAATCGAGCTTCCAAAACTGTTCTTCACGTAGAGCGGCGCATCGGCGGGCATGGCGATGTCATAGTTCACGGAATAGGACGAACGCTTGCTGATATGAAACCAACTCTTCTCTTCTTCAGGGTAGACCGTCCGGATCCGCACACCCTCGCTGGTTTGTTCCACCTCAATCTTGATCTGCTGCACGAAGGACTCTGCTTCGTCATGCGAGCTGGCTTGTGCGCGGATGGTGGCGGAGATTTTTACGTCTCGTCCGGACCCACCATGGACCTTTACCTCCCCAAACTTGTGCTCGACACGAACCGACTGGCCGGCGCCCAGTGTCAGGCTCTTCTCGAAATTACGTGTGACTTCTTCCTGAGCTCTGCTTCCCGCCGCTGACGCGGGAATCGCGGCGATCAAGAGAATAGCTGCAAACAGGCCTGCCGCGCGCCCAACGCGCTGTCGGTCCACGAATCGATTCGACTCAAACAACTTCATCGTTTTTCCTCCAAGATATCTTCAAGCGTTTGCTGTTTCTCCTGATACATCGCCAGTAGTTGTTGCCGAACATGCGCATTGGATGGGTTCATGCCTGTCTGAGCGCGAAGGTCGTTTATCGCGCTATCCAAGACGAGCAACTTCTCGCGATAGTTTGCCTGCAAAGGTGTCGTGGGATTCTCCAGTTGCGGCTTCGCTTGCGCGGCGAGTTTGTCAATTGCCCGTTCGTAGGCGGCTTGGGCTCGTTCCACCTCTGCGAGCGCCGGGCTCTTCAAAAGAGACTGGTCTCCTTGCACGACCGGCGGCGTTTGGCGATGTATATAAATCCAGCCCGCGGAAGCCGTCAGGATCAACACTAGGACAGCCGCCGCCGCAGTTTGAAGCCGGAGAGGGAAAAGTCGGCCGAAAGACAGCCAGCCCCATCCCTCCGAATGACGGTCTTGAGCGGCCGCTTGCTCTACGAGCGCTCGTTCGATGCGCGGCCAAAGAGAAGGTGTATCGGAGTACTCGCGCATTTCCACTGCCGCGCCACTGAGCGCTCTCCAGCTTCGAAGTTCTTCGCCGCAGGCATCGCAGATGGTGGCGTGTGCTTCGAGTGCCGCCCATTCGTCCGGCGTGCCCTCCGCAAGAATTTTGTCCCGATCTTCGCATTTGATATTCATGGTCGTTTACCGTACTCCCGTGGCGCTGTTCCCCCGCGGAGGTTCGAGCACCTGGCGAAGATTTCTCTTCGCTTGAAAAAGCGTATTCTTCGAGGCCGTCTCCGTAATCTCTAGGATTCCCGCGATCTCCGCGTGGTGAAAGCCTTCCACTTCATAAAGCAAAAAAACGTCGCGCTGGTGTTTCGTCAGAGTAGCCAATGCGCGTTCCAGCGCCATGCGCAGCGATGGATGCGCTGCGGGAGCGCGGGGCTCTGGCCGCAGCGAATCCTCGTTCTCCTCGTTCGCCACTTCCTTCTTTCGCACGCGCCTTCGCCGCGCATCGTAACAAGTGTTGATGAGAATCCGGTACGTCCACGTAACAAAACTGGATTGGCCGCGAAAAGTCGAGATGCTTCGTTGAACTTTCAAAAAGGTTTCTTGCACTGCGTCTTCGGCGTCGATGACGCTGCCCAGGAGATTGCGAGCTACGTTTTTCATGCGCGCGCCGTGTAGCGCATAGAGCCGCTCGTAACCGCCCAGATCGCCAGCCCTGCAGCGCGCCGCCAACACTGCATCTTCAGATGCCGCACCTGTCAGTGCGGCACCCGGTACGGTCTGACTGGGGCGGCCTGGAAGGTCTTCGGAAGGTTCCACTCGCATCTCCCGTTCGCGCGGCACGGAAGAGATTCTAGCCCCCCAGCGCAGCGCAAGTCCCATTGATCCCATTCCTCGCTCCTGGGATATAGACGCTGGAGAGAGGCCAAAGGTCAGGGCAGGACAATCGCACTGAGCAGCAATGACTTACTGGAGGGATGCTAAAAGGCTGATTTCAGAGGTGATACTCGAGGCCGGGTAGAGACCTAGATAGATCTTCTTATGCAAAAGGCTGTTTTCATGCCCGACGATGAGGCGAGTCTCCGGGTCGTCCTCGGTGATCAGCAGGCGCAGGCCGCGCACGTTTTTCGGCACGTCAAAAACAAGATTGGTTGTGAACGATTCGCCTGGCCGCATCGGCCGCCTCAATGATTCCTGCTCGCCGGTCTCGCGGGCTAGTTCCGCTTCGCCTTCCGCCGATACCGAATAAGCGTTCCCCTCGCTGTCGACGAGCACGACGCGCCGGGCGTTCGGTGTAAGGGACCCGTTCCCGCGTTGCGGCGAGATGGTGTGTTCATCAAACCAGACCTTCAGGCGAACGACGACAAATTGGCCATGCGCTGATGTTTGCTTCATCTCCGGACCGAGCGTGCCGGTCGCTTGCACTCCGGAAACGGAATAGCCGATGTGGCAATCAAGCTCGCAAAAATATTTCCATCCTCCCGGGGGAACCACTTTTTCATTGCTGGCAAGGGAGACGCTGCAGAGCAAAAGCAGATAACACACGGTGACGAGGAGCGCACCGCCGCCGCCAATTTTGGCTATCAACTTGGAACGGCGCACCGCGCCAACGAGCAGGACCAGAACGCTGGCGCCAGTGGCGAGCACGGCTCCGAGAAAAAGCAGCACGACGATCGGAGCGAAGTGAGGGGTCGATTCAGCCATGTTCCATGCTCCCTTCGAATGAAGCTACCCGGCAATTGCGTCGGGCAGCGCGCCGCGAGTTCTCTCGCGCCTGCCAAATTCCTGTATCGCGCCTTCCAAGTCTGCCACCGTGAAATCCGGCCATCGTTTCGCCAGAAAGACGAATTCGGCGAACGCGCACTCCCACAAGAGAAAATCAGAAAGCCGCTGCTCCCCGCCAGTTCGGATCAGCAGATCCACTTCCGTAGAGCCGCCGCGGAGGACTTCCGCAAGGACGTTCGAGAAGGATTCCGGCGAGAGTTCCGTGACTTTGTAAAAGCGGCAGGCGGCATGGTAAATGGCTTCCCGCGCGGAATAATCGATTGCCAGACGAAGATGGAGCCGCTTGCCACATGCCGTTGCGAACTCGGAATCCGCAATGGCTTGACGCAATGTGGCGGGAATCCGGTCGCGCCGCCCGATCACGCTCAGCCGTACGCCCTCCTCGACGCAATGCGAGGTCTCCACCAAAAGGTATTCGTGCAGAAGGCGCAGGATGGCGTTGACCTCCCCTGCAGGACGCTTCCAATTCGCCGATGAGAGCGCAAAGAGAGTAAGCGTGTGGATTCCCAGCCGAGGCGCCGCCTCGATGATTCGCCGGGCAGACTCGGCTCCGGCGCGATGTCCGGCGGAGCGCGGCAATCCGCGCGACGTGGCCCAGCGGCCGTTTCCGTCCGAAATGATGGCCACGTGCAGACCTGGATCTACGATTGTCTCCGGAGGTGCGGTCATCCGGTGTTGCATGGTGAGAGGTAGCATTGTTGTTTCTTTCTCCGCCGCGTGGAAAGTATTGCAAACTACTCTATGGAACAAAGCTTACGAACAAAAAATTTTGCCTTCTAACCTTCACGAGTCGCACGGATCAGCGCTTCCATGTGATTCAAGTAACGCTCCAGGGCGCGGCGGCCGGACGCCGTTAGACGGTATTCCGTCTTGGGCAGCCTTCCATCAAAGGATTTCGTGCATACAATGTAATCCGCTTCTTCCAGTTTGCGGGCGTGGACGCTCAGATTGCCGTCCGTTGTCTTGAGGAGAGCCTTTAATTCGTTGAACGTCAGCGAGCGGTTTACGGCCAGGGCGCTCACAATCCCAAGCCGGATTCGCTCGTGGATGAGCCGGTCCAAATCCGGAGAAACTGCTTCGTGCGCCGTCCCGCGCACCGCAGCCAGCGAAGAATCCCGCTCTCTGCCGCGCTCAATCCGTTCCTTGTGTGCTGCCGATGACTTCGCCATGCTAGTTCCTTTTATCCCCCGTGATGCCGCGCAATCCAAATTCCGAACCCGACTTGCAGCACTCCGAATCCCACCGCCATAAACGCGTCTCCCCAGGCAACCGGCGCGAATAGCGCCCCCGCTCCAAGACTCATCAAGCAGAAACCCATAACTGGAACAACGCGAACGGAGAATGCGCCGCCCGTAACAATGGCGGTTCCATATAGAAGCAGCCATACCCCCGGAAGGACGGCCGTCGCTCCGGCCAGGTAGAGAGCAAACGTCAATAAGCCCCCAACGATGATCGGTGGTGCAAAGCTGAGCAGGAACTTCCGGCCTGGGCCGGAGAGCAGAGTTGAATTCGCGCGATGCGCTTTGGTCGCAGCCGCTGGTGCGGCAATGGCGACTGCCACAAAAGCTTCCACGAGCCAAACTGCGAGCCACGCGCGTGGCGAAGATTGGCGCGCCGCAAGGAAGGAAGCGGCCAGCGCCGTAATGCCCATGGCCACGCCGCCCCATCCGGGCACGGCTGTAAACTCGGCGGCGCGCTCCATCGTTTCGCGGATGTATTGGAGATGATCGGCGGCGCGGGCGTCTATGGGTATGGGTTCGCGCTTGGTAGAACGGAGTGGGCCGGCGGCAAGCATGGAGGCAGCCTAGCAAGAAACCGCGGCTCTGTCAAGTACTTTGTATTGCAAAGTTAATCCGCGCCTTTGGTTCTCAAGCTTGCCTGGGATACCGCCCACGAATCGCATTCCAGCGAATTGTGAACACGTCGACAAACATTTGAATGCTGTCTCGCAGCATGTTCACTTTGGTCGCCGGCGAATGCCCCCATCGTACGGGGATTTCCACCGTCCGCAGTCCGTGGTGTCTAGCAAGGTAAAGCAATTCCGGGTCGAACCCGAAACGCTCGATGCGTTGCTGCTCGAACAGGATCTGGCAGCGCTCGCGCCGGAACGCCTTGAACCCGCATTGCGTATCCACGAACGGAAGCCGCAGGATCACGCGCACAATCGTGTTGAAGACGATCCCTGCAAACTCCCGAAAGCGGGACTCATGGACGGTAATGAGGCTCCGGTCGAGCGCCCTTGACCCGATTGCTACATCGTAGTTCTCCATAGCCTCGATGAGTTTCGGAGCCTCCTCGATCGGCGCGGAGAGGTCAGCATCCGTAAACAACACCGCGCGCCCGCGCGCCTCCAACATTCCTCGGCGCACGCTGAAGCCCTTGCCGCGGTTCACGCCGTTCGAAATAACCCGAAGGCTTGGAAGCGTCTTCCGAAAGGATTCCGCCACCTCCGCCGTGCGATCTTTCGAGCCATCATCGACCACAAGAATCTCAGTTTCTCTACCCAGGTTGGGCAAAAAGCCCGCTATCCGTTCGAGGGTTACTGGGAGCCGCAATGCCTCGTTGTAAGAGGGGATTACGATCGAAAGGTCAGGGATCGGGGAACTCATCGTGCCGGTGGTTCCTTCCATCCGTAGTAGCCGACGAGCGGCACAAATCGGCATGATTCCATTGTGCGCGTGTCAAATGTATTCCCGTGCCGCTCGATATAATGCAATTCCTGATTTTCAGCGTCACCGACGGGCACGATCAGCCGGCCACCTTCCGCAAGTTGAGAACGAAGCGGCTCCGGAACGGAAGGCGCCGCTGCGGCAACCAGAATTGCGTCGAATGGGGCAAGTTCCGGGAGACCCAGCGTACCGTCGCCACAGTGGACATGCACATTCGGAAATCCAAGTCGCTCCAGCCGCGCGGCGGCGGCCGCGGCAAGTTCCGATCGGGATTCGACGGTAAAAACTATTCTCGCAAGGTGCGCAAGAATGGCGGCTTGATACCCGCACCCCGTCCCGATCTCCAAGACGCGTTCTTCGCCGGTTAGACGCAACGCCGCGGTCATTGCGGCGACGATGTACGGCTGCGAAATCGTCTGCCCTTCCCCGATGGGCAAAGGCGCGTCTTCATAGGCTCTGGGGCGAAATTCCTGGGGCACGAACTCCTCGCGTTTCACGTCCCTCATCGCCGCCAGCACTCCGCAATCCGTCACCCCGCGCTGGCGCAATTGCTTCTCGATCATTTCAGCCCGTTGCATGGCGAACTTGTCCGCCACGGAGCCGCCCAGCGAAGTATCATCAGCTTCGTTGTTGCGAAATACTTTCACCTTATTCGCTTCTCCCCTTCCAGTCTTGCTTCGCGGCGTCCGCTCTTTCTCTAAGCGTGCGAGAGCGCATTCGCGTGTTTTTCCCACGCTCTGGTCCCGAGAATCTCGGCGATTTGGGCAATGGCCAGGTCACATTCTTCTTCGCGATTGTAGAAATGTGGGGAGAGCCTCACGCCCGCTTTCGGTCGGTAGTCCACGAGAATTTCTCTCGCGAGCAACTCGCGGCAAACTTCCGCGGCATGCGGACAGTCGACAGAAATCGTGCCGGCGCGCTCGGCGGGGCTCTCCGGCGTGTTCACACGCCATCCCTTTTCCCTCGCGGCATCATACAGACGAGCAGTCATTCGTTTCGATTTTTCGCGAATCGCTTCTATCCCCGCACTGTTCAGAATATCCAGCCCTGGCCGGCACGCATACAGCGCTGGAATGTGCGGAGTCCCGTTCAGGTAGCGGAAAGAATCCTCGCGCGCATCGATGGCCCCGGTCTCGAACGCAAACGGGCGCCGGTGGGCAATCCAGCCGGCGATCGCAGGACGCAGCTTCGCGCGCAAGTCTTCGCGCACGTACAGATACCCCACGCCGGGGCCGCCGCATAGCCATTTGAGCACCCCGCCGACCGCAAAATCCGTTCCCAAGCCGCGAACATCAATCGGAATCGTCCCCGCAGCCTGGAACAGATCCAAAATGACGTGCGCCCCCACCCGATGCGCCTTCTCGATGATCGCGCGGGCATCCACGATATAAGCGCTCCGAAAGAGCACCTGCGAAATCGGCACCAGTAGCGTGGTTTCGTCAATTGCCGCGAGGAACTTGTCCAAATCGATCCGCACTGGATCGCTGCTGGGAACAAGTTCGACCCGCGCCCCGTTGCGGCGTTGCTCGTGATAAAAGTACTGAATCGACGGAAATTCCAGATCCGTCATCACTACCTTGTTCCGTGGACCACGAAAATCAAAACAGGAGCTGATCACCGCCTGGATGAGCGTGACGTTTTGATGCAGTGAAATCTCTCCCCGCTTCGCACCGATGAGTGGAGCGATCTTGTCGCCAACTCCAACGGCCATCTCCCACCAGCCTTCTTCCCACGCGCGCACTCCGCGCTCGCCCCAGGAGTCCGCATACGCCCGCATTTCGTCATACACGCCTCGAGGCATCGCCCCCAGCGAATTGCTGATCATATAGGTCGTTCGCTCCAGGATCGGAAATTCGCCTCGCCACTTCAGCAGTTCATCCATTTTGTAGAGCTCCACCGGGATACTTCAGGGAATGGAACCTTCTCCAAACAAGGTAGCACACCGAAATGAACGCAAGCCAGGGAACTCCCGCGACCAGAGTGATGCGTAATCCCGGAACCCACCAAGTTGAGATGAGCACCGCTGTCAGTGCCGTGAGTCCGAAAGCGGAACTCCATGGGCCGCGCGGCGCAAATCGGATTGGCTGGCTGGCCCATTTAGCGGAGCGGCGCCGAAACACAAGATGCGTCACGAAAATCATCTGCCATACGAAAATCCCGCCCAGGAACGCCGACCCCAACATGTAAACGTATGCCTTCGCGTGAAACCAGTGATCCACAAAGAGCGCGGCGAACATTCCCGCGCTGGATATCAGAAGCGCCGGGACGGGCGTTCCTCGCTTGCTCAATCGTCCCAGCACCACCGGCGCGTAGCCGCCGCGCGACAGAGAAAAGAGCATCCGCGCCATTAGGTATAGATTACAGTTGACGCTGGAGAGCGCGGCCGTTAGCACTACGAAATTCATGATTCCCGCGGCCGCTGGAACTCCCACCGTCTCAAAGACACGCACGAAGGGGCTTTCCCCCAGCCCGACCTCGTTCCACGGCACGATTCCAACAACAACCGCAAGCCCTCCCACATAGAAAAGCCCCATACGTCCCAGCGTCCAGCGCAAAGCTCTTGGAAGCGCGGTCGTCGGATCTTTTGCCTCACCGGATGTTACCGCCACGATCTCAACTCCAAGAAAACTGAAAATCGCCATCGCTACGCCCAGGCCGACTCCTTGCCACCCGTTCGGAAAAAATCCCCCATGCCCGGTATAGTTCGATGTTCCGATCCGTGGAACTCCAAAGCCCAGCAGCAGCGCTGCGCCGAGAATCAGGAACACGGAGATGGTCAGCACCTTGATCATCGCGAACCAATATTCGAATTCTCCAAAGCTCGCCACGCTTCGCGCATTTACATACACCAGCGCCGCGGAAAAGCCGGCTATCCACATCCACGAAGGCACATTCGGAAACCAGTGCCTGCAATAAATCGACGCAGCCACCACCTCACTGCCCGTGGCGATTACCTGAGCAAGCCAATATGAATAGCGCATGGCAAAGCCCGCCCAGGGATGCACGTAAATTTCCGCATGCACTCCGAACGATCCTGCCACGGGATGCGCAACGGTCATTTCTCCCAGCGCCCACGTCAGGCACAGGGCAATCGCCGCTGCCGCCAGATAACTGAAAATGACTCCAGGTCCAGCGAGTTTCACGGAGATGGCGCTGCCGAGGAAAAGCCCTGTTCCGATCGCTCCGCCGATAGCAATCATGGAAAGTTGCCGTGGCGTCAAATTCCGGTGGAGGCCCGCTTCTCGATCGATGATTTCCGCCTGGACCGATGCGTCCGCCGAGGCCATGCCAGCACTCGCAGTGGTTGTGTCCGCCATGCCGCGGCATGGTAGCAGAAAGCCTCTTCCGCTGTGAGTATTCCACCTGAACGGACGGCCAGTTAAACGACAAGCACGCCTGTACCGCGTGAAGGGCTCCTACTGTGGCGGCATTTCTTACAATCGCACGAGTGGCGGAATGCCCCTGGAATAGTCGCCGCGCAGGAAGTGAGGAAGTTATGAAGGCGGTCTTAGCTCTCATTATTATTTACGTTGGAACTTTTTTTCTCGCCATTCAGGGCGCATCGCAAAACTCCGTGAGTGCGGCGCCACAGGGCTCGGGAAGCCAGGACCAGGCAAGTCCAGCGCAGGCAAAGCCCATCGACCCCGTCAAGGACGCCGACATTCGCTCCCTCATGGAATTGATTGGTGTGCGCGATCAGGTGCAGGACGCCGTTAATAATTCAACGGAGCAGTACCGCGAAAAATTACTCGCCACCGTTCCCAATAACGACAAAGGCCAGGCCTTCGTGACTTCTTTCGTGGAAAGCTACCAGAAAAAATTTGATGTGGATCAGTTGACCGAACAGCTTGTCGCCATCTACGACAAGCACTACACGGACGAGGATATCAAGAACTTGCTGCAGTTCTACGGTTCCCCGGCGGGACAGAAGGTCGCTGCGGAAATGCCCAAAATCGCCCGTGAAATCCAGGCAGCCAGCCGCGCGACTGGTGCCAGGGCAGCCAAGGAGACTCTGCAGGCGTTGAAAGCGCAAAATCCGGGAATCGGCCAATCTGCGCGCCTTGGCAACGGTCCTCGCCGCTGGCAAGGTGGCCGGGGGCAACAGGCGCAATCGCAGCAAGCCGCGCAACAACCCGATCCCCAGCAGCCCTAGAAACGGATGGGGTTGGCCGGGGACTCCTACTGAAAGTGCTTCTTGATTTTGATGTCGATGCCGAACGTCCCGTTCTGATCTCGAAGTGCCACTATCGAGATGTTCCTGTCGAGGTTGTATTCCACCTGAATGACCTGCTGTTGCGTCGATCCCACGTTCGAAACATAAGTGATGGTCAGATTGCGTGTCACTTGTTGCTGCACGGTCACGCGCGCCGCGGCGTTCTGAGAGGAGCCCGTCGAACCGACTTCCGCCAAGCCGGGATCCACGCGGAACCGTGTGATTCCAAACAACCGCTCCAGCCGCCCGCCCACTTGGCTCGACACGGCTTCCGAGAGAATCGCTGAGGCCCCCGACGAAGCACTTTGCGTTCCGCTTGTCCCGCCTCCTCGAATGCTCGCCTCTGAGCTCGTCTGGCCCAGCGCGAGCAGCGTGATGATGTCGTTCGCAGGCAGCGGCGGGTCCGACCTGTATGCCAGCGTCAGCTTGCTCGCCGGTCCGTTAAAATCCAGCGTAATCTCATATTGTTGGATCGTCGTCGTCGCTTCCACGTTCAGGACCGGGTCGAGCCGGAACGGGTTCGCAAAGTTCATGTCCCCTCTTGTCACCCGGTATCTGTCGCCATGAAACGTCAGATCGCCAGAGAGAATGTGAATGTGTCCCAGTAAAATCGGGTGCTCCCATGTCCCGCGCACGCGAAGATTGGCCTCCGCTTCAAGTTGCGCTCCCGGCCACTCCATCACGGCATCCGGGGCGGAAAGCGCCGCGATGTCAAACTGCAAATTACGTAGAAACGGCGAGCTGGTCGTCGGGCCGGAAATGCTTCCTTTGGAAGATACAAGCACTCCGGCGGCTTCGAGCCCTTGCGTCAGGGTCACTCGTTCCACAATCACTCTTCCGGAAAGCACGCCTGCGGTCGGCGTTCCCGTAAGCCGCAGCGACCCGCCTGCCAGCCAGCTCATCCCTTCCGGATAACGAATGCGCACGCGGTCCGTGCGCACTGTGACGTCGTAGCGCACGGGGCTTTCCACATAATTGACGCTGCCTCCCATGTGCAGCGTGCCCCCTCCCGACTCGGCCGTCACGTTTTCGAAAAACAGACGTGTGGCATCAAAGGTTAAATCTCCCTTGATGTTGCTCAATCCCGTTGGAAAATCGGCTACTCGCGCCGAGGCGTTTTCTATGTGCACCTTGCCGGTGATGCGCGGGCGGTCAAAGGGTCCTTCGAACGAAGCATTGATCTGTGCTGGACCGCTCGCTTCCACCGTTGGGAGGAACCCTTTCAGTAAGCGCAGGTCCAGCGCTCCGTTCAGCCTCAGCCCGAGACTGCCTCGACCGGCAAATCGCACGGCTCCTGCCACGGCAATGTTCGTATCCGTCCCTTTGAATGTCGCTTGATCTATTTCAAGAGTCTCTTTCGAAGAGCGCACGTGCACTGGGCCCGAATTTTCCAGTTGGACATTGGCGTAATCCAGCGCCAGTCGCGAAAATTTGGCGTCCACCACGATCTTCTCTGACTGCTTCAATTCACCGGCAACGGTGATATCGCCGTCGGCCACTCCGTGACCGTTGAATTGCTTGATGTGCAGTGCGGTTATCAGAAATGGATTCAAATCGATGTTTACGATCGAAACTTTTGCGTTCAGTGGGTAGGGGTCAGCCAGACCTAGTGTGACTTCGCCCGATACTCCCCCGGAAGTCATCGCCGACCTGAGCGTCAGCTTCGCCGCGCGTCCGTCCGATTCGAGACTCCCATCGAAGCTCCCGATCACGTCCTTTCCGATCCGGAGATCCACCACACGGAAGTTTCCGTCGCCCTGCAGCGCCGTAACGGGGCCGCTCGCTTTCAGCCGAAATGTCACCACTCCGCCCACTGGCAGCCGGACGGATTGCAGCTTTTCTACGTTTTCCAGCGGCAGCGAAGCGCCTACGAGATCTGCCGACATGCTTCGATCTGCGAACCGGTAACCCATAGTCCCGGTCACAATGCCCGCGCCTCTGCCGCTCTCCTTCCCGGGAGCGAAAACGCGCAACTCCGCATCCGCGATGCGCACTTCGTCTGAGGCAAGCTTAAGCTGCCCGCGCAAACGATTGAACGAAACACCTAGAACCTTTCCTTCGGCCAGATCGAAGAGTCCCGTAACGCTGGGCTCCGCTCGTGTCCCCCGGCCATGCATCTGGCCGCTTAGCACCCCTTCCACCGGGTAATTCCACCGGAACAGCTTCTGAATTGTCTCGACTGGGGCTTTATCGAAATTTACGTCTGCTGTCCATTCGTTCCCCGGGAGGAAACTCCAGTCGGTCAGCTTGAGCGCTCCTTCAATCTGAATTTCCATCGCGCCGAACTGCGCTTGGCCACGCGAGAGAGCCAGCTGCGTCGAAGAATAACTGAGGTCGGTTTCAAGGGAATCCAGCGCAAACCCCTCGTAGCGAACGCGCTCGCCTCGGACGTGGCCTGCAAACGTCGGTTTGCCGCTTGGCCCGCTGATCTTGCCGTCCCATTGCACATTCCCGGATATTTCCTTGATGGCATCCGCCGAGCCCTTCCGGGCCCCGCGAATCGCATTTATGAAATCCTTGTACGATTCCAGTGCGCCGGTTTCGAAGTGCACGTCAAGCGCCGAGTTGTGCGGCGCCAGGACGCCCGTAATCGTGCCTCGGGAAGATGGCGTTTCAAACTCGCCTGCACTAATCGCAAAGACCCGGGAATCTTGCCGGTAGTGAATCTGCCAGCTTGCGGTTATCGGCAAATGGCCGGCCGCGAGTGTCCCCGAGGGCGTCCAATCCATCTTCCCGCCTAGCTCGAACTGCTCAAATGCATTCTTCCAGGTCTCGATCGTGTCCCCGCTCAACAACGCGTCCCATTCCAGTTCATTGATCGGGAAGCCGGGGTGCTCGATAGCCGGGAACACTCCAGCCAGGTGCATGTTCTGAATGTGCGTATCAGCCCGGAATTGCACGCCCGTGAACCGCAGCGTGACTTTTCCTTTCACGCTTCCTCCAAACGCCTCCGCAAGGAAGTCCGGCACAACCACCCCATCATTGTTAATGTCGTAGCTGCCGCGACTTGTTAGTCCCGCCGCGTGGAATATGTTGTAATTCAGAAAAATATCGCGCCCCGCATAGTTTCCCGTTCCCTTATATTGGCCATCGGCGTACGTTCCTTCTCCGCGCACATCGACGTGTCCCGTCGGGGTAGCCGGGGAATGGAAAGTCTCTCGAATGTCCAACAATTCGAGCCATCCGCGGTAACGGAAACTCCATTTGGGTCTTGCAAAGTCGGACATTTCCGCTTGCACATCAAGGTGTGAGTGCTGGGCGCTTAGCGTGCCTTGCTCCAACGTAAAACCACCCCGCCACAAGGTGAATTTCGCGGTCAGATTGGCCTTTACCGGCCCCAACTTCTTGGCCGTGAAGCGCACCGCCTGCCATTCAACATGTCCGAGAAAGAGTGGGTTCTCGTATGTCCCTCCAGAATCCAGTGCCAGCCGCAAGTCGGCTCCCTCAACGGCGAGCGGTGCTTTTACCTCGTTGTAAAGGACCGATCCGTTTTCAATTTTCACTTGCCCCACGCGCAGATCGAAGATCGATTCGCGCATCGGCTTCCTCGAACCGCTCGCCCGTGGAGGAGCCGGCACGTTTGTCCTGCCATCTCTCCCCACCCGGATGTCCACTTCCGGCTCCTTGATCACCAGTTCGGCCAGGGAGACTTTCCGGCCCCAGAAAGAATCGATCCGAAGCCTCGCGTGCACTTCTTGTGCGGAGAAGAAGGGCTTCACCCGAGCGGGTTCGCTCCCGTGAATCACCAATCCCTTCAACGTCGTCTGCAGCGAAAGCCACTGAATGGAAATTGACTGCAGCTCCACCCGGCCTCCGGTTGCCTTCTCCAGCCCATGCACGATCCACCGTTGAAGAATCGGGTTTCCGGATCCGCTTCCGAAGAAACCAATCACCGACAGTATCCCGATCACCGTTAGCACCCACGGCGTGTGGATGACCCAATTCCAAATCGGGTGCCGTTTCCTGACCTTCATTTGGCCCCTTCAGCCAGATACTTTTGAATGTGCAGCCTCGCCCGGCTTTCCTTCAGCCAGCGATCCGCTTGCTCATTGATGTCGCTCTCCACAAGAGCTTCCTGAATGATGTCGCGCGAGGCATCCAGGGTTGGAGGCGCCTGCCCGTGCGCTTTCGCTCTTGGTAGGACCTCATTCTCATAGAATTTTTCGATAGCCTTTTCATCGATCTGCGCCGACGGCCGGAACCTCGAATCGAGGTAGTCGCTCAGGTACAGCTGGGCGGCCACTATCTTTCTCACTTCCGCGTCGCTCAGCCCGCTCTGCTTCTTTCTTGCCTCATACTCTTCCGGTGAGGCAAAGGACTTCACCACTCTCGAGACTCCCTGGTCGATTTCCGGCTCCTTGGGCGCGGGGAATTGTGAGAGTTCGGCCTCCGACCGAACGATCCACTGATCGATCAATCGGTCTAGGATTGCGCTATCGCTCTCTGATTTGCCGTCCACCATTCGCTGATACTCTTTCAGCTCTCTGATGTCGCTTTGTAGGATGATATCGTTCTCCACCCGCGCCACGATGCGATCCACAACTTCCTGTGCTCTCAGAAGCGAACCGATAATCAGTACGAAAAACACTGCGCACGTTCCGGCAATCCGGCCTCGCCGCATCAGAATGTCGACCCTAGATTAAAAAAGATTTGCAGCCGCGGCAGCTGTGTGCCCTTAAAACAGGCCGGAGTCGCCGGCGTCCCCGTCGTGCTCGAAACGCATGGCACCACAAAGAAGGGCCGGTTGATTTGGTACCCCAAATCAATTCGAATCGGTCCCACCGGCGTCGCGTACCGGATACCAAGCCCGATCGTGTGCGCGAAATAATTCAGCTCGTTCGTACAATTCGAAACGCACAGTGTAGGATTCGTCGCGCTCGGCGGCTGCGTGGGATCCTGGAGAACGAAAACTGGCTTCGGCGGATATGCGCGGAACGTGATCCGATCCAGCCGGCTGTAAACATTTCCGCCGTCATAGAATATTGCTCCGCCAAGCTGCGTGCCGACGTACGGCAACCGGATCGGAAACCGGAATTCCTGGTTCAACACCAGCATCGCTTGGCCTCCCACAGGGAAGCCCGTGCACGCGTCGCGCGGCCCGGCCTGATTCAGCGCAAATCCCCTCAACGACGTGCCTCCGCCCCCGAAAAATCGTTCCGGGAGGGGGATAATTTCCGGCGTCGGCCCTGGTGTCGTGGTAGTCCCGCTGCATTGTGTTGGCGTTGGAGGCGGAAACGTGAGCGACTCTGTGTTGCCGAAGGGCTCGAGAATCCCTATCCGGATCGAACGTGCAAAGCTGAAACGCCGTTTGATGGGATGGTAGGTCGAGTTTTGAAAGAAAAAGCGCAGAAAACTAGCGCTCGACCCGACACCCGTGCTGGCGATGTTGAAATCAGCGCTATTAAAACTCCCTTTGGTCGCGTCGGCGGGGTTGTCTCTCGCGTCGCGCAACCACGTCACACCGAACTCGGACACCAGAGTCGGTTGTTCGAAAAGAGGTATCTCCTCCGGGGCGATGTGGGAATTCAGGTTCGATACCAGCACTTTTCGAAAGGCATATCTGTACAGGACGGTCGTGAATGGCGTCGCCTGGTCTGTCAATTGCACCGACCCCTCATACCGCATATTCGTAAAAGTGTTGATATCTTGCGTCTTTTCCGTGTAGGCCGTGGCTTGCGAGCTGAAGTGCGGGCTTCCAAACGTGTTGGGGATGGAGTAGCCCAGAAGAGCCCGGTCTTCAATTGTACTTCCGCGCAGCTTCAGAGAGAGCGAGTCGGCGCGCCCCGTCAAATTGACTTTGGTCAGCTCGAATATTCCCCGCGGTGCGGCCTGGATCTGCCCCCCGGCCGGATTTGTCGTGCTCGCCAGGCGTTGCACCTCGAATCCACCGCCGTACGCCATCGTGTACCTCTTCGCTTCCTCCACCAGGACCACGATGTTCTTATCCGGGTCAGAGCCGTTCGGGTTTTGCGGTTCAATGGTCACGCGGTTGAATATCCCCAGGTTGTACAAACGCCTCTGCGACTCCACCACATCCCCTTCGCGCAGCGGCGCCCCTGGCTTAACGCGTATCTCCCGTTGAATAACTCGTGGCCGCGTGTGGGCGTACCCCGTCAGGAGGATTCGCTTCACTCTCGTCTGCGGTCCTTCCGTAAGGTGATAAACCAGACGAATTGGCGCCGCTTGGGCCGCCACTTGCTTGCCGTTCTTTTCTTTCTCCTCCTCTTTCTTCTGGCTCTTTACGTTCTCTCCTGCACTCGTTTTCGTTTCTTCCTTCTCCGCTTTCTCGGGAGCCACGCGCTCCGCCGTTGACGTAAAATTCGCCTCTGGAAATCCTTCGTTGAAATACAGCGCCAGAATATTGTCTCGGTCTGTGGACACGTTGAAATCGGAGTACGGCTGGCCCGGCGTCGATCCGATCACGCCCAACAATTCTTCTTCTGAAAACGCGTGTATTCCTTCGATCGAAAGCGACGCCACTCGCGTCTGCTCACCCTCTTGAATCTCGAATCGTACGAGGATTTCTCCCTTTTTCCCTTTGTAGTTGTCCTGGATTTGCCCGTCTACCTTCGCATCCAAAAATCCGTTCGCCTCATAGAGTCCTTTCATGGAGTCCGCGTCGGATTCGATCAGGCGCCGGCTGAACCGTCCGCGCGAGCCGAATGCCGCGCCATAGACCTGCAGTCGGCTTCGCAACAATTCCGTGCTGAAATAATGATTGCCCTCAATTTCGATT
Organism: Candidatus Acidiferrum sp.; assembly: GCA_035310525.1. GTDB lineage: Bacteria > Acidobacteriota > Terriglobia > Acidiferrales > UBA7541 > Acidiferrum. The sequence goes on along the minus strand of DATGED010000089.1, from coordinate 60,708 downwards.
CCCGCGAGGCTGTGCCGCTCCCCTCTCTCGATGTGATACGTGATTAGCTCCTCCGTACCTGTGACTCGCTGCCCCTTGCCTTGGACTTCCTTCGTTTCAGTCGTGTAATTCACTTGCCCGTCAAAATAGCCATCCCTCTCCAGCCGCTCCCGAAGGTTTTTCTTGCCCTCCTCCAACAAGTCCGCATCCACTGCCCCTTCCTGGTAGATGGGAACTAGCCTTTTTAATTCTCCACTCGAAAATTTTGCCCCTGTCACCGCCACTTGCACTCGCGGGCCCTCCGTGACTTCGAGCTCTAGCGGCACCGTGTTCTTTGCAGCTTCGTATTCCCCTCGACGCACGGTCGCTCGGGCGCTCAGCCGGCCTTTCTTTACCAGGAATTTTCGGATTCTGTCGGTTCCGCGCTGGATCCGAGCTGTTGTCACCGGTTGTCCGGCTTTCAGCTTCAGTCGCGACAATATCTCCGCGTCGTGATACTCGGTGCCGTTCTTGAGTTTGATCGACCCGGCGCGCGCCCGCGCTCCCGGCTTCACGCGCACCAGAATGTCCATCTCATGCGTCTCCGGGTGCGGAACGTTCTCCGCTGAGACCTGCGCCGTGTAGAGGCCGTCTTCCTTAAGCACTTCGCGCAGCCGGTCGAGCCCCTCGTTCACATCTTCTTGATGGAATGCATGGCCCAGTACCAGTTGCATCGCCGCCGCTGCGGAGGCATCCGTCGGAGGTGGCGTCAGCCCCTCGATCAATATCCTGTTGAAAAACAGGTTTTCTCGAACGACGAAATCGAGTCGCAAGCCGCTTCCCACTGGCGTTGTGACCGCTTTCAGATCTGCGTAATCGCCCGTTCCATAGAGACCGCGAATGCTGCTCGCCACTTGATCCCTATCCGCAGGCTTCCCAATCTCGACCGCAATCCCCGAGGGCGACTCGGCCAGCACTCGACCATCTTCCGCCACGATCCGCACCGCAATGATAGGTAGTTCCGCCGGCAGCGTCTGCCCCTTTGCTTTTGGCCGCGCCACCCCGGCAGTCCACGCTGCTCCCCACAGCAGCGCGAAGCCCACAATTCTCCGTAATCCTTTGCCCCGCTTGGATTTCATGCTCACTATGGCTCAGACGAAGGGTAGCATAAGGCCGTTGCCCGTCTCTCCATCTATGGCGTTATGATGAAGTTCGAGGGACCATGACCGAATTGGAAGCACCAGGCTGTCGAGTGCCTGAATCAATCTACGAACGGTACTCGCGCCAGATCCTCTTCTCCGGACTCGGCGAACTCGGGCAACAACGCCTGCTTGCCTCAAGTGCTGTCATTGTAGGTTGTGGAGCAATCGGCGCGGCTGCAGCAGGTCTCCTGGTGCGCGCTGGAGTAGGCCGCGTTCGAATCCTCGACCGTGATTTCGTCGAGCCATCCAACTTACAGCGACAAACGCTCTTCGATGAGCAAGACGCCCGCTCCTCGCTTCCCAAGGCCGTCGCTGCCGAGCGCAAACTGCGCTCCATCAACAGCAGCATCGCCGTGGAAGGCTTGGTAGAGGATTTAAACCCTCGCAACGCGGAGGAGTTGCTCAATGGATTCGATCTCATGCTCGACGGCACGGACAACTTCGAGACCCGCTTCCTGATTAACGACTATGCCGTCCAGTCCTCCCGCTCCTGGATTTACGCTGCCGCCGTCGCCAGCTACGGCCTGACCATGACTATCCGGCCCGGCGTCACCCCTTGCCTGGCTTGCCTTCTGGAATCCTCCCCGAATGGCCATGGTCTCGAGGAAACCTGTGATACTGTTGGCGTCCTCGGCTCCATCGTCAATCTCATTGCCTCTCTTGAAGCGGCGGAAGCTCTCAAAATTCTCTCTGGTCGCGAGGACGCACTCCAAGGCCGGCTTATCTCCTGCGATGTTTGGACTGGCCGTTTCCAATCCGTCCGCGTTGCCCGAAACCCCGCATGCCGCACCTGCTTCAGCCGCGAATTCTCATATCTCCAGGGACGAGCCCAACCTCACATCACCCTATGCGGTCGCGACTCCGTCCAGATTCACGAGCGCGGCAGATCCTTGGATTTAGGCGCTTTGCGCGGAAGACTTGCAGCCACCGTCTCCGACATCCGTCACAACGAATTCCTTCTCTGTTTTCGTGTTGCTCCCTATCAAATGACCGTTTTTGCTGATGGTCGTGCAATTCTAAAAGGCACGAAAGACCCTGCAGTCGCGCGGTCTCTCTATGCCCGCTATGTTGGCGCTTGATCTTCTTATTTCGAAGGGGTTGTGCCCGTTCGGCTTCAGCGCGTGTGCCCAGTCCGTCCGAACGAGCTCCGCATATTTGCTCGGTCCAGGTTTTCCCGCAGGTTCATCAGTGTCAGGAAAGTGCTCAATATTCTCGCCTTCAGATCATCTGTAAGGTGCAGGCCGCTTGTCGCCACTCGCGCCAGGCGCTCGCCATTCTCGGTGATGAAGCGCATGATTTCCTTTTGCCGCTCGTGCGGAGCGTTTCCCAGCGCCGTCTCGCGCCTCATTTCCGCGCAGCTTCCTTCTATCGACAGCGTAAAGTGCAGCACGCAAACCTGCTGTTCCGCCAGGGCTTGCGGCGAATCATTCTTGCAACCCGTTACTTTGCACGATGTAGCCATAGGGAGCGCAATTAGTGGCTGAGAAGGATAGGTAACCATTCCTTGCCCGGAAAATCCAGTCTCCTTCCTTGAAACGTTGCGAATCCTGCATGACCTCTTCCCGCAACCCTTACCCCACTCCGCTTATCCATTCCGGTCGTGGCTGGTGAAAAATCGATTGTCTCCCTTCAAAAATAATTGTATAAAAATGCAAGAGGATGTATATTTGTACCTGTCATGAGTGCTGGGAAAACATTTCGTCATGGACAGATCCTGCGCCTGGTCAGCGGCCAGCCCATTGCCAGCCAGGAAGATCTGCGCCGCCGCCTCGCCCAACAGAAGATGCGCGTCACCCAAGCCACTCTTTCACGCGATCTCCAGGAGCTAAAGCTCGTCAAGACCCAGGAGGGCTACAAGCCCACGACTGTGCTTCCCGAGGAGTCCGGCCCGCCCCCGCTTCCTCCGCTCGCTCGCGCCCTTCGTGAGTTCCTCCTCGACATCCGGCCTGCGGAGAACTTGCTCGTGCTCAAGACTCCGCCTAGCGGCGCTCAGCCTCTTGCCGCCGCCGTGGACGCTTCCAAATTTTCCGAAATCGCCGGAACCATCGCCGGTGATGACACCGTCCTGATCATTACTCCCAACAGGAAAACTCGCGATTCCCTGCAAAAGAAGATCGAAGCGCTAGTGAAATGAGAGATCCTCTCCAAATCGCTGTTGTTGGGCTCACTGGTTACACCGGACTGGAGCTGGCCGGCATTCTTCTCCGCCATCCTGCAGTCGCCTCAACCACGTTCTATGTGCGCGAAACCCGCGGCGCCAACTGTGTCGCTGAACTCTTTCCGCAATTCCGTGGCTGGGGGCAGGCTCCTCTTCGCCCGCTTTCCCTCGACTCCATCGTGTCGTCCCAAGCCGGGACGGCTTTTCTCGCCACACCGCACGAAGTCTCGGCGGACCTGGCGCCGGCCCTTCTGGATGCGGGTTTGCGCGTCATCGATTTGAGCGGCGCATTTCGGTTTCAATCGCCGGAAACGTTCACTTCCTGGTACAAGCTATCCACTCCGCATGCCGGTTATCTCGGCGAAGCGGTTTATGGACTGCCCGAACTCTATTCTGGAGAAATTGCCAACGCACGCCTCGTTGCCAATCCTGGCTGCTACGCGACCAGCGTTATTCTCGCTCTTCGCCCGCTTGTCGAAGCGAGTTTTATCGATTCAAACCAGAACGTCGTGTGTGACTGCAAATCCGGTGCCAGCGGCGCAGGCAAGGACCCACGTCGCGATTTACAGTTCGTCGAAGTTGACCAAAACTTCAAGGCCTATAATCTTTTCTCCCACCGCCATACGCCGGAAATCCTCGAGCACACCGGCCTCGGTGAATCGCAGCTCATTTTTTCAACGCACCTGCTGCCTCTCGCACGCGGCATTCTCTCCACAATTTACGTCACGCTTGCCTCCCAGCAATCGCCCGATGTCATCGAAGCCCTCTACCGCAAGTTTTACGCCGGCCGTCCCATGGTCCGCATTTGGCCCGCGGGCACTCTGCCCGAACTTCAACATGTGGCCCACACCAATTTCTGTGACATCGGCTTTGCCTTGGAAAGTTCTGGCAAGCGTCTGATCCTCGTCTCCTGCCTCGACAATCTTGGCAAAGGGGCCGCGGGCCAGGCCGTTCAGAATTTCAATCACATCCTGGGGATCGAGGAGAAGACCGCACTTCAATGAAAACTGTCATCAAGTTCGCTGGAGCATTGCTCGAAGACGAAACCGCCATGCGGGCGTTGGCTCGTCAGGTCGCCGCTCTCGCCCTCGAAGGTCACGAAATCCTTGTGGTCCATGGCGGCGGCCGCGCCTTTACCGAAGCGCTGAAGCGCATGGGCATCGAGAGCAAGTTTGTCTCCGGCCTCCGCGTTACCGATCGCGAGACTCGCGATGCCGCCGTGATGGTCTTCGCGGGTCTGCTTAATAAACGCCTCGCCGCCGCCATCTCCGCCGAAGGCTATCCGGCGATTGGCATTTCCGCCGCCGATGCCCAGTGCTTCTTGGCGGAGCCTATGTCTCACGGCGAAGTCCCCGGCAGCCTCGGATTCGTTGGCTATCTCACCGGGTTGAATAGCGCTTTCATCGAATCGCTCTGGCGCGAACGCCTCATTCCCATCGCTCCCTGTCTCGGGCTCGGCTCCGATAACGAGCTTTACAACATCAATGCCGACCACATGGCCGCCGCTTGCGCCGAATTTCTCGGCGCTGACCAGTTGATCTATCTCACCGATGTCGCCGGCGTTCTTGATGGCGAAAAAGTCCTTTCCGCAATCACTTGCCAGGAGATCGAGCGCCTGGTTCAGTGCCGCGTCGTTTCCGGCGGCATGATTCTGAAACTGGAAGCTGCCAAGCGTGCCCTCGAAGGCGGTGTCCGCGAAGTTCGCATCGTCGGCGGCACGGCCCACGACGCTCTGCTTTTGTCTTCCCGCCCGATGGAATCTCGCTCCGATGACCAGTCATCCGCGATTCCCGGCACACGGGTTCTCCGCGAGCCTCTCTCCACGGCGCGCGCGGCTCTTTCGGCGGCCTGATGAAAACACTCGCCTCAAAAAAGAGAACGGATTCTGCTGCTGGAAAGGCGAAAAAGCCACCTACTCGTGCGTCGAAGGCAAATTCCATTCTGCGCGACGCTGATCAATTTCTGTTGCCGACGTATAAGCGCCAGCCAATCGTTTTCACCCACGGGCGCGGCTGCTATATTTATGATTCAGACGGCAAAGAGTACCTGGATTTTCTCGGAGGCATTGCCGTCAATGCACTCGGCCACGCGCATCCTCGCATTGTCAAAGTTATCCGTCGCGAGGCCGGCCGCGCCATTCACCTGTCCAATCTTTTTCACAATTCGTTTCAGGGGCCGCTGGCCCGCAAGCTTGCGCAATGGTCCGGCCTCGACCGCGTTTTTTTCGCCAATAGCGGCGCGGAAGCCGTCGAAGGCGCCCTCAAACTAGCCCGGCTTTACGGGCGCGCTTCTGGAGACGCTCCCGGCGCTCCGGCGCCCAAGCACCGCATTTTGGCCCTTGAGAATTCTTTCCACGGCCGCACGTTCGGCGCCGTCAGCGTCACTGCCACGGAAAAATACCGGCTCCCCTTTGCTCCTCTCGTTCCCGGCGTCGAATTTGTCCGCTTCAACGACCTGGGAGATCTTGAATCGAAATTTGACGGCACCGTCTGCGCCATTCTTCTCGAAACCATTCAGGGCGAAGGCGGCGTCTTTCCGGTCAGCGAAGAGTTCTGGGAGCGTGCCCGATCCTTGGCTTCCCGGAACGGCGCGCTTCTCATCGCCGATGAAATTCAATGCGGCTTGGGCCGCAGCGGCCGCTATTTCGCGTACCAGAAGTTTTCTTCCATGCCCGATATCGTTTTGGTTGCCAAACCGCTTGCAGCGGGCCTCCCGCTTGGGGCCGTCCTCACCACAGAAGCCGTTGCCCAGCGTATTTCGCCCGGTTTGCACGGCACTACCTTTGGCGGCGGCCCGCTCGCCTGCGCCACCGCGCTCGAGTTTCTCAACATCATTGAGGACGAAAATCTCCTCGAAAATATCCGCGCACGCGGCTCTGAATTGCGCGAGGGCCTTTCCGCATTGGCCGCCAAATTCCCCTTCATCCGCGAAATTCGCGGGGAAGGCCTCATGATTGGCGTCCAGCTCACCGTCGAGGGTGCTCCCTATGTTGCGGAAGCCATGCGCCGCGGTCTGCTGATCAACTGCACGCACGATTCCACGTTGCGTTTTCTGCCGCCTTTTCTCGTCACTCGCGTGCAGGTGCGCCAGTTCCTGCGTCTCCTGGAAAAAATCTTTGTAACTACCCCGCGCAAGGCCGCCGCTTCGGAGCCCGCGAATTCCGCGACCCCGTCGCATGCTGCCCTTGCCGCGGCAAGGTGAAATGAAAAATGACCACTACTTCTCTCGTTGCTCCCATTTCCTTGGCGACTGACCTGCTCACCGGAGCGGAATGGAGCCCCACGCACACCCGCGACCTGCTTCAGCTTTCCGCCGACATCAAGGCGCGGCCCGGTCGCTACGCTTCCACGCTCACCGGAAAATTTATCGCTCTGATTTTCGAAAAACCCTCGCTCCGCACTCGTGTCACTTTTGACGTCGGAATCCAGAGCATGGGCGGCTCCGTCGTTTTTCTCGACCACACCCAGGCTTCCGCCTCTCTCGGCGCGCGTGAATCCATCGCCGATGTCGCCCGCAATCTCGATCGCTGGGTCCACGGCATCGTCGCTCGCGTCTACAAACAAAAAGTCCTTGAGGAAATGGCCGCCAACGCAACCATTCCGGTCATCAACGCTCTCTCGGATAAATTTCATCCCTGCCAGGCGCTGGCCGATTTTTTTACTCTCGAGGAAAGATTCGGCGCGCTTCGGGGTTTCAAGCTCACCTATGTCGGCGACGGAAATAACGTTTGCCATTCCCTGATCTATCTCGCCGCGCGCCTCGGCGTTCATTTGCGCATCGCCACTCCCCCGGATTATCAGCCTTTGCCCGAAGTCCTGGCAGACTCCAAGCGCGTCGCCAGGGAAACCCGGGCCAAGATTGAGCTCTTGACGGATCCCCGCGAAGCCGTGGCCGGTGCCCAGGCCGTCTACACGGATGCCTGGACCAGCATGGGTTTCGAAGCCGAGGAAAATATCCGCAAAACCGTCTTCGCGCCCTACCAGGTCAATTCCGAACTGATGGCTCTTGCCGCTCCCGACGCCGCCTTTATGCACTGTCTTCCGGCGCACCGCGGCCTCGAAGTCACTCCCGAAGTTCTCGACGGCCCGCAGTCGGTCGTACTCGATCAGTCGGAGAACCGCATGTATGTGCAGAAAGCCATCCTGCACACTTTGTTCTGATTCTTCGATGCTCTCCATCGCATCGCATCGTTTTGAATTTGTAAGGGCACGGCATGCCGTGCCCGCCTTTCTTCGCATGATTTGTTGAGCTCTTAAACTTCTTTTCAAACGAGGGAACGTGAAAACGCAATTGCCAAAACCCAAAAAAGTCGTACTCGCTTATTCGGGAGGCCTCGACACTTCCATCATCATTCCTTGGCTCAAGGAAAACTATCAGTGCGAAGTCATCGCCATGATCGGCGATGTCGGCCAGCAGGAAGACTTGGAAGCCGCGCGCAAGAAAGCGCTTGCTACCGGTGCCTCCTCAGTCTACGTCGAAGATCTCCGCGAAGAATTTGTCCGCGATTACATTTGGCCGACGCTGCGCGCCGGCGCTGTTTACGAGCATACCTACCTGCTCGGCACCTCCATGGCGCGCCCAATCCTCGGTAAACGCCAGGCAGAAATCGCCCTCAAGCTCGGCGCCGACGGCCTTTCTCACGGCTGCACCGGCAAAGGCAACGACCAGGTCCGCTTCGAACTGGCCTACAAAGCCATCGCGCCAAACCTCCAGATCATTGCTCCCTGGCGCGAGTGGGACATCGACTCCCGCGAAGACGCCATCGCCTATGCGGCTAAACACAACGTCCCCGTCGAGCAAAGCAAGAAAAACATCTACAGCCGCGACCGCAACATCTGGCACCTCAGTCATGAAGGCGGCGAGCTGGAGGATCCCGCCAACTCACCCAATGAAGCCATGTGGCAGTGGACCGCTTCCCCGGAAAAGGCGCCGGACAAAGCCGATGAAGTAGAAATCGGCTTTGAAGCAGGTACGCCTGTCAGCGTCAACGGCGCAAAGATCGGTCCAGTCGATCTGCTCAACACGCTCAATGAAATCGCCGCGAAGCATGGCATCGGCCGCACAGACATCGTCGAAAATCGCCTCGTCGGCATGAAATCCCGGGGCGCCTACGAAACTCCCGGCGGAACCCTGCTAGTCACCGCCCATCGAGAGCTCGAAACTCTGACCATCGACCGCGAAACCACTCATTTTCAGCAGGCGCTATCTCTCCGTTACGCTGAGCTCGTTTATTACGGACTCTGGTTCTCTCCACTGCGTGCCGCTCTCGATGGTTTCTTCAACACTTCACAGCAGCGCGTCACCGGCGCCGTCGGCCTCAAACTCTGGAAAAGCACGCTCACTGTCACCAAGCGCGTCTCTCCTTTCTCGCTCTATCGCACCGACCTCGCCAGCTTCACCATGGGCCGCTATAACCCGAAAGATGCCGAAGGCTTCATCAACCTTTTCGCTCTTCCCGTCACTGTCCGCCCTAAAGCCAAAGCCGAGGGCGGCAATCATTAAACAAATTCTTCTTCTAGGGGCGCAGCATGCCGCGCCCCAGCCCGGCAACCAGCACAACACAAATGCCAAAACGTAGCACCCAAGCCAAACCGCACCGCAAACCGGCGCGCAACTCTGCCCCGCGGAACAAATCCGCCCCTGTCTCTGCTGCCGCCACCATCGCTCCCCGCAAAGACGACCGCCTCTGGGGCGGCCGCTTCGACCGCCAACCCGACGCGCACTTCGACTCCTTTCAGCGATCTTTTCCGTTCGATCGCCGCCTTCTGCCTTACGAAATCGCCGTCGACCGCGCCTGGGCTAAAGCCCTCGAACCCATCGGCATTTTCACCGCCACTGAAGTCAGCCAGACACTCTCCGCCCTCGGAGAAATTTCCGACCGCGCCAAAACCGATCCCGCCTGGATCGATTCTTTCGGCGCCGACGCTGAAGACGTCCATCATTTCGTCGAAAAGGCTCTCGTCGAAGCACTCGGCCCGCTCGGCTGGAAGCTCCACACCGGCCGCAGCCGCAACGAACTGATCGCCACCGATTTTCGCCTCTTCGTCCTTGACGCCGCCGCGCAAATCCAGCGCGCCCTCGCTGCTTTGTTGAACACACTGCTCATGCAGGCTAAAGCCAAGCTCGGCGTCCCCATGGCCGGCATGACCCACATGCAGCACGCGCAGCCCATTCTGCTTTCCCATTTCCTGCTCGCGCATGCGGAAGCCTTCCTGCGCGACATAACCCGGCTACAACACGCCGCCGCCAGTGCCGACGCTTGCCCTATGGGCTCTGGCGCCCTCGCCGGCAACTCTTTCGGCATCGACCGAAATGCCATCGCCAAGCAGCTGGGTTTTTCTCGGATCACCGCCAACAGCCTCGATGCCGTCAGCGACCGCGATTTTGCGCTCGACTATCTCTTCGCGCTGACCGGCATCGCCACGCATCTCTCCCGCCTCGCTGAAGATTTCGTAATCTTCGCCTCGCAGGAATTTTCCTACGTCATTCTGCCCGACGAATATTCCACCGGCAGCAGCCTCATGCCGCAAAAGAAAAATCCCGATTCCTGGGAACTGATTCGCGGCAAATCCGGCCGCATCACCGGCGCTCTCGTCAGCTTGCTCACTACGTTGAAAGGGCTGCCCACTAGCTATCAACGCGACCTTCAGGAAGACAAGGAAGCCCTCTTTGCCGCGCACGACCAAATCGAAGATATGCTCCTCGTCGCCGTTGGCGCGATCGCAGGAACACAATTTCGCGAGGACCGCCTCCGCGCAGCCGCTTCCAATCCCATCCTCTTCGCCACCGAAGCCGCCGATTATCTTGTCCACAAAGGCGTTCCTTTCCGCCAGGCGCACGACCTGATCGGCAAAGTCCTTCGCGAAGCCGAAAAGCACAAAAAGCCCTGGACCCAGCTCGCGCTCGCCGACGTTCAGAAAATTTCCCCGCTTTTTGAGGCGGATTTTCTCACCGGCCCGTCTGTCGAAAATGCCATTGCCACAAAACTCGTCCCGGGCGGCACCGCCACCGAATCTGTGCGCGCCGCCATCTCGGCTTTGCAGAACCGTTTGCAGCAGCTCACCGTCCATACAGGAGCCAAATCATGAGCGCTTCTCCTTCGTTACAACTTCAATCTTCCCAAAGTGCCGCCGCGGAGAATCGCAGATCGCTTCCGGAGAAATCGCGTTGATCCCTCGGACCTTCTTCCAATGAAGCACGCTCTCTCCGAATCCAATCTCCCGCGCGGTTACCGCTTCGCCGCGACCGCCTGCGGCCTGAAGAAAACCGGCGCGCTCGACCTCGCCATCATTTCGAGCGATGTGCCCGCTTCCGCCGCCGCCGTCTTCACGCAAAACCTCGTCGTCGCCGCTCCCGTCACCATTTCCAAGGAACACTTGCGCGCGTCCAAAGGCCGAATGCGCGCCGTCGTCGTGAATTCCGGCAACGCCAACTGCGCGACCGGCCCCGCTGGCCACGCCGCCGCCGTCCGAACCGTTGAAGAAACTGCCAAGCGCCTCGGATGCTCCTCGCACGAAATCATTATTTGCTCGACGGGTGTCATCGGCGTGCCCATGGCCGTCGAAAAAATCCTCCGTTCGCTCCCAAAACTTAGCCGCAATCGTCGGCCCTCAGCCCGTTCCTTCGCGGAATTATCTCTCGCCATCTGCACTACCGATACGCGTCCGAAAACCGCCGGCGCTTCCTTCAAAATGGCCGGCAAAAAAATTCACATGATCGGCTGCGCCAAAGGCGCGGGCATGATTCACCCCAACCTTGCGACGACTCTCGCGTTCGTGGTGACCGACGCATCCATTTCCCCCGCCCTCCTGCAAAAAACGCTTCGTGACGTTTGCTCGCGCACTTTCAACTCCATCAGTGTCGACGGCGACTCTTCCACCAACGACACCTTGCTCGTTTTCGCCAACGGCGCCGCCGGAGTTCCCGCCATTCGCGCCGGGAGCGCCGCCCATCGCGCCTTTGCGGCTGCTCTCGAGGATGTATGCCAGTCCATGGCTTTGCAGATCGTCGCTGACGGGGAAGGCGCTCAGCGCGTCATCGAAATCGAAGTTCGTGGCGCAAAAACCGAAGCCGCCGCCAAGAAAATCGCCGAAACCATTGCCACCTCTCCGCTCGTCAAGACCGCCTTCGCTGGCGGCGATCCCAACTGGGGCCGTGTCTTTGCCGCTGCGGGCCGCGCCGGTGTCCAGTTCGATCCGGCCCTCGTGGATATCAAGATGGCGGGCATCCCGGTTTTGCGGCGCGGCGTTCCACTCGATTTCAACGAGCGCGCCGCTAGCAACCGCCTGCTCGCCGAGCACGTCCCGATCATCCTGCATCTGCACTCGGGCACCGCGAGCGCGCGTTATTGGACCTGCGACCTCACAGCGGAATACGTCCGCATAAACGCCTCATACCGCACCTAGCCTAATGTCCGCGCTTCAGCCTGATTTTGAAGTGCGGCAGCCCTGCTGCCGCTTTTCACCCTTTGCCTTCTGCACGGGCATCGCTGCCTTGGCCTGAGGTGCGAGGGCAGCGCGGCCTTCCTCAAGCCGTCCGTGGAGTGAATAAGTCGCGGCTTTCCTCCGCGCCCTCCAAACCCCAACCGCCGTCTGAGGCGTTTGGCCAGGCTTTCACTTCCAAGGAACGAATGAAATCTTCGTATCCAGGTCTGCGTATAGGTTTCAGGAATTAACGCGCTTTATTCCCCCCTGGAAAGCCCTTATGAAGGTTGGCCCTGCCGTCGCTAAGCAGGCTGCCCTCCTCATCGAGGAGCAGACACGCATCTACGAGGAGAAAATCGAATGAAACAGAACCTCATGTTGCCCATCAGCTCTCTACTCTTGATCCTGTTGATGACGCTGCACCTGACGAGCGATACCACCCACGCCAGGGCAGGCACGCCCGAGGCAGGCGGCTCAACACTGATTGCTGTGCCCATCCTGGCGCTCTGGCTGTACGGAACGCTAGTGCTCGCGGAACGCCGCTCGGGGCACATCATCATGCTCGTCGGGTCGCTCCTTGCGATCGGCATGCCGGTCGGCCACGTGATGGCGCCTGCAGGCATTTTTCACGGCGCGATCGCCAGGTCCAGCCCAGCCTTTTTGTTCGTTTGGACGCTTCACGCGCTGGGCGTGATTGGCCTGTTCACCTTTATCCTCGCGGTGCGCGGATTGTGGAGCCTGCGGCGGAGCAAACCGCAGTAGTCGAAAGCTCCAACCATCGCGTAGACTTGGGCCCATGCTTCGCCAGATTGCGCCGGTATTTTTCACGCTCGATATTCCCGCTACGCTTGCCTACTACACAGGCAAGCTGGGCTTCACTTGTCTCGGCACGTGGATGGATCCGCCGGTCTACGCCATCGTGGCGTGCGACCAGCAAGTGATTCATTTCCGCTGCGCTGGGCCGCCCACCGCCAATCCGGACAAATACGACGAAGAGTTGCTCGACGCGTACCTTTCCATCGAAGATGCCGACGCGCTTTACGCGGAGTTCGCCGCGCGAGGCGTCGAGTTCACGCGCGGACTGGGCAATATGCCCTGGCACAAGCGCGAGTTCGTAGTGAAGGATTGCGATGGCCGCTTGCTGGCCTTTGGCGCGAACGTCTAACTCTCCTCAAGCTTCCCCTCGAATAGACTTGGGGACAGGAACGTGTGAAGGAACTGTCCTTGGGTGTTGGAGTACCGCTTTGGTGTTGAGGCAAGTGAGCTCTACGATTCGCGGGGACGCAACTCCCTTTTCGACAGTAGCGCGAGAGCGACGTGGCCGCGCCTATCTATTGGGAACAAAAGCAGCCCGAGCTTCGTTATGTAAGATAAGACGGGTGTGCCGGTTCAAGCGTCAGATAACCGTCAGGGGAGGCGGACGTCATGAAGATGAGCAAGAGTTTGCTACGAGGGTGCGTGTCAGGTGCGGTTTGTGCGGCCGTGATTTGCCTGGTGGCCGGTGCGCCGGCGCGAGCGCAGGGCGAAAAGCGGACGGTCTTCGCGCCAGCGGACTTTCATTGGCAGGGATCCTTGAAGGCTGGGCAGACCCTCGAAGTGATCAATACCAATGGCGAAATTGGAGCCAACCGCGCTTCCGGGGATGCCGCCCGCGTGGAAGGCATCCTGAGCGGGGGCGATGACGACCACAGTTTGTTTATCGAGGTCGTCGAGTACCCGGATAGCGTCACAGTTTGCGCCGTCTACGCGCGGGCTAAGGCGCCGGGCCGCTGCCATCGCGGCGGTGTGTCGTCGGAGTCCGGCGACTGGTGGCACGGGCGTCGAGCGAAGATCAGTTTTGACGTGCAAGTGCCGCGTGGCGTGCGGTTGAACGCGTTAAACACCAATGGCAGGGTCCATTGCCTGAATTTGGACAGCGTCGTGCACGCAGCTACGACGAACGGCGACGTGGAAGTCTCGACGAGCGAGTGGGCCTCCGCCAAAACCACCAACGGCGGCGTGCGCGTGTCCATGGGCAACGCCAAGTGGAGCGGCGAGCTGGAGCTGAAGACCACCAATGGCAGTGTGGATGTGACGCTGCCGGCCTCCGCCGAATTCAATGTGGATGCGGCCACCACCAACGGTGGCATTCGCACGGACTTTCCGATTACCGTGCAGGGGCGGTTCGGCCCCAAGTCTCTCTCCGGCACTGTAGGCGGCGGAGGGCGCGCATTGAAGGTTGCCACAACGAACGGCGGCATCGAACTGAGGAAGAGCTGATTGGGTCTTAGAAGAAACAGGCGCGTGGTCCAAATCTGTGCCGGCGCTGCTGCCGCCCCCACCGACAAACCTTTCAGTGGATGCCGGTGACCATCGCCCAGACTGGCTTAGGGCCGCGGAGCTGGAAGGTTGGTAACGGCTGGCAAGATTCGGCGGGTTGACCAGAGAATTCTGGGGGCCGAGTTCCAAAGGTGCGAATCTTGCCTTTCTTCCAACCTCCAACTTCTAACCTCTGCCTTACTCCCACTTCCAATTCGCAAACTGTTCCCGCAGCGCGATCTTCTTGAACTTGCCGACCGAAGTGCGAGGCAAGCTTTCCAGAAAGACGAATGCATCCGGCAGTTGCCACTTCGCGAAGCTCTCCGCGAGGAATGCGCGCAACTCCTCGGCAGTTGCTTGTGCGCCCTCCTTCAGCACCACGGCGGCAAGCGGACGCTCCTGCCACTTCGGATGGGGCACGCCCACTACCGCCGCCTCTTTGACCGCCGGGTGACCCATCAATCTGTTTTCCAGGTCCACGGAGCTGATCCATTCCCCGCCCGACTTCACGAGATCCTTCGCCCTGTCAACGATCTTGATGAATCCCTCGTCATCCATCGTCGCAATGTCGCCCGTCCTGAACCACCCGTCTTCAGCCCAGCGGTGCGCTTGGTCCGGCGATTTGTAGTAGCTTGCCGCCACCCAGGGTCCACGCACCTCCAGTTCTCCGGGAGTTTTTCCGTCGCGCGGCGCTTCCACGGACTTGCCTTCCAGACCCTCCGCTCTCATCACCCGCAATTCGATAAACGGCGTCGGCCATCCCTGCTTTGCTCGTACTTCATATTGTTGGTCTGACGTCCATTCGAGCATATGCCTTTTTAGTTTCCCGACCGTAGCCAAGGGAGTGGTTTCCGTCATGCCCCAGAGGTGCAGGATGTGCAAGTTATGTTTATCGAGCGCGCGCATCAATCGCTCAGGCGGCGCGGTACCGCCGATAACGATGCGAACCGGCCAGGAGAATTTCCACCGTCCTGGATTTGTTTCCAGAGCGTACAGTACTCCCAGCCAGACTGTCGGCACACCACAGGCGATCGTCACACGCTCCTCGCTGATCAGGTCCAGAACGCTCTCCGCGTCCACATTGGGACCGGGTAGCACCAGCCGTGCGCCGCCCATCGCGCAGGAATACGGCAACCCCCAGGCGTTCGCGTGAAACATGGGAGCCACGGGCAGAACGGTATCGTGGTGACTGATCGCGAACGAGTCCACGCCAAGTTCCGCAAATGTGTGCAGCACCAGGGCGCGATGCGAATACACGACGCCTTTTGAGTGGCCCGTGGTTCCCGAGGTGAAACACATCGCCGCCCCGTCATTTTCATCGATCACCGGATACTTGAAATCGTCGTTCGCCCCGGCGAGCAGCTTCTCATAATTCAATGCTCCTTCCGGTATGTTGCCGCCGCCGTATGGCACAACGATGACTCGTTCGAAAGCCACGCTTTCACGAAACTTCTCCAGCGTTGGTAGCAATACGTCGTCGATCAGCAGGAATCGGTCCTCCGCAGGGTTGACGATGGTCGCAAGTTCGTGCGGGTGCAGTCGCAGGTTCAGCGTGTGCAGGATTCCTCCCGCGCACGGCACTCCAAAGAACGCCTCGAGGTGCCCCGAGTGGTTCCACATCATGGAGGCCACGCGCTCGCCGGAGCGCAACCCCAGTTTGGTCAGCGCGTCCGCGAGCCGCCGCGCTCGCCGGTAGAAATTCCCATAGTTCGTCCGCACAACGGACCGGTCGGGCCTTCGCGAAACGATTTCGACCCGGTGGAAGAGTTTGCCGGCCCGCTCCAGAATCGCGGCGAGCGTCAGCGGAAATTCCATCATCGTGCCGCGCATAGGGTTGTCCTGTGGCACATCAAATTCGCGGCATCCTACCATTATTCCGCGTAGGCTGGTTGCTCCGCGGAAGGACTCGAGTCCCCGCCACGACGCTTTCCGTGAGACTCCTGCCACGGCTGGAGACTTGAACTCTTTCCCATTGCAAAAGGGGTTAATTTTCGAGACCATGCCTCTGACCGCTGAAGCGCTGGTCTCGCGCCCGCGGTGGCTCGGCTTCCCCGGCTGCCCGTGAACGATCGCTTCCCTTCAGCGCGCTCCGCGACTCTTACTTGGGTTCCGGGCAGAAGGAGTGGGCAGGTGAAGAAGCTCTACATCGGCAATCTTCCGTTTTCGGCGACGGAAGAGCAGCTTCAGGAATGGTTCACACAAGTCGGCGTTACTCCCTCGGGCGTCAATCTTATTCGGGACCGGTTCACGGGACAATCTCGCGGTTTCGCCTTCGTCGAAGTCCAAAACGACGAAGACGCCGATCGCGCCATCAATTCCCTCAACGGACAGAATTTCGGCGGCCGGAACCTGGTGGTCAATGAAGCTCGGCCGCAAGCCGAGCGTGGCGGTGGCGGCGGGCGCGGTGGCGGCGGTGGTGGTTATGGCGGTGGTCGCGGCGGCCATGGCGGCGGACACGGTGGTCGCGGCGGCGGTGGTGGCGGCGGTCGCGGCGGCGGTGGGGATCGCGGAGACCGCGGCAACCGCTGGTAATCATTACCTTTCAAGTCTGCAAGCGGCGCCCTTCCTACCGCGGACGCCGCTTTTCACCCTCCTCCATAATCTACCGGGATAGCCTTGTGCCCGGGCTCTTACTCTTCGATTGCAACATTTGCCCCTCTAATCCGTCTATCAAGGCGGGAGTTGCATGGCCCTTTCTAGCCATCGTCGGCTGGCCATGTTTTCGTCGGTATCCGCCCGTGTGCGCCTGCCAGCCGTCCTGCAGCAAAGTTTCAGGTTTCTACTGGCGAAAGTTTGCCATTCGGTATAGTATCCCGCGCCTAACGGACGTCCTCAGCCCCGTTTGCGACAGCGCAAGCGCCTTCGTTACCGCTAGCCCGGTGCGCACAACTAATCACCGGGTAACGTGTTTGAAACAGTAGGCAAAGAAAATGAAGCACGGGGCCGAATGTGAAGTATCTTGAGCGCCTGGCGGCCCGCCTTCTCTTGGAGGTGCTTGCGGTTTCTGGGCCGCGGGTGAGGCGAATAATGCCTGGCGAATCTCGAAAGAACCTTCTGGACGCTCCATGCATCAAACCGGAAGACGAGGCCGTATCAGATAGAACGATGACCACCTGGCACAAACGCGATTGGCAGCAGTATTACGAACTGGCGCGCCGTCCCTGGAACCGTCGCCGTCCGCCACGCCCCGTGTATCCGACCGGCATTAATCGTGTTTTGCCCGCGCAAGGTTTCAGCTTGTCCGAACTTGACGATGCCGGTGTTGATCTCGATCAAGCCGAGCGCCTCGGTCTCCCCGTGGATGCCGGCCGCATTGGCGCCTATGGTCCCAACGTAACCGTTCTCCGCGATTTCGTGCGCTCCTCTCGCCAACCTCTTTAATCCGCGTTTTACGTTTCCGCGTTTCACCGCCTGATACCTTTCTCTCGACCCACCCGCCCCGGGTTCAAGCCCAATACGCCAAGCTTGAGTCACGATAAATTGGCCTTCCCCCTGGCTCCTGCCGTAAACTCTTCCCCTAATTCACATTCTTCCCCTGATTCACGAGGATCGATCATGAAACGCTTTATTTTAGCTGCCATTTTTTTCATTTTGCCCTGTGCGGGACTGGCCAGCCCCGCAACTCCCAACTATTCCATCCAGGCCATTCGCTACGCCTCCGCCCAGGATAGTGTCGCCGGCCTGGTCATGGGCGCTCCGAAAGACGAAAAAATCGAAATCGCTATGGTCATATGGTTGATCCGCGGCGGCGGCCGTAACATCCTTTTCGACAGTGGCTACCATCGCGATACTTTCCTCAAATATTTCCCTTCCACCGATTACATTCGCCCTGACGAAGCCGTCAAGCTCGCCGGTCTCCAGCCCGAAGAAATCACTGACATCGTCATCAGCCACGCCCATTGGGATCATCTCGGCGGCATCGATCTTTTTCCGAAAGCAAATGTCTGGATCCAGAAGGACGAGTTTCGCTATTACACCGGCGACGCTTGGCAGCCCGGCGGCAATCATGGTGGAATCGATCCAGACGACGTTCAACAACTCGTCAAGCTGAACACCGCAGGCCGCATCCGTCTCGTGGACGGCGACAATGTCGAACTTTTCCCCGGCATCCGTGCCTACACGGGCGCGCGCCACACCTATGCCTCGCAATACCTGCGCGTGGAAGGCACTCCGCCCTTCGTACTCGCCTCCGACAATTGTTATCTCTATCGCAATCTCGCCGAACACAAAGCCAGCGCCACTTTTTCCGACGCCGACCACGCCGCCAACATCAAAAATCAGGAACGCATGATCCAGCTGGCTGGTGGCAATCCGGACCGCGTCATCCCCGGCCACGATGCTCTTCAATTCCAGAAATATCCGGTGAGCGGCCGCATCGCGAATATCAAATAACTTTTCTCCAGCAAGTTTCGATTCGCCCTTTCGCACCGGATCTCTCGTGCTCAGTTCGCTCGTCCGCACCGAGCTTCCGCTGATTCCACGGGCGGCCTTCCAACTTTTTCCACACCCGTCCACATTTTTGCACAGACATTTTCTCCGATTTTCGTTGACGCCAAAATCATCCGGGTCTATCTTGCGCCCCAGATTGAACCGGAAGCGAAATGACTTCACGGCTCAGTTCAGACATCGTGACTTCTTAACCGTTTTCGCGATTCTGTCCGGAACCGGGAAGTTCAAACGCTTCCCGATTCATCGAGGCTGCCACAAACGCTTAACCGCGATTGTGGCGCCAAGTTGAATCGGGGAGTTCAGGGACGCAAGGGTGCGGTCCAGAGCTTGCGACGGCTTCACCGCCGCCGTAACGCCGGATTGGATCCGAAATCTCTGAGGCTTGGCGGTTCGGTTTAGAGGTTGCAATGGCTTAACCGCTGTTGCAGCGTTAGACCGAATCGAAAAGCTCGTGGGCGTGCGGCTCGGGTGGAAGTTGCGGCGGCCTAACCCCCGTTGTGATTTTCAGCCGGAACGTATAGCTCGTAGGTTGTACGACTCAGTTTGGAGGACGCGATTAGCCGCAAGGCTGTTGAGTCGCCGGATTGATCCGGAAGCCTGTAACTTTACGGCTCGATTTAGAGGGCGCAATACGCTTCACCGCGTATTGCGCCCTCAGCTTTTTCCGCTCCCTTTTTCCTACCCTCCCCTTGCACAGCCTCCTCTCTCCGGCCTGCCCGCCCCGACCGCGATCCAATTTCTGACTTTGCCTCTGCCATCCATTTGTTGTAAGCTCTCGATATGCAAATGGGTCAAAGGTTACGAACCCTGCGCGAAGAAAAGAATTTCAGCCAGGGCGATATTGAAAAGGCCACCGGCCTTCTCCGCTGTTACGTCTCTCGCGTCGAAAACGGCCACACCGTTCCCACCGTCGAGACTCTCGAAAAGTGGGCCCGCGCACTGGACATGCCGCTCTACAAAGTCATGTACGAAGGTGACGAGCCGCCCAAGCCTCGCAAGCTCGTCAGCGATGACGACAAAGGTCTCTGGGGAAACACCAAGAAGGAAGCTGCCGAGCTCAGCCAATTGCAGCGTCATCTCGCCAAGATGGATTCCAAGCAGCGCACCTTGCTTCTCGGTTTTGCCGCTCGCCTCGCGCGTCTCGCTTCAAAATAACTCTTCGCGCCTTGTCGCCCGGCTCACCTCGGTACCATGCGAGTCGCATGTTCAGTCGCAACAAATCATTCTGTTTCATTCCTAGTCACAAGCGCGTTGTACCTCTCAAAACTATTCTTCGCTCCGCGCGTCCAACCCTACAGACTCGCATCCCAAAGGACTCCATCATGCGTTCTCTCTTGATCGTAGCTTTTTTTGTTTCCGCCGCTTCCAGCGCTTTTCCCCAAGATAAGCCTGCCACGCAAACTGACCCACACCAGGGCGTCGTCGAGCGCGGCGATCATGTCATGGGCTTTTCCCACGACAAAGCGACCCACCACTTCCTCCTCTACCCCGATGGCGGCGCCATCGAAGTCGAATCGAACTCCGCCGAGGACACCGCGACTCGCGATGAGATCCGCTCCCACTTCGGCCATATCGTAAAAATGTTTTCCGCCGGTGATTTTTCCGCTCCCATGCTTATCCACGCACAAAATCCTCCCGGCTCCGCAACCATGAAAAAGCTCCGTGACGACATTCATTACACGTTGGAAAATACGGGCCGCGGCGCCCGCATTCGCATTCTCACCAAAAACGCCGATGCTCTCGCCGCCATTCACCAGTTTCTTCGTTTTCAAATACGTGACCATCAAACCGGCGATTCCCTCGAGGTTTCCCGCCCACGTTAGCCTTTCACCCTTCTCCTCTCTCAATGGGTTTGTTCCCTCCGCCCAATCCGCGTAAAATAAACGATTCGGGCAGCCTTCATGGCCTCACCGTTCAACATCATCTCGAACTCGCCGTTGCTTTCGGTGCCCCCGCCGAACGCGCACCCGCGGCCCGACTGGCTCCGCGTGAAGTTCTTCGGCGGCGAACGCTACCAGGATCTCAAGCGCATCATGCGCACTCTCGATCTGCACACCGTCTGCGAGAGCGCCCGCTGCCCCAACATGGGCGAGTGTTGGGACCATGGCACCGCGACCTTCATGATTCTCGGTGACATTTGCACGCGCGCTTGTGGCTTTTGCGCCGTGCCGAGCGGCAAGCCCGTCGGGCCGCCCGATGAAGAAGAACCGCTCCGTGTTGCGGAAGCCGTGGCTCAACTGGGTTTGCGCTACGCCGTCGTCACCAGCGTCAATCGCGACGATCAGTCCGACGGCGGCGCGCACATTTTTGCCCGCACCATCGAGGAAATTCGCCGCCGCGTCCCCGGCTGCAAAGTCGAAGTGCTCATTCCCGATTTTCGTGGAAATTGGGACGCCCTCAACGCCGTCCTTGCCACAAGGCCGGACGTCCTGAATCACAACACCGAAACCGTTCCTCGCCTCTACCGCCTGGTCCGCAAGGGCGCGCTGTATGAGCGTTCACTCGAACTCCTTCGCCGCGCCAAGCAAACGCATCCCGATGTTCCCACCAAGACCGGCCTCATGCTCGGCCTCGGCGAAGAAAAGCACGAGGTTCTCGACACGCTCCAGGATCTCGCCGCGCAAGGAACGGACATCCTCACGCTCGGCCAGTACCTCCAGCCCACCCGCGATCATCTTCCCATCGTCCGCTACGTTCACCCCGACGAGTTCGCCGAATTCAAAATTCTCGGCGAAGCCATGGGCTTCAAACACGTTGAAGCGGGGCCTCTCGTGCGTTCTTCTTATCACGCTTTCGAACAAACCGAATCCGCCCACAAGTAAGCAAAGACGCTCTGCCCGACCTCAGCCCGCTCTCAAAATTCTCCCGTTTCTTCCCTCGCCTGGGCCTTGCTCTACCAAACCCTCCGCATGCTATACTTTGAAACCCGTCCCCGCCTTCTTTCCGGCTAGGGGGCATGGATTCGTAAGATTCGAGGCCCGGCCCGGCGAGGCGGGCAACAAGGCGCCTTTTAGCACTTAGGGGGGAATATCGCAGAACGCAGCTTCCGGCAGAGCGATCGCATCCGCGTTAACGAGCGGATTCGCGCTCGCGAGATCCGGGTGATTGATGAAGAAGGCGGCCAGCTTGGCGTCATGCAGCCGTTCGAAGCGCTCAAAATGGCGCGCGAACGCGGGCTTGACTTGGTGGAAATCTCGCCGACGGCGGATCCGCCAGTTTGCAAGATTACTGATTACGGCAAATATCTATATCAAGCCAACAAGAAAGCCCACGAGCAGCGCAAGAGCAGCCGTGGCTCGCAGCTCAAAGAAGTAAAATTTCGGCCCGCGACCGCCGAGCATGATTATCAGGTTCGCAAAAATCAGATCATCCGGTTTCTCGGCGATGGTCACAAGGTTCGCGCCATGATTTTTCATCGCGGGCGCGAAATGGCGCACCAGGAAGTTGGCCGCGCTAAAATGAATCGCTTGCTGGTGGAGATCGGCGATTCGTGCCAGATTGAAACGATGCCCCGGATGGAAGGCAACGTCCTGGTCGCTTTGCTCGCGCCGAAGAAGGGCGCCTCGGTCCCAAAGCCCTCCGGGCAATCGGCGGCCAACGCCCAGCAATCTCAGTAGCCTTTGCTTTTGCGGGTGACGCTGCGTATTTCTTTTGTAGGGGCGCAGCATGCTGCGCCCCAGACGTCAATCAGTACCAGCTTCGCATCGGTTGAAACTATTGGGAATCGCAGGTGCGGGCCAATCCCCGCCCATCAAGGAGAGCATTTCACGTCATGCCAAGGAATTCGACCAAACCTAAATTGAAGCTGAAAACCCACCGCGGCGCGAAAAAGCGTTTCAAAATTACCGCGAATGGCAAAATCAAGCGCATGCATTCCGGCAAACGCCACTTGATGGGCACCAAGGCTCCCGGACGCATGCGCAAGTTGAAGAAGCTGACGCTGGTCAGTCCCAGAGACGTAGCCGCCGTCAGACAAATGCTTCCCTACGGCTGAGGTTTTTCTTTTGTAGGGGCGCAGCACGCTGCGCCCCTGTTGGTCCCAGCCCTCTTATGTGTATTTCCAGGCTGGTGTCATAGGATTTCTTCGTAGGGGCACGGCATGCCGTGCCGTTACGATCGAAACGCAGGACGCAAGTCCCGCGCATCGTGCCAGGCAGCGCTTCACGGGTGCCTGCCGGCCGATAGGCAGCGTAGCGGCGACCTTTAGGTCGCCATCCTGCGCAGCCTCAGCAACGCACCAAGAGACAAACCCGTTGCATCATCCGCATTCTCGCGCGTGATCGCATCCTGTTTGTCTCCCAACTTTAAGGAGAAAATCCCATGGCACGCGTAAAACGCGGCACAAAACGCCGGGCACGCCGGAAGAAATATCTCAGGCGCACCAAAGGCTTTTTTCTAACAAAGAGCAAGCTCTACCAATCCGCGCAGGAAGCAGCCAATCGCGCCGATCGCTACGCCAAGCGCGATCGCCGCGTAAAGAAGCGCGAATATCGCAAGCTCTGGATTCAGCGCATCGGTGCGGCGGCCCGTAACAACGGCCTCACCTACGGCCAGCTGATTCATGGCCTCAAAGCCGCGGGCGTCTCGCTCGATCGCAAAATCCTCGCGGATATGGCCGTAAAGGACGCGGCGACCTTCGCATCGCTCATCACCATCGCCAAGACCGCCGCTCCGCCCCAAACCAAAAAAGCATCGTAGCTCCTTGGTCGGCTCGCCCAGACCGTCATTTCGAACGGAGCGGGCCGGCGCCTTTTGTTTCGCGTTCGCTCCTGCGAACGCGCCGGCCTGTGGAGAGAGAAATCTCTCTTGAATTTCTCTGGGGCATGAGCTTGCCTTGCCCCTTTGTTGTAATCTATTTTGCGCACTATGCCGAACATCGACAACCCAACCGGCGAGACCCTCGCGCAACTCGGCGTCACTCGGCCTGACCAGGTTTCGCCATTCTTCGCAGAACTCCGCGTGACCTTTGACGCGAACCTTGCGCTTGTTCACGAGGAAACCGAATGGAAACTGCTTCGCGATCGCTGGCTGGCACGCAAGTCCGGCGTGCTCACTCTGATCACTGACAACTGGCTGAAACCCGCCTCTCCTGAATTAAAACGCGCCGTCGGCGCCGGCCTCAACGAACTCCGCTCCCATGTCGAATCGCAAATTGAATCCCGGCGCGCTACCATCGAATCTGGGACGGACCAATCCGCCCTCACACGCGACCGCATCGACCTCTCTCTCCCCGGCGTCACGCGTCCCATCGGCTCGCACCACTTGATTCGCCAGGTCTTCGAGGAAATCGAGGACATCTTCTTCTCCATCGGCTTCTCCGTTGTCGAAGGCCCCGAAATCGAAACGCCCTACTACAATTTCGAAGCGCTCAACATTCCCGAATTTCATCCTGTCCGCGACGACATGGACACCTTCTATCTCGATCTTCCCAAAGGCGCGCCTTCGCCGCTCCTTCTCCGCACGCACACTTCCCCGATGCAGATTCGCACCATGGAAAAACAAAAGCCTCCCGTGCGCGTCATCGTTCCCGGCAAGGTCTATCGCCGCGACAATCCCGATGCCACGCATTCCTTCATCTTTCATCAGGTCGAAGGTCTCGCGGTTGATACCGACATCACCTTCTGCGATTTCACCGGCACCATCGAATATTTCGTAAAACAATTTTTCGGTCCGGGAGTAAAAACTCGTTTCCGTCCCAGCTATTTCCCGTTCACCGAGCCCAGTGTTGAATTTGACGTCACCTGCATCTTCTGCGGCGGCACCGGCACGGCCGCGGGTGGCGGAGTCTGCTCCAAATGCAAAGGTGCCGGCTGGATCGAGCTCTTCGGTGCCGGCATGGTTGATCCCGCCGTCTACGGCTTCGTCAACTACGACGCGAAAAAAGTCAGCGGCTTCGCCTTCGGCATGGGCATCGACCGCCTCGCAATGCTCAAATACCAGATCGATGACATCCAGGTTTTTTTCCAAAACGACGTCCGCTTCCTGAAGCAATTTCCGTGATTGTTGAGGGGTTGGTCCACATGAACAGAACTACTGCGTTTGCAAACGATTTTTGCCGACGGATCAAAGAAATAGGCCTGAAAAATTACGAATGGGAATGCAGCGGCAAGCCACTCGGGAGGGGACACGAGAGCATCGACATATTGGGCACGCGCGAAGGCCGACGGTCAATCTTCATTGAGGTCGAACTGAGAAAGGATGCGCCCCTAACAAACGTGGTAAAGGTTTGGCGCTGGGTTGTAAACGACGGATTTAAACAGGAATTCGTTTTCGTCCAAGCTTTTTCCAAATACTACAAGAAGGGAGACACGAAGAGATTCAACTCTGAATTTGTAGGGGAGCAGATGGAAAAGGCAACTGGAAATCCTTATCTGTCGCTCTCTTTTGACTACAATCCCTATCGTCATGGCCTGCAAGGTGCTGGACGGCGTAGGCACCATGCTTTCAGGCTAGCGGAAAAGATTCGACGCAAACTGAAATCTGCAAATGTCCTAAACTGATGCCCTTTGCTGACTCCACTCAGCGCTTCTCCAATCGCGTAGCCGACTACGTCCGCTACCGTCCCGGCTATCCCCCGGGCATTCGCGATCTCTTGCGCGCCGAGTCTGGCCTGCGCCCTGGTCATGTCGTCGCGGACATCGGCTCCGGCACAGGTTTCCTGAGCGAGCTATTTTTGAAAAACGGAAATCGTGTTTTTGGCGTCGAGCCCAATCAAGCTATGCGCGAAGCGGGCGAGGAATATCTGGCTTCGTACGACGGGTTCACCAGTGTGGACGGCTCGGCGGAAGCCACCACGCTAGAGCCTGCCTCCGTGGACTTCGTGACAGCCGGCCAGGCCTTCCACTGGTTCGACCGGGATGCCGCCAGCCGTGAATTTCAGCGCATCCTCAAGCCTGCCGGCTGGCTCGTCGTCGTGTGGAACGAGCGGCTTGTCGAGGCAAGTCCTTTCGTTCGCGGATACGAAAACTTGCTTCGAACATTTGGCACGGATTATGAGCGCGTCAAGGAAAACTATCCGACGGAAGAGCACATGCGCGAATTCTTCGGTCTAAACCAGTATCGCGCCTCCCAACTTCCCAATTCTCAGGAGTTCGATTTCGATGGCCTCGCCGGCCGCCTGCGCAGCAGTTCCTTCATTCCCGCGCCGGACGCCCCGAATTTCGCGCCGATGCTGGCTGAACTCCGGCGCATCTTCGAAGCCAATAACAAAGATGGCCGCGTCCGCCTCGAATATTCCACGCACGTTTATTTCGGCCGGTTGGGGGGTGTGTCCTGATGCCTCCGTCCTGCATTCCGCGATTCGGATCCTGCTTATGTAGGGGCGCAGCATGCTGCGCCCGTTGCGCCAAGCCGTTATCCAATTTCGCGGTGGGCGCGCAAATCGAGGACCGCGCATGAAGGTCGTCTACAACTGGTTGAAGGAATTTGTCGGTGTCACCGCTTCGCCTGGCGACATTGCCTCGCGTCTCGCTCTTTCCGGCACCAACATCGGCAGTATCGAGAACGGCGCGCACGGCGCGGTGATTGATGCGGAAGTCGGTTCCAACCGCCCCGATTGCCTTGGCCACTTCGGTATCGCGAGGGAAATCGGCGCTGTTTATAAACTTCCGCTTAAACAAGTTTCCCCGAAGCCCTCGGAGAGCGCGGCTAAAGCGAGCGAAGCCGTTAAGGTTGAGATTCAATCTCCGGATCTTTGCGGCCGCTTTACCGCGCGTGTAATTCGCGGCGCAAAAATCCAGCCCTCGCCAAAGTGGTTGAAAGACCGTCTCGAAGCCAGCGGCGTCGCCAGCATCAGCAACGTCGTGGACATTTCCAATTACGTCATGCTCGAGCTCGGTCATCCTCTTCATACATTCGATTACGACAAAGTGCGCGATCACCGCATCATCGTGCGCAAAGCAAGAGCCGGCGAAAAAATCCGCACTCTCGACGGAATTGAGCGTGCCCTCGATCCCGCCATCTGCATGATCTGCGACGGCGACGGTTCGCGCGCCGTGGGCATCGGCGGCATCATGGGCGGCGCGGAAACGGAAATTTCCTTTTCAACTAAAAATATTCTGATCGAATGCGCGTGGTTCGAACCCATCGCCATTCGCCGCGCCGCGCGTTTTCTGAAACTTCACACCGAAGCCTCCACGCGCTTTGGCCGCGGCGCCGATCCCGAAATGGCGGAGCTCGCCTCGCGCCGCGCCGCCGAATTGATTCTTCAACTTGCCGGCGGCGAGCTGCTCGCCGGAGTTGTTGATGCGTATCCCGGCAAACGCGCGGCAAAAAAAATTCAGCTGACGCGCGCGGAGCTGCTTCGCGTCATGGGCGCGGACGTTCCCGACAAAGAAGTCGAATCCATTTTAGGCGCGCTCGGTTTCGCTCCCGTCCGGATCGACCAGAATCGCGGCGCGGCCGGCTCCGTTCTCGCGGCGTGGGAATGCACGCAACCTTCCTGGCGCGCGGAAGTCGAGCGCGAAATCGATTTGATCGAAGAAGTCGCGCGCGTCCACGGCCTCGATAAATTTCCGCCGCGCTTACCCGCGGCACGCCAGGGCGCGCAGCGATTGCCAAAGTTCGAACCGGAAACGCGATTGCGCGAGCGGCTTATCGGTCTCGGCTACCGCGAGATTCTTTCCATTCCCCACGTCGCCGAAGAGCGCGACGCTCTTTTCCGCCCCGATGGCGTTGCGCCAGCGCACCTCGTGAATCCGCTCTCTGAAGAGGCCGGCGTGCTTCGTTCGACCGGCCTGGTCACCATGGCAGCCGCGCTGGAATGGAATCTCAATCACGGGCAGCGCAACGTGCGACTCTTTGAAATCGGCCGCCACTACCGCCTTAACGGAGCAGCGTCGGTCGAGACGCCGATTCTCACCATCGGCGCAACGGGCGAGGCGCGCGAAAAAGGAATCGTCGATGGCGAGAACGCGCGTGACTACGAATTCGCCGATCTGAAAGGCGACCTCGACGCGATCGGAGCGCTCGCGGGCGGCTTCGCGTGGCGACCTGGCGGCCCGAACTCGATGCACGCCGCGGAGCGCGGAAATATTTCGCTCGGCGCAGGCGAGGTCGGCCACGCGGGGCAACTGGCAAGGTGCGTTGCGGACAAATTCAAACTGCGCCAGGAAATTTTCCTGGCGGAAATTCTGCTCGATCCGATTTACGCCGCGTTTCGCGCGGCGAAAGAAGCGCGGCGCTACGAACCGCTGCCGCGGTTTCCCGCCGTCGAGCGAGATTTTTCCTTGCTGCTCGCGGACGGCATGGCGTTTTCAGAAGTGGTCGCGGCGATTCGCGGGCTCAACATTCCCGAAGCGGTTTCCATCGAGGCCGCCGATTTGTTCCGCGGGAAAAATGTTCCCGATGGAAAATATTCGCTGCTGGTGCGCGTGACGTTCCAGAGCCGCGACGCGACGCTTACCGAAGCGCAGATCAGCGAGTCTTCCGCCAAGATTGTTTCCGCGCTCGAAAAAAATCTCGGCGCGCAGCTCCGCGCGAGTTGATTGTTCACGTCCACGCCACTGTGCGCTACAATCCCGAGACATGAGCGGACCGGTAAAAGTCGAGATCTTCGGGCAGATGTACACGATTCGCGGCGAGCTGGACGAAAACTACGTTCACAAACTGGCGCGATACGTCGACGAAAAGATGCAAGCGATTGCCGCGGGCGGAGCGACGGTGGACACGCAAAAAGTGGCCGTGCTGGCGGCGCTGGCGATTGCGGACGAACTCCACAGCATCCAAAAAGACCGCGGCGACCGCGAAGAATTGATGCGCGAACAAGCCGAGCGCTGCCTGACGCTTGTGGAACGGGCATTGAGGCAAACCGCGTAGGGTAGTATTCCTTTCCCAGTTCGCCTTCCTCGCTGGGACTTCCGCCATTTGAAAAAAAACGACGAGAGATTTCTCGCTGCGCTCGAAATGACGGTGGGGTCGTGCGCGAAGCAGCGAGGAAAGCAGATTCTTCGCTTCGCTCAGAATGACAGTGTAATAGCGCGTGTGTTCCATCATTGGCTCCAGGTGGTGGGAGTACGGATCCAGCGGTGTTTGCGGAGTTGGGATTGAAGCGCGTGGGGCAGGGGGCCTTTGGTGCCGGCGGCGACGTTGGACTCGACGTTTTTCGTTTTGCGCATGCCGGGGATGATGGTAGCGACGTCTTTGTTGTTGAGGATGAAGCGGAGCGCCATTTCGGGCATGGTCATACCGTCCTTGAGAAGAGGCTTGAGCGCATCGGCGTGAGCCACGCTGGACTTGAGATTTTCCTTGACGAAATAGGTGTTGCGCCAATCGCCTTTGGGCCAGTTGCTTTCGAGAGTGAGCGTTCCGGTGAGCGAGCCTTCATCGAAAGGAACGCGGGCGATGACGGCGACATCTTTTTCGCGGCACGCGGGGAAAAGTTCGTCCTCCGGATTCTGGTCGAAGATGTTGTAGATGACTTGCACGGCGTCCACGAGGCCGGCGCGCACGGCGCGGAGGCCGTTCCACGGCTCCCAGCGATTGAGGCTGATGCCGACGGCGCGAACTTTTCCGCCGGCGCGAAGATTCTCGATGGCGCGCGGGAGGCGCTCGTCGTCGAGCCACTTGTCTTCCCAGGTGTGAAACTGAATGAGGTCCAGGATTTCGACACCGATGTTGGCGAGACTTTTTTCGACGTACTCGACGATGTAGGCGGGCGGGAAGCAATCGTCGAGAGAAAATTCGCGGCGGCTGGGCCAGCGGCGATTTTTCGGCGGGACTTTGGTGGCGACGTAAAGTTTTTTGTCGGGGCCGGCGTTGGCGGCGGATTTATTGGCGCGAAGAATTCTGCCGAGGATCTGTTCGCTGCGGCCATCGCCATAGGCCCAGGCGGTGTCGAAAAAGTTGCAGCCGAGATCGACGGCGCGCTGGAGCGAGGCGAGCGATTCGGCGTCGTCGGACCCGGTCCAGCCGGCGAGTCCCCACATGCCGTAACCAATTTCGCTGACATTCCATCCGGTGCGGCCAAAGCGGCGGTAGTGCATGGTGTGCTCTCCTTAGGGTGAGGGCACATTATAGGGGGAAGGAAGTAAAGAGTGGGTAGCGCGGTGTGGGTAGCGTGGAACAAAGAGGGTGACTCGAAAATGGGTAGACACGGGGGGTACACACCCCTATGTGACGGAAAGCGTGCGCAAGCGCATGACAGGATTGGAGTTAGGGGCGGTGCTGCGTGTCGGATGTGTGCGCAGTGTGCAAAAGAGGGGAAGTGATTGGCCTGGATATTGGCACCGCCAGGTCTCTGAATCTGCCGGGAGACTGATTCGATGAAAGTCCGGCGTGGGGACCGGGAAGAGCGGCAATTCTCTGCCTGGATGACGGATGAGGCGGGCGGCGACGAAACCATGTAATAGAATACCACGATTAGTTACTGCTTGTCAATAGTTTTTTGTGTTTACTTAATAGGTCATTCGAATGGAGAGGCGCGGATTCGAAGGGGAGCGGCGGAAGTCGAGGGGATTGAGGGAGTTGGCCCTTCGAGGCTCTCTTCGAGGCTCAGGGCAAGCAGGGCAAGAGAAATGAGGGTGTGGGTCTTTTGAGGTAGGATCAGGGGGGGGTTGGTGCGGGCACGGCGTGCATGACACAGACTGAAGTCTGTGCCACGGTTTAGAGCCGGGGCCGGAGCGCTTGAGCCAGGCGAGGACGTCGGCGTCGAGGCGGATGGCAACGGGGCTTTTGATGGGGCGGTAGAATTTCCCGACGACAGCCTTGCGCCAGTCCGTTATTTCGGGGATGGCCGCAGCAAGATGCCGGGCTAAAGCCCGGCGCTACGCCAGCCAAAGCAAGAGCGCACGATGCATCGTGCCCCCTACAAAAGGAGGGACGCGCGGCTGTGAGAGCGCGTGATTAGTAGTGCCGGGAGGGGGCCGACGCCCGTGGAATGACTAATAACGCCAGCTCGTCAAGTCGGCGCCGGGGGAACGGTGGCTAGCATGTGGGCGGCGGCGGATGCTTCGAGCGGAGCGGGCTCGCGGTGGTTGGGGACGGCCTGGTTGGAAGAGCCAACGCGAGCCTCGTACACTGCCTCATTCATGGGCCCGTCACGTGGACACGCCCATGGGGAGGCCCATGGACAGGCCCGTGCACAGAGCGCGGAGCTAGTGGGTGATGGTGATGGTTAGCGAGGCTGAATGGTTTGGGGAGCCCGCGGCGCTGGACGACGCGGAGACGGAGACCGTGTCGGTTCCGAGGGGAGTGCCAGCGTTTCCGCTGGGGGGCGGCGAACTGCCGCAGGAAGCCAGGCCGGACGCGAGGACGAGAAAGGCCAAGAAAGCGATGGGCAGCAAACAAGGGAACGCTTGCCTGCGGCTGGCGCCGATGCCGAAGAGCAACGCGAGAATGGGGAAAGCAAAGGCGTAAGCAAGCCGCTGAGAGGATGGCGCGGACAGGTGCAGAGCCGCGCTGGGAGCGGTGGTGCTGACGGTGAGCGTGGTGGTGACGGGCGCGCCATTGGGAGTGACGGAAGACGGATTGAAGCCGCAAGCCGCCTCCGCAGGGAGCCCGCTACATGCGAAGTTCACCGCCGAGTTAAATCCATTTTGCGGGGTGACCGTGAAGGTCGCGGTCCCGCTTTGTCCCGCAGCGATCGTCAGAGTAGCCGGGCTAACCGAGACTTGAAAATCCGGAGGCGTCGAACTATTGATGGTGTAAGTCCCGCTTACGATGGCACTGTTGGCAAAGCCCGCCGCCCCAGCGATGGCCTGGATCGTTTCCGTGGAGTTCACCGGGATGGGTGCGCTGAACTGCTGCGCGGAAGCCGAAGTCGCGGGTGACGTCCCATCGGTTGTGAAGAAGATCGCGGAGTTGGGCGCGGTGTCGGAGATGGTCACCGACTGCGGCGATGAATATGTACCGGGCAGAGGACTGAAAGTGGGCGCGGCCACTGCCGATGCCGTGGCCAGAAAGCCGTGGAAAAGTCCGCTGGCATCGGCGTAAGTACCAACCAATTCTCCAGTCCCGTTGATGCTAAGGGGGACGGTTCCGGCAAACAAGCCAACCGCGCCAGCCCCGGGGGCATCGAGCGGAAAGTTTATCGTGTTCGTGCTGCCTGCGATTGCAAAGCCGTGCTCGACTCCGTTTGCGTCGCTATAGGCTCCCGTAACGTCTCCGAGCCCGTCCTCGCTCGTCAGCAGCGTTCCTGGAAACACGCCCGTCGTGCTTGCGCCGGGAACATCGATGCTGGTGAAGACGCTGCTGGCACTCATTAAAAAGCCGTGAAAAACGAGACTCGCGTCGGTATAGATTCCTGCAACTCCTCCCAATCCATCGAAACTGTGCACGATCGTCCCTCGGAACCTAATTCCTTTGCCTGGCGCACCCGGCCCGGTGCTGGCGTTTGGAGCGTCAATAGGCACGCTGAAGGTTCCCTTGGCGTTTCGCACGAAGCCGTGAAACACCTGGTTTCCGTCCACATAAAATCCCATGACCCCGCCCGGACCGTTGATCTTGACGGGCATGGTTCCCTGCGTTGGCCCGGCGCCCGCGCCAGGAAAATCGAAGGTAGTGAATGTGGCATCGGGGGCACGTATAAAGCCGTGACGAACGGCATTTGCATCCACGTAAAAGCCCGTGATTTGGAGCGCGGCGTTGATGCTCAGGGGAATCGTTCCGCGATGTCCGATGGTCGTCGGCGCTCCAGGAACGTCGAATTCGGTTATCGTGCCGTCGGGCGCGCGCAAGAAACCGTGATACGCGTTGTTCGAATCGGCGTACATTCCGGTGATATTCCCGCCTATCTCAATTTTTGCGACGAAGGTCCCCTGGGTCATATTGATGCCGGCATTGGGAGCATCGAAAGTGCTAATGGTGCCCGTAGCCGCTGGCCGCACGAATCCGTGAGCGGCATACGAGTTGGAAATGAAAACTCCAGCAACATCGCCCTGCGCGTTATTGGTGACCCCGAGTGTCCCCTGCAATGCAAACTTACCCACGCCTGGAGCGTCAATCGTTGTGAATGAATAGGTAGCCGTACCGCCGCCTGCCTGCGGGCGGCCGGGCGTCGCTGAAGTGGTGGAAACTCTTAGTAGAGAAACAACTCCAAAGGCCGTCCCAGCGAGGCACACAATGGCCAAGGACACCTTCCTTCGAGCTTTACCGGGCAGACTTGCATCAGAACGAAATAACATGAAGCGTTGGACCGACGATCTGGTTTTCACGGCTCTATCCCCCGAGTTTCTTTTTGTTGCGTCGCTACGTCATCGACTGCTTGCACGTTGGAGCGGGAATCAAATTTCAGTTTGCGCGCGCGGCCGCGCTCTCGGCCGGTTTTTGCAGGGCTTTCATCATTTCCTGGTAGATCGGTGTCGACCAGTTTTTCTTTTCCAACCTCCCGAGCGTTCCTTTGAAGGTGCGGATGCGCACCCGCGTCTGCTCACCCTTGGGCTGAAGTTCCGCGGTCACTTTCTCTCCGCCATTGCCGGTGCGGTCTGAAAACCCACGGTCGCGCTTGCACTCGATGTGTTTCGCGTTCTCATTCGTGACTTTGCAGCCAACGCTCTCCATGGCCGGCTTTAGCGCGGCGGCGACCGCATCCTTTTGAAAAGGGACCGTTTCGTCAACATCCTTGCTTTTCGCCGTTGGGTTGAGAGCGCTGGTTTTCGAGTCCAGTCGCGCGATGGGTTTTCCGGTGCGTGTTTCCAACGTGGCGAGCACTTTTTCGTATTCGGATTTATCGAGGCGAAGCACCATCTCCTGCTTGGTGGCGGCATCGTGATACTCCACTTCCAGCCAGTGGCTTTTGGTTTTAGTCGCCATCAAAACCGCTCCCACGCCGGGAGAAAGCAGCATCACGCCCGCGCCTTCGGCGACGCGATGGCGGGCGGACAACTCGTAGGACATCGAGTCAATGGATGCGAAGGGAATTTCGACGCTGATTCCATTTTCTTTTTTGCCTTTGATGACCATCCCGGAGTCGGTGATGGTCAAAGCAACCTCGCTCTCTTTCGGCTGCTTTACTGAAGAATATTTCGTTTTGTTGAAGATGACGTCTTGCGGCTGAGCGTTTGATACGGCACACACGAGAGCCAGGCAGAGCAATGCAGCAAGCCGGACGGTTGGTGGATGATGCTTCACGCCGATGATAAGCCGAACCGCGGCGCGAAAACCCGCATGACGTGAAAGGACTTGCTCGTTCATTGTTTCACCTCAAGATTGCTGTGGAGCGCAATCGTAAAATTGCGGCGATGCTGGCAGCAGAGCTACGAACGGGTCAATAGGCGGAGAGGCGAAATGATATGAATTTCGTATGAAATCGTGTGGGACGGCCCAGCGGATGGGCGTTCCTACTCGCGGATTCTTTTCTACAATTCTCGCGAAGTTAGTGAAAATACAGGACGTTTTCGTGGTGCAGACACTCGCCGTACCACCTAAGTTGATGAGGGAGCTGTTCGGTGGTTTCCGGCCGCTCCATGGAGGCTACCGAGAACCTTCGGTGGCCTTAGTTTATTGCTCCGACTGGGACAAATTCCGTTTTGCAGCCCGCCAGGCAGCGCACTTTTTGGAACGCCGTTTGTTCTTCCGCGCTAAAGCGGTGCGCATCCTTGCCGTTTTGAAAAAATCGCGCGTGGGAAGTGCGAAACTCCTCGGCTGGGTAGGCGCTGATGAGCCGAAGGCTTTTATCGAATTCGTACATGACGGGGCAGCCCGGCGGAATAATACACTCCAGCACTGCGAGGCGGATGCTGCCGTGGTCGACCATAGGCTCGAACGCGGAATTGTAGGAGAACAGCGCCTTGTTCAAATCACTGCGCGGAAACAACAGGCGAAATCTCTCCTGCGCGTCGCCCATCCCGTGGATTTGAAACTGGGGCCGGATTTCTGCGGAAGCGCCAAACACCCGGTCCGGGTCCAGCACAAGCAGGGTCGCCTGCAGGTATCCATTGTTGGTCCCGGTGGCGACAATCTCTTCTTTTCCGTCACCGTCCAGGTCGGCTAGCACCATATGGTCCAGACGTCCGGAATGCCAGTACTCCGAGAGCATCTTTCCATTGGTATCCAGGATCGCGATCTGATTAGGCCACCAGATGTCATGGGCGCTCGAAACGACGATCCGCGAGCCCCGCTTTTCCGTGGGCTTTAACACACCAAACGCGAAAGTCTTAAACGTACTCGGATCGTTCTCCAGTTCCGGAAGTTGTCTGCCCGGCGTAAAGCTCCATTTTTCTTTTCCGCGATCGGAGTAACAGTAGAGTGTTGACGAATGCGACGCAGGTTTCGCGGGAGCGTAAACGAAAAGAACGCTGGTATGCCCCTTGCCTTCCAAATCCCCGAACCAGATACGGTTTGCCAAGCCCTGCGAATAGAAGCTGTCCGGCCCGATGCCCTGGGGAAACGTCTTTTTCCAAAGTTCCTTGCCTTCGCCATTCATGATCACTAACGTCGAGCCGTCCAGGCGACCCGATTGAGGTTGCTCGGGTGAGGTCAGGACCCGGATCGAGACGTACGCTAAGATCCCGAGCACGGCCAGCGCTCCGCTTATTTTCACAGCGGTGCGTGGATTCTTTCGCGGCGGCTGCACCGGTGGGTGATCTAGTGACACGTGTCTTTCTGCGCCGTTGCGCGGCCCTGCAGCAATCCACCGCTTTTCCTGCGTTCCATCTCGTGTCGCCACGGAACGATTGGGAAGCGTTATCAGGATTTCATCCGAAGTGCCTTCTTCGTGGTAGTACGTTTCCAGCGCGTGTCGTAGCCGGTTCATCTCCGTGGCCACGTCCGCGGCACGCTTCGTTCTGGTCTCGGCAGGCCACAGATCCTGGATGACTAAGTCCGGCTTTAAAGCGGATTGCGAATCGATATTATTGAAAAGAATTTCGAGCAACTTCCGGAGTTGGCTCTTGTTTGCGAAGCTCCGGCTGTGGAGGATTCTATCAATCTGGACGCGAAGGGCGATGGGATCCACGGGCTGAGCGAACTCCGAGACATGGCTGCTGCGCAAACGAATTTAATGGATTCGAAAACTCTCGAATCAGAGGGAGCCCAAGTCTCACTTATATCGGTTCAGGGGGCCTAACAAGGCCGTGCTTAAAATATACTTCATCGCTAAGTTATCGCAAAACGAATTTCTATCCCAAATGATTACGAGGAGCTTACGGCTGCATCGTAACCTGACCGAGGCATCCGAACGCTCAAGTGAGAGTGGCCGGCGAGCGGACTGCAGAAAGGTTGCGGGGTATGCGAAGCGCAACAGTACGGGACAGATCGAGCCGCGAAGGACTCAGGCTAATAACGCCAGCTCGTCGTGTCGGCGCCTTTGGGGGCAGATTCGAGCATGTGGGCAGCAGCGGCTTTCAGGACGCGCTGGGTGAAGGTGAGACCGCCATCGCGAGTGGTGGAGCCGGGAGGGCCGGTGTAGCAATGCGGCTGATCGACGCCGTAATCGAAGGTGGCGTCGGAATGAGGATTGGCGGTGGAATCGAGAGCGTGCTGCATGTAGTGGACGGCGGTGTCGAGGTAATAGGTGTCCGCGGTGCCGACCATGACGTGCAGCTTGCCCTGAAGCTTGGGGCCCAGGGTTTTCCAATCGCGCTGCATGATGGCGGTGAGGTCATAGTGCTCGCGCCAGTAGGCGGCGACTTCGTGATTGATGATGCCGGTGCGCTGATCCCAGATTTCGGTGGGATAGCCGTCGGTGCCGACGGGGCTGAAGACGGCTTGCCAGATGTCCCACTGCTCGCCGGAGCGGCCATGAGTGCCAAGGACAAGTTCCCAGCGATTGGTGCCTTCGGTGGTGGCGAGGATGATGCCGGGAGGAGTGCGCATTTCGCCTTGGGCGATGCGGCCGAAGGGGCCGATGGTCCAGTAGGCGTTTTTGTCGTCGTAAATGTTGACGCTCTGGTAGGCGTGAAAATCCACGGGATCGGGACAAGCGCCCCAAGCGCCGTTGAAGTCATCGGGATAGAAGATTTGCGTGGCGAGAGTTTCCCAGCCGCCGGTGCTGCCGCCGTAAACGGCGCGGGCCCATCCCTCGCCGATGCCTCGAAATTGTTTTTCGATGGCGGGGATAAGTTCACGATTGATGGCTTCGCCGTAAGGGCCGACGTTGGCGGAATCGACGGCGTAGGAGTCATCGTAGTAGGGATTGGCGTGCTGGACGAGGAGGAGCAGCATGCGCGGGAGCTTGCCGGTGGTCCAGTCCTGATAAAACTGAAATTGCGTTTGGGCGCGCTGGAGGGCGAAGCCGGTCATGCCGGGGTCAGGCGGCGTGGTGCGGAAGCCGGTGAAGTCGCTCGGGAAATGGCCGTGATTCACGAGAAGGGGATAGCGGGCGTTGGGATGGGAAGCCCAGCCTTCGGGAAGGACCACGATGGCGCCGAGGTACATGGGTTGGCCCCAGAATTTTGTAAGGACCTCGCTTTGCATGCGAATGTGCTTGACCCATTCGGTGTCTTTGGGAGGCGCTATGGGGGGGACGAGTTTGGTGAGATGGATTTGAAAAGTTTTCGTGGCGGCGGGATCGAAATGGATTTTTTCGGGGACGCTATAGAAGTTGCCGGGCTTGGAG
This sequence comes from Candidatus Acidiferrum sp., assembly GCA_035310525.1. Classification (GTDB taxonomy): domain Bacteria; phylum Acidobacteriota; class Terriglobia; order Acidiferrales; family UBA7541; genus Acidiferrum. The sequence goes on along the minus strand of DATGED010000089.1, from coordinate 23,727 downwards.
TTCCAGTGCTGCCCTTCGCCTTCGTCCATAGGGAGCTTGACGGTGTGGCCGTCGGCGCGATGGAAGGTGGTGTATTTGTTCAGGACGCCTTGGACCCAATACTCGCCGGCGGGAATGTCGCGGAAATTGGCGGTGGGATAGCCGAGAGCGTCGTCGGCGATGATGGCGGGCTGGCCGGGTGAGAGCGAGTTGACGTCCACGCCGAAAATCTGCTGGGATTTCACTTCGACTTCGAGGACCTGGTCGCGCGGCTCGGGGTCATTGGTGGTGGAGATGACGACGTAGACGCGGCCGTCGAGAGGAGCGGAGCTGAGGTCGGAGCCGAAAGAGACGGAGAAACGAGGCTGCGCGCGGCTTACTTCGCTCGACTGTTTTTGAGCAGCGAGCAGAGGTGTGGAAGAGACCGAGAGCGCAAAGAGCGCCGCGAGAGTGTAGAGAGAAATTTTATGAGCAAAGCGGTGCAGGCGGCGGCAGAAATCTTCAGGCGAACGCGGCATCAGAATTTACCTCGGCGATTTGTGAATCATGCTTTGAGAGCCGCGCCATTGTAGCCGAGAGTGGGAGGAAAGTCTGCCGCCGGCGATTACGCCGCTATCGTGGAAGTTTTCTTCGAAGACTTGCCGGTCTTTTGCAGGACTTCGCGTTCGGCGCGAACCCAATCTTCCAAGGGATTTCCGGGAGCGCCGTTGCGCTCGAGATAGATTTCGTAGGCGCGGAGCTGGACTTTTTCCTGAGGGGTAAGCTTCCGGGAGGATGGAGACTTGCTTCGCGTGTGTGAACCGTTTCCGTTTGTTCTTGCCATAAGTTCCTCGTTCAGCCGCGACCCGCGGCGTTAATTCCCGCCTTTCGAGAAATTCCGGCCATGGGCGGCCCGATCGTAAGTCTAAATTGGCTCCGAGGCAGACTAAGCTGCTTCGAGAAGCGCCGTTAGTATTATGAGGGCGAACGACACCAGGTAGGCAAATTAAATTTGAATAAAGAGAATCGAAATCGGAAATGCAGAACGATTGGCCTTGCAGGTGTTGAAGTTGCAAAAGTGGCGCGGCGAAGGTTGCTCGAGATGATGATTCGAAGGACGGAAAGCGCCCTTGCGATTGCGTTGACGCCTTGCGTCGTGGCGTTTAATATCCGCGCATCAAAGTTGCGTTGTCGGCTGGTACAGGGGAGAGTCCTTTGGCAAACGAGATTGCGGCAAACGAGCCGCGCCGACCCGGGCGCGTGAAGCGCTGGCTTCGCCGGGGATTTGTGAGTCTTTTATTGCTTGTAGCTGTGGCAGCGGCGGTAGGAGCGAGCTATCAGGCCATCGAAAACAGAGCTGACGAGCGAAGATTCCCTGAGCAAGGAAAATCCATGGGTCTCGGGCCGGCATTTGGCAACCTCGCGCTGAATCTGGACTGCCGGGGGCAAGGCAGCCCCACCGTTATTTTAGACAGCGGGCTGGGCGTTCCGGCGATTGGATGGAATCCTGTCCAAACGGAAGTCGCAAAATTCACGCGAGTTTGTTCGTATGACCGCGCGGGTTATGGCTGGAGCGGAGCAAGCGAACTGCCGCGGACGAGCCTGCAGATCGTGAAGGAGTTGCACGCGCTGCTCGCGGCCGCGGACGAAAAAGGGCCGTACATTCTGGTTGGGCACTCCTTCGGCGGGTACAACGTACGCGTCTATAACGGCCAATACCCGAGCGAGGTCGTTGGCATGGTGTTGGTGGACGCCTCGCACGAGGATCAAAGCGATCGAATGCCGCCCGCCTTTCAGGCGTACATGAAGAAAGCAAACGAGCAGCTCCAAAGGCAGAAATTGCTGGCACCTCTTCTGATCCGTTTCGGTGTTGCACGGTTTTCACAACGCAATCAAGCGGAGGCTCCCGGGGTTTCGAAGGAGTTCGGCGAGGAGATGCTCTATCTGCAGCTGCAGCCGAAATTCATTGATGCGACCGTTTCGGAGATGGGTTCCTTTTCTGAAAGCGCAAACGAAGTGCGTGCGGCGGGCAAATTGGGGGATAAACCGCTGGTCGTTCTAACCGCGGGCAAAGACGTGCCTCCGTCGCAATTGCCTGAAGGACTTTCTAAGAAGGACTTCGACGATTTTCGGCAGATCTGGGTTAATGAGTTGCAGGTCAAAGAAGCACAGCTTTCGACGCGGGGAAAACGGATCATGGTTCCGGATAGCGATCACATGATCCCGTTCGAACGTCCGGATGCCGTGGTGAGCGCGATTCGGGACATTTATTCCGCGACTACAAACGCGGGAAGCGGCGCGAGCGATGGCAAATCCATCGCAACGGGCGGCGGAGGGTCACGTTGACGCAACTCGCGCCGGATGCTATAAAATACTGTTCAAATAGGCAGCGTCAGGCCCACCGTAGAGCCCCTTCACGGGTAGGGGAGCACGGCGCGGCTGCCAACCCGGTGGCCGCTCCATGGCCCCGAAGCGAGTTTTAGGCTACACAACTTAATGCAAGATATTGTTCGCCAACTAGGAGAACTGTTCCTTCAGGCTGTGCCTACAGTCCTGATCATCTTCCTTTTTTACATCATCTTGCGGGCGATTTTCTTCATGCCATTGCTCAAAGTCATGGCCGAACGCAAGGCTCGCACTGACGGTGCGCGGAAGGAAGCCGAGCTGGCCCAAGCAGCAGCCGGCGAAAAGGTCAAACAGTACCAGGACGCCCTCAAGCAGGCGAGGTCGAAAATGTACGCCGAGCAGGAATCCGCGCGAAAGAAGCTGCTCGATGAGCGCACGGCATTAATCCAGGAAGCGCGTGCGGCCGCCGCCGCGCAAGTCGCCTCCGCGAAAGAGCGGATCGCGGGCGAAGTCACCGCCGCCCGCCGCGAAATCGAAACCACCGTTGCGCAACTTTCCGCCGTGATTGCGCGGCGCATACTGGAGACGCCGCGCCCCGGCGGTTCCGCTCGAGGGGCCAGATGAGGCTGATTCCGCAGAGGAAGAACCGGCTGTATCTGATCGCGAGTTTTATTTTTCTCTTTTTTTGCATGGCCCTAAATGCCCGCGCCGCGGAAGAGGGTGGAGGTTCCGCGACCGAGAGCATGAATGAGCTTTTCAAGTGGATCAACGTGGCGATCATCGCGGCTGCGTTGGTCTGGCTGTTCGCAAAAAAGCTGCCGCCGTGGTTTCGCGGAAACGCGGAAAGCATAAGCTCCGCGATCAGCAAAGCGACCGCCGCGAAAGAGGAAGCTGAGCGCCAGGTCCGGGAAGCGGAGACCAGACTCGCACACCTGCAAGAAGAAATCGCTGTACTCCAGGCCCATGCACAGAGCGAAGCTGCCGCCGAGGTCGCGCGCATCCGCGCCATAACGCAGAGCGAGGCGAGGAAAGTCGGCATCGCGGCTCAAGCGGAAATCGAAGCAGCGGAACGCGCCGCGCGCCTCGAATTGAAAGCCCTGGCAGCGTCGTTCGCCGTGGATGGCGCCGAGACTCTTCTGGCGAAACAACTGACGCCTGCCGCGCAGGAGAAGCTGCTGGACACGTTCGTGAAAAGCCTCGAGGGGAGACCGAATTGAAGTCCGCCAGCCTCCAGTATGCCAACGCGCTCGCGGATGTGGCACTTGCCCAGGGTGCGGCGGATGCGGCCCTCAAGCAATTGGGCGACTTTGCCGCTGCCTTCGCTCTGTCAAGCGAGCTGCGGAACTTTCTCGCGAGCCCCTCGGTGCCTCGCGAGGCCAAGCACGGCGTCATCGAGAAGATCGCCGCCCGCGTGGGAGCCGGCAAGATCATTCGCAATTTTCTTTTTATCATCGCCGATCACCGGCGTACCCACGTCCTTCCGGAAATCGTCGCTGCTTTTGAGGAGGCCATCCGCAAGAGGCAAGGCATCGCCGAGGCGGAAATCACGTCGGCGGTGGAACTGAGCGCGGCGCAAAAGAAACGCTGCGTGCAAGCGCTGGAGCGACTGGAAGGCAAGAAAATCCAGGCAAAGTATTCGCTGGACCCGACGCTGCTGGGCGGTACGGTTGTGCGTGTGGGTGACACGATTTATGACGGCTCGGTGCGCAACAGCTTGAACGAAATGCGCACGCGCCTGGCGGCGGAATAGCGAAAAGGGAAGTCAGGAGCAGGCATGGCGAACATCAAGGCAGACGAGATTAGCAAGATACTGCGCGAGCAGATCGAGAACTACGAGCAGACCGTTTCCGTGGACGAAGTCGGCGCGATCATCAGCGTCGGTGACGGCATCGCGCGAATCCATGGCCTCGAAAAAGTGATGGCGGGAGAGATGCTCGCTTTCCCGCACAACATTTTCGGAATCGCGCTCAACCTCGAAGAGGAAGAAGTGGGAACGGTTCTTCTGGGAGAATCCTCCGAACTGAAAGAGGGAGACGTCGTCAAGCGGACGAATACGATTATGTCGGTGCCCGTTGGGGACGCACTGATAGGCCGCGTGGTGAATCCTCTGGGCGAACCGCTCGATAGCAAGGGCCCAATCGTTTCGAAGCAGCGCAATCCTCTCGAAAGAATCGCTCCCGGCGTACTCGACCGCCAGCCGGTGCGCGAGCCGCTGCAGACCGGCATCAAGGCCATTGACGCCATGATTCCCATCGGCCGCGGGCAGCGCGAGTTGATCATCGGCGACCGCCAGACAGGCAAGACCGCCGTCATTCTCGATACCATCATCAATCAAAAGGGCGGTGACGTAATTTGCATTTATTGCGGCATCGGGCAAAAACGGTCGACCATCGCCCAGGTGGTCAAGACGCTGACCGACGCCGGCGCCATGGACTACACCATCATTGTCGCGTCCAGCGCCGCGGAACCTGCCTCGCTGCAATACATCGCTCCCTACGCCGCGTGCGCCATGGGCGAATTTTTTCGCGACAACAAGCGCCACGCGGTTACGTTTTACGACGACCTCTCCAAACACGCGCAAGCTTACCGGGAGATTTCCCTGCTGTTGCGCCGCCCGCCGGGCCGCGAAGCTTTCCCCGGAGACGTCTTCTACCTCCACTCGCGCCTGCTGGAGCGCGCCGCGAAGCTCAACGACAAGCTCGGAGGCGGTTCGCTGACTTCACTCCCGGTGATTGAAACGCAGGCCGGCGACGTTTCCGCGTACATCCCCACGAACGTAATTTCGATCACTGACGGGCAGATTTATCTGGAGGCCGACCTTTTCAACGCGGGCATTCGGCCTGCCATCAATGTGGGCATCAGCGTCAGCCGCGTGGGCGGCAACGCGCAGGTCAAGGCCATGCGGCAGGTTGCCGGTACCCTGCGCCTGGACATGGCTCAATTCCGCGAACTCGCCGCTTTCGCGCAGTTCGGCGCGGATCAGCTCGACAAGGTCACGCAGGCACAACTAGCGCGCGGCCAGCGGCTCACCGAGATTCTCAAGCAGGACCAGTACATGCCGCTTTCCATCGAAAAACAGGTGCTGAGCATTTACGTCGCCACCACGGGGGCGCTCGACAACGTCTCCGTGCCCGATGTCCGCCGCTTCGAGCGCGAATTCCTCCAGTTTGTGGAGACCAACTATCCTTCCGTGCTGAAGAATATCGCCACGAAGAAAGCGCTCGATGACGCCATCAAGGCTGAAATCAAGACTGCCATCGAGGGCTTTAAGGAACGCTTCACGGCCACCGCGGCCGCGGCGGCGGTCTGAGGACTTCGCACTAACGACCGCCAATGGCCACACTCCTCGATTTCCGGCGCCGCATCCGCTCGGTGAAGAACACCCAGCAGATAACTCGGGCAATGAAGTTCGTCGCCGCGGCTTTCTTGCGCCGCGCGCAGGAAGCAGCCCTGGCGGCCCGTCCGTACGGCAAGGAACTGGCGCGCGTGCTGCGCTCCATCATGTCGCGCATCGAAGAGCCCGAACATCCCCTGCTTGCACATCGTCCGGAAGAAAAAATTCTCGTCGTCGTTCTCACCGGAGAACGCGGCCTTGCCGGCGCCTTCAATTCCAATATTCTGAGAAAGGCCAGCGATTTCCTTCGCTCGAAAAAGGGCAAAAAGGTGTCCCTGATTCCGGTGGGGAAGAAGGGTCGCGATGTATTTCGGAAGGCCGGGTTTCACGTCCCGGCGGAGTACGTGAACGTCCTGGCTCGCGTGAATTTTGGAACCGCGCGAGACATCGCTTCCGTGGTTACCGATCTATACGCCAAGGTAGAAGTAGACGCGGTTTACATCGTCTTCAGCGAATTCAAGACGGTGATGACGCCGAACCTCGTGCTCGAAAAGCTCCTCCCGGTGGAGGCGATGAGAGCCGATGAAGAAACTGCTTCCGAACAAGCTTCGGCGCAGGTGGATTACATCTACGAGCAGCCGAAGGAAGAACTTCTGGACAGACTCCTGCCGCGCTACATCGAGACCCAGATTCTTCGCGCCATGCTGGAATCTTCAGCGGCGGAGCACGCCGCGCGCATGACGGCCATGGAATCGGCGACGAAAAACGCGGGCGACGTCATCGAGGCGCTCACGCTGCACATGAACAAGGTGCGACAAGCGGCCATCACGAAGGAGATTATTGAGATTGTGAGCGGGGCTTCGTCTACCGCGTAGTGACTGGTGATTGGTGACTCGTGATTCGTGACTTGTGACTCGTGAAAGTCAAATCATTTACGGAGCTTACGGTTTGGCAACGAGCGCATGAGCTTGCGCTGTCTGTGTTTCGATTAACGGAGAAGTTTCCAAGGGCGGATCAGTACGGAATGGTGGCACAAGTGAGACGATCAGCCATTTCGGTCACCGCGAACATAGCGGAAGGATTCGGCCGGGGCACGACGAAGGAATTATTGAGATCACTGCAGATCGCAAGAGGTGAGCTGGAAGAAACGCGCTGCTTCATGATTTTGAGTCGCGACCTGGGAAGAATTTCAAACGAAGAATTCAACGGCGTGAATGCGCACTGTGATTCTGTCGGTCAGTTGATAAACGCGCTCGGACGAACGCTGCGAGCGCGGCTTGGTGAATCGGGGGGAACACGAGTCACGAATCACAAGTCACGAGTCACGTAGCAACGTTGAGGAGAAGAATATGGCAGAGAAATACGCAGCCGTCGGACATATCGTGCAGATTATTGGACCAGTGCTCGACGTCCAATTCGAAGCGGGACACTTGCCCGCGATTTACAACGCGGTGCGCATAACCAGCGAGGGCTTCAATGTTCCCGAACCCATCGATGTCACCGCCGAAGTGCAACAGCATCTTGGCGAAGGCCGCGTGCGAGCGGTGGCCATGGAGCCGACCGAGGGCCTGGTTCGCGGTATGAAGGCGTACGATACCGGGGCGGGCATCACTGTTCCGGTCGGGCGTCCAACGCTTGGACGTGTGATGAACGTGCTCGGCAAACCCGTGGATCAACTGGGGCCGCTGACCAGCAAGACGAATTATGCCATCCACCGACCCGCGCCGCTGCTCGCCGATCAATCGACGACACTCGAAATGTTTGAGACGGGCATCAAGGTTATCGACCTGATCCAGCCTTTTTTGAAGGGCGGAAAGATCGGATTGTTCGGCGGCGCCGGTGTCGGCAAGACCGTGTTGATTCAGGAATTGATCAATAACGTCGCGATGCAGCACGGCGGCGTCTCGGTATTTGCCGGCGTGGGCGAGCGAACGCGCGAGGGAAACGACCTGTGGCTAGAATTTCAGGAAGCCGGCGTCGTTGTTCCCGGCAATTCGGAGAAGTCCCGCGCGGCCTTGATCTATGGCCAGATGACCGAACCGCCAGGCGCGCGTCTTCGCGTCGGCCTTACGGGCCTGACCGTCGCCGAATATTTCCGTGATGAAGAGCATCTGGACGTTCTTCTTTTCATCGACAACATTTTCCGGTTTGTGCAGGCGGGCTCGGAGGTCTCCGCTCTTCTCGGGCGCATGCCTTCGGCCGTCGGCTACCAGCCAAACCTCAATACGGAAATCGGCGAATTGCAGGAGCGCATCACTTCGACGAAGTCCGGTTCGATTACGTCGGTGCAGGCCATTTACGTGCCAGCCGACGACTACACGGACCCGGCGCCGGCCGCGACGTTTACGCACCTGGACGCCACCACAAACCTGAGCCGCCAGATCGTCGAGCGGGGCATCTATCCGGCCGTCGACCCGCTCGCGAGCTACTCGCGCATTCTTGACCCGCGCATCGTCGGCGCGGAACATTACGCGGTTGCCCGCGGCGTGAAATCCATCCTGCAGCGCTATAAAGACCTGCAGGACATCATCGCCATTCTGGGCATTGAAGAACTTTCGGATGAAGACAAGCGCACGGTGGCGCGCGCGCGCAAGATTGAAAAATTCCTGTCGCAGCCTATGTTCGTGGCGGCGCAGTTCACAGGACTCGAAGGCAAGTACGTCAAGATTGCGGACACGGTCCGCAGCTTCAAGGAAATCGTCGAAGGCAAATATGACGATGTACCGGAACAGGCGTTCTACATGGTCGGGACAATCGACGAGGCCCTTGCGAAAGCGGAAAAAATGAAAGTAGGCGTCTAAACGCAGATGCTCCCCGAATCCATCGAACTGATTATCGTTACGCCGGAGCGGCAATTTCTGCGCGAAAGCGTAGTCGAGGCCGTACTGCCCGGCGCGCAAGGGGCGCTGGGCATTTTGCCCGGACACGCGCCGTTGATGACCGAGCTCGGTATCGGCGAGCTTACCTATCGCGGAGCCGGTGTGAATCCCAGCGGCGCGCTCGCCATTATCCAGGGATTTGCGGAAGTCCTGGGCGATCGCGTCACTGTTCTTGCGGAAACCGCCGAGCGCGCCGCGGAGATTGACCTCGCACGAGCGGAAGCCGCAAAAGCCCGAGCGGAAAAGCGTCTGTCTTCGGGCGACCCGAATATCAATTGGGACCGCGCTTCGATCGCCCTGCAGCGCGCCCTCATCCGAATCCAGGTGGGGCGGAAGTACCGCGGTGCTCCGGTCGGAACGCGCTGAGTTCGCCAAATCCTTGCAGATTCCACTTCATTCTGCGTCTGCCGCGACGAAAACATCCGTACAGCATCCAATCAACAGGAGAAGTTGATGGAGACGGTGACGATGTATACGGCCGCGTGGTGCCCGGACTGCCGGCGGGCAAAGTCATTTCTGAAAGAGCGCGGCATTCAGTTTCGGGAGGTGAATATTGAGGAGGATCCGTTGGCAGAGGAGATTGTCATCCAAGCGAACGGCGGGAAACGGAAGGTCCCTACGATCGAAATCAACGGGCGCTATTTTGCCTGCAGTCCGTTCGACGCGGAGCAGTTGGCGGAAGATCTCAATATTCCTTTAAATCCTTGATTGTCATTCGGTGACTTAGTGAGAAGGCACCAAGCCTGCTCTTTCGCGTTTAGCTCGCCTTATTCCACCGCTACGCCGCGCACCCAGACATTTGTCAACTGCAGCCCTTCGTCGAGGAGAAGAATATCCGCGTCCGCGCCGGTTCGCAGCGCGCCTTTTTTGAATTCGATTCCGAGAAGCGTCGCGGGGTTCAACGTGAGCATTCGCACCGCGGCGGCGAGCGGAATGCCCAAGCCGACGATATTCCGCATCGCCCGATCCAGGGTCAGCGTGCTGCCGGCGAGTTTTCCTTCCGAATTACGGCAGATGCCTCCGCTCACGGTCACTTCCAGTTTTCCAAGCATGTAATTGCCGTCCGGCATTCCTGTCGCAGAAATGCCATCACTGACGAGGATCATGCGTTCGGGGCCCTTGGCCTGCAGTAGAACTCTCATCGCTGTCTCTTCCACATGGACTCCGTCCGCGATCAGTTCGGCGGTCACCTCCGGTGTAGTGAGAACTGCGCCGATGACGCCGCTATCCCGGTGGGAAAAGGGGCGCATGGCGTTGTAGACGTGGACCGCATGCCGGATGCCATGCGCGATTCCAGCGCGCGTCTGTTCGTAAGTCGCGTCCGTGTGCCCCGCGGCAACCACCATGCCTGCCTTTCGCGCCGCATCAATGCAGGGAATGGCGCCAAGGAGTTCAGGTGCAATCGTCAGGATCAGTGCGTTTCCGGCCGCCGCCTGCAGGAATTTTTCGAGCAACTCAGCCGACGGCAGCTTCAGCCACTCGGCTGGATGCACGCCCCGCCTCGCCGGGCTGAGGAAAGGCCCCTCAAAGTGAATTCCGAGCACCTCCGCGCGGGCCTCGTCCGTTTCGTGTTGTTGGGAAATGTAACGCGCAATCCCTTCCACGCCCCGGATCGTGTCTTCAGGGCTTGCCGTCACTGTCGTCGCTACGAAGGAAGTGGTTCCATGCCGGGCGACGGTCCGCGCAACTCCCGCAAGCGCTTCCGCGCTGCCTTCCATGACGTCGCGTCCGCCCGCGCCGTGAATGTGGACATCGATAAAACCAGGAATCGCTGTCTTATCCGTGGCGGAAAGCTCGTTAGCCCCAGCCGGCAACCGCATCCCCGCACGGGGGCCAACTTCCTCGATGACGCCTTCGCGAATCAGAATGCCTGCATCGGTAATCTCAGCTGTCGGAGTTAGCGCCTTTCCTGCGTGCAGCAAAGTGGTCGGCATAAGTCAGGCTGTATCGTAGCGGAATCGCGCCTCGTTTCAAAAAACAAAACGGGCGGAGCCTAAGCTCCGCCCGTCCAGATTACTCTCTCAGGAAGTCCTACTTGGTGCTTGGCACCGCCATTTCGATGCTTTCGAGCTTCAGCGTTTCGCCTTCCACGGTGCCTTTCACGGTGACGTGGTGGCCAGCGTGGGCCGCTACTTTGTCCTGTGCGTCCACGACGTAGACTTTCTTGTCCGCGTCATCAACGAACACGTATTTCGCACCACCCTTGACGCATCGTGTGGTGCATTCGCCCGCCTTGTCGTTTGCTCCCTTTACGCCGCACTTGCTATCGGAAATATAACCGGTCCATGTGCCATCCGCGGCCATTGTCAAAGCTGCCGCGAAAAGCGTTGCTGCCGCTACTGCCGCAAACCGAATTTTCATTGTTCTCCCCCTCAAGATAATCCACTGCATCTGGTGATAGGCTGGGTTGTTGTTAGCTTGTCACAACTGGTTTCGGGCGTCCACCTACATCTCGTCGAGGCAGATTGGGCGGTTGCTTCCCGATGTCCCCGCAAAAAAAGTGGGAGGGTTCTCTGGAACCCTCCCTCGGTACTTGGTTGACTGGCTTGGCCAGTCAGGTTGAGCTGCGCGCCGTGTTATTGACCTGAAGTCGAGCCGGCGCTGGCCGCGGTCGTCTCAGGCGTTTTGGGGATGCTCAAGTAGCCGGACGCCGTGCTCTTCGTGACTTTGTTGACGACCAACTCAAGAGCTGCCCGCGTTCCGCCGGTGTAGAAGAAGATCGGTTCGTTCACGGACCGGTTCTTCTTCTCGAAGCTCTTGTCATCCGCGAGGACGTTGATCGTGAACTGATTTTTCTTCGTGTTCGTGTCTCTCAACTGAACCTGGATGCTGCCGACCTTCTGAGATCCCCCTTTGCGCGTAACTGTAAATTCAAAGTAGTCGCGCTGCCCCATCCGGCGAAGCTGGTCGATTTCGTCGTGGTTCCGCGCGATGAGAGTTCCCATTTCGCTGCGGGCCATTTGTATGCTGTTTTTCGTCGCGTCCAGGTCGCCCTTCACTCCCGTCACGTCCCCGTTCAATTTGTTCAGATCTTCGGCGTTGGCTTTCGTAGCCAATTCGGCCTTTACGGAAGTCGCCAGGCCAGTGACCTTCTGGTCTACGGCGGCCGTCGCGGTCTTATTTTGCTTGCGAGCGGCGATCAGTTCACCGTGCGTCAGGTTGAGCTTGTCCGTGACCACCTTCAGGTCGCTCTGCAAGCCCTGATTGATTTCATCCTCTTTGGCCAGCCTCTGGCTAAGCGCATCGTTGGCCTGTTTCACCGAGGCTTGTGTCGCCTGCTCGATGCTGTTCGCGCGATTCAACGCGCTCCAGCCCACTCCTAAACCGAGCACCGAAACTCCCGCCAACACGGCAACCGCTAATCCCACCCAGCGGGGAGTTCCCGAGGTGGTGTGGTGCAATGGCTCCTGAAACTCGCTCATATACTTCCTCTCCTTTGGGGTTTCCCCCTGCTGCTTTGGAAATGTGCACCCTGCAAGCCAAAGGGAGAAAAGGCAGGCGCATGGCTGTAAGCTAAGTGAATACAGGAGGTTGGCACAAGGAAGGGGAGCAGGAGCGTCGAGTTCTAAAAGTACCAGTACTCGTAAACTTTACGCGGTTCGTCGTTCCGCGGTAATTTTTGCTGTTTACGCATTGGAACGCCAAGTTGCTCAGGATTCTGCTCGAAGCGAACAGTCAGAAGGAGCGGCCAGAAATAGACTTACTGTAACCTGCTCTTAAATAAAGTATTAGGATAATTCTCTCAGGCGACTTGCGCGGCAGGCTCTTCGTCGGAGCCTTTTACTGGGCTAAAATAGCGGTCGAGCGTGCTCACCGCAGCATCCAAAACCATGTGGCAGTCTGAGCAGGATTCAAGATGCCGCTTGATCTCAATCGCCACCGACGGCGAGAGTCTTCCCTCTAAGTACCAACAAATCAAATGGATAGTGTCTCGACAACTCATGACTGCGGTTCCCCCGTGGCCCCGCGCCGATGACCGGCTCGCTCGCATGTAGTGCATTTGGTTCACCAAAACGCTATGGAATTCGACGTTTCTAATTGCTGTAAAATCAAAGAGTTGGACGACCTGCAGGAGAGCAAGTCTAAAACGATTTAAATCTTCGAGGAAAGTTTACCCAGCGACTCCATCAAATATGCGGAAACTCCGCCTGTTGAGCTTCAGCGCTTGGGGACTACAGTCATTTCTCGAAGGGCTTCGATCCGGCGTTCGAGTGGAGGGTGTGTGCTGAAAAGTGAAGAAACCGTTCCCCCTCCAAATAATGGCTTCACGATGCAGAGAGTGGAAGTGGACGGCGAAATCGAGGTGGTTGGGATTCGGGTGTTGTACGCCCCGAGTTTCTGGAGTGCGCTCATCAAGCCGAACTGATTGCCAACCATTCTCGCCCCGGTCGCGTCCGCTGCATATTCCCGCTGACGAGAAAGCGCCAGCTGGAGCATCACGGCCGCCAGGGGCGCAAGAATCATCAGCGCGAGTCCCACAATCATTCCCCCGCGCTCTCGATCGTCATCGTCTCCGCCGCCAAGCCACGGACCCCAATGAGCGATCCAAGTGATGGCTCCCGCAAGCGTGGCCGCAACCGAACTGATCAAAATATCGTAGTTGCGCACATGCGATAGTTCGTGCGCGATGACGCCTTCCAGCTCATCATCATTCATCAACTCGAGCAAGCCCTGTGTCACCGCGACGGACGCATGACGCGGATTCCTGCCTGTGGCAAACGCGTTTGGCGCCGCTTCAGGCACGACGTACAGCCGGGGCACGGGAATATTGGCCTTGGCCGCAAGCCGTTCCATCACCGCATAAAGCCGCGGCAACTGCTCGCGCGTGACGGGTTGCGCGCCGCTCGACTTCAGAGCGATTTTATCGGAGAAAAAATAGGCAAATGCATTGGTGCAAATCGCAATGCCCAGCCCGATGGTCATCCCGTTCCGCCCGCCGAAGTACGCGCCCAGCATCATCAGGAAAATCGTGAGCACCACAAGCAGGAATGTCGTTCGAAGAACTCTCATTTTTTCTTCCTTCTCTACTCTATACGCACAAACGCCTGATACCTATCGGCGCTTAAAGAATAAAGAGAGCAAACCCTCCTCCGAACTTGCCCTCTCGCTTCTTCACATCTTTGCTGCGGCGGCCGAATGTTTCGCCTTGGAGCGCTCGAAACGCATGGCGTCCTTCTGGCCGTCGCGATCCACCCGAACGCGATCGCCGGGCAGCACTTGACCCTCCAGAATCTGGAGCGCCAGCGGATCCTGAATCAACCGCTGGATCGTTCGCCGAAGCGGCCGCGCCCCGTAGGCCGGGTCGTAGCCTTCGACCAGCAACAGTTCTTCCGCGGCCGGAGTGAGTTCCAGGGTGATTTGCCGCTCCGCCAGGAGCTTCTCGACGCTCTTCAGAAGCAGTCCAACAATCCGGCCAAGCTGCTCCTTGCCCAAAGGATTGAAGATGACAATTTCATCGATGCGGTTGAGAAATTCCGGACGAAACGCCGCGCGCAACGCTTCCATAGCTTCTTTCCGCGCGCGTTCGGGATCTTTGTTCGAAAGCTCGAAGATTGCAGTCGATCCCACATTGCTCGTCATCACCATGACGGTATTGCGAAAATCCACGGTGCGCCCTTTGCCATCGGTCAGCCGGCCATCCTCAAGAATCTGCAACAAAATGTTAAAGACATCCGGGTGCGCTTTTTCAATCTCGTCGAAGAGAATCACGGAGTAAGGATGCCTGCGCACCTGTTCGGTCAGTTGCCCGCCCTCTTCATAGCCGACATAACCTGGGGGCGCGCCGATCAGCCGGGAGACGCTGTGCTTCTCCATGTATTCGCTCATGTCGATACGAATCATCAATTTTTCGTCGTCGAAGAGGAACTCCGCGAGCGCCCGAGCCAGCTCGGTTTTTCCGACGCCAGTCGGCCCTAGGAAAATAAAGGAGCCGATTGGCCTTTTCGCATCGGACAAACCCGCGCCGCTCCGGCGCACGGCGTTTGCCACGCGTCCCAGCGCTACGTCTTGTCCGACCACGCGTTGCCGCAGCCGTTCTTCCATGTGCACGAGTTTTTGTGCCTCGCCTTCCAGCAGTCGTCCCGCGGGGATTCCCGTCCATTTGCTGACGAGCTTGGCGATGTCTTCCTCGTCCACCTCTTCCTTCAGCATGGGCGCGTCTTTTTGCACGGACGCAAACCGCTCTTCCGCTTTCTTCAGCTCCTGCTCCGCGGCGGCAATTTTGCCGTAGCGTATTTCGGCCACTTTAGCCAGTTCGCCGGCGCGCTCGTATTTTTGCTCTTCCGTTTTGAGCTGATCGATCTGCTCTTTGAGCTTGCGGATCTTCGCGATCGCTTCCTTTTCTGCCTGCCAGCGCGCCTTCCTCCCGCTGGAGTCCTCTTTCAGCTTCGCAAGCTCCTTTTCGATCTGATTCCGCCGCTCTTTCGAATGCGCGTCTTTCTCCTTCAGCAGGGACTGCCGTTCAATCTCCAGCTGCAGGATGCGCCGCTCGATCTCATCGATCTCCACCGGGAGCGAGTCAATCTGCATGCGCAAGCTTGCTGCCGCCTCGTCGATCAAGTCGATGGCCTTATCCGGCAGGAAGCGGTCGGAAATGTAGCGATGGGAAAGCGTCGCCGCCGCCAGAATCGCCGCATCCTTGATGCGAACGCCGTGATGCACTTCGTAACGCTCTTTCAAACCACGGAGTATGGCAATCGTGTCTTCGACGGTCGGCTCGCTCACCAGCACCGGCTGGAACCGCCGCTCGAGGGCCGGATCCTTCTCGATATACTTCTTGTATTCGTTCAGTGTGGTTGCGCCGATTGCTCGCAATTCGCCGCGGGCGAGCGCCGGCTTCAGAATGTTCGAGGCATCCATCGACCCTTCGGCCGCGCCGGCTCCGACCAGAGTATGCAATTCGTCGATGAAGAGGATGATCTGCCCTTCCGCTTCCGTAATTTCCTTCAACACCGCTTTCAGGCGCTCTTCAAATTCTCCGCGGAATTTCGCGCCGGCGACCAGCGCCGCCAGATCGAGCGCAACCAGCCGTTTGGTCTTGAGCACGTCCGGCACGTCGCCCGAAATGATTCGCTGCGCGAGGCCTTCGACGATTGCCGTCTTGCCGACGCCGGGCTCGCCTATCAACACCGGGTTGTTTTTCGTTCGCCGCGCCAGAATCTGCATTACGCGCCGGATCTCTTCATCGCGCCCGATCACCGGATCGAGCTTTCCGCGCCGCGCCAGGTCCGTCAGGTCGCGCGCATATTTCTCGAGTGATGCGTAAGTCGCTTCGGGATTTTGCGAGGTCACGCGCTGCGTGCCGCGAACGCTCGTGAGGGCCTGCAGAATGGCCTCGTGGGACGCTCCTTGCCGCTTCAAAAGCTGTCCTGCCTGGTCGCGATCCTCTCCAGCCAGGGCAAGAAACAGGTGCTCCGTTGAAACGTACTCGTCCTTGAATCTCTCGGCTTCGTCAAACGCCCGCTCCAGGACGCTATTGAGCGTCTTGCCCAGATGTTGCTGCGCAAAGCCCTGCACTTTCGGCAAACGCCCGCCTTCCCGCTCAATCTCTTTCGACAAAGCCTCATTGCGAATTCCCAGACGCGCGAGCAGAGGAGGCACAACTCCGTCGGTTTGCGTGACCAGCGCTTCCAGCAGGTGCAAGGGCTCAATCTGTTGATTCTCGTGACGCGCCGCAACATCGTTCGCCTGTTGCAGCGCCTCTTGTGCTTTCACGGTCATTTTGTCAAATCGCAGCATGTTCTACCTCTTCGTTCGAGAAAAAGGGGCCGCCAAACCGGCCAGCCCCTCCCATTCTACCTCTCCGTACTCTTGCCGGTTTACTTCGCCCCAGCGGCCGCGGCCACTGCGGGAGTCCCGACGTTTACCTTGATCTGCTTCGGCTTGGCTTCCTCGCGCTTGGGAATCGTCAGCGTCAACACGCCATCCTGATAGTCGGCCTTGATGGCTTCCGAGTTCACAGTGTTGGCCAGCGAGAAGCTCCGGTTGAAGGCGCCATAGGCGCGCTCCACGCGCAGATAATTCTCCTCCGTGACTTTCTTCTCGAACTTCCGGTCGCCGCGAATCGTTAAAATATTGTTCTCCACACGGATGTCCAAATCTTTGGCATCCACGTCCGGCAAGTCGGCCTTCACGACCAACTCATGTTCCGTCTCGTAGATGTCCACGGCTGGAGCCCAGCTGGTGAGGCTGGATTCCTCACTGGAGCGGTCCAGAACGTCATTGAACAAGCGGTTGACTTGCTCTTGCAGGGTGGAAGCCCCGCGGAAAGGTTCCCAACGGCTTAGAGTAGTTCTCATGGCAAATCTCCTATTGATGTGACTGCATACGAATAATATTATATGAGTGTATCACTGTCAAGTATGATTTTTGACCCACGTTTATCAATGCAAGTCATTATTTATAGGCAACATACAAGAAATCCCGGCACGCTTTGATTCGCACAGAACTCTCCGCTTTGGCGGTTTCTCTCTGGCTTTCTTGCCGATTTGCTGTGAATCCCGTGCCTGCCATGCTGATAAACTTGCTCCCGATGCGTCTGTCGGACTTCGACTACCAACTACCCCCGGATCGAATTGCGCAGCGGCCCCTGGACCGACGCGACGCTTCACGTCTTCTTGAAGTTTCTCGAAGCAGAGCCACGCTGGAAGACCGTTTGTTTGCTGAACTTCCGGACTTGCTTAAGGGTGACGAACTAATCGTCCTCAACAACACACGCGTCATACCCGCCAGACTTTTTGGCCGACGGGCAGGTGTGCACTCGCAACCACCCTCGCGCTCAACCCAACGCGAACATCTGACCGGCAAAATGGAAGTCTTGCTTACCCGCCAGCTCGACGCGCAGACGTGGGAAGCATTGGTACGACCGGGCCGGAAAATGCAAACCGGAGAACAAGTCTTGTTTGGCGAAGGAGAACTCGAGGCAGAGGTGCTTTCGCGCGGTGAATTGGGGTTGCGGACTTTGCGCTTTGTTTCACGTGACACAAGCGGGGTGCAGGAGCACCTGGAGCGTCTCGGGCATATTCCCTTGCCGCCCTACATCCGCCGGAGCGATGTTGCTTCCGATCGCGAGCGTTATCAAACGGTTTTCGCAAAGCACCCCGGAGCGATCGCGGCACCGACGGCCGGATTGCACTTCACGCAAGCTATTCTGGATCGCCTTCGCGGACGAGGGATAGAGATCTGCGAACTCACGCTCGAGGTTGGGCTTGGCACGTTTCAACCCGTTCATTGCGAAAACCTGGAAGACCACATGATGCACGCGGAATCGTATGAAATTCCAGGTCAGACGGCGCAAGCGATTCTGAAGGCGCGCTCCGCTGGCCGGCCGATCCTCGCCGTCGGCACGACCGTCGTTCGAGCACTCGAAGATGCCGCACTGCGCGGGGCGGCATCCGGCTCGGGAGAATTTTTGCCCACGGGGAAAGCCGAGGCGAACATCTTCATCTATCCTGGATTTCAATTTCGCGTGGTGGATGCACTGCTCACAAATTTCCATTTGCCGCGTTCTACTCTGCTTGCGCTGGTTTGCGCCTTCGCTGGGAAGCAGAAAATGCTGGCGGCTTATCAGCACGCGCTCCAGGAAAACTATCGCTTTTACAGCTATGGGGACTGCATGTTGATTCGCTAGCCGCCGCTCGGTGTTCATTCGAAAAGCGAATTTATATTTTGGAGTGCAGGTAAAACTTTGTATGTGGCGCTTTCACCAAGCAGGCCGGCGAAGTTCTTGCGATTTCACGACTGTTGCTGAAAGAGTGCGAGCAGGGAGACCGCGCAACGCGAACTTCCCTGCCGCCTACTCGAAATGATTTACGAAGGCTACTGGCCTAGTCGTTGAACACGAATACGCGCGATTGCCCGGCAAAACGGACTTCCTTTACCTGGCCGTTTTCGCCGATGAGCACGGAATTATTCGAGGATTTCGCGGCACGGTCTTCCCAACGGCCTTCCGTTTCCGCAAGCACTTGGTTTCCCTTTTCAACGGTAGCCTTGTTTCCGTCGATCAGGAGCCGGTATTCGCCGGCTCGCAGATCCGCTTTGCCGATCTTCGCCGATTGGGCGATGTTGATGGTTCTGCTGATGGGTTTTGCGAATAGTGGTACGGTGCAGGCGAGCGCCGCGACGAGTGCTGCACTTCGGAGAATCGAATGGAATTTCATGCGCGTCAACTTCCTTTCCGTCAGGATCGAGTCAGCCACCTACTTGCTGCGGCAGGCTGGACAGAGTTGACACGCGTGCTCGGGGCGAGTAGTCTCACCCGCAAGACACCTCGTTCTTCCTGGACTAACGGCCGGAAAGACTGTGTGTCATTGCCCCGCGGCTGCCACCGCGGGGTTTTTGCTTTTGATTCCTCTGGCTTACCTGCGCAGCACTGTTGGCTGCAACTGTATAGACGAACCGCCGGCTGCTAATGTTTCGCGAGTCATCGGAAATTTCTGTTTATTCCCGCACAATATTCGATGTGATTATCTTTTCGCGCGCTGTTTTCTCTTGCGGTTTTCTCAATTTCTTATAAATAGTGAAAACCTATCGAGCGACTTTCCGCCTTCGTTTGCGTCGAGCTTCTTTCGTTCCGCGGCCGGTGCAAGGTGCATCGGCTGCCCGCTTCATCTATACTCAATGGCATTTTGCGGATGGCATGAATGCGCATTCTTGTACTCAGCGATCTACACGCAAACACCACAGCTCTCGCCGCCGCGCTAGATTCAGCCGCAGGCCGCTGGGATGTCTCCGTGTGCCTCGGTGATGTGGTGGGCTACGGTCCCGATCCACATGAAGTCGTCGCCAGGCTTCGCGAACTTGGCACTCAAGTGATTCGCGGGAATCACGACAAAGCCGTAACGGGCTTGATGGAAACCGCAGATTTCAATCCAGTCGCGAAAGCCGCGGTGGATTGGACGCGCTCTCAATTGAGCGCGGAGGATCTCGACTGGCTTTCCGCGCTGCCACAGGGACCGCTTGCCACAGACGGCATTGTTTTGGTACACGGCGCGTTTCAGGATGAGGATGAATACGTGTTCACTCCGGCCCAAGCGCTGGACGGCCTCCTGGATTCCACTGCGGCCGTAACTTTTTTCGGACATACTCATCATCAAGGCGGCTTTTCCTATGAAGACTCTAATCTCGAAGTGCTGCAGATTCGTCCTCGCCCCTCGGAAACTTTCTCGGCCTTGCGCATCGAGCCGCCACGCCGCTATCTTCTCAATCCCGGGTCAATCGGTCAGCCGCGAGATGGAGATCCCCGGGCGGGATTTGCCATCGCGGATCTCGAGCATCAAACAGTAGAATTCTGGCGCGTTCCCTACGACATCCAGGCCGTCCAGGAACGCATGCGCTCTGCGCGCCTCCCCGAACCTCTGGTTCACCGGCTCATCGTCGGGCGATAAGCAGTGGAAGTCCGAAAAGCACATTTCGCCGACCGAGTGCTCCATTTCCTGCGGCAACTTGACGCCCGCAAACATCCGGGCCACCATCATTCCTGGCGAACCTCCCATGCCTGAATCCTTGCAGATCGACACTCCAGAGCAGCCAAAGGCTACAACGGGCCGCTCGTGGGTGGCATGGATGGGCGCGGCCACAATTGCGATTGCGCTTGTCATCGTGATGTGGCCCAGCGGCGAGCGGCCACGCGCAGCGCTTTCTCTCGAGTCGCATCTTCCCTTTGGCCCCGCCGAACAGGCCTACGCGCCAGAACTGAAAATTGAAAACCTGGCTCTCAGCCGCGCGGAGAACTTTCTGAATCAGGAAGTGACCACTCTGGCCGGTCAAATCACCAACGCGGGCATCGCGCCAATTGCAAATGTGGAGCTCACCGTTGAGTTTTCGGATGAACTCGGGCAGGTCGTTCTTCGCGAGTCGCGCGCGGTGATTCCCCCGCAGGCGGCTCCCTTTCTTCCCGGCCAACGGCGTGCGTTTGAGGTTTCCTTCGAGCACATCCCCTCTTCGTGGAATATTCAGCAGCCGGCGGTCCGCGTATCGGGGATCGTGTTCACTGCCAATAAATAACAATTCATAAGTTAACTCGTTCATTTATAATTTCGAGCGTGAACCTCTCCGCCGAACTGCAGGCCTGCCTCAAGGAATTCACCGCCGCCGGCAGCATCGAAATTCGCGAGAACGGAGGACGAGTCGCGCCCTTTTCGGGACTGTCCTGGGAAGTCCGAGGGGCCGCTGAGAAACCTTTGCTGCACCTCTGGTCGGAAAATTACAATTTGACGCGCCGCGTCCTGGCCATCACGGATCATTCCGAAGAGCGCCTCGCGCTTGCCGTCGAACGATTTGGCCGCGCAAAACCGGACCGGCTCGAATTCATACGCCTGGAATTCGAGCGCTCTGGCCGCGATCTTACGCGCCAGGTGTTCTGCGATTTCCTCGGGCATCTCCTCGCGGAACGTTTTCCCGACGAGTCTTTAGAGTCGATTACGGTTTCGCCGGATCTGGAACACTCCATTTCTGGCAATTACGTTCGCGGTGTGCTCCGCCGCGGTTCCTCTCATGTTGCCGTCCTCGCTGTTGCCGAAGGGGAGTCCGCTGACGCGGTGGAAGGCAGCTTGACGTTTGCGCTTCTGTGGCTCGAACTCGCGCGAAACTCCTGCCGGCGCGGCGCCGTCGTGGCTCTTCGGCTGATTCTTCCGAAAAGCGCCACGCGGCACGTAGCCGACCGCGCTGCCGCACTCGCGCCCGAATTGCCTCTTGAGATCTACGAGCTGGATCAAGTTCGCCAAACTCTGGAAAAAATCGATCCGCTGCACGCCGGCAATCAGGAAACCTGGCTGGTTCCTCATCGCGAATCCATGGCACTCCTCGATCGATCGCGGTCTGCGCTGGATCCGCTCGTTGCCCTCTCACCGCGAGCCATCACGGTTCATCCCGTTGCACAGTCCCGGGAGGCCCACCTGCGATTTCGCGGTCTCGCGTTTGCCCGCTGGGATGATGGACGCGTTTTCTTCGGCTGTCCTGAGCTTCGCGAGGAGCTCACTCCCTCGACTCTGCCGAAGCTGAAAAAATTGCTCGAGCGGCTGGAAATTTATCGCCATCCGCTCGCCAGCGATTCTCGCCACGCGTTTTATCGCGCCCAACCGGAACGTTGGTTGGAGTCCCTCGTTCGCGAAGATGTCACCCGCGTCGATGCCATGCTGGATCCGCGATTTGTTTACTCGCAGGTCTTCGCGCATGCCGGCGGCGAGCACGGCATTCTTGATCTTCTGACCGTCACGCGGACCGGACGGCTTGCCATTCTGGAACTGAAAGCGACGGAGCACATCCACTTGCCGCTGCAAGCCGCGGGCTATTGGTTGCGCATCCGCCGTCATCTGAATCAACGGGATTTTGCCCGTTACGGATATTTCCCCGGAATTGAATTACAGCCACTTCCGCCTCTCGTTTATCTTGTGGCTCCCGCGCTTCGCTTCCATCCGTCCACCGACACCTTGCTCCGGTTTCTCTCGCCCGAACTTGAAAGCACGCGGGTCGGTTTGGCGGAAAGCTGGCGGCGCGGCCTGCGCGTGGTCATGCGGCAATAAAAAATTGTATTTGAGCGCCCGCAATGGTCAGATCTCGCGAGGGCGCTCTCACTTTTCCATGCTCTGTTACCAAAATTTGTTTTCCGCGAAAAGTCCTGTTCCCACTTGCTGACGCAAAGTAGAATTGTAATGACGAATTTCCGGGAGCGTACCAAGTGGATTTTTCCGCCACCATCCGTCATACGGCGCGAGCTACTCTGATCGATCTTCACGGCCGCCTCACGTTTTTCGAAGTCGGGGTTCTCCGCGAGAACGTTTCGCGCCTTCTTGAGGAAGGCCGCAAGCATATCGTGCTGAACCTCAGCGGGCTGCAATACCTCGATAGCTCCGGCATCGGCGAACTGGCGCGCATTTATGTAATGGTGCTGAAGGGTGGGGGCGAAATCAAGGTCGTCGGATTGTCCCGCAACGTGGAGGACGTTTTGAAAGTCACTCACCTTTACCAGGTGTTCCCAGAATTTCCCAGTGAGGAAGCCGCGTTACAAAGTTTCCCGACGCCCAGGACCGCCAAATCACCCGGGAACACGTAATATAAAAATACTAGCGAGAGAATCGGCCCTAAAAGGAGAGAAGCAGCTAAGGTGTGTACCTTAGCTGCTTCCCGGGGTGTGTCCTCGAAGTGGTTAGTTATTAATTTAGATGCTTGGCGACGAAAAAGGTTTCCACGACTTTAAAAAAAACTCGCCGGCCCGGATTTCGCCGAAAAGCCTAGTAAAAAAGATACTTACGCCACCGCTCGTCGCGATGGCCGATCAGCCGCATCAATTGCCGGGAAGTGTGCAGCGTAAAGGGCCGCGGCCGCCGCGCCAGCTTGAGTCCCGCTTCCTCCGGCGTGCGGTCGCCCTTACTGTTATTGCAGCGGTAGCAGCAAGCGACCAGATTCTCCCAGGACGAACGACCGCCGCGCGACCTGGGCATCACGTGGTCGAGAGTCAATTCCGAACTCGCAAAAATCCTCCCGCAGAACTGGCACGTATTGCGATCTCTGAGCAGAATATTCTTTCGAGAAAGCGCACGGCTCTGTTGCGGAATGTGGCGGTAAGCGAGCAGGCGAATCACGGACGGCACTTTGTGAGCATGCGCGGCTGAATGAACTTCGGCGTTGTGCATCTCTTCGGCCTGCGCCACGCCCTTCAGGAGCAGAACCAAGGCCCGCCGGACCGCCGTCACGTTGATGGGCTCATACGTCGCGTTCAGCACAAGCACAGGCTCTTGCATCAGCGATGCACGCCTCGGCAGGATCGGGTTGTGGGATCTACTGTCCGCGGGATCCGCGGAACCGGGCACAGCGGCCCCAGCCGCCTCGGGGGCATAGCGCCCTCGGAAATCGACCGACTTTGGCCGGTTTGCGCTCATCGCGCTACCTTCGTTTATAGTTTACCATTCTCCTGGGCTGGTAGGGGGTTTCTTGCAGCTCGAGCCACCGTTATCCCTATGACACACTTGGCGCCGGAGTCCAGCAGGGCTCTGGCACATGCGTCAAGGGTCGCCCCAGTGGTCATTACATCATCTACCAGTAAGACGCGCTGATTGTCAACTTGGCTGCCCGGATGGGAGAGCCTTGGCACATCGTATCCCCCTGGCGGGTTTGAAATGTTTGAGTGAGAAGCGCAGGAAGGAGTTGGATTTGTACTTGGGGTGGGGGTGCGCCGCCCGGCGGAGGGGGGAGGAGCCGGGCGGCGCGGCGCGC
>DATGED010000088.1:0-16804 GCA_035310525.1 Candidatus Acidiferrum sp. | reverse complement strand
CGGCTGGACAGAGCGGACAGAGCGATTTCTGCTCTGACGATTCTGGTGTGATTCGCCGGGATCCCACGGGCGCTGCGGGCGCGGTTGCGGCTTGCGGCACGTCGGGCTTGGCCCCGCTCCAGTAACTTGGATTGGGCATAGGCCCAACCGGAAAAGATCGTTCAGATCTGCTCCGTCAGAGAATGGAAAGAGCACGGGATATCCTCCCGTGCTCTTTTGCTTTTACTTAAACTCTCAACCTAAACTCACTCTTGAAAGAGCTCGCTGGCGTGATTCGATCCAAGCCGTCTTCGCGCGATTCTTGGCAACGCGCACGGCTTCTGTACGGCGCCCTGCCCGGCACTCAAGAACTGATAGACTTACATTCATGACACTCCTGTTTTACTCGATTCTTACACTTTCGGCGCTGGGTACAAGTGCGGCGGACATCAAGCAACTCGTTCGAATGTTAGAGGGGCATTACCGGAGTGCGCGCACACTGCAGGCCACCTTCCTCGAACGCTACTCGGAAAATGGGAAAGTGGTTCGCGCGGAGTCCGGCGTTGCCTTTTTCAGGCGTCCGGGCAAAATGCGCTGGGAATACGAATCTCCCGAAAAGAATGTCTTTGTGGTGGATGGCAAGACCGCCTGGTTTTACGTTCCGGCTGACCGCACAGTAACCCGCGTTCCGGCAAAGCAGAGCACGGACTGGCGAACGCCTTTGGCGCTGCTGGCTGGCGAAATGAAATTGTCGCGCGTCTGCGCAAGGGTTGTGCCTGCAACCGATGAGAAGCCAGCGACACCAGGCAACACGGTGCTTTATTGCCCTCCACGCGGTGAAGAAGACAAGCCGCACAGCGGGGCAGGCAAGGATGCGGGAGAGCAGGCGTCTGGTCCGGAGGATTCCATCTACTTGGAAATTGCGCCCTCTACAGGAGATTTGGCTCGTGTCCTGGTGCGCGAAAAGGGGGGCGTTGAAATCGAATTTAAGTTTGGCGGCTGGCGATTCGATCCTCCCGTCGCGGACTCTCTCTTCCGGTTTGAAGTTCCGCTAGGTGTCGCCATCGTCAACGGCGAATCACCTTCCGAATCAAGACCTTAAGGCATATCTGACTTTGCTTTACGGGGACGTTTCTAGCGAGGAACGGCCAACCATCAGGTGCTTCGCCGCATACTAGCTAGATGAGGTAAACTGAAAGGCATGAGTGAATTTGTCTGCCGTGTTGCGGACGCAAACGGCCGGGTCTTTTCGCACGTCGAGGCTGCGGGCTCGTTGGCTGAAGCGCGCCAGAAGCTCGTGGAGCGCGGTCTCTTCGTCTATTCGGTTGAGACTCGCAGCAGCCTTCTCGGTGCGTTTGCAAGGCGCCAAAGCGCTCGTCAAATCGGCGGCTCTGAATTTCTCATTCTTAACCAGCAGTTCAATACGTTGATCAAAGCCGGGTTGCCCATCCTTCGAGCTTTGGATTTACTCGCCGACCGCGCTTCCTCGCGCAAGCTTCGCCCGGTGCTTTCCGCGGTTCGCGACCGTGTTCGAGAAGGCAAATCGCTTTCCGAAGCCATCAGCGAAGCCGGCGTTTTTTCCAAGGTTTACGCCACCGCCATACTCGCCGGGGAGAAGAGCGGCAACCTTTCGGGGGTGCTGGAATACTACATCTCGTACCAGCGCGTAAGTACGGGAGTGAAGAAGAAGATTCTCGCGACGCTGGTTTATCCGGTACTTCTGGTCGTCGTGGCTTCGGTTATCGTGACGTATCTCGTGACTTTTGTGATCCCCAAGTTTGCCTTGCTCTACCGCGATCTCAATGTGGAACTGCCTGGGCCAACGCGATTTTTGATTGCGCTTACTGTGGATTACCGCTATGTCGTAATCGGCAGCGTCTTGGCCATAATTCTAGCGATTGTTGGTGTCTTCCTGTGGTCCAGGACGGAGGATGGTGGCGAGGCATTTGATCGCCTGAAATTCCGCATTCCCGTTCTGGGCGACACGCTGCTGAAATTCCAGGTGGCGCAATTCTCACGCACCTTGGCCACGCTTCTTACCGGGGGGACCCCCTTGGTCGCAGGCCTACAAACCTCCGCGGATGCCATTAGCAGCAAGCTTGTTCGCTCCACGGTCATTCAAGCCACCCAGATGGTTCGTGAAGGAGAATCGCTTCATAGCGCGCTGGCCGTCAAGGCCACTCTGCCACAACTCGCCCTGGACATGATCGAGGTTGGCGAATCCAGCGGCGCGCTTGCTCCCATGCTCACCAGTGTCGCCGAATTCTATGAAGAAGAAGTGAGCATCAAGCTTTCGGCGCTCGTGGCTGTTATCGAGCCTGCCATTCTCATTTTCATGGGATTGTTGGTAGCGTTCATCCTCATTTCTCTCTATTTGCCGATCTTCTCCTTCTCCCTCACGGGCGGAGCGGTAAAGTAAGGTAAGGAGACTGTGGCGACACCCGAACACAATTGGACTCCCGGCGACGGCTCCGATGCTGCGAACGAAGGCGAATCCGCGCGCAAGCTGGCGCTTAGATACCGCTGCGCGTTTGTGGATCTGAGCGAACAGCGCATCGACCCCGAACTCTTCCGCACGATTCCCGCGGACCTGATGTTCCGCTATAACTTCGTGCCGCTCGAAGTCCACAACAATTTGCTCTCCATCGCCGTCGCTGATCCCAGCCTGGTGCTCTTGAGCGACGAACTTCCGCTCTTGCTTGGCAAGAAGTTGGCCATCAAGGTTGCCACTGCCAGACAAATCGGCGACATTCTCAAGCGCACCGAGCAATCTCAGCGCGTCCTCGAGCAAGCCACGGAAGCGTTCACGCTGCAGGTTTCCAAGGAAGACGAAGAGAGCGAAGAGACCATCTCCGGCGACCGCCTGACGCGCGACACCTCGGTCAGTCCGGTGGTGCGGCTGGTGGAAACGATTATCTTCACGGCCCTGGAACGCCGGGCAAGCGACATCCACATCGAGGCGCGCGACACGGAAGTGGCCGTGAAGTACCGCATCGACGGCGTCCTGCAGCACGCCATGCAACCGATTGCCAAGGAATGGCATTCGACCGTTCTTTCGCGCATCAAGGTGCTCAGCGATCTCGATATCGCGGAACGCCGCGTCCCGCAAGACGGCCGCTTTCGCGTCAAGTACAAGGGCCGCTTCATCGATCTACGCGTTTCCATCATGCCCGCAAGCCACGGCGAAGATGCCGTGCTCCGCGTCCTGGATAAGGAAACTCTTTCGGAGAAATTTCAGAGCCTGAATTTGGATGTCGTGGGGTTTTCAGATCTGGAGGTTCGCCGCTTCCGGCGCTACATCCAGGAGCCGTATGGCATGGTGCTGGTCACCGGCCCGACGGGATCGGGCAAGACCACCACTTTGTACGCCGCGATCAACGAGATTAAAACCGACGAAGACAAAATCGTTACCATCGAGGACCCTGTCGAATATCAGCTTCGAGGCATCACGCAGATCCCTGTGAACGAAAAAAAAGGTCTCACGTTCGCTCGTGGCTTGCGTTCCATCCTGCGCCACGACCCCGACAAGATCATGGTGGGCGAGATTCGCGACCAGGAAACAGCTCAGATCGCCATTCAGTCCGCACTCACAGGGCATTTGGTGTTCACCACCGTCCACGCCAACAACGTCACCGACGTCATCGGCCGGTTCATCAACATGGGAGTGGAGCCTTACAATTTCGTCTCCGCCCTCAACTGCATCATGGCGCAGCGTCTCGTGCGCGTGATTTGTTCGAAATGCAAGCGCCCCAGGAATTTTTCGCAGGCTGAATTAAAAGAAGCCGGCCTTGATCCCGCGGTCTGGTCTTCCGTCGTGCTTTACGAAGGGGCCGGCTGCCTGGAGTGTTCCGGCACCGGCTATCATGGACGCACGGCCATCTGCGAACTCCTGGATTTGACGGATCGCATCAGGGAAATGATCGTGGACCGCAGGCCGACCTCCGAAATCAAGAGGGTAGCCCGTGAGGAAGGCATGATCACCCTCCGCGAGAGCGGCCTTGCTAAAATCCGCGCGGGCATCACAACAGTCAAGGAAATTAACAAGGTGACCTTCGTTGAGTAGTGCGGCCACATTTCACCGGGGCGTTTATAAGAGCAATCTCGTGCGCCGCGTCGCGCGCTGGCTCGAGGCTACGCCTCATCCACCCCTGGCGATCGAAATTGATTTGGGGCGTGTTGCCGGTGCGCGATGGACGAGGTCCGGCGGTTTGGACAGCTATGCAGTCGAAAATCTTCCTCCGGCCGCCCTGGTGCCCTCCGCCGTCGAAACCAACATCGCGAATCCAGCGGCTCTCAAGACTGCCATTGCCGGCGTGTGCTCCCGCCTGCACGCCAGGGAAGAAAGCGTTGCGCTCATTCTGCCGGATCCCGTCATTCGCGTTTTCGTCCAGCATTTTGAGGACTTTCCTCGTTCCCGCGAAGAAGCCGAGCCCATGCTGCGCTGGAAATTGAAAAAGAGCGTCCCGTTCGAAGTTGACGAGACGCTGGTTTCCTACATGCGTCAGACGCCTCGGGAAACGGGCGTGGATGTCGTCACCGCGCTCGCGCGTTTGCGGATCGTTCGCGAATATGAATCCTTGATCGAAGCCGCGGGATTACACCCCGGTGTAGTTCTCAGCTCATCTCTGGCCGCTATCGCCCTGGTGGATGATCTCCGGCCCACGCTCCTTGCGCGTATTTCCGGCCTGTCGCTTACCACCGCGATCGTTCGCGAGGGCGTTCTCTGCGGCTATCGCTGCACGGAGTTGCCGGCGCAGGGAGCGGACCTCACCCCGCATATGTTGCTTGAAGATATTTTCCCGGTCGCCGCCTACTACCAGGACACCTGGCAAGAAGGCATTCAATCCGTTCGCGTTGCCGGGCTGGGGCCGCGCTTGCCTCAGTTTGTTCGGCCGCTGGAAGAAGAGTTTCATTGTGAAGTGCATTCGCTGCTTCATTCAGCCATTTCTGACGGGCGCATTCCGGCCGACGCGCGTCCGCTCGCCGACCGCGAACTGGAAGGCCTGGTGGGCTGGATGTTGCATCGAGGTTAAAATATTTCACCAAGGGGACTTGTGTTCCCGTAACTGGAGATGAATGCATATTCGGCTCAATCTTGCGACTAAACCCCTCGAGGGTCACCGGAAATTTCTGACCGGTTCCTGGCTTCTGGGTCTCGTTGCGACCGGGGTGTTTCTCGGCCTTGGTTGGCACGTCTATCTGGCGCGAGAAGCCAACGCCGAAATGCGATCACGATCGGAGAAACTGGGCCAGCAGGTAACCGAGCTTCAAAAGCAGCGCGCGTCCCTCCAGCAGTTTTTTGCCCTCGAAGAAAACGCGAAGTTGCACGATCGCGCCGCGTACATCAACAGCCTCATCGACGCCAGGAGTTTTAATTGGACGCTGATGTTTATGGACCTCGAGAGAGTTCTTCCCCCCGGTGTCCGCGTGGTTAGCATCGAGCCGGAACAGGAACGAGGCCGCGTCAAGGTAAGGCTCACCGTCGGCGCCGCAAGCGATGAAGCCGAACTGAAATTTCTGAAAGCCTTGGAAGGCTCGAAGACTTTTACCGACGTCCAGTTGATTACCGTGCACCGCCCCAGCTCGGGCACCACCACCGACCAGCTCGTCATGGAACTTACCGCGGAGTATTCGAGGGCCTGATGCCACGGGACTTCACAGTGCGGAAACGCGCCATCCTGCTTTTTCTCGGGCTGCTCCTTGCCGCGGACGTCGGCTTGGCCGCTTACAGCTGGCAATTGGCATCCTCTCCGCACTCGTCCCAGGCGGAGTTCGACGCCCAGAATTTGCGGCTCAAACTCCTCAAGGGCGACATCAAATCCGCCCAGAGCATCAAAGACAATATGCCTGCCACGCTCCAGGATTGTCAGAAGTTTGAACAGTCCCTTCCACCGGAGAGCATCGGCTCCTCTTCGATCATGTCTGAACTCTACGATATCGCCAGGAAATCCGGCCTCCAGATCGTGACCCTGGCCGACAAGCAGAAGGAAATTCCAAACCGCGGCATGGTGGAAGTGAGTATCAACGCGACGGTTAGCGGGGAGTACGGCAGCGTTGTCCGCTTCGTCAACGGATTGCAGCGCTCCGAGCGATTCTACATTGTGGACGGCCTCGCGCTCGGTTCCGACACCCAGAACCAGGCTGCCAAGGGATCCATTCGCGTCGAACTCCACATCAGGACCTACTTGCGGGAAGCGGCATGAAACAAAAGCGGCAAATTATCTTCCTCGGAGTTCTTGTGGCTATCGCCGCCGTCGTTTGGGGATCGCAGTGGAAAAAGCAAACGCCTTCCATGCAGACGATGAGTACCATCGAGAATTACAAGGTGCTGGCGGTAGAGAACCCTCAAATTCGGTGGCAGGAACTGGAACGGGCGCAGAAAACCGAATACAAGGCCAGTGGACGCAACCCCTTTAGCGTCATCGCGCCTCCTCCTGCTCAGGACCCGCATAAATCGAAGCCGCCCGTGATTCCGGAACCTACCGTCCCGCCGCCACCTCCTCCGCCAACTGAGGCAAAACTGCCGCCCAACCTCAAATATTTTGGTTACGGCACGGTGCCCGAGGGCTCTCCGCGCCGCGCCTTCTTCACCGATGGGGACGATGTCTACGTCGTTACCGAGGGAGACACCTTGTTGGGCCGCTATCGCATCCTAAGAGTTGGCAACGCGAGTCTCGAGTTTCAGGAGATTTCCAGCGGCCTGCATGGCAGCACTCCACTCGAAGAACAGGCAGGTTCACCTTCCGCATGAATCGCCTCTCTGCAAGCCGTCGCGCGAACAAGAATCAAGGCGGCTACGCCTTAATGCTTGTCGTGTTTTTCACGGCGCTCATTCTCGTCGCGTGCATGTCCATCGGGTTGCGCGTGCAAACGGAAGGCCGCCGCGAAAAAGAGCAGGAAATGATCTGGCGGGGCAAGCAATATACCCGCGGCATAAAGCTTTACTATGGCAAGTTTGGCCGTTTCCCGAATTCCATGGACGATCTCGTCAAACCCAAACTCGGTAATCTGCGATTCATGCGCCAGGCTTACAAAGATCCCATGAACAAAGAAGATGGTTCGTGGCGATTGATCTATGTCGGTCCCGCCGGCCAGCTCATCGGCAGCCTCAAGCCTCAGCCCGGGGGAATCCAGATGCCCGTTGCGCCGGGCCAACCCGCAGCCGGAGTGGGAGTGCCCGCTGCAGGCAGTACTCCGCTTGGCTTTGGCGCGCAGCCCGGCGCCGCCGGGGCCGTTTCGCAACCCGGTACAGCAACTGCCGCGCCCGCAAATGGAGCCCCGACAACTGGAACTGGCACGGGGGCGCAGGGAACTGACAGTACGGGAGCAGCGGATACTCAGAATATTCCCATGGGTGATACGCCGACAATCGTGGGAGGCAACATCATCGGCGTGGGCAGCAAAGTCAATCAGAAATCTGTGATCGTTTATGAGAAGGCTGCAAATTATCGGTTGTTCGAGTTCATCTGGGATCCTTCGAAAGACGTAGGGATTGTGAGCTCCACCGGTCCACAAATTGGGACGCCCGCAGGAACTCCGGGGCAGAATCCAATGGGCGCGCAACCAAATCCGCCGAATCAGCAGCCGAATCCCGGGCCGCCGCTTTCCAATCCGAATCCCCAACAGCCATAGTTTGGCGGCAGTCAATTTCGGAAATCTCCGCAATTTTGCGGTTGTGGCAGGAGTTGTTGCGCGAAGCGTGCGTTCTCGTACCGCGGCGGAGGATTATTGCGGCGTCAGTGGTTTCTTAGGGTTCGAGGCGCCCACAGGCAAAGTCTCGGATCGAAGCTGGGTCTTGCTGCTCGCGGGCGACATCGGCGAAATCACAGCCGCCGCGCCGGACTTGCTCTTTTCGTAGCCTCGTTTCACGCGGCGAACATACGAAACCGTCTCTGCATACGGCGGGACGCGCCCAAATTGCTGTACCTTTTCCGGCCCCGCATTGTAGGCGGCCAGTGCAAGAACCAGATCATTGTTGTATCGCACCAGAAGATCTCGTAAATAGTGCGTTCCGGCGTCAACGTTCTCTTTTGGATCGAAGACGTTCTGCACTCCGAAGCGCGCTGCCGTCTCCGGCAGGAGTTGCATCAGCCCCCGCGCATTCTTTCTTGAAATCGCCTTGGGATCAAAATTCGATTCCGCGGCAATCACGCTGTTAATCAGCTCCGCGTCCACGTTATACCGCGCGGCCGCGGCCTTGACGATTTCCGCAATCGTGGATGTTGCCGCCGGGGCTGGCGGAAGCGAGGCAAACATTTCTTCCGGGTCGATCGAGGTGACCTGGTCGGCTGCTACTTCCACGACCCCGCCGGCGAGCTGCAGGCGATATCTCCCATCGAGCAGCTGATAGCTCGTGACGTGCAGCCGTTGGCCGCTTCGCAGGCAGACGTATTCCGCGCGCAAGGAGGGAGCCGCCGCGAGCAACAGAGTGCCTAGCGGCAACAGGCTCCGTCTCAAGCGCATGGAGCCGCCTCCCGCAGAGCGAAGTGTTCGATAGCCGCAGCCACGCCGCCCTCATCATTGCTTGCGGTTTCGTGCCAGCCAAATCCCTTTAACTCAGCGACGCCATTGCCCATGACCACCGGAATCCCGGCGAATGTAAGCATCTCCAGGTCATTGTGATTGTCGCCGATGGCCAGGACCTCTTCCCGCGCCACGCCACGCAGTGCTGCCCATTCCGCCAGCGCGGCTCCCTTGGAACAAACCGGATTGAGCACATCAATCATGGAAAAATTCCTGGACTCATAGACAGTCACGGCTAGCGAAAATTCGGCCGCAAAAGACGCGCTGCGGAGTGCAGCCTCGGCTTCTCCCATCCGCGCGACGTTTCCGCTCAACATCACCTGCAGTGGAGCTTCCGTCAAGCAACTCTCGAGCGGATCGGCCAGTCCGATGAACTCCCGATTGCGAGTGTAGTAGGCCGTCCGGATGGGGTCGTCATGATTTATGGATTCGAGCACGATTTGATTTTCACGCCGCCCGTCAAATACGACCCCGGCGGAATCGCGCCAGAGCCGCGTGAGCTCGAGCACGCGCAAAGCTGTGGCGCGTGGGAGAAGATGCCGCAGGTGCGTTTTGCCGTCCTGTGTGCGAATCACGGCGCCGTTGCTGACGATCATGGTCAGCGGCGCGTCAATCTGGCGGGCGATGGGGAGGGCAAAATCGTAACGACGGCCAGTCACCAGGGCAACTTCGATGCCACGGCTCGTAGCCGCGGCGATGGCGGCGCGGTTTGCCTCGGGAAGTTTCCAGCGGCTGTCCAGAAGGGTCCCGTCTATGTCCAGGGCGATTAGCCGGACGCTCATGCTCCCATTGTACCTTGGCGAGGCCTGAAAAAAGCGAACTCTGGAGGAGGCGGCGGGAGGCCGACGTGCCTTCCCGCCGCTTTTCAGGTCTTCATCGAGAAACGATCCAACCCAGGCCAGTGGTTGAGCAGACTCTCATTCGGCTTGTATCACGACGTAACGGGTCGTCGAATCCCGGCTGACCAGAAGCAGAACGGATTGATTATGAACTCCGGAAAGCGCGCGATCGTAATCGGCAACGTTCCGAATGGGATTGCGATTCACTTCCTGGATGATGTCGCCCCGATCGAGTCCGGCCGCAGCGGCTGCGCTCGAAGGATCGACGGATGTAATAACCACTCCGGGTGTGCCCGCCGAAACTCCCAGGTCGCGCGCGATCGACGGCGTAAGGTTCTGCACTTGGACACCCTGGAGCGCTTTCGTCACGTTCTCCGTGCCCGTGGACGCCTGAGCTGTCTCTGACAGCTCATTCAGTGTGGCCTCCACGTCGCGAGTCTGCCCGTCACGCGAAACCTTCAAATGCGCGACGGTGCCCGGAGCGAGTTCCGCGATGTGCACGCTTAAATCCTCGGGTGCGCTGATGGGCTGCCCATTCAAATCGAGAATAATATCGCCGCGCTCGATCCCGGCTTTCGCGGCCGGACTTCCAGGAGTCACTTCCGCTACCAAAGCGCCGCCGCCCTGACTGAGTCCGAAGGCCTTGGCCATATCGGCGTCCACGCTCTGAACCGCCACCCCAAGATGACCGCGGATCACTTTGCCGTGGTCCACAATCTGTTCCATGATGTTGCGGGCCATATTGATGGGAATCGCAAAGCCCACGCCCTGATTGCCTCCGCTGCCGCCCGTGACGATGGCGGTGTTGATCCCCACGAGGTCTCCGTGCAGATCAAGAAGCGCGCCACCGGAATTCCCCGGGTTGATCGCGGCGTCCGTTTGAATGAAGTCCTCATAGTGCTCGATGGCGCCGCCCAAATCGCGTCCGGTGGCGCTGACAATTCCCATCGTTGCTGTCTCCCCGATGCTGAAAGGATCGCCGATGGCGAACACAACGTCCCCGACTTTCAATCTGGAGGAGTCTCCAAGAGTCAATGACGGAAGATTCGTGGCCTCAATCTTCAGGACCGCTATATCGGTGTGAGGGTCGGTGCCAATCAGCTTGGCGCGATATTTCTTCTTGTTCTGCGTGAATACTTCGATGTCAGAAGCGCCCGTCACGACGTGGTTGTTGGTCAAAATATAGCCGTCGGGATTGAGAATGACTCCGGAGCCGAGGCTGTATTCACGCTCTGTTTGCGGAGCTGACTGTTGTCTGTCGAACTGGTCTCCGAAGAACTGGCGGAAAAACGGGTCGTTGAAGGCGAAGCCGGGAATATTGTTCCGCTGCTTCACCATCTTGGTCGAGGAAATATTCACGACGGCGGGCAAAGCCGGATCCACAACCGAAGCGTACCCGTTCTTGAATTCCGCAAGGTTGACGGGTGCCGGGTCTTTATCGATCTTCAGGGGAACCTTGCTGGCCATTGTCGAAGTATTGCCTGATTGCGGCACAATCACGACGATAAAAATTCCCACAACTATCGCAGTCAATATGGAAATTATCGTGATGCCGAATCGTCCAAGACAGGGTTTGGAACCGGGTTTTACGGGAACGAGGTGCCATGGCTGGGGGTCTAGATTGCTACTTCGCATGCTACTTCTCCTTTTCAGTTCTCCAGATTCTGAAATCCGTGGACACGGATTTCGGGGAAAACTTGCAGCGGCTCCGCGCTCGTAAGGAACTGCGGCGAGCTGCGGCAGCGCCAAATCTGTGCCGAGAATCAGACGCGCTTTCGCTCGCGCGCCCAACTTCGTTGAACGTCACGGCAAATCGAGCGACGCGGTTGCTCTGCGGCGTTTGTAGGTCGTCGGTTGGGAAGCTGACGGAGGCAACCCGATTGCGCGCCGGCGAGACGCCCGCAATCAGCAGGCCTGCGAAAGCCCATCCGATGAATTTCATAAACTTCTCCAGAAGTTATTCTCGACGCCTTTAGGCGGCGATTCGGTGCAGGGAAGTCCTGGCTCCCCCCCCCATTCTTACGACGCTTCCATGCGCGTATTGGTTGGCCGCGCCCCACTCTATATATCGCACTACGATACACAGTGAGGCAACGCCTCTGAACGGTATCGCATCACGATAAATGCAGTGCACTCCGAAGACGCTGGGAAAGGGAGACGGTGATGCAGCAACAGGAATTGGCAGGGCAACGGAAAATGGCGCCCCTGATCGCCATCAAGACCATGGGCCTCAGTCGCGAGGCGAAGGAGATGTTCGACCTCATCGCGCGCAGAGCCTACGAAATATTTGAAGCCAAAGGCAAGGTAAGAGGACACGATCTGGATCATTGGTTGCAAGCGGAGTCGGAGTTATTTGAACACGCTCCGATCGACGTCAAGGAATCACCGGAAGAGCTTAAGCTCTTCGCCGACGTTCGTGGTTTTGACCCCAAAGAGCTTGAGGTTGACTTGGAGCCCAGGCGCGTAACCATTATTGGTAGGCATCAAGGCGAAGGGCAGCGGCAGTCAGGTTCCATCTCGATAGCAAGAAATCGCGCAACGCGGCTGCTCCGCACTCTGCAATTGCCGGTCGAGATAGACACGCGAGTGGCGACAGCCCGTCTCGAACGCGGCGTTCTCGAGCTGGATATGAAAAAGCTCCGTCCTGCAAAGAGCAACGGGGAGGGGAATTCAGGTCGCGGCCTCGTCTGAGGCTTCTCCGATAAGGGCAGGATATTTGAGAGCGGAGAATCTTTCTAGAAAGTAAGTGCAAAATACTCTGAAGCGTCTCCGCGACGCCGCCAGAGCTGGACCTTGGCGAGATCGCACAAGCTCGCCTCCGCCTCTCATTTGAGCGTTCTCCGGGAAACGCTTTTTCGATTCTTCCGCGCAACGGCGCTTGTACTCCGGCGTGAGCGTTCCCCTTCGCTATGCTTAAGAATGGCGGCCAGGGCGGACACGAGCGCGTGCCCGCTTCCGCGAAGTTCATGCAAGCGCCCGCGAACGACTCGCTCCAGCACGCGTTGTCCCTTTGGCAGAAGCGCTACGCAAAGCTGGCGCTGGTCCACGGCGCTGGGCATGCGGCGAACATACCCGCGCGCTTCCAGTCGGTCCACCAAACCTACCGCGCTGTGATGGCGAAGCAGCAGCCGCTCAGCCAGGCGCCGAATGCTCGTTTCGCCGGGGCTGGGAAGGCCGCGGATTGCCAGTAGCATTTGATATTGCTGTGGCTCGAGACCGATCGACTCGGCGGCGTCATCGCTGCCTCGCAGGAACTGGCGAATGCGAAAGCGCAGCTCGGCCAGGGCCGCGTAGTCGGAGTCGCGAATCTGTCTACCCATCGGTTTAGCATATCGTAATACGATACAAATTCAAGCGCCCGCCTGGCTTGAGCCGCGTATGCAGCATCCCGGTGAGTTTCATGCTTCAGTCTATGGCCACGTAATCGATTCCCGCCCGTCATCCTTTTTGGTCGCTGGGTGGGCTCGCGGCAAAAAGCAGCGACGCCAGATACACCAAAATTCCCGCTCCGATCAGCGATACGCCGACAAACGCGAAGAGCACAAACGACAATGGATGAACCCACCACAAACTGAAAATCTCCGCCGCCAGACCCAGGATGATCAGCATCCCTGCGGTTCGCAGCATTTTTTGCAATCCGAGTATTCTCAGCTTCATGACCCCGGCCTCCACATTTTCAAATGGCTTACTTCGGACGCGTTGTGAATCGTGTCGTGGCAACCGCTGCTGATGCAGGATACCTGGTTGGATTTCAGCGTATCCATCATCGACTGGTGAATGGCGTTCTCCTCGAAGCCTCGCGCCCCGCTATGGCACCGCAGGCATTGGTGGTTGTTGTAGCCCCCCGGTATCGTGATGTGCTCCGGCGGCTTGCTGATGTACTGCATATAAACTCTTTTGAGCCCCTGGTACTTGTCCTTCAGCGGGCCGTAAATCGTATAGTCCGCATGGCACGCGTAACACGCCATGTCCGCCGGCACTCGATGGTTTTGAAAATGTTTTGCCGGGATGTAGCTCGGATCGTCAACGTACAGGCTCTTTCCGTAGTTTTCCATCGCGTGGCACGAAATGCAGAATTTCGTCTCTTCGGAGCGCTGCATCTGAGAGAAGAAGCCCCCGCCCACGCACACGGCCGGTAAAGCGCACATGGCCATGAACGCCAATATCTTTCCGCCCGCTCCCGCAGTTACCGATGGGCGTACGAAGAACACGCCCACCAGCCCGATCGTCAAGACGATCAGCACATAAAGCAGTCCCGTTGGTCCTATCATCCACCCTCCGCACTTTCAGGTTCCTTCGGCAAGTCCATTCGTCTCTCCGCCAGAGCCGCCCGGAATCTTATATTTCTATACCAGCCGGTCCGTCCTCGCAGTGAGCGGAATCACATTCCTCAACTTCCGCCCGCTTTTCGCCTCACCATCCATTCTTTCGCGCCGCGCCCGTCTTCTCCGATGGTCCCCAAGCTCCCGCCCCAGTTTCACTTTCAGAGAGTTTATAGCACAGCCATCCCCCATGAAAACGAATATGGCGCAACTTGCCAAGCCAGTTTCAGGTGTCGGCTAATTCCCGTGGTTCCAGTCCGAACTGTACCGGTTGAGCTGGCATGGCTTATCGGGACTTAGCATCAAATCAGCCGATGGATTTGTTTTTGAGCTAGGAAACCAAATGCGTGCACCAGTTGCGTCCAATGTGCGGCACCAGAAGAGTTACTCGTGCCGCAGCGCTGTCATGGGATCCACGTTGGTGGCGCGGCGAGCAGGGACATAACACGCGAACAAGGCGATGCACAACAGCAGGATTCCGACGGCGGCAAAGGTAGTGGGATCGGTTGCCTTCACGTGGAACAGCCAAAGATGATCCGCCAGGAACCTCTTGAGTCCCAGCGCTAACGCAACACCAATAGCTAGTCCAGTACCGGCAAGTGAGAGTCCCAGCTTGGCGACCAACACGAGCACATCAACGCGTTGAGCCCCAAGAGCGAAACGGATGCCCAATTCCCGCGTGCGCTGGTTGACAAAATACGAAAGAACGCCGTAAACGCCGATCGCCGCCAGAACAACGGCTATGCCGGCCAAAAACCCGAGTACGACGACGTAGTTTTTGTAATCCTTCACGGATTCGCCCAGCACCTCATTCATCGTACTGATGTCAGTCACAGGCTGATCTGGGTCCATCTGTTTCACCATCTGCTTTGCGGCCGCGATGATGTCAGCTTCGTGAGCATGTACATCCGATACAGTACGGATTACCAGCGTCCCAGCCAAATGGAAGCCATCGCTGCCGCCAGGATACACTTCCGGCTGCTGAAGATATGATTCATAAACCAGTGGGTGGAGTCCGCCCATCCCGACTTGCTTGACCTCTCCCACAACACCTACGATTTGGCGGGGCCGCTCTTCGTCTACTTCCTTGAACGTATAGTGGAGCAGAATCTGTTTCCCAATCGGATCTTCGCTTGGGAAATATTGGTTTGCCGTTGTCTCGCTAATGATTACAACCCATGGCGCACTCGTCGTGTCGCGTTCATCAAAGTAGCGGCCTTTCTTGAGCGGGATCTTCATGGTGCGAAAGTAGCTGGGGCTCACTTCGTTGAAGCCTACGAAAGGCCTCTTGTCCGGTGCGGGATGCCCTACGATCGAAAAAGTCCTGCCTCCCGCTCCCAACGGCGGAAGCATCGTGATCATGCCTACCGACTCGACGCCAGGCAGCGCCGAAACTCCTTCAATCAATTGTTGATGATAGGCGGTTACTTTGGGAGATATTCTCTCCATCGGCTTCCCTGGAGTCTTCTCCACGTACTTCCCTCCCGTGCCGGGAAAAAGCACCTTCATCGTCAAGACATTTGCCGGATCGAACCCTGGAGAGGGGAGCAGAATGCGAAGCTCGCTGTTGATCATCAGCCCGGCGCCCACCAGGAGCACCATCGCCAGGGCCACTTCGGCAACCACCAGCAAATACCGTGTCCCCCTATGTTTTCCGGTCGCCGCTCTGCTTTCTCCCTCGCGGAGTACGTCTTGCAGATCCGCGCGCGAAGCTCGGAAAGCTGGAGCCATCCCGAACAGCAGCGCGGTTAAGAGGCTGAGCCCGCCGGCGAAGAGCAAAACGCGGCCGTTGATGCGAATGTTCTCCGCGTCGGGCAGATCCTTGGACAATGCACCCAGCAGATGGATTCCCCAGAAAGAAAGCAGGACGCCCAGCGAGCCACCCAGCAGAGTCAACAACCCGCTCTCCACCAACAATTGTTGCATGAGCCGTCGCCGGCCCGCGCCCAGCGAAGCCCGCACAGAATATTCCTTTCGCCGGTTCTCTGTCCGGGACAGCATCAGGTTCGCTACATTAACGCAACCGATGAGCAATACAAATCCCACGGCCCATAGGAGTGGATACAAGCTATTCTGTGTGTTTTTGTAGAGTGTTTCATACAGCGGAACGACTACTGCCCCAACTCCCTTGTTTTGCTGAGGGTAAGCCTTCTCTAGCGCTTGCGCTAACACGTCCATCTCCAGCTGCGCTTGCCGCAGGGCTACACCGCGTTTCAACCGCGCCAAGGGCACAATCCAGAAGCCCCCACGGTTTGCGTATTTCGCGTCTTCTGGATTGACGGGCTGCCATACGTCTGCCCGCTTTCCGGTGAACCACGGCCCGAATGTTTTGAAGTCCGCTGGCATCACTCCAACGACAGTTGAGACAACGTCGTCAAGGCGGAACGTCTTCCCAAGTACTCCTCCGTCGCCATGGAACCTTGTTTTCCATAGTGCGTCACTGATAACCACCGTCTGCGTGTCTTCGTGAGCCTCCTCAACGCGAAAGACTCTCCCTAAAACGGGTTGCACTCCAACCAAAGTGAAAAAGTTGGGAGTCACGGATTGGACGGGCACCTGCACCGGCTCGCCGAGCCCGGCTAAGGTAGCCAATTCGATAAAACCAACCGCACCCATGTCGGCAAAAACGTGATTCGCTTTTTTCCAGGTCGCTACGTCGGCAAGCGGCACGGTATCTTTATCTGAGGTAGGATCCCATTTATGTGTGGAGAATATCGTCGCCAACTCCTCTGGATGTTCGTAAGGCAAACGATGCGGCAAGACCGCGTTCATCACGCTGAATACCGCGGTGTTCGCTCCGATGCCGAGCGCCAGCGAGAAAATCACGACCGCCGCAAAACCCGGGGTTTTTGCGAGGATGCGGGCCGCGTACCGAACGTCCTGCCATAACGTCTCAAACCACGCAAAGGTCCACATTTCGCGGCAATCTTCCTTCACGAGCGTGACGTTCCCAAATCGCCGCCGCGCCGCTACCCGCGCGTCCTCTGCTCCAAGGCCCAAGGTGCGATTCTTTTCTGCGCGCTTCGCCAGATGAAACTGCAGTTCCTCCTCCAGGTCGCGCTCCAGCCTTCTCCGCTTCGCCAGCGCCTTTACTCTCAGCCACGCTTCCGTCAACCACTCGCGCGCCATAGGTCCTCCTTA
>DATGED010000087.1:0-30569 GCA_035310525.1 Candidatus Acidiferrum sp. | reverse complement strand
GCTATGACTGGCATCGCATTCACAATCTTGACCTATTGGCGGGGTCGTACGAGTTCAAGGGCCAAGTCAAGCAAGCGGAAGAGCTGCTGAGAGAATTTTTCTCGCTTCCTGCGAATGATGGCTTATTTGCGAGCTATCAAGGCGATTGGCCCCGGTTCCTGCTTTCGCGTGGCCGCTACACCGAAGCGCTGTCCGCCGCGGGGCAAATGACTGAGGGGAAATTTCCGCTGCAGCGTGCCATGGGACATTTGCTTACCGGGCGTGCACTCGTCGCCCTTAATCGTGCGGATGAGGCCCAGCAGGAGCTGGCGAAGGCCGAGAAGGAGATGGAGAACGTCCCCGAATCGGATCCTGAACCTCTGATGCCGCAACCACGCCGTCTGCTTGACGGGCAGCGAAACATTTTGCGGGGCGAGATCGCCCTCCGCAAGGGAGAGGCAACAGAGGCGAATTCGCAGTTGAATGCGGTCATGAACCGTTTCGTGGCCGCGAGCCGTTCCGGGGACGCGGTAAACTATTTGTTCAACATGCTGTATATCGCTCAACAAGCCCGTGCTGCCGGCGATTGGGATCTTGCTGACACAGCGGCCAAGCAGATGCTCGTTTTTGATCCGAGCTACGCCGGAGGGCATTACGTCGCCGCTGCCGTCGCTGAACACAAAGGTGACTCCGTCACAGCTCGGAAGGAACTCACGGCAGCCGAAAGACTTTGGGGACAAGCAGATCCTGAGCTTTCGGAGATTGTTGATGTGCACAAGAAGCTCGCTGGCATGCGAAAGGCTGCCGGACGGCGATAACACCTCTGCGCCTCACCCACGCCTTGCTCGTTCTCCCTTGTCACCTCCGCTGTTGTAAGACGCGTGCCGCCCCCCCCGAAAAGTCGGCTGTCCAGAGAAGCGGTCCACTCGGCGATGGAGTCGCGGATGACGAGCAAGCCGGAAGGAACCGAATTACTTCCGGCTTGCCGACAATACATTCGCAGGAATCCGAAGCTAGTGATTATGGCGGCTGCGTATACCGGAAGAAGTCTGGTGGTCAACTTGCTCTGAGCCGAGGCAATAGGCTCACGGCGTTTTCACGGAGGATTCGCTGGAGATCGTCTAAGGAAAAGCCGAGTTGCATGATCCCTTCAGCGGTCTCAGCGAGGGAGATGAAGGGATTGTCGCTGCCGAACAGAATCTGTGTGGTTGAGACGAGACTCCTGAGTGCTGCAATCGCGGGTCTGTAAGCAGTACCAGCGACATCGTAGTAGAGGCGTTTGAGTTCGTACTCGATTCCGTTGGGTGCCTTGTCCGCAATGTTCTTGGGACTGTATTGGTGCATACGACCCAGCACCATCGGAACGTTTCCGCCCGCGTGGGTAAAGATGAAACGAATGTCCTTGAACTTGGAGAATCATTCTGAACGAGCACACGCACCGCCCACGCCCCACTTCGCATCTTTCCCCTCTGACTTCCAGCCCCTAACCCCTCTCTTCCAATTTCTAATTTCTGCTTTACTGCACAAACCCTACATTTGGCGTCGGCGGCACCCCGCCCTCCGGCGCTTCCTTGATCGGCCCGAACTGCGCCTCGTAACGTTCGAGATTCTCTCGGAGCGCGCGCAGAATCCGCTTCGCATGCCCCGGGCTGACGATGACGCTGGTCAGTAGCTTCCCCTGCGCGCCATTCGGAAAAATGTAAATAAAATTCAGCGTGAACTCTTCCAGGTTGTGGTGCAGCATCACCAGATTGCTGTACTGCCCTTGCAATTCCTTCTCGTCCGCCTTGATCTGCACTTGTCCTGGCACTGGCCGCTGCTCTTCCATCGTCTTCTCCCCCGCATCACTTTCCATTCTACGTCCCGTTCGAAGGTATCACAGCCATTCTTCTTGCGCTCGCGCCAGAATGCCCGCACAGCCTGCGTTGTTCGCCTATATGTAACATTTAGCGCCAGTGCTATTGACAAATCTCGGTATTAAGTCTAGTTTAGTATGAACATTTACCGTAGTTAACAAAAATTCCGTTATGGAGTATCGGCTTAACAGCATCATGTCACCCGCGTTTCCGCCACAACTTGAAACCGACCCGGCCGCTGCCGCTGATTCGCCTGCCAGTGCTTCCTCCGCATCCGCTGCCCGCCTGCCGTCTCTTCCCGAATCTCATCGCACCATCCCCATCTCCCACAGCGCCTCTTGGATTCGCAAGGTCCTCGCTTTCGCCGGTCCTGGATACCTCGTCGCCGTCGGCTACATGGACCCCGGCAACTGGGCTACCGACATCGGT
The DNA here is from genome assembly GCA_035310525.1 of Candidatus Acidiferrum sp. Classification (GTDB taxonomy): domain Bacteria; phylum Acidobacteriota; class Terriglobia; order Acidiferrales; family UBA7541; genus Acidiferrum. The sequence goes on along the minus strand of DATGED010000087.1, from coordinate 28,305 downwards.
GGCGGCTCGAAATTTGGCTACACGCTTCTAAGCGTCATCCTGATCAGCAACGTCATGGCCATGTTTCTCCAGGCGCTCTCCGCCAAACTGGGCATCGCCACCGGTCGCGACCTGGCGCAAGCTTGCCGCGAGCATTACTCCCGCCGCACTTCCATCGCTCTTTGGATCGTTTGCGAAATCGCCATCGCCGCTTGCGATCTCGCCGAAGTCCTTGGCTCCGCCGTTGCGCTCAAACTTCTCTTCGGCCTGCCGCTTCTCGCTGGGGTGATTTTTACCGGGCTCGACGTCTTGATTGTTCTAGCTCTCCAGGGCCGCGGCTTCCGCATCATCGAAGCATTTGTCGTCACTCTGATTGCGACCGTCGCCGCCTGCTTCGCTTACGAGATCTTTTTCGCCAGCCCTATCTGGCGCGAAGCCGCCGTCGGCCTCATACCCCGCGTCGAAATCCTTCGCAATCGCGAAATGCTTTACATTGCTATCGGCATTCTCGGCGCGACCGTGATGCCGCACAATCTCTATCTCCATTCCAGCATCGTGCAGACCCGCGCCTTCGGGGCTTCTGTTCGCGACCGCCGCGAAGCCATGCGTTACGCGATCTTTGACTCCACTCTGGCCCTCGGCTTTGCGCTGTTCATCAACGCCGCCATTCTTATTCTCGGCGCCGCTGCTTTTCATACCCGCGGCCTTCACGACGTTGCGGCAATCTCCGATGCCTACAAGCTTCTTAGTCCAGTCCTTGGCGTGAGCCTCGCCAGCACGCTTTTCGCTTGCGCGCTCCTTGCCTCCGGTCAGAACTCCACTCTCACCGGCACCCTTGCGGGCCAGATTGTCATGGAAGGGTTTTTGCAAATCCGTCTCAAGCCCTGGTTGCGCCGCCTCATCACTCGCTCTCTGGCTATGCTTCCCGCTATTCTCGTCATCGGCATCGCCGGAGAAGGCAAAGTCACCTCGCTTCTCATCCTTAGCCAGGTCGTGCTGAGTTTTCAATTGCCCTTCGCGGTCATCCCGCTGATTCAGTTCACCGCCGACCGCAGCAAGATGGGCGAGTTTACCAACTCCCGATTCACGTCCGTTGTCGCCTGGATCGTGGCCGCCGCCATCCTCTTCTTCAACGCCGAACTGCTCTGGCTCATCTTTCGCGGTCGGTAGGTCCTTCGCTACGCATCTGTTTTCTCCCCCGTTTTGGAAGCGCCCTCGATTTTCAGCGCTTGCATGTAATTCCGTTTCTGTTCTTCAAATCCCTGTGCGAAAATTTGCTCTTGTCACCTGCTCCCAAATCGCCACGCAACCTTCGCCTTCGCAAGCTTCTTTTCCTATCTCTTCTGGTCCTTATCTGCGTCTCGATCCTCATCGCGATCTATCAAAACAGGGAATGGAAAATTCCAGAGGAAGCCAAGCGCAGGCAAAATCCCATCCACTCTTCCCCGGCCGCTCTCGCATCCGCCCGTGCGATCTATCTGGATAAATGCGCGCAGTGCCACGGCGATACCGGGAAAGGCGACGGCCCCGATGCTCCCTTGTACTATCCTTCTCCAACCAGCCTTACCGACGCCAGGCATATGAATAGCCTCACCGACGGCGAAATCTTCTACCAGATTAGCCAGGGCAGAAAACCAATGCCCGCCTTCCAAAAGCGCCTCACCGAAGAACAGCGCTGGCAGCTCGTCCTTTTTGTTCGTTCACTCTCAGCCTCTCCCTCCCAAGAGGGCCGCAAATAATCTCCCTAAATAGGAAACGGGCCGGCAATCACCGGCCCGTTCGAGTCGCGCGTACTCTTTCTTCTTGACTCTCTGCCTTCTATTGCTCCGGCAGATCAAACATGCTCGGCACACTCAACAGTCACGAGTCGCCAGTCACTTCTCCTATGCTGTAGCTGCCTTCACCTGCGAGAGCGCCGCCTCCACTTCCTTCACGTCCGGCACCACGGGAATGTCATAGTTCTTCACCCAAGCCACTTTTCCATCTTTTCCCACGATCACGATCGCTCTGCCTGTGATCCCCTTGTCCCCCAAATACACGCCATATTTCTCGCTCATGGCTCCCTTGGGATGAAAATCCGCCAGCAGGGAGTACTTGATCCCCATCTTGTCTGCGAACGCCTTGTGCGACCATACGCTGTCCACGCTTACCCCCAAGACTTCCGCGTCCAGCGTTTCAAAGGCCTTCATGTCATTCACCAGGCACGCATGCTCGTTCGTGCAAACCGGGCTCCAGTCCAGCGGGTAAAACACCAGCACAACGTTCCTCTTTCCCGCGAATTCTGAAAGCTTCACTTCTTTCTTGTCCTGATTCGGCAAGGCAAAATCAGGCGCCTTCTGTCCCACAGTGATACTCATTTTTCTTTCCTCCCTTTCATCTTAATTCCTGAACAATCTTACTCAATCCCAGTCGCCCACCACAAATCTTCCTGCGAATCGCGAGCTTCCCTCCGTCCGTGCTCCTCTCTCGCCACCTAGCAGGGGCAGCGAGTTTTCCAGTGGAATACAATTCTTTCCATGTTTTGTTTTCAGTCCCCCCGTGGCGGTTGCAGATTTAATCTGTCGGTGGTTTTGACAGGATTTCCAGCCACCGGCGTGGCATGGAGGCCACGCATCTTCCGACAAGTCCATCACTGCTGAACCTGTAGTTTTTTCCACGCAGTGCCGCTTGAATTTGAGGAAAAGCTTCGGTGAACTTCCGCGGCGACTCCTCCATCAGGTTGATCCTCGTCTTGTCGTCTAATGTGACCACAAAGTCGTAACTGGTGCTCTTGCCCGAAAAGCAGCCTGTCTCGATTGTCGCCACGCTTGACCAACTATAGTTTCGGGCGGCCACCGAAAGCATCGGTCGGTATTCGATTCGATCAGGTGTGAGCGCCCAGACGTTGCTTGCTCCCATAAAGCACAATGGCAATGCTATGCCCGCCAGGACTGCGCCGAGCTTCGCCAATCCAAATTGCGACGCTCGAAATGCACCTCCCGATGGCTCTCGCTCTATTGTCGCTCTCGCTGCAGGGACACACCACAAGAGGAGATTACCCACAATCAACCCAGCCGCAAGTGACGGGAACCCGGGCGCGACGAAGAAGAAGATATTGCCCAAACGTGTGCCGTTGAAGAGAAATGCATCGGGAGGGCATAAATGCGTGCGGTAATGCTCGACGCCCCACACGATTCCAACCCATACTCCTACGATGCTCAGCACGCAAAGAGGAATCAGCAGCAAGTTCCAGGGACTTCTCGCCCGCGGCTGGTTGGTCCTCTCCTCGTTCTCGCTCAATTGCCGGTCTTTCATGGTTGCGTTTGCTTCCTTTACTTCTTCTCCGGCGTTAAACTACGCCTTAGCTTGCATCTTTCTCCATGTCCACCGAAGCCACTCGCCGCGCGCCTATGATGCCTCTGCCTGACCTCGTATCCCTCTACCTTTCGAAAGCCGGCGAGTTCGGCAAGCCGGTCGCACTTTCCGCCTTCCAACTCTCCGCCGCTGAAACCGAACGACTCTTTTCCTCTTTCGACGAGGACTACCACATTAGCCGCTTTTTCCACTTTTCAGAAGCCGTCGGCGAAAAATTTTCAATCAACGGCATCCCCGCTACTCATGTCTCTCTTGACGCGGAAATAGAACGCATTCTCTAGATTAGCCCTTCCGCCGCGTCTTGGTTATAATTCCGTTGCAACAATTCAGTCACTTATTTGCTCAGTGCCACTCTGGAGGTCCCTGGATGGCTGGCTCGCCAACCCTCTTGCCCGAATCGCGGCTCGGAAGCACGCTCCGCCGCGACGCTTGGTGGGTGGAAATCATCCCCGTCATCGTTCTGATGGGTGGATTCAGCATCTACGCCACTTTGCGCGCCTTTGAGGGAAAGTTCTACGAATGGGGTCCGTATCTCTCTCCTTTCTATTCTCCGCTCATCGACCCGCAACATCATTGGTGGCCGCTCTCGCCCGCCTTGCTTATTCTCGCCGGTCCGCTAGGCTTTCGCGCCACTTGCTACTATTACCGAAAGGCTCTCTATCGAGCCTTTTTGCTCGATCCGCCTGCTTGTGCCGTCGCCGAGCCCTCGAAACGCAAATACAAGGGAGAGACGGCTTTCCCGCTCATTCTCCAAAATTTTCACCGCTATTTTTTCTATATTGCCGTCGTATTTATTCTGTTCCTCTGGCATGACGCCATCGTGGCTTTCGATTTCAACGGCCACTTCGGCATCGGGGTCGGCACTCTCGTTCTAACCTTGAATGTCACCCTGCTTTCTCTCTACACCTTCTCTTGCCATTCGTTTCGTCATCTCGCTGGAGGCAAGCTCGATTGTTTCTCCTGTGCCACTTTCGGGCCCCCTCGCCACTCCGCCTGGCGCGTCATAAGCTTCTTGAACGAACGCCACATGCTCTTTGCTTGGTGCAGCCTCATTTCCGTCGGCTTTGCTGATTTCTACGTTCGCATGGTTGCTTGCGGCGCCTTCCATGACCTGAGGCTCCTGTGACCACTAGCTACGAGCTTCGCGAGCACGACGTTCTCATCATTGGCGCCGGCGGCGCCGGGCTGCGCGCAGCCATTGAAGCGCTCGCGCAAGGCGCCTCTGTAGGTGTGGTTTGCAAATCCCTTCTCGGAAAAGCTCACACGGTCATGGCCGAGGGCGGAATCGCCGCCGCCATGGCCAACGTGGATCCCGCCGACGGCTGGAAGCCTCACTTCCGCGACACCATGCGCGGCGGAAAGTTTCTCAACAACTGGCGCATGGCTCAGCTCCACGCCCAGGAAGCGCCCGACCGCGTCCGCGAACTCGAACAGTGGGGCGCGCTTTTCGATCGCACGGATAACGGCGCGATTCTCCAGCGCGCTTTCGGCGGCCACACCTACAGACGCCTCTGCCACGTTGGCGATCGCACCGGCCTCGAGATGATTCGCACTCTGCAGGATCGCGGTGTGCATCTTGGTTTCGACTGTTACATGGAGTGCACCGTCACGCGCCTTCTCATCGACGGCGGTCGCGTCGCCGGCGCTTTCGCTTATTGGCGCGAAAACGGCCGCTTCATCGTCTTCAAAGCCAAGTCCATCGTCATCGCCACCGGCGGCATCGGCAAAGCTTGGCCCGTTACTTCCAATTCCTGGGAGTACACGGGAGACGGCATGACGCTCGCTTTCGAAGCCGGCGCCGAGCTCATGGACATGGAGTTTGTCCAGTTTCATCCCACCGGGATGGTCTGGCCGCCCGGCGTCCAAGGTCTACTCGTTACCGAAGCCGTGCGCGGTGAGGGCGGCATTCTCCGCAATAAGCTCGGCGAGCGCTTCATGGAAAAGTACGACCCCAAGCGCATGGAACTCTCCACGCGCGACGTCGTCGCCCGCTCCATCTACACGGAAGTTAAGGAAGGCCGCGGCACCGAACATGGCGGCGCCTACCTCGACATTTCTCATAAGCCAGCCGAATACGTGAAGAAAAAGCTTCCCAGCATGTATCACCAGTTCAAAGAGCTTGCCGACGTTGACATCACCAAAGGTCCCATGGAAGTCGGCCCCACATGTCATTACATGATGGGCGGCATTCGCGTGGATGCGGAAACCGCTCAATCCACTGTCCCCGGCCTCTTCGCCGCTGGTGAAGCGGCTGCCGGCCTTCACGGTTCGAATCGCCTGGGAGGAAATTCTCTCTCCGATCTGCTCGTCTTCGGCCGCCGCGCGGGTCTTGCTGCCGCTCAGCACGCCAAACAGGTTTCCACTCCCGGGCTCGTCATCTCTCAAATCGAAGAAGCCGAAAGGGAACTCCTCGCGCCATTTTCCAACACTGCTTCCGAGAGCCCCTACGCCATCCACCGCGACCTTCAGAAAGTCATGCAGAGCCTCGTCGGCATTTTCCGCACCGAAGATGACTTGAAGAAAGCCTTCGCCGAACTCGAGGATTTGAAAGCCCGCGCCGCAAAGGCCAGCGTCGAAGGGTCACGTCTGTTTAATCCCGGCTGGCATCTCGCCCGAGAACTGAAATCCATGCTCACCATCTCTGAGGCCGTCGCTCTCAGCGCGCTCGCCCGAACGGAAAGCCGCGGCGCCCACAGCCGTATCGATTACCCGAATTACGACCCCGTCTGGGAGAAGAAGCACAACATCATCGTCAGCGAGGGCGGCCGGATGAAACGTCGCGAATCTCCCGTCGAGGAAATGCCGGAAGACTTGAAGCAGTTGGTAATGGCTGACTAGATTTTGCGGGCGCCAGTTTTACCGCGGGAAGAACAGCACGAAGCTCCCGAGCTGGCTCTCGCAGCGAAGTTTGGAGAATTCATCGATGCCTGAAGCAACGTTGCGAGTATTTCGTGGCGAAGGAGCTGCCGGCGGCCGGGCCGTCGATTACCAGGTTCCCGTCGCTCCCGGCATGGTCGTCCTCGATGCGCTCCACTACGTCCAGGGCCATCTTGCTCCCGATCTCGCCGTCCGCTGGAACTGCAAGGCAGGGAAGTGCGGCTCCTGTTCCGCCGAAGTGAACGGCCGCCCTCGACTCACTTGCAAGACGCGAATGGACGATCTGCCCAAGGATCAGCCCATTGTCGTTGCGCCCATGAAGTCTTTTCCTCGCATCAAGGATCTTGTCACCGACGTCTCCTGGAACTACAGCGTCAACAAAAAAATTCCCGCCTTCCAGCCCCGCCCCGACACCGAATGGAAGATTTCCCAGCTCGATGTCGATCGCGTCCAGGAATTCCGCAAATGCATCGAATGTTTTCTCTGCCAGAACGTCTGCCACGTCCTTCGCGAGCACGACGCAAAGAAGGAATTCGGCGGTCCTCGCTTCTTCGTTCGCGTCGCCGGTCTGGAGATGCATCCGCTCGACGGGCTCAATCGCGCCGCTCTCCTCAAGAACGATCTCGGCATCGGCCTTTGCAACATCACGAAATGTTGCACCGAGGTCTGCCCCGAGGAAATTCACATCACGGACAACGCCATCATTCCGCTCAAGGAGCGCGTCGTCGATCAGTTCTACGATCCATTGACCATGCTTTTCCGCATGTTTCGCGGCTCGTAGCATGATTCCGTGGCGCAGGCTGCTGTCTTTACGCCTTTTCACGTTCCTGCAGGAGGTCCCATGTCGCACCAGCTAAAATCCATCTCCAAAGCCGGCATCCCCGAAGCTCTTGCCAAGGTCGAGCTTTACCGCTATCTCAACGAGCCCGAAGAGGCCGAGTCCATTTGCCGCGATATCCTCGTCGTCGATGCAAATCATCAACTTGCTCGCCGTATGCTGGGTCTAGCCATCACCGACCAGTTCACCGGCGGTCCCGGAGATCGCTACGCCGAAGTTCAATCCATCTTCCAGTCTCTCCGCGATCCCTACGAACGCAACTATTACGCCGGCCTGCTCCATGAGCGCCGCGCCAAAGCCCAGCTTCACTCCGGCTGTTCCGCTCACATTCTTCTTCCGCTCGTCGAAGAGGCTTTGCGCTGCTTTGCCGAAGCCGAAAAAATCCGTCCCGCAGGCAATGACGACAGCATCCTCCGCTGGAACCGTTGTGTCCGCCTCCTCGAGTCCCGCCCCGAATTTCACGCCGTCCATCCCGGTCCCGCTGAATTCGAAAGCGAAGACACTCCGCCCGTCAACGTTTCCTCTCGCCATAAGGCGTAGTCCAAGACTGCCTTGTGATGCAATCAGCGCGTAAACTCATCTTCGCCTGCCAATGTTTTCTTTCGACGCGCTGGCGTCTATTCATCTGCCTGTCTTTGATCGTCCCAATCTTCTCTGGCGCAAATTCCGTTGCCGCCCAGCCGCAGCGTCAGGCCGCCGGCCTGCCGGAAAGCGGCATCGTTCTGCGAGTTTCGCCCCAACCTCTCAAGTTTTTTGACGTCACCGGCCCGGAATCAGCGGTTTTTGGCAGGCAGGACGGCCAGTTCGAAGCTTGGATTTATCCCATCAAATTACTTCACAATTTTCGGCTGGAATTTCAACAGGAAGGCCAGTTGGAGCCGGTCCGCGGCGAGTCCTTGCTTCGCCAGATTGTCACCACTCCGGAATCCACGACTCTCGTCTACGTTCACCCCAATTTTTCCGTCCGCGAAATCATTTGGACCCCTCTCGATGCGCCCGCCGTCGTCATCTATTTCGAAGTGGATTCCGCGAAACCTCTCGACATCACCGCCGCTTTCGTCCCCGACTTCAAGCCCATGTGGCCTGCCAGCTTTGGCGGTCAGCATAGCTCCTGGATCGCCGGCGAAAAAGCCCTCGCCCTCACGGATGCTACCGAAGGCCCGACAGCTCTTGTTGGTTCCCCCGCGGTCGCTTCCTACAGCGAAGTCACCGATCACCAGCTTGCCGCCGGAGAAATGCTTCTCCGCGTGCGATTCGCGCCGGACCAGGCCCACTCTCTGCTTCCGCCAATCGTGATGGCTCTCAGCATGGAATCCCAAGCGAAGGCAATCGCCGCGTATCACGACGTTTTAGCCCGCAGCGCCGAGGTCTTTCAGCATCGCGTCGAACACTTTCGAAATTTTCTCGATCGCACTCTGTCCTTCGAATCTCCCGATCCCGATCTCAATCGCGATTTTCTCTGGGCCAAACTCACTCTGGATGCAGGCCGCGTTTGTCATCCCCATTATGGTTGCGGACTGATCGCCGGCTATGGCCCCTCGGGAGTTGGCGAACGCCCGGGCTTTGACTGGTGGTTTGGCGGCGACGCCATGATGTCTTCCTGGGCTCTCGAAGACGCGGGCGATCTCGATGGCGCGTTGCAAGCCTTGCGCTTCCTCAAGGCTCGCCAGCGTGCCGACGGCAAAATCATGCACGAAATGACGCAAAGCGTTGACCTGCTAGACTGGTTCGGAAAATTTCATTACGCCTACTATCACGCCGACAGCACGCCCATGTACCTCTATTCGCTCGGCCAGTATTGGCGCCGCACCGGCGATTCCAGATTTCTCGATGAATTCTGGGATTCCGCGAAGCAGGCTTACGCCTACTGTCTCTCCACCGTCACGCCCGAAGACGGCTTGATGGACAACACCAAAGCCGGCTTGGCTGCCGTCGAGGTTGGCGTCCTCCGCGGCAAAGTTGTGAAGGACATTTATCTCGAAGGTTTCTGGATCGGCGCTCTCGAAGCGATGGCGCCGATGGCCTCCGCCAAAGTCGACAAAACGCTTGCCGCAGACGCCTCTCAGCGTGCCGCGAAAGCGCGCGAATCTCTCCAAAAAAATTGGTGGATGCCGGAGCGGCACGCCTACACTTTCGGAATCACTGCCGGCGGCAAGCCCACGGATCTGATTGGCGTCTGGCCCGCGGTGCTCCTGGCGCTTTCCGATCAACTGGATTCAGCCCAAGCCGCCTCTGCGGCCTCCGTATTTGCCGCTCCCGACCTCGCCGCCGATTGGGGCGTTCGCTGGCTCTCCGATCAGCACACTCTCTACGATCCTCTCAGCTACAACAACGGCACTGCTTGGCCCTTCATGAGCGGCTTCGCGTCTTGGGCCCAGTATCGCCACGGCCTTCCGCTCTCCGGTTTTTCCATTTGGAGCAGCGTCGCGCGGCTTACCGGCCTCTCTTCGCCCGGCGGTGTTCCCGAATTGATGAATGGAGATCGCTATCTGCCCGGCGAGTTCGCCGTCCCCCACCAATTGTTTTCTTCCGATGGCGTAATCTTGCCCGCCGTGCGCGGCGTTCTCGGACTTGAAACGCGCGGCCCTTCCAGCGGCCCGGATCCCTCGCTCCAAGTCTCGTTTGCGCCCAGTCTGCCCGCCGATTGGCCCTTTTTGCGCTTCCAGCGCTACGCCGTCGCGGATGGCCAGCTCTCCGGCGAAATTCTCCAGCAGCCTTCGCAAACCACTCTTCGACTCGCCTATGACGGCAAGTCTCCCGTCCTCGTAAGCCTCTCTCCCTCGCTGCCCGCTGCCGCCCATGTGAAAAGCGTTCTCCTGGATGGCAAACCCGCAAAATATTCGGTCAAGGAGTTCGGCAGCTTCGTTCGCGTGGAAGTCGCGCCCTTCAACCTTCGTTCCTCGCAGAAGCTCACCCTCGTCGTCAATTACGACGGCGGCATCGCCATCGTCCCGCCCATGCCTCATCCCCAGCCTGGTGAGCGCACCTCGTCCCTGAAAATTCTCGATGTCCAATCCAATCCATCCAGTCCATCCCCTACGCAAAACTCCGGATGCCTCGTTCGCTTGACCGTCGCAGGCCTCCCCGGCCTCACCTATCCTCTTCAACTCATCACCACGCTTCCTAATCTCCATGCCGGATCTCTGCAGCTCGAAAAAACGCAAACCGGCTACACCCTGCAGATTTCCTTCGAATCCTCCGGCTCCAACGCCTCGCCCGATTCCAACTACGTCTCCCGCCAGGTCTGCTTCGCCAACTAGCCGCGGCGCTTCCTGTTTACAATTCTTCCCAATTAGCGTATATACATAAATGTGTTCTCTTGGGGACGCCCGCAAGGCACTGAATAACCTCAAGAAACACGGCGTCTCATTTGAAGAAGCCGCAACTGTTTTCGTCGATCCCGATGCCCTCGATTGGGACGATCCCGGGCACTCCTATTCGGAGCAGCGCTCGAAACGTCTCGGGTCGTCGCTCGCGGGCAGAATTCTCATCGTGGTGTACACCCAGCGGAGGCTAAAACATGGCCAGGAACTCATTCGCATCATCAGCGCGCGCCAGGCGACACGCAAAGAGCGCAAAGCCTATACCGGATAGCAAACTCAATTTCTCGGACATCCCCGTATCAACCGATGCCGAACTCCGCCGCGCTCGCAGGGTCGGCCGCCCCGCCACTGGCAACGCTAAGCAACTCATCGCCATCCGCATTGCCCCGAAACTTCTCAGCCAACTCCGCCGCATGGCCGCCAAGCAATCCAAGCCCTACCAAACCCTAATCCACGAACTCCTGGAAAAATCCGCCCGCAAAGTCGCCTGATCCGCGCAAGTGTGTCGTCCCGAGCGAAGCGAGGGATCTGCTTTTGCTTTCTTTTCTCGCCACTCGCCACTCACCACTCATCACTCCCGTACCTCGCATCGGCCGGGCGGCCGGGACGTAAAACAGCGGCATAAATCGCAGTGCCCCACACGTCGGCGTTACGCCGGGGCGAATCTGTTGGACGCACAGCCAAGCTCGCCCCGTGGAGGAGCCGGTGCGACGAAGAGCGGACGGACAAATTCAACGGGACCTATGGAAGGGGCGGAGGGGATCGAATTGTAATTTCACTTTACTAAGTCCCGCGTTTTCACCGTGCTATCCACTGCCAGCGATAGGACTTGGAGCCAAGCGGAGCTAAGTTTCGCCAGTTTACCTGTAACTTCCCTAATCTACCTTCAGGCGCAGCCTGGAACCCGTGTTATTGGTCGGTGTCTAATCTAATCCGGACAAACTGGGCTAGCATTGTGCTTTCTCAACTCAGAAGAAGGTTCAACCATGTTAAAACTAGTCTTTGCCACATTTCTCGTCGGTTTCGCAGTTGCATCAACCACTGTGCGACCCCGGGAACAACAGTCCGAGTACACCAAGCAAGCAGAGTTTGACGATCAGGGAAACGTCTATGTGAGCTCCGATCAAGGCAAGCTCATTTGGATGGCCAATGCGAAGCACTGCTCGGAAGTCCGCGAGGCCAATGATCGACAGACTGTTGGCTGTAGAGTGATGCAGGATCAAGAACGCGGCACGACTCTACCATCCCTCCAATTAGAAATTTATCGGAAAGGCGGCCACAAAGAAATCATTGAACCGGGAGCTCCGATTCTGGATTGGCATTTTTGGGAGGATGGCCAACAGGTGGCGGTTTCCTCGGGGCCGAAGGACGGCTACATAACGTATGCGCTATACGATTCAGCAACGGCTCATCTGATCGAAAGACTGTCTGAACCATCAGACGAAGGCTTGCTTCCTCAATGGGCCAAGAGCGGAGCGCAGATTCAAGACGAGTCTGTTCCCATGAACGCTGAGCTTACCCAAGAGCGAAGACAGTGGATCGCGAAAGTCTTGCGTCAAATTGGCAAGATCAAGCCCGGCATGAGAAGGAAGGATCTGCTCACAGTCTTTACAACGGAAGGCGGAATTTCCACTCGAACGCAACGAACGTATGTGCTTACCGAATGCCCCTACATCAAAGTGAACGTTCGCTTCAAAAACGGCGAAAGCCTCGATCTGAACGAAGACCCGGACGATATCATCGAATCCATTTCACAGCCATATCTCGCATGGGGCGTGATCGATTGAAGGAGGTGGAGATCGAATTGTTAATTAAATTTACTAAGTCCCGCGTTTTCACGGTGCTACCCACAGCCCGCCAAATGAATTGGAGCCAAATGGAGCTAAAGTTGGTTCGGGACACTCGAACTCACCTACGGAACACCTGAAAGCACTTGATGTCCGACACGACTTATCGGGACCTAGAGACGGGGCTGGCGATAACATCCGTATGGCCGACCATCCGGGAGCTGATCGGTTTGGGCCCCTGACAAGAAAATCCGCAAGACGGTTTCACAGTATGGGGTGAGATCACTCCAGAAACGGATTCCGTAATTCAGGGACCTGGTCCAGAGCTTCAAACGAGACCCGCTTGATCTGTTCCTTAATTGAATGTCGAAGAGCGGCATCGTTCGGTGCATGCCGTAGTGCTTCTGAATAGGCATGTGAGGCATCTTCGCGCGCCCCGCGTCTCAAAAGCAAGTTGCCCAATTCGATGTGGGCGAAAAACGCGCTAGGATCGAAAGCGAGCGACTGCCTCAACAATTGTTCTGCCTCTTGAAAATCCGGCTTTTCCGCATGAATCTTCGACTCTGCATCAAAATAAAACCCAGGGGCCAAGATGCTGCCGCAGGCACACGTTCCGCGAAAAATCAGTAGATTTCCGAAGCGGGCGCTTGGGACTGTGTCGCGCAAAGACTGGCTGTCCCAAAAAGGCTGCTTAGCTAGGAACTTGCTGTTGATCAGCAGACTTCCCGAAAAGACTGGTGAGCTAAGCCGAGTTTTGTCGCGCTTTGGATCGCGGCCAAGCCAATCCACGTGCCGCGCCTTTAGCTCAGATTCATTGGTCCCGTTCCCGTAAGCGTAAAAGGGAACGTCCCCAGCAGGCTCAAGGACCTGGTGGTAGTACGTTGCTAGTTCCTTGCCACGCTGCCCGACATCAATACCTTCATCGCTGAAGTATAGGTACCCGTTCTTGGACCCTCCTATGATTTCGTTGTAGTACTCCCAGGGGCGTAAGACGGGCAGAGCCGATATTGCAGCCGCTGCAAGAGACGTTGCAACGGCGGCCTTCAACAGCTTTGACTTCGAAACAAACGCCATCTTCGTGGCAACTCCTCCAAAAATCGAGAGAAGAACCACAACAGGAAGCGCATGGCGGATGCCTCCATAGGTAGACCCGCGCGCGAGCACAAGCAAAAAAAGGAGCAATGCCGCTAGGACTATGGAGAGCCCTGCATTCCATTCCCTCGGCAAGCGGTGCGCGAAAAACAAGAGCAGGCCCATCACGACGAGAACGCCCAGGCCGACAGGCACTTTAAGCGCAATCACGCCGGGGAAAAAATACTTCGGTCCGGTCTTGAAATATGACCGACCGAAGGCTGTGAGCGTGAAGGCACGCCCCTCAAGGCCAGACCTAATGGTATCGGCAAAGCCCCAAAGATACGCGCGAGGTACCACATGAGTTGAAGCCATCTCCGTCAGCACAAAACGGTAGGCCGGCGACTGTACATCTCCAATTTTGTCTGCGAGTGAACGATTGAAGACTTCGTGTTCTGTACTGCTCTCAGTAAACCGAAAAAGGTAAAAGCCCCATAAAACAATCAGAGCGCCGACAACCACTGCTGCGAGCTTTGCGAATCGAAGAAGGCGGGAATGTTCAGGCAGAGAAACTGGCACGGCGAAAGCAAGGAGTGTGCCTGTCAAAGCCACAAAGATGAAGAAAACAGGTGCGGAATGTTTTGTCGCGAGGGCCAGTCCGAGCGCCACCGAGCACGCAAAGAGGTCAGCCCAGGTCCAGTCTTGGAAGGCACGGATGGCGAGCGCTAGAGCCGTGGCAGACAGTAGCGAAACGGGCAAATCCGTCATCACAATGGGCAAGTGCGCCGCAACGGTCGGATCAATGGCGAGAAAGAGCAGCGTCCCGAGCGCGACGCCAGGCCCAAGAGCTCTACGAAGAGCGAAGGCGAGCGCGATCAAGAGCAACCCGTTCAGCATCCACATTGCAATCCGTGCGCGTCGCTGCACGGAATTGAAATCATTGTCGAGGTACACGTCTTGCTCCGCGAAATCGCGTTCGTCGCCCTTGTCGGCGAATGGGCGAATGCTACTCAGGCGAAAACCCGTTGCGGAGATTAGAGTTCCCACCCAGAGCTTGACGAGCGGAGGATGCTCCGGATTGATGCGAAAATCCGCGTACCGCACATAAGAGACACCTGCAGCGATGTGGTACGCCTCGTCAATCGTAAAGCCGTCCAGCCGGGTTGCGATAGCGGAACGGACGATGGCGCCGCCAACAATCAAAAGCAGAAGTGTGATGAATAGATTCGGACCGACTGCGGGTAGTTCCTGAGGCTTAGTTTGCGCTGCTACCAAGGCTCCTCCGCAAAGCTGTCGAAGAGGAATCAAATGCAATAGAGGGCCAAATCGGATGGGATTGTAGCACCAGCTTGGGAGCGGGTCTCGGACATGCCTGGCAGCCGTTACCGGACAATGAGAACTGGCGGGTCGCCGGGACGTAAAACAGCGGCATAAATCGGGGTGCCCACACGTCGGTCTTACGCGTGGTGCTTTTGACTTTGTCGTTTCGTTTTCCTTCGGCGTTTGAGACACTCTAATCTCGGCGAAACAATTTCGGTTTTTGAAAGGGTGGGTCTTCCTCCTCACCCGTTCTGGCAGGTAGGACGGCGGTGTGGGCCGTAACACAAGCGAGCGCCCCACAACAAATTTTAGCCATGCCTTTTGAACACACCGCGAATCCAAGATCCCCCTATACAAGTTCTCCCAGGTCGCTTGTCGTGCCACGGTCACTCCTTGAAATGCTTTTTTTAGGCGCACTATTTTCGCTCCATCCCCTTTCCCATCATCCACTTAAATCTCTACCTCGGGCCATTCGAATGGTTACCATAGTAGAAATAACTTGACAAGTTATCATCTTTTGCGGTACAATAAATCGTCAAGTTCAGCTCCTATGGCTCTCCAACCCTTCCGCTTGCCCGGCCCCGCCACTCTCGCTCCCATCTCGACACACCCGTCACAACTCGACACGCCCGTACCGTCGCAACCCCTCTGCTATCAATCTCATCCACACGCTTTCCGTCACCTATGGGGGTGTGCTTCCGTGTTCACTTCCGATTTTGAACTTTCGACTCTGAACCGCTCTTCCCGCAAGTGTCCGCATCAATATCATTCCGCGCCACTTAGCCGTCCTTTGTTTTCATACTCTTACGCACTCTTTTGCCACGCGCAAAACACTAACTCCCGTATTCTCAATTATCTGCGCACTTTTTGCACAAAACACCCGGGGTGGGGGGAGCTGTACCGTCAGTTCGATCCCGTTTTGCGTCCGGCGAAGACGGCCATGGGCCGCACCTTCAACTTCGCCTCATTCTTCCTCGCCGACGCGCCGTCGTCCGCTTTGCTTCGGGATTTGGTGGCGGGGGTACCCATTTCAATCGCTCGGCGTACCGCGCTCAGCGGGGCATCCTCTTTCAACTCAACTGCTCCTCCATTCACTACAACGCCCAACCCCTTCCACATTGCCGGCAGATCCACCTGCACCGGTTTGTCTTTCCACTCCGCGTACAATTTCTCCAGCACGAGCAATCCCACGGATTTGTCGCCGATTCCAAGCGTCCGTTCCAGACTCCAATCCACGCGAATGTCGCCGCCCACCTGGAGAATTCCGCGCAGCGCATCTTCCAATCCCTCTTTATTCTTCGTCTGCTTGCGAATCTCCACGTCCGCCACGAAACAAAAGAGCGCCCCGCCCCAATACGTCCTGCCCCACGTATGCGTATGGTCCAACCCCGCGTCGCCCTCTTCCGGCTCGCCCTTCGGCATGTCGCGTACCAGATCGTTCCACATTTTCAGAGCCGTCCAGTGTCCCGCGCGTATCCGCGCAATCGGCTCGACATACACCGAAATTCCTTCTTCGATCCAATGGTTTTCGTCGGCCATCGACGGAAACGCCAGGTGGATCATTTCGTGCGTCAGCATCCAGTCGTCCGCAAAATCTTCAGCGGACGTTTTGCCGCCCGCAAAAATCCGAATCAGCCCGCCTTCCCGGGCCCACGTCATTCCGTGCCGCACTCCAGTTCCATCAAACGAAACCACGCGGAGCGTCAGATGAGGAACGGGAAAATGTCCATAGTAAGCCGTCACCGACTCCGCGGCGTTCTGCACCCACTTCATCACATCGCTCTGCGAAATCGGCGCCTCACTCGACTCGATGGTCACGTCAATCCGCGAGTCTCCGACCATCACCGTCGAAGTCACGTCGGCCGCCTTTGCGAAAGATGGGCAAAGCAGAAGATAGAAGAAGGGAAGCGAAACCAATATTCCGATGCAACGGGGATTACAAAAAACTTTTCGGAAACTGTGGCGGAGACCAAGGATTGATTCCATCCGGACCATGTGCGCGCGATATCCATGCTATCCCATTTGCAGAAATTACGCCTGAGGGATCTGCGCGAAAAATTAGCTGGGCGTCTTGGCCTGCGCTTCTCTTTTCCAGAGAAATTTGTTGGCAAGCCCGTCTATGGAAAAAATTCCTGGTCCGGCAAGCAAAATGATGAGCGAAGCCACCAGAAATACGTACGGCGCCGCCGCGGCAAACTTGTCCGGGTTCGAGAAAATCGCATGCAGCGCCTCGCTGTCGCCGAGCACGTACGCCATGACCAGATTGATTGTCAGCACCAGCGACGTCACGCGTGCGAGCAAGCCCAGCGCGAGAAAGAGTCCGCCAAAAAGTTCGACGCACGAAATGAAAAAGGCCATCTGGTGCGGCATCGGCAGATTCAGTGAGGTGAAATAGTCCGTCACTTTATCCAGGTTGTGCAGCTTGCCCCAGCCGCTCTGCATCAGCTGAATGCCCCAGTACAGCCGGACGAACAGCAGGAAAGGATGCTGCAGATAATCGACGAAATGAAAAAACTTGCCATGCCACGCGTGCAGAGTCGTCAGCAGTTTGTTCATGAGAGGTCGGTAGTCAACACTCGACTTTCAGAAATATCGTTCCTGGAGTTTCTTCGAGAGTTAAAGAGTTTTGGATGCGCAACTCTATATTATTTTTCAGGATGCCGCGCGTTTCTTCTCCGGCCGGCAGAACCAGCCCAGCGCGGCCCACGTCGCAAACCAGTTCTGCACCGTCGCCGGGCGTTCTTCCAGCGCGACTGCACTTTTTCGGAACGCCGGTTCGACAGCCGCTCCGAGCGTTTTGCCGTCCCGCAGCGCGGTCAGGATCGCAAACTCTTCCCGTTCGAGACGCCGGAAGTACACGGAGAAATCGATACGGTGCACCGCCAGGAAAATTTGCGCCGGCTTCAATTTCGCGACGGCGCGGACGCGCTTTCGTTTGCGGCGTTCCGCGAAGGTGTTGCTGGCGAAATCCGTGTCCTCGTCTTCCTTGCGCACCTCGAGGAGGAGATCGTCTACGGGATAGCGAAAACTCAGCAGCCGCACATACGGCTGAAGTTTCAGCTTCAGCTTTGGGCCCGCGTCCGGCGGAAGATCCTCGGTGCGCAACACTTCTTCCGCTTTGCCGTCGAACGCTTCGATGTCCGCCCATTCCAGCCGGACGATGTCGAGCGCGAGAATTTGGTTCTCGCCGGCCCACTTTGGATTTTTTCGCAACCACGCTTCAAGGCGCGAACCAAGATTTCGCAGCGTGAAGGAGCGCGATGGATTCGCCACCAAATATGCTTTCACCATCGCATCGAAGCGGCGCTCGCCGAGCACAGCGCGAAGGCCCGGAAAATCTTCGTTGAGGCTGGAGAGCAAACGAAACCAATACTGGCGGTTGTAGATTTCGAGACGCTCAAAGGAAGTCAGTCGGTCATTGGGTTTGATGAAACGCGAAGCATACCGCTTCATCGCGCCGCCATCGGGAGCGCGTCGCTGCATTCGTTCGGACGCCGTAAGCGGCTGCATCACCGCGCGCGCCATGGTGCGCTGTAGCTGCATCAACTTCATACAGCCTCCGCCAGCACGGTGGCGCGGAGAAATTTGTTGGCTTTCAGCGCTTCGTCATGAACTTCCTGGAAGGAGGGAATGCTGTCATCCCATTCGAGAAGAGTCGCGGTATGCCCCACGCGCTGAATGGCGCGCTCGTAAAGTTTCCAAACGGGATCGATCACCGGATGATCGTGGGTGTCCAGAATGTATTTGCGATATTTCGAGTGGCCGGCGATGTGAATTTGCGCGACGCGCTCCGCGGGGACGCTGTTCACGTAATCCAGCGGATTGAAACTGTGATTCTGCGAGGAAACATAAATGTTATTCACGTCCAGCAGGATGCCGCAATCCGCGCGCTCGACCACTTCGTTCAGGAACTCCCACTCGCTCATTTGGGAGTCGTGATATTCCGCGTAGCTGCTCACGTTTTCGACGGCGACGGGAATCTCCAGGAAATTCTGAACGTCGCGAACTTTTTGCGCGGTGATCCGGGCCGCCTCGAACGTGTACGGCATTGGCAGCAGGTCGTGCGTGTAGCGTCCATCGACGCTGCCCCAGCAGAGATGGTCGGAAAGCCACGGCGTTTTCGTGCGCTTGACGAGATCCTTCAATCGGCGAAGATGCTCGCGGTTCAGTTTTTCCGCGGAGCCGAAATACATCGAGACGCCGTGCTGAATTACTTTGTATTGTTCAAGGATCTGATCGAGGATGTGAAGCGGTCTGCCGCCATCGATCATGAAGTTTTCGGAAATAATCTCGAACCAATCGACCACCGGCTTGCGGCTCAGGATGTGATGGTAATGCGTCGCGCGCAGGCCGATACCAATACCGTAGTCCGTAAATCCATTGAAGCGATTCGCTGGCATCGCAATCTCCGGGAAGCAGGAAGATGAAAGGGCCAGTGAACTCCACCGGCCCTCCATCCTTGATAAAACGCGAGCAGGTGATTGATCTTACGAGGGCTTCTTTTCCTAGGCCGGCATCTTCGAGCCATCGGTCGCGCAGCCGCCCTTGCCCTTGCAAGAGTTCTTGCCTTTGCAACCGTTGTCGCTCGACTTGCAGCCGCCCTTGCCCTTACAGGAATTCTGGCCCTTACAGGCGTGCTTTTCCTTCACCTTCTTGTCAGCCTTCTTCTCTGTGTCCTGGGCCGTGGCCGAAGCCTTCGCGCCAGTCAACAGATTGGAAGCATGAATCGTGGCCCCGGTACCCGCGAGCAAGCCCGCGACTGCCGCGCCAGTAATCAGGAACCTATTCATCTTTGTCATTTCTGTCTCCGACCTCCAGTTGATTTTGATTCTACTGCTGCCCTTCCGACGGATTGCCCGCCGTGAAGATCAAATAAACTCGAGAGGGCCGTTCCTTAAATTTTGGATGAGCCCTATGCTTGTTGCACTCCCCCGCAGTTTGCATTTTCATGCGACGGGCGATTCACGTCCGGGTTAGACGGCACTCCGAAGCAAAAGATTCATCCCCTCTCGGACCAGCGGCGTCAAAATTGGAAAAACTCCAACCGCGAATCCGGAATTGCATCCGGGCAGTGTCCGCCCAAAATCCCAGTTGATGCTGGAGACCATAGCTCGCCCAAATTTATTCCCAGCCAGAACGATCCGAGCGAATACCGGTGGTACTCCAAAGATTGTGGGAAGGTCGGGCCGCACACCGGCCTCTGCATGGCACCCCGTCCCTCAATCCGGGGCTGTGGTACAACTTGTATCCTCCCTTTTGCGGTCCCTCGTCAAGCGAAAAAATGTGAATGCCAATAGCGGCAGTCGCCGGCACTGGCCTGCACTTCCTAGGAACAGGTGGTGCGTGCCTCCTCCTCTATTTACGGAAGTTCTTGCCGTCTGGATGTAGCCCCAGAGGGTAAGCCGGATTGCTGCTTGCGAAGTGCGGAGTTCCGCGATCGGAAACGGAAAGGGAAGCAGCAGCGCTGAGACAGGCGCCTGTTGAAGGGAAACCGGTGAGGCATGTGCGTGGATGGCCATCGAGTAGCGGGTGAGGCATTCGAAGGAATGGCCGTGGAGCAGTTGGGCGATTTACTACGAAGGGGCACGTGCACTCTTCTCGATCGACGTGGAAGGAGGAGGAGAGAATACAACCCAAGACCCAGGTTCAAAAAAAGAACCTGGGCACCCTCCGTTTTATTTTGATTTGTGATTAGGCGAATGCTTCTTTGATCGACGGGAGTTCGTCGGATTCAAGAATGGGTCTTCCCGGCCACCCTCCGTCGTAGTATCTGGCGCGATAGTATGATGAACTGGCGCTAAGCATGCCGTGATGCGTGCTCACAATTGCAAGACCGTCAGTCCGGGAATTTGCTTAAAGTGCCGGAGATTCAGCGTAACCACGTCATAGCCAACATGTAGAGCAGTCGCGCCGATAAGTAAGTCTTCAAAAGCGATGCTGATACCGCGAGCAGCCTGCTCACCCTCGATGAGGCCAGCAAGCTCCGCGATTTCCACGGTCACCGGATGCACTACCATGTCGCGACGGAGTTCTTCGCTAAAGGCGCGCCTCCGTTCGCGGTCCGCGTCACTCTTAGCCCGGTGGATGCCGTGGGTCAATTCGACGATGGTTACAACCGAAAGGGCGGAGTCAACTTCCCCGAGGGTAGCTTGAACTCTCTGGAGAATCTGGCGAACACTCTCCCCGCGTCGCTCCCCGGCGATGAGTACGCTGGAGTCGAGGATTACTCCCATGTCGAGACATTGCGAGGCTTGCGACTATTGATGATCTCTTCGAGGTCGGCAGCGAAGTCCGGGTCCATCGTGGGTTCATAGCCCAGTTCGTTCGCATGTGCTTCGGCAAGAGCGATGCTCTCGGATATCGGACGGCCGGGCACCGGCTCGGCAGCGTGCAGGACGGCAAAGGGTCGCTCACCGTTCACTATGACAACTTCTGCGCCGGCGCGCACGTGGGCCAGAAGCTTTGCCACGTCGGTCGCGGCGGCTTCTTTCTCTGACAGGTGGATCACGTGCTTTGCCATACGCTGATTATACACTGCGCCGCCTGCCGACCAAACGGATCGTACTTGAAGCTCACTCTCCTTTTATGCTCCGAAGCATTCTGGAGCACACACTGCGCCACTCCTTGTCTCTTATCGCGGCGACCCTTATGTCCAAAGTGCTCATCAAAACTGAGTCGCCCTTAACGTCGTAGCTCTTCAATGACGTCATTTCTTGGAATATCAGCAGGAGGTCCCTTACGGTCGAGTCATCTGGTTCGGCGTTGAGTTGTTTTTTTAGAAATGGAATTGCCGTGGCTCCTCGTTCTGCAATCGGCTCCGCAAGCCCAAATAGCGGCGGCTCAACTACGTCATCCCCATAGCGAAAAATTCTGTACTGGTCTTCCAGCGAATATTGACGAACGCGGTCAATTCTGGTTGCTGGAGGACCGCCAAAAATCACATGCCGTTCGAATCTGTAGTTGCCACACGCGCATACCGCGGTCCCACAAATGAACCACAGCGCTCCAATTATTGCTCGCATCCGCATCTTGGTCCTTTGTCTCCGAAGGCTTGTAGTAGTGCGGGAAGGCTAAACTTTATCTCGTCTTCCAGGCCATAAGCAGGCGCTTCATATTTGTTCTTGGTGCCGCTTCCGTGCTTAATGAGTTCTTTGATGTATCCAGCTCTCGCCATTTCTCCCGTTCGATACTGACCCACATGAACTAGTTCATGGCCCAGGAGCGCCCGTCCGTCAACCGTTGTTGGGTCATACTCACCCGGCCGAATATAAATATTATTGCCCAGGGTTATGGCCGCTACATCCTTCGACAAAGGGATGGGGAAGAACTTTCCTATCTTTGGAGGCCATTCGTTTTCGCGCATGTCGGCACTATCGAGGTCAATCCTCGGTATGTACGGCGATAGATTCCGTTTTCACAGTTAGTTAGAGCTCGTAAACCGAGAGGATCCCAAGAATCCTGCGGATCATTGGCAACGTAGACGTAGAAGTTCGAAGTCATGCCCCCGAAACCAATGGGATCATTGCTGACAAACCTGCCGACAGCGGGGTCGTAGTATCTGGCGCGATAGTAATACAAACCCGTTTCGGGGTCTGATTCCCTCGCCGTGTACTGGAAGGGATTCGTTAGCAAACCAGACGAGGCGGTTTGCTTTCCGAACGAATCGAACGCGTAGGTCTGCGCAAGTGCGCCTGCGCCGCTGCTCAATGCGGTGATCGAGCCAAGGCCGTCGGCCTGGAAGTATGAACTCATGACTTTTGCCTCAGCCAGTTCTTCGAGTGGCGGCGCGCAGGGAGCCCCTTCAATGTCCGAGTTTTTTGAGCGAGATCAGCGCCTCTTTCCGGACCTCTTCGAACTCACTCTCTCGCAGCTCTTGAAGCCGCTCAATAGCAGCCCTACGCAGTGATTCGTCAGGAGTCGACTTCGCAAGTGCCTCAAGGCCGTGGGGGACAGCTGCCCTGGCGGGAAGACGCGCACTCTTCCCAAGATCGGCAAGCGCTTTGAGTGCATTTTTGTCGGCAAACCGTTCTCCAAGGAGCTCAGACGTAACGAAAGCGCCCATCCAGTTTTGGTACTTGTCGAAACCCTCGTTGAGGACGCTTCGGAGTTCCTCACGCTGCTGGGAAGTGAGCTGGCCCCAGTTATTGCTCAGGAAGTAGAGTATCGTCCAAGAATGGTCGAGGCTGCGGAAATCGTTGTCCCGTTGAAGCTCCAGGACTCCCTGAAAAAAACTGGGAGGTAATTTGTCCTCGTCAAGTGCAGCCGAATCTAGCTCCGTGAAGAGAGCTGGTAACTTTCCATTGTCATCAGGGGCCTTGCACAAGCGGATTTCCTTCAGAATGGTTTCAAGATTTCGCATGGTGTCCGGTCATATCCCCAGGGGAGATAAACCAATCATTACTAGAACTACCCCGATTCCTACCACAACGGTGACTGCGGTGTTCGTCGCAAGCTGCCGCTGTTGCTGTGGACTTAGAACTGGCACGAGGATTGGAGGAATAGGTGGCCAGTCCTTGCAACGCCACGCGTATTCGGCTATGTACGCAGCCAACCTGGCTTTGTCCATGTTGATTAGGATCTGATGCCCTCTTCGACTCAAGCTGGGGTTCGCCTTATCGCCCGGGCACGAGCCAGGCAAATTCTGAGGGTCATCCTGAAGATCTCTCTGACGTTTCTTTATGCTCTCTTCGAGGTTTTCTATTTTCTCGCGCAACATACGGCAGCGCTGCGAATTGCTGTCGAATCCCATCGGGTCTGTTTGATTGGCCGGGTCATTTGTGACGTACTGATAGAAGTTTAAGCCTCCCTTGAATCCGCTCGGGTCTTCCGGCATAAATCGCCCAAGGGTTGGATCGTAGTATCTGGCGCGGTAGTACGGTGAGGTGGCCGGAATGGTTTGTTCGACCATCTGGCTATAACGGTCCAACTTCTACCACTTGGCCGGGCTGGATGGAAGTAAGAGCTTGAGCGCAGGCAGGCATGAGGGGTAACAAATCCTTCATGCGATTCGATTTCGCGCGGAGGATCAAGATCGAGACACTCCGTCCGGTCATGTTCTGCTGGTATTTGATGTTTCGGTCGCTAGTGAGCAACACCTCCCAGCGGCCTTCCGCAAGCGTTAAGAGTTCGCCGTTCTTCTTTGAGCCATATCCGGCCGTTCGCACCGTTTGGCACTCGTGGCCCATGCCCATGAGAGTCCCTTTCAGTTCGTCTGGAAGGCATTCATCGATGAGAATCTTCATTTCCCAAAGCGAGCCAAGAGAAGGGTCTTAGCTTCTTCCAACGCGGCGATGGCTTGCTCGCGGCCTACTCCAGGGTATTGTCTCAGGAATTCATCCAGCGTTTCTCCGCCCTCCAAATAATCAAGCAGCGTCTGGAAAGGCACGCGGGTGCCTCGGAAGACGGGCTCTCCGCTGTGGATGTCCGGATCTTGAACAATTACGCTTTGAGAGACGGTAGCCATCGGGCGCCTCCGGGTCGAAGACCAATTATCTCACTCAGCCGGGAAAAGTGCTCCGAAAAGTGGGATCGGTTGAAACTCGTTTGACTCTAAACCCCCACACGCAGAGCTGAAACAGGCGACACCCAAGCCTAGGGATTTGAGTTGTCCACCTCGATTTGGAGTTCCAGCGTGTCGAGCTGATGATAGGTACCCGAAATAGGGCTGACGACTGCATTCAAAATGGTAATACGTATCACGATTCCCAGATTTCTGAGAGATACCGTTCTTTCTTTCCCGAACACAGATTTTTGTGCACCTTCAGCCAGATCGTCTGCCGCGAAGTCGTAAGCCTGTAAACCGTGGCGTTTGCCAGTGGGGTCCAGAAGATTTGCAGCATCATCCTTGTCGCCAGCATGGCGCATAGTCAGTTCCACGGTGATCACATGGTGTCCACGGTCGAAGTCTGGTTCTAATGAGAGCAAATAGGCAGTGTTTCCTTCGGGAAACTTGACTGGAATAGACAAGCGATTTTCCAGGGACTGAGTTGAGAAAGTTGCATTTGTTCGCGGTGGAACCACGCGTGGCTTCGTGGGAGTACTTGGGAACGCTGCGATAACCGTAAGGAATGTTGCCAGTATGTTGTAGCAAAAGCGATTAGTCATCACAGACCTCCACAGGAACTCTAGGGTGAACTCCCCAGTTGTTAGCTTCCTTCTCTGTGGAGAACCAAACATCAATATGGGTTCCCGCTATCGTCTTCCTCCCCCCGCGATCCTGAACTTCGCCGCAGCCATAGCCCGGCACGTACATGCCAGTTCCAAACGGGATATTCCTCGGAGCAGCAATTGTGCCTGGTCCAGCTTTCGTTCTGCTCGCAGTAAATCCGTACCCAGGGTCCCCAGGATTTTTTCCAGTACTCTTGAACCCATTATCGTAGCCAGTTACAAGCATCTTAACGATATGGCATTTCTTGCAGTCGCAATGACACTTGGGGTCTTGAGGGCACAATCCAAATGGATCATCGAGGTCGGCAACTCGATTGTTCGCATATTCGTAGCGGTTTGCTCCTCCCGCGAAGCCACTGGGATCTTCGCTAATGAAGCGTCCGGAAGTTGAGTCGTAGTATCTGGCGCGATAGTAAGATGGGTCGCGCCCCTCCCTTGGCCGCCGCGACCGGTTCCATCTGGGAGTGCTATTGCGCTCACAACATACAAGAGCTAGCATATCGTCATGGCGAAGGCTAAGGAATTTGATTTCGAAAAACCGGCTCCTGTTATTGATGACGAAGACGAGGCCACTCTCGCCGCTATCGACGATGGCATCCGCGATGCCAGAGCTGGACGCACCGTTGACCTAGAGCATGTCCGCAAGCTGTTGCCAAAGTGGATTACCGCCTCCTCATCACCCAAAGAGCGCTAAACGACCTAGCTGAAATCATCGGCCACATCGCCGAAGATGACGCTGAGGCTGCTTCGCGTTTTGGAAACTCTTTATTGGACCACATCGAACTGTTGACTCGGTTTCCGCGTATGGGCAGCACGATCCGCAAAAGGTCGCGAGTCCGAAAACTCTCGCATAGCCCCATTCTCGTCTATTACCAATTGCGTGAGGACAAGCGTCTCGTGGAAATCCTCCACCTCAGGCATGCCTCGCGCAAATCTCCGAAGTTCTAATGTCCTCCGCTACAAGGCCAGCAGCACGGCGCTACTCAGACTCCGTTGGTATCGAGGAACCATAGTACCGGCTGAGTTCGTTTCCTCACTCGCAAAATCGCGGTCGTAATCATTGATTCTCCTGCCGCTGGACGAAGACTTGTAGATGCGGTGGCCGAATAGCTCGTATTTGAGGGTGTAGACAACGAGGTCATTCCAATTAGGGCTGGGAAGTTTGGCCATTCGGGGAAAGCTTCCGCTGAGCGACGCGTTTCTTGGCTTGCTCTGCGAGGTCACCGCGATCCTCGGAATCAAGAGGATTCTCGTTTGTGCAGCGCACCTTGTGGGTGACCCGATTGAATGTGTCTTTCTTTAAGTCGATCCGCCATGCCTCGATCGCGGTCAAAGATTTCATGCTATCTTTTCGCTTGCTGGTGCCTATCACGACGTCACTAGGCACTTCGGGATCAACGCAACTAAACTCATATTCCTTGGACGGATCGCGTATTTCAACCACGTCTCGAATTACGCCGCACTTGTCAGTATCTCCTTGCAATTGAACGAGCAATAAAATCTTAGTGTTAGATAGATAGCGGTGTATCAGATAAGTCTTTTGTGATTTGTCGAGTCCCATGCTGAAGTCTGGCCGCTCCGACTGAATGTCTCGATCACAACTGCTTTTGCCAAGATACTTCTGTTTCAATCCCTGCGCCCCGGCGCAGCTGATCATCGCCAAGAACATACACATGCCAACGACAATCTTTAGTGATCTCATGGTTTTTTCCTCGGGCCGTGTGGCGCAATCCCGGGCCGGAAACCAGACAAATCTCCCGAAGCTGGAAAATACTGAAAATGAAAGTGAGTGCCATTATTGTTGGCGTTATATTCCTGCTGGGCGTAGCTTCCCATTATGCCCTGTGGAAAACACTGCTTGAAGCAGTTTTCAGCGATCGGTCTCGTCAGGCCAGGATTTGTGTTCTGCCCAATATCCGCTGAATTTCCCCACATATGAGGATCGGCCGGGGGATGGCTATCTGCTCCGCATGTTATCGTCAGTGGCTTGTTATAACACTTTTCGAAACATTTGAGTGCGGCATCTAGTTCTGGAATAAAGTCGCAGTTCGCCCCCGGCGCGCATTTATAAAGTCCGAGTGGATCATTCCAAAAGACCGGGTCATTCCCTACATATGAGTAGAAGCTGGTCGGTTCATAGCGCAAGGCATCCTCAGTTAAGAAGCGCCCAGCATTCGAGTCGTAGTATCTGGCGCGGTAGTAATACAGGCCGGTTTCCGTGTCTGATTCGCGGGCCGTGTAGCGGAACGGATTGACCAGAGAGCCGGTTGAATTTGTCAGTTTGCCGAAGGAGTCGTAGGTGTAAGTGTTGGCGATCGATCCAGCTGCATTGCTGAGCAAAGTGATCGAGCCGAGACCATCTGCGTGGAAGTAGCTGGTTGCACCGCTTCGGAGCATTGCCAACGGTTCAGCAATGTTTTGCGTAGGCTCGTAGCGAGAAACGACTACTCCGGAAGAATTCGTCTCTTCGATGAGGTTGTCTCCGTCGTAGGCGTAGATCGAAGTACCAGCGGAGGAGGACTTGTAGATTCTTCTACCGAAGGGGTTGAAGCTCACTAGGCTGGGATCCTTGAGACCGAAAACTCCGGTGTCAAATTACTCCGCCCCGACTGATTCGGCGAACCGCCCGGCGTGAGTTGAGAAATCCTGCACGGAAATCTCGATTCCGCTATGTTGTGCGACCCGGAAATCTAGCTTTACGTGGTCCCCAGGCCTATCGCTCGGACCATACGTCACATCCAAGTGCTTAGGATTTAGCCATACCATTTTCAGCTTCATCGTCGAGTACTGGTGTGAGAACGCCAGCACTTGGGTCTCAGGCTGCGAGTCGTCGATGGGCTTCAGGAATACGGTTGTTGCATCATACGCCGTTCCCGGGCCACCCCATTGTTGGCTACGAGCGCTTGCTAGCCACTGTCCATCTGGAGATCTAGCTTCTGCTGACCAAGTGATCGCGACATCTTGACACCCGACACTTAACAAGCAAACTTCAAGCAGTAGGAGCCAGAACGCTCTACGAGTGACCGAATGAGTATTATGGAGGGATTCTATTTCTTGCCTGCACTGACTGTTTGCGGTTATCACTTTGGAGAGCATAGGGTTCCGTTCTTCTGGTCCTTGCATCCCTGATTGATATTCCCAACGTTCGATGCCGGGATAGCAGGGTAGTTAGGATCCATCTGTGTACCTGGGGGATATTTGCTGAAATTGGCGCCGTACCAGTTTGCACCAGCTAGCGCGGCAGAAAGCGGATATCCTGCGGCGCACATATAAACACCGTACACATAATTCGCGTAGGCTTGTGATCCCCCGTAGATCTTCTGTGCATCCAACGGCCACCCACGCTTGAACATCGCCAGGGAACCCATATTCGTCGCGGCGCCGACGTCGAAGCCGAAGAACCATGAGCCCCGCGCAATGTATCCCATTGCCTGGTACTGACGCGGACTGGCTCTGTTGACATCCTCGGCACAGATTGTGCTTCGAGGGGTCGACAAGGAGGGGCGGTAGGTGTTTTCTGATGGGGCAGGAGGGACGATGGCCGAGATTGGTCTCCTGCCGATTGCTCACGTGGCGCTGCAAGTGGCCA
>DATGED010000086.1:0-95284 GCA_035310525.1 Candidatus Acidiferrum sp. | reverse complement strand
ATGAAATTTCGGGAAGCCCACACACAGAAGGAATAGAGTGCCTCAAGAAAAGGGGCAGGTCGCCAATTCGCCGCAAAATCGTTGTTAGAAATCCGCCGCCGGCCGTTCGCTCAGTGCCCGCCATCTCTTCAGCTCCCGGAGCCGGCTGGTCCACACCATTCATCAACTCGTCTGGGATAGGCGTGGTGGGGTTGCCGCTGAGTCCCAGCCCAAAGGAGTTGAGGAGGTCAGAGAAACGAATGGGATAGAGGATGCAGACAGTCAGCCACTTGTGGATGTGACGGGGCGGAACACCTCTTGCTTCAAAGTCTGAGAGCCACCCGGGAGTGGCGAAGTATCGCTCGTCTCCAAGATTGTTCGCGATGACGCGGCTCATCTCTGACGCCCGACGAAGAGAGAGGCCTGCGCGCAAACGAGCGTCGCGCAGAATCAGGACAGCAGGACGTTCAGCACCATTTCTCTGCTTGAGAGGGCCGGGCGCCCAGAGCTTCGCGAGGTCAGGAGCGACCTCGGATGGAGTAAATGGCGAAAGTCCCATTCGCTTGTGAGCAGTCATGGGACGGAATTCCATGTCCAAGATTCCGAGGATTCTTGCCTCTGAACCGAGTTCCAACTCGACATTTGCAAAAGGAAGCTGGGTTGCCATGAGCGCCACGCGATTTCCGGTCTCGAAATACAATCGGCAGCAGCAAACTCCGCGACTATGTTCGATGAGAAAAATGTGTTTCGAAATCTTTCCTGGTGGTGCCGGAGAAATCCGCTCCGTGAGCCGAGGGTTCGCGCGCACAATGCTTCCGGGGAGGAGGTCGGGAAAGGCAAATGCGTCCTGCCTTCCGATCTTCACGTACAAGGACGATCCGCGGTCGGTCAAAAGTATGGACCCCAGGCGCCGCTCGCCAGAGGGTTCAAGGAGCTGGCTCAAAGGTGAAACGGGCGGAGTTCTGGCACGGCCCATTCGGTCGCGGAACCAGGGAATGGGTTCACGTTGATCGTTCAGGCTGCTATCCAGCAGTGTTGTCCTGGGGTAAGGAAGTGCACACTGCAGACGGGGAATGATATCTAACCGAAACCCGAAGACGGCCAGCCAGTCGACCAGGCTGTAGCCGGAAACCCGACTCAGCGCAACGAGCTGGTGAATCGTGGGATTCCATGCCTTCGTGCGGAGTTGAAAGTAGAAGTTGCGAGGGACGTGATAGCCCGACTCGCGCGGGTACACGGCCTTCGTGAGAACAGAAACTCTATAGACGGTAAGGTTCCTGGCAGCGAGAATCCCACGGACCCGGTCGACAATCGTGTGACCGGCGGCCGCTGCGCGCCCGCGGGGAGATGCCTTCGGCGAGCGGGAAGCGCGACCGTTGGCCGCAGGCAAAGAGGGGTCAGGGCCCTTGTTTCGGTTCATGAAGGGTGTTGACGGGACGACCCGCCGCGTCCGCTACGATGAAAGAGGCGCGGTGTTTTTCGGCGCAATTTCTGAAAGCGTCCGGAGATGTGGACAGGGTGTCGGATCGAATGCTTTTGGTAGTTTACAGATCCAACGGAGCTTATCTCCACGTAAGTCGACAGTTACGTATTCTCTGGAGTATTATGCGCTCATGGCTGATGCCGAGGTCTTGCAACAGGCTGGTGCGAGGCTAAAGAGAATACGCATGCGTCTGGGCTTGAGCCTGCGCGCCGTTGAGCAGCGCAGCACTGAGTTGGCCGCGGAGCGTCAAAACCCAGATTACGCTCTCTCAAAGGCTTGGATCGTCGATGTCGAAAAAGGGCGCTTCTTGCCAGGTAGCTTTAAGACAGCAACCCTGGCCGTGATCTACCAGCTCGAGATCGCCGAGATTCAAAAATGGTACGGCATCGAGCCTGACCAAATCGCCAAAGAGCGTCCGCTTTTCCGTCCGCCGAAGACCCACCTTCTCACGCCGCCCGAGGAATCTGTTGAAAGCGCCGCGAGTCCCGAGGCGGTACTTGAGCTGAAGAAAACGAACTTGCTTTCCCAGTTGGTTGATATCTGGGGCGATGTGCCTGTTCCCTTGCTCCGGCGCCTCGACCTGCGGCGCTCGCTGTACGGATATATCGGAATGGAAGATAGGACGATGTGGCCGCTTTTGCCTCCGGGAACGTTTGTCCAGATCGATGCGAAGCAAACACGCGTACAGAAAGGCCTCGTCACAAGAGGCCCGACACAATCGCAGTTCGCGCGCCCGATCTATTTTCTGGATATCCGCACGGGCTATGCATGTGGATGGTGCCAGATCGAGAATGGGATATTAACGCTCATTCCGCATCCGGATTCGGGCGAGCCGACTCGAACGTTCCGCCACCCGAACGAAGTTGAAGTCGTGGGCCGCGTGACCGGAATTGCCATGCGTATCGGGGAGGAGAGCCAAACGCTAATGGGGGCCGCCCTCCAGAGAAAGACTCCACCGAAAAAATAGCCCGACGATCAACGATGCCGCCGTGTAGCCTTAGCATCCGTTGGCCACCGACACCTCGGGCTGGCTTTGGTCTTCCAGAATTCCATCGAGAATCCTCCCTGCCGCCAGGCGGATGTAATTGAGGCTTTCGAACAGCAGGTCCGCTAAATCATATCTCCTCCTGCGCGGAAAATGGGGGACCGATCACTAAGTTCAGTTCAAGGGTTGATAGCAAAGAGGCCGAGTCTGTTGACGCTTCGGACAAAACTTCAGTTTTGTCAATGTCGGCTGGACAGGAAACCAATCCCTTTCGAGGGTGACGATGGCTGGATTTCGCCAGACTTCTCAGGCTGCCGCGAATCTGATTATTTCCGCACATAGGCGGTCAAGACTAGATGGCGGATGACCCTCTTCCTTCAAAAGTCGCACGTGGTCACCAATGTGAACTGGGTTTTTGATGTAGCTGCCTTCCGGGTTTCCAAGCGTTTTCGTTGCCTCACCAAAGGTTTGGTCCCAAACGGTAGGGTCGACCTCAGATTTGAGCACATTGCCTAAATTAGTTGGCCATTGGACATATGATGCACCCCAAACGGCTGCGTTGGGAAAAGGATCGGAGTCGTTTCCTCCCAGAAGTCTCAAAAGGGCTCTGTTTTCAATCTCGTGTCGGTCACGTTCACTGGCTTTTGTCTTATTACCATCGGCGTCGAAAAGGACGAATACCGGGATGTCCAAAGCTTGCGCGATGATAATAGGCTCGATCAGGTAGCCTTTTCCGTTGGTGGGAACGACATGACAGCCATGTCGGCGGAAGTCAGTCCAACGGTCCGACAGAATCATCCATGAAGTGATATAGGCCAGGTCTTCGATGCCCTCCACTAAAATGAGCTTCGGCGTGAAGAACATCTCATTGAGATTGGGCTGCAATGCCTGCTGCAGTCGGGCGCGCTCTGCCGCAATTGGGGATTGGGCCTCACCGGTGACCTCTGCAATTCGTTGAGCAATGCGGTTGAAGGTAACTTGAGAGATGTTAGAGCGCTTAGCGGCGGAGTCACGACGCACCATGCGGACGCTCTCAAATCCTTGCCCGGACACAAAATACGGACTGTGCGTTGACACGATGATTTGAGAGTTAGCCGCGCACAGTTCTTGAAGTACGTGCGACAAATGCCGCGCCTGGGGAGGGTGCTGGTACAGTTCCGGTTCCTCGCATCCCAAGATCAAACGTGGCGCATTAGCGTCATCGCTAGATGCCAACTCCTGAAGGAGCGCCAAGAGGTAGGAGCGTTGCAGCCCGTGTCCGAAGCGTGCCAGTTCCCCTTCGAAGCTGCCTTCACCCGCCAGCAGACGGGCAACAGGCTCTTCTACTTGAACCTTGCGCGCGTCTTCTGCCCAGGTAAGGCGGGCGGTAGCATCAGGGTGTGCCCAATGTATTAGTCGCCCGGTAAGGGCTTTTGAAATATCCGAGAGTGCCCCTTCTTGGGCATCGAGAATTTTTCGATATTGCGTGAGTGTTTCGTCTCTGAGCTTTTGGATATCCTCATCGAATTTGACTTTTGCGCGGACGGTCCGGGCAAGAATTTTCCCAAGGGCCGTATTCTTTGCCTCAATGTTCTCCTTTGTTGCATCTTTTACTGCCGGCACGTAGACCCACTGCACGTATCGCGAGAGACGATTTCCTCCTTTGCTGAAGCCATAAAACTGGTCCTCACTGGGAATCAGGGTGCATTGTTCAGGATGAGATTCTTCGTACTCGCGGAGCGCGTCACGCATGGCATCCTTTGAGCTCGGTTTTGGAAGTTCGCTGAACTTAGAACGAATGCTTTCGTACTGGGCCTTCAATTCATCAGCTTTTTTGCCATCATTATAGAGCTTGAAGAAGTCTTTGAATGCGTCCATCGCGCTGCGCTGACCGAATTGTCTTACAGTCGCGACGCCGGTATCGGGATTAAAAATCGCCTTTGCGGTAATGGTCAGGACGCCCTGTCGGTAGTACTCCGCGAAGTCCTTTTGGGCTTCCGGGTTGAGATCGCAGAAAGTGACAGTTATCTCGATCGCTTCGTCGGTTCTTCTGTCATGGAAATCTTCGGCATCTAGTTCGCTCAGGTTGGTTGCCGCGTTCTCTGTCTCGCGGAAGAATATGTTCAAGGCACACAGTATCGTTGATTTTCCACCGCCGTTCGGACCGACAAGCGATGTGAATGGACCGAGATTTACCTCTACGTCCCTGAAGGAGCGGAAGTTTTTAATTCCTATTTTCGCCATCCGCATAATTCCTCCAGTGCTTCTCAGGTCGCAGTCTGAATTTCCTTTAGCGTCAGCTCTGTGGCACCCAACCGTGCGAACAATCGCTTGCGACATGTAAGCACTAGAATCTGGACATTCTCACCGGCACGCAGGAGGATGTCGAACATTCGCTCTATGCGCTGGTCGTCGCTAAAGGCGAGCGCGTCGTCTAGGATGACGGTCGCCGGTCGGCCTTCTTTAAGCAGGAGTTGGGCGAAGGCGAGGCGGGTGAGGACAGCAAGCTGTTCCTGCGTTCCGTCGCTAAGGCCGCCGAATGCCTCGGCGGTGCCGTTTCGTTCGATCATACTTATGTTCAGGTTCTCATCTAAGGTGAGACTCGCACCAGGCAACAATATCTTCAAAAATGGCTCGACACGACTAATGACTGGGGCCAAATATTGGGTTTTTGCCTCTCGTTCCGCGTCACGCAGCGCGCGCTGAAGCAGCTGAAGAACAGTGGCCTCCTGGTCGTATCCCTTTACCGCTGCGTCGAGCCGAGATCGCTCTGCTATTGCGGTCTCCAGTGCTTCTTCGACTCCAGCGCCCTCGTTGGCCTCGATCAGCGTCGTCAGGCGCGTAATCTCAGTATTCAAACGAGTCAGGGCGTCATGATGGTTTCGTTCGGCAGCCTCAAGACGCTTGATACGTATATCAATGGCTTCGACCGTTTGACTTTGGCTATTCTCAAACGTCGAGAGAGTTGTCAAGAGATCTCTGGCAGATTTCGCAAGTTCGTCAGCATGGGCCGATAGCTCTCGATCGCTTGATTGAGCCCGGCCTGCTGCGAGTGTTGCCTGCTTCGTCTCCCTAGTGGCAGTTTGTGCGGACAAGCGTTGCTCAAGTCCTTGAAGTGTTTTGGCGGATTCGGAAAGTACCTTCGTTGGACCGGCCAATGCCGCTTCGGCCGTTTTGATGTCGGCAGCTAGTTGCTCGGCCTGGTCATGAGTTTCAGTAATATCCTTGGCAATCTGAGTTGGGGGCGGCAGCGCGGGAAGGCACAGTACCTCAAGGTCTGTTTTTAGCCGTCCACGCAGTTCCTTTACCCGAGAGTGGCGGGCGCCGAGACCTGCTGCAAGCCTGGTCGACGGATCTCGTGGAGCAAGATACACAATCTCACGGCGGACGTCTGCAAGCTGTCGTTCCAACTCACGACGGTTCGCGACTGCATGACGGGCGGCTGTGAGGTTCTCAGCACCGGCAGCCTCAAGAGCTAACTCAAATTCATTTTCAGCGGATCGAAGTCGTTCAAGGAGCGCGTCGCGGTCATCGATCTGGGGTTCGACGGTGATCTTTCCAACGCTTTCGATGGTTATCGCCGTCTTGGCGACAACAGGAAGAGAGGTTATTGCCTCAGAAATCGGGACACCGTCGAGCTGGACACGCCTAATTGCAGGAGTTTCGAGCGCGAGCGATATGGTAGTAGCGACAGCGTTGAGTGCTGCCTTTGCGCCGGATAATTCGGTATCGGCGGCTTCGACCTGCAATACGGCTTCGTCAGTTGCGGTAATTTGACCCACCAACTCGGAAAGCCTATCAGCCTCGGCCTTCAGGTCTACTGCTTTAGCTAGCGTCGCCTCGTGCTGTTCGATCTCGGCCTGTACTAGAGCGGCACTGCGGACGCGTTCAAGTCGCCGACTTAGCTCGCCGTTCTGGCTCGCCTGCTCGCGGAGTTCTGAGACTCGTTTTTCATAGGCTTCGACGAGACGATTGGTCTCATGTTTGTGAGTTTCGGCTTGATCAATGCGGACTGTGAGTTCTCTGATCTCTGCCTCGATCGGCTCAAGCTCTTGCACTAGCTTGGTGCGTTCCTTAACCGCCATCCGGGCGCGGGTGGCTCGCTCTTCCGCAAGTCTCGCTGCGTTTCTGGAGGCCTCGATCTCTGCGGCCTTCGTGGCTGCCGATGTCCGGAGCGCTCGGGCCTCATCAAGCTCACGTTTATGCGCTTCTTCGCTCCAGTCGTCCTGGAGCTCTTTGCGCTCACGCCTCATACGCGAGAGTGTGTCCATATATTCAAAGATCTCGCGACGCTTTTCTTTGAGCTGCATCATGCGGGTATCCACTTCTTGGAACTTGTCTTTGGCGTCTTTATACTTTCCGCGGGGACCCCTGGCGCTTAGGATTTCTGCGAGTGCACTCTCAACTGCCAGCGGAATTCTCCGCCCTCTTTCGCCACCCGTGACAACTCCTACTTGCGCCTCAATGCAGCCTTGCAAGGTGCGGCGCCCTGCCTCGTCTAGTTTGGGATCACCAAACGAACGTCCCTGACGAACCCAGAGCGTTCCCCAAATTCCAGGCTCGCCGCCGCCGCGGCGGCTCGAGAATTGAAGTAGGCGCTGGAGCTCGGCGTCAGCCGCCTCGTCCTCGAAACGACGACCATCTGAAGAGGCAAGCCAGGCCTTTCCCGCCGGTCCAGCGAATCGCTTGCAAATGGTCCAGGATGTACCGTCAAGATCGAAGGTCAGTCCGACTTCCGGCACTGTGCCGTTGACGAAATGCCGAAAGCTTCTCGCATGTTCGGTTTGTGACTTAGCTTTCTCGAAGATCACCCCATTGATGGCCTCAAGTAGCGTGGATTTGCCAAGTTCGTTCTGGCCGACGAGAAGATTAACGCCGTCAGTGATCCCGTCTACGCGGACGGTGCCAATGAATTTCTTGAAATTCGTCAGCTGTACTGAACGGATTTTCATTAGGCCTTTTCCTGCCGGAGATGTTCAATGTACAGTCGACGTAATGCCAACGAAGCGAGGCGAGCACGCTCAGGGTCGGAGTGATCATCGGCCATTGTCTTGAGGCGATCCGCCGCAACGCGGACAAAGCCTGCACGGTCGATGTCGTCCATGTCACCTTCTGATGGCGTAAAGCCCAGACCGCTATCCTGCAAACGCAGAGCGGTAACGGCAGCCCCGGCGCCTTGAAGGATTCGATCTTCGAACTGCTTGCGGCCAGCTAGCGACACTGTTCCAGTGATCTGAAGGTCAAGCACTACCCTGCTCAAGTCTGTTTCCAGAGCACGAATCTCAGCTTCAAGGAGACAGATTTGAGAGTCTTCCGTGATGGTCTTTGATAATTGGTGCCAGCGGTATCGACCCACGTCGAGAGGTGAAATGGTAGGTAAGCCACGCGCTCCGGGAATGTCGACGAGAAGCACACTGCCACCGTTGCAGAGCGTCTCGGTAGAACCTGGGGGCCGCCTAAACTGGTCCGATTCCGGCGTGCCGGAATACCAAACGCGGTCATTAATCTTTATCTGTCGGTGCCAATCACCCATTGCGAGGTAGGCAAGCCCTGCGGTATCAGCGCGTGTGGGTGCAACATAGTTTGATGCCTCCCCGTCGGACCCAAATCCTTGGATCGAACCGTGCGCCATCCCAATTCGAATGGCCCCTGTCGGGGTGGCCTCTTTGTCCATATATTCACTGAGATCGTCCACGCTCGAGATATGTGGAAGCGGAGCTGGCAGCAGGAAGACAGGCGCTCCGTCGTCGTCCATAATCTTGACGGCACCTGGACTCGTGTGAAGCTGCACGTTTGACGGCAGGTTCATCCGCAGCAAACGATCCCAGAGACCGTTTTCTCGGAGGTGGTCATGATTGCCAGGCATAAGGTGCCAATTTACTCTGGGGAACTGACGCATTCCCTCGATTGACTTCGCAATGGTCTGTGGAGAGAGTTGCTGTTTGTCATATACATCGCCAGCTAGTAAAATGGTTGACACGCTATGCGTCACGGCCAGCTGTCCGATAGCGCGGAGGGAGGCTTGCCTCGCATCTTGGAGGAGGGCCGCAACTTCGGGCTCGAAATACAAGAACACTTTACCGATCTGCAGGTCTGAAGAATGGAGTAGTCTCATTTTTTGTCCTGCCCATGCAGTTATATTTCTGTGTATATTTATACAGTATAATACCCACAAAACAAAGATAGGAAAAGTTTGTTCGAAATAGCGTCTGGATGAATTAGGCGAAAGGACAGCGTCTATCAACCGGGAAAGCGAAGCGGCGCCTGGATCAAGCATCGCGTGGATCGTGGGCAAGAGTTCGTCATCGGTGGCTATTTTCCCGGCCCACACGGCTTCGACTCACTGATCATCGGCTACTATGACGGAGACAAATTGATGTATGTGGCAAGAACTCGGAACGGGTTTGTCCCAGTCTCCCGGCGACAAGTGTTTTCGAAACTGAAACATCTCGTGACGCCCACCTGCCCATTTATGAATTTGCCAGAGACGAGGCGGTCGCGATTTGGTGAAGAACTCAACGCTGAGAAGATGAAGAAAGCAGTATGGTTGAAGCCAGAAGCTGTGGCTCAGATCGAATTCCTAGAATGGACCGAGGCGGATAGGCTGCGACATTCGAAGTTTGGCGGCTTGCGCGAGGACAAGAATCCTCGAAGCGTGGTCAAGGAGCAAGCCGGGAAGCCTTGAATAACTTCCGGCTTTCCCGAAATTCCCGCGTCAGGTGGCTCTGATCCGCCAGGAATCGGGGTCGCGTAGGCACCCACTATCGATTTTCTGATAGATTGAAACAGATCACATTGAGCCTTTGGCGCAAGAAGGCTTCGACTCCCCGTCGATCGAGCGCGTCACAAATTGTCAAACAGGCGGCGCAACATAGGATGAGCTCATGATCGAGCGCACGATTGAGGACATCGCTGAGGCGTTGGGGCCGCACGGTGCAGCGCCCCGGCGCTGTAGCGTACTTCTCGGAGCTGGTTGTTCAATCAGCGCAGGTATCCCATCAGCATCAGACATAGTTCGCCAAATTAAGGTCAAATTCCCGGCCGCGTATGCGCGCGCGGCATCCCATGATTATCCAGACTGTATGGCAGCGCTCGAGCGTGGTGTCAGACGAGACCTA
Organism: Candidatus Acidiferrum sp.; assembly: GCA_035310525.1. Lineage (GTDB taxonomy): Bacteria > Acidobacteriota > Terriglobia > Acidiferrales > UBA7541 > Acidiferrum. Next base: position 85,740 of record DATGED010000086.1, on the reverse strand, counting down.
ATCGGAGCTTATATTGATAAGGCCAAAATAAATTGGGCACATATCGCGCTCGCACAGTTGATAGACGGAGGTTATGTCGATCGTGTCCTGACTACCAATTTCGATCCACTAATTTCGCGGGCGTGCGCCCTCGTCAACTCTTTTCCGGCCGTCTATGATTTCGCTGCTTCCCACATCTTTAATCCGGACCAAGTCAGTGAAAAGGCGATTTTTCACTTACACGGTCAGCGGGACGGTTTCGTTCTGCTAAATACGCGGGCCGAGGTGACCAAACATCGAGATCATATCAAGCCGGTCTTTGATGACGCACACAAAGGGCGCGTCTGGATCGTCGTTGGCTACAGCGGCGAGAACGATCCGGTATTTGACTTGCTCGCCAGAGTCAAAACGTTTGAATACGGTCTGTACTGGATAGGTTATGGTCCTAAGCCGTCAAAACACGTTGCCGACAAGCTTTTGGGGAGGGAGGGCGGAGCTCATTTTATAGGTGGCTGGGATGCGGACGACTTTTTTGTAACTCTGGCTCAAAAGCTCCAGTGCTTCCCACCGCGGTTCGTTACTCAGCCCTTTTCGCATCTGAAATCGACGTTCTCCATGTTGACCGATTACAGTGCCCCTCGGAACGACATTGAGGATGCGCCCGATTTCAGACAAAGCCGTTTCGACGTGGCTTCTGTCGTTCGGCCTCAGCTTGACAACCTCATTCAGAGCCGAGAGCAGTCATTATCTGCCGAATATCATTTCCTCGCGGGCGAATACGAGCGGGTCGTCACATTGTTTGAAAAGAAGAATGTCAAGAAGCTTTCGCCTAAGGACGCTGACAGTTACGGATGGTCTCTGTTGATGTTAGGGGACAGGCTGCATTCCGTTGCGAAAGCCGATGATAACAAGGCGCAATATCGTTCGGCAATGAGGCGGTTTGAAGTCGCGGCGAAGGTCTCAACGACGGCAGCAGATGCGCTTTTTAATTGTGGCAACGTTTTGTTCGACTTGTCCCTAGCTGTAAGAGACGGCGCTCCCGAAGTGATGACTAAGTCAGCGGAGCAGTTGTTGCGCAGAGCCGTCGCGAAATACCGTGACGCGATTGCGAAAGATCCTTCTTTTGCAGACGCCCATAATAACTTGGCCAATGCCCTAACTGACTTAGCGCGCGCGGGATATCCGCGGAAAGACGATGGTATGTTACGGGAAGCGTTTGACCATTATGAGAAAGCAATACAAGGAACGCAGACGCCTGACGTAGTACATTGCAATTACGCAAAAGCTGTCCATGATCTCGCTAGGATCACCGGCGACCTGCGCTTGTACAAAAGGTCGTCAACGCATTTCAAAATCGCGGCGAATTTCAATCCGAATTATTACAGCGTTTTCTTGAGTTGGGGGCACGCACTTTCCGACTTGGCCCGGAAAACGGGCTCAGCGAAAGACTACATGGCAGCATTTGAAAAGTATCGCCGTGCCGCCGAAATTGACCCAACGGACACTGCTGCTCATCATAGTTGGTATTATGGGCTGTTGGAACTGGTCAAAAGGTCAAAGGGATCCAAGAAGGAAGCATTGATTGAACAGGCTAAATCGGTGTCTCGCGAGCAGCAACGTAGAAGGCGTCGGCAAATGAGGAATCAGATTCTGTTATCGGACGCGGGTTCTAGCTGACAAGCCGTTGCAATGCGGTTATTTATTCTTGAGCCAGAGTAGCTTCTCCATCTGATAGTCGCCGAATGTGCGTCGGAACTTTTCCGCCCACGCGGCTGCCTGCTCGACGACGTTCTCCAGTTGATCGTCGTTATATGTGAGCTTATGCCAGTGCTTGTGCTTCGCATAAGCATCCTCGAACATCCAGGTGGCTCCCTTGCCTTCCTCCTGCAAGACTACGGTTATGCACTCGGCTGCCTTGGCTACGTGCGGGATTTCGTAGAGATGACCGGAGGCTTCAGTATTCTCAATCAGCACAAACTTCGATGAGAGCGCGTACCGCATGACCTTCTGGACGACACTCTCGCCTGCCCTGTCCGGCTGCTCTTTGATGATGTAAGTGTAGAAGCCAAGTTCTTGCAGCCTAGACTCGATTCGCTTCAGACGATCAAGGGCGGGGCCGCTGTCCTTCCCAAGGATCAAGACGGAATCGGAGTCCTCAAGGATTGCATCGGCACGCTGCCACACCAGATCAAAGGCAGACTTTATCGACTGGACTACGGATTCGACTGGAGTGCCGCGCGGAACCCTGAGATGCCACCGCACAAAGATGTGAACGTCTTCGTCGTCCCGCGACGGATCTGAAAAAGGATGCCCTTCATGCGCCAGGCGGCGAACCGCGCGCTCCATTGCTTCGGCAAAAGCGTACGCTGAAAACTTGTGCTCCCAGTATTTTGTATATAAATGCTCTTCAATCTCGCAGTCGAGGAATTCACCTTCGCGACTTAGCGTAGTCTCGGGGAAATAATTGTCCAACAGCGAAAGAGCAACATCTTCGGGCATTTCATTCAGGTTCAGGTGTTTCAATTCTTCGATGCCGATTGGGTCACTGTCGCCGTCGCGGAATTCTTCCCACTCATCCGCCGGCGCTGCCGCCTCATCGTCGAATTCGTCGTGGCCGTCAGAAGACATCCGAGTTCCTTTCGATGCACTCAGCATCCTTGGGGCAATCGTTAACGAATCGCAACTATTTTCATGCTAGCAGGATTGCGACCCATAAAAGAGGTTATGGGACGCCCGGTTTTGCCCCTGCTCATTTCAGATTGTTCTGTCTGATAAATTCTGCGGCCAAACTGGAATCGTCAGCCTACGTTTGTGAACTAGGCTTTCCTCGTGGTCGCCGCACTGCTGTCGCCCGCCGCCACGCTCGCAGTATCCCCTCCCACTCGAAAAGGGCGAATCTGATCACGGCCGCCGCCGTAGCGATCAGCATAACGCCATTGATGAACGCGGCCTCGATGCTCATGGGTTCCCCTGGGCCGCTTTCTTTACGGGCATTGGAACGACAATGGGTTTCTTGGCAGTCGGTTTCGGTTCGATAAGTGGCTGGCCGACACGTTCCAGCAGGTCGTTCGCGTCTTCGAGTTCGTCGAGGGTGATTTCATTCAGCTCAAATAGCCGCTCAACTGCCAATCGCGGGTCGCGCAAGAGATAGCGCCGCGTGCCGTAGTCGTTATAAACCTTGAGCAGGCCAATCTTCTCCAAGCGGTGGATGGCCTTGCTGACCGTTCCCTTCGTGTCGATGCCTGCCCCGCGCATGATGTCTTCGTATGTGGGATAGCAGATGTGATGTGGGCCCTCGCGAGTGAGCATGTACACCCATACCTTCAGCTCTGCTCCCTTCATGTGCCGCAGCAATTCCCGCGAAATGTAAGGCAGCGGCGCGTAGCCTCCGTCCTTTGGTGAGAACACTTCCTTTTCGGCTCCGGGAAAGCATTTGTCCCGGTAGCGCTGATCCCGGTGCGGCCTTTTGGATTTCATGGTCCACTCCCTGACTACAGGGCGATTCTCGCGTCTTGGATTGATTTTAACAAACCCCGCCCACACCCACCCCTAGGTCAATACCGGCAATACACTATGACAGTGCAACCCCATACCAACCCAATACAATACACGTACCCCTGGGCGAGGCGCGCTCCTCCCCGCATATCTACTGCGTTTTGCGACTTCGTCGGTGGGGCAAGGTTTCCTACGAAACCAGAAATCGCAGGCTCTCCGGAGAGTTTCTGCGCTGGCAGGTAGTTCAAAATAGTTGGGAAGGATGTTGTTCTGGAACAACCTTCCAGCGCTTTCAACTGAAGTTACGTGGATTTATCAGGGTCATTGTTGGATTTCTACGTCAGCGGTCAACGAAAAGCGACGTCTGTCTACTCTCGTCTCGCCTGTTCTGAAAGCATGTAATAAAGGACGTTATCATTCACGGCGGTCTGGCAGATAATGCTTCAGCCGAATCATCGTCGGATGGCGGATGCGAGTGAAAGACTTAGCCAAATTCGAGGCGGAATACGACACCTCGCACGAGGACTCCGCGCTTCAGACTCGCGGACTGTTCATCAGAAAGTTCCCACTTCATTCGCTCAACAAATTGACACTCGACGAATACGTCGTCGGGCATCACGATCCGAGCTTCTGTAATCTCGTTGAGTCCGGAACGAAGGCATGGGCCAACATTCAAGGCGCTACATCGTTCAAGTTCGGGATTTATTTCGGAAGGACAAAGAGCGATCCGACACGTAAGTACCGCTTCACCGAGAAATTCGGCACTAGTGAAGAAGATGCTTTCGCCGCCGTAAAGGCCGCGTTACTTGACCTTGTTGCATTAGGGGCAGCGGATTCTCCCGACTTCACAGCGATTGACGCGAATCGTTTATCGCAGATGTTCAAGGCGAAAATTCTCAGCCTCTACTTCCCAGAACGTTTTCTTGCCATGTGCAGTTCCGACCACCTGAAGATGATCGCGGAAATCATGGGCTTCCCGAAAGACCTGCCATTCAGTCAATACCAGAATCTACTGCTAGAAACTAAGGGCGGAAACTCGACGACTCGAAAATGGAGTGAGCCGAAATTTATGGCTTACCTCTACAAGGTCTATGTACGGGGAGAACTGGGGGGCGAGCGGTCAATCAAGAAACCGAGAAGAAAGAAGCATCGCCGTGTCGATTTTGAGGAGATGCAAAGGCAGGCGGCGGAGATTGGCCGAATTGCCGAAGAATACGCACTGAAATGGGAGAAGGAGCGGCTGGCCGGTGCCAGGCTCGAACACCTAATCGACAAGATCGAAGATCGGCGGGATTGTCCGGGATATGGTCATGATTTTCTGTCGCACAGCGCCGACGACGAAGACCGTTATATAGAAGTGAAGTGCGTGGCCAAGCGCAGCGATGGATACAGATTTTTTCTTTCCGACAACGAGCATCAGACATCTCTGTCGGCGGAACAGCGCGATGGCTACTACTTCTACTTGGTATTCTTCGATGGCAGCCGCAATCCGGTGGAGCTGTTAGCCATCGTCGCCGACCAACTTTATGCCAAAGCCGAGCTGCTTCCATCCTCGTATGAGGTACGGTTCGACAGAAAGGAAATTTGAGAAGTCTGGAAAAGCGAGGGTGTTGCCCAGAAAAACCACGGAGTAGGAGTGTCATTCAAACGCAGAGGCTATCCAATGAACCATCCGCCGATTCTCCTCGGGACGTCATCGTTCACAGCCACAGGATGGCAGGGATCGTTCTATCCGAAGGATTTGCGACCCGCCGAGTACCTGAGCTACTACGCGCAGCACTTCGACACTGTAGAGATTGACTCAACCTTCTATGCAACTCCGAATGTGAGCGTGGTGCGCTCCTGGAATGCCAAGACCCCAGAGGGATTTCTTTTTGCGGCCAAAGTACCACAGGAGATCACACACAAGAGGGTTCTCAAAGATTGCGATGAGGAATTCAATGTCTTTCTGACGACGATGGAGGCTCTAGGCGAAAAGCTCGGCCCCTTGTTGTTTCAATTCGGCAAGTTCGACAAATACGCGTTCAAGTCTCTCGACGAATTTCTAGGGAGGCTAGTTCCGTTTCTGAAAAGGCTTTCGAAGGAGCACAAGTTTGCCGTCGAGATTCGCAACAAGGACTGGCTGGTTCCTAAACTTGCGGACGTGTTGCGAGAGCACGGCGTCGCTCTCACACAGATTGATCAAGGCTGGATGCCACGGCCCTGGGAGATGAAGGACAAATTCGACCTAATTACCGCCGACTTCACTTACGTTCGCTGGCTGGGGGACCGCAAAGGGATTGAGGAGAAAACGACAACTTGGAACAAGGTGATTGTTGATCGCCAAGGTGATCTTTCCGAGTGGGTCAATCTTCTCAAGAAGGTTCAAGAGCGGCGAATCATGATTCTGGCATTTGCCAATAACCACTACGCGGGGTTCGGTCCTGGGACCGTTGATCTCTTCCGCAGACTCTGGGGCATGGAAGCACCGCGGGTGGTTCATCCTCCGCGGGGAACGGGGCGGCAAACTTCGCTTTTTGATTAGCGGTCAGTGTTGATTTCGGTGGGGGAAACACTGGGTCTCCAGTCACGTATACTTCCCCAAGAAGGGCCAATACCCTTTTCGCCCCTATTACCCATTACATCATCGGACCCGAATGCCTGCTTAGGGCATCTGATTCGTAACCATGCTCTGGGCTGCGAAACTAAATTAGAGCTCATGTAATGAACCCACGCCCTTATGTCTTCTTGCGTTTGAATCTAGCTGCCACAAATCCTTGTTCCCTATTATCCGGCCCGGTTCAATCGGGAAGATTGACCAGAATCAACGCAAGCTCGTGCAAGGAAAATGGGAGGACGAAGACCACCGGCCAATCTATTTCGTGGAACCGCGAGGGGAATTCATTTGCAGTTGGTGCGAGATGCTCGACGGCGATCTGAACGCTGTTCCTCATCCGAAGTCGAAATGCAAAGTGCGTCGCTTCGCGTATCCGAGGGAGGCGGACATTGTGGGACGCGTCATTGGCGTTACGATGCGACTCGTGGAAGCCGAGTAGTGGACGAAGATTAGAGAAATCTAATCTGGTTTTGTTTGGAAAGACGGGCTTGGACGAATATCCTATTCGTCCGTCCCCGATACATCGCAATCCAAGAAAGAGGACAACATGTTAATCGGTGATCGTTTGCGTGAGCTGCGGGAGAGCAAAAAACTCTCACAAGGAGACATTGAGAAGCGGACGGGGCTGTTGCGGTGCTATATTTCGCGCGTCGAGAACGGCCACACGGTGCCAGCGATTGAAACTCTCGAAAAATTGGCGCGCGCGCTGGAGATTCCGCTCTATCAGCTGTTCTACGACGGCGACGAACCACCGAAGCTGCCGAATCTGCTCAAGCGGAAGACATCGGAGGAGATCGCGTTTGGCAGCAACGGCAAACAGGCGACTTACCTCTACAAATTGCGGACGTGCTTGAGCAAGGCGGCCGAGGCGGACCGCAAACTTATTATGGTCATGGCGCAGAAAATGGCCACTGGCCGGGGGCGTCGCGCGGCAGCAGAAGCCTGAAAAACAAAAAGGGGCCGCGTCCGAGAACGCGGCCCTTTATGTAGGGAGTTAGCTTGGTTTGATGAGCGGTTTGGGTTTCGGCTTGCCGTTGAGCTTCTTGTTTGCTCTTTTCGAGAGCGGCGAGCGCTCCCGACGTAGTGACAAGGTGTCCGAGGTCAAACAGCGGTTTTCCTTGGTAGTGGGTTAGTTTCACTTTAAAGGTAGGGCAGGCTGTGTCAATGCCCGTACCGAATCTCGGGTACGCCAAGAAATAAGTATGTGTAGTGGCCGTTTCAGGTCATCTTCAAGTTGACGGGTAGTCAATATCCGCCTAAATCAACTTGGAGAAAAACATGAAACGCATATTTGTTGCTACGATCCTGGGAGTCGGCCTGCTCGCAATGGCCGGGGCCCTCGCAGATCAACACAAAAAACTAGCGGCAGACGGCAACCCACCGCCGCCGTTTCCACCCTACCCACCAAGCATCAAGACACTTGTCGCGGACGGGAACCCTCCACCGCCGTTCCCTCCATACGCGCATTCGAGTGGCGTCGCTCAGGACTCAAAGCAACTGATAGCGGATGGCAACCCACCGCCACCGTTCCCACCGCCACCGAAACTACCGGCCCTGGCTTGAGAGCTCACTGAGTAACCTGAACACGCGCATCGTGGTAGTGTCCTTTCATTCAATAAATGGATGTGCTACGATGCGCGTCTCTATTTATGGAAGTAGCAAACACGCAAACACCCGGCACCTTAGACGGTCATGCACCGGAGAAAAGTAAATGCTATCTGTCATCCTAGCGATTCTCGTTGCGCTTTCTTTGGTCTATTTCTTGCGCAGCCAGAGAGAGATTGAGCGCCGCATATCCTCACAGCGAAATACTCCCCGCGAACAGCTTGTCCCTCGGCACTACAAGTCCTTCACACAAGTTGAAAATGCGCTCTGGGCTGCCGTTCAGGAGCACAAGCGCTCGATGACGTGGGAGCAAGTGCGATTCAAGGCGCGGGAGCCTGAATTCAGGATCGTGCGTGACTATATTGACGGTGTTCGCGAGGATTTCCGAAGGGACCACCGGATTTATGGTCAGGTCATCATCCACTCTCCCGAAATGCGGTTGTTTGCACAACTCGAATGGCAGCGCGTAAAAGTCGAATTCGCGTACTACAAGTGGTGCGCCCTGGCGTGGTTGCTGCTTAGGACGGTTGGAATTTCCGTTCATGACCTGCGGCAATTGACGGAGATCGTGGCGACCCTTGCATACCGCGTCAGATCAATGCTTGCCACCATAGAGAATTCAGGTCAGGTTGAATTCGTCGACAGCATTTTGAGGCAGTCGTAGCCGTGATACCATCCGGCCCGCATGCACCTAACCCTCTCAGAAAACCTACTTTGGTGGCTAGGCATAGGGTTGAAGTTCCTGCTGTGCGTCTTGGTATTTTATCGACGCCTCTATAAGCGGCTCCCTCTTTTCAGCCTCTACGCTGTGTTTCTCGTGGTGGAAGTTTCCGCTGTGTGGTTGGTTTATCGAGTATGGGGTTACAGGTCTTTCCCGGCTTGGTACACATACTGGTGGGCGTCAGCGGTCGTTCTGATAGCGCGTTTTCTTGTGGTTGCGGAATTGTGTTGGACCAGTCTCAGCACTTATCGCGCAATTTGGCCGCTAGTTCGGAAATTACTCATATTCATAGCGGTGGTTGCGCTCAGCTACGCGGCGGTCACGGCATTCAGGACAAAATCTTCTCCTCTCGCCACTTTTGTGTTGTCATCTGAACGCGCGCTAGAAATCTCGTTTGCGTTCATCCTTGTTGCGCTTGTCGGTTTCGGTGCGCGGTACATGGCTGTATTGAGGCCGGTGGAAAGCAACATCGTGATTGGCCTCGGTGCCTATTCGTTCTTCCAGGTCATCAACAACACGTTCATGCAAGAGTGGATGAGCAAGTACTTCCATTGGTGGGTGTCCGTGCGTATGGTTGCTTTTGACATCGCAATGCTCATCTGGATTATTCCGCTGCGCAATCCGCTGCCGCCAGTGGAGCCGAGCCCCACTTTGATTAGCGAGAGTGTTGCCGTTGGGCTCCTGCGTCAATTACTCGCCCAAATGCGCGAAATTACCGAGGAGATGAAGCGCATCACACGGTCGAAATGGAAGTGATCGGGCAGGTCTAGTACGGCAAAGCTTTGGTTCTGCTGGGTCATCGTTGGAAATTGCGGCCCCGCATACCGAACCGAAAACAGTTTCAGGAGATTTCTGGATTCTTCCCGAGACAACACCGCGCGCAATATACCCAAATCGTTTTTGGCCAAGCTATTACAGTAGTAGATATATGGCATGACGGGCTCTTGTCCGCAAAAGCGGCCCGATTTCGCAAGGAAATCGTCGAACATGATTGGCGGGAAGTTGCTAGAAGGGACTGCGCTCAGTCTACGCCTTTCTGTCTGCAATGACAGCACAAGGAAAGAAAGTTGCTTGAAGCGCGAGGGCGAATTCGAAGAAGAGTAGCCATGCGTGTAGACCAAGGTTGATTTTTCTACCGATGCCCCGCCGTATTTTGAGAACGCACAAGTTGTCGTTGGCTGCGGCTAACCACGAACAAGCCCAGCAGCGCTAGCAGAATGGCGATCAAAACCGCCTTAGATTTCTTCTTTGATCGGCGGCGTGGTGCTTCATCGCTCTCGCTCACTGTGACCGTAGTTCGGCGTCATGGCATGGTATGCCTCCGGTGCGACTCCTAGTTTCCGCCGCTACAGGCCGCAACGCCATCGTTGAAAAGTACAGGTAGGTCGAAATAAGAAATTTACTAGAGACCATCGCCAATGCCAGTCTGTCGTGTTTCCCAGTCCTGGTTTTTCTAATAGTGGCTTGGAGTTGGAATGGAGAGGCGACCTTTGTTCTAGTGGGAAAAGGCCGCCTTGGGTTGTCTCTGGAGGTTACGGGAACAATTTAATGTGGGACGGAGAGTTCATCTATCGGGTTAAGACCTGAAAAAGGCATCAGGCAATCAATCGCTGTGAGCTACTTTTGGTTTTTCGAACTAGCCCAATTCGGGTCCTCTCCCATTGGGCTTCAGTTGGCAGTGCGTACGGTACGCCTTCCTTGCGCTTTAACCACTCGAGGAATGCGGAGCAATCAAACCAGCTTACGTTCGTAATTGGGTAGTTTTCCTCTGCTTCGTCGATTACGCATCCTCTCACAGCTTCAAGCCAAGCCTCGTATGACCAATCATAGTCAGTATCTGCAATAAAGATGCCCCACTGTGCAACAGTAATCGGCGCGCGCTGTATCTGATAGGCAGAAAGCCAAACATGGTGGGGAGGCGATTCTTCCGCCTCGGCTAAGTTCTGGCTATCATATTTTGTACCCATAATGAAAGGCCCTTCAGGCAATTCGCGATGGGCGCGCGCGCGAACGAGGTATCGCCGAACGAGATTTAGTCGATCGGTTGAATGCAAGAAGCCTCGCCACCCCGGTTCCTCCGCAACACCACTGCCAAATAAACAGGCGTAGCCGAACTCGACAATCGCTAGAAGAACAAAAGAAAGCCCTCGGCCCGTGGCAATTCGTTGATGCACTACTCCACCAAGCGCGTGTGATATTGCGGCCGAAACATGAAACAGCGTTGGGATCAGCAATACCCAACGATCTGTCACACGGCAGCATTAGGTTTGACCGGTGAACGCATAGTCTGCCGAACTCCACAGTCGGAGGAATACGCGGCACATACAATCCCGGCGGGGATAGCCGACGACAACCAAAATGAGCCCAGCTCTAACTAATTCACCGTCAGCGTGAAAGTCGTAGTGTGAGTAAAACCAGTCGTCGATCCGGTCACCGTTACTGTGACCGTGCCGGAGGGAGTACCTTGGATTTGTCGAGCCGTGGCGCAGCCAATGGCCGTCAGCAGAATCCCCAGTGAGAAAGCCAAAAGAACTAAGCCTCTCCTGCGGCTCTTCGTGCGCACTCCAACTACGACGCCAATCAGTCCCAAGCTGGTGAACCCCAGCCAGTTGGAATAAAACATCGGTACCCTCTGCAAAACCGACACTGTAGACGCCGCCGTCGTGGTGATCGTCACGATGACATCGGTTGGAGCTGAACCTGGTCGCACCGGGTTCGGCGCAAACGTACAGCTCGCTTTCGCGGGCAAGCCGGAACAGGCCAATTCTAAGGCCGTAAGCGTCGTTTGATGCGGAGTTATCGTGATGTGGTCGGTGGCCAGCTGACCGGCTGTCACGAAGACCGCGGATTGTGTGGAGGCAATTGCAAAGTCATCGCTTTGGTTAATCGCGAACGATCGTGGAATGCTGGCAGCTGCATTGTAGTTGCCATTGCCTGGCTGTGAAGCGGTGACTGTACATGAACCGACACCAGTGAGATGGACCGTCGAGCCAGCCACCGTGCAATTGCCGCTGGCCGCGAACGTGACCGTCAAACTGGACGAAGCGGTGGCGCTGACCACGAAGTCCGGGTCACCTAGGGTTTTCGCAGCAAGCGCAGCAAACGTTATCGTCTGGCCAGCCTTAGCGATGATCAAGGAGCCGATGCCAGTATTGTCGGCGTAGTTCGAATCGCCGCTGATGAAACTGGCGCTTACTGCGTAAGTCCCGCCAGCCGAAGGCGCCGCACTGCCGTTATAAGTCAGAACCGATGAACCGCTGACAACAGCGTTGGCGATGCCTGTAGCGGCAGCCGTGCAGACGTGTGGGCCACCATCAAAGACGACTGGCGGGCAGGTGACAGTCACGGTTGGCGCGTCCTTGGCGATCGCCAACGAGCCAATACCCGTGGCGTTAGCGTAGTTGCCGTCTCCGCTTGCGAAGCTGGCGCCGACACTGTACGTTCCCGCGTTGGCGGGCGCGGCGGGATTGCCGTTGTAAGTGAGAGCGGTAGCACCGCTGACCAGCACATTGCCGACGCCTGTTACAGTCGCCGTGCACGCGTGCATGGTGGTATCAAAGCTGGCGGAAGGACACGAGAGCATGACTAGAGGTAGAGCCTTGTTGACGGTGAATGATTGTGGGATCGCCAGGGCAGGGTTGTAGTTACCGTCTCCCGCTTGGGAAGCTGTAATCATGCAGGAGCCCGCGCCGGTCAGGTGGACCGTGGAACTAGTTACCGTGCAATTTCCGCTCGCCGCGAAGGTGACCACCAAACTGGAAGAAGCAGTGGCGCTGACCGCGAAGTCTGGGTCGCCAAAGTTCTTGCTTGCGAGCACGCCGAACGTGATTGTCTGGCTGCCCTTGGCTATCGAGAACATTTGTGGAATCGCCGGTGCCGGGTTGTAGTTGCTGTCTCCGGTTTGGGACACGGTAATTGTGCAAGAACCGGCGCCGGTCAGGTGGACCGTGGAACTAGTTACCGTGCAATTTCCGCTCGCCGCGAAGGTGACCACCAAACTGGAAGAAGCAGTGGCGCTGACCGCGAAGTCTGGGTCGCCAAAGTTCTTGTTCGCGAGCACGCCGAACGTGATCGTCTGGCTGCCCTTGGCTATTGAGAATGTTTGTGGAATCGCCGGTGCCGGGTTGTAGTTGCTGTCTCCGGTTTGGGAAGCGGTAATTGTGCAAGAACCGGCGCCGGTCAAGTGGACCGCGGACCCAGCTACCGTACAATTTCCGCTGGCCGCAAAGGTGATCGTCAAACTGGAAGAAGCGGTGGCGCTGACCGCGAAGTCCGGGTCGCCAAAGTTCTTGTTCGCGAGCACGCCGAACGTGATTGTCTGGCTGCCCTTGGCTATCGAGAACGTTTCGGGGACGTCCGGGGCCGGGTTGTAGTTGCTGTCGCCCACTTGGGAAGCGGTAATTGTGCAAGATCCTCCACCAGTGAGGTGGACTGTGGAACCAGCTACGGTGCAATTGCCGCTGGCTCCAAATGTCGCCGTCAGCCCCGAGGTGGCGCTGGCGCTTACGGTGAAGTCGGCATCGCCGAAAATCTTGTTCCCTAGCGCGCCAAAGGTGATGGTCTGACTGGCCTTGCCGATTGAGAACGTCTGCGGCACGTCGCCGGCAGGGCTGTTGTTGGCATCTCCAGCCTGCGATGCCGTGATGGTACACGAGCCTGCGCCGGTAATGTGGACAGTCGAGCCGCTCACACTGCAGGTCCCGCCGGCCGCAAAGGACACCGTAAGCCCCGAAGTGGCGCTAGCACTCACCGTGAAATCGGGGTCGCCGAAAATCTTGTTCCCTAGCGCGCCAAAAGTAATCGTCTGGTTGACCTTCACTACAGTAAGGTCAGCCACGCCGCTGCTGGGAGCGAATCCGGAATCACCCGCGAACGTAGCACCCACTACGCCCGGGTAGCTGCCTGCATTAATTCCGGTCAGACTCACTGCGGAGACCGTCGCAATTCCCGAACCGTCGGTAATCGCGCTTCCGGCGTTGTTTCCATTCAGCGTGAAAGCTACAGACTTTCCACTAAGTCCAGTGCCATTGGAACTCAGAGTGGCCGATAAATCAGCCGTGCCACCAAAGGGTCCCGACGCTGCCGCCACCACCAGAGTCGTGAGGGGAGTGTCAACAAAACACACTGTCACGTCTTGCAGCGTTGGTGTGGCAGCGCTGCTGCTGGTACTGAGGGACGCCTGGTATTTGAAGTAACGGTTGCCGTTGAACTGTGCCAGTGAACCGCCGTTGCCGAAGAAAGTGCTGGCAGTGCCGTCCGGTCCGACAAAATTGAATGGGCCGGAACTGCTGTTGCTAGCAGCGGCCTGAAATTGAATCGAAGTGCCGGCAGGAGTAGCGGCGTTCCACGAGAGTGTTCCCCAGGTGGCCGCTGAATTCGACGCCGGATTGCTGTCTTTCATCGAAGAAACAAACGTGCCTGAGGGCGGGAACCCGGTCTGCATGAAGATCTTGAAACCTGCGTCGGTGGTCACACCGCCGGTCGTGGGAATAGACCAGACCGTGCCACTGGTCGCGCCACTTACTCTGGTGCCGCCCGGATAGACATTGGAGCCGAGCGTGGACGTTCCACTCCGCGTAAGTGCATAGATTCCTGGAGAAGGATTCGCCGTGGGACGAATGACAATTGCATACTGTGTTCCCGCTGTCAGTGTTGGCGGACTGCTGAAGTTGGCGGTGTAAAAGACGGCAGCACCGCTGGAGAAGCCTGTAAACGTTGTCGACGCGATGTCGGCGCCCGTGGGCAGGCCGGCGCTGGTGGCACGCACTGAAAGCGTCAGATTCGGTGTTGTACCAGTGCACCCGCTACAAAAAAGGTTGATATCTGCCCGGGTGAGGCGGCCGGTAACTGAGGGAGTGAATGTCTGGCCTCCCCACGTCGTGATCGTGATTCCAACGCCGTTATTCCCAATAGTTGTGTTTTGCTGGTCAATCGTGGGCGAGTTGGTCAGAATGACATCCCCAGGGCTGGTTGTAAGGTCGCATCTGGTGGGGACACCAGCGGAGAAGTCGGCCTGCGACGTGTCTGTGATGCAACCGCTGGTTGCTGCAAGTGTTAGCGAGAAATTCTGCGTGGTCGTTAAGCCATCATTGATAACGATGTTTGCGACCGTAAGGGAAGTGTAGCTGGGGAAGCTGGCCGTAAGGGTCGGATAAGTGCCGGACGGCAGGCCGGCAAAGTTGTATGCGCCATTCACATCGGTGGTCGTAGTCCGGCTTCCAAGCGCCACCGTCACCCCGCTGATAGGACTGCTGGTTCCCGAGTCTGTAACTGTGCCCTGCAACGCGCCGCTCACGGCCGGCGTGCAGCCGGGAAAGGCGAATGCGCCGATCCGCGTATTAAAGGCCAGCCCAGTCGTCTGGTAGTACATGTTGGTGTACCAGAAGGTGCAGCCGTCCTGGTCGAGCGTCATGGCGCTGTAGTCGCCCCATCGTGTGCAGGTAGCTCCGCAATTCCCCGATTGCGTGCCAGTCCCTTCAATAAGCGATTGCTCGGTCTGCGAAATCGTATTCGGCGGATCACCGGCCAGGCGTCCTGCGTAGCGAATGGCTGGGTTTAACGTAGCATTGGTCGCACTGTAGCCTATGGCCATGTCGCCCGCCCGGTCGACTGCCACGCTGGGCATAAAGCGGAAAACGGTGGCGTCAGGGCTATAAGTGAAACTCTGGGAGGCATTGGCCTCCACCGTGCCGCCGGTGACTTTTACTTGGTAATACCGGACCGCCGCCTGCGCCGAGGTCGCGCCCGTTGCGCCCACCGTATGCGAATTCCAAAGAGATTCCACCCCACCGATGTTCGTGTACTGGTTTTGCATCATCAGCCGGAAATACAGAGTGTCGAGCTTGTTGCCCGGCGATTGCTCCGTCTGGTTCGCCGCCAGCAACTGGCTCCAACTCGTGGCCGTGAGAGACAGAAAAGGTCCGCTGAAGGTCGAGGTCGAGATGTTCTTCCAGTCCGCGTGGAGCTTGTAGACGCTCACTGTATTCAGGAATTGCGCTACCACCGAAAAGTAATTCGGGCTTCCTGCAGGCGGCGTCCCTGTCTGCAAGCGGGCGTTGCTAGGAAGCAGAGTGAATTCTGCCGACGGAGCGTCGAACGAGAGCACCTGAACCGTGGGACTGCCGGCGTACAGCTCGGCCTTGTTGATCGCCCACACGCGCACGTTCTGGAATGCCCCGCCCGCGCCAAAGCTGAAAATGTTGGCTGACAAGTACAAGCCGTCAGGCCAGACGCCGATTTTCGGGTAGTCGCCGAAACCGCCGTTGACCTGAATGGAATAAAAGTTCCAGCCGCCCGCGACGGGGTCGCCCGATTTCGATACCGCAAAGCATTGGAACTCCGGAGCGACGGCGCTGCCTCCACTCAGATTGAAAGCAAAATCCGTAATGGTCCAACGGTCCTCAAAGGTATCGTATAGAACTACAGGATCGCCGAAATTGCTGGTGTCGCACAGGTTTCCGAAATTCCCCTGGCTCATCAATGTATTGAAAATGAATGCCGTCACACGGGAGCCATCACTCTTGTCATAGATGCCCACGGAAGTGTTGATGGTCTGAATGTAGTACAACGGCCCAATATCGCCATTCGGATCGGGCGGATGGCCTGCGCCCCAATTGGTGAAGTCGAGACCCTCGAAAGAGCTACTGGGAGCTGGCGCGGGTGCACTGGGCGACGATGCATTTGTGCCCCCCGCAGCCGTGGCCGGCAAAGAGCCGGACGATGTTTCCGGGTAAGGCACCGGGACTATCGCAGGTGGCTCGAACTCCGGCCGCTCAAACTTATTCGGCGGTATCTGGGGCAACGTTCGCAAGTCGCCCTGAAAAGAACTCCCGCGCATCAGGCGGTCCTCGCGGGGATGACTCATCACCGCGAAACTGGACGTCTCGGCAGGTAGTTGATCACCCGCATTCGATGTGTTCGGAAGGCCCGGAGCGCGGAGGTCTTTAGGGAGATGTCCTCTTACTTTGCGCGCGGGGCCTTCGTTCGCGTGCAAAAGGCCACTCTCTGGTGCAACTTTTTCAGAGGGCGGAGCTGGCTTATTTGAATTCTGGTCTTGGCCAAAAAGGGAAATGGGCAAACTAAAAGCGACGAACATTAGTACCACGGGCAGCGTGCGCGAGACGAATTGCCGCATTTGTGGGGCCTCCAGAAGGAATCAAAACGGCTCACCGCAGCGTGGAACATGAGCCCCAATCGCGCCAAGTGGACGACCAGCTTTTTCCCTTGGCTGAGTGCCTTTTTCTTAACGCATTGATTGAAATCAAGAGGGGAGGAGTTTCAGAAAGAATGCCCCAAGTTTCTGAAACCGAGGAGATCAACCGAGCATGATCCTGTCATGCCGGACGATAATTTGCTTTCTTATTCTTGGAGGAGTGATCCAAAGGAGTCAACAATGTCTAGCAATGACAGCGGCCAATACGAACAAGACTTTAACTTGAATCAGACCGCACGATGGTTGCATCGTCTGCTCCTGGCGATGGAGTTTGTCGTCCGGTCAGCATCGAGCTTGAATGAAACAGGAACTGAACGGAAGCTCGAAGGGCGACGTACTTCTCTCATCCTCGCTAAACCCCAAGCCTTGTCGAATCGTGCTCATAGTAAAGCAATTGCACACCAATTCCCGACAGACCATGAGGCAGGGTGTTCCGTTCTATGTGACTGACTCGGCCAGTGAATCGGCGAACGGTCGCCTTTGCTCCTGTAACCCGCCTTGGCATTTCTAGTAGGATTTCCACTGCTTCTCCAACCCTCATGGCAAGAGTCGTAGCGAAATAGATGCCCCCTGTCGACATGTTTATTGCCTTTGTGCGTTGTTCACCGTCGGACAGGCCTTCCATGCGATGAAAAGATAGCGATGTATGCAGGTTGAAACGTGGCGTCATGCGGCGGTCGACTGTAACCATGCCTTCTCCTTCTGTTGCCAGTGAAGGGTGAGGCGGGAAAAATCGACATAACCAAGAGGGACAATCACTGTCGCAGAGCAAGATGCTCAGGTCAAGGGGTATCTGACCGGATGAATTCCGAGTTGGGTCCAAATACAGACAAACTAGGTCCAAAACCGAGTACTTATGACGTAGAACAAAGCTAGACGGGTCAAAAAGATAGCGTTTCTTTCGCTATCTTAGGCGCACAATCACCGACTCCAACAACTCCGTCAATCGCTTCTAACTACTAACGTTCCCAACAAATCGGGGAATCTGCTCTTCGCTCAAAGATAGGTCGATGAATTGCAAACGTTGCATTCTGGCTCAATTTTGCTACGGCGTTCTGGTTTGTTAATCGTTGCGGTGCGGCGCGTTAGTTGTGAATCAAACGGGCACACGCCTTTTCCCTCAAGGCCGCGCCAAGCCTTTCGGTTAACAGCCTTGAAACCAAATTAATCACAAGTTGCCGGAGCCGAGACAAATCGAGGGGAATTAACAAGTTGTGACAAAAGGCGACAAGTCGGATTCGCCTTCTCTTATCAGTTTCCCTTCGCAATTTGGCGCCCTTATCAAAAGTTGGATGACAACCTACATGACCCGCGACGGCAGCACCTGCTTTGCAAGCGCGTTCGGGCACTCCAAAGACTCCATCCTTTGCCCCGGGTTTGAACAACACTCAAGTGGCTGTCCCCATGGCGCGGCTCATTGCGCCGCAGGCTTCGTTCCTACGGCAGACTCAGGCTTCACTTTCTCATCCAACATTCTCTCAACGACCGCGAAAAGCTCGCTGGTTCGAATAGGCTTCGAAACATAGCCATCCATACCTGAGGCAATACATCGTTCCTGATCGCCCACCAAGGCATGAGCGGTCATCGCAACGATGGGAATGTGCCCGCCTTTCTCCTTCTCGATTTCTCGGATGGCCGCCGTCGCCTCAAAACCGTCCATTTCGGGCATCTGGATGTCCATCAACACAAGTTCGAATCCTCCCGAACGATACGCATCTACGGCCGCCTGCCCGTCAGGGGCGACAGTCACTACGTAGCCTCTCTTCTCAAGGATGCGTACGGCGAGGGTTTGGTTCACCGCGTTATCCTCGGCCAGAAGCACACGGACGCGATTCTTCTCTTCGCGCAGACTGTGGCGAGTCACCAAAGACACCGATTGTTTCTGTGCGGTCTTGTCGAGCAGTTGACAAATTGCATCGAGAAGTTCGCCTTGGCGTACGGGCTTAACCAAGTAGGCCGAAATGCCTAGCTCTCGACATCGCGCCGCGTCACCCAAATGGCCGGCCGAAGTAAGCAGCATGATTGTCGCGTTCATTAATTGGAAATCCTTTTGGATGTGCTCGGCCAGTGTGAAACCGTCCATTTCAGGCATCTGGCCATCCAGAAGGATCAGAGGAAACGGGCGTCCTGCGTTTTCTGCGACCTCGATCGCTTGTAATGCCGCGCGGCCTCCGTCAACGGCCGTGGGTTTCATGTCCCAACGGCTCAACATCCCATGAAGCACGCGCCGGTTCGTGAAGTTGTCATCAACGATCAAAGCGTGCAGGTCTCGCAAGTAAGCTGGATTGATAGGACTCGGGCGCGAGGCAAGATTTTGTTGAATGGCAAGCGAAATGAGGAAATGGAAGGTACTCCCCTTACTGGGTTCGCTTTCCACCCAAATCCGGCCTTCCATCATTTCGACCAAACGCGTACAAATCGTCAAGCCTAGTCCGGTACCGCCGTACTTGCGCGCCATGGAACCGTCGGCTTGGGAGAACGCCTCGAATATTTTGCTCTGTTTGTCAGCCGGAATCCCAACCCCGGTATCCTTGATGGCAAAGTGTAAGCGCACGGCAGTTGGCGTTTCGTTTTCCATTTCGACGGAAACAAAAATTTCCCCGTGCTCTGTGAATTTGATGGAGTTTCCCACAAGATTGACGATGATTTGACGGATGCGCCCAGGGTCGCCGAGAAGCGCCTCCGGCACATCCGGCTGCACTTCGTAGATGAGCTCCAGTCCTTTCTGATGCGCACGATAGCTCAGCGACTTCATTGTTTCGCCTAAGCTTTCGCGCAGTTCGAAAGGAATCGATTCCATGTCCAGCTTGCCCGCTTCTATCTTCGAAAAATCCAGGATGTCGTTGATGATGCTCAGAAGCGACTCCGCGGAAAGCTTGACCAACCCTAGGCTGTCCCGCTGTTCAGAAGTGAGATCCGTGTCCAAGACAAGATCCGTCATGCCCAGAATGCCGTTCATAGGTGTTCGGATCTCGTGGCTCATCGTTGCAAGGAACGTGCTTTTCGTCTCGCTGGCGGCCTCCGCTCTTTCTTTAGCTTGCACGAGCTCGGCCTGAGCATTCTTGCGGGCTGCGATTTCCTGAACCGCTCGCCCGTAGGCCCGTGACAGGACCAGCGGACTCCCGACCGCAGCGAGGAGAACAATCAATACCATGCCGCTCGTCAACCAAATGGAGGTCAAGAGTTGGCGGCCAATGAATTCGGAATCAACAGACAATTGCTTCTCCTCAATAGTTGTCAATTCGTTCATATTTTTTAGAAGCGGCGTGTTGACCAGCGGCTCAAAAGTCTTCTCAACAAAGTTGATGGCACGGTCCTTGTGCCCCTGCCTCACCATCTCGATCACGCGGTCAGCATAATTATGGAACTCCGTGGAGGATTGCTCCATTTCCTCAAGTTGTTCGAGTTCGGCGGATCGCTGAGGTTCGGAGTCCAGAGAGTCCCTCGCCTTCCATTGTTTGAGGGTTTCGAGCTCTTGGTCTAAATGCCGTATTTCAGAATCGTTGACCTGGCTTTCGGTCAATAGAGACTCGGAAAAGGTAAGAAGAGATCGTGAAAACAGCCGAACATACAACCCCGCCAGTATCTCCTTTCGCGCAGTGTCGTTCATGAACTCTGCCCGCGTCCGAAGTTCTTTCCCCGAATAGAGCACGATCCCATCAAGGTTCCCTGAGAGACGGGTGATCCCCGTTTGCATATCAGTGAGCAGATCCTGCACCAGCTGATCCGAAGCGGAAGAGACGGTGGTCGCCGGAGGCATGAATTCAGACAGGACCAGTGCTGCAAGCTGCTCTCTTGAAGCGGAGCGCCGAGCTAGGTCCTGCAGACGTTGCTCAATCCCCGAGAGACTCGCATATCCTTGCTGGAGCCGCACGACAAGCACCATCCTGTCCCGGACCTCTTGGGTTCCCGCAGTCTTCGGACCGCTTTCAACCGCCGACCGCAAATCCACGAGAGCCAGCGAAACTTCGCCGCGCCACCGCTCGATATCCTCGGCATTTCTCTGCAACATTTCTTCGCGGTCGTCTCCGTCTTCGATCAGGCCGTAGTCGATGACATCCTTGATCTCCAGAGTCGAATACCGCAAGAACCGTTCGGCATCTACCGCCGCGTGAATTTGCCGTTCCAACTGACTCACTCGGCTGCGAGTCTTCGCATACGGGGAAATCACCGCAGCGAAGATGAAAATCGAAAGTCCAGCCAAAGCCAGCGCGGTCAGTTGAAATCGAAAAGTACCGAAGGTTTGTTTCATAAGTTTCGTGCTCCCTGGCGAGCATCCGGAACAGCGACGGGTCAAGGCAGTCTCAGCAGGACCTTCACGCTGTCGTCCACGTCCTCCTTTTTCAGGTAACCGATGGCACTCGCATTCGCCGCAAGCTGCGCTTTCATTTGCGCCGCTGATGGGACATCTTTCGGGGCAGCCTGGACTTTACCGGTAAAGGCGGCCTGCAAGAAGTACTTGGTGTAGTCGGACTCATTCATTCTGAATAGCTCACGCAGAATAACTGCGCGTTCCGCCTGAGCCGGCGCGAGCATCAGAACCGCGATACGTTTCCCGCCCCGCCACGAACTCTTTTCGCCCATGAAAATTCGGCGAGCCTCTTCGCGCGACAGAGGCCCTGCGTCGTTTGACTTGCTGACCACAATATCGACTTCCTCGGCGGCTGCGTCGACGGTTAGGGGCCGGGGGCAGCTCACCACGAGCGCGAGGATAAGAATTGCAAGAGTGGTCGGCTTGTGCATAAGCGTTCGCTGGTCCGGTCAAAAAGCGAATGAGAACTGCGATTCCAGGGCGTTGAAGGTATGCTGGCCACGTTGGGAGAGACGGTCGTACTGAAGCTTGAAGGCGGCGTGATCATTCAGGTCGAATCGGAGCCCGAGCGTTGGGCCATTCCGCCGCCCGACGACGGGGCCGTCGGCGGGATCTCCGTAGATGGGTTCCGCGACGCCTGCGTTGACGTAGGCATAGCGAAAATAGGGGCGGTACTTGCCGAATCGCCGCGAAAACTGAGAATAGAAACCGGGAGTATGAAACACCCCGGGCGCCCCGAGTATCGTGTTGGTGTGCCGCACCAACATAGCTTCATTCAAGAACTCGTACTTTGAGTCCGAATAGACCACGTAGACCGTCGAAATCAGTTCGTCATGATTGATGTTGTCCGAAAAAGTGAGGTAATCGTGATAGGTGGAAAGGCCGGTTTGCAGCCCCGGTCGCCAGCTCGGGCGCGAATACAGAGCAAGATTGAAAGACTTGCCATTGTTTGTGTCCTGAAAATTTTGCGCTGGGTCCGACCCGAGTACGTGCGCGCGGCCATTGCCCATCTCGGCCACGTAGTGAAGCCCAAAATTGCCCGAGGGAATGTCACCGTCGATGGTTATGCCAACCTCCTGGAGTGGGAGGAATCCGCCGTGGTCATCGAAGGCATACATAAACGGGCGGTCGACAGCAGTTTGAAACCAGGCACCTTGGTGAAAGGCCGTATTATAGTAGCCGATGGAAGAGTGATAGCGTCCGACTGCAAAATTGAAGTAGTCATTTTGCTTGTACTGTAGAAGCAGGCGCTCGACATCGACGCCGATGCCGTTGTTGGTCTGGGGAGTAAATAGCACTTCGCCCAGGATGGAGACGCGATCGCTTAGCGTCCCCGTCAGGAAAAGATCCAGCGTGCCGATGTGGAAGGAATTCGTTTTCCCTTTTTGGTCGCTGGCTTCGTAGCCCACATCCCCGAACATCCGCAATTTGACTCCCGGAATCGACTTGTTTTCTTGGGGCTCTTGAGGCGGTGTGAGTGTTGGCGTTTCCGAAGGACTCGCGACAACAGGAACACTGCTATCACCCGCCCGGGCTGGTGTATTCGCGGCAATGGCGTTCAGTCTTCCCTCAAGCTCCTTCACCTTAGCTTGCAAATCCTGAATCTGTTCATTCATCCGGCGAATTGTGTCGCCGTCGGCTTTGTGCGGATCATCTTCGCCGTAAGTTGGAGCGAGCAAAATCTGGTTGAAGGCAAGCAGCAAACCAAGAGCGCCAAGGTTGGCATGAAGGTGGCGGGTCCAGCTTTTGCTCGTGAGAATACCCTTTCCGAAATTGAACATGACGATTCCTCCGGCGCTCGGGCGTACAAAGAATTCCAGGAAAAGGGATCGTCACGAACCAAGGAAGGGAATACTAGATTCGTGGCGAGGTTGCTCGCAAATCGAGTCTGGCACGAGCCTGTGCGCATTGGCAAGCCCTAAGAAGATAAGGTTTCTCGATACGTAATTGCGATCGTCGACCGGACTTTTTCCAATGAGCCTAGTGTCCCACTCTAGGACATTCGATGCTACGCTTCATGTCGAGCAGTGCGCCCAGCTGTCAATCCCGGCCTCGGGTATCGATGACAGGTGCGGAGATCGCGTACCTTCCCTGTCAAGACTACGCTTCAAATTCCTCTCTTAAGCAGTTTGCTTTTATCGGAGCGAAGTGGAGACGGAAGGAGCGGACGGATCAAGCGCAGGGTTTAGCCAGGCAGGGATGGTGAAATTGGATGTCTAGCAATCGTTGACAGCCGAATTCAGCCATGAGTTTTCTGCAAAAGAACAATTCGCGGCATGTACGCTCAGGCATCGGTGAGCGCTGTGAGCATTTGCGAGGCGGCCTTCTGAATATGGATCAGACTGCCCCTCAGCGTTTCGCTATCTCCGTTCCAGAGCTGGATGTAGTCGCATGCGGCCGAACCGGTTTCGAGACCAATGGCATGGCAAACGACGAACGCGGTCGCTTCGGCTTCCGTTTCGCGGACTTTGCGCGATGTTTGTTCGCGGCTATCGCCACGGTGTAGAAGTTCGTGAGCCAGTTCGTGGACGAGTGTGGAGAACTCCTCGGCGGTGGATTGTCCCGGAAGTAGCGCGATGCGTCCGCCATAAGAAGTACCGCGGGCAGGCGCGACGTTTTGCGAGTACTCGATGGCGATATTCTGCGACGCGGCAAACCGGCGGAGCCCATCGCTATACTCGCGTGGATCTCCATGCACGATTCCAATCTGTGGAAGTTCCTGGCCGTCGGTCTGACTGAGATCAAAAACGTAAGCGGCGCGGAAACCTGCGATGCGGGAAGATTCCTTTTCATCGTCATCG
Source organism: Candidatus Acidiferrum sp. (assembly GCA_035310525.1). Taxonomy (GTDB): domain Bacteria; phylum Acidobacteriota; class Terriglobia; order Acidiferrales; family UBA7541; genus Acidiferrum. The sequence goes on along the minus strand of DATGED010000086.1, from coordinate 62,019 downwards.
GAGTTCCCTGCCTTACGTCGCAGGATGGGGGCGAGAATCATGATGCCTTTCTCGCCTTTCTTGACGAAGCGACCAAGCTCGTTCCAAGTGTGGAGGCCCGCGACGCAACTGGCATTCGGTTTCTGCAAAGCGATGAGCAGAACGTTGTGCAGGCTGTAGCGGTGAAACCGTCCAATGGCCTTGAGATAGCTGGTAAGAGCCTCGCCGTGGCCTTGCTGCAGCGCAGCGACGAGCTGCTCAGTGGCCTTTTCTGTCATTTCCTTGATTTGTTCTGCTTTCATTTCCGTTCTCCTGTGCGGGGATTTGGTTCCCTCACTGGAAGCCGGGGAACCAAAGAACCGCGACGGCAGGAGAACGGAAAAAAAGAGAACGAGAGAGCGGGCAACAGGCGTGACACCGGTGTCAGAGGTGGCGCGACGGTGTGCCTGCGCGCAAATCTCCGAGGAGTTGATACAAATCCCCCGCCGGCGGCATAGACATTGGGGGTGCGCCATGTTTCGACCGATCAGCCGGGTGACGGAAAGATTGAAAAGTTACGGCATGACTACGGCGGCTCAAGTCGCCGCGTTACTGACTCTCGATCCTGAACCCTACTACGTGGAGCTGAAGGAGCTGGCGCGCCAAGTTCGCGAACATTACGCGCTCACATCGCCACGTATCCGCTGCTCAGATTTGCGGAAGATTTACAGGGCACAGGGAATCGAACTCATCCTGTGGCCGGGTAAAGTGCGGAACGTACGAGGGGCCTATTTCAACGACGAGTGGGGCGTGGCGGTGATGGTAATGAAGGAACTTCCGGAAGGTCCATTGGTATTCACGATGGCGCACGAATTAAAGCATCACTTGGTAGACTCGGATTTAAAGCCATACCCGCGATGGAGATTCGATCAGCCAAATCCGATTGAGGTAGGTGCTGACCTATTCGCAGCGGAGCTGATCTATCCGGAGAAGGCGTTCGAATTCGATCTTGGGCGAATGGGCAGAAGAGTCGGCGACGGCCCGCTGGATGTCCTCCTTCGACTAAAGAAGAAGACCGGGGCTAGCTTGCCGCACAGAATCTTTCGGGAACGAGCGGTGTTGATGGGATTTGCTCCGGCGAGTCTGTTCCGGATGAGTTCCTGGCTGAAGTTGGAGAAAGCGGATTGGTAGGGAGCCGCGAAGGTGGCATGTATGATATACGATACGCAGCGGCAATATTATATGATATGATTCATATACGAGACATAGTATTGCTAGTTCGGGATTGTCTGCCTATACAAAGGATATGGCCACAAGGCTTTACGGCAGCGTCTTCTTCAAAAAGGAGGTCGCGGGAACGCTCGAACAGGTTCCCGACGGCCGGTTTGCGTTCGCCTACGCTCCAAGCTACCTCGATGGCAACGGTCCACAGATCGCCTATACGCTGCCGCGCCAGGCGGAGCCACACTACAGTTTCAGCCTGCATTCTTTCTTCGATAATCTGGTCGCGGAAGGATGGCTGGCGCGGGCACAGGCGCGCGCGCTTGGCATCCGGGGAGATGACCGTTTCGCGCGGCTGCTGGCATTCGGGTTGGACTGCCCCGGCGCCGTTTCCGTGGTCGATCCGAAGCCAGCAAGCACACCCGACCTGACACACGGTACTGGCGAGGAGATCGCGGCGCTCACCAATCGAGCCTCGATTTCCGGCGTGCAACCAAAATTATTTGCCGTGCAGGAAGGCCAGAAGTTCCGTCCGGCCCAACGCGGCGAGCCGAGCACGCACATCGCGAAACTTCCTTCCCCTGAATTGGAACACCTGGTTGAGCTGGAGTACTTGACGACCAGCGCGGCAAAATTGCTCTTGCCGACGGATGAGATTGTCGAAGTCGAAGTAGCTCCGGTCGTGAAGATCCAGGGGCAATGCCTGCTCGTCCGCAGATTTGATCGCACGGGGAGCGGCGAAAAAATCCATTTTGAAGAGTTCAATCAACTGCTGGGGCGGCCTTCCGAGGCCAAATATGAAGGTTCGTACGGAGAGATGGCGGAGTTCATCCGGGAGCATCAAACCGAGAAGCGTGAAATGGATATCGACAAGCTCTTCCGGCGTATTCTCGCCTGCATTTTGCTGGGGAACAACGACGCCCATTCAAAAAACTTTGCGCTGTTGTACACGCAGGAAGGTTTCCGGCTTGGTCCGTTCTACGACATCGTTGCGCCGAGCGTGTATCCAAGGTTTCGTCGAACGGGACTGGCGCTGAAGCTAACACCGGGCACCAATCCACACTCGCTCGGCGACATTGGTCCTAGGCATCTATCACTTTTGGCAAAATCATTCGGATTAAACAGCGCGGCTCTCGCGCTTGCCGTTTCCGATCTGAAACGGCAGCTTGGGGCAGCGAAGGAAGCGGTGCGGGAGTCCAAAGTTGGCAGCGCCCAACTGAAAAAACAGCTGGTCGAACTCATGGGAAAGCGATGGAACGCAACGTTCGCCTCAATTGGGAAGTAATCGTGCGCCAAGCACGGGAGCGGCGCAAGGAGCGAGGTCTCACGCAGCAGCATCTTGCGGCCTTGGCCAATGTGGGGCGTTCGACGTTGAACCGTTTCGAAAACCAAAAAGGGGATGTGACACTTTCGTCCGTTCTCAGAATCCTTGGTGTATTGGACATGCTCGATCGTAAGCAAGAGGGAACCCTTCGCGTGAAGGCGTCGGAAACACAGAGCGGCGCATTCGATGTCACGTTCACACCAAATTTTGGCGGAGACCCGCGATCCGCAAAAACTTTGGCGAGCCGCGAAGCCTTGAAGAAATTCCTTGCAGCCCTTGGCGCACCGGAAGAAGCGCAGAAGCGTGCAATCGGTGCGGCCGACAACCGGGGAAGAGGATCCATCGTCGGTTTGCAGGTAAGCCAAGCGGAACTCGAAGAAAACTGGGCCACCCCTACGAGTTCTCCGTCAGTGTAGGAATAATAGCGGCCAATTCGAGAGACCAGGCTGACCTTCAGCAGATTCTTGAGCAAGGGGATGGTCTGATCTACGAGCAAGAGCAAGAAAAGTCGCACGAGAGCTCGTCAGCCGTGGCAAGTGGCATTCGCTGGCCCCGGAGCGATTCCAAGCCTGGCAGGTTTGAATCGGACGAATCTTCGACAGTTACTTCCGGGTTGCCGACGATACACCCGGAACCTTGTCTTCCGGTTCCAACCAGTTTTGGGGGGATGGCTAGCCAGCCTCGGTGAGTACGTCGCACGTGAGCGACGCCGCCAGCACACCGAACGTGCACAAGAGTCACGCGAGTTTAAGCGGCGTTGATATCTTCCCCCAACTAGAAGTCGAGTCTAATTCCAACTTGTCCTTCACGCCCGGGAAGCACTTGCAGCACTTGCCCAAATCGGGGGGCGCTCGAACTGGGACTCGTTACCGGCGGAAGCCCATTGACCGCCGCAGGATTGTCGCGATTGAACAAATTGAAGAATTCAAGGTAGGCGGAGAGCTTCGCTCGCTCTCCGAAATCGAATCGTTTGGCAAGCCGTGCGTCCATGTTGACGTAGGGAGGAGCCGTAAAATGATTGCGGCCATTCGTGAAGTCCAGACCATTGAAGTTGTTGTCGCCATCGACGTCCGGGGGATTTACTGCGAAGGAAGCGCTGTAGTGGAATCCGCTCTGGACTCGGAAAATACTTGTAACATCGAACTTCCACGGTAGCTGTACGAGTCCGTAAGCCAAGAAGGTGTGGTCGAGGGCTAAGTCGGATGGTCCTTTATCCAAGTCGGGTCCGTTATAGAAAATGCCCGCTTTTGGAACAGGATTGCCGTTGCTCGCGGTGAACGCGCCGTTGGCATTCGTCCGGCCACTAATCGGATCGGCGACCAGGGTGGTCATCCCGACGAAGCTGTCTGTGGGGCCATTGGCAACGGTGAATGCCGCTCCGAGTCCTGTTTGCACGTCACTGACTAAACTCGAATGCAAGGCATTGTCAATTTCGTGAGTCCAGGTGTAGCTGGCATTGAGAGTAAATCGACTAGCCAACCGTTTGCGAAGTTCGATTGTTACAGCATCATACGCTCCATGAAACCATGGTCCGTAACCGAAAGTGAGAGGCGAGCGTGCGGGAACAGTTTCGTTCGTGTGCCCGGGAATGCGCGATTCGAACGCCAAGTTCGTGTCTCGGACGCCAAGGATGTTGTCAATTGCTTTGTGGAAATAGTCGACTTGGAGTGCCGAGGTTTCAGATAGTTCGCGCTGGACACCGACATGGAACCCGTTGGTATACGGAGTCTTGAAGCCCGGAGCCACGCTAATCGGAATACCGCTTGTCGGAAACGCTTTGCCGTCGATCGTGAGATTCCCAAAAGGGTCGTAAGAAAAAAGGCCGGGTGTTGCACCCACGGCCGCACTCACAGCGTCAGCGAACTGTTGAGGCGAAAAGCCAGTCAGGGCTTGGACATTGTTGACATTCAGCACAGAATTCGCGGGAATCGGCGGATGACCCGGTGCGACGACACTATTCAAGTGGTCGATACCGTAGAGCGGCTTATTCGTTCCGTTTGGAAATTTGGCCGCGCAGGCAAGGCCCATCGCGGCAATCTGTGCGTCAGTAAGATTTGACGAGGCGCAAGGAACGGAGAGCCCTATCCGGGAAAAAAGAATGGTGAGAGTGCTCGGATCTCCGTAGAAAAGACGGGGAAAAGAAAGATAAGTTTGCGTGACGAGGCTACCCCCGCCAAATGCCGGGACGTCCCGCGCTATTCCCAAGCGGAAGTGATCGTAAAAAAGTCCCCAGCTTGCCGAGAGAACAGTCTTTGGCGTGATGGACCACGCAAAACCCAGCCGGGGCGCAAAGTTTGCGTTATTGGGGAACTGGCCGTCGTAGTCCCAGCGGAGGCCGAGATTCAAAGTCAGATTTCTCGCAACTTTCCAATCGTCCTGCGCAAACGCGCCGTTGTAGTTGTTCCTTAAACGGATAGCGTTGTCTTGTGGTGTCAAGCCGCCCTGCTGATTGAGAAAATAGACGCCGGCATCCACGGCTCCAAACGTTCCAAGGTCCGCGCTTGTCGCGAACAACTGGTTCAAAAGGTTGTTCGCTTCCGTGCCGTCGACATGCGTTCTTTGGAAATCCCATCCGAACTTCCAGCCATGATGCCCGGCCTGCTTGGCTAGATTCGCACCTAGGGATACGTATTTCTGATCGAGAGTCAGCGCCGTGTGTCCGGGACCGAAACGAACCTGTCCGAGGTCCCCAGCCAACTGGCCGCTATCCAAGCTGCTAAACAAATTACCGAGAGTCGTAGCGGTGCCGGCTTCCGGATGGGCCGGTGCTACACGCGACGGCTCGCCGCGGTACTGCACGTACACATTGAGCAAGAAGGGGTTTGTTTGATCTCCTAGGGTCGTGAGATCGCTCGACCCGAACATCAATCGGCGTGAATCGAGATTGTTGCGAGTGGAAGGCAAGTCGATTGCCTGGAGCAACGGCAGGAAATCGGTCACGTGCGTGTTCGTCAAATTTATCTGCTGGCTGATGCGATGGTGGCCGATCTGTTCGTCCGCCCTGGCCCGCGCTCTCGTGTCGTAGGTCTTTGTGTGGAGATTAAGTGGAGTTTCAAGCTGGATCAGGACAGGGGGCGTTGCCGACGGGAACTGGAAATTCAATTGGCGGCTTTCCAGAATGCGCTCCGCAGAAGCGAAGAAGAAAACTTTGTCCTTGCGGATTGGTCCGCCGGTCTGAACGCTCGTGTCCTCGCGCAACAGGAAAGGAACGCTTCCTGCCAGAACTATAGGAGAATCAGAAGAATCGAGTTTGTAGTTTCGATGGAAGAAGGACGCAGCACCATGCCAGTCATTTGTGCCGCTCTTTGAAAGCACATTGACGACCCCACCCGATCCGTGGCCGAATTCGGCTTCGAAGCCCGAAGTAATGACCTGAAATTCAAGAATCGAATCCTGGTTGAATTGCGCGGCAGCTCCACCGTTGATTTCATCCCGGTTAGGCATGCCATCAATAAGTATTACGGTATTGCCGCCGCGTTCTCCGAGAATGGGTGTCGCGGAATCCAAGGATGGGTCCTGTTGACGGCTGATGGCTACGCCCGGCACGAGTTGCAACAGATCCAGATAGTTGCGGCCGTTGATCGGCATCTGTTCGATCTGTCTCGGCACAATTGTGGATTCTGTGGAAGATTTGCTGCTTCCGAGCAGTGGAGCGACCGCCGGTACTTCAACAATATCCGAGCGCCCGCCCACTTTGAGCTCAATGTCGAGGGTAAAGGTGCAGTTCACGGTCAATTCTAAATTGCGAAACGTCTCGACAAAAAAACCAGATTTCGAAACGGAAAGAGTATACGTACCGGCTGATAGTCCCTGAATTTTGTAAGCGCCGTTTTGACCGCTTAGAGTGCTGCGGTTGGTGCCTAATGCAGCGTCGGTAATGCGGACTTCAGCCCCGGCAACTGCCAATCCTTGCTGGTCGGTCAGCGTTCCTTCTACGGTGGAGGCTGTCTGAGCCCGCACGCCCGGCGGAACGGCAAGCAGGAACGCGCACATGCAAAATGTCAAATACAAAGAGGGCAAGCAACAGCACGTCTTACGGTTCCATAATCTCTTCGATTGGTCTTCCTGTTTCTGACGTTCCATGGTTCCTCCTGGGAAAGACTCGATCGCTTGCGAATCAGCGCGAAGGTGTCCGAGAGCAGATCGGCCTCAAGCGCGCGAGTGCTTTGAGACCGAACTGGGATCTCAGCCAGAGAGGGACCAAAACTCTGAGACCGTCGTTTGTGTAAAAACCTTAACGAGAACTATCGGCCAGCCCTCTGGAAGCAGTCTTGACAATGCAGACACTCAGTTCTGTTCAAGCAAGCGAGTTTCTTGCGAGACGGCCGAGCAATTGAGCCATAGTTGCAACTGTTGCTGGAGCGCCCGAAAGTCAACCGGTTTTGAAACGATGCTCTTACAGCCGCTCTCGAGAATATGCTGTCGTTCGGCGATCATCGCCTGCGCGGTCACCGCGATTACGGGCACTTCGGACAACAGAGGCTGTTCGCGCATCCAGGATGCGAGGGACAACCCGTCTTCGGCGCCGAGCTGGATATCCAACAGCACGATATTCGGTTGTTGGTTTCTGAGCGCCGCAAATGCCGCGTTCAGGTCCGCAGCGACCGAGACTTCGTAACCTTCTATTTCCAGCCAGTCGCGCATCAATTCACTGTTAAGCAAATTGTCTTCGACAACGAGAATCCGATGCTTCATACCTTTGTCACCTGTGGTTTGCCTAGAGCGCGTTGCAACTGTTTGACGAGGGCTTCCTGCCAGGATTCCTGCTTGCGGAAGAGCGATTGAGCACATGAGTGCAGGTAGACTTTCTCTCGCAAGCTCAAATCCTTGCTGGTGAGCACGAAAATGGGGAGTTCGGCGGTTCGGCGGTCCGCCCGCCATTCGGCGAGCAGTTCAAATCCGGTAACTTTGGGAAGCACAAGGTCGAGAATCACCAACTCGGGCAACGATGCTGCCACTTGCGCACGAGCGGATTCTCCATCGGGAGCAGAAACCACAACGTATCCCTTCGCGGAGAGAAGTTCGGCGATGATTTCGCGCGTAGGCTCATCGTCTTCAACAACCAATATGGGCCGCGACGGCGAGCGGGCTGGCCGACCTCCGAGGCAGCGTTCCACGGCAGCCAACAGGGTTGCTTTGTCCACGGGTTTGACCAAATATTCGTCCGCGCCGATTGCCGCCCCCGCACTTGGGTTATCGACGATTGTGACTACGATCACAGGAATGCCGTTGGTGCGTGGGTCCTGTTTCAAGTGCAGCAGAACTTCCCAGCCGCTCTTCGGTTTCATCAACAAATCCAAGGTAATCGCATGGGGCTGGAACTCCGCGGCCATCTCCAGCGCACGCTCTGGTTGATCGCAGGAAACTACTTGATACCCAGATGAGGTGAGTTGAGACTCGATTAAGTGAACCGTGACTGCATCATCTTCAATGATCAGGATCTTCGGCGCTTCGTCAGTCTTGCGCCCCGCTCTCGCGCCCTCTTTGCGCGATTCTGGAACCGCGGTGGCGGCGGGTAAATTGAAATAGAAGCAGCTTCCATGCCCCGGTTCGCTTTCGAGGCCAAGGGTCCCACCTTGCAATTTCACCAAGCTCTCCGTTATCGCCAATCCTAGTCCTGTACCCTCAGGGCCTTCGCCGGATCTCCGCAAACGGTAAAACGCATCGAAGATGCGCTTTTGTTCCTCCGGTGGTATTCCTGGTCCGTTGTCGCGCACTTTTATCTGAATTTCCCGCCCTGCTAGCTGAGCTGCTATTTCGATCGAACCGTTTTCGGGAGCGAATTTGATGGCATTGCCGACCAAATTCATCAGTATTTGTTTGAGCCTCGTCGCGTCCGCGTGAACGGACAGGCCGCGATCCGCATCCGAGGACAAGATTTGAGCCTTTTTCTCAGCAAGTGGCCGCATCACGCTGAGCACTTCTCCAATCACGTGGGCAACCGACAGATTTTCGCAGGAGAGCTCCATGCGCCCTGCCTCAATCTTGGAAAGATCGAGAATGTCGGCGATGAGCTTAAGTAAGTGCCTTCCCCCTGCGTTGATGTGGCTAACGTAACGTTGTTGGCGCTCGTTCAACTCACCGCAGCGTTTGTCGGCGAGGAGGTCAGAAAAGCCCAGGACCGCATTCAATGGAGTTCGTAGTTCATGGCTCATTGTCGACAGGAATCGATCTTTGAACTTGCTGGAGCGCTCGGCTTCTTCTTTTGCGCGTATGAGCTCGGCTTCCGCTCGCCTGCGCTTGCGAATTTCGTGAGTGACAACAATGCTGTACACGGGCAAGACGACAAAGACGATCATAATAAACAGGACAAGTGCGAGTATGAAAATTCTCGATGTGATGTGTAGTTGGATTTGGTGCGTGCTCAGGTACTGGAAGACGAGTGCGGTCAGACACACGAAAAATAGAGCCAGGCAAACGCCCAACCTCCACCTTCGGCTAAGCAAGAAATGCATTGCAATCTCCTACGGTTTCAGCCCACAAAGAGACACAAACACCGGGGCACCGGACTTGGAGGTCTTTCGGAGAGGGACAAAAAAACGGAAGTTCCAGGCCCTATCGTAAACGAACGAAAGATTGACGCGCAGAATTCTCCGAGAGTTCTGTGAATCAGTACACACTCAGAGCGAGAAACTCCGCGGTTCCGCCTGGGTGGCCTCCTTTCATGTACCTGCGGTGCACCTCGGTTACGCGGACTTAAGTGTTTTGTGTTTTTTCCGTGGTTGTAGAATTAGCAACTCGCGCGTGCTCAGCGGCGTCGGGAGTTCGATTCCCTCCCGTGGAAACAGCGCGCACCTATCTCTCAGGCCGCTCACCATGGTTTTGCCTCGGCAGAACTCCCATTGGTCTTACGCTTTCGTTTGAGCAACAGGCTTCGGCCGCTTTTTCGCGACCTCTCGCCAGATAGGCGCCCCGTGCATGTCGCTGCCGACAACCTTCTCGACTCGACCAACAGGCAAATCAGCGCGACTCGCAGTTCACACCCTCCAAGTTCCAAACTGGAACTTTGAGTTCGTATCGGCACAACGTTCTCTTCGGCAACGTCATGTAGAGGATGGAGCAACCCAATGTGTTAATCAGTTGCGGGAGATTAAAGGAAAAGGAGATGGAGCTATGTGGAACCCCACGTGCAGCCAGAATTGTGAGGGAAAGGCGCCCTGTCGAGCCGAACGATGGTCGGCTAAGCAGGCGGGTACGGTACCGCTCGGGAGCGCCAACGAATAGTGATTGCGACTGCATAAATCAAAGCGCTCAGGCGAAGCAACTGACGGACAGTCCAAGGTCCTCCGCGTGAATTTTCGGCGAATCGAGAGGAGGGAATGGTGGCTGTGGATGGTCGCATGTCTCATCACCTTCCTCCTCTTGCTGGGACTGCTCTCGTTTTTCCTTCCTAACGCCCACATTCGTGAAGGAAATTTCTCGGAATATGTGCAACCGCAGGTCATCGAGGGCTTGGTGGGCCTCGTTTTTCTCTTCGATCTCTACATTATTTATCAGCATCTTCTGATTTATCGAATACGAAAACGACTTGTGGAACGGGAGGAGTTGTTTCACCTAATCAGCGAGAACGCAGCGGACATGATCGCTGTGGTAGACGCGAATGGGCAGCGACTCTTCAACAGCCTGTCTTACCAGAGGGTGCTCGGATACTCACCTGAAGAGCTGCAGGCCTCGTCAATATTTGACCAGATTCACCCCGATGATCGAGAGCGCATCAGGAAGTCTGCGGAGGATGCTCGGCGTTCGGGGCACGGCGAAACGTTGGAATACAGAATTCGTCACAAGAACGGAACGTGGCTGGTGCTCGAATCAACCGCAAGCGTCATCCAAAATGCAGGCCAAGAGCCGGAAAAACTCGTGATCGTGAATCGTGACATCACAGAGCGTAAAAGGGCTGAGGAAGCTTTGCGGCGCTCGGAAGCCAATTTCCGGTCGGTGGTGGAAGACGCGCCTTATGGAATCTACCGTGCCACCATCACCGGCCGCTTTCTACAAGTAAACCCGGCGCTCAGGAAAATGCTCGGATATGAGGTGGAGCAGGAACTCTTACAGCAAGATCTAGCGATGGACATCTTCCGGCACAGCGGTGAGTATCACAAATTGGCAGAGCTTCTAACGCGCACGGAAGAAATCAAAGATCTCGAAATGGAATGGAAAAAGCAGGACGGCACTCCAATCACTGTGCGCTGTTCGGGTCGTCGCATTAACGATGAGAGCGGCGTCCCCGCCTATTTCGAAGTGTTTGCCGAGGATGTGTCGGAGAAACGGGTTCTCGAAAAGCAACTCCGGATGGCGCAAAAAATGGAAGCTATTGGACGACTTTCGGGAGGAATCGCCCATGACTTCAATAACCTGCTCGGAGTGATCATCGGCTACAGCAGGGTGTTGAAGAAGGCGTTAGGCCCAGAGACTGCTCTCTTTGAACATGCCACAGAAATTGAGAAGGCAGGACAGCGAGCCGCGTCTTTGACGAAGCAGTTGCTAGCGTTCAGCCGCCAGCAAATATTGACTCCCGCCGTCTTGAACTTGAACGCGCTCGCTTCAGACATGGAAAAGATGCTCCCCCGCCTGCTTGGAGAGGACATCGAAGTGTCGCTCGAGCTCGATTTGGCGCTGGGCAGCGTGAAAGCCGACCAGAGCCAAATCGAGCAAGTCATATTGAATCTGGCTGTCAATGCGCGTGACGCCATGCCGAACGGGGGGAAGCTGAAAATTCAGACAGCCAACGTGGAGCTTGACCAAACATACACGCGAAATCATCCCGGGTCGAAAGTTGGCAATTACGTACTTTTGAGCGTGACTGACACGGGGACGGGAATGGACGCGGGAACGCTTACGCATATTTTTGAGCCATTCTTCACCACGAAAGAGCGCGGCAAGGGCACGGGACTCGGGCTTGCGACCGTGTACGGCGTCGTCAAACAGAGCAATGGATACATTTGGGTTGACAGCGCACCAGCCAAGGGCTCGTCCTTTCAAATCTATCTCCCGCTACACGTCGGTGAGCCGGCTGTCGATGCGCAAGAAATCCTTCCGGAGGATCAGTTGTCCGGCTCGGAAACGATTCTTCTGGTCGAAGATGCCGAACCATTGAGGAGGCTTGCGCAAACTCTTCTCGAAGGAAGAGGATTTCGCGTGCTCCCGGCAGGCAGTGGCGAAGAGGCGCTGGAAGTTGCGGCGCGTTTCGCCGGGACTTTTGATCTCTTGCTGACCGATGTAATCATGCCAGGCATCAACGGACGCGTGCTCTCGGAACAACTACGGCCAAGCCGGCCCGGGATGAAGGTGCTCTACATGTCGGGCTATACAGACAGCTTCATTGCTGGACACGGAGTCCTCGAGCCTGGGACCCACCTTCTGCACAAACCATTCACTGAAGAAGTTTTGGTCCGGAGCGTGCGCGAGGCCCTCGACAGCAGGAAAGGTGCGCCATCGAGGGCCTCGCGGGAAAGTCTTTTGGAAGTTGCAAGAGGTGAAGTGTGTGTCGCTGATGGGAGCAGCTAGCGAATGGCAAAGCTATTATTAGTTGACGACGACGAGGCTTTGCGGCGCCTGATGCGGCTCGAGCTAAGCGACACGTATGAAATTCTCGATTCCGGGGAGCCGGAGCAAGGTTTGGCGCTCGCTCTGGAACACAGACCGGATGCTGTGCTCCTAGATCTGCGGATGCCTAAGTATTCGGGTTTCGAACTGCTCCAGACCTACACGTCTTTCAGTCATACTCAGCGGACCCCGGTCGTCATCGTAACCGGTGAAGCAGGGGGACAAACCAAAGAACATTGCATTCGGCTGGGTGCTGCAGGCTATTTTGAGAAGCCCATTGACTTCGATGCGTTGCGCACCTGCCTCCGCAATATTGTCCGGACCCAGCGGTACACCCCTCGGACCGAGGTGCGACTGCAGTTACGCGTCCAACTAAAGCTAAGAAGCGCGGATAGTCAGGGAAAGATGTTGGAAGAGGTTGCGATAACCGAGAATGTGAGCCTTAGTGGTTTTTATTGCGCGTGTGCTGCAGAGTTCCCGACCGATTGTGTGGTGGACGTTTATCTCACCACCGGTGGTCAAGAACACGTAGGCAAAGCGAAGGTTATCCAAGCCAGTGCGAAGGGTACGCCCGTCAGGCACTACCGCTTCTGCTTCATCGAAAAGACAGGACCGTGGGTCCTGCAATAGGGCGAGCGAATGACTTACACGCCTAGTGCCGGTGAGATTTTCCCGGCGACTGAAAACATCCTCACGAAGGGAGCCTCGAAACGTAGAACCGCCACGCGTGTGCTGGCCGTCGACGACGAGCCTGCCGCCCTTAAACTTCTTGCCCTCATCTTGAGCCCTCCCGGTTTTCACTGTGTGACCGCAAAAAACGGTGAAGAAGCCGTGGTTACTCTGCAGAGTCAGCGCTTTGACGTGGTAATTTCTGATCTTCGGATGCCCGGCATTGACGGCATGGAACTTCTCGCAGAAGCTCGCCGACACCATCCTCATGTAGCCTTTCTGATCGTTACCGGCAACGACGACGTGGAAGTTGGTGTACAAGCGATGCGATCTGGCGCTGACGACTATCTCGTTAAGCCTCTTCTCGACTGCGTGGTTATCGCGAGCCTTGAGCGGTCACTGCGTAAGCGACAGCTTGAGCGGCAGGTTGAGAATTATCGCCAACACCTCGAAACTATGGTCGAGGAGCGTACCGGGCAACTGCGGGCGGCTCTGCAGCAAGTCGAGCGAAGCTATGAACACACCTTGCAGGCGCTTGGCACCGCAATCGATCTCCGCGACGATGAAACCGCAGGCCATTCACGGCGCGTCTGCTGCTATTCGCTCGAAATTGCCAGCGCTATCCGTCTATCCGATTTGCAACTTTCAAACATCGCAAGAGGTGCATATCTACACGATATCGGGAAGCTTGGTATCCCAGATAGTATCCTCCTCAAGCCGGGACCGCTCACCCCGGGCGAGCGCGAACGGATGCAGCAGCACGTGCGGATCGGGTTCGACATCGTAAAGGGTATCCCTTTTCTTGCAGATGCAGCCGAGATCCTTCTTACGCATCACGAACGTTTCGACGGCTCTGGCTATCCTCGTGGCCTCAAAAAAGACGAAATTCCGATTGGCGGGAAGATTTTCGCGGTGGCAGACGCGTTCGATGCCATCACAACAGACCGCCCATACCGCCGCGCCTCCTCATTCGAGTCGGCACGCGAGACGATCCGGCGCCTTGCCGGCAGCCAGTTCGATCCGCAAGTGGTGGACGTGTTCCTGAACGTTCCGAAAGATACCTGGCCGACGATTGCCCAAAATCCGCGTCTCGTAACCGGACTCCCGGCCAAGCTGCTCAACGGCCAGGCATTCCTTGACTTGCCCTGAGCCCGGCTATCCGGATTTGCCCCCCTAACTGAGATAAGTGTTTTCAAATCTTTTGACCAATTTTTGGGAGTCTCGATTGCTTGGAACCTATACATGACGATCGCCCGCACTGCAGTTGTGTCAACAATCTCAGACAAATGTGATCTCTCCACGCCGCCAACACGAAGCCAGCAGGGCTCTTTGACTGCTGAGGAAAGACAACGGGCGCTCCTGGAGAATTTGGCAGAGGTGAGGGGCATCGCGCGAAGAATACATTCTAGGTTGCCTCGGCATGTGCCCTTTGACGATCTGATTCACGAAGGAGTGATTGGGCTCATGGACGCGGTGACAAAATACGACCCGAGTAAGAATGTCCACCTTCGGTCCTACGCGCGCCATCGAATCCGCGGTGCGATCTTGGACAGTTTGCGAGAATTAGATAAGGGCCCGCGTCACCTGCGTCGACAGGCGCGGCGCATCGAAAAAGCAACTAGCGAGCTAAGCAGTAGATTGGGGAGGGTTCCATGCGAATCGGAGGTCGCAGCCCGATTGGGCGTCCCGCTCGCCAAGGTCCAGCATGTCCTTCAACAAATCAGCTTCTTAAAATCCGAATTATCGCTTTCATTGCCAGATTCTATTTCAGATGAGTGGGTCTCCGTTGCTCGCTCACTCTCATCGGCGCAGGATCCCTTTGAGATATGCCTTAGAGCGCAGACCAGCAAGGTACTCGCAGCGGCAATTGAAATGCTTACAAAAAAGGAGCGGCAGGCATTAACTCTTTATTATTTCGAAGAACGCACAATGAAAGAAATCGGCAGAGTTCTCAATCTCCAAGAGTCGCGCATATCGCAAATTATCAGCGCGGCACAATCCCACCTGCGCGTTCACTTGGAGAAATCATTGAAGACATAAATGCGCCTTCGCGGAGAACTCCCCGCGAACCTCTGGTCGAATTCCGGCCTCGCGGGCGCAGGCAAGTTCTATGCAAGTCCTGAGTTGTGCTGCGGCTATCAAGTCTGGATAGATGGAATCTCGATACGGTGTATTAGTTACCGGACCAAACGTACCCCGCTAAGGGCCGCAGCGTCTGTGCGCCTCGAACTGAATCTCGACTCCCCCAATTTGTTGACTTGGCGGGACCAGAGGTATCTAATCCGTCCCACAATCGTCGTCATGTGGAAATATCAAAAGGCTCCCCATTATTCGATCCTCACCGCCCGCGCGAAGCCTGCTGCGAAGCCGCCGAAATCCTTCACGACGTGGGAACTCGTCGAGCGATTTGGAGAATGGCTGCGGGTTCTCAGATATTCAAGAACCGCACAGGATTCGTATGGCCGTGCCGCCAGTAAGTTTTGTGTTTACCTTGGCGACAAACCTTTGGACATGGTTACGCACCATGACGTCAGGGACTTTCTGATTGACGTTACACGACGCGATATCTCTGTGCAGTGCGCGGCCCGTTTTCTCGGAGGACTTAAGTCGTTCTTTGACTTCTTGTATCTGGGAGGGATCGTTGACACCGTTGCCCCAAGATTCATAAGGGGGCGCGCCTATAACGGTCCGCTCCCAAAAATCGTGCCAGAAGAGAAAATCAAGAAGCTCATTTCTGCGGCTTCGACCGCACGCGACAAGGCAATCATCGAAGTCATGTACGCCACGGGCTGCCGCGCCGGTGAAATCGTTGCAATGCGAATCGAGCATATCGACTTTCAGAAGAGGACGATCCTTGTGCGTGGTAAAGGCAAAGAACGGCGCGTGTTCTTCGGTAAACATGCGGAAAAGGCGCTCAAACTCTATGTGGGAAAACGCAAGACCGGCATTGTTTTCCGCACAGCCAATCCGAGGCAACGCGGTAGTGTGCACTTGTACGGGGGACAGTGGGTTGGCCACTGGCGGGACTACACTCGGGGTCCAGACTTGGTTCGACGAAGAGTCATCTACCTTGGTCGGGCCAAACTCACCAAGGCCGAAGCGCTGCGAATCTTTAGAAGCCTGGTGCCGGATCCTAACAAGGGGCAGAAAGACCGAAGCCGACCCATCTCCATCTATGTGATCTTGCGGGTCTTTAAATTTGTCTCGTACCGAGCGGGACTCGGCCGGATCACCTCTCATCAATTGCGACATTCCTTTGCGACGCACCTGCTTAACCGCGGCGCTAACGTTAGGCATATCCAGGAACTCCTCGGCCACTCTTCGTTAACCACTACACAGGCTTACACACGCGTGTCGACTTCTGGCCTAGGAGCCACATATCGCCGTTGCCATCCTAGAAGTTGAGACAGGTAGGGGAGAAACTTAGATGCTTAGCACACAGCAGTCGCGCCAGCGCAAACATGCCGTTTTGGTAGGTACGAGAGAGGGCAAAAGCTCCAAAGGCAAAGAACAGGCCCTCGCAATACTCTACGATGAAGTTTTTATGCAGCCGTGGTTTGTACCAAAGGATGTCTACTTAGCAATCCGTCGCATCATTCCCAATATACACCTCATGAAGATGCGACATTATTTCGACGACTACGGCTGCTTAAAGTGCGGTGAGACAGAGACAATCTACGGTTCTTCAGGGTTGTGCCACGCGTGCAATGTTGTTGTTAGAAGTCGAATCATGGCGAGTCTGAAAAAGCGATTGAAAAAAATGCACGTGAAATGGGAAGAAACGGTCAGCGACCACTTCTTTGATCAAATGAACCTAGCCCAACTGATCTTACGCGGAACGTCGACCGAGAATCGTCGTAGCCCCAGCAACAAGGACCGCCTTTGAGATGCTGCTCGGGAAATCCGGAAATAAATCCGAAACTAGAGAGTCGTTCCTTGCCGGTTCAGCCGTTTCAGAAACCCCTCCCATCGAGCCTATTTTGACCGCAGCGAGACCTTCTATTCGGGACGCGGCCCGAACTTCGACGTATTTCTGAATCGAAACATTTGCGCTTCTCCTTTCAATTGGTACTCAATGAGTACTGTTCCTTGCCTTCGATGCTGCCAGAATCTCTTTGCTGTTTGACGTCTTAGCAAGAGTCACGGGACAGTTGAGTTGTTTAGGTCGACCTCGCCTGCTCCTTCCTACGGTCACTATATCGATTGCACTGCGCTCGGATAGGGGTCTGGATATGACAATTCTGGATGTCCGGATGGCAAGCAATCAGGAAATTTCTCTGCGTCGTGCAGAACTGCATGATGCGGAATTCCTTGTCACCGCATATGCAAGCACGCGCCGAGGCGAACTTGCTTCCTCTGGTTGGAGTCCCTCGATGCGGAACGCGCTCCTTACCATTCACTTTCAGGCCCAGTGGCGCGCGTGCAAAGCCGTGTATCCGGGCGTGCAGACCAGCATCATTCTGGCCTGCGGAACGCCGATCGGGTCGATGATGGTCCAACGAATAAAGTCGGAGGCGCGTCTCGTGGATATCGTCTTGCTGCCCGAGCACCGAAATCGGGGAATCGGCGCGCTGCTCGTTCGGATGTTGATTGCGGAATCAATCGAATTACAAATTCCGCTGCGCTTGAGCGTACTGAAAAGCGACCGAGCGATCCACCTGTTCGAGCGTTTGGGTTTAGGTTTGACTTCCTGCGACGAACTTCATTGTGAAATGGCATTCGAGCCGGCAAAAGCTAAGTGGGCCGCGTCGCGTTGACGGTGTGGAGGGTCAGCAATGTTCGATTACTGGGATAGGCGAATTTTATCAAAGTATTTACACAGCAAATTCTATGTTCAAAGAGCTGGAGCGGCCGATTTGGAGCTTGAGCTGTTCGAAATCGAGGAGAAGCACGTCTCACCGCGAATGGAAGAATTCTTGCTGCTGTTCCGCGGACCGCTCGCACCTGTCTTTACCCTTGGCATTCGAACGCTCGAGCATGACAAATTGGGACCATTTGACATTTTTCTTGTACCCATGCGTCCCGATTCACGCGGCATGCGTTACCAGGCGGCCTTCACCCGGTTCCGAAAGGCAGAGGATAATCGCTGATGAAAACCATCTTGCAACTAGCCTACTAATGCACCCACCCTTTCTTTCGCGTGGATTCATGGGCATCGGGACGGCCGCGAACTTGTCACAAAGACTAGGTGGCCCGAAAGGAAGCAAAGAACCGTTTACTCCGCACCATCTAGGCTTGGAATTGGCTTTCAAAAACGGGAAGCCAGAACCCTTTTGGACCTCCGCCCCACACTTTGAAGACTCGAAAAGTTACGTTGAGTCTTCCCTGCGAACTTCAAGCGAAGCAGATTACGTCTAATTTGATATTGACGCTGTCGGTTCGGTGAGAGTCATAACCGTGTTTGTCGGAAGCAACCTGGCAACCCTGAGGCGTAACTTCCAATTATCGAGCGGCAATTCGGCGGCGGGTCCAAGCGAAGCTCCGAAGTTCCCTCATCCGCCCTATATTCTGTTTCGTTCAGCGCAGAATGCCTATTGGACTCTAGCCGAGGCCAGTCCTTTGCGCTTCAGGGGTTTCCACTCATGGTCGCCGCGCAGGTACTGCCAGAGACCTTGCAATCGCCAGATCATGTGTAACTGCCGATAGGGAAAATGTTCGAGGAAGCAGTAGCTAACGAGCCGACCGACGTCCTGCCAGTCATTGTACCGTTTGTAGGTGATTTCTTCCTGCAAGACGGAGCCGATGGAAATCACCGTCGCAAATGCGTATCCGAAGATCAGAAACTGCAGAACAAATTCCCTGCTCAGCGCGCCCACCCACGCGGCCCAAATAATTGTCGCGATTCCAACCAGCTCAACAACCGGCGCCAGCAGTTCAAACAGCCACAGGTAGGGAAGCGCAAAGCAGCCAATCCTGCCGTAACGCGGCCGAAAGAGCATGTCCCGGTTTGGCCAAAGTGCATCCAGCAAGCCCTTCTGCCAACGCGCTCGCTGCCTTCCGAGCGATTTCAGGTCGGAGGGGGCTTCTGTCCAACACATAGGATCCGGCACAAACCGAATCTCATAGTCGGCCCCTTTCTCCAGCATGTGACGGTGCAGGCGCGCCACCAGATCGAAATCTTCACCGATCGCGCGCGACCGGTAACCGCCAACAATGCGCACTAGGTCGGTGCGAAACAGGCCAAATGCCCCAGAAATAATCGTCAGCATGTTTCCCTGCGCCCAGGCCTCCCTGCCAATCAGGAAGGCACGGAGGTACTCGACTACCTGGATCGCTTCGATACTTTTGCGCGGCAAACGGACGCGTCGCAGTTGTCCGCCTTCCACTTCCGACCCGTTCAGCACACGGATGATTCCGCCTACCGCAATGACGCGTTTCGGGTCCTCCAAGACGGGCACCATTATCCGCAGCAGCGCATCGCGCTCCAGGAGGGAGTCCGCATCGACAATGCACACGTAGGGTGAGGTCGCGGCGTTCAACCCCGCGTTGGCCGCATCAGCCTTGCTTCCCCCGGCTTCTTTGTCGACGACAATCAGCCGCGCTTCTACATCGCTTCGATATAATCCTCGTACTGGTGCGCTCTTGGCCTCAGGAACGTATATGGCCCTCACCGGCCGCAGGCAGAACTCTTCCCGCAGCTCTTCGAGTGTCCGGTCTTCCGATCCGTCGTTGACAATAATGACCTCGAGTTGCGGATAATCCAACTCCAGGAGGTTGCGGACTGCCACACGGATGGAGGCCTCTTCGTTATGCGCCGGTGCAATGATCGTGATAGGCGGGGCCATCGGGCCTTCTTTGAACCAGCCCACGCGGTAGCTCTGCAGCCTGCGCTGGTGACGTGCGCTGGTCATCAGCGCGATAATCAACATCGCCAGGTAGGCAACGTTGCTCGCCAGGTAATAAAAGAAAAGCATGTGGTTCGAAATGTTCAGAAAGCGAATCATGGCGGCAACACTGCCTTATGCGGGTCACTTTCGTTTATGATGGGTTCTGTTGCGAGAAGCGTTCCTGTCTCGAGCGCTTTCCGCAGCCGATTTTTGTCGTTTTCATTGATTTTCCCACTGGTTTCGATGCTTTCCTCGAGCTTTCCCCTCAAATCGGCATTCTCGAGAGCCGTCAGATAGGCGTGCAATCCGTAGCGATCTTCTGTTGCCACGACGTTTGCGAAGATCTGCGCCATGTCCGCCTTGAGTACCACAATCCCTTCTGCCGCTCGCAGTCGCACTAGCCGGTTCGAGTCCATCAGCCCGCGCAGTAGCGCCGGAATTGTGCGGGGATCAGAGAGCTTTCCCAAGCTAACAATCGCGCGCAACCGCACAAACCATATGGGATCGCGTGCCAGTTGCGTGAGAACGTCGAACGCCAACCCGGATTTTGCATGCGACATGGCCCGCGCTGCTGCGGCTCGCAATTCGTCGAGGTCGTCGCCCACAAACTGCAGTAAATCCAAGCCGAGCGATGGAGTCGCCACTTCGCCGAGCACGCGCCCAAGCACTTCGCGCAGAGGGCCTTCTGCGTTTTGCACATACGGTATTAGGAGCTGAGGGCGTTCTGCGCAGCACTGGATCAGCGTGCTCTGCAGTGGCAGCGCAGGTACAGACAATCCTCTTTCGCTAACCCAGGCGAGGACCTCTTCCGCAGCTTGCGGACAGGCGGTCCGTCCCAAGCCGCGAAGCGCCGCCAGGCGAATTTCCAGATCACGGTCCCGCAATCCTTCTGCTAGTGCGGGAATGCCTTCCGGCGCCCGGGTTCGCCCCAATGCCACGAGTGCCCTCATGCGCCTCCATCCTGTTAGCCTTCTTGCTTCAAAGATGCGCTTTTCAATGAGGCCGCTTTCCCGCAAGAACCTCAACAGTCGCGCTGATTGTTCAGGCCCTGCGGCTTCGAATTCGTCCAGAGCAATGGACTCGACAATCCGCCGGTCGAACGGCTTCTGTCTCCATGTCCCGTAGGGAACTGTTCCGGAAATCAGAGCGTCCCATTTCTGCCGCAATTCGAAGACACGCGCGTCTCGCTTTGCGAAATACCGTCTGCGGTACGTTCGTCGAAGTAAGATGAAGGCCAGCAGTAGCGCGTCGGCGACAATGGCCACGGCAATCGCCTTCAGCACAAACCCGGCCGGGCTCAGTTTCCAGAGCTTTTCAAAAATGGATTCCATAGCTCAATCCGAAGCTCGTGTCGGTCCGGTTTTGTGTGCGCTTCTGATAGCCGGCATACCCCATTAAGTCTTGCCGACGGGTAATCTGGAATTTCCATCCACCGCCAAAGGTTTGCGACGCGAATCTCCCGATCTGATCCACCACCGCGAAGTTTTCCGTGCCCGCGGCGAAGAAGACATTTCCAGACAGTTGCCTGTCTCCCCGGCGCGCCAGAGGGAATCCAAGTTTTGAAATTCCAGAAGGTCGCCACTCTGCACTTGTTCCTGAGAAAACGCTGCGCGCACCCGTAGCCGCCATCGAAAACGTCCATTCCCGCGGGAGGTAGACGATCGCACCGCCGTTCAGCGTCAGAATCCGTGATGATTTGTACCAATACCAGTGCTGCCCATACATGAACTCCACAGCGCGCACGAAATTCGTGTCCGCCGCTTTCCATCCATGGTCCAGGTCAAAAAACGCTTCACTCCTGGGAATCACCGCGTTATCGTGGCCGATGGCGCCTCCCACTGTGACCGCGCCCCATGTGGGGTTGCGCCTTGTAACACTTCCCACGAACTTTCGTGCGTCGGTTCCCCCGCGCTGATAAAAATTCCCAGCAATATTCGTGACCCAGTGCGAGCTCCACTTCGACGCCAGGCTTACCCATTCATTACCATAGGCACTAGTATAGTTAAAAAGGTCGCTGTCCTGCCCGAATCGAAGCTCGTGTTTCGGCTCGCCTCGAACTGAAACCAACCCGGCTTGCGCTTCTGTGTTTTTGGGATCGAGATTCAGCGCGTTTTGAAATTCCAACCGAGCATCGTCTCGCTTACCGGCGGTACGAAGGACGCGTGCTCTCGCAACGTGCAGATCGGCCCGCTTCGGGTCCAGCTCCTCCGCAGTGTCGATAGCCTGCTGTGCCAATTGAATTTTTCCTTCGCGCAAATAGACACCCGCGAGTCCCATCCAGTTGTCCGGATCCACCTGCGAGACCTTTAGGATTTCCAGGTACTCCTCTTCCGCTTCGGCAAGCTGTCCTGACCATGCAAGTACCCGTGCGCGCCAGGCTCGCACATCCGTGTCCTCGGGCGCACGCGCGATTTGTTGCTCGACCAGCCGCATCGCCGCCTGCCAATCCTGTGTCTCGACATATTTGCGTATTTGCGCCTGCCAGTCCCGCGTTTCGGTTTGTCCGTACATAGGGGAAATGCACAGGAATGCCGTGATCACAAACCGAAAAGTCGCTCTGCACCAGCAGCATCCAGCACTACCGGTCGCCGCTCCTTCATGGTTGACCGTGACGTGTGCTGCGCCATCCTCCATGCACAAACGTAATGCAATAGCCGGTCCAAACGCACCATCAAGGCACCTTTTCGAGTTGTACGTAAATCGCTGACTTGATTACACTTACATGATTTGCAATCCTCCACTACTTCTCAGCGTCTCGGGCCACACCGTTGCACCCGCAATTCGTTTCAAATTGATGCCTAATATGCATCGAGTGCCCACATTGGATTTGCCTAAGAACTCAGGGTAGACTCGAATTCCTTTCCTTCCCCAATCTCGCATTCTGAGCCGGTAGGTCGGCCACAAAACGCATCGTCTACGCAGAATCCCGTTGCGGGGTCGTCAGCGCAAATAATCTACGGAGACAGCGGGCCGGTATTACATACGCATGACACTATATGTATATTCATTGCTATCAAATAGACATCAGGCGACAATGCGTTAGACCCCCGCCCAGATCGAAGAGGAGGTCAGTCGTGATCGCAGATGTGAATCAGGAGCGAATTCAGCAAGACCTGAAAGCGGCTTTTGAGCGCCTCCGGCACCTTCAGGTTGTTGTCAAAGGCCCATTCGTCACTCCGCGCAATCAACATATCTATGTCATCGAAGATTGCATACTCAGCGAGGGCGAAATCCTTGAACTGAACGCTGCCAGCAAACTTACGATGAATGACATCCGAGAATTTTTGTCCCGGATCGAAAACGGCAGGTAAACCTGCATCCATTTACGCAGCAGCTTTTTTCATCTTGCGCAATCCGCCTCGCCTCGACACATGAACGGCCATCGCCATTAGGAATTCTCGATCGGAATCCTTCATCTTGGCTAGCTGCAAAATTAGTTTCTGCAACTGCCGACTCTCTAACCGGGCATTGCCCCATACTTTCGCATTCTTGCTTTGCTTGGATCTAGCAATCGGAATGACACGTTCGGTGCCTTCGTACACGAGCAAATACAGGGGCACTTCCAACGCCCGGGCAAATTTCTCCAAAGTCTCCACTGCGGGAATCGTATGACCATTTTCAACGCGCGAAACGTAACAGCGGAATAGCCCCGTTCGCTTCCCAATATCACCCTGCGACAAGTTCTTTTCAATTCGCATTTCCTTAAGGCGCGCGCCAATCATCATGTTGTGTTCTCCTGTGAGTAAGCAGGCATGACTTTACCTGCTTCACCTTTTGGCGGGGGAGAAAAGGTGGCATGAGAAGCTTGGAGATACTAATTTCACGTTCTTCCAATTATCAAGTAACTAAATGTCGTTCGCGCACAATTATCGGCAAGCCTTCAGTTAGTCCGCAGCGACCGCTTGCTCAAAACGAAGAGGCGGAATCAATCCTTCGTCCTCAAAGGAGGCGTCGCCGAAGGCTGAATGCAGCCGGTGTCTCGGCATTTTCTCCCAATTGCGGAAAGGGTTGTCTGATCTGCTGTGAAGATCGTTGATTAATTCCTCCAAGATGTCCAATCTCTTGGTTAGAAGCCTGAGCATGGCGTCAAACTGGTCGCGATCATCCAGCCATTCGTTCGGAATATCATCTGCAAGCTTTCGAAGACTCTGTAAGTTGAGTTTACGGCGCATACGTTTGATAATCGGCTCGAACGCATCCATCCCGTAGACTGAATCGTAGACCTGCGGCTGGCGGAAGGTGCATGCGCGAGCCTTTCGGGTCAAATCCCACCGCTCGCCGCCGAAGCAGAACCCTTGATCGATCATGGTCGCAACAAACCCGCTTCCCCGAACTGGACGTACGAAGACCGATTGCCTCGGGTCCAAGTGCACAGCCCACAGATCAAACATTAGAACCTCTTTGAACGCGTCGAGGTTCGCTACCGACGCAATCTGGTGGTCGTAGAGTTCGTCCTTAAAAGGACAGAGGCTGATTGGATACCAGCCGTGTGTGTCAATTCGAGAGCCAAAGCACAATCCCGGTTGCCACGGCTCCACGTGTCCGTCCTCGGCCAGTTTCATCTCGACAGTACGGCTGACGAGCCACGGGTGAACTTGGACAATTGCTGGCTCCGGCGTCGGAATGCCTAAACGTCGCAGAATCAAACTCCCGAGCATTTCGTTGGCAAGCGTTCTGATCCCTTGGGGGTTGTTCGGCGCTTTTACAACGAAATACTTCGCGTCCGATGACTTAATGATTTGGGCTTGCGAACCACCACCTGCACTGCCGCAATACTTTGCTGCCTCGGTATGCAAAACCATCCGTGCCTCCTTCTGCTGCACTGGTTTTGAAGCCAGGTTGCTTTGAAGCAAAGCTAGTGCCGACTGTTTGCTTATGAAACATCGATGGCGACTATTTACGCCTTTGGTAATTTGCTGTCAAGGAGAATCGACACTCGGTATGTAAATTGCTTGCTAAAGAAATACCTCGGCGGTTACGTATCCTACTGTTGACTTTCCGGTTCGGATGAGATAGATAGGCAGATACGTTCTCGATCGATACAGCCGGAGGCTTTTATGCACGCCGATAAGTCACATCGCGTGACCCTGGGACCAGTACTTCTATTTCTGACCGCCGCCGCAAGCCTCGGCACAATTCTGATCTATTCCTGCATGCACTAATGAACACGAATTCCAACTCATTCACTCCCGCCAACTTCCCGCAGACGGCGTATCTCGTTGCAGGAAGGACTGTTGCGGCAGTCGTGCTGGGAATCGAGGTGGAGAGTTTGAGGATAGCGGACGCACAGCCGGAAGAATGGGAAATTACGATCAAGTTCGCCTCCAAGAGCCGCGAGGCCTCGATGGAGGAGTTCGCAATTATAGAGATTTGTGGACGCTGGGCTGCGGCTACCGTCACGCTGGGCCACCCAATTTCGCAGAAGAACCCTACGACTAGACGTGGCACTCCGCCGGACTGGCTGGACAAGCAGTTCGTCGAGAGTAAAGCCGAATTCATCGCCACAAATTACTACGTGACAATAAAACAGGTCGCTGAACAGCTCAAAGAGAAGCGGTTTATGAATGCCGCCGACATCCGGGAAGCCATTCACGATGGGCCCGCAATTGCCTATCGCGTTCATTAGAGAGTTCTAAGTCGGGCCGGATTTCCATTTTGGTGTTCCATATTCGAACTGTCGCCGTCTTGCCAATCGAGAAGGTCTAAACCAGTAAGTTATATAGAGTACATGCTAACTGCGGCGAGTTTCGGTCGCAGTCCGAATTGATAGGAGAGATAAAATCGCTAGAAGCAAAGCCGCTCTTACGAACGTCCACCTTCGGACCATAGCTCCTGCTTCCCATCGAATTGGTTTGGGCCGCGAACCGGTTTGGACGGAGCGATTAAGTCGCGATTGGCATTCGGTTTGCACCGTGTTCGGACGGAGGGATTATGATTCGTTTTGGAACGGCGCTCGTTCTGTTGGCAGTTTCGCTTGCTGCGGGCAACATCGCAGTGGCGAAGTCGGTTTTGACAGTAGCTCCTAACCTGGGCGAGTGCGCCGCTCAGTTCACTCGAATTCAAGATGCAATCGCCGCCGCGCCGTCTGGTAGCTCAATTTTCGTCTGCCCCGGCGTCTATAACGAGCAGTTGCGTATCTCCAAACCTCTGATGATTAAGTTCGGAACAGGCGCATTTGTCCGAACCGTAGGGGTCCAGCCAACTGGAGTTAGTTTTTCGAGTGGAGTGCCCTTTGTTGCGGTCGTATTTGTAACTGACACAGAAGGTGTCGAGATCGAGGGAGGGCAGTTTGACGGTTCGCAGGCGGGAATTGCAAGTTGCGCTCCGCGACTATTTGGAATTGTGTTTCAAAACGCGTCAGGCGAAATCCGCAGGCCGTCGGTCACTAATATTCGACTGTCAGATGTCCTGAGCGGCTGCCAGAGTGGAACTGCGATCCTTGTTCAAAGCGGAAATGGCGGCACTAGCCGAGTGAAAGTCGAAGGCACCGAGCTTTCGGGTTATCAGAAGAACGGCATAACGGCCGACGGCGAGGGCACGTATGTTGAAGTGAAGTGGAATAAAGCTTTGGGCGATGGTCCGACCACGGGAGCCGCCCAAAATGGAATTCAAATAGGATTCGGAGCAACCGGAGTGATCTTTGAAAACGTCACCACCGGACACCAATGGGCTCCGTGCATTTCTACAAGTCAATGCGAGTTTTTTGCAACAGGAATTCTCGTTGTGGATGCACCAGGGGTCAAAGTATTTGGCAACCACAGCGGGCAGAATCAGGAGAATCTGGTTCTCGGTGGTACGGACAACGTCGCCCAAAACAATTATCTTTTCGATTCTAAGTTGCTTGATGGGTTGATGATTCTTGGGGAGGGCTCTCGCGTCAAACACAATCTGATTGCGACAGCAGGTCGATCCGGCGCTTTCGTAGACGCTAACAACGCAATAGTCGACGACAACACATTTATTGATATGCCAATCGGGATCCTGAAACTGGCTGGAGTAATAGGATTGGACCGCGAGCACAACCGGTTCATCAACGTCGAGCAAGAGTTCGTCGACCCATCCCCTCAAACAACGCCAAGGCCGTCGCCAGACAGACCATGAGCCTATGTACAGGTGGGCCTCTCGCAGCCTTAGGCCAGGACGGCTACACGGCCGACGAATCTGATCTGGTTCGCCGCAAATGTGAAATTCCCGTAAAATGCGCTTATAGCCTACTGTTAATCTTCTATGTCGGACATCGACAAGCTTTGCCCACGCCATCCTTTGTCGAAATTTGGCAAGAGCCATTTGGTGGCGCTCGGCAACAGAAACAGTTTCCCGAGCGAAAAGGACTTCGGCGAATCCTTGGGACGGGAAAGGAGGCGATTCGACCGAACAATCCTGCAGTACCCTTACCCGACCGATAGCCTATGGGTCATAAAAGGCACGTCGGATGAGTCCGCACCAGTAAATCTCACCACGAAGCCTCACTAACAATGACGCTAGCGCCGACTTAGAGGAGCACCTGAGTCGGTTCCAACGTTACGCCCATTGTGCATCATAGACAACTCACATTATATACAACAGCAGCGTAAAACATGACATTCCCGCAATGATGCGCCAATGTTCCATTTCGGGAGGTCATCGCCTCATAACTCCTATAAAACGTTTATTTGCAATAAGCACATTTGGCACGACGAGTGCAAATCATTAGAGCCGACTCATATAGAGTTGGGGAGGCTTTAAGTGATTTCGCGTATATCGATTCTGGCAGTTGTTTTATTGTCGGTGACCTCTGGGGCTTCAGCACAGAACAATTTGGCAAACACTCAGACCGACCTTATAAGTTCAGACATCAGCAAAACCGTGGTTCCGATCACCTCATTGAAGCTCGTCCCCTCTTTAAAGACTAACTTTCTGAAAATGCCAAGCCCACAAATCGGAGGCCGCGCTGCATTCGGGACTGGGTTCTGCTTGGACGCGGTTTGCCGCTTCGTTGTGACGAACTACCATGTGGCGATTATCAGTTCAGCTCGCAGAATCAAAGGGCGAAAGATCATCCACAAATATTTCGCGACCGGGAAGGACGATAAAAGCGCTACGGTCCGATTCCTACCGCCGGACAATGTTGTAATGTACGCGGAGAAACACGATCTCGCCCTTTATGAACTCGACAAACCAATTCAAGGCCATCGCGGGTTAAAGTTCAGCCTTGATGACTTGCAACCGGGTCAGCGGGTGGACATTTATGGCTATCCGTTCGATTTTAACCCTAAGCGCAGTCTCGTACGAATCCCCGCTCGATTCAAAGCCATTACGACTTCAGATCTTCTCGCATTTGACTATGATCCGTCCGACGAAAAGTCACCGCATGTACGGGGCGGATCAAGCGGCGGAATCGTCGTTGACAGGAAGACACAACGTATTGTCGGCGTGCTCTGTGCAGGAGATGAGGGTGAAACGTTGGCATTGGCTGTTCCCATCCGAAATTTGGTCGATTTCGTGAGTAAAGTGCAACCGTTTGTGTCGGTGAAGACATTTCCAGCATTTAAGAATGTCTCTCCGTTGTCAGTTGATCTTTATCCAGGATTTGAACCACTGCCAGATTTTGATTCGAGTTTCGAGCCAACACACGCAGGAGTCTTGGAACACCGCCCTGAAGAGCCGGATGACATCAAGCTATTCCGAGAAAAGGCACAACGGTTAGCCGATAGTATGCGGAATTTCATTGCCGTACAGAGTTTCTCGTGGGGCTCTGGAGACAAAGAACCGCAAGCACACGCGGAGTACGAAGTTAAGGTTATTGGTGGCGATCAGAAGTTTCGCTCGTATCCAGATGGCAAGAAAGAGCGCGAACGACCGGAATTCCCTCTGCTCAACGGCTGGACATCGCCGTCCGACCAATGGGCGGAACTGCCTAATATGTTAGGAACAGAATATAAGCTCAAGATACGCCACGCTCAGGATTCGGAAATTGACGGCAACAAAATAGAAGTATTTCAGTATCGAGCAGATCTTGAAGACAAGTTGTGCGGTCTTTTGCCGCTAGAGGATTACATTTTGTTCACAATCGGCAAGACATTTTATGCTGGATGTCACGGAGAAGCTTGGGTTGGCGCGGACGGAAACATCATCCGAATTTCCCAGAGCCTAGAGCTTTCGGACAAACGGAAGGAGTACAAAGGGTGGGAAGAGGTCAGGATCGTCTTGACTTATGGTCTCATCGAAATCGCAGACGAGCCTTCGAGGCTAGCTCCACTTACTATACTCATGGAGTCCCAACACCACGACAAGAGAATCTATTGGTGTCGTGGTAGTTTTTCAAATTACCGACTGTTTGCTAGTCATTCGAGAATTGTGGCATCTGCGCAGGGCATGAATCAGATGGACCAAAAATAGCTCCCGACCAAGGCGAACACGAAAATTGTTTTCTTGCAGACGGTGTGTTGTAGATGACCCAACGTTTCGATTTTATTTCGTGATCTACGGTCTCGCTGGTTGACCGGGTGGGTCGCTTGCGGCGGCAGCGGGTTCTGCGTTTCGTATTCTCCACATTTTATCGGAGAATAGAGCGAAAACCGCCGCGCCAACGATCAGCCAAATTGCCCAACTCGCGAACGGGACGAAATCGGGCGCGATGTTGGAAGCCGAGTGGAACAACGCCGCACTTAAGATCGAGCCACCCGAACGGTTGTAGATAAACGTCAGGATCACGGAGACGGGAATCAACATGAACACGCGATTTTGGAGATAAGCTCCAAGAGTTGGGCCAGCATAACCTGCAAAATCGAGTGGCGCGTGCCAGAGGGCCCACGGAAGCCAAGTCAGTAAGCTAGCTGATAACGGACTGAATCGGGATTGAGGGCGCGGCAGGAGAAAACCGCGCCAGCCCGGTTCCTCCGAAATTCCACCGCCGAAGAAAAAAGCGAAGCCACACTCGACAATCGTTATAAGAAAAAAAATGGAATGCCCCGTCCCGTGGCCATCGGTTGATGAACTACTCTACCAAACATGTGCGCTATTTCGGCCGGAGCATAAAAGAGCGTTGGGATTAGAAACAATCCAACAATTTGCCACACGGCCGCTTTGAGTGTGACCAGTGGCCGCATAGTCTGCCGAACGTCGCTGTCGAAGGAATACGCGGCACATACAATCCCGGCGGGGATAGCTGACATCAACAAAAATAGCTCAGCCGAGAAAAGTGACGCAGGAGTTTCATACCAGAGAATTTGATGCCTGCGCAAGATAGCCCAACCAACGAGCAACACCGACGTAAAGCGAAGGGCTTGAAAAATTATCGCACGACCCGGGATTAGAACGCCGCTCCGAGAAAGTAGAGTGGCTGCAAGACTCGGACCAAACGCGCCGAGGATGAGCACAGTTTCACATTCTTTACGGTGGCGGGAAAGGAAAAGAGCCGGAACGCAGATGCTCCACGACAAACCGAACGCCAAGACGAGATGCTTCCAACAGTCTCGGGTTGACCATTCAGTCGTGGCCATACGTCATTGTGTTGGTTCAAGCGTCGCAGAAAGTTGAACCTCAGAGGCAGCCTCAACGCTTATCTCTCGTGTCCAATCTTTTCGCCCGGACATTTTGACTGTGATGGTGTGCTTGCCGGGCGCGAGCGCCAAAGTGGCAGGTGCATTTCCGATAAAATTCCCATCAAGCAGCACGTCAGCTCCGTCGGGAGTGGAAGTGATGTCGACAACTCCCTTGACCTCCGCCGTCTGAGTTGCTGGCTTCGCGTCAGCGCGCTCGGAGTAGTTGTCTTTCGCGATCTCGGACTTAACACCAACTGGGACAAATTCACGATCTTTTTTTGAAACAGAGACGGGGACGTTGGTCACTCCTTGGAGTGCCACGAGTATCGTTCGATAGTTATCTTTGTCGCCCTGCAATAGAATCCCTGCGGACTTGTTTGAGGCATCAGTGTATTGAATCCCGATATAGTGGAGGCGGGTTTTGGGAAGCATGCCGAAAAGTGGGACGGGCGCACCGAGAATCGCCAGTGCAATCATCGTTCCTACGCGCCGATGAGCTTCTTGGCCGTAGCTGAGGGAAGTTACGGATTTCGGAGGGATTTCCACTTTTTTACCATCTTTAAGAGACAGCGTAATGATGTCCGAAGTGACCGTTAGCGTGTTTTTCCAGTCCTTCGGATCAATCTTCGAATGGACCGACCCACCGTTATATCGCACTCGATCAAATGAATTTTCCTGACCATATGCGGTCAGGCTGACGCAGACGCAAAGAGCGATGATGCGGGCAGGGAATCTCATTTTAGCTCCTATGACTGGAGAAACGCTGAATCGACAGAATTCAACCGGAAGTTATATCATAATTAATTGCCACGCAAGATATCCGAATCTGAATTTGGTGCGATTTGCACATGCCGGACTACAGAGTTGTGATCACCTATGGCCCGGTCAAAATTGGAGACGAACCTGTTCGATTTGCTCCGCTCACCGTTTTCACTGAGGGCCAAGATGGAAAGAGAATCCTTTGGTGTCGCGGAACGTTTTTCGATTATCACATGTTTGCGAGTCATTCGAGGCTCTTAGCAGCTGCACAAGATGAGCACCAGCAAGACCCGAAACAGCCGAAATAGCTTGCAGCAACTGGTCGCGGAAATCCGCGATGGTAACACTACTTATGCGATTCGATCTCGATATCTCGCAATGATAATCTGGTAGCACTCGATAGCGAGTATAGTCTCGCGCGCAAGAAGAGCCTCAGCCAGCGAGCATATAGGGGCAGCGGCTTTAGCAGCCAGTCTAAGAATCTGGTTGCGTAGTTCCTCGCTGACTTCGGCTAAGTCCGGTTTTGGGAATTTAATCAAATCAAATTCATCGGATATTCCAGACGCATTGGCGGCCCACTGTCCAAAGACATAGGACATTTCGTCTGGCGTCCAACTACCGCGCCCCAAAGCAATGAGTTCACCTTCTGTTCGTCCCGTTCTCGCCAGGGGAGCCACCGAAATGTATTGGAATTCGACGCCCAGGAGAGCAAGAGACACAGCTTCACCAGCGATCCGATATGCGGCCCGACGCAAAGTTCTTGGGTCGATGGTGCCGCTCATTTCTCTAGTTCGTCGCATAAATCAGATACGCAGCCAGGCCAGCGAGCGCAAGCAGGGTGGTGAAAATGGCGGGATTCACTGATCGGCCGTATGACCGATAGGCGAGAGGGGGCATTCGGTGGTCTCCTTCGGAGGTTTACGCGTGGAGAATGTAGGCCCCGGGCTTAGTTGATGTCAAGTAGTTTTCTGGTAATTCTCGGTTATAGGACTAGGTAACGCCTATCGCGGATACCGAAAAGGGCATCTTGACACTTTTGACGTACATAGTTAGTATGCGCCGCGTGGCATGTGAGAGCATCATTCCGATTGACCCTCCGATAGAAGAATTCGGATGCCATATGCCTACGTTCGGGCCAATGGACTTTCGTGGCTATTGGATATACCGGACCGATGGCAACTCGTTCCATTTGTACTTGGCGCGACTCCCTGAGTGGTGGCTGAGAGGTGGAAAATTCCATCGAGACGAGATTGCAGTTGCTAAGTTTAGCTATGAGCACGTGTCCCGGGGGACCACGGAGATTCACTATGTGGCTCTCACGCATCCACCTGAGTTTTTTACCGGATTGTATGTCTGTCTGACGGCCTGCGCAGACATTCTTGCGGAATGCCTGAGCCGCGAAGGCTATATTCAAGGAAACATCGAATTCGACTGCGATGAGCTACGAGGTGCCGCAGCGAGTCGGCGGACCTATGGGCGGATGAAACGAGATCGTTACACCAATGATTTATATGCGGGCTCAACTATATTTTATCTTGACAATAACTGCCTAGAGTAATAAATAGAGCATGTAGAAACACGCGGATAATTCTATCCCACATCGCAGTCGGGCCCTGTTTTTGCATTTCAGGAGAGTGTTATGTTCTTGGGAACTTTCCTTGTAAGCAAAACGTCCATTGCTGATTCTTTGCGATGTCTAGTCTCCCGAATATACAGTTCTAACTTCCTCCGAAGTGCTGGAATATTCGTCTTTCTTTTCGTCAGCTATGTTGTTTCGGGCAAATTCGGCCAACAAGTTGCCGGGCACGGCACGGACGTAACAGTGCTTTGGCCCCCGACGGGAATCTCTTTGGCCGCGCTCCTGATATTGGGCTACCGCTTCTGGCCAGCGATATTTCTGGGAGGCTTCGTTGTCAACGTAACAGCTACGTATGACACGTATGCTTCACTC
Organism: Candidatus Acidiferrum sp.; assembly: GCA_035310525.1. GTDB lineage: Bacteria > Acidobacteriota > Terriglobia > Acidiferrales > UBA7541 > Acidiferrum. The sequence goes on along the minus strand of DATGED010000086.1, from coordinate 29,244 downwards.
GGCGTCGCCACTGGAAATACATTGGAAGCTCTGGTCGGCGCGTACCTGGTTCAGCGTTATGCGAACGGGGTCAAGGCTTTTTTCAAGCCTAGTAGTGCGGTTCGTTTCGTGCTTTTTGCTGGCATTTTGGCTCCCGCTCTGTGCGCCACAATTGGAGTGGGACTTCTAAGTTATTCCGAGCTTTCGAGCTGGCGAGACTTTCTCCCTGTTTGGCTGACGTGGTGGGAAGGCGATGCACTTGCCGGACTCGTCTTAACGCCATTTCTAGTGCTCTTGCTTGGAAATGAGCACCACCGGCTGGATCCGCGTGAATGGGGCGAACTTACAGTGTTGCTCATTTGCTTGACCGCGACAGCCGTGTGGCTATTTGGACGACCTTTATTCCATTCTCCAACTTCCGGCGCGTTGGTCGTCCTGTGCATCCCCTTCTTGATCTGGGCAGCCTACCGTTTCTGTCCATTGGAGGCTGCTGGAGCAAATCTCATTCTTTGCGGTGTTGTGACCTGGAGTTCTCTGGCTGGACAGGGGCTATTTGCATCCACGCAAGAACTGCCAATGTTTCTCGCGCTTTTTGTGGCTGCGATCACGTTTACAACTCTCGTCGTCTCGGCTTTTCAGTTTGAACGCAAGCTGCTGGAAGAGGACTTGATTGTCGCCGCTGGCGTATACAAGTCGGCGAACGACGAATTGACCGAAAATCTGACTGAAGTTGCCAAATCACTGGACGAGGAAATCGCAAGAAATGTGTATGTGCGACATACTTTAGAACGATATCGCCAAATGCTTGACGAGGCTGTTCAGAGTGCCCCTCGGATTATTTGGGTAATCGACAAGGTAAACAGAAAAGTTCACTACGTAGACCCATTCTATCGAAACAAATTGAGCAGGTTATGGGAACGGCTGTGCGATAAGCCAAATCAACGAATCGTACCGCTCGAACTGACAGGTCACGACGGCAGTAATGATTTGCTTGATTCACCGTGTCCATTCACTTGTGAAGAGTCTTTCCAAGAGCGAAATCAAATCATCCATCCAGATGGTGCAAGGACAAGAGTCCACAGAGTTGCCTTCCGCACTTCGACGCAATCAGACCAGGCACGAGAATTTCATGATGTCTCCATTGAAGCGGTGGATCGAATCGAACACATTGAGAAGCGGTGTGCGAACTTGGTCGAGATTCAGAAGCGTAATGAAGAGCCAGATAAACGCAATTCGATCATGTCGTTGTGTCGTTTGCCCCTTGGCTCGCAGGAAAAGAGTCCTATTCTGGATTGCAATTCGAGCGAACCGTCAGGTGACTAAATCCCAGGCTGTGGATCGAGTAGAGCAATGAGAAGGAGAATTTGCCAATGTTTAAGCGTCACGTTTGGCTTCGCGTCATTTTTCTTTTCTTCCTATTTGTCCCATCCGCCGCAGCGGAGCACAGATTTATTGTTAGAACCTCACTCGGGCAGTCGGGGTTGCAACAGACATGCTTACTTCATCTTTGCAATGTTGTCCGTAGCCTTGACGGTGGAGTCAATCAAGTTTTTCTTGTCACAACCTCCGATTTAGTCAATTCTGATCTTTTCCTCGGCACTCTCCGGCTGCTGCCAGGCATCGTAGATGCTGAAGTGGATCAGCTACTCGCCATCGGATCGGGTCAAGCGACGCTCCTGACGCCTCCGTCCGGCCTTTCTGACGCGACTCCCGTTGGATTTTACGGCTCAGTTGTCTGGCAGGGATATGCGCTCCAACCTGCTGCTCAGATTATTAGACTTTCGGACGCACAAAATAGTTTCGCGGTGACTGGAGTTGGACTCGTCGCGGATATCGACACCGGTGTCGATCCGACTCATCCGGCGCTCATCAACGTTCTATTGTCCGGATATGATTTCACCCGTAATCAGCCCGGCGGCTCGGAGTTAACGGACTGGCCGTACGCTTCTCCTCCTGCGTGTTCCGGTTGCCAGCCTGCAAACGTCAACCAATCGACCGCTGCTGTTCTGGACCAGTCGACCGCAGCCGTCCTTGACGGGGCACCCTACGCGGCATTCGGACACGGGACGATGGTGGCGGGCGTTATTCACCTAGCTGCCCCAACGGCATACATCTTGCCCCTCAAGACGTTTAATGCAAATGGAACAGGATACTTGTCCGACATCTTGCGAGCGACATATTTTGCTGTTCAGAATCAAGCCAACATCATCAACATGAGTTTCGACTTCACATCTCCTTCAGTTGAGATGGAAACAGCCATCAGTTATGCGAATCAAAACGGAGTTATTTGCGTCGCCTCGGTAGGAAACGACGGACAGCAAATGGTTACGTATCCGGCGTCGTATACAACCGTTATGGGAGTGGCGTCCACGTCCGATCTCGATGCCCGATCCACATTTTCGAACTACGGTTCCGAGGTTTGGGTCGCGGCTCCCGGAGAAAATATCGTTACGACTTTTCCTTTTGGCACGTACGCAGCCGGTTCCGGAACCTCTTTCAGTTCACCGTTTGTTGCGGGAGGTGTAGCGCTATTGCGCAATTTGAAAATCGGACTCGCGCCGGCCGATGCGGCGCAAGCTATCGCCCACGCGAAGCAGCTTACACCGCAGCTTGGCAATGGCCGTCTGGATTTGTATCTCGCGCTCGATTCACTGCGGCCGTGACATTCGAGTAAGAAGATCAGGAGCGGTAACCGGCCGAAGTGAGTTGTGCTATTACGAAGGCTCGGTGGCGTTGAATTTGACGTGAGCCCGTATGGAGCTACCTGAAGTTCGCCATTCTTTAGGCACCGGAGGTGTCCCATGATAATTGGAGATCGGTTGCGAGCGTTGCGAGAGCAGAAGAAGTTGTCACAAGGAGATATCGAGGAAAAAACGGGATTGCTGCGCTGTTACATATCTCGTGTTGAAAATGGCCACACGGTTCCAGCCATCGAGACGCTTGAAAAGCTGGCGAGGGCGTTAGAGATTCCTATGTACCAGCTCTTCTATGATGGCGACAAGCCAACCGTTCCGCCCATCCTGCGAGAACGCAAATCGGAAGACGTATTTTCGAGCGGAAAGGGCGCTCAATACTGGTCAAAATTGAGCAAGTTTCTTGCAAAGAGCAGTGAGAAAGACCGGAAGCTGGTTCTTCATTTAGCCACCAAAACTGTGGCAATGGATCGGAAAGCATAGCCCGGTCGTTTTTCGCTCAACGGGTCTATCCTGTCGCAGTCTGCTCCCCTCATCGCAATTTCCACGCTAGTGAGGGAAAACCGAAGGCGACGCTTGAGATGCCGAACCTCCACAGTTCGGTCGTAGTACGACTCTACGGGATTATCTTCGCTCGCGAAACCTGCAAATGCCCCGCGAGAACATCACATCCCTCCGCACTTCGTCGCGAATTCGCCGATCAAAGTCAGCATTCGGATCGTTCTGCCATGGTGCGGCTTCGCGCCCACAAAGTAGCGGCCTCATACGTGAATGGTTCGCTTCGTCTGCTCGAATGCACGACCCTTCGTTCAGCCCCTACCTGCCTCGGGACCGCAGTTTCTGCGGCACTCTAGACCCTCTGTGACGGCGAACATGTCGCGAGCGACATTGCCCACATGCCGCCCGCTTACTGCAATAGGGCCCTGACCTTAAGTTAGGCATTGCGCCTACATTCATTGTCCAGCACGGCGATTGCTTCCATCAACGCTCCGTTGTCATGCCGATGCATTGGCTGACAGCGTTGCGTGCTGCGTCGGTGCGTTAGAATCTCGCAGGCATGCCGCCCGATTACGCCGTAGGTTCTGCGCGCAGGTTCCACCGTACTCCTGCGGCGCTCAGGCTTAGAAGTTTCCCGCCGCGCCTCACTCAAACATTTACTTCTACAACGAGAATTCCACACGATTTGAATAGGAGCGATCTGACAGACCGACTTCCGGATTGTCGGCAAGTCGGAATCTATCCGCGCGAGGCCCGCAGGAACGAACGATCATCACGTTTTTGTGAGTTTTGAGACGTAAATTTTGGGGTCCAAACTGGGGTCCAACTTGCCTGTTTCCGGTGGCCAATTTCGGGGTTAAACGGTGCAGAATCAACGGGTCGTCTGAAAATTAACAGCCGAATGCTCTACCGTTGAGCTATCGGGGAATATGTCTATTCTGAGGCACGCAACCTACATTTTCAAGTTGGCACAAAACAAACCATGCAAAAACGGGCTTGTAAGAAGCAGCGCCCGGCGATTCAGTTTTTCGGTTCCACGATTTGCACCTGATGCTGCTCCAGCAAATCTCCCGTCGCGTGATCCAGTTGCGCCACCGCCAATTGATAATTAATTTGCGCCTGAATCAGGTTCAGTTCCGATTGCGCCACTTGCGTCTGCGCATCCAGCACGAAAAACACCGCTTCCGCGCCCAGCTCATACTTCCGTTCGTCCGCTCGCAGCGTGTCGCGCGCAAGGTCCACCGCAACTTTGGCGGCTTCCATCGTCAGCTTCGCCTCTTCAAGCGAATGCACCGCCTGCGTCACCTCCAGCGTGATGCTCTGATGCGTTTGCCGCTCTTGATACTGATCCCGTGTGCGGCTGACCAGCGCATCGGCAAGATTCGCTTCGCCGCTGTGGTTTCGAATCGGCAGCGTAAGCGAAAGCGACGCTCCATACGCCGGGTAAGTAAAATGAAAAACCTGGCCCAAACTGCCGTATATGCCGGTGTTGCCATTTGCCGGGCTGTTCCCCGCAACTCCGTTTCCCGCGTAAAATCCCGACAGTTCCACGTCCGGCTTCAAATTATTGTGCGCCAGTCGCACGCTCAGCTCGTCGCTCGCCAACTGTTCCTGCACCCGTTCAAGTTCCGGCCGGTTTGTCAGCGCACGCGCCAGCGCCGTCGGAATATCCGTGCCCCGTAGTTCGCCCGTCGGCTCCGGCCGGTCCGTCAAATCCAGATCGAGCACGCGAATCGCCGGGTCAAGGTCGGCTCCCACGCCGCGCCGAAACTGATCCTCCGCCTGCTTCAGCGAATATTCCGCTTGAATCACGCCCACTCGCCGCGTCGCCACTTGCGATTGCGACCGGTAAATATCGAGCGGGGGCAGAGCGCCGAGGCTCAGTGCTTTTTTGTCGCGGTCGTAACTTTTTTCCGCCTCTTCCAGCGATTTTTTCTGAACGACCAGGTTTTCTCGCGCCAGCACAACGTTCCAGTAGTTCCCCACAATCTGCAGCACAACGTCGTTCACTTCGCCCAGAAAATTCGCCCGCGCCTGTTTCAGATTCTTCTGCGCGATAAAAATCGGCGCGCGATTCGGAAACAAACCAAAATTCTTCAGCAGCGGCTGCGTCACGGTGAATTGCAGATTGCTTGCCAGCGAAGGATTCAGCAAACTCAGCGAATCGTTCGTCGACAATTTATTCGCCGAAAAAGATGTCTGAAAATTCGTTCCCGTCTGGAATAGTTGCGAATATCCGAATGTCGTCGATTGCGAGAGCGTATCCAGCACCGGCGCGCCTTGAATTTGCGTGATCGTCGGCGTTTTCGTGCGGTTGTCGGCAAAGCTCGATGTGGCCAAGGGGTCGAACGGTCCGCGCGCGCGCCGCAAATTGTCTTGCGCAAATTCAATTTGCGCGTGGTCCAGCCGGATGTCCGTATTGTTCGAAAGCGCAAGCCGAATGCTTTCGCCGAGCGTCAGCACCAGCTTTCCGTCCACCACGTGGTCGGCAAGCCCCTGTGGCGCGGGCAGGGGCGCCGCCGGTTTCTGTTTTCCGCTGACGCCGAAAAACCGCTCCATCGTCACGCTGCTCTGCGCCCGCGTCCCTGCGCCACACGCCGCCAAAAACACCGTCGCCGCAAAGGCCAGCCTGACCACTCTCATCGCCCACCCCCCCCCGGAACAATTCAAAAATCCTGCGTGTTATTCGTAACGAATCGCTTCCACCGGATCGAGCCGCGCCGCTTTCACCGCCGGATAAATCCCAAAGATCAATCCCACCGAAATCGAAACCAGAAACGCCAGCAAAATCGAACTGACCGTCACGATCGTCGACCAGCCCGCCAGCCACGCAATCAATTGCGAAATTGCAAATCCCGCTCCAACTCCCACCAGTCCGCCCGCAAACGAAATCAGCACCGCTTCAATCACGAATTGCCGGATGATGTCCCATCTGCGCGCCCCCACGGCGCGCCGCACGCCAATCTCTCGCGTCCGTTCCAAAATCGCCGCCAGCATGATGTTCATAATTCCGATTCCGCCCACCAGCAGCGAAATCGAAGCGATCGCCACCATCACCGTATTGAAGAGTTGTTCCGTCCGCCGCTGCTGCGCCAGCAGTTCCGCCGGAACAATCACGCTGAAGTCTCCCGCATTGTGATGCGCCGCGTTCAAAATCCCGCGCACCACTTCCGCGTCCGTCGCGCTCGTATCGGTCGATGCCAGGTGCAGATACAGCCCGTCCACTTCATCCTTCAGCCAGCTTTGCGAATCCTCCAGCCGGTACAACACGGAATTCAGCGGCGCGTAAATCAAATTGTTCATGTCCTCGGTTCGAACGCCGGATACGTCGCTCTGCGGCGCAAGCTGCGGCCCCGCGATCCCGATCACGTGGCACCACAATTCATTCAGCTTGATGTACTCTCCCACCGCCGGCGCCGCGCCAAACAGGCTGTCTTTCGCCGCTGCCCCCAGCACGCACACTGGCGCCGACGCGGTATTGTCGTTCGCGTCAAAGAAGCGCCCTTCGATCACGCGCAGGTGTCCAATCTCCAGGTAACTTGGTTCCACGCCATACACCGTCGGTACTTCGACTTGCGGCTTTGGCAGCACTTTCGTCGGCGTGAATCGCTTTCTCGGCGTGCCCATCTGAATGTTGGGCACGTTGGTGCGGATGATTTGGTAGTCGGCGAGGCTCAGCCCGTTTGAGATCTTCCGCACTTTTTGCAGGTCTTGTTCGTTCTGCGCTTCCTTTGCCTCCACAATCAGGTTGCGCACGCCGAGCTGTTCGATGAAGGCCATCACTTTTTGCTGCGCGCCGGCGCCGATCGAAAGCATCGCCACCACCGCCGCCACGCCAAAAATCATTCCCAGCATCGTCAGCAGCGACCGCAGTTTGTGCGTCGCCAGATTTTCCAGCCCGAACAAAACATCGGGCAGCCATTGCGCCAGGGATTTCGTCGTTGTCAATGTGTCGGGTTTCATTGCGCTAAGGTACGCTTCACTTCGAAACTCCGCCCATCGTCGGACTCCCGCTCGCGCCGGCCTTCGGATTCGTCCCCGCCTTCTTTTCCGGATTCACCAGCGCCACCACCGTTCCCGCCGGCACGCCTTCCAGAATGGCCCGTCCTTCGCTCAGCGCGCGCACTTTCACATCTTTCGGTTCGAAGCCGCCGCCTCGCTGGCAGTAAACAATCTTTTTTTCGTCGCGTTCGAACACCGCTTCCGCCGGAATGGACACCGCATGCGAAATCCGGTCGCCCTGTATGCTCAGCCGCGCCGCGAAGCCGGGTCGCAGCCGCTCGTCCAGCCGGTCCAGCGCCACCATCACATCGAACTTGTGTTTCGCGTTTTCGTCCCAGAACATCCGCGAGGTTGCTCCGCCGATCGTTCGCACCTTGCCCGTGAATTTTTCTCCCGGCAATGCATCGAGTGTGATTTCCACCGCCTGTCCCGTTTTCATATTCATGCGATCGATTTCCTCGACCTGCGCCGAAAGCTCCAGCTTCGATAAATCGATCACTTCCGCAATCGAACTTCCCGGATTCACTTGATCGCCCACGTGGTAGTCGGGCAGCGTCATTCCGCCAAAAAAAAATCCGCCCGTTGAATCGCGGTTTCCGTGTATCACCACAATTCCGTCGATCGGCGAAGTGATGCGCATGTTTTTGATGTTGAGCTCCGCCTGATCCATCGATAGTTGCGCTTTGTGCCGCTTTTCCTCGCTGATCTCGAGCGCCGCTTTGTTCGAAGCGCTGTGCGAACCGATGTCTTGTTCCAGTTGCGCCAGCGCGCGCTTCGCTTCATCCAGCCCAAGCAGATTTTTTTGCGCGTCGATCGGGCTCACAATCTCGTTCTTGCTCACCTCAAGTTCCGCCCGGCGCACGGCGTACTTCGCCTTCAAGAGCGCCGTCTTGTCTTCCGCGGACTGCACCGCCGCATCCGCTCTCGCTTTGGCAATTTCCTGTTCCGCCTGCTGCAAATCGCTTCGATTCTGCTCCAGGTTGTATTTCTGCTGGCTGGGGTCGAATTCCAGCACCACATCCCCCGCGTGTACCAGCGTGCCCGGCTTCGCCAGTTCTATGATTTGCAGCGTGCCGCCCGCGATCGGCGGCGCGCTCACTCCACGGGATTGTTCCGTCTTCAGCGCTCCGGTCGTTCGTACCACAAGCTGCAGATCCGTCTCTTTCACCATGGCGGTCGGAATTGCCGAATCCGTGGCCAGCACCGTCGCTTGCCGGCATCCCACGCCGCTTCCCATCGCGGCCATCGCGGCAAAAAGCGCAATCGCGTCGAAATGTTTCTTCCTCGGCATCTATCCCCTATTGCTCCAGCGTCGGATCTTTCAGGGCCAGCATCGCTCCCGGTTGTATCCCTTTGGCGACCAAAACTTCGTCGCCGCTTTTTCGGCTCACTTCCACATCGCGTTCTTCAAATTTCGAGCCGTGCTTTTCATACACAACGGTGCGGCCCGCCTTTCGAAACAGCGCCCGCGCCGGAATCACAATTCCGTCGGGCACTCGCGCCACCGCAACGCGAACCTGCGCGCCCATTCCCGGCGTCAGCCGCGGATCGAGCTCCGACAAGCTCAGCTCCACCGAAAAATTTCTCGGTATCGGCCATCCCGCCGTGAAATCCAGGCTCGCCGTCGGACTGATCGTTTTCACTTTCCCCTCAAAGCTTCGGTCCGGCAACGCATCAAACTGCAGCTTCGCCGTTTGTCCCACGTTCAATTGCCCTCGTTCTGCCTCTTCGATCCGCGCGGAAATTTTCAAAGCCGTCGCATCCGGCAATTCCATAAGTCCCGCGCCCGGCCACGCCCGGTCTCCCTGCTTGAAAGGCGTCGGTCCGCCCTGCGGCTCCCAGTGATTCTGCAGCGCCACCACTCCATCCAGCGGCGCGCGCAGCGTCAGCGACGCCAAACTCTTTTCGTCCAGTTGCACTTGATACGCCGCTTGATCGTACTTCTGTTTCCTGCTGGCCAGATCGGATCCCGCCGACGCCCGGTCCGCCTTCAATTTCGCATCCGCCTCTTTCCATTTCTGTTCCGCATCCGCCAGTTTCAATTTCGCTTGTTCGCCTTCAATCACCGACAGAATCTCCTGCTTGCTCGCGTCCATCTTCGCTTTTTCCGTGTCGAACTTCGCCTTCATCACGTCCGTCAGGTCCTGCTCTTCCTTCAATTTCGCCGCCGCCCGCGCCTGCTGAATCTCCGCATCCGCCGACGTCAACGCCGATTTATCCTGCGCCAGCTTCGATTTCACCGTCGTCGCGTCGAACTCCACCAGCGTGTCGCCCTTTTTCACCTTCGCCGAATTCGCCACGATCGTCAGTATCTGCAAATCCCCCGCGCTGTAGGGCGCCGTGATGATCACCGACCGCTCCGCCTTCACTTCCCCTTTTATTTCCAGATAATCAACAAACTCCTTCTTCTTCGCTTCGCCCGTCGGTATATTCGTCTTCGAACTCGCCAGCCGGAATCCGCCGATCACAACTACGCCGATCGCCGCCGCCGCCGCGATGCTCATCGTCCGTTTGTTCCATCGCGATTTCTTGCCTTCGGCCGTCACGGCTTTTCCACCACTCCATTCGCTTCATCGGGCCTGCGTCGCACCACATCCCCCTCCGCCAGCCCCGATAAAACCACCGCCTCCAGGTCGTTCGTCCGTCCAACTTTCACTTCTCGCTTGTCAAAAGTGCTTCCGCTCCTCACCCACGCAAAACATTTTTTCTCTTCGCACGTCACGCTCTGCCGCGGCACCACCAGTTCCTTATTCTCGCCTCCCAAATCCAGATCCAGCGCCGCCGACAAATCCGGCAAAAGCCGCGGGTCCTGCCCTTGCACCGCAAATTGCATCGCAAACGTCCGCACCAATGCGCTGAATTGTCCCTGATGTCCCAGCGGCGAAAGCTGCTCCAGCGTCGCCGGCAGCGCCAGCCCCGGATACGCGTCCAGATGCATCTTCGCCTTCTGCCCCAAATGGACGTTGCGCAAGTCCACTTGGTTCACTTCCACCCGCACTTCCATCAGCGAAGGATCCACAACTTGCAAAAACGGCACGCCCGGCCTCACTTGATCGCCTTCCTGCACCGTTCCCATTCGCCCGCCCAGCCAAATCGTGTTGTAGACCACCACGCCCTGCATCGGCGAGCGCACCACCATTTTCACCGCGTTCCCCTGCGCATACTCCATCGCCGCCTTCGCGCGGTCCCGCTGTATCTCCAGAATGTGCACCGCCGCCCCGCCCGCCACACGCTTCAAAGCGTACGTCTCCTTCAATTGCTTCAGCGTCGCGTCCGCTTCATCCACTGCCTCTTGATTTTTCTCCGCGTCAATCCGCGATACGATTTCGTTCTTCTGCACTTCCAGTTGCGCCCGCTTCAATTCGTCTTCCGCCTGCTTCAGCGCCGTGTCGTCTTTCGCCTTCGCAATCTCTTCGTCCGCCTGCTTTTGCGCCACCTGGCTCGTCAAGTTTTCGTAGGCGCTCTTCTTGTCCAGATAATCCTTCATCTGCGCTTGCGGATCGAATTCCACCAGCACATCGTCCTTTTTCACCTGCACGCCCACCGGCGCCAGCTTCGTAATTACCACCGACCCAACCTGCGCGCCCTCCAGCCTCGGCGCCAGCACCACAAACGACCGCGACGCCTGCGTCGTCCCATTCAGACGCAGCATTTGCCGGAACTCTCTCTTCTCCACCTTCGCTTCGAATTCCCCGCCCTTGCTCTCCGTCTTTCCGCCGCGAAAATGCAGGTACACCATCGGCACAATCGCAATCAGCAACAGCGGTGCCCACCGCAGTGCCCGCGTTCTCGATTTTCCCGCGTCTGGAAGAATTTGGCTCATAATCAGGTGATTGCCTTACGAGGATTCTCGCGTCCCCATCTCTCGGGCGGTTGGAATCCAGCCCCGGCAAAATGGTTGTGTGACGCACCGTCGCTGGGGCACCCGCGACAGTCCTCAGTCTACCTCACCGCCCATCCCGCAAGTGCGCCTCTGTTGGACGAACCAAAACGCCGTTTGTCATCGGACGCCGCGGCTCGCCGGAAAGTTCCCGCAAACGTCAAAGCGTCCCGGCCGCAGGGAACGGCTCGGGACGCTTTTTTTGGGTCGCGTGGGAAATTCTTTATTTCAAATTCTTCGCGTCACTTCACCAGGCTCATGTTGTGCACGCCCGCCGAAAACGAAACTCCCGCTCCTGCCGCCTGCGGCACCCACCACATCTTCCTCACCCACGGCCGCCGGTTCGTCATCATTTTATGTCCCACAAAATCCATCACCGCCGGGCTCACTTGCGTTGCCACGTACAGCGTGCTCGAATGAGAAAACGGCCGCAGAAACGGATTCGACTCCGTGCCGAATCCACCCGAAATTGCTCGCCGCGTCGAGTACGCATCAAACGCCGCCGCGCCATGTCCCACCGCCGACAATCCGATCCACGCCAGTTTCTCGCGCGGCGTTTCATACCGCACTCCACGAATCGCCGCCTTCGGTGGCGCCGCCGGTTGAATCCCCGCGCCCGGCAAAAACGGTTCCGCAATCACCGACGAAGATTCGCCCGTTGCCGCCGTCGCATCATCCGCCGCAACTTTCGGCATCGGCGCAGCCGGCAACGCGCTCGAAGTCGTCGCATCTTCTTTCTTAATTTCAGTTTTGTCGGCAAGAGCCGCGGAATCGGTATACGCGTTCGGCGCGCTTTGCGGATAGCTCAAAAGCAGCAGGGCTGCGGCAAGTAACATCGGGACCACCTCAGTTGCCGCAAGCTCGGCAAATGGCACCGCTCGCGACACACACAGTATGCTGTACCAAAGGACAGGTTGCACTGGCCCATTGGTCACATTCTCTTCCGTACGACCGTTTGACCGCTTCTCCTAGTACTTTCTCTCCTTTTCCCCAATTCCATTTTGGTACCCTGGCGCAGGTCGGCCCATTCCTTTCCCCACGCGCCTTGCAAGGAGACCTCCGCCCCTCCAAGCAGTCTTTCCGAGGAAAATTCTCCGCTTGCGGCACAATCAGGCAAACTTCAACCTGCCCCTGCCCACCGGCACCGCTCGCTGCTATAATCCCTCCTCGATGGCGCTCGACTCCTCCGCCAAACGCGCACCCATCCCCAAGCGGGGCCCCGAAGCTCCGCGCTTCATCGCCATCGAAGGTCCTCTCCGTGTCGGCAAATCCACTCTCGCCCGCATCCTCGCCGAACGCCTTCATGCCCGCCGCGTGTACGATTGCGAAGACAATCCTTTCCTCGCCGATTTTTACAACGAAAAATCCGGCTCCTCTTTCCGCGCGCAAATGTACTTTCTCCTCGAGCGCCAAAAGCGCCTGCGCGAAGCCCTCGCCGCCGATTCGCCCGCGCCGCTTCTCTCCGATTTCCTCATGGAAAAAGATCGCATCTTCGCCAATCTCAATCTCGACGACGAAGAGCTCAAACTTTACGAACGCTATTACGACCTTCTCGCCCGCGAAATTCCCCCACCCGACCTCGTCATCTATTTACAAGCCAAACCGGAAATCCTCCGCGCCCGCATCGCCAAAAAAGCCGCCCACGGCGAATCCCACATCTCGCCCGACTACGTCGAAGAAGTCGCCCGCGCCTATGAACACTTCTTCTTCCGCTACGAAGCTTCCGACTTACTCGTGATAAATACTTCCGACATCGACTTCGTCGAACGCAGCGAAGACCTCCAACAACTCCTCCGCCGCCTCCAGGAACCCGTCAAAGGCACCCAATATTTCCTGCCCCTCGGCGCCGCCGAATAATTCTCCGGTTTGCTTTCGTAGAGCCGTCCCTTTAGGGCGGCATCTTCCCTAGCCTTTGTAGGGCCGGCTTTCTGCCTGCCCACCGGTTTGTGTAGGTGAGGGGCTTCAGCCCCGTTGCGCTTGGCACGATTGCAGAACTCGTGGCACCACACCTCGTGCCCTCTTCGCTAGATAACGTTTGCCCGTCGCATCAATCGATCCCCTCGGCAAATACCCTCCGCGTCTCCCCGCAGATTCTCTCTTCGAAATCACTCTTCGCGCACTCGCATTGTCTTAACCCATCCACCGGTTTGTGTAGGTGAGGGGCTTCAGCCCCGTTGCGCTTGGCACGATTGCAGAACTCGTGGCACAACACCTCGCGCCACACTTCCTATTTCCGCCCTCGTCGTTCTTTCTTCTCTACACCCTCAGCGTCTTTGCGTTAAACTCTGTTCCTCCGCCCTTCTCCTCTCTGCGCTCTCTGTGTCTCCGCGTTTCTTTCCCTTCTTTTCTTTTCTCTCCGTCTTCTCTGTGATCTCTGCGCTCCGCCCTCTGTGTCCTCCGTGTTAAATCCTTGTTTTCTCTTCGCTCTCTCTCCGCACCCTCTGCCTCTCTGCGTTATCCTTATTTTCCCTATGCCTTCCACTCCCAACTGGGGCACTCCTCCCTGGAAAATCTCTTTCCGCTCCAAACTCACTCGCCTTCCTTCTCACGTCGATTTCGCCATCGTCGGCGCCGGCTTCACCGGCCTCGCCGCCGCCGCTTCGCTCAAACGTCTCGCCAAAAATAAATCCGTCCTTCTCCTCGAAGCAAAACGCCTCGGCAACGGCGCCAGCGGCCGCACCGGCGGCCTCGCCCTCGCGGAAACCGCCGCCGGAAATCTTCCCGCCCTCGGCGACGTCCTCAAAAACTACAAACAAATCCTCCGCACTCTTCGCGTCAACGCCGCCCTCGACCTCCGCGGCGTCTGGGAAATCGCCCACGGCAACCGTTCCATGGACGGCAAAAAAATCAAACCCCTGCCAAATTCCCCCATCGATTGGTCCGATTCCGGCCGCCTTCGCGCCGTCAAAAAAGTTCCCGGCGGCACCATCGACCCCGGCAAAGTCGTGGACGGCCTCGCCCGCGCCGCCGTTCGCGCCGGCGCCGCCATCGCCGAAAACGCGGAAGTCACGCGGATCGATCCCGGCAATCCAATCCGTCTTCACGTCACCTGGCGTCACCGCGGCCGCGCGATCCGCAAACTCATCACCGCCAATCGCGTCCTCGTCTCCACGAACGCCGCCAGCCTCCATCTCGCCGGAAATTTTCTCCGCTCCCGCTTTCACGCCCAGCCCAAACTCACTTTCGCCCTCGCCACCGCCCCTCTCACCAAAAAACAGATCGCCGCCCTCGGCATGGCCTCTCGCCGTCCGTTTTACACCGTCGATCTGCCCTATCTGTGGGGAAGATTATTTCGCGACAAAAGTAAGAACGGTTCCACAAGCGACCGCCTGATCTTCGGCAGCGGCCTCGTCCCCGCCTTCGAAGATTCCTTGCCCAAACGCAGCGCAAGAAAACTCTGGAGCGGCCTCGAATCGGAAAACGTCCGCCGCGGCCTCTCCTCGCAGCGATTAAAAACGCTCGAACACCGCGTCCGCGCCTTTCATCCCACACTGAAAAACATCCGCATCACTCATCGCTGGGGCGGCCCCATCCTTCTCACCGGCAACTTCACGCCCTTCTTCCGCGCCCACCCCAAAAACAAAAATATAATTCTCCTCGGCGGCTACTCCGGCCACGGCGTCGCCCTCTCCGTCCACCTCGCCCAACGCGCCGCCGAGTCCCTCGCCTCCAATCGCAAACTCCCCAATTGGACATAACAATTTACCTCGCGCACAGGTAGGTCCCCCGCTTGTGTAGCGGAGGGGCTTCAGCCCCGTTGCGCTTGGCACGCTCACTAAACTCGCCGCATGACGAATCCCGCCGCCCCTTCTTCTCCGCATCCTCTGCGTCTCCGCGTTACTTCATCCTTTTCTTCTTCTCTTTCTACTGCCTTCCCGCTCTGTGTAGGGCCTGAGCTTTAGCCCGGCCGCCGTTCGGTTCTTTGCGTAGAAGTCAGTCGATCGGCATGTCCTATCCGAT
This sequence comes from Candidatus Acidiferrum sp., assembly GCA_035310525.1. GTDB lineage: Bacteria > Acidobacteriota > Terriglobia > Acidiferrales > UBA7541 > Acidiferrum. Next base: position 14,232 of record DATGED010000086.1, on the reverse strand, counting down.
CTCCCAAATACAGAATTTCCTAGTTCGAAAAAAGTGTGCCATCATTTGTACATGGGAAACAAAGACGCACGGAAACGCGAAACGAAAAAACCAAAAAAGCAGGCTCCAAAATTGCCCCCGCCCCGCCGCGACACCGGTCGCGCCGTGACCGAATCCATTAAGCCGCCCACAACCAGTTAAGCAGGGCCTCGCGCCCGCCCGTCTCAAACCTGAGATTTTTTACCTACTCAGTTACGTATTGATTTTTTCATTTCCGTGTGCTAGTCTTTTTCGTGGCTTGCACGACGCTGTTCCCCTGCCTCGCGGCGTCCCACCACCCTCTCGGCCCACCGCAAAAATCCCATAAGTCCTCTGTAATGAACACTTGCAGAAAACGCGCCTGCAACCCCTTTAGAATGAACACTTGTGGCGCAAAGGACTTAAAGTCCCTTTGTTTTCAACACTTACAAAAAATGGGGGGAGGGGGTGGGGTAGTTCTGTTAACCAGGGTCGCAACCCGCAGCGCCCCACTTTCCCTTTTCCAATTTCCTTTTTTCGGGCCATCTTCCGATTTGCCGCCCACTGGCCACCAGTCAAGAGTCACTGTATATTGGCCCCGCCAATTCCAAGGAGGCTCCCATGAGCTTGTGGTCGCGTCGTAAATTCTTTCTCACTTCCCTTGCCGGCGGTGCCGTCGCCGGCACGCCAAAGCTCTTCGGCGCCGATCCTTCTTCGTTCGGTGTCTCGCTTCCGGTTCCGGCGCAGGGCAAGCGCCCCATCCTCATCTCCAGCGCCAACGGCGTGAACGCGCTCCACAAGGGCATGGACATTTTGAAATCCGGCGGGGACACGCTCGACGCAGTCATCGCCGCCGTCACCGTCGTCGAAGACGATCCCAACGACGATTCCGTCGGCTACGGCGGCCTGCCCAACGAAGAAGGCGAAGTCGAGCTCGACGCCAGTTGCATGCACGGACCCACGCATCGCGCCGGCTCCGTCGCAGGCGTTCGCCGCATCAAGAACGTCGCGAAGCTCGCGCAAACCGTTCTCGAGCGCACCAATCACGTCATGCTCGTCGGCGATGGCGCGCGCCGCTTCGCCGTCGCGGAAGGTTTTGAAGAACAAAATCTTCTCACCGAACACTCCCGCAAGATCTGGCTCGCCTGGAAAGCCTCGTCCTCTTTGAACTGGCGCCCCGGCATCGATAGTCCCGAATGGAAACCGTCCGTCGCGCTTCGCGAACACATCGCGCCCATGTTCGGCGATTCGCCCGCCGAACAAGCCCTTCTCGCCCGCGCCGTCGCCGTCATTCTCGATCCGCCCACCGGCACCATTCCTTGCATGGCCGTCGACGCCAAGGGCGACGTCTCCGCCGTCACCACCACCTCGGGCTTGTCCTGGAAAATTCCCGGCCGCGTCGGCGATTCGCCGATCATCGGCGCCGGATGCTGCGTGGACAACGAAGTCGGCGCGGCCGGCTCCACCGGCAAGGGCGAGGAAAATATCAAAATCTCCGGCGGCCACACGATTATTGAAATGATGCGCCAGGGAAAATCGCCGAAAGATGCGTGCCTTGAAGCCTGCGCCCGCATCGCGCGCCATTACAAAAACGACAAGAAAAAACTCGGCACCTTCCACATCTATTTTTACGCGCTCAACAAAGACGGCGTGCACGGCGCCGCTTCCCTCTGGCGCAACGGCTACGAACCAAAAAAACAGGCCATGTACGCCGTCCACGACGGCACCGAATCTAAACTCACCGAATGCGCCTCGTACTTCGACGAAATCGGCGGCGACCAATAATGCAATACGGCTGTCATTCCGAGCAACGCGAGGAATCTGCTTTTGACTTTTTGAACGAAGGAGGAACTACTCCACAACCAGCCGCACGAACTTCTTCTTCCCGGCGCGAATCAAAAACTCCGCGGGCTGAGAAAGATCAAGTTCCTTGCGAAAATCGTCGACCGGCGCTTCATTGATTTCCACGCCCTTCTGCTTGATGAGCCGCTCCGCTTCGCTCTTTGACGGCGCGAGCTCGAGCTCAACCAGCAGCGCGATCAGCTTCTTCGCCGGGCCGCGCGGAATCTTCCGCACCGGAACTTCCGTCGGCGCTTCGCGGTCGCGGAACACGCGTTGGAAATTCCCCGCCGCTTTTTTGCCGGCCTCCGCGCCGTGGAAACCGGAGACGACTTCCTGTCCAAGCCGCATCTTCGCATCCATCGGATGCAGCTTGCCGGAAGCGACTTCGTTCTTCAGCGCGGCGATCTCTTCCGGCGTGCGGTCGGTCACGAGCTCGTAGTAGCTCCACATCAGGTCGTCGGGGATGGACATCATCTTCCCGAAAATCTCCGCCGGAGTTTCCGTGATGCCCACGTAGTTGCCAAGGGTCTTCGACATTTTCTTGGAGCCGTCGAGCCCGACCAGAATCGGCATCGTGACGCAGACCTGGCCTTCAAGGCCGTATTCGCGCTGAATGTCGCGGTGCACGAGCAGATTGAATTTTTGCTCCGTCGCGCCCAGCTCCACGTCGGACTTGAGCGAAACGGCGTCGTAAGCCGTGAGCAGCGGGTAAAGCAGTTCGTGCACGGAAATCGGCTGATTGTGTTCGAGCCGCGAACGGAAATCTTCCCGCTCGAGCATCCGCGCCAGGCGGTAATGCGCGCAAAGTTTTACGACTTCGCTGCTCGAAAGTTTGTCGAGCCACTCGCTGTTGTAGCGGACTTCGGTTCGGTCTTTGTCCAGGATTTTGAAAACCTGGTCGAGATACGTTTTCGCGTTGGCGTTCACTTCCTCGCGGGAAAGCGGCGGACGCGTTTCCGAGCGGCCCGTCGGGTCGCCGATCATCGCGGAAAAATCGCCGATCAGAAACACGGCGGTGTGGCCCATGTCTTGAAAATGTTTCAGCTTGCGCAGCACCACAGTGTGGCCAAGATGAATGTCCGGCGCGGTCGGATCGACGCCGAGATAGACGCGGAGGGGCACGCCGGTCTTGAAGGATTTTTCAAGCCGCGCGCGCAATTCGTCTTCGCGGATAATTTCCGCGACGCCTTTTTTCAGGTAGGCGAGCTGTTCGGCAACCGGTTTGAAGTTTGCAGTCATGTTTTTTACGTTTACGACGACGCGCGTACAACGCGCCGTCCGGCTATTTTATATTTTCCGCCGAGCACAAGCTTCACCGCTTCGGAATAAATCCTGTGCTCTTCTTTCAAAATGCGCGCGGACAAAGTTTCTTCCGTGTCGTCGTCTTCCACCGGAACGACGGACTGCAGCACGATCGGTCCCGCGTCGAGATTTTCGTCCACAAAATGCACGGTGCATCCGGCGAATTTTACGCCGTAATCGAGCGCCTGTTTTTGCGCTTCGAGCCCGGGGAAAGAAGGCAGCAACGACGGATGAATGTTCAGAATCCTTTGCGGGAACGCGGCAACGAAATGGGGCGACAGCAAACGCATGTAGCCCGCGAGACAAACCAGATCCACTTTCGCTTCGTTCAGCGCGGCAACGACGAGGCGATCGTACGCTTCGCGTTCGAGGCCTTTGGACGGAATAAATCGCGTGGCGAGGCCGCGCGATTTCGCGCGATCGATTCCGGCGGCGGCTTCGCGATTGCTCAAGACGAGCGCGATTTCCGCGTTCGGAATATTTCCCGATGCGACGGAATCGGCGAGCGCCTCAAAGTTCGAGCCGCGGCCGCTCAAGAGCACGGCAATGCGCTTCGTCATAATCAAAAAACGTTAGCACAAATAAAGGAGACGCCAAAACCTGTGCGAGGCGGAAAAATCGAAGAACGCAGGCTGAAGCCTACGCTACCCGGAAAACGCCCGCACCGAATCGAGGCATCATTCGTCGGCTGGAAGCCATCGCTGCAAATTGAAAACCCTGTGGCTAGGCCCAGGAATAGCCGTGTTTCGAAAGGGGCAGTGAGCGGACGCGATCGCCGGTGGCGGCGAAGATGGCGTTGGTGACGGCGGCGAGCGTCGGCGGAAGGGCGGGTTCGCCGAGGCCCGTGGGTGAATTGTCGGTCTTGAGGTAGTGCACTTCGATGGCGGAGGGCGCGTGGTTTATGCGCACCGGTTCGTACTCGTTGAAGTTGCTTTGTTTCGCGCGGCCGCCATCGATGGTGATTTCGCAAGCCATGAGATAGCTGAGCGCTTCGGTGACGGCGCCTTGCGTCTGATTTTCGGCGTTGAGCGGATTGATGATCTGGCTGCCGATGTCGCCGACGCTCCAGATTTTTTCGACTTTCACTTTCTTTGCGGAATCCACGTGCACGAGCGCGACGGCGGCGAAATGGCCGCGATGGGAGAAATGAAAGGCGACGCCCATGCCCGCGCCTTTCGGCAAGGTGCGTTTGCCCCAATCGGATTTTTCGGCGGCGAGTTTTAAAACGCCGGCCATGCGAGCCGGCTCGAGTTCGGGCGTGCCGGCGGGAGCGGCGGTGCTTGCGTTTGCCACGCGCGGCGCGCCAAGCAATTGCAGGCGGAATTGCAATGGATCGATACCAGCCGCGTGCGCGAGTTCATCGAGAAACGACTGAAAGACCCAGGCGTAGCCGTTGCTGCCGGGAGCGCGAAGCGCATACGTGGGAATCCCGCACGGCATGAGCGAAGAGCCGAGCGAATAGGCGGGAACGTAACTCGCGGGAAATTCGTTTGGACCGATGCTGGCGACCGGCGCGAAATTTTTTCCTTCGCCAAGGCTGACAAAGTGATTCTTCCAGGCGACGAGCTTGCCGGAAGAATCGACGCCGCCTTTCAGATAGTGATAGCCGAGGGCGCGATAGTGGTCGTGATGAAAATCGTCTTCGCGGGTCCAGAGAAGTTTGACGGGAACGCCGACTTCCTTGGCGATGGCGGCGGCTTCGAGCATGTAATCGTTGGTGAGGCGGCGGCCGAAACCACCGCCGGCGCGGCGAAGATGCACGGTGATATTGGCTTCGGGAATTTTGAGGACGTCGGCGATCATCTGGCGGCCGCGAGCGGGAGTCTGGCTGGGCGTCCAGATTTCGAGATTGCCGTCTTTGTAATGCGCGAGGCAATTTTGCGGCTCCATCGGAGCGTGCGCGAGGAAGGGATAAAAATACGCCGCTTCAACGGTTTTGTTCGCGGATTTTAGGCCGGCATCCGCATCGCCGTCGGCGCGGAGAGAAAAGAACGGATCTTTTTTGGAAAGCTCGGCGGCCTGTTTCGCGAAGTTCTGGCTGCTTTGTTGCGCGGTGGGACTGTCCGTCCAGGTGACGCGGAGTTTCTTGCGGGCTTGATTTGCCTGCCACCAGGAATCGCCAACGATCGCGATCCCGCAGTGAAGGCCGAGAAGGTCTTGCGTGCCGTCGATAAGGAAAGCGTGACGGATGCCGGGGAGAGCGCGAATTTCGTCGATATTGGCGGTGGAGATTTTTCCGGCGAAGACGGGGCATTTTTCGAAGACGGCATAGAGCATGCCGGGGACTTTGAAGTCGATGGAATACGGAAATTTTCCGGTGACGATGTACGGGTTGTCGACGCTGCGCGTGGGCTTGCCGATGATTTTGTAATCTTTGGGGTCTTTCGGTTTGACGGTTTGCAGATCGGGCGGAGCGAGCGTTGCGACTTTGGCGGCGAGTTCGCCGTAGCCGAGCGAACGATTGGATGATGCGTGGAGGACGCGGCCGGAAGAAGTGGAACATTCGGATTCGGGTACGGACCACGTTTGCGCGGCGGCGGCAATGAACATTTGGCGGACGGCGGCGCCGACGCGACGAAGCGGGTCCCAGTTGATGGGAGTGGCGGTGCTGCCGCCGGCGCGTTGCGGACCGAACTTGGTTTCCTCGAGGTCGGCTTGCTCGATGCGGACATTTTTCCAATCCACGTCGAGCTCGTCGGCGAGGATCATCGGAAGATGCGTTTTCACGCCCTGGCCGATTTCCGGATTTTTGGAAAGGATGGTGACGATGCCATCGGGCGCGATTTTGAAAAAAGCGAGCGCGGAAAAGGCGGGCTGAGGCGCGGCAGCCGCGCCTTGCGCAAGGGCTGCAGCGAGGGGTTTGGCGCAAACGGAAATGAGGACGCCGCCGCCGGCGATGGAGGTGAGTTTTAGAAAGGAGCGTCGATCGAGAAGCGTGCTTTGCATGGGACACCTCGCCTGAAGCAGAAGCAACTATTTTAGCGCCGCGCGGCGTGAGGTTGGCAAGCGGGAATGTGGACGGAAATGTGCGGAAAATCGTGTCGCGCCTAACGGCGCTTCGGGTTTCGTTGCTTTGGCTACCCCGCCCTGCCGGGCGGGGCTAAATTGTGACGCACCTTCGGTGCTGAATCTTGCGGAAACTCTGAATGAGTCACAGGCGTCCAACGATGGCTGGGTTATGGCGTTGAGTGGAGAAGACCAAAGAGGACCGGCGGGAGTGCCGGGGCTGCCGGTAGTTTGTTAGAATTTGCGGCGCGGCAAATGGAAGCACTGGGAGAAAACGATGAAGTTCAGGAATGGGAAGCGGATGTTGCGAGTTGCGACGGGATTGCTGGCAGTGCTGTCCGGGATGAGTGCGGCGGTGGCGCAAGAGAAGGCGGTGCGCGATCCGGCGGAGCCGACGACGAACGCGCCAAAGCCGAAACTGCCGCCGAAGCCGGAGGGAGCGATTGAACGAAGCGCGATTGATGAAAAGGCGATGGTCGCGCTGATTCACAACCTGGTGAGCTGCGGGACGCGGCTGACGCTTTCGTCGTGGACGGATGCGAAGCGCGGGGTGGGATGCGGGCGGGATTTCGCGGTGGCGCGGCTTGAAGAAATTGCGAAGGCGACCGGCGGCAAGCTGCAGATTGTGGTGGACAAATTTGAAATGAAATCCGAGCGGACGGGACCGAACGCGGTGCATCTGGAAAATGTGTACGCGATTTTGCCGGGGAACGACGCCAAGCTGGCGAAGACGGCGTTCATTGTGGTGGGCGACGTGGACTCGCGTCCATCGGACGTGATGGATCCGAACGCGGATGCGCCGGGAGCGGATGACGACGGGTCCGGCGTGGCGGTGGCGGTGGAGTGCGCGCGGCTGGTGAGCAAAGCTGCGAAGAACCGCGCGACGGTGATTTTTGGGGTGCTCTCCGGGGAAGAGCAGGGCTTGCTGGGATCGTACCGGATGCTCGATTGGGTGAAAGAGCAGGGGTACGCCGTGGGCGCGATGATGGACAACGACATTGTGGGCGCCGATTCGGCGCCTGGCGGCGGGCCGCATCGCGTGCGCGTTTTTTCCGGGAACGGCGAGATCGAAGACGCGGATTCGCCGTCGCGCGAATTGGCGCGCGCGATTGAAGAGATTGCCGGACGCGACGCGATTCGCATGATTTTCCGCGTGGATCGCTATGGACGGGGCGGGGATCACTACGTGTTTTACAAAGCGGGAATGCCGGCGGTGCGGTTTACGGAGCCGCTGGAGGATTACAACCACCAGCATCAGACGCCGCGAACGGAAAATGGCGTGGAGTACGGCGACCTCGAGAAATATCTGGATTTCAAGTTCATGGGAAATGTGGCGCGGGCGAATGCGGAAGTGCTGCGCGTGCTTTCGATGGCGCCGGCGCCGCCGGCCGATGTGCGTTTGGACGGCGCGGTGACGCCCGATGCCAAGCTTTCGTGGAATGCGGAAGAGGATAGCGAGCGCGCGGGGTTCGAAATCTTGTGGCGCGAGACGACGGAGGCGCGCTGGACGGTTTATGACTTTGTGCCTGGCGCGGGCGAACATGTATTCAAGGATGTTTCGACGGACAATCACTTTTTTGCGGTGAGGTCGGTGGGAAAAAATGGAGCGCGGTCGGTGGCGACGCCGAGCCAGCCGCAAGTGCGGCCGGCGCCGGGGACGAATAAGAAGTAGAGAGAGTGGAAAGACGGCGGTGTTAACGAGAGTGGCGGTTCGATAACGATCGCGGTGGTTCATTGTGGATTGGTCGCCGGAGCGCAGGCCCTTACAGGGTAAACAGGAGTGCCTGCGCTACTGGCGGCCTGCCATGAGCGTCGAGAGATAAATCCAAAACGGCCGGCTTCCCGCCACGGCGGGCAGGCAGAAAGCCGGCCCTACAAATTCACTCAGGCGGATTGGCCGGTGGCGGCGGACATTTGGGCGAAGGTGAGGAAGTGGCCGGCGGAATCTTTTACGCCGATTTCACGGGCGCCGTAGAAGGTGGTGCGCTCGGGAAGGTATACATCGGCTGCGTTGAGCGCCGGCTTCAGCGCGTCGAGATTTTCCACTTCGATGTAGAGGAAGGTGGGACCTTTGCGGACATCGGGCACAATGGCCGGCATGTCTTTTTCGACGCTGGCGTAAGTCTGGTACATCACTTCGGCGGTTCCCTGCTGCAGGATGACGAAGGCGAGGCGATCGCCATCGGGGACTTCGACGGTTTTGGTGAAGCCGAGTTGTTCGGTCCAGAACGGCAGGACGGGTTCGATTTTTTCGACGAAGAGGACGGGGGTAAGTTTTTTGATCATGAGAATCTCCTTGCGGGCGATACTAGTCTAACTTAGACTAGTTAAGGATAGCGGAGGGGATGAGGAGTGTCAAGGAGGATTTTATGAAGGGGAAAGAGCGGGAATTGAAGGATTTGATTTCGATTGGACCGGCGATGCTGCGGGATTTTGAGCTGCTGGGAATTCGAAGCGTGGCGCAGCTGGCGAAGCAAGACGCGAAGAAGATGTACGCGAGGCTGGGACGAATTGCGAAGCAGCATCAGGACATTTGCGTGCTGGATACGTTTGAGGCGGCGGTGGCGCAGGCGAGGAATCCGCGGTTGGCGGTGGAGAAGTGCCAGTGGTGGTGGTGGAGCGAGAAGAGGAAGAAAGAACAAAGCCTAACGCAGAGACACAGAGGACGCAGAGGGTGAAGAAAAAGAAAGAAGCGGCGAGGCTGACGACGGCGGATCTGGTGCTGCTGAGTTTGCTGGCGGAGCGGCCGATGCATGGGTATCAAGCGAATGCGGAGCTGGTGCGGAGAGAGGTGCAGGATTGGGCGGGAATTTCGCGGCCGCAAGTTTATTACTCGCTGGAGAAATTGGCGCGGCTGGGGATGCTGCGGACGGCGGCGGACAAGAACGAGGCGGAGGGGCCGGAGCGGCAAGTGTATGCGGCGACGGCGCGAGGAACGGAGGCTTTGGCGAATGCGCTGGAGCGGGAAGATTGGACGACGGGGCGCGAGCGGCCGGCGTTTTTGACGTGGATGGCGCTATCGTGGCAGGCGCGGCGGGGAGTGTTTGCGCGGCAGTTGCGGCGGCGGCGGGAATTTTTGTTGCGTGAATTGGCGCGGGAGAAAGAGACGCTGGCGAGCGTGTTGCAGGAAGTGGGGCATGCGCATCATGAAGCGGTGTGGATGATTACGCTGATGATTGCGGGGTTTGAAACGGAGTTGAAGTGGATTGCGAAAGTGGAGAAAGAGATGAAGTTGCGCGGGAAGGCGAAACATCCGGAGTATGCGAGCGCGTGATCATCAGACAATTGTTCTCGAGCTTGAGCCGTGTGTCGCGCCTACGGCGCTTGCTAGGTCGTTGGACGGCGACCCAGCCCTCACGGGCTGGGCTAGACTGTGGCGCACCTCCAGTGCTCTGGACGGCAAAACGCGCGGCCAGAGTCCAAAGGAGAGGAGCCGAGCGAGAGAGAGTTTCGCGGACGAAAAAATGGTGGCCGGAAAAAGCAGATTCCGAACCCACGAAAAAACCGTGGGTTCGGAATGACAACTTTAGATCTGGTCGCCAAGAGAGAATGCGGATCGACCTGGCGAATCGCTGATTAGGATTTAGAAGGTGGCTCCTTTTGCTTTGGCGTGATTTTGGCCAGGGCTGCTTCCATGTCGGGAGGCAGAGCGGTGACGGGCGCTTTGGTTGTGGCGCCGGCGCCGCCGTTGCTGGGACCGCCGAAGAAGCGCATGGCGGTGGCGGCAAGGCCGTCAAGCGCGCCGCCGCCGTTGCCGCCGCCGGTGACAAGCACGTCGGGCACGAACTTGGCTTTGCCTTCGGCGAGGGCGGAGACGACGTTGACGATGGCGGTGGCGTTCGAACCGAGCGCTTCGACCTGCGCGCGATAACCGCGAGCACGCGCGAGACCGACGGCTTCGACTTCGGCGCCTTTGGCGGTACCGGTCTGGCGAATGTATTCGGCTTCGCCGGTGGCTTCGGCAACGCGAGCGTCCGCGTTGTTCTTTTTGATGTCCACGCCGACTTTGGAGCGCGCGAGATCGGCTTGCATGTCCGCGGTGCCTTTGGCTTGCTCCATTTCGATGCGCTGATCCTGCGCGGCGCGCTGCTTTTTGAAGGTTTCGATTTCCTGGTTGGCGATTTCGCGATGCGTGAGCACGGTGACCATGTCGTCCGGGAAAACGACGTCCTGGATGTAAACGCCTTTGGTTTCGACCTGATACTGCTCGAGCTGCTGGCGGATGTGATCGAACGCTTCGACTTGGACTTGCTGGCGCGTTTCGATGAAGCTGATCGCGGGCATATTCTGCAGCGAATTGCGGAAGTGGTTGCCGACGGCGGCCTGAAGAACTTCGGTGACCAGGTTTTTCATGGTGCCGACCATGGAGATGACGCGCGGGGCTTTGGTGTCCGGCACGTGAATCTGGACTTGCAGATCGATTTTGAAGATGAAGCCTTCTTTTGACTTCGCGACGATCTGCTGAAGCTGCGAATCGAGATTGTGGGCTTCGCTGTTGGCGTCGGCCCAGTTCAGGTTGAGGATGGCGGTCGGCACGATTTCCGGTTCGTAGCAACGCGGGTTGAGCGGATATTTGCCGGTGCGGAGCGGCTCTTGCCAAACGCCGCGATGGCCGGGGTGAACGAGCGAACCGTACTTGAAGTCGTCGCCGCTGGTATCTTGTGTGGCGAGGCCGACGTAGGCTTTGATGACGCCGACCTGGCCCTGCTTGATGATGAGCATCGGCACCATTTCCACGCTGACGAGAAATGGATTGAGCGCGTAGGCGCCGTAGAGAAGCGGATCGTGCTGCAGGCCGATGTGGCCGCCGTGTTCGAGGAAGGCCTGAAAATCCTGATAGTTGTTGTGCAGATTATTTTTGCTGCCGAGCAGCGCTTCGATAATCTGCGCGTCGTTGGCTTTGTCGGCTTCCATTTTTGCGACGTCGACGAATCCGCCGAGGCGGCTAGCGATATCGCCGGAAGGAAGCGGGTCGCCTTCGTAGGTGGTGACGATGCCGACGACGTCGAGCGTGGAACCGTCTTTGCCGCGCGGCTGCGGCTCGATGCGAACGAGTTCGAGCTGTTCGGATTTGAGGCCGAGCGATGCGGGCATGAGTTCGCCGCCGCGGCCCATTTTTGCGCAAAGCTCGGGCGAGATGGGTTCGCCGTAAACGCGGCTGCGCGTGACGATCAAAAAGCCGACCGGATGCACCGGAACGAGCGAGCCTGGCGGCAATACAGGGCGCTGAACACCCTTTTGGCCGCCGAGCTGGATGAAGTTGCGGAGATCGGAAAAATTGGCGAACTCTTTTTTGTAAACGGCGGATTTTGCGCCGATGGGCAAGGGGCTGCCGACTTGCGCGATGACCACGCCGATTTCTCCGGCAGGAACCTGCACCCACGGATATTTATCCACGGAATAGACGAGGACGGTCTTCCAGCGCAAGCCGGGCATAAGCAAATCGGCTTGGTAGCCGGCCTCGCCATTGAAGGCCACGGGATTGTCTTTGGTCAGCTTCTTAAAAGAGAAGCGCTTGGTGACGAGACCGACTTCGGTCGGGCCGATTTTATGGAGCGACGTGACGACAACGATTGCTGCCAGCACGACGAGCAGAGCGAGCAGCGGATACTGATAAAAGAGTGAAAGAATGAAATTGAGCACAACCATACACACACCTCCGAGGCGCTGGGCGCCGTTTTGTGTTGCCTTGTCCAGGGGAGTTACATGTTCAGACAGGCGCGAGATTGCGCGTGTGTTTTGGGGAAGTCAAGTAGAGCACTAGTACGCAACTTAAAGTGGCTTGTTTTCAATGATTTGCGGAATTGGCCGGGGAAACAGCGGCAAAATGCATCGTAAGCGTTTCCGGCATCCGGGGATACACTAGACGAGCCTGCCCAGGGCGCTCCAACTTCAGATGGAATTCAGGAGGACAAACATGAGGATTCGACTTGCCAGCGCGATGTTTGCGGGCCTTTTGGCGTGCAGTTTAGGAAGCGGTATGGCGATGGCGCAAGGAAACAGCCATGGAAATGGGAAAGGCAAAGGCCATAACAAACAACAGGACGATCAAGGAGAGCAAGGTCCGCAATATGGGTTTGGGCCGCACGACCGCGAAGTGATCCAAACTTACTACACCGGCCACAAATCGGGGCTGCCGCCGGGCCTGGCGAAGCGGGGTGGAAATCTGCCGCCGGGATTGGAAAAACAACTGGAACGAAATGGCACGCTGCCGCCGGGATTGCAGAAAAAGCTGGAGCCTTGCCCGCCGGAATTGGAACGGCAACTGCCGCCGTTGCCAGCGGACTATCGCCGGGTGGTGATTGACGCGCACATCGCGGTGATCAACCGGCACACGAATGTGATCGTGGATATTTTCAAGGATGTGGTGCGGTAGAGAGCAAATAAGAAAAAGACTGAAAAACGGAAGGGGCGCTTGAGATAGCGCCCCTCTTCATTTTGCAGCAACTCTCGAAACGGCCCGCTTCAGAAAGCGGGCCCTACAACCGCGTGGCTAAAGATTCAGGGCGCCGGAATAGGCGACGCGGGCTTTGGCTGTGTCGCCGCGTTCGATGCGGCCGATGTTGAAGAATTTTTCGCGGCGGCGTTTGAGGTCGGCTTCGACAGATTTTACGTGGGCCGGGGGCACGACAAGAATCATTCCGACACCCATGTTAAAGGATTGCAGCAACTCGTTCGTCTCGATTTTTCCCAGATCGGCGAGAAATTTAAAGATGTGCGGAACCGGCCAGGAGGCCAAATCGATTTGCGCCTTTACACCGGACGGCAGAACACGCGGCAAGTTTCCGGGGATGCCTCCGCCGGTGATGTGCGCAAGCGCGGACACCCAACCGCGCGCCACAATGTTCTTGAGCGCGGGTGCGTAGCACAAGTGGGGCTTCAACAGCTCCGCTCCAATTTTGTTTCCGACTTCGGCGACGTAGGTGTCCGGCTTCAGCTTGGCAACTTCAAAGACCAGCTTGCGGGCCAGCGAATAGCCGTTGGTGTGCAATCCGGCGGACGGAAGGGCGAGGAGCGCGTCGCCGGGCTTGACGGATTTTCCGGTGATGATTTTTTTGCGCTCGACGATGCCGACGATGAAACCCGCCACGTCATATTCCCCGGGAGGATAAAATCCCGGCATTTCCGCGGTTTCTCCGCCAATCAACGCGCATCCGGCTTTCCGGCAAGATCGCCCCATCCCTTCTACAAGCTGCTCGATGACCGCCGGATCGAGTTTTCCCATGGCGAGATAGTCGAGAAAGAAGAGCGGCGAGGCGCCCTGGACAAGGATATCGTTGACGCAATGATTGACGAGGTCGCCGCCCACGGTGGAATGCACGCCCATGGCGATGGCGATTTTTAGCTTGGTGCCCACACCGTCGGCGCTCGAGACGAGAACAGGTTCTTTCCACTTTTTGATGTCGAGAGCAAAGAGAGCGCCGAAGCTGCCGATACCGCCGAGGACTCCAGAGGTGAAGGTGCGGTTGGCGTGGTGCCGGATGCGCTGCTTCACTTCATCAGCGATGGCGATGTTCACTCCGGCATCGGCATATTTCATCGAGGGTAATCCGCTTTCGTTTTTCTTGGGCGCTTATTCGCACCCTCGTTCTATTTGCGGAATATATTGCAAACTGCCGCGGCGGGGCTGGCGGCCAAATCCTCAGCATGCGAGCGCCCAAAACGCTTGCCGGGCGCACCGCTAGATCAAGAGCATCAGAGCGTCCCGATCAAAACATGCGGAACAGGCGCCTCCAACGCACGATACCAGGATGGATGACGGCATCCGCATAGGCAAAAAATCTTTCGCGAATCTGGCCGGGCTCCCAGGCGTCCGCGGGAACATCCAGCGACATATAAATCAAGACCGGCGTGCCGATAATGTCGTTTCGCGGAACGGGGCCCCAAAAGCGGCTGTCATAGGAGTTGGTGCGATTGTCGCCCATCACGAAATAGCTCTTCGGCGGAACCTTGTACGGCCCTTTAAAATCATAGGGCTCGCTGCGTCCCAGCGTATAGTTTTCGATGAGTTTCTGGCCATTTACCCAAACGGCGCCGTCGTGGATTTCGATGGTATCGCCGGGCAAGCCGATGACGCGCTTCACA
>DATGED010000085.1:0-4121 GCA_035310525.1 Candidatus Acidiferrum sp. | reverse complement strand
TCCTTCTCTAGTCGCGGTGAGTTCCTTGCCAAAGTGCACACCTATCAGCTCTATTACAACCTCGCGCGCACCAACTCCCACAAGGATAATCTCAGCCCCTGGCAGATCATCGAGCGGCTCGCTCCGCGCTTGCCTCTCGAACTTTGCTTGCTTCCCCCCGTCTTCCTGGATTACCACCTCAACGACCAGGGGGGATACGATGTGCCCAGGCTTCCCTAGGAATCAGCGGCTGGTTCACATTTCATCCAACTCTTGCAACTCTCCGCGGCATCTGTTAACAGTGAGGATGCGTTCATACCCGCCGCGGGATGGCTCGGCTGTATGTATTCCCTTCCACTTAAAAAGATTCCTTTGCTTCTGTGCGCCCTTGCGCTAAGCGAGATCTCGCCTTCGCTCCTCGGCGTCCAATTTCCAGCCGCGAAGTTCGCGCAATCTGTGCAGAATGCAAAGCCTCGGGCCTCCGCACAGGATCCAACCGCCGCCGCGCCTGCCATTCCTTCTGGCAAACCTCGTATGTCACAGGAACTACAGATTACAGGGGATTCCTCCTGGCTCGACACCGGCATCGACGTTCATGCGGGCGAACACATTGTCTTTGCAGCCAGCGGAACGATGCGCTACGCAGACCAGCAAACGGAAGTCGCCCCGGGAGGCTCGGCCCGCGGCTTCAAAGACCTTCTGCGAAATTTGCCATTCAATGGTGCCGGGCGCGGCGCCGTTATCGGGCGCATCGGCGACGCAGAAACCTCGCAGCCCTTCTTAATCGGTGCGAAACACGACCTCGTTTCACCGGTTGCGGGCCGCCTCGCCATCGGGATCAATCAATTGAGCGGCGAAACCGGCGATGGCACGTACACCGTTCATATTGATCTATTCGCTCCCGATGCCGGCTCCGTCTTCTTCATCGCGAAGCCTGTTGCATCCATACCCGGTGTCGATGCCGATCTCTTCTCGAAAATTCCGCGCCGCATCTCCGATAAAGCCGGCAATCCCGGCGACATGGTCAATTTCCTGATCATCGGCTCACAGGACGCGATGGAAAAGGTATTTACGGCCGCGGGCTGGGTAAAAGTCGATGCCGATGTCACATCCACTATTCTCCATGGCATTCTCGAAAGCATCTCCAAAGAATCCTATCTCACCATGCCCATGAGTCCGCTGTACCTCTTCGGCCGACAGCAGGATTACGGCTGGGCACATGCAGAACCCCTCTCTGTCGTTGCTTCCCGAAATCACTTGCGCATCTGGAGGGCTCCGTTCGAAGTCAGTGGCCGAACTTTATGGGTTGGCGCCGCGACCCACGACATTGGCTTCGAAAGAGATCAGCGCAACAATGGCCTTACGCACAAAATCGATCCCAATATCGACCTCGAGCGCGACTATGTCGAAAAAACACTGAGTTCGACCGGTCTCGTCGCGGAGGTCGCTCACATCCTTCCTGCAAATCCGATGCAAGAAGCCAAGACAGCTACAGGGGGCAGCTTTCATTCGAACGGGCAGGTCCTTGTGTTGTCACTCGGAGAGCCAGAACAGAAAAAGTAGGGTACGAGAGAGCATTGGTTCGTTCGTTGAACAAAGCCAGCTGCTCAAAGCTCCCGCCGAGATACGGAAAACTCGCCAGCCAACCTATACTCCATTGAAATTAAAAGGGTTAACGGCAATGTACTACAGTTACTGAACATGTTCAAAATATTTCTTGACAAGTCCGACCGATCTGGTTAATATTTGAACATGTTCAATAAGACCGCTTCCACTCCCAAAGCCCATCTCACCCGCTCCCACCTTCTCTCTACCGCTCTCCGCGTCTTCCGCGAGCGCGGTCTTGAGTCTGTCACCATGCGCGATCTCGCCGCCGCAGCTGGAGCTTCCCTCGGCGCTGCGTATTATTATTTCCCAAGCAAAGAAGCCATCATTCAGGCCTATTACGACGATGTTCAGGCCGAGCACGCTCGTCGCCTGACCGCCGCAATCTCCGAAACCAAGTTGGATCTCAAAGGGCGCCTTTGCGCCGCCTTTCACTCCAAGCTCGATATCCTGCAAGGAGACCGCCGGCTGCTTGGCGCGTTATTCCGCTATACGGGTGAGCCTCAGCATCCACTTTCCGCTCTTGGAGCCGGCACGCGACAGAATCGCCAACAGAGCATGTCCGTTTTTAAGACGGCCATTGGCGATGAGCGTCTTCCGGACGATGTTCGTGCCATTCTTCCCGTCGCCCTTTGGGGACTGCATATGGGCATCCTTTTGTACTTTATCTACGACGAGTCGGCAGAACAGCAGCGCACCCGCCGCCTGGTGGACGGCGTTCTCACCCTGCTCGTGCGGTTCCTCTCTCTCGTAAAATTGCCCATTCTGAAGCCCGTTCGCGGAAGCGTCCTGACTCTTCTCCGCGACGCGGGCCTCCTGCCCGAATCGGATTCCCCGCATTTGCTCTTTTCCAAGGAGTTACAGCCATGACTTCCAATTCACCGAATGAAAACAACCGCCCCCCTCAGCAATCCGGCTACAATCCGCTCACATTCGAAGATTTGCAAAGATCCCTGCATTCGTCGGACCATGGACTTTTCGACGATCTTGCAAACCCGGCGTCCCGTTGGCGCTCCGCGCCCATCTTCCTCTTCATCTTTTTCTATACCCTTCGATTGCCTTTCGTGGCGCCGTTGACGATCCTGGTTCTCCTCGGATGCCTCTTGACGCGCATGGAAACTCATTCTCGCCAGATTGCTGCAGTTCCTCTGACACTTTCTGCCATTAAACTCTCGTTTCAAATGTCCTCTCAAATGACCGAAGCCCTGTTTTATCCGGGGCCAGTGCGAAGTTTAGGAACTGATCCAGGATTTATCTGGCTGCCGATGTTTTTCTCCATTTGCCTCATCTTTATCCCCAAGCGGGAGAGCGCCACATTCAAAATCATTGTCGCTGCCTCCTGTCTGATGCTCGCTTCGGGACTTCTCCCCGGGCAAGGATACTTGTGCATCTTCTACTTGCTCGAATATTTGCTATTCGTCGCGATAGTCATCGGGATATTCGTGGATTTGAAATCCCACATTCCCTCACAAATCCAGGGCAGCCTTCGGCCCGCGCAATAAGGAAAAAGGAAAGAGGATTGGCCGTACATTCACGGAATTGACTGGGGACGGCGCCTGGGACATCCCGGGCGCCGACTTCCCTTTTTTCATCAGGGTCGGCTCCGGCAAGCCTTGCAAGGGCACAAAACCGTCACTTGGAGTATGATTGCGCCCGCCGATGCGCAACCCCTAATCCGCCGCCAACTTTCGGAGGGCATCATGGTCGTAAGCAAACCAATGAATGAAGCAGGCCGCCTCGCCTCTCTCGAACGGTACGCTATCCTCGACACGGACCCGGAACAATCCTTCGACGATCTTACGCTCCTGGCTTCCTTCATCTGCAAAACTCCCATCGCCCTCATCTCGCTGATCGATGGGCACCGCCAGTGGTTTAAGTCCCGAATCGGAGTCGAGGCTTCGGAAACGCCTCGGGAAGTTGCGTTCTGCTCCACGGCCATCTTGCAGACCGAAGTCTTCGTAGTCCCCGACGCATTACAGGACGAACGCTTTCGCGATAATCCCCTTGTGGTCTCGGAACCGCACATTCGTTTCTATGCGGGAGCTCCACTCATCAACGAGGACGGCTATGCACTTGGCACGATTTGCGTCGTCGATGTAACTCCCCGCGAACTGGCGTCCGAGGAACGGGACGCTCTCAAGGCCTTGAGCCGGCTCGTGCTCGGTCAGATGGAATTTCGGCGCAACCTTATGCTCCTGAAGGAAGCCCTCACTGACCGCACCAAGGCAGAGCACGAGCGCGAACAGGAACTCCTCAAAGTACAGGCCACGTTGATGCGGGTCCTTGGTCTGCGCCACTCCGCCTCTGCTGGATAATCGCACAGGAGCCAACCCCCGGGCTCGGGCTGTAACTATATTCCTGCACGCTAAGCACACATTGGCATTTTGGCCGCTAAGTTTGGGGAGGGACTCCCCACCATTCTGTCAAGGTTTTTGGAAGGGTGGGTACCCTTCCGGCGGGCTGCCCCTTGTGGTAGCGGCGCAAGGTTAGGCTGCAGAGCGCAGTGCTCGATGACGGAGGCTGGCATCAAACAACGT
>DATGED010000084.1:0-30933 GCA_035310525.1 Candidatus Acidiferrum sp. | reverse complement strand
CGCCAAAGAATTGGGGGTGGCGGAAAGGGTGAAATTCGGAGGAGCGGAGACGGTGAGAGAAAGGGTAGTGGTGTTCGACAAGTTGCCCGAGGTGCCGGTGATCGTGAGCGTGAAGGTACCAGTCGCGGCCGTGGTGGAGGCGGACAGCGTTAACGTGCTTGAGTTGGTGGTGTTGCTGGGAGCAAAAGAAGCGGTAACACCGCCAGGCAGGCCGGAAGCAGACAAGCTGACATTGGAATTGAAACCGTTTTGCGGAGTGACGGCAATCGTGCTTGTGCCGCTCGCTCCCTGAAGGATGCTGAGGCTACCCGGTGACGCTGAAACGGTGAAAGTCCCTGTTGGATTCACGGTGAGGTTCAAGTTGGTCTGATTCGTTATAGTCCCGGACGAACCTGAGACGGTGATGGTGAATGTGCCGACTGCGGCTGCGGCGCTTGAGGTAAGCGTCAAGCTGCTCGCGCTGGCGGTGTTGCTGGGATTGAACGACGCCGTCATACCGCTCGGTACACCGGAAATCGACAAGCTGACGGTCCCGGTAAATCCATTTTCTGGAGTAACTGTGATAGCAGTGGTGGCGGTGGCTCCCTGGGTGAGCGTTACACTATTCGGCGAGGCTGACAGTATAAAATTCGGTCCAAAGGCCGGCCAATTGTTCACCAGATTGGCGGCGTTCACAGTTCCAATTCCGGTCGCGAAGTCCCAGCCCGTTGTGGTGCCATACGCGGGATTGAATGAGCTGTTAGAGGTCGAAAGTACGCCCACGGAGCCGTCAGCCAGGTAACAATTCGCATTACCAGTACAGTTCACATCCATGTCGCCGAGGGTCACGTCATAGAAAATGCAGCTGCTGGCGACGGTGTTGCCGTTCGAAGAGTTACAAGCACTGCTGCCCGCCGAGCCGTACTCGTTCGCGGCGAGTTGGTAATAAAGAGGGTTCGGATTGCCTTGGGGCCCGCCCGCCTTCTGATTTACGAGTGCCTGAATCCCGGCCATGATGGGGGAGGCGAAGGATGTGCCACCGGCACCTGACCAACCACTCGGAGCGCCCGTGCAAGCCGCTCCGCCATTGGCTGTGTCAGACCAGCAAAACACGTAGAAGTGGCTCCACAAACCGTCAGCGGCGAAGAGAGACACGTCCGGCGTGTCGCGAACATTGTCATTTGGATTTCCGAGCATGGACTGCCAGGAAGGCTTCGGCCATCCCTGGCAGGTCCCACTCACGATCTCGCTGTTCGAGGGCGAAGGGGATCCAGTCGCGCAGCCACTCGGGCCGCCACCGCCGGCCACCGTAGTCTGGAGCAAGGAACCAAAACTGGGATCATTGCACAAACTTGTCGAGCCGTAAGTTGGGCTATAACCCAAATAGCTGGATATCAGTGCGCCAGCGCAAGAATTGTTCCACGGAGTTTCCGGGATGTAAGAAATCGCCGAACCGAAGGCGGGCGTGTTGGTCGAATTCCAATAGGTAGCATTGGTGCCGGAAAATGTGTCGCTGAAATCCGTGCCGCCTACGGCCACGTTATACGGCGTGGAAGCGAAAGCGTTTGCGCCGATGCCGTGCGTTGCTTCTGAAGCGCTGTTGTCGCAGGCCGTGGCGCCGCTATCGCCCGCGGCTACGAAAACGGAAACGCCCTCCGCGGCGGCTTGCTGGTACGCTGAGTTATAAGCCGCATTGGCCGCAGCGCCGTTCACGGTTTCGCATTGGCCGTAGCTGATGCTCATGATGGCGGGAGGTTGACTGCTGGCGTTGATCAGGTTTTGCACAGCAATCAGGCCGCCGAATGTCGTGCTTGTATCCGCACAGGTCGCCATCACGATGGCAGCGCTAGGGGCAGAAGCGCTGGCCCATTCCGCGTCCAGAATGGCTTCCGCGTCGTTAGGCGCGATGATTCCTGGGGAAGCGCAATTGTTGGGTCCGGTGGAAGGCGCAGGGTGCACCGTCGTAAAGGAGCCCGAGGAATACGCGGAAAGGCCGAGCGTCGAGCGAAAGGTATTCCAGTCAGCGGCGCTGAAGACATCTGTGTCTTCGATGACCACAATCGTCTGGCCCTGCCCGGAGTAGCCTGCATTGAAAAGCGGGTTCAGGTTATAGATGGTCGCCAGGTCGGCAGGGACTACCGCAAAGCTGTCGCCGCCGGAGCCGTCCGGGAAAGTGTACTGAGCTCTTGGCTGATGCATCTTGTACATGGCGCGAGGCCGGAAGTCGTGCAAGGAAACGATGCCGGAGACAGCAGGTGCGAGCGCGGCTGGTATCCGGGGATTGCCGATGTTGGCGATGTGCCTCTCGCCTTTAACTTCTAGATGATGGATCTCCGTTTGGAAGGCTTCACGCACCTGGCCGGCGGTTCCCGAAAAATCTATGAGCATGCCGTTGGGATAAAGCACATTGATTTTGAAGCCGTGTGACTTTAGCCAGTTGGTAATCGCATCGAGATCTTCTTTCGCCAGGCCAAATCTCTCTCCGAACTCCTGTGCGGTAATCCAGCGGTGGTAGCTTGGCGATCCTGGAGTCTGCTGTTCATCGATGAACTGCTGAAGGGCGCGCTCTTGCTCAAGCGAACGCTTCAATTGAAGCTGCATGTGCTCCACGGGAAAGCTTTCGGCGACAGCGCCGCGGTCATTGCCAGGCGATGCTTCGGGACGCGTGTTCCCAGGGAGAGTGACGCGTTTAGTTTCATCAATTTTCTGCGTGACTACGGAACGAGGACGCGGCCATGAATCAATTTGCTGTGCGCGCACGAGGGCGGGGCCCAAACAGCAAGCGAGGGCACTCAAGAAGAACGAGGCGATTCCCAGTTTGCGGGGCATGGGCATCCTTTCCGCAAGATGAACTTGGCCCCAAAGAGGGGCGAGGGGACTAATGGCCGCGGTCTAAGAATTGCGGACGGCGCTGCTTGTCAGCGAGAAAGAGTACTGGTCCGGATGGCAGTTGTCTGCTTCCTCAAAGCGCCACCCAATTCCTAGGAGACAAAGGCTTAAGGGACCGCGATGTATGGATGATTAATAATCGAAAAGGGCGGGGAAATCAACGGTCGAAAGGACAGGTTTGGAACAGGCGTCTGGCGGGGACCCTAAGTCCAAGTTCGGGTTCGAACGAGAGTTCCGAGATCCGCCTGCGCCAAGAGGGGAAGCAATGTCGAAAGTTCTCCAGAAGCCCAGGGGCACCTTAACTGCCCAGAAATGAACGCCTTCGCAGGTTTGCGGCAATCGGTGAGTGCGGGTCCCTGTTGGCGGTGAGCTGGAATGAGTATTTGCCTCCACAACCTGTAGGCGCGGGTAAATTTTCCCGCGTATCCCTTCCGAGTTGCGATAGTGTCAACCGTTTAGCGGCCCAGGCGGTAAGAATAGTCCGGCACCGGGGAGTAGACTGGTGCAACTGGCCGAAGGGCGCGAGCTATAAAGGCCCGTTCGACGAAAGGACGTTAGAGATGCTACGGCGAGATTTTGTGAGGTCCGCACTTGTAGTCGGAGGGGCTTCTCTCTTGCGCTCAAACGGAAGGGGCTCGCTGCTTCAGGAATCAGGAACGCACATCGCCCCTGATCCAGAGGTCAAGCGCGTCCTGGCGATGTTTAAGTGCCATTTCGACGCGGGCTTCATCGACACACAAGCGAAGGTTGTTCACCGGTACTTCTCTGAATTTTTCCCGCAAGCCATCCGCGTTGCGGGGGAGATGCGCCAGCGCGGAGAGCACCGTTACGTCTGGACCACAGGTTCGTGGCTACTCTACGAATACCTCGAACAGGCGACTTCGGAAGACCGCAAGAAAATGGAGCAGGCCATCGCCACGGGAGACATCGCCTGGCACGCACTTCCTTTCAGCTGGCAGACTGAGCTGATGGAAGAGTCCATGATCGCCGGAAGTCTTGCCTTGTCGGATTCACTGGACCGTCGCTTTGGCATGAAAACCACCGGTGCCAAGATGACCGATGTCCCTGGCCACACACGAGGCCTGATTACTCCGCTGGCGGTGCATGGAGTGACATTTCTCGACATCGGAGTAAATGGTGGAAGCAGGCCGGCAGTGGTTCCACCTTTGTTCGTGTGGAAAGATCCGCGCGGCGCGAGTCTGGCGGTGATGTATCACCACGATTATGGAGATGTGATACGCGTACCAGGATCCGATCTAGGCATCGCGATCATCGTTCGAGATGACAACAGTGGACCTCACACCACCGAGGAGATCGACAAGATTTATGCGGACCTGAAACAGCGATTCCCAAGCACGCACGTCACCGCCTGCAATCTGAGCGAGATCGCAAATGCGCTGAAGCCATACCACGACAAATTGCCCGTCGTAACGCAGGAGATCGGGGATACATGGATTTACGGGATTGCCAGTGATCCGTTGAAGGTCGCGCGATATCGCGAGACCGCAAGGCTGCGCCAGAAATGGATCGCCGACGGTAAATTCCAACTGGGAGATACGGTCGACGTCGCTTTGCTTCGTCACATGCTGCTTGAAACCGAGCACACTTGGGGAACTGATACGAAAACCTGGCTCGACTTCGAACATTACGCGCCGCGAGAGCTGAAGAAGGTGTTGAACACAAAAAACTATGAAGTCGTCCAATACAGTTGGAAGGAAAAACGACAAGACCTGTTTGATGGGATCGACACGCTCCCCCAGGGATTGCGGGAAGAAGCAAAATCGGCACTCGCTCGGCTTACGCCGGAAGAGCCAAAACTAGGAAATAGTTCTCACCATCCAGCAAAGAAGGAAATCGAAACCGCCCACTTCATTCTCGGTCTCGATCCCCTCACCGGAGCAATTCGCCGGCTGCGCAACAAGAAGTCCGGCCGCGAGTGGGCTTCCGCAGACCATCCTCTTGCTTTGTTCTCCTACCAGACGCTATCCGAAGAGGATTATGTCCGCTTCTTTTCCAACTACATCATCAGCGAGGCGGATTGGGTCGCAAAAGATTTTGGCAAGCCCAACATTGGGCGATTCGGAGCGAAGAGCGCCACATGGCTTCCGACGCTCTCAAGCCTCGCCATCTCCGCGGATTCCGAGGGCCATCGCCTGCTCGCAGCTTTGGAAATTCGCGATTCCGCAGCGCTGGAGTCCGGCCGCGCCGCATTTCCGCAGAAGATGTATCTGGAGCTATTTCTTCCGGAAAGTGAGCCAAGCATCTCTCTCGATTTCTACTGGTTCCAGAAGCCGGCGACGCGATTTCCAGAAGCGCTCTGGCTCACCTTTAATCCCATCGTAAGCGCTCCCCAAGGTTGGATGCTGCATAAGTCGGGCAAGCAGGTCTCGCCATTTGACGTTGTTGCCGCAGGCAGCCGGCACCTGCACGCCCTCTCAACCGGCTTCGCCTATCGGGACGAAAAAGGTGCATTCGAGGTGGAGACCATTGACGCGCCGCTGGTGGCCGTGGGCGAAAAATCGCCTCTGAATTTCTCGCGATCCCAGCCCGATCTCTCCGGCGGCATACACTGCAACCTCTTCAACAATGCATGGGGAACCAACTACATTCTCTGGTTCAGCGAAGACATGCGCTTCCGGATGATCCTTCGGGCTTGAGGCAAATGTTCGACTGGAGTATCACGGCGGAAGAGTTGTAAAGAGAGCGGCGCGCTAGAGTGCCGAAACGGTGGCCAGATTCGGCCCGGCACGCGATAGACTTTCCCTCCTGAAGCTAGTACAACTCCTTGGCTAACCGAGCCAATGAATGGCTTACTCTAAGAGCTGATGGGAGCTCGTCCATGAAAACAGTTAAGGGTCCAGGTATTTTTCTCGCACAGTTCGCTTCGGACTCACCGCCGTTCAACACTTTCGATTCGATCTGCGCCTGGGCCGCAAGTCTCGGTTACGTAGCGGTTCAGATGCCCTCCTGGGACGCACGATTGTTCGATTTGAAGCGAGCAGCTGAAAGCAAGGCCTACTGCGATGAGGTTCAGGCCGTGGCTGCGCGCCACAAGCTTGTTATTTCCGAGCTTTCCACCCACCTTCAGGGACAACTCGTGGCCAGCCACCCCGCCTATGACGAGATGTTCGCCGGTTTCGCGCCGGCCAATCTGCGCGGTGACCGCAAAGCCCGCCAGGCCTGGGCCGTCGAACAGTTGCGTTTCGCCGCGCGCGCCTCGGCAAACCTCGGACTGAAAGCCCATGTCACTTTTTCCGGCGCGCTCGCCTGGCCTTTCATCTATCCGTGGCCGCAGCGTCCCGCCGGCCTAATCGAGGCGGCCTTCGACGAACTTTCGAAACGCTGGCTTCCCATTCTGAGCGACTTTGACCAGGCCGGAGTCGATTTATGTTTTGAAATTCATCCCGGGGAAGATCTTCACGATGGCGTAACCTTTGAAATGTTCCTTGATCGCGTTCACCAGCATCCCCGCTGCAACATTCTTTACGATCCGAGCCACTTCGTTCTCCAGCAACTCGATTACCTGCAATTCATCGATATCTATCATCCCCGGATCAAAATGTTTCACGTCAAGGACGCGGAGTTCCACTCCACCGGGAGGCAGGGCGTTTACAGCGGGTACCAGCCGTGGCTGAACCGCGCCGGGCGCTTCCGTTCGACGGGTGATGGCCAGGTGAACTTCCCGGCCGTGTTTTCAAAGCTTACTCAATATGATTTTCCAGGCTGGGCGATTCTCGAATGGGAATGCTGCATAAAGAGCAGCGAACAGGGCGCGAGAGAAGGCGCACCCTTCATCCGGCGTCACATCATCGAGGCAGCCACAAGTTCATTCGACGATTTTGCCGGTTCGGGCGCAGATCAAAAAGCTTTGCGCGGGATTCTCGGACTCATGGGGGAGTGAGCTCAGAGAAAGTCCTGCCACGCCCGCATGCGGGTCGCACGAGATACCTATTTTTTCTTGTTCCACAATTCCCAAAACATTTTCACGGTCGCCGGGCCATGCCCCGCGTAGTGGTTATTCGCGAAAGCAAATATTTTCATATTGCGCGCGATAAATTCCCTGAAAATCTGTATCCAATGCTCCATCTCCGGACGGCGATCAATAACCGTCTTTTCCCACGTCTTCGTTTGCGCCTCGATGCCTTTTCGGTCGCCGAGCCAGCGGATATACGTAAAGTCCGCGGTCAGCAGGTCAAATTTGGATTTTATTTCCCACGGTCGAGGCATCCACGACTGGTCTATAAGAGTCAGAGCCACGCCGTTCTCGCGAAGCAGTTCTGCAAAGCGCGCGTCCAGCCAGTACTTGTTTCGAATCTCGACGGCGTATTTGTAATTCTTCGGGAGCTTCTTCAGGAAAGGAGCGAGCCGTGCGAGAAAGTCTTGTCCGGTCTTGAAGGCCGTTTTATTGAAATAGCCAAACTGAAAGAGCAGGGGTCCAAGCTTTTCTCGTAGCGCGTCCATCGTTTTCAAAAAATGTGTTAAGTCGTCTTCGCAGTCCACCAAAACTTTTTCGTGCGTGATCACCTGCGGTACTTTCGCCGCGAAAACAAATCCCGGCGGCGTTTTCGCGTACCACCCCTGAACTGTCGAGAGGGCCGGCGTTCGATAGAAGGTGCTGTCCACCTCGACCGTATCGAACTTCGTTGCGTAATAGCTGAGATAGTCGGCGGGCTGCATGCCGGCGGGATAGAAGCTTCCTTCCCATCCCGCGGCCGTGAACGCCGAGGTGCCCACTCGGATTTGCGCGTTTACTGTCATCGCGGAACGAATTCTACACCGGAGTCCCTGCCGGCCTATACTCAGGGCCGCGTACGACAGAGCGCTGCGGCCCCGGCAATGCCGGCATTCTCGCCGTACTTCGCAAGCACCATGGGAATCTCCGCAAACCTCCGGTTCACGCACCAATCCGACAACTGTTCCTGGATGCGGCCGAAAAATGCACTCATCAGCTGTGCTACGCCGCCGCCGAAAATAAAAACGTCCGGTTCGAGCAGATCGATGATATTCCCAGCCCAAACAGCGAGGAGATCCGCGGTCTCCTGCAGCACGCTTGCAGCCAGAGAATCTCCCTGACGAAACGCTTCAGCCACCATCGCAGCGTCCACGGCGGCCAAATCGCTGCCCGCGAGCCTCCGCAACGCCGAATCCACCGCAGGAAGCACAGCAAGTCGCTCTCGCGCTCGACGCGCGATCGCCGGACCGGAACAGAGCGCCTCGATGCAACCACGCTTTCCGCAGCCGCAAACAGGTCCGCGATAATCGATCGAAAGATGGCCGCCCTCGGCCGCGCTCCCTGTTCGCCCGTGATAGATACGCCGATCGAAAACGATTCCAGTCCCAATGCCCGTGCCGAGGGTCGCATAGAACACGTTCCGGTAACCGACTCCCGCGCCCCATATCGCCTCTGCCAGCGCGGCTGCGTTTCCGTCATTGTCCACTTTTGCAGCAACTCCGAAGGTGCGCTGCACCTCGGCCGCAAGCGGGAAATTGCGCCAGCAGGGAAGGTTCGGCGGGTTGAGGATCACTCCCGTGACAGGGTCGAGTGGACCTGGAGCGCAAATCCCAATGCCTGTGAGGTGGGATCGCGCATCCGGATGGGCGTTGAGAACGGCCTCGATGGCTGATCGTACTGCGGCAAAGCCTGCTTCGGCGCTATCGCGAGCGGGCATCGCCACTCGAGTCTGAAACCGGATGGTGCCTTCGGCGTCAACGAGGCCGGCGGCCACTTTGGTTCCGCCAATGTCCACACCTAGCGTAAAGTTTCCGGCTGCATTCATTCCGTGAGTCCGGGACACGACTGACATTCACTCGATGCCAAGGCGATGCTGCATCTCCTCGAGCGAATGGCCTTTCGTCTCGGGGTAAAAAGCAAACACTACGAAGAATTGAAGCACCATCATCGCTCCGAAGAAAACAAAGGGATAAGCGCCGGAAGATTTTGCCAACTGCGGAAATGTGTAAGCGATGATGGCGTTCATGATCCAGTGGGAGGAACTGCCCACGCTTTGGCCTTTGGCACGCACGCGGTTTGGAAATACCTCGCCAATATAAACCCAGATTACAGCGCCCTGCGAAATGGCAAAAAACGCAATATAGACGATGAGGAACCAGAGAAGGGAACTCTGATGGCTATGAGTGAAGAACACCCAGGAAACGCCAAAGAGACAAGCCGCGGTCCCGACGGATCCAATAAGAAGCAAAGACTTGCGGCCGAGTTTGTCTATCACCGACATGCCGAGGAGAGTCGCCAGCAGGTTCATTCCGCCGACCGCCACTGCTTGTAGATCGCCAGATATTTTGCTGAAGCCCGCCGCGGCAAAAATATCATTGAGGTAGTAGAGAATTGCGTTGATGCCCGAAAGCTGATTGAACATGCCGATGGTAATGGCGAGAAAAAGCGGAAACCGGTATTTCCACGAAAAAAGCGGCTCGGCGGTGGCCAAGCGCTCAAGATGAATGGAATCGACGATTTCCTTGAGTTCGCCTTCAGGATTCTCCGCGCCCATCATCACGAGGACCGAGCGCGCCTCCTCGACGCGTTTCTGCGTAACCAGCCAGCGCGAACTGGGCGGAATCCCAAAAAGTAAAACGAGAAAAAGTGCCGCTGGGATCGCGGCGATGCCAAGTTGCCAGCGCCATTCGGTTGCGCCGAGGCCAAGCCGTCCTATGCAATAGTTAGAAAAATAGGCGAGCAGGATGCCGATGACAATGTTGATCTGGAAAGTGCCTACCAACCGGCCTCGCGTTTTCGCGGGCGCTAATTCCGCGATGTAAACCGGTCCGAGCACGGAAGAGCCGCCAATGCCAAGTCCGCCGATGAAGCGCGCCACGAGGAGGGCATCCCAGTTCCACGCGAACGCACAACCCAACGCCGATATCACATAAAAGACGGCCAGGACGCGAAGGGTTTCGCGGCCGCCCCATTTTTGACCGGGAATTCCCGCGGACATTGCGCCGATCACCGTGCCCACGAGCGCCATCGCGACGGTGATTCCCAAATCCCGCGGCGACAAGCCATAGGCGATGGTGAGCGAATGAGTGGTGCCCGAAATGACGGCAGTGTCGAAACCGAACAGAAGGCCGCCCAGGGCGCCGACGGCGGTAGCTTTTGCGAGATTGGCGTTCATCCTCGTTCGCTCGAAAAGGGAACTGTCATTTGCCGCCCACCTGTGGATTGAGCGCCGTCACTGCGCGTAGAAAACGCCCATGGCGCGATAAAAATTCCAGACGTCCACTTTGGAAGACATTTCGAATGGTGAATGCATCGATAGCAGAGGCACGCCGAAATCAATCACCTCCATGTCCTCGCGCGACATGAAGCCGCCGATCGTGCCGCCTCCTCCAACGTCCACCTTGTAAGTGTGCGTCTGCCACGGGATGCCGTTGCGGTCGAGCATGCCGCGCATCTTTGCGGTGAACTCCGAAGGCGCATCGAACCCTTCACCATAGAGCTTGATAGTCACGCCGTAACCGAGGCGCGCGGCATTGGTGGCTTCGGAGGTGGAAGGGAAAATCGGATTGAGGCTGTCATTGGCGTCCGCGGAAATGACCAGCGAATTGTGCAGAGCGCGCCGCAGGTCCAGGTCGTTGTAGGAGCTCCCGCGCTGCGCGCCGATGAGACGCGCAATCGTGGAATTCAGAAATTGCGAGCCGGCGCCGGTATTGTTCATGGAACCAACTTCTTCGAAGTTGGACAGGTAGGCCAGCGCCGTAAATTTGGGCGTGCCCTTGAGGTCGATAATGGAGCGCCCAGCGCAAAACGACGAGAGACGGTCATCCTGTCCATACGCGCCAACCAGTCCACGGTCGAAGCCGACGTCGGCGGGGTGCGCGGCCGGTACCAGAGCAAGCTCCGCGCTGACGAGATCTTCTTCCTTGATCTTATAGGTGGACGTGAGGAGCTGCGTGACTTCCACGCCGACCGATTCCTTCTCTCCTGGTATGCTGCCGATCACTGGATCGAGTTCTTCGCCCTGAAGCACGTTGGTATAGGTGCGGCTGCGCAATTCGGCGTCCGAATGCGGCGCGCTATCCGGAATTACAAAAACAGGCTCGCCGGGATTCAACCCGATCGAGACATCAATCGTCCGCCCATCGGTAGTGTCAATCCGGCCGACGAGCGCAAGCGGAAGGTTCGACCATTGGTATTTTTTGATGCCACCGTAGTATTTCGTTTTGAAGAGTGCAAATCCGCCAGCCGGATAAATCGGGCGGGCCTTCAATTCGATGTGGGGGCTGTCCTGATGCGTGCCGACGACGCGCGAGCCGTCCACAATTGGGGCCGAGCCGATTACGGCGAGGATCAGGCTGCGATCGCGGTTCGGAATGATCAGACGCGCGCCTGGTATGACCTGCTCGCTTTTCGTGAAATCGGTGAATCCTGAAGACCGCGCGCGGCGAAGGATCTCGCGTGTGGAACCCAGCGCTGACCTTGCGACATTCAAGTAGTTCTTGTAGTCCTCGGAAAACTCTTGAACTTGGGAGCGCTGCGCGGCAGTTATCAGAAGCCAGGAAGATTTCTTTCGGGACCAGGCATCACCTTCGTCCTGCGCAAAGAGTTGCGCGGAAACTGTCAAGCTGAGCGCAACCACGACACACAGAATAAAAGCGCGACGTTGAAATCTCACCATGATGGTCAGGCCTCCAGCGTTCGAACTCTGCTTTATAGAGAGTGGGATGGTACACCAAAACTGGTCTGCGCAAACGTTAGTCACCGCGCAAGGCGGAAGCAGCCTGCCACGACAGATGCAGGTGGAAGGAACTGCTGAGCTGCCATCTTCTGCCCGCGATTCCGCCACCTGCCGGGGAGGGATACCCAGCAGAAGAAAAAAGAGATAACGTACGCAACATGCCATGTGCTTCTAATTCCTATGACAGCGTCCCCTATCCGAGCCTGGCTTTTTTGCAGACGCACCCGGATCGGCTGGCGGTCATGGGCACGCTTTTCGGAATGCATCCGCCAGCAGTGGAACATTGCCGCGTGCTTGAAATCGCTTGCGGCGACGGGAGCAACCTGATTCCGATGGCGTACGGCCTTCCTGGCAGCAAATTTGTGGGCGTGGACCTGGCCAGGATCCCGGTGCAGAGCGCTCGGGAGAGAATTCGGCGGCTGGACCTGACGAACATTCGAATCGAACAGATGGACTTGATGGAGATCACTCCGGATTTTGGGGCCTTCGATTACATCATTGCTCACGGCGTTTATGCCTGGGTGCCGGATCCCGTGCAGGAAAAAATCCTGGAGATTTGCAGCGCGAATCTCAGCGCCGATGGCGTCGCGTTCGTCAGTTACAACACGAATCCCGCCGGACAGGTGCGCCGAATCCTGCGAGAAATGGTCGAGTTCCACGAAGCACGCGCCGCCACCGCTCCGAATAGGGTTAAAGCCGCCAGGAATTTTCTGGAGTTAATTGGCGCGGCAACAGATCAGCGCTCGCCCTGGAGGATGCTTTTTCAGGAAGAGCTGAAACAGACCTTCGGCCGCGATGAAAGCGTGGTGTATCACGACGATTTAGCAGAGCATTTCTCGCCAGTATCCTTCGGGGATTTTGTCGCGCGGGCGGGACTCCGAGGTCTGCAATTCTTGTGCGAAGCTCAGCTTAAGGAGATTCTGGAGCCAGACTTGGACGCGGAGGCCTTGTCGGTTCTGAACGAACTCGCGGCGGGCGATCCGATTGCCTACCAGCAGTATCTTGACTTTGCCCGATATCGAAGATTTCGACAAACGTTGTTGTGCCACGCGGAGGTTTCTCTCAAGCGCGGGGAAGTTCTGGAGCGCGTAGCGAGGCTCCGACTGGCCTCGCCGATGCGCGTTTCGGACCAAAAAGCGGATGGTCTTGTTGAGTTTACAAATATCCGGGGCGCGGGCACGCTTGGCACAAAAAGTCCGCTGGTGATCGCCATGCTCCGGCGGCTCGAGGAAATTTGGCCGCGCGCGGAGAAGTTTGTGATCCTCGTCGATTCCATGCTCCCGCTTGTTCCTCAAACAGATCGGAACGAAGCATCCACAAAACTTGCAGAAACAGCGTTGAAACTGGGAGCCGGCACACTTATTGATCTTCGAACTTACGATCTGCCGCTTCCGAGTGCCGTACCCGAAAAGCCGACGGCTAGCTTGCTCGCACGTGTCATGGCGCGTGATGGAGGCATGGTGACGACGTTGCTCCATACGCACGTCAACCTGGAGGATGAGCAGGGAAGGCGGTTTCTGGAATTGCTGGATGGCACTCGCGACCGGCAGGCCCTGGCCGATGCTCTCGCTGCCGGAGCTCCCGGAAGTTCACGCGAAATGGTCTTGCAGCAAGTGGATGACAATCTCGTGAATTTCTACAAGATGGGGCTACTAGTGGCGTAGCCAGATTCATGCCCCGGCTCCCCGCGGGCCACGAGTGGTCGCGGATTTGGGAAGTGACGGGCGATTCTGTATCATTTCAGACCGTGAATATTATTCTGACGGACGTGGAAGCGAGAGTCCTTGGGTGTTTGGTGGAGAAGGAGATCACCACGCCGGAATATTATCCGCTCTCCTTGAATGCGTTGCTGCATGCGTGCAATCAGAAATCGAATCGCGATCCGTTGATGAATCTTGATGAAAGCGATGTGCGGGGCGCTTTGCGTGCGCTCGGTGAACAAGTGCTGGTGCGCTCGGCGGGCGGAGACAGCCGTGTGGCGAAATATGAACACCGGCTGGCGGATACGTTCAACTTCACTCGCCCGGAAACGGCGATTTTGTGCGAGCTGCTCTTGCGCGGCCCCCAAACCCCGGGCGAACTCCGCAGCCGGGCCGAGCGC
Source organism: Candidatus Acidiferrum sp. (assembly GCA_035310525.1). Taxonomy (GTDB): domain Bacteria; phylum Acidobacteriota; class Terriglobia; order Acidiferrales; family UBA7541; genus Acidiferrum. The sequence goes on along the minus strand of DATGED010000084.1, from coordinate 17,274 downwards.
ATGCATCTATTCGAAGACTTGAGCGTGGTGCTTACGACCTTGAAGCATTTGATGGAGCGCGAGCCGCCACTGGTTGCGCTCTTACCCCGGCAGCCAGGTATGAAAGAAGCTCGCTACGCACACTTGCTCTCAGGGCCGGTGGACGCACATGAGACACAGGCCGTACAACCAATTAGTGAGACAAGGCTATCCAACAACTCGATGGATGCGGCGCAAATGGAGCGGCTGACTACCGCATTCGCGGAATTGCAAAAAGAGATTGCAGATTTGAAGCGCCAGTTCGCGGAGTTCCGGAAGCAGTTCGAATGAAGTGCAGAATTGAGCGAGAACGCTCCGGAGAATTATTTTGAACGAAGAGTTGACAGGCAGGCCCGCGAGTTCATAACATAATGCTTCATCGTTGGGTTACCTAATTTGCTTGGGCGGTTCGAAAGTTGTGCATCTCGTTTCAAGAAATAAAAATCCATGATCACAGTTAAAGAGCTTACCAAGAGGTACGCACGCAACACGGCTGTCGACCAAATCTCTTTTGAAATCCAAAAGGGGCAGATTGTCGGGTTTTTGGGTCCGAACGGGGCCGGCAAAACGACCACGATGCGGATGTTGACCTGCTTTTTGCCGCCGACGGCCGGCACGGCCACGGTGGCCGGCTTTGACGTGCTCGAAGAGCCGATGGAAGTGAAGAAGAGGATCGGCTACTTGCCGGAAACTCCGCCTCTATATCCGGAAATGCGTACCGGCGAATATCTGGAATTTGTCGGAAAGTTGAAAGGGCTTTCCAAGCCGGAGCTCGGAAAGCGCGTTGATTATGTTTGCGAACGCTGCGCCGTGGCCGACGTCCGGGACAGGCTGCTCAGCAAACTTTCCAAAGGCTACCGCCAACGGGTCGGCCTGGCTCAGGCAATCATTCATAACCCGGACGTGCTGATTTTGGACGAGCCGACGGCTGGCCTGGATCCCAAACAAATCAACGAGACGCGGGATTTGATCAAGAGCCTTGCGGGCGATCACACCATTATTCTGAGCACGCACATCCTTCCCGAAGTGGAGCAGACTTGTGAACAAGTCATCATCATCAACAAAGGAAAAGTGATCGCCACAGACTCCGTCAATAATCTGCAGAGTCGTGCACGCGGAGCCGAATCCGTGATCGTGGAAGTGGCCGGCCGCAACGGCGCACTGGATTCGGCGGCGATCCAAAGCCGCCTGGAAAAGGTTTCAGGCGTAAGCAAAGTGCTCTTTAAGGAAAAGCGCGACGCGCGAAATATCTTCGAGATTGAAGGCGGGAAAGGGCGGCTGGTGCGGGGAGACTTGGCCCGCGCCGTGGTCGAAGCAGGCTGGGATCTCAACGAATTGCGCCCATCGGCCATGAGTCTCGAGGAAGTTTTCTTGCAGCTCACCGGAGATCAGGCAGCCAAGGGTGCAGTCACTCCCAAGGAAGAAATTGCCGCGAAGGGAGCGATCAAGTGAGAAACGTCTGGATCATCTGGCAGAAGGAATTGCGCAGCTACTTTGTTTCCCCGATCGCCTATTTGTTGCTTGCCATGTTCGCGGTCATCTTTGGATTTTTCTTCTGGAATATTGTGGGTTATTTCGTGTTCACGGGAATGGAATCGCAGATGCGCGGCGAGATGTTCCCCATGAATGTCAACGAGCAGGTGATTCGGCCGCTTCTTTCGAATGTCGGCGTAATAGGTTTGTTCTTCATTCCGATGATCACCATGCGGCTTTTCTCGGAAGAGAAGCGCAGCGGCACCATCGAGTTGCTGGTTACGTCGCCGGTCCGCGATGGAGAAATCATTCTTGGGAAATGGCTGGCAGCGCTGTCGCTTTACAGCGTGCTACTCCTGCTCACGGCACTGAATTTTGTTTTTCTCTTCAAGTACGGCAATCCAGACTGGAAACCCCTGGCCATCGGCTACCTGGGGCTTCTGCTGCAGGCCGGGGCGCTCCTGGCAATCGGGATGTTTATCTCGACGCTCACTAAGAACCAAATCATCGCGGGAGCTGCAACCTTCGGTGTTTGCCTGCTTCTCTGGGTCCTGGAATGGGTCAGTGGATACGAAACGGCAACCTGGGCGCAGGTGCTTTCCTACATTTCGGTCGTGACGCACATCGGGTCTTTTTCGAAGGGGTTGCTGGACTCGAAGGACGCCGTGTATTACGTGAGTTTAACTTTTCTCGGGATTTTTTTCACGGCGCGCTCGCTTGAGTCGCTGCGGTGGAGGTCTTAGGTGAATACCGAGTTGTTGAAAGCGCGGCAGACGAAATACGCAGCTTACGCGACGCTGTACATACTCGTGACGCTTTCCGTTGTGACGGTTGTCAACGTTTTGGCCAATCGCTACGACAAGTCTTACGACGCCACATCGAACAAGCGCTACAGTTTGTCCGATCAAACCGTGAAGGTCGTGAAAGGGCTGAAGCAGGACGCGTACATCACTGACTACGACCAGTCCAGCCGTTTTCAAAGTGCGAAAGACAAGCTGGACTTGTACGCGAATCTTTCCCCCAAAGTGCACGTCGAATACGTGGATCCTGACAAGAAGCCGCAATTGGCGCGGGAAGCGGGCATCAAGAGTTACGGCACCACCGTCGTGCAGATCGGTGCCAACAAGAACGAAGCAAAGAGCACGAGCGAAGAAGACATTACGGGGGCGTTTATACGCGACCTGAAGCACACCGCGCGTACGGTGTGCTTCGTGACCGGGAGCGGAGAGCACCTGATAGACGATTCGACTCGGGAAGGGTATTCGCGCTTCAAGGATCTGCTCGGTAAGGATGATTACCAGGCGAAGTCGATCAGTCTATTGGAGAAGGCGGAAGTGCCATCCGATTGCACCGTAGTCGTCGTCGGAGGCCCGAGCGGCGATTACCAGCAGCCGGAAGTCGATGCGCTGAAGAAATATGTCGAGGATGGCGGGCGCGCGATGTTTCTGCTCGATCCGCCGCTGAAAATGGGTCACGGGGACATCGCTGATAATGATGTGCTTGCCGGACTGCTTTCCAGTTGGGGCGTGACTCCGAACAAGGATTTGATCCTGGATATGAACCCGATTGGACAGCTCGCCGGATTGGGACCGCAAGTTGCGCTGGTGACAAAGTACGAATCACAGCCGATCGTCAATGAAATGAAGGGATCCGCGACGGGATTCCCGCTATCGCGTTCCCTGGATACCAAGAACGCGGACAAGACCACGGTGGACAAACTGTTCGATTCTTCAGAGAGCAGCCTGGCCACCACCAAACTGAATTCTCCCAGCGTCGATCCCAATGACCCGAAAAACAAAAAGGGGCCGCTGACGCTGGCTGCCGCTGGAACTTACAAGACCGGCAAAGAAAACTCGCAGGGCCGTTTTGTGGTGGTCGGCAGTTCGCAGTGGGCCGCAAACTCCTTCATCAATTTCAACGGGAACCGCGATTTGGCCCTGAACGCCATGAACTGGCTTTCTTCGGACGAGGATTTGATCTCCATCCGGCCAAAAGAGCCGGAGGATCGCCGGATTACGATGACCAAGGCGCAGATGAATTGGGTACGCATCACCAGCCAGTTTCTATTTCCGCTGGCCGTGGTGATCGCCGGATTTTCGGTTTGGTGGCGGAGAAGATAGCTCGAATCCAAACCGTCGTCGAGCAGTGCATAAAATGTCGGGGCAATTCCAATGAAAATGAATAGTTTGCTCGTGGCTGCCATCGTTTTGGCGGCCCTCTCTGGAGTCTTGTATTGGTCGAATCACAAGAAGACTGCTGCCAGCGACGTAAAGGTGTCCACCGATACTCCCCCTACGATTCTCACGCTCACGCAAGCGGATATCGTGAAAGTGAATATCAGGAAGAAGGGCGGAGACGACGTGGAGCTTGCAAAAAACGGCGGCGGCAAATGGGAGATGGTGACCCCGAAAGCGTGGCGTGCAGACCAAAATGAAGTGTCGAGCATGCTTTCGACCTTGTCGTCGCTGAGTTCCGAGCGGCTGATCGATGAGAAAGCCGCCAATCTTTCCGAATACGGTCTGGGACAGCCTTCCATCGAAGTTGATATCACTGAGAAGAATAACAAGTCCCAAAAACTCCTGATTGGGGACAACACGCCAACGGGGAATGCATCCTACGTGGCGCTGGCCGGCGATCCGCGCGTTTTTACCCTGGCAAGCTATAACAAAACTAGCCTGGACAAAAGCGCGAAGGATTTGCGAGACAAGCGCTTATTGGTATTCGACCAGGACAAATTGAGTCGTGTCGAACTGCAAGCCAAAAAGCAGGACATCGAATTCGGCCGCAGCAAGGATCAGTGGCAGATTGTGAAGCCCACGCCGCTTCGCGCGGATGACTCGAGCGTGCAGAACCTCATTCGCAAGCTGGCGGACGCTAAGATGGACTTGAGCGTTTCAGACGACGTCCAGAAGAAAGCGGTTGCCGCCTTCAATTCCGGAACTGTGGTTGGAATCGCGAAGGTTACGGATGCATCTGGAACGGAGGAATTGCAGGTACGGAAAAACAAAGACGACTATTACGCGAAATCGACGGCCGTCGATGGTGTTTATAAGGTAGGAAGCGATGTCGGCTTGGCGCTCAATAAAACGGTCAGTGATTTCAGGAACAAGAAGCTGTTTGATTTTGGCTTCAGCGATCCGGACAAGATCGAGCTTCACGACGGAGAGAAGTCCTACTTCCTGACCAAGGGCGGCTCCGATTGGTGGCTGGCCGATGGCAAGAAGGCCGACGCGATGGACGCGGAAACGTTTGAAGAGAAGGTGCGGGATCTTGCCGCGAGCAAATTCGTGGACTCGGGATTCACCGCACCCACAATCGAAGTGACGGCGACTTCGAACGGCGGCAAAAGCATCGAGAAAGTGCTGATCTCGAAAAGCGGCGACCGGTATATCGCGAAGAGAGACAATGAGCCGGCGTTGTATGAGCTGGATTCATCAGCTGCGACGGGGTTGCAGAAGGCCGCTGCGGATCTGAAGCCTGCTGTGGAAGCGAAGCCCGCAGCCGCGACCGGGAAGAAGAAGTGATAAGGACTAAGAGTTTCTCGCGCTGAGGTGCATGGCGCCGTCCAGCGATAGTTTTTCTTCTGGCGTTAGCGTGCGGACGCCGGCTTTTGGCAGGTCGCCTAATGCGAGCGGACCGATCGCGACCCGAACTAGTCGCAGAACTTTGATGTCTAGAGTTGCCAGCATCCGCCTAATCTGGCGGTTTTTCCCCTCGTCCAGAGAGAGTTCGAGCCAGGAATTGCGTTCGCCTTGACGCAACAGGGAAGCGCTTTTTGTGCGCAGCAAGTCTCCTTCCTGTGTTCGAACGCCGGCGGTCAGTGCTTCCATTAACGCGTCGTCCGCAATTCTTGCAATCTGTACGTGATAAGTCTTTTCCAGGTGCGTTTCCGGAGCCGTGATGCGGGCGGCCCATTCCGTATCATTGGTTAGAAGCAGCAGACCTTCGCTGGCCTTGTCGAGCCGGCCGACGGGCCCAACCCACGGAAGATCATCACCGAGAAGTCTATAGACGGTGTCACGGCCTTGTTCGTCGCAGGCGCTGGTGACGATGCCGCGCGGCTTGTTCAGCATGAGATAGACTTTCTTGGAAGGAGCGATGGACTGGCCGTCGACCTCGATGCGGTCCTTGCCCAGCCGGACCGGAGTCTCCGGGTCGCGGCGAAGTTCGCCGTTCACGCGAACTTTTCCCGTGCGAACGATTTGAGCGGCTTGCGTTCTCGAGCAGAATCCGAGTTTCGAGAGGGCTCTGGCAAGCCCCACTCTTTTTGGCGCAGGCTCATGCGATTGTGAATGGCTTGCGAGGCGCAATTAGCCCTTCGTGGGCGCGGCTGGCTGTGCCGGTGTGGGCGGCGGAGCCGTGGCTGGCTCGTGCTTCACGGGGCCGTAGCGCGCAGCCAGCCAGGCGCGTAGCTGATCAGGCTTGTAATCAAAGGGGCCCATGCCGCCACGATACGCAACGTGTCCGGACTCGTCGAGTACGTAGATGCGCTCGGGCCACGCAGCGTAGGCGTCGTTCGCGGCGTTGCTCATCTCGTCGATACCGAAGGGCACCGGATAATGGAAGCGCTGAATGAAATCATTCGCGATGGCCACTCTCTGCGCAAGTGTTTTCGGCTGCGCGTAGCACACATCTTCCTTCACATTCGATTTCATTTGCCATTCGTCGGTGGGATGCGCTTCGCGCACGTAGACGGTGAGGAAATCGGCGTGATCTTTGTAGTCGTTGTAAATTTGCGCCACGTCGCCGACGTGGCTTCGGAAGGGCGGTCAAGTGTAGCTGCCAAAGATGATGACGAGCGGGCGGGCGCCGATGCGCTCGCGGATGTGAAATCGAGTTGATCCGTCAAGAGCCACGAGGCGCGCGTCAGGCGCGTCATCACCGGGCTTGAGATTGCCACGACGCATGTGCGGCAGGGCGTAGCGCACCATACCGTAGACGTCTCTGGGGCTCCCCGCCATTTTGCAAAGAGCGAGAAACCCGGCCAGCAATAGAACCAGGAAAACGGCAATCGTCCATTTCCAAAAGTAACTCATCTTTCGCTGCTCCACTTAGTCATCGCACTTTGAACTTGAAATCCATTTCGTGCAAGGGATGGCCTGCCAGATCGAGGATCAGATAGCGTGGCCGTGAAAACTATCAGGGCTGCACGCATGGGTGAATAGTATTTTTGCATTAGCGGCCGCGTTCGGCAGCTATTATCGCGCATCCTTGGCCAGAAGTTGCTCGCGCCCGGTCCGATTGCGCCAGCGAATGTTCGATCACCGTCAGGGCAGGGTAAGCGGGGTGGATTATCTCCGACATTATCGCCGGGAAACAGCTTCCTAACCAAAAGCGTATTCAGACAGCCGAAGGTTGGGAGGAAGGCAACTCTCGCCGCTTCGCCCAAAAATAAATGGCGAAAGCGATGGCCACGAGCGGCAGCACGCAGCCAAATTCGTCGATAAACCACGCTGTTTTGCCCGTGTTGCGTGTCAGCGGCGTAAAAATCCCCTGGATGTAAAGGTTGTGGGAGCCGTGAAGAATCGCACCAGTCCAAAGGCTGCCGGATTTAAGACGCATCCAGGCGAAAACAAAACTCATGGAGATGACCATCACCGTAAAGCAGGTGAGTCCGTACCACGTGGGAGTTCCCGCATTGTAATCGCCGTAGATGAGGATGGGATAGTGCCACAGCGACCAGATGATCCCGCTGACGAAGGAGGTCGTCGTGAATGACGTGGTTTTCGATAGCTCTGGAACCAGGAATCCGCGCCAGCCAATCTCTTCGCCAAGCGCGTTGGAAACGCTTCGAACCAACCCATAGGTTCCAGTGAGCGCGATTCCGAGCACGACAGAAATCCAGCGCGGCCCGCCCAGATTCATCGATTTCACAAGCGAATCGTAAAATTCCGGGTTGCCGAACGCGCCGAAGCGGAAAATCCACACGATTCCGTAGGCAATGGAGGCGTACAACAGAGGAATATACCAACTGCGGACTTGATATTTCGTCTCGCCCCATTTCCAGCCTAAGTCGGCGATGCTTCGGCCATTCAGCCGTAGTGTGAGCATCCCAGCAAGCGCTGGACACCACATCAATCCAAGAACGTACATTCCTCGCCCATTGCCCAGGCTGCCAGAATGGAGAATTAGGAAATAAAAGAAGGAACTGAACGCAAACACGATAACGAGATAGGTGAGCACTTGAAAGCGGGAACGCGAAGACCGGGCCATGCCTGCCTCCTGAAAGAGGGCAGGACCATACAACGGGCCAAGGTGCTAAACAAGAGCCTTAAGGGTCTAGGCGCGTGCCTTTTCGATCATCTCATCCCAAATTCCTTTGGATTTTAGGATGAGCTCGACCACTTCGCGGATTGCCCCTCTCCCTGCATGCGCCCGCGCCACGTAATGCGCCGCCAATTTAACTTCGAGAACCGCGTCTCCGACAGCGACAGCAAGCCCCACTCGGCGCATGATCGGCAAGTCCGGCAGGTCGTCGCCGACGTAAGCGACCGCTGACTCGGGGACGCCCGTTGTTTTCAAGATTTCCTCGAACGCAGGAATTTTTGTTGGCTGCTTTTGGTAGATAAAATCCATCTTCATTTCGTGGGCGCGGCGCAAGAGGGCGGAGCTTTCCCGTCCCGTGATGACTCCAGTGCGGAGGCCTGCTGTACGGGCGAGGGTAAGACCTTGGCCATCGTGAGCGTCGAATGTTTTGATTTCCAGCGCTGTGCCGTCGGGTTGCGAGAGCAGTGTTACGGAGCCATCCGTCAGCGTGCCGTCTACGTCCATCAACAACACCTGGATTTGTTTTGCACGCTTCTTCAGGCCCGCGTTGATTTTAATCATGCCCTTTGCCAATGTTCGCTCCCCTTCAAGCGACGAGGAAATTGCGAAAGTGTGCCTCTGCCTCTAAATCAGTTCCAACGTCCACAGATCATGCAAATGCACGACCCCAAGAACTTTTCTCCCATTGTCGATCACGACCACGGAAGTGATTTTGCGCTTCTCCATCAGATTCAGCGCTTCGCTCGCCAGGACGTGCGGCCCGAGCGTTTGAGGATTGCGCGTCATCGCCGAGCCTGCCGTCATTTCCAGTGTCGCGCCTCGATGTTTTTCCATCAGCCGCCGCAAATCGCCGTCCGTGAGGATCCCGGCAAGCCGCCCGTCCGTTTCGAGGACTGTCGTCATCCCCAGGCCCTTTCGGCTCATCTCGTGAATGACTTCCGGCATCAGAGCATCCACCGCGACGCGGGGCAGGGCATCGCCCGCGTGCATCTTGTTTTCAACGCGCAGAAGTTTCGTTCCGAGGCGGCCCGCCGGATGAAGTTCGGCAAAATCTTCAGGCTGGAAGCCGCGCCTTTCGAGCAAAGAGACAGCCAGCGCATCGCCGACAGCCATCGCGACTGTGGTGCTTGCCGTCGGGGCGAGGTTCAGCGAGCAGGCCTCCTCGCGCACGCTCACGTCGAGCGCCACCTCGCTGGCTTTCGCGAGCGTCGATTGAATCTTGCCGGTCAGCGTGACCAGCGGAGCCTCGAGACGTTTTAGGGCCTCCAGCAATTGGATGATTTCTTCGGTCTCGCCACCGTAGGAAACCGCCAGCATCGCGTCGCCCCGTGCGAGCATCCCCAAATCGCCGTGCAAGGCATCCGCGGGGTGGAGAAAAAAGGATGGTGTGCCGGTACTGGAAAGAGTCGCGGAAACCTTTCTCCCAATCAGACCGGACTTGCCCATACCGGTAACGACGACGCGGCCCTTGCAGGCGAAAAGTATATCCACCGCCTTTTCAAATGTGTCATCCAGGCGGGCAAAAACGTCTTGAAGCGCTTGCGCTTCGATTTTCAAGACGCGACGAGCGGTGTCAAGGCTCAACGGCCCCCCTGTAATTTCGTAAATGTTGCATGTAAAGGACTTATTGTTTTCTTAAGTCTTTTGTTTGCAACAGTTACACGGAATCTCCTAAGTGTTGCATCTAAGGGGGTTAAGTTCACTGTAGGGGCGGACTTGTGGCGGGGGGCGTGGGAGGTCATTGTGTGCTCCAGTTACGGACTAGGGTGGAAAGCGCTTTCAGCCGTTTGAGTAGGGCGGGGAGTTGAGAGAGAGGGAGAGCGTTGGCGCCATCAGAGAGCGCTTCCGCCGGGTTGTCGTGGGTTTCGAGGAAGATGCCGTCGACGCCGGCGGCTACGCCTGCGCGCGCCAAGGGCTCGATGAACTCCGGCTGGCCGCCGCTGGCGTGGCCTTGGCCACCGGGGAGTTGGACGGAGTGGGTTACATCGAAGACGACCGGGTAGCCGAGCTTCTGAAGTATTGGAAACGATCGCATGTCAACGACCAGATTTTGGTAGCCGAAGGAAGCGCCCCGCTCGGTAAGAATGATGTTCTGGTTGCCGGTGCTGGCAATTTTCTCGACAACGTTGCCAATGTCCCAGGGCGATAGAAATTGCGCCTTCTTGACGTTCACGACCCGACCCGTTTTTCCCGCCGCTACCAGCAAATCGGTCTGCCGCGCGAGAAACGCGGGAATTTGCAACACATCGCAAACTTCCGCGGCCGGATGCGCGTGGGATGGCTCATGAATGTCGGTGAGAATTGGCAGCTTCAGGTCCGACTTGATTTTGCCGAGGATGCGCAGACCCTCCTTGAGGCCAGGGCCGCGGAACGCTTTGACGGAGGAGCGATTGGCCTTGTCGTAGGAGGCTTTGAAAATGTAGGGCAGGCCACAAGCAGAGGCAATTATGGCGATACATTCGGCCATCTTGCGGGCGTGGGTTTCGCTTTCGATGACACAGGGACCAGCGATCAGGAAGAGCGGATTCCCGCCGCCGAGGCGGAACGAGCCGAGAGAAATATCGTGAGCAGGGTTCATCGAAGTTATCGAAGATAGCACACACACGGCGTGGATTTGGAGGATTGCTCGATTGCAGAGGTTGGTTTTTACCGGTAGGCGATTTCCCTGATAGGTCTTTGTAAAGAGGCGAAAAACTCTCCCGACGCGCCTCGGAGGAGCGCGAGTGTAAATCCTTTCTGATTCTTCGCGGCGTGCGTTGGCTGCTGATGAAAAGAAATTGGCCAACTTTGCGTTGGCGATGGAAGTCTTGCTCGTACCGTACGTTGGGGTTACCAAGAGCAAAAAGGGGCGCTGGAGCATTGACTACCTTGAGGCAACCTGCTTCGACTCATTCCGCGGAGCATTCGTTTGCAATACACGAACGAGATGGCGGCCCGTTGCGGGAATGGCTACTTTGTTGCCCAGCAAGATGGCTCTTGCCGTAATCTTGCGGCCGTAAATCCGTGCGTTTGCTTTGTTGTCCTGGCGCAGAGTGGAGCCCTCCAGGGAAATTCCGGCAAACAATCCGCGGGAGCGCGAATAGCTGAGGATCTCTGCACGCATCCAGAGATCGGTATCCGCGGAAGCGTCGCGCCCTTTGGGACCTGCGGCGGCGGATGCGTCTCCACCCAGCTTGATCTTGCTGCTCAAAATCGAAGCCGCACCTTTCTGGTTCATCACCAGAAGAATCAGATCCGTGGATTCGCCGCCAATTTGCATTCCAATGCTATCGCCTTCAAGCGCATACATCGCCGGCGCACCCCAGGGTCCATTGAAGTCCCTACCGGTGCGGCAAACCATCGCTCCACGGCCGTAGTCTTTGCCCATTCCGAAGGCTAGCTTCAATACGGAGGGGAACACGATCACACACTCGGCTTTTGCCAAAACCTGCTGAGGTAGGTTATCCGGGATGCTCAGAACTTCCTGCATGACAACGCCGCAATTTTCGAGACGCTTTTGTTCCTTTGTTGCCGCGTAAACCGCGCTCGCGGCAAACGAGAGACATGCTGCAATTACCAAATATCGTTTCATCACCCACCTCCAGGACCAGAAATGCGTTTGCAAACGTTGACCGTCGGCGGAATCTCCGACGGAACACTCCTCACGGGCAGACCCAGTCCAACTAGGGCCTCATGTTGCATCGCCCTTGAGATCGGGGACTTTCGGCCGTTCATGTTGGATGACAGTTGATCCTCAGAACAGGGCTTGTGCAGGCCCAGACCATGAACCTGAAGCGGATGAACCAGCCAGCACCACAGTTGTCATTCGGCATGACAATTCTGGGTGCTGCTGAGACTGGTGTCTGTTCACTTGTACACAACTTCGCAGTTTGTTTGCGCAGAGATTGTCTCTGGTATTGCCGGCGAACGAATATCGAGGATTAATTTGCTTGTTCTTTACTGGACATCATTTCTCGAGGGTTGAGAGCAAGATTGGGGTTCAACCGGAGAATCGTATGCCTGTAACTAGAAGTGTCGTATTGCTCTTATCTCTTCTTCTGTCTCCGGCACTTCTTCGGCCCCAGACGACTGTTTCGCACAAGCAAAGCGACCCCGTGCCCGAGCAGCAGAATCAACAGACCGAAAACGGCGGAGCTTCGGCAATGCAGCCGAACGGCGGAACCCAGCCTAAGTCCGAGCCGCCGGCGTCTACTCAAGCGCTTGTCGCAGCCCCAATCGAGAAGAAGAAAGATGATTCCGAAGGCAAGCAGACCAAACGCATGTTCGGGGTTATTCCAAATTTTGCGTCCGTGAGCGCCGACACCGAGCTTCCTCCACTTACCGCCCGGGGTAAATTTTGGCTGGCAACACAGGACAGCGTGGATTATTCGTCGTTCATCTGGGCTGGAATGCAAGCCGGCCAAAGCATGGCTTTGAATTCCTATCCCGAGTTGGGCCACGGAGCCGCTGGGTATAGCCGCTACTATTGGCGGGCTTTTGCGGACCAAGCGTCTGGAGCTTATTTCACGGAAGCAATCGTTCCGGCGTTGACGCACGAAGACCCCCGTTACTTTACCCTCGGCCATGGAGGGTTTCTCCGCCGGGCACGGTACGCGTTATCCCGGGTCGTCCTGACCAGGACTGATTCCGGCGGCACAAGCTTTAACTTCTCGGAGATTATGGGGAATGGAATGGAAGCGGGGTTAGCCAACCTTTATTACCCACCGCAGGAGCGTAGCTTGCACAATACGGCAGTGAACTGGGCATCACAGCTGGAAGCAGCCAGCCTCAATAACCTCGTGAGAGAGTTCTGGCCGGATTTTCGCCATAAGTTTCTTCGGCAGAAATAGTCAGGCCGTCTTCGCCCGTAAGTAATGTGGAAGTGTTCTCCTTCAGCACCTTTGTGTGTAAGCGCGCACATTTCTGAGCTATGGCTCGAGACTGACCATTTGGAGCGACTAAGAGTCTCATTCACTTCTTCTACTGATAACCGTCCACAGCAAGGCATCCCACAGACGAATGTGCCGGATGTCTTCTTAACGCTGCTTGTTCGACTGGAAAACTCTCCACTGCTTTTAGTTGCTGGCTCGCACGCGTGAGTGAAGGAATAGGAGATAGATAGGGAGCTGGCGTGCCATGAGCGTTGGGGCGGAAAGCGATCTTGCACGTCGAAGCGCGAGATAATCGTTTCGAAATTCAGGCCAGTCATGCTGAACAGTGGGGGCCGCGAATGGTGCCCCTATAAGTATTTGAGATCAGGCGTTAGCGCGAGGCGTCATACCGATCGCTTGAGGGCGCTGCTGCCCAGTTGCGGGACGCGAGAGAATCTTTTTGTGCTCTATGGCGGCCCCGATAAAAGCCGCAAAGAGCGGGTGCGGTTCAAGCGGTTTGGACTTGAACTCCGGGTGAAACTGGCAGCCCAGGAACCAAGGGTGATCAGGAGCCTCTATAATCTCCACGTAATTTTCATCGGGAGTACGGCCAGTGATGCGCAAACCGGCGTTCGTCAGAGTTTTTTCATAGTCGCGATTGAATTCGTAGCGATGGCGATGGCGCTCGCTGATTTCGAGCTTGCCGTAGGCTTTGGCGGCGAAGGACCCGGGCTCAAGTTTGCAGGGCCAGGCGCCGAGGCGCATGGTGCCGCCCATTTCATCCACCCCGAGCAGTTCGCGGAGCTTATAAATCACTCGATGGGGAGATTGCGGATTGCATTCCGTCGTGTCCGCCTGTTTCAATCCGGCCACGTCGCGCGCGTATTCCACAGTGGCACACTGCATGCCCAGGCAGACGCCGAAATAGGGTGTCTTGTTTTCGCGGGCGTACTGGATGGTGTAAATCATGCCCTGAAGTCCCCGCTTGCCGAAGCCCCCCGGGACCAGAATGCCATCGTACCCGTGCAATCGCGCGGCGGCGGTCGCGACCGAGTCGATTTCCTCGGCTTCGATCCATTCGAGAATGGTCTTGTGGTTGTGCGCCAGGCCGCCATGCAAGAGGGCTTCGCGCAGGCTCTTGTAAGCGTCTTCGAGCTGAACATATTTGCCGACCACGGCAATGCGGACTTCACCGACGGGATTGTGGATGCGATAGACGAGGTCGAGCCAGGGACGCATGTCCGAAGGGCGCTCCTCGAGTTTCAAGTGGCGGAGGATTTGCGCGTCCAGGCCTTCGCGGTTGAGCTCAACTGGAACCGCGTAAATCGTGTCCACGTCCTCCATTGAAATCACGCAGGCTTCCGCTACGTTGCAGAACAACGCGATTTTTTTCTTGAGTTCGCTAGGAATATGGCGGTCGCTGCGGCAAAGCAGAATATCCGGTTGAATCCCGATGCCGAGCATTTCCTTTACGCTATGTTGCGTTGGCTTGGTCTTCAGCTCGCCCGCGGCGGCGATGAAAGGCACCAGTGTCACGTGGACAAACAGCGTGTTTTCGGCCCCGAGTTCCAGGCGCATCTGCCGGATGGCTTCCAGGAAGGGCAGCGATTCGATGTCGCCAACTGTTCCGCCAATCTCGACGATCACCACATCCACATTGTCGGAGACTTTTTTGATCGTGGCTTTGATCTCGTCCGTCACGTGCGGGATGACCTGCACGGTTTTGCCCAGATAGTCCCCGCGCCGCTCCTTGGTCAAAATAGTTTCGTAGATGCGGCCAGTGGTCCAGTTATTGTCGCGGGAGAGCTTTGCGTGGGTGAACCGCTCGTAATGTCCCAGGTCGAGGTCTGTCTCAGCGCCGTCCTCCGTCACGAACACTTCGCCGTGCTGAAAAGGGCTCATCGTGCCCGGATCGACGTTCAGGTAGGGATCACATTTCTGGAGGGTGACTTTGAAACCGCGACTTTCGAGGAGACAACCGATGGAGGAAGCTGCAACGCCCTTTCCGAGCGACGAAACTACACCGCCTGTAACAAAAATATATTTTGGCGCCATCCATGCAGCCCGCGTCCGGGATTTCCCGGTTCGCCGGGCTTATCAGCCCTCCCAAAGAATGACGTACAAACAATTATCTTCGGAATGCGCGTGGCTGTCAAATGGAACCATTGCTTCCCGAAATTCGTGGATTCAACTCGTGGAGGATGCTGAGAACGCCGAACGGGTCTCCAAGATCGTCAGAAACTTTTCCACGGCGGGCGGGTTTTACGATAGCGGAAGAGTGTCATGACTCTTTCGCAGCGTGGAGCTGTTATCCGATAGGTCAAATTAAACATGCGGGGGAAACCGTTTTGCGCGCCGCACTCATCAAATCAGTGGGGATAGCGCGTGGCCGGAACTACAGCTGGCTGGCGCTACTCGGATGGATTCGCGGGATGCCGTTCGAAGGTGGGGAAGGGTAATGAAACCATATCATCGACTGTCTTTGTGCGGTGCTCTGTTCGCAGCCGCTATGTTGGCGGCATCTATTACTGGCGCACAGCAAAAACCTGCTCCAGTTCCACATTCCAATACTTCTTATCAGTTGAGCCGCGAGACTGCTCTACAAGGTGCCGTAATTTCTTTCACTACAAACTCCCAAATCTCGCCGCCGGGCGCACATGTGACTATCCAGACCGCCTCCGGCGCAGTGGATGTTCATCTCGGCAATGCGAACCTGCTGGCAGCCAGTCATTTCACTCTGAGCCCTGGCGATGCAGTTCGCGTCGTTGGTGAGACGATTGCGACCGGCAAAAGTTCGCAGTTCCTCGCTAGAGTCATCCAGAAGGGCGGACAATCGCTCACAGTGCGAAGCGTACGGGGCTTTCCGTTGCGGCCGGTAGCGGCGGACTTCGCCAATCGGCCGGGAGGTGTGCTGTGAGACGGCTACTCTTCTTGCCAATCATTGCGTTGTCCTTGCTCACTGTTGCTTGCAGTGGGGGAGCCAGTGACGGAACTCCGCCTCCCAAGGTCGGCACCTTTACGAATTCCAATCTGCAGGGTAACTACGCTTTTTCCATGTCCGGTCAGGATGGCAACGGCGCCTTCATAACCAGGATCGGCAGCTTCATCGCGGACGGTAGCGGGAAGATCACCAACGCCATTGAGGATCTTGACGACGGTGGAGCGATTTCGACCGTTTCTTTCACACAGGGCGGAACCTACAGCATACAGCCGGATGGAACAGGCACCATGACTTTGCAGACTGCCGTGGGAGGGCTCCAAATGAGCATTTCCCTGGCCGCGCCCGCCCCCGCCGGCAAGGGATTCCTCATCCAAACGGATCTCTCCTCCACTTCGAGCGGGACCTTCGTCCAACAGAATACTGGCACCTTCGCCCAGCCATTCGCGGCTTCGGCGTATACGTTTGGTTTCAGCGGCACCGATACCATTGGTGCGCCAATTTCTTTCGTGGGAAATGTCCTACTGAACGGCTCCGGCGGCGTAGGCGCTGGACTCTTCGATCGCAACGATGGCGGGAACCCCAACGATCCCTCCGGCCCGCTGGCCATCAATGCCGGAGGTAGCTACGTGCTGGACAACAGCGCGGGCAATGCCGCCAATTTCGGCCGTGGCACGATTACGTTTGCAGGCCTTAGCTTCGCATTCTATCCCGTCGATCAAACGCACGCCTTCTTGCTCGAAACCGACGGAGGGAGTTTCACTTCCGGCGATGCCTTTCAGCAGACCGGCATAATCCCGACGCAGAATTCCGGGTTTACTTCGAGCTACGTCAATCTCGTCGGCGGTGGCACCTTGAATGTTCCAGGCGCACTCTCTCGCGCTGTGCGTTTCACACCCGATGGAAACGGCAATCTCGGCTCCATTCGCCTTGACCAGAACAATAACGGCAGCCATCTGTGCGTTGATCCCAGCGACTCGGCCTGCTCGCCGCAATCTACGGGCACTTACACGATTGGTCCCAGCGCGGGCCGGGGAACTCTTTCGTTTCAGATCCAGGGCCAGCAGGAAATCATCGACGACGTATTTTATATGGTCTCTCCCTCCTCCATTCTGATCCAGGATACCAGCGCGAATGTGATTGCCAGTGGCAGCATGCTGGCCCAAACCGGCACGCTGTCGAATGCTTCCTTGGCGGGCATGTATGTTTTCAACTTGACCGGTCAGGTCCTTCCGAGCAACGGCAATGTCGGATTCGAAGAGGATTTCGTGGGGCAATATACCCTCTCGAGTTCAACCACCAACAACATCACCGGCGTTTCCGATTTTGTCGAGCTGGGAACCACCTCTAACCACACTCCCGCATTTTTGAACATACCGATTACTGGAACTCTGAAGGTCAACGGCGACGGAACCATGAGAAATGGCTATCAACTGGTTACCGGCAACAGCCCTTCGACGACCATCAACTTCACGGCTTACGCTATCAGCCCCGCTCAGGTTTTTCTTATTGGCACAGATACCAGCAGAGTCACTGTCGGCACAGTTTCGTCACAAGTAGCTCCGTAGCCAGAATTGATTTCGCTTCGCTAAACCACGCCCAGCCGTCTTTGGCCAGGCGGGCTCATCCCTGGAGAAGTTTTTCCACGCGTGCCACGTCTTCCGGAACATCCACGCTCACCGCGTCGTGTTCCACTTCTGCCACGCGAATCTTCCAGCCATTTTCCAG
>DATGED010000083.1:0-28573 GCA_035310525.1 Candidatus Acidiferrum sp. | reverse complement strand
CCCTCTCACTTACTCCCCACTATAGTGGCCGATCCTAGGACCGGCTCCCTTCAAGTCTTGCCTATTTGCCCCGATCGTCGCACGGCACCATGCACCCCCCCCGCAACCCGGCACAATGGGTAAATAAATTGTCCCCCACTTCGTCCCCGCTGTCACGCCAGCCCAAACTCGCGAAGCCTTGCAGCTTTCGGGTTTTTCCAGCGGGCCACCGACGCCTCGTGCCCGCCGACTCTCACATTTCGTCATAGCCGCGCGGAACGAGCTCTGGTTCTATCTGATCGATCGTCTGGCACTGTAAGTGCAACGTTCGCAGAGCCCCAGGTCTACTGTGGGGGGATTTTGGTTCGACTTGCCGCGCGCCAGAAATACCAAACGAACAGAATTGGAATGATAAGGCCGACTAGATCGATCGTGTGTAGACTGTCGAAAGCGATTTGCGTGATTCCGTATACTAAAAACACCGTATAAACCATAGCTATAAGAATCAACTGCCGACGTCTATATCGCGGGTCACGAGCAGCCCGGTCTGCAGAATTTCCGGCGCGAAACATCATCCATCCGAACAGGGCCGCCACTGCGAAAACTGTGACGACCACTGCGGCGAACATCTTCAATCCAGCCACGACTCGAGCTCCCTCCCCATCTATATTAATGAGAGTTTGCAGCACATTCTGCGTAGGTTCATATTTTTTTCTTCTCTATTCGTCTCCCTTTATAATCTTTCCATGTCCAGCGGCACCACTTCCCCCGCGCAACCTACTCCGCACCTCAGTATCCAGTGCGTGAACATCTTTGTCCGCAATCACGATCGCAGCATCCGTTTCTTCGTCGAACAGCTCGGTTTCCATCTCGCCTACGACGCCAAGCTCCAATCCGGCGAACGTCTCGTCGCGGTCGCTCCTCCTGACGGCTCGACGGTTCTCGCGTTGGTCGTTCCCAAGCCGAACACTCCCGAATACAAGCTGATCGGCCGTTCCACCAACGTCGTCCTCATCACGGAAGATGTCCTCGCTAAATTTCAGGAATGGTCCAAACGCGGCGTCCGCTTTCACTCCACTCCGCGCCTCAAGCGCCTCAAGTACGACTCCGAGATGCCTAACGCAAAGTCGCCCGCCGATTCCCCAATCCTCGGCGTGGAAAGCACGGTGTGGGGCAGCATCGTTGCCCGCTTCCGCGATATCGACGGCAATACTTTCTATCTCGTCAGCTTCGACGAAGTCACTCATGCCCTGGAAGCCAAGCGGTTGGCGGCCGCCGAAAAGCTAGCAGTGGAACGCCGCGCCGCGCAGGAACTCGAAATCGCCAACGAAGTCCAGTGCCGCCTCTTCCCGCAAATCCGCCCGCCCGTCCGCGGTCTCGACTATGCCGGTCACTGCTGTTCGGCGCGAGCCATTGGCGGCGACTATTACGATTTTCTCGACTTCGGCCCTGATCGTTTCTGTTTCGTCATCGGCGACGTTTCCGGAAAGGGCATCGCCGCCGCTCTCCTCATGGCCAATCTGCAAGCCAATCTCCGCAGCCAGTGCGCCATCTCGCTCGATCAACCCCAGCGCCTTCTCCAATCGGTGAATCAACTCTTCTCTCAAAATACTCCCGACGGCGCTTTCGCCACTCTGTTCTTTGCCGATTACCACGTCACGACCGGCCGCCTGCGATACGTCAATTGCGGCCATCTGCCCGCGCTGATCCTTCGCCGGGATGATTCGATCGACCGCCTCGACCCGACCGCCACCGTCCTCGGCATTTTCAAGAAATGGGATTGCGAAATCGGTGAGCGCACTCTCTGTCCCGGCGAAGTTCTCGCCCTTTACACCGACGGCATCACCGAAGCGTTCAACGAAAATCGCGACGAATTCGGAGAAGCGCGGCTGATCGACTCCCTGCGCC
This sequence comes from Candidatus Acidiferrum sp., assembly GCA_035310525.1. Lineage (GTDB taxonomy): Bacteria > Acidobacteriota > Terriglobia > Acidiferrales > UBA7541 > Acidiferrum. The sequence goes on along the minus strand of DATGED010000083.1, from coordinate 26,686 downwards.
GCCATCGCGCCCAACCCTCGCAATCCCTCCTCGAAAATATCGTCGCCGACGTCCGCCATTTCGCCCCACGCGAACAGCACGACGACATCACACTCATCATCGCCAAGACTTCTCCTTCGTGATCCTTCGAGGGAAAATCCGCAGGGTCAGTATTGGATTCGCACTTCGCGCTCGTGGTAAGAGATTCCCCACGCCTGCAAACGGCGGACAAGCTCGGGCGGGACTCCCGCATCGCGAAACTGTTGCGCCGCTTTCCAAACGTCTCCTCCACTGATATCTGCGTAGGCGCGTGGTATGGCGTAGGCGCGCCGGGTCGCACCCATCGGCAAGTACTTTTCGATGGGGTATTGCGTGTTCTTGTCCAGCCAAGCGGAAAGCAGCGCCACGGTGAGAGCGCGATGGACCTCGGTCGGCAGCGGTTTGAAGATGGGCGCCCAAGCGGGGCTGACCATGATGCGCGGGTCCACATTCTGGTCTGGCCGCCAGCCTTGGCTGAAGTCGCTCGGGCCCACGCGCGGATCAGTGGATTGCTGCGCTTTGATTACGGCGACGAGCAGCCGCGCCGGCTCGGGTTGATGCGTTTGCTCGTAGAGATCACGAAATCTGCCGACCACATAGACCCAATCCACCGGGCCGCGGTCCCGGTGTTGATGATTGCCGCTGTTCAGGATGATCTGCAGCTCATACCAGGAGGCTGAGAAGTATTCGTTGGTCAACGCGCTACCGCCGACACCAGCCGGTCCATCAGGTATTTGCGTAGTCGAAGGAGCCGTTTCCGCCGGAATGGTGTTGAACCACGAGCGCGAATCCGCGCCGGGTCCAAAAACTTTTTGCCCCTGGCCTTCCAGGCTAAACTCCTGCGTCATTTCCCAGGTTTTTACGAGTTGCCACAGTTGGGTCGAGTAAACCTTGTCGGTCAAGCCCGCCGACCACGGCGTATTGCCCACCCCTACCCGCTTCAGGAATGCACGCCGTGCTTGCGACCACTCGGCGAACCCCGCAGCCACGGAGCGAAAGTCGAGATCGGCGGGCCGGGCAGACGTCAGCAGTTTGCGCAGCGAGAGCTTGGCTACACTTTTCCCCTTGCTCGCCGGCACCGTCTCGCCGTCGTACAGCGCGCTGAATTCGCTCTGTCCAAAAGCTGCCCCCCACGCGTCTTTGGGATGAACGCGCGGCAACCATTGGCTCCAATCCGGCAATTGAAGGGCGATGGGGATCTCTCGCGGATTCAGGTTTCCGTCGGGGCGAAAAATCTCTGGGCTGATTTGGCCGGCGAGATCATGCAGGTTTGGCCCGGCTCCCGTTGCATCCGAGTCTGCCTTGGGCAGAGGAGCGCCATGCCGGCTAACGAGGTACGGCAACGCATCCGTATCGCGTTCGAGCACGGCAGCAAGTCCAGCGCCTGCGGCCCAATTCGAGATAAGCCGCTCGTCTGTCCCGGGTCCCGGTTGGTAAGGAGGGTTCCAGGGGCGGCCCGGGTTGGGAAAAGACAAGCTGCGAATGTAGCTGGCGATCTGTTCGCCTTGCGCTTCGGATAGGCCGTGGAACCGCGAGCGGTCTATGATGCTTCCGTTAGAGAAGTTAAAGTATTTCAGGTCGCGCCCGTCGCTCGCATGACAATCCGCGCAGTGCGCCCGAATCTTTGGACTATTCGGGAGGCTGCTTGCCACAAGGGACGCCGTGTGCCAGAGCTCCCGACCAGCTTGAATAGACGCCGCGTCGGGCAACGGCGGTTTCCAGCTTTCGGGCTCGTCCTGCGTAAAATCTTCTGGCGGTAGGATCTTCCTTCCATCGGAAGTTAGAAAGTTCCATGCGAGGACGCGATAGGCGCTGGTGACCCCGTCCGTCTTGTTGAAGCGGAAGCGGATTGTGTTGGTGCCGCCGAGAACCGTTCCGTTCGGGAGCGGGAGAGTCACCTCGATCGTGGAGAAGCCTCCGCCAATGCCGCCGAAACTCCTTCCGGGTTCGGCAATTGTCACAGTGTTGTTGTTAAGAGGTATCCAATCGCTGGCGTTCACCTGAACGCTGGCTTGATCCGCATACCGCACGCCATGGATCTGTAGCCACAGAGTTTGCGCCGAAGCTGCCGCGCCAGGCTCAAGCGCCACACTCCTGCTCACAGCCGATCCGTCCACACTCAGAACCTCGATCGGCATCAACATCCGGTCCGGGGTCGAATCGGCGAATCCAACGGAAATCGTCGAGGCAGCTAGGAATAAAGGTGCCAGTCCGTAAACCCATCTCGCCGCGCACACGGTTTGAACAAGCCAGCCTCTGCTAGCCGATGCAACCCGATCATCCATCAACCCTCGCAAAGTTTTCCCCATTCTTTGAACGGTCAGCGCGTCCGTCCCTTGTTTGGCTTGCAAATGTTAGGTTGCTGGCAGGACGCAAGTCAACGAAGACAAATCAAGCGTGAGTCCTCGCTAACGCGCTCATCGTACCACTGCCAATCAGAGCATCCACTTGTCTCATAAGCTGCGCGACTATCCGGGAGTTAGGTTCTACGTACGCTCGCTCAGAGGATATTCGAATCTTCTTACGCCAATTGAGACAGGGATGAGGCCCGTAAGAACACAGTACCGTGTGAACTAAGAAAGCACATTTTTCGGGCCGTACCATTGGGAGGAACAAGAGTATCCGATTAACTGGTCTTATGCCCGAAAGACAATTTACGCGGTCGTGCCCGCGCTGCGGAGCGGTCAGCGCGCATTCCTTGCCCGTTTGCCTTCGATGCGGTTATGCATTTTCGCCGCCGACGGTTGCCCAGACTTCTGCCTTTTCCAACAAAGGAACTCTCTCCCGGATCGCTGGAGTTCTACTTGCGGCCGCACTCTTATCCGTTGCCGGCGTTGCGGGCCTCCTTCACGCCTACTTGAGTTCCACGTCGGCTTACCAGGAGGCGTTGAGACTTGCCAAAGCTTCGCCGGCAGTTCAGGCGCTTCTCGGAAAGGACATTCACCTCAAGTCAATGGCGTTCGGTGTCGCGTTTGCAGATCACGGCTCCGAGTTCGTCCAATTCTCCGTGATGCTTGCCGGCTCGCGCGGCGCGGGGCATCTCTACGCGGTCGCAAACTCAATCAATCAGGCGGTCCAATTCTCTCGCCTCTCATTCCTCCCGGCGGCCGGCACGCAGTCTATTGACCTCACTCCTGTGCCACAGCGCCTCAACCTGCCTCGCGCCCCCGCCAAAAAGGTCTACTTGATTCCTATGGGGCTTAGCGACAGCGAGCCTCTCGATTGGGCCCCCGTCTACTACCAGGCAAAGTTTGGCATCGATGTCGTGGTGCTTTCTGCGGTTCCTCTCGCTGAAAAGTTGCTGGACCCCAGGCGCAAACAAGTTGATTCCGAAGGCTGCATAGAATACCTTCGCGGCTTGCATCCCGAATTGGACGAGGATCCAGGCGCACTCCTCATTGGCGTAACTTCAAGAGATATCTATATCCCATCTTTAGACTGGGCGTTCGCTGAAAACTATCGGCAGGGCGCCCGCTTCGCGGTTGTTTCCTCCGCGCGCCTTCATCCCCCGGCGATCATGGGCCGGTGGAATCCGGAATGGTTGCGCTCTCGGCTTCAGAAGATGCTGACCAAGAATATCGTCATGCTCTATTTCGATTTGCCCATGAGCAGCGACTACACTAGCCTCCTCAGCGGAGGCGTTCTGGCAGGCTTCCAAGTTGACCTAATGGGTGGAACGATCATAGGAGCTGAAGGAACTTGGGACTCCTTCATCAATTCCGACGATCCAGTGGTTACCATCTACTCTGTGCCGGGCAAGCCTTCTTTATGGCGCATGACGGAATCGGGGGAAGCCTTACCTCAGCGCGGGGCTCACGTCTTTCGCGCGGACCTGGGCAATGGGCTTTTCATTGACCGCACGGCCGATTTCCGCTTGGAAGGAGAGTATCCCCTTCTATTTACGAGGTCATATCGCAACCAGGATAATATCTCACGTTCTTTCGGTGTCGGCGCTTCCGATTCCCTGGACATTTTCCTTGTTGGGCAAATGAGCGTCTATGTTGATCTCATCTATGAAGACGGAGGACGCCTTCATTTTGTGCACGCGCCGCCCAAGCCAGGCCAGACGGGCGACGCCTATGTGGCCAAAGGTGCAGTAGCCATTTATGCCGGGGACGGTTGGACGGTCACGCTGAGGGACAAGTCCAAGCTCTATTTTCCTTACCGTCCCAAAGCCATCGGCTATTACGTCACCGTCCTCGCAGGCTATACAGATCCCGCAGGGCATAAATATGAGATGGAGCGCAATGCCTCTGGCGAACTGCTTTCCGCCACCACTCCGTCCGGCCAGTGGTTGCAGTTTGATCGCGACACGGAACATCGCGTTCGTCGCATTTCGGACTCGACTGGCCGTGCCGTCACGTATGACTACGACTCTCGGGGCTGCCTGTCTAAGGTCGCCGATTCTGACGGGCGCATCGAGTCGTATTCCTATGACGATAAATTCGAAATGCTGACCGTTACGCAAGGATCATCTAGTATTCCAGCCATCACCAACAAGTATGACATCTCGGGCAAAATCATCAGCCAGACGATGGCCAGTGGCGAAAAGTTCCTGTATCACTACACTTCCGATCCCCAGGGCCGAGGAAACGCCACCGTGCCTGATGTGATTACCGATCCTCGCGGCCTCGTCACGCACGTGCAGTACGGTAGATACGGCTACATCCAATCTTTGCCTCTGCCCGCCGAGAGGGAGGAGCCTGATCACAAATAGGCCGCAACGGACTCTTTCCTACAACCCTGTCCTAAAAGTTTCCACAACTCATTCGAATTCCCATCGCTTCGCATCTTCCTCAATTCTAAGTACTTATAGTTATTACTTGACAATATATACTAATGTGCCATAATACTTTTGACTTGAGCGGGGGACGCTGGAAGGTTCTTTCACTTGACCTCTCAAATCGGCCTCCCGCTTGAGTCCCTCTCTCGACGTGTCATCTGTGCTTTGAATCTGACGAATCAAACTCTGTTGTTCCACAGCCGTTCTTTACTCCGGAGTCACGCGCTTGCTCATCGCTCCCTCCGCCGCAAACCCTTTAGAATCACATCTCTTGCAGACCGCCACCCCTTAACCTCCATAGAGCCCGTCAACCAACTCCTCGGCAATCTGGTAATTCAGTTCGCTCGCAAGCGCATCGAGCGCCGGGATGCCCTCGCCCTCGCCTACATTTGCCAGTTGCTCTTGAACAACCTCACCCCTTTGAAAAAAGAACTTCGTGGCTTGGATGTCCCAGCCGATCCCGAAGCCGAGGCCAGGGCTTTCCTTGTGGATATTCGTTCAATAATGGGCGATCTCGCCGCTGCCCGCGGTCGCTATGACCTGGATCCCTCTCCGGTTTCTCCTCCCGATCACGCCGCTCTACCTCAAACACAACCGGAGCCGCCCAGGGATTATTCCAGCATCCGCACCTGATAAGTTTCCGCTGCATCGAATAGGAGCAGCGTCTCCCATCGACTGCACGGAAGGGAATTGGAGAATGAGTCTTATCGGAGATCTCGGAACGCGCAAGAAACTGGAAAAAACGTCCAGGAGGAGTAGGCGAGTTCGACTTGCGCTAGGCGGCTCTCTGAAACCTGATCTTGGCTGTATAACCCAGCGCGTAGAGCACGCGCAGGAGCAAGTCCGTCGAAATATCTTTCGTGTTGCGGTTCATAATGGCAGTAACACGCGTGCGCGAGGTTCGGGCCAATCGCGCAACCTGGCTATGCGTAAGCCCCTTTCTCTCCACCACCTCGACAATTTTCGGGTTCAGGTGGCTCCGCAATTCGATTTCCGCTCCGGCGGCTGGAGTAAGCCCCAGCGCCTTCGCCAGCTCGGAGGCATTGCGCGTCACGATTGCTTTAGACTTCTTCATCGAGTAGCTCCTTCAGCGGACTCTTTGCTAGCTCCGCCTCACGCTTCGGCGTGGCCTGACTTTTCTTCAGGAATGCGTGAAAAACGAGGATTCCGCGCGCCGACTTTGTGTAATACAAGACTCGGTAGCTGCCGCTTCGCTCTCGAACCCTTAATTCCGCGGCGCCCGGTGAGATCGAGTCAATCCGGCGTGATAACCGCATGCTTAAAACTTCCCCTCTTTGCAGGTCGAAGATTGCCTTTCCCAATTCACGCCGCACCTCCTCGGGAAAGTATCGGATCGCAGCTCTTGCAGCAGGATGAAAGATCGCTGCCTTGACGGCCCGAATGTCTCATATCTGGGACATACAGTCTATGGAGAATCTCTCGCCTGCTGGGACCTCGTTCGAGGAGGTGCGCTAAAGTAGCAGCGAGAGAATTCCGTCGCGGAGCGAAAGCAGATGTCTTTATTCGGTGATTTGGGAACGCGCAAGGAACTGGAAAACAAGGCCAAGGCCGAAGGGCGCTTGCCGCCCGGGCAGTCGCTCACCCTCAAGTGGCCGGTGCTTCATTACGGCAGTATCCCCCATTTTGACGCGGCCAAGTGGGACTTCAAGATTTCCGGCGAAATCGAGGAGCCGAAGCGTCTGACCTGGGAAGAGTTCCGCGCATTACCGCAGACGGAAACCATGTCGGATTTTCACTGCGTGACGCGTTGGAGCCGCCTCAACAATCGGTGGAAAGGCGTGCTCTTCACCGACGTCATGAAATTGATCCAGCCAAAGACCGGGGCGCAGTTTGCTTTAATTCTTGCCGAGGAAGGCTACACGGCCAATGTTCCTCTCGGGGATCTCTTGCGTCCCAACGTGCTCTTTGCATTCGAGCACGATGGCGAGCCTTTGGCTGCCGAGCATGGAGGGCCAATCCGGCTGATCGTTCCCCATTTATATGCGTGGAAGAGTGTCAAATGGGTGCGCGGGTTCATGCTCCTGGATCATGATCGCCTGGGCTTCTGGGAACGCAATGGCTACCACGGGTACGGCGATCCGTGGAAAGAGCAGCGTTACTCGGGACGCTGATCGGCGAACCACTTGGAACTCAGGTATGAATTTTTTCGATCATTTAAATTGCGTTGAGGAGAAGCCCCCGTTTTGCTTCGGAATTGACATGCGTCCCGCCACTCTGGAATCATCCCAGGCACCGTCGTTCTTGGTTTCAGCCAGGAGCAAAAGACTTCAGAAACGAAGCGCCTGTAAGTAATTCCGTTTGCGACGTCGCGCTCGTCGCATCCGTTCGTAGAGTGGCGATGAGAGGACTGGATTCATGGCGGCAGGCATCCGCACCACTGATTTGCGCAAAGTCTATAACTCACCTCCTCCGCTGGCCGCCGGATCCGGCGGATTTTCTTTTGCGGCAAAGCGCAGCAAGGGCAAGCAGCCGAAACAGGAGATTGTTGCGCTCGATGGAATCTCGCTAGAAATCCGGCCCGGGGAAATTTTCTGCTTGCTCGGCCCGAACGGAGCGGGAAAATCGACGACAGTCGGAATCCTGACCACGCGCGTGCGGCCGACGGCCGGCGAAGCCTGGATTGGCGAACACCAGGTCTGGAAAGAGCAGGCCGCCGTCAAGCGCCTCATCGGCGTGGTGGCGCAGCGTCCCAATCTCGATTTTTCCTTGACCGCGAGAGAAATTCTCGCCTTTCACGGCGCGTATTTTGGGCTCAGCTCGCACGAAAGAAACAAGCGCGCGGATTTGCTTCTCGAGCGCTTCAAGCTTACCGACCGCGCCGATCATATCGTCCGCGGATTTTCCGGCGGCATGATGCAGCGGCTCTCTATCGCGCGCGCCATGATGCACGACCCGCAAGTTTTGTTTCTCGATGAGCCCAGCTCCGGTCTCGATCCGCAAACTCGCCTGCTCTTGTGGGAGATCATTCGCGAGTACAACCAAAGCGGCAAGACCGTTCTCTTGACGACGCACAATATGGAGGAAGCCGACGCGCTCTGCCAGCGGCTGGCTATCGTCGATCATGGGCGCGTCATCGCTCTGGGCACGCCGAAGGAGTTGAAAGCCTCGGTGCCGGGCGGGTATTTGGTGCGAGTCCGCTTCGGCAACGACGCGCCCGAATTGTTGCAACGCCTCCAGGCCCTTCCCGGAGTCCGCGAAGTGCGCGCCACGGAAAACAGTGGCGCTGATCTGTATGCCGACCGGGGCGGCTCGCTGGTTTCAGCCGTGGCGAATCTCGCGCTTGCGGCGAATGTGGAATTGTGCGACGTGCACATCTCGGAGCCCAGCCTTGAGAATCTCTTTCTGCACCACACTGGCAGGAGTTTGCGGGAATGAACTACAAAGCGTTTCTGGCGATGCTGGCTCGCGACGGGCGCGTGGCGCGCCGCAACATTGTTGCGATCCTGTTTCAGACTTTCTTGCAACCGCTGATGTTCGTTTATATCTTCGGCCGAGTCATGGTCGGCAGCGGCTACATGCCGCCATCCTACAAGAGCCTGCTGCTGCCCGGCATCATGGCGCTGTGCATGGTGGGCACGGGGATTTGGGCGGTGGCCATGCCATTGATCGGGGAGTTTCAATTCACGCGCGAAATCGAAGACCGCCTGCTCGCTCCCATGGATATTTCGTGGGTCGCGATCGAAAAAGTTGTCGCCGGCACGCTGCAAGCTCTGGCCGCGGGGATCATGGTGATTCCGGCGGCGTGGTTATTGCTTCGTCCGGGCGTGGATTTGAGCCTTCACAGGCCGTTTCTTTTTTCGGTGGTGGCGTTACTGGTAGCCCTTTTTTCCGCGTGCGGAGGATTGGCGCTGGGGTGCAGCGTGGAGCAAACACATATCGGACTGATGTTCTCTCTGGTCGTCGCGCCGATGATTTTTTTCGGCTGCACGTATTATCCCTGGAGCGCGCTGCAGAATTTTCCGGTCATGCAGAAAGCCGTGCTGATAAACCCGCTGGTCTATGCGAGCGAAGGACTGCGCGCGACGCTGGTGCCGCAATTCCCGCACCTCGGGCTGCTCGCGGTATTCGGGGGGTTGCTCGGATTCAATGCGCTGCTTCTGATCGTGGGCTTGCGGCAATTCCACAAAAAAGCGGTCAGCTAGATTTACAGCGAAGATTATCAGCGCCAGCGAAAAAGTTTCAGAGCCAGAACGAAGCACACCAGCAGCCATGCCGCGAGAACGCCCATCTGCGGCGCCATGTTCGCGAGGTTTGCGCCTTGCAGCATGTTTGCGCGCAACGCATCGATTGCCGCAGTCAAGGGGAGCGCTTTAATCAGCGGTTGCACAATATCTGGAAATCTCTGCGCGGAAAAGAATACGCCGGAGGCAATCCACATGGGGAGCATGACGGCGTTCATCAAGCCGGAAGCCGCTTCGATCGTTTTGGCGCGGGAGGCGAGGAGCAATCCGAGAGCGCTGAAGGACAGCGAACCCAGCAGGCACACCACGGCTAGATCAAGCAGGGAGCCGCGCACCGGAACGTGAAAGATCCAGGCGCCGAAACCCAGTACGATGCCCACTTCCAGGACCAGCATGAGGATGCGCGAGAGCAAATACGAGAGCAGAAAATATTGCTTGGGCATGGGAGTCGCGATCAGCCGCTTCAGGAGTTTCTTGCGGCGAGCATCGACGACAGTGAAGCCCATGCCCCAGATGGCGCTGCCCATCAGGTTCATTCCCAGCAAGCCGGGAATCAGGAAATCGATATAACGGGAGCCGGGTTCGCGCAACAACTGGTCGCTCGTTCGAACGGGGTCGACGCGGCCGGCGGCTTGCTGCTCTGCACGATCCGCCAGCATGCGCGCGCTGCGGCCTTCGGGATTGGTGTCGTCGTAGCGGTAAACGACCGAGCCATTCGATCCGGGGACGGCGAGGAGGGCGACTTTGCCGGTGCGAAGAGCCTCCTCAGCGGCATTCGAATCCAGTTGCTGCACGGACAGAAGTTTTTCGTGCGCAAGGGATCTGGCGATCTCCGGCGAAGTAGTGGCGATTTTCAAAACGTCGGCCGGACGATTGCGAAACGCGATGCCGAGGCCTGCCGCAAGCAGAATGGGAAAGACGAAAATCCAGAAGAGCGCTTCCGGTTCGCGCAGCGTCTCGCGGAAGCGGACCAAAGTCAGCTGGACGAGCGCGTGATCCGCGAAGGACTTGACAGGCGGAGCTTTTCGTTCCGCGGCGCGCACACCGGGGAGTGTGGTGGTTTCACTCATCGCGCAAATGCCGTCCCGTGAGGGAGACGAAGACATCCTCCAGAGTAGCTGAGTGCGTGCTGAGTTCCGTGAGAGGAATATTTTGGCGGCTTAACTCGGCGAGGAGAGCGGGCACGGCGAGGTGGAGTTCGGTTACCTGCATTTCCACCGAGCCATTTTCTGAACGCACGTCGCGTACGCCCTGGATGCCGCGCAATGCGGAAACATCGAGCTTCTTCGAATTGGAGCCGGCCGAAAAGGCGACGAGATGCTCCGCGCAGATGGAGGCGATCAGTTCGTGCGGCGAGCCGAGGGCGATTTGTTTGCCGTTGTCCATGATGGCGACGCGCTCACAGAGTCGCTCGGCTTCATCCATGTAATGCGTGGTAAGAAGAATGGTCCGGCCATAGGACTTGAATTTCTCGATCAATTCCCAAAGCTGGCGGCGGGCTTGCGGGTCGAGGCCTGTAGTGGGCTCGTCGAGAAATAAAAAATCGGGATCGCCGACGAGAGCGCAAGCGAGAGCCAGGCGCTGTTTCTGGCCGCCGGAGAGATTGCCGACGCGTGAATTCTTTTTTTCTTCGAGTTGCACGAGCGAGATGGCTTCCGCGGCGCCGGGACCCTGATCGAAAAAGCTGCGAAAGAGACGGAGCGTTTCGAAGACGGTGAGTTTTTCGGAAAGCTGAGTGTCCTGCAACTGGATGCCGAGGCGCTGACGGAGTCGTTCCGCATCGGAGTTCCAGTGCATTCCGAGCAATTCAACGTCGCCGGAATCGGGAGCGGTGAGCCCTTCGCAGATTTCGACGGTGGTGGTCTTTCCTGCGCCGTTGGGGCCGAGCAGGCCGAAACATTCGCCAGCCCGGACTTCAAGATCGAGGCCGTTGACGGCGACGACGTCCTGATATGCCTTGCGCAGACCAGAGACACGGAGTGCTGGCTTGGAGGACCCTACGGACATGAAACCAGTATCGCGTCGAGGGGAGATACGTTCAAGCCTTCATTGAGGTTGGCACTTTGCCCGATTGATCGAGGCTGGATGCCGGTGGCAGTCAGTTTCCGATCAGCGTTCTGGTCGGGATGTGGATTACTTGCGTATAGCCCGTAACACGGGAATTAACCGCCACCGGATGGCGACTTGATTCACTTCTACGGGGCACCGGCAGCAGAGCCAGATCCCAGTCTGCAAACGCGTTGGTTGCATCGCCCCAACCGCCAGTGATAGGTTTCAGATCATGGGCTCCGCGCCGACCATCACGATCTATGTCCCGGGTCCGCTTCGCACCTACTGCGCGGGCGCAACGGAACTCTCAATCTCGGCACACACGGTGCGCGCCGCACTTGAGGACCTCGAGCGAAGCCAGTCGGATTTGTATCGCAATGTCTGTGACGAAACGGGTGCGTTACGCCGGCACCTGAATGTGTTCGTGAACTCGGCCAATGTGCGCGACCTCAACGGGGTCGACACGACGCTGGCGCCGGGGGACGTGGTCACGATCCTGCCGGCGGTTTCAGGAGGCTAAAGATGGCGGATCGAATCATTCTCACCATCGGTACCAAGAAGGGCGTGTTCGTCGCAGATGCCGCGAAGCCCAGGCGCAGTTTCGCCCTGCGCGGACCCTTCGGCCCGGGCATCCCCGTATACGCGACGCTGATCGACACGCGCGGAACACCGCGCCTCTACGCTTCGAGCTGCAATCCGTTCTTCGGCATGAAAGTGCTGCGTTCGACGGACATGGGGAAAAGCTTCAGTGAGACGAAATCGGCGCCAGCGTTCCCCAAAGACGACGGCCGCGCGCTCGCCAACATCTGGTCACTTGAGGCCGGTGATGACAAGAAGGACCTATGGTGCGGCGTGGAGCCGGCGTCCTTGTTCAGGAGCCGCGACGGTGGCGATTCGTGGGACCTTGTGCCTGGCATTAGCAACCACGATCACGCGCGCAAGTGGCAACCCGGCAATGGCGGGCTCTGCATGCACACGATCATTCGCGACGGGAATCGCGTGCACTTGGGCATCTCAACGGGCGGCCACTATTTGAGTGAGGACGGTGGCGAAACATTCAAGGCTTCCAATCAAGGCGTCGGCGCCGGCTTCGCGCCCGACCCTTATCCCGAGTTCGGTCAGTGCGTTCACAAGATCGCGCGGCACGACGACGCTCCCGGTCGGCTCTACATGCAGAACCACGGCGGATGGGCGGATTGGACGGGGCCTGGCGGGCCCCGGCCGGACATTGGCGTACTACGCAGCGACGACTACGGCCACTCGTGGCGGTCGATCGCTAAGGGCTTGCCGTCGGACTTCGGATTTCCTATCGTGGTCCACCCGCATGACGCCGATACGGTGTACGTCATGCCACTTGAGGGGCCGACGCGCACCTGTCCCGGCGGCGCGCCAGCGGTGTGGCGCAGCGAAAATGGCGGCGAGTCGTGGAGCCGGCTCGCACGTGGGTTGCCGAGGAAGCAAAGCTACTTCACCGTCCTGCGCGACGCGATGGACGTCGATCGGCTCAAGTCACCTGCACTTTACTTCGGCACGACGACCGGTCAGCTGTGGATCGGGAGGGACGGTGGTGAGCAGTGGGAGTGCCTGTTCGATTCGCTGCCCCCGATCCACAACGTCAAAGTCGCGGTCGTGTGATGCCAGCGTAGACCTTCCCTAGTCACCAGGACGTGTAACGCGCTACTCGTTAAAGTGACGTGCCCGGATACTGGACGGATTGTGGGCTATCCGGAAGCTATTTCAAAGAACCCCGGAAGCCGGAGACACGGGGAGCTGGCTGGGACGAGCCTGCGGACATAAAACCAGTATCGTGTCAGGAACCGATAGGTTCAAGCCCTCATCGCAGAAGGAGGGATGTGCCGGCCAGACGCCGTCAGTTTGCGGCGGCCTGAGATTTGGCCGGGTCGATTTCGATGCGTCCCTTGAAATGAGCGCCGTCTTCGATGCTGATGCGCGAGGTGGAAATATCGCCGACCACGGAACCGTCGGTTTTGATATCCACGCGGTCGCGTGCGAAGACATTGCCGACGATTTTGCCAAACACGACAACTTCTCCCGAGCGAATTTCAGAATTGAGAACGGCAGTGGGGCCGACGGTGAGTTGATGGCCATTCAAGGAAATGGGGCCGTCGACTTTGCCATCGATCTGCAGGTCTTCCGTGCCGGTGATATGACCATTGATGTGAAGGCTGGATCCCAGACGAGCGGAAGCACGGCTGGCTGGAGCCGCGGATCGCGCAGGTGACGGTGCGCCGAAAGCAACGGCGGACAAAGGCGGTGCCGAAGTTTGCGGCGGCGGGGCGGTGGGCGTTTCTGTTTGCGTTTGCTGCTTATTCCACATGGTTCCTCCCTAGTTTTGGTGCAGAAAAGTAGATTTGGCCCCGGCTAGGAAGGAGCGATGTGAAGGTACTTTAGTCGTGGCAAGCAAACGAGGCAATGCAAAATTCCAACGACTTGCGCAGTCAAGAACCTGCCCGCGGGGACAGGTTTAAACCCAAGAAGCTCAAGCAAGATCAACAACCCGATTGAGAAAACTGACCAAGTACTTCCAAGCGAGGTAGTAGACGATCAGACTGAGCGGGGCAAGCACCGGGAAAAGGTGGGTGGCAAAGCCGGGGATGGAAAAATGCAGGAGGCTTGTAAGCAGAATGCCGAGGGGGCCGAGGATGAAGGGGAGGAGAGCGCCGTGCAAACCGAGGGAAACGTGTGTCCGCGGGTGCGTTGCAACGAAGAGCATGTTCCAGAGGCCCCAGAGGTTGGGGACTACGGCCATCGGGAAAATCATCAGACGCTCAACCGGTGCCGGAAAGTTGTAAATGTAACGGGCGATGCAAAACACCGAGACGGCAACCACAAGCACGATGGTGGGCACGACAATGCCCGCCATGTAGGCCCGCAAATATTTGTGCTGAAGCATGTGACCTCCTGCGTTACAGGTGATAGAGAAGCGCCGGGATGGAGCCTGGAAAGAAAATGAGAACCGCGCTCAAGATGGCAGCGAGGGCCCAATCGAACCACGGGACTTTGTTGACGGGAGCGGACTGCTCCTCGAGTTTGCTAAGCATTTGGGGCCAGAGGTCACGCCGGAGCTCGGTTTCCCTGGCCGGCGCGATGGCATGCTTGAGGAGGTCTTCCATTTCTTTTTTAGCTTCCTGATTGTTCATTGTGAGTTGACCTTTACACCGAGTGAGTTGAGTTTCTTGCGCAGGAGACGAACAGCGCGGAAGACGCGGACTTTTACGAGCGATTCGGAGATGCCTGCAGCTTGGGCGATGTCGCTGTAGGACTCTTCTTCGACCAGAGCTAGCGTGGCTACGAGGCGGTATTTTGCAGGCAGGTCGCTGAATGCTTTTCTGATGTGTTCACGGGTCTGGAGGAGGACCGCGGAATCGGCGACAGCCGCGGCTGGGAGATTTTCGGGGAGCGAGGTTTCGCGACGCGCGTGCCGGAGATGATCGAGAGCCGCATTGGTGGCGATTCTGCGAGTCCAGGCTTGGAAATTGCCGTCCGGACGGAAGCGGGATCGATTCTTGTAAATGCGCCAGAAAGTTTCCACGGTCAGATCCTCAGCGATGCCGGAGTCGCGGACGATGCGGACAATCCAGGCGTAGACTTCCCGTTGATGCTCGCGGAAGAGCGTTTCGAACGCCTCCAGGTCGCCCGCCGCGAACCGTTCCAACAGTTCCATCAGGAGTCTCTATACCTAATTACTGGTTAGCGCGAGTCCAGGTTACAAATAGTTTTGAGTACGGAGGACAGAAATAAGTAGGGGCACAGCATGCTGTGCCCCTACAAGGGAAAAGCAAGAAAAACGAGGCGCCGTTAGTAGATGTCGTACTGCTCCCAGTGGAGGGTGGCGTCGGACTGGATGATGATGTGTTTGTGCGCGGTTTGTTCGAGTTCGTCCATGAGCATGGACTCGCGTGTTTTCAAGGCTTTGGCGATTTCGGGATGAACGCGAAGGGTTAGATTCGGGCCTTCATGATCAGCGGTGGCCATTTTGCGCGCTTCCGATTGAATTTCGTAACAGAGAGTGGGAATGGATTTGACCATGCCCGAGCCTGTGCAATAGGGGCACGGCTGGCAGAGAACGCGCTCGAGAGCCTGCTTGGTGCGCTTGCGTGTGATACAGACAAGGCCGAACTCGTTGAAGGAAAGCGCCTTCGAGGGAGCTTTGTCCTGTTCGAGAGATAATTGCAGAGCAGACAAAACTTTTTCGCGATTGCGGCGCTCTTCCATGTCGATGAAGTCCACGACGATAATACCGCCGAGGTCGCGAAGGCGGATCTGGCGGACGATTTCCTTAACGGCTTCGAGGTTGGTCTTGACAATGGTGTCCTCGAGGCGCGTTGAGCCTTTGCCGACGAACTTTCCGGTATTGACGTCGATGGCGACAAGAGCCTCGGTGTGGTTGATGACGATGTAGCCGCCGGACTTGAGCCAGACCTTGGCGCGAAGGGCCTTGTCGAGCTCGTGCTGTATGCCGAACTCTTCGAAGATGGGCGTTTCCTTGGTGTAGAGCTTGACCTTGTTGACCAGCTTGGGCTGGAAGCGGCTGACGAACTCGACGATCTTCCCGTATTCCTCCTCGTTGTCGATCCAAATGCCGGTGAAATCGTCGCTGACGTAGTCGCGAAGAATGCGCTCGACGAGATTCAGATCGCGATGGAGGAGGGCGGGCGACTTGCGCTGCTCGCTGCGCTCCTTGATTTCGTTCCAGGATTTGCCGAGGAACTCAATGTCGGCGCGGATTTCGTCGTCGGTGGCCCCGCCGGCGGCCGTTCGAACGATGAAGCCGCCGGGATAGCTATTGCCGGCCTCGCTGACGAGGCGACGAAGCCGCTGGCGGTTTTCCGCGGAGATAATTTTGCGAGATACGCCCGTGTGATGAACCGTGGGCATATAGACCAGGAAGCGACCCGGGAGGGCGACATGGCTGGTGATGCGAGCGCCCTTTTTGCCGAGCGGCTCCTTGGCGATCTGGACGACCACGTCCTGTCCGGCTTTCAGCATTTCCGAGATGAGTTGCGGACGGCGAGGCGGACCGGAATGGCTACGGGGGCCGCGATCATGCCTGGGGCCGCCAGGGCCGCGGCGTTCGAATCGAGGACCTGGACGTCCGCCGCGATCGGGGCGACCACCACGGCTGTCCGGACGACCGCCGCGTCCACGATCACGTCCGCCACGCTGAGGCCGCTGGAAGCGCGCGCGGGGGTTGCCGCCGATTCGCGCGGAGTCCCGAGGGAAGTCTTCGCGCGGAGCGCTGGCACCGCCGATGCGCGGGGCGCGAGTCTCGCCGGGCAGGAGGATCACGTCGTCCTCGAGAACCGCGGGCGCCGCGGCGTGTGCGGGGGCTGAAATCTCGATTACTTCGGCTTCCTGATGTTCGGGAACGACCTGGTCGGACTCACCTAGACCGACGGCGTGTTCGGCGCTTTCATGCGCGGCGTTAGCCTCGAATTCGGCACGATTTGCCGCCCGGTGCTCTTCGACTTCGGCCGTCTCTTCTTCAGAGAGCTCGGTCTCCGCGGCAGCCTGATCTTCCGCTGCGTCGAGTTGAGCTTCTTCCTGGCGTTCTTCCTCTTCGGACTCTTCCTCGGCGAGTTCAGTTTCGCCGACAGCGTGAATCTCTCCGGATTCGTCGTCGTCGAATTCAGCGCCGCCGGCGAGAGCGTCGGCCTCGGCGTGGTCGGATGTTTCCTCGTGTTTTGCTTCCACAAGCTCGGAAGAGAGAGCCGCAGCCTGGTCTTCGCTCAATTCGATTTCCGGGCGAGGCAGCTCGACGGGAGCGGAGGATGCGAGCGCGGAGGAGGGAGCTTCAGACTGGGCAGCAAATGAAGATGCGGATTGTTCCGCCGAACGATCGGAACCGGCCGCCGCTTCGGTTTCGGTGCCGGCGTCGGCAAGAACCCAGCGGGGAAGTCCTCCCGAGAAGCGGCGAGGAACATTTCCACCGACGGGGCCGCCCAGCGGAGCGCCAGCCGGGCCTGCAACAGGAATAGGGGCGTTCAGGGCGCCGGTTGCGCGATGAGTGGATTCCTCATTTTCCGGCTGTGCCTCATGCGATTCCGATTCGACGACAGGAGGAGCGAACTGAGCGGCCTGCTTGGCGCGATACTTGGCGAGAGATTCGCCGGGGAGAAGGATGGGTTCTTCCGCGGTATCGGCCGGAGAAGAACTGCCAGAGTGGAACTGAGGATCCGGGCGGCGATTATCAAAGCCGCGCTGCTCAGGACCACGAGGCTCGAAACCACGGGGCTGGCCGCCACGATTGTCGTGGCCTCTCTGATCGCGGGAGCGATTCTCGTAGGAACGGGGCTCGCCGCCGCGAGAATCACCGCTTTGAGGAGAAGCGTATTTGGAGGGAGGCAGATTACGCCCGCCCGGGCCCTGTTGACGTCCACCGCGATGGCGTCCGCCCCGACGGCCCCAGCGTCCACCGCGGCCGCGGTCACCGCCGCGGCCAAAATCCTGGCCACCACGATCAGCGCCGCGATCAGAGCGCGGCGCGTAATTCTGCGTGGGATTGTAATGAGGCGAGAAATTCTGCGGCGCTGAAGCATTCGAATCCGGCTGGCGCTCTTCGGCGTGGCCGAGCTGCGACTCGTCGTGGGCTTCGGCAAGATGCGCATTCGAAGTGTCGGCGCCCATGGCGTTCTCTTCCGCGACGCCAGGTTGCTCCGAGGAAGAGAGAGATTCAACGTGAGACAAGCCGCGCTCGAAGGACTCGCTTGAGCCGTTTTCGCCGGGAGCTTCGTGGGCGGAAATTTCCTCGTCGTGGGAGGAAGCCGCGTGGGCCAGCGTTTCGCCGGGAAGCAACTCGACGACGTTTGACGGAGGCGACGAGAACGAAGGAGCGGCGGGCGGGAGGTCGGCGTGCGAGTGGCCGTGATCGTAATCTTCGAGGTTTTCGAAGACGTCGCTTACGTAGAGGAAAGCGTCGCCATCGAGGCCGATATCCACGAAAGCGGACTGCATGCCGGGGAGGACGCGGGTAACTTTGCCTTTGTAAATGCTGCCGACGAGGGCGAACTCTTTTTCGCGCTCGATGTAAATTTCGACTAACTGACCTTCTTCAAGAATCGCGACGCGCCGTTCGTGGGAGGCCGCGGAGATGACCAATTCTTTTGACATGAAAACTCCTGACTGTTGGTGATTCCGGCAGAGCCGGAGATCACTTTTCTGTGCGGCCGCAAAGGGCCGACAGGACGCATCGCCGCGAGCATTTGAACCTCGGAGGTCCGGGAAAACGGGGCCGGCCCAGCTTGCGCTGGGACACACGCAGGCCACACTGACATCGAGATGGCTTTACGTTCGAAGCCGGAGGGAAAATTCCTCTTGCTTACGAGGCTGGCCGGTTGCCGGAGAGATTCCGGGCCAACGGCGGACGATGCTGTCCTCACTCTAAAGATCCTTACTTCCTATGACTCCGGCAACACCGGAGCCACCATTTCCATTCCGGCGGGGTTTGCCAGGGCAAACACCTCGCGCGGGACTGGCGGCGGGTTCAGTTAACGAAGCGGCGAAGCCGAACATTCATAACCAGACCAATCGCCAGGAAAACAAACAACGTAGCGGAACCCCCGTAACTCATAAGAGGAAGCGGGATGCCGGTCACTGGCATAGCGCCGATGACCATCGCCACGTTGACCAATACATGGAAACCAAGCGCTGCTGCGACGCCCATGACAAGAAACATTCCGGCGCGGTCTTTCGCGCGCTGAGCGTTCTGTACTAAGCGTAACAGAAGAGCCATGTACAGCCCAAGGGCAAGAAGCACGCCTTTGAAGCCCTGCTCTTCGGCCCAAGCCGACATGATGAAATCGGAGTAACGGACCGGGATGTAGCCGAGCTGGTTTTGCGTGCCATTGCCAAACCCTTTGCCCCAGAATCCCCCGGAGCCCACGGCGATCTTCGATTGAAGCACCTGATAGCCGGAGCCCTTGGCATCTTCTTCCGGGTGAAGGAACGACGTAACTCTTTCTCTCTGATACGGCTTCAAGACGCGCCAGCCAACGGGGAGCATCAAGAGGCCAATAAGCGCGATTGCGGCGGCGTGTTTCCACTGGAGTCCCGCGAGATAAGAGCCAACAACCAGCAAGGGAAGCAGAACCAACGCCGTGCCCAGATCGGGTTGCTTCAGAATCAAACCCAGGGGCAAGCCAACAATGAGCCCAGCCTTGATCAAATCCTGAAGTGAGAGCTCATCAGTACGCACCTCCGCAAAGAAGCGCGCCAACACAATGATTATAATCAATTTGACCAATTCCGACACCTGAAGAAATTCTCCGAGTATGGGAATCCAGCGTTTGGCGCCGAAACGAGTATGGCCGAAGGCGAGGACAGCGACGAGCGCCGCGATGCCGATGAGATAGAGGACCGGGGCTTGGTCGAGAATCAGGTGATAGTCCAGGCGGGAGAGCGCAAACATGAGGATGAATCCGACAAGGAGCCAGCGGAGCTGCTTATTCTGCATTCCGGCCAGGGAACTGCCGTGCGTGGCCGAATAGATTTCGATAACGCCAAGAGCGCAAATGGCGGTGAGAATGGCGAGCAGCCACCAATCGTAATCGCGTGTTCCGGGTGCGTCGTTCATTGTAAGAAGTCGACAGTCAACAGTTAAGAGTAAAAACCCTAAATTGAAACTCGAAAAACGAAATTCGAAACCGCAACCAGCCAGAATCTCAAAACTACTTTTCGCGCCACACTACAGATTTCGAGCAGACAGCTAACCAAACTTAACGCTGTGGTTCGGCGGTGGCTATATGCACGGGCGCTGCCGCGGATGCAGCGGCAGGCTTGATGACTGGCTGCGCGTTAATCGCCGCAGCGGCTACCGCGCCATGGCTTAAATCATACTGCTTGTCGCCCGCGGTCAGCTGGCCTTGTGACTTCTTTGCCTTCTTATCGTAATAAGCCTTGACGATGTCTCTCACCACGGGGCCTGCCGCATCGCCGCCGTGTTGACCGCTTTCCTGCACGAGAACCGCGACGCAGATTTCAGGATCGCGCCTTGGCGCGTATCCGACGAACCAGGCGTTGTCGGCAAACTTTGAGCCTTTGTGCACCAGCGCCATTTTGTCGTAGCCGATGACCTGTGCGGTTCCGGACTTGCCGCTTAGCTCGATGCCAGCGAGCCTCAGCTGGCCGCCGGTGCCGCCAGGTTCGTTGACGACACCGTACATGGCGTCGGTGATTTTCTCGACAGTCGCGTCGGAAATGGGGAAGACGTCCTTGCGCACGCTGGGCGCGTCCTTGAGCATGTGCGGCTGCATGAAGACGCCGCCGGAAGCGATGCCACCGATCATGCGGGCGAGTTGGAGCGGAGTTGTCGTGACGGCGCCCTGGCCGGTGGCAACGGAAATCACTTCACCGGCATACCACTTGCGATGAAACGTACGCTCGACCCATTCCTGAGAAGGCATGAGACCAGGCTCTTCCGAAGGCAGGTCGATGCCGGTCTTGCGGCCGACGCCAAGTTTCGTGGCGTAATAGGAAAGACGGTCGATTCCCAGGCGCATGCCCACGTTGTAGAAGAAGACGTCGCAAGATTTGAGAATCGCGTCATGCAGTCCCAATACACCATGGGATTTCGGACCACTTTTGGCGTAGTAGACGTAGCAGTGATACTGGCGACCGAAAAATGTGCCGTAGCCAGGACAAAATGTCGTGAAGCCTTCCTCGGGAACGTGGTCTTCGAGCATGGCCGTGGCGGTCACGATTTTGAACACCGAGCCGGGAGCAAGTTGAGCCTGAATGGCGCGGTTCAGGAGAGGATGGAGAGGATCGTCGTTGAGTCTTTTCCATTCTTCGGAGCTGACGCGGATGGCGAAATCATTGGGGTCGGGTGTGGGGCGGCTGACCATAGCGAGCACTTCGCCGGTTCGCGGATCAAGCGCAACAACCGCACCGGGCCGCTGGCCAAGAGATTGCTCGGCGACCTGCTGTAAATCGTAGTCGATGGTGAGCTGAATCTGCTTGCCGGGAATCGGTTCCTGCTGGGTGAGCTGACCCAGGTCTTTCACTTCCTTGCCAACGCTGTTGACCACTACACGGCGCATGCCGTCCGTGCCAGTCAGGATGTCATTGTACTGACGCTCGAGGCCGGACTTGCCCGCGAGGTCGCCCGGACGCAGCCTGTCGTTGCTCGCTTCAATCTGCTGCTCGCTGACTTCGCCAACGTACCCGCTGGCGTGGGCCATGAAGCCGCCGGGGAGATAGCGGCGGCGCTGCACCATGAGCATTTCCAGGAGCGGAATATCGGCGCGGTGCGACTCAATGAAAGCCACGTCCGCGTTTGTGGCTTCCGGCTTGATGACGATCGGTTGAAACTTTGGAAGATTCTTGGTGCTTTCAAGCTGGTCCTTCAGATCGCCGAGAGGGATGCCCAGACCATCGGAGATGGCTGGGAGATTTTTGTCGATGAGGACGGGATCATCGCGGAGAAGCAGGACGCTGAAGGAAGGATAGTTGTCCACAAGCACGCGGCCATCGCGGTCCAGCATGCGGCCGCGCGGCGCGATGATAGGAATGGAGCGAACGCGATTGCGTTCGGCCATTTGAGAGTACTTGTCGGAGTCAACGACCTGGAGTTTCCAGAAGCCGAGGAGCAACAATCCGACCATGCCTACAATGAGGTAGGAGGCGATGGCCAATCTGGCCTGCGGCAACCGATTGTCGTTGCGAAACCAGTACGACACGAAAACCCCGCGCGCGAGTGTTTTTTTGTTCAGGCCGTCAAACGGACGGCGCTTTCCTCAGGGCTGTTCGTCGCCCGTCCCGCGAGAGACCGGGACATGCTCGCGTCACGAAAAAAAATCTACAGCGTGGGTTTCGAAATATCCGTCGAAATCTTTTTTCGAAAAAGGAATCGAAAAATTTCCCGGGAGCTCCCGAAGCACTGCCGGACTTGTGCTGCATTCACACAGCAGAGTCAATTTAAACGTAGCACTTGGGCGGGAGGGCCGCAAGCCGTCCTGAAGGACAGTTGCTTGGGCAATACCCTCCGGCAAATCGGCGGGGCGGGGCAGGTTGCCTTACGCGCGCCTTGTCAACGCATACGACGAGAGGGACGCCTTTTCAGGAGCACTACGACCACAAGACAGAGAGGGCTTCGGAGGCAATCGGGATTGCGATCGCTCGCGGAGACTGGCAACCGGCACAGGCACTGAAGCCGAAGAAACCGCAAAGCTTGCTCGCCGGCGGCGGCACGCGCTATCGTACTTTGACCGCACCCATGCAAAGCGAACCCTCCTTGCCCTTGCGATTGGCCCTTATCGGCATGTCTGGTGCTGGAAAAACCTTCTGGGCAAAGAAGTTAGCGGCCGAAGGCTGGACGGCACTTTCCTGCGACGACCGCATCGAGGAAAAACTTGCGTCACGGTTGGTGGCGGGCGGACACGCTGGTATCAAAGGCGTCGCTGCGTGGATGGGATGGCCCGACACTGCACAGTACGCCGAACGCGAGGCCCAATACCTGGAGGAAGAGATCCATACGCTCGGCGAGGTGCTGACAGGCCTGGAACGCCAACCGGAAAAGCCGCTGGTGCTGGACACCACGGGGAGCGTGATCTACACCGGGAATAATCTGCTGCTGCGCATGCGGCGGAGGATGACGGTGGTGTATCTGGCCGCGTCCCCGGAAGAGCAGCAACTGTTAATCGAACGCTACTTGAGCGACCCGAAGCCGGTGCTGTGGCGCGGCGCGTTTCAGCCCCGGAAGGGCGAAGCGCCCCGAGAGACAGTCGCGCGGTGTTACCCGACGCTGATTGCGGCGCGGCGGCAAAGTTACGAAGCTTTGGCGCACTCCACGATAAAGGTGGCGGAGCTGCGTGATCCCGCGTTTGGAATCGAAGAATTCCTGGCGAAAGTGCGCAAGCAGACCGAGCGCGGGGGATGAGATACCGCAGCACAGGACGCAAGGCGGCCCTAACCTCGCTGAGAGGCGCCGTACTGCGAGGACTTGCGCCGGACGGCGGGCTTTACATGCCCGCGGAGCTTTCGCGGCGATCGCCAAAGGAGTTAGAAGAATTTCGCAAGTTGCCGTTCACGGAAGTCTGCTACCGGGTGGCGCGCCCTTTCGCCACACCCGATGTGCCGGAAGAAGTGCTGTCGCAAATCGTAGCGGAAGCCATCAATTTTCCGGTGAAACTCGTGCCGCTCTCGCCGAGCTTGCACATTCTCGAGTTGTTCCACGGGCCCACGCTGGCGTTCAAGGATTTCGGCGCCCGATTCATGGCGCGCCTGATGGGGTATTTCGTGCGCGGCGAAACGCGGCCGCTCACCGTGCTCGTGGCCACCTCGGGAGATACGGGCAGCGCGGTCGCGCACGGATTCATAGGCGTGCCGGGAATTCGCGTCGTGATTCTTTATCCTTCGAAGCGCATCAGCGAAGCGCAGGAGAAACAGTTCACGACGCTGGGGGAGAACATCACCGCCCTCGAAGTCGCGGGGAATTTCGACGATTGCCAGCGGCTTGTCAAACAAGCATTTTCGGACGTAGAGCTGAACAAGCGGGCATTCCTGACGTCCGCGAATTCGATCAACATCGGCAGGTTGCTGCCGCAGATTTTCTATTACGTAGCCGCATACCAGCAGCTGCCGGTGCCCTCGGTGCCGCTGGTGGTGTCCGTGCCCAGCGGGAATTTCGGCAACCTGACGGCGGGAATCTTCGCGAAGCGCATCGGCCTGCCGGTAACAATGTTCGTGGCTTCGACAAACACGAACGATGTCGTGCCGGAATATCTGCGTTCGGGAGAATTTCACCCGCGTCCGGCGACACAGACACTTTCGAACGCCATGGATGTGGGCAACCCGAATAATTTTCCGCGACTGCTGGATTTGTGCGGCGGCCGGCTTGAGAACGTACAGCTCGAGATTTGGGGGTATGCCGCGACGGACGACGAGACGCTGCGCGAAATGAAATCGATTCACGAGCGATACGGCTATATCGCGGACCCGCATACTGCCGTTGGGATGCTCGGCTGGGAAGGATACAAACGGGAGCATGCAGAGCCCGTGCAAGGGTTGGTACTGGCGACGGCGCATCCCGCAAAATTTGCCGATGTCGTCAAGCGAGCCATCGGCACTGCGCCGCCGATGCCTGATCGGCTGGCCGGGTACTTGAAGCGAGAGAAGCTGTCGATACCCATGTCCAGCGCCTACGACGATTTCAAGCAGTTTCTACTTGCCCAGAAGGAGTTATGAAGGCTTGCGGAGGCGGTCGAGAAACATGAAGAGGAAGACGGCGACGAGGGCGTTCACGAGCGCGGCGGTTCCCAGATGCAAGGTGAACCACCGTTCGGGCTGAGAAAGGAGAAGGCGCTGGGTTATCGCAATGAGACCCTGGTGAACGACATAAAAACCGATAGTCAAGGCGAAGCGCGCAGCGGGATGTTCCGTATCAAGGCGCGCGCCGATGGACGATGCCAGGTAGCCGATGACCGTTTTCGCGATGCCATAGAGGCCGAGAGGGACAGTTGGCCCGCTCAAGCTGTCCTGCAGGATCCCTACGACCATTCCCAAAAGCAATCCCGTCGACGGATTTCGCCGGCTGAGGCCGAAATAAATGGTGATAAGCAGCGGAAGATCCAGAGTCGCGGCCTTCGGAAAATAGACGGGAAGAAAAGCCTGCAGGACCAGGGCAAAGGCCACGGCGAAAACAATCGCCCCGGCCCGGAACTTGTGCACCTCGATGTGCAACTCACCGCTGCGAAGATCGAAGGCCTGGTTCATGGTTTTTCAGGCGCGCCTGGAGAAGAAACCGAGGCGGACGGCGCGCCCGCCGAAGGAGTCGTGGAATTGGGCGCGGGAGAATCCCGCTTCAGTTCGAGGGGCTTCATCGTCAATAGGACGAAGACTTCTTCGAGGCGTTCCAGGTTTGCGGCGGGCCGGACGCGAATCTGCTTGAACGGATTCCCGGGCTTGATTTCCGCGATAGTGCCGACGGGCAGGTCGCGAGGAAAAATACGGTCCATGCCGCTGGTGACGACTCGTTCCCCCGAATTTACGTCGTCATCGTTGGGAATGTATTTCATCACCAGCAGCGGCTCGCCGGTGCCGCCAACGGGACTTTGAATTCGCGAGTCCACGAGCATGGCGCCAACGCCGCTGTCCTTGTCGGTCAGCAGGAGCACCTGCGAAGTGTCACGGTAAGATTCGATGACCTTGCCGACGACGCCGTCCGGCGTGATGACGCCCATGTTCTGGCGGATGCCGTCACGCGAGCCGCGATCAAGGTAAATGGTCTGGCTCGCCGAGTCCGCGCTTCCTCCAATCACGCGAGCGCTGACCATCGGGACATCCACGTTAGTCTGACGAAATTTCAAAAGAACTGCGAGACGATCGGCTTCCGCAGCCTTGCTCTGGAGCTGGGTAATCTGCAGTTTCAGGGAGTCGTTTTCGCGCTTGAGTTGTTCGTTATCGCGGGAAGTGTTCTGCAAAGCGAAATAATGATTCCAGGTGTCGCGAACGTGGCTGATGCCGTGAGCTCCGGCGCGTTCGAATGGCGACACGGCTCCAACTGTCCACACGCGGATGAGCCGGCCCTGCGAATCGCGTTTTATCTGGACGGCCAGCAGGAGCACCTGCAGAAGCACGACGCCGCCCAGCAGGAAAAGCGATCTGTGTCGAGAAGGGATGCCGGCCATGGAGTCCAGTAGCACAGCCTAGTCCTGTGCGTTTCAAAATATCCGCGAAAGCAGCAAGTCTGAAATTCCGTCAATCGATGCAAACCTGGCGCAACAGCCGAAAATCGCTCAACATTTTGCCTGTGCCGAGGACCACAGAAGCCAGGGGGTCATCGGCGATGGAAACCGGCAGGCCGGTTTCTTCCCGGATGCGCTTATCGAGATTCTTCAAGAGCGCGCCGCCGCCGGTCAGGACGATGCCGCGGTCGCTGATGTCCGCTGAAAGCTCGGGAGGAGTACGTTCCAAAGCCACACGCACGGCATTCAGAATAGTTGCGACGCATTCACTCAGAGCCTCGCGGATTTCGCTGTCATCGATTGTTACCGTCCGGGGCACGCCTTCGATCAAATTGCGGCCTTTGACTTCCATGGTCAGCGGCTTTTCCAGTGGGTAAGCGGAACCAATTTCCATCTTGATCTGTTCCGCGGTGCGCTCGCCGACAAGCAAGTTGTACTTGCGCTTCAGATATTGCATCACGGCTTCGTCCATCTCATTGCCCGCGACACGTACGGAACGTGAATAGACGATGCCGCTCATCGAAATCACCGCGATGTCCGTGGTCCCGCCGCCGATGTCCACCACCATGTTGCCGGAAGGCTCTTCGATGGGCAGGCCGGCACCGATGGCCGCGGCCATGGCCTGCTCCACAAGATAAACTTCGCTGGCCCTTGCGCGATACGCGGAGTCTTGCACCGCGCGCTTTTCCACCGGCGTGATTTCGCTGGGCACGCCAATGACGATTCGGGGATGCACCAGCACGCGGCGGTTGTGCGCCTTCTGAATAAAGTACGTGAGCATTTTTTCCGTAACTTTGAAGTCGGCGATGACGCCGTCCTTCATCGGCTTGATGGCCACAACGTTTCCCGGCGTGCGGCCCAGCATTTCCTTGGCTTCGCGGCCGACGGCCACGACTTCGCCGCTGGACTTGTTGATGGCCACGATCGAGGGC
>DATGED010000082.1:0-2205 GCA_035310525.1 Candidatus Acidiferrum sp. | reverse complement strand
AGTCATGGCGTTGTCACGAAGAGCACGCCTCGTTTCTCAATATTATACTAACGAAGTGCGAAACGCAGTAGACGACCACGAACAGCCGAAGTGCATCGGTCCAGCGCGACAGGCGAAAGTTTAAGTTGGCATCAGAACGCCTTGACGGCGGAATTGCGCGCACAGCCGCTTTGTGTGGATGGACGGCAGCACGGAAGTTATCGCGAGTCCCGATGGGTCGTTTATCAGGCATGTGCCCGAAATGTGGAATGTTTGATGATGGAGCAGCGGTTGTCGTATTCTCTATCCCCACGTCTAATAACCGGCTAGACAAAGTGAGGTTGCATGTTCAGTGCCACTCG
Source organism: Candidatus Acidiferrum sp. (assembly GCA_035310525.1). Classification (GTDB taxonomy): domain Bacteria; phylum Acidobacteriota; class Terriglobia; order Acidiferrales; family UBA7541; genus Acidiferrum. The sequence goes on along the minus strand of DATGED010000082.1, from coordinate 1,864 downwards.
AATTCGCGCCCGACGCAATCATTTCTCATTTATTCATTCTATGCGGAAGCTCATGCTTTCCTGCCTGCTTGGCCTCGGACTCTGCGCTAGTCTTTGTTCACAGGCCGCCGCCCAGCGAGCCAGCCAACCATCTGATGCGCAGGCTCTGCTGCAGCGTGCATGGGAAGTGATGGGCGGCGGGCAAACCGCCGGAATGCTTGTCCACTATCACGCTTCTGCATCTCTTTCACAGAACTATCAATCCGACCGCATGTATCCGCCCTTTCTCGATTTTTTCCAGGAGCAGGAATCTTGGTTTAATCCGCAAACTGCCGTGGAGCGTTCGACCATACAGTCCTCATATCCATTAGCAAAATCTCAGAATTCCGTCCTGCTCACCGACGCCGAGCGCGCATTTTCCGCGGCGCAGAATGGACTGCAAAGTTTGTCCCGCTCCGAAATGCAGCGGCGCTACCTGAATCCGTGGCTGGTGATCGACGACTGGACGAAGGCAGGCGGAGCGCGCGTCAGCGGTGCCGAACGATACCGCGATTTCGCCCGTACGGTGCTTGCCCGGCAAACGGCGCAAGGCGAGCAGCGTCTTTTTCTCGATCCCAAATCCGGCTTTCCCGTAAAACTGGAGTTGACCGCCAAGCATTATTTGTGGGGGCAGCGCCATATCGAATATGTCTACACGACTTGGGTCAGCGAAAAGGGTGTCGCTTTCCCCGGTGCCAGCTATCTGCTCGCTGACGGTACAACGGAAATCTCCCAGACCATTGGAGAGGTCGAGTTGATCGCCGCAGCCGGTGCCCCCTCACTCTCGCTTCCGCCAGAACCGCAGCGCTCCGAAGATACGCTTCCCCGGTTCTTGCAACCGCTGCCGCTCAAGGTTACGCAGGTCGGCCCGGCAACGTACATCCTGCAAAATCCCGGCTACCGCGAAGTTGTCACACGAATCGGTGATGAGGTTTTTCTGCTCGACGCGACTCAGGGTGAGCAGCGAGCGCGCGAAGACGAGGAACAGATCGCCAAGCTCTTTCCTGGCAAGCACAAGATCACTGTAGTCGTGACCGATCTGGCCTGGCCGCACGTCTCCGGACTTCGTTACTGGGTCGCGTCTGGAGCCACCGTCGTCGCACATGCAACAGCGCACGATTTTCTGCAAAGCGTGATTGACCGCAGGTGGACGCTCGCGCCTGATTTTCTGGAGCAGCACCGGAAGAATGCCAAGTTCAAATTTAAAGGTGTGGACAGCCGCTATGACCTCGCCAACGGCGCGCTAACCCTCCATCCCATCGACGGCATCGGCAGCGAAGGGGCGCTCATGGCTTTCCTTCCATCCGATCGCTTCCTTTGGGCTTCGGATTTCATTCAAACGGTCGACGAGCCCAGCCAATACGCCTCGGAGGTGTGGAAAGCCGCGCAGCGCGACAATCTTCACCCCGAGCGCACCGCTGCTGAGCACCTGGACCTGACGCCGTGGTCGAAAATCGAGGAACTGCAAAAACCGCAGCAAACCGCGCGCTAACTTCGTCGTTCCGGGCGGGTAGCAGCGCCTTAACTCTTGACGGGTAGGACATCCATATCGTCGCCAGAAAGATTTTGACTTTGTCTTTCTCCGTAGGGTGCCCCATCCTTGCGGGTTTGGGTTTTGCAAAGGTGGGTCTTTCGTCTTCTTTTTTTCTACTCCTTCGCTTCCTCCGGCGCGCGGCGAGTGCCCCGAGTCTCGCCAGGAGGCCTCTACTCACTACCCACTACTCACTACCCACTTTCTTTTCACACTTTTCCACACATTTCCACAGGCTCACCAAACCGTCTCAATCTCGCCAACTCCCTCAATCCCCTCGACTTCCGCCAATCTCCTTCGAATCCGCGCCGCCTC
>DATGED010000081.1:0-25763 GCA_035310525.1 Candidatus Acidiferrum sp. | reverse complement strand
GGGGTTTGCCAAAGACGCGTTTGTCGAGAGAGACGACGGTGTCAGCGGCGATAACGATGGCGGGGCCGACGGCGCGGGCGGCGACGAGTTCGGCTTTGGCGTCAGCGAGGCGCTGGACGAGATCGCTTGGGGATTCGCCGGAGAAGGGAGTTTCGTCCACGGCGGAAGACATGATGATGAAAGAGAAGCCGGCGTCGTGGAGAATCTCGGCACGGCGGGAAGAAGCGGAAGCGAGAATTAACTTCATGTCAGATGACGACAGATTCCTGATATTCGCCGAAGACGCGTCGGAGCGCGTCGGAGATTTCACCTACGGTGGCGTAGGATTCGACGGCGGCGAGGATGGCGGGGAGGAGGTTTTCGGTGGTGGTGGCGCGGCGCTGGAGTTCGGCCAGGGCGGATCGCGTTCTGGCGGAATCGCGTCTGGAGCGAAGGGCGTTCAGGCGGGCGATTTGGGAGCGCTCGATTTCTGGCTCAATGCGTAGGGTGGGGATGGTGCGGGCTTCTTCGGCAATGAAGTCGTTGACGCCGACGACGATCTGCTCCCTGGATTCTACCGCGCGTTGGAAATCGTAAGCGGCTTTTTGGATTTCACCCTGGACGAAGCCAGATTCGATGGCTTTCAGCATGCCCCCCAGAGCGTCGATTCTTGAAAGGTAGGCAACGGCGCCACGCTCGATTTCGTCAGTGAGGTGTTCGATCGCATAGGAGCCGGCAACGGGATCAATCGTGTTGGTGACGCCGGTTTCGTGAGCGAGGACTTGCTGGGTGCGGAGAGCGATCAGGGCGGCGTCTTCGGTGGGAAGAGCGAGAGCTTCGTCCATGGAATTGGTGTGGAGAGACTGGCAACCACCGAGGACGGCGGCGAGGGCTTGAATGGCAACTCGGACGATATTGTTTTCGGGCTGCTGAGCGGTCAAGGAGGAGCCGGCGGTTTGCGCGTGGAAGCGGAGGAAAAGCGACCGAGGATCCTCGGCCTGAAAGCGGTCGCGCATGATCTTGGCCCAAAGGCGGCGCGCGGCGCGATACTTGGCGATTTCCTCGAGCAGGTCGCTGTGAGCGTTGAAAAAGAAGGAAAGCTGCGGAGCGAAGTCGTCGACGGGGAGGCCGGCGTCGAGGGCAGCCTGAATGTAGGCGATGCCGTTGGCAAGAGTGAAAGCAACTTCCTGGATGGCGGTCGAGCCGGCTTCGCGAATGTGGTAGCCGGAGATGGAAATGGTGTTCCATTTGGGAAGATGATCGCGGCACCAGGCGAAGATGTCGGTGACGATGCGCATGGCGGGGCGAACGGGATAGATGTACGTGCCGCGGGCGATGTATTCCTTGAGGATGTCGTTCTGGACGGTGCCGGAGATTCTGGCGAGATTGGCGCCTTGTTTTTTGGCGACGGCGACGTAGAGGCAGAGAAGGATGGCAGCGGTGGAATTGATGGTCATGGAAGTGGAGACTTTTTCGAGAGGGATTCCGTCGAAGAGCGTTTCCATGTCTTCGAGGGAATCGATGGCCACGCCGACTTTGCCGACTTCTCCGAGTGCGAGAGGATGGTCGGAGTCCATGCCAATTTGCGTGGGAAGATCAAAGGCCACGGAGAGGCCGGCCTGGCCTTTGCTGAGAAGATAGCGATAGCGCTGGTTGGACTCGACGGCGCTTCCGAAACCGGCATACTGGCGCATGGTCCAAAGACGGCCGCGGTACATGGTGGGGTACATGCCGCGGGTGAAGGGGAATTCGCCGGGATAGCCGATGGAGGATTCGGGATCGGAAGAGGAGAGGTCCTCTTGGGTGTAGAGGCGATCGATGGGAAGGCCGGAAAGAGTTGTGAAGAGGGGCTTTCGTTCCTTCGAAACGGCGGCGGGAGTTTTGGTGTCGGCCATGAATGTAAACCGCGAAGTCAAACACTAAATGCGAAATTCGAATCCCGGCACTCTAAATTCGGAATCCCCAATTCTACCCTGAGCAAGCGAGAGCCAATCCGACTCTTCCAATTTACATGGATTAGATTACAACTTGCGAGCGCGGAGAAAGGAACTTAGAGCAAAAAAAAAGAAAAGCACTGCAAAAGTGACGGCAGCGGCGATGAGCCATCCGGCCACATCGCGGGTCCAGGAGCGCAAAGCAAGATTGAGCCAGGCCAGCCCGAGAACTGCGAAAGTAGCGCCGACAACTTCAAGGAAAAGTTGGCGGAGGGTACGCCAAAACCGGTGGAAACCGCCCTGGCGCGCCGCAGTCGCAGGCGGAGTGATTGCCGAAGACATGAGGGCATCTTAACGCAAAATGAGGGTGAAATCCGGCACAGAACACAGCACAGGACGGTCGCCCGGGGCTTTCTGGCCTGCCCTAACGGACTATGAACCTATTGGAGACAATCGGAAACGAGGCGGCTTGTATCCTGAGAAATGCAGGCCTAGAATGAAAAATGAAGTGAAGGGGAGCCGCCCTTGCAACTCGACGATCAGCTGAAAAACCTGCTCCGTGAATTGGGACATGCGATCAACGATACAGTGTCGGAGTCCGATCGGATCACCGGCGCCATCGCGGGAGTGCGCGCGCACGGATATGATATCGTGCTGAAGCTCGATGCGACTATCGGGTTGGCGAAGCGCGACGCAGCCGCGGCGGAAGCGGCAACGCTCACGACGCAAGACCGGCGCTTCCTGGAGTCACTGCGGATTCAGGTCGACCAGGAATCCTTCGAACAAGTTCCGGAGAAGAAGCCGGCGGCCAGACTCACAATGACACCGCAGGATGTGCGATTTTTGAAATCGCTGCGAATCGCAACGGACGACATAGAATGAAGGGACAGAAACAGATCGCGGGAGTGGGTCTGCCAGCGCTTTTGTTAGCGGTTTTGTGCAGCCCGGCCGCGCGCGCGCAGTCTCCCACCGTGATCGCCCCGATCGTGGTGGATACGGCACTACCGATTATCATAAACACGATCAAACCAAAATCGAAGACGCTGGGCATGGGAAAATTTGAAGGCTACGTGATGAACGCGAACATCGCACAAATCACGGTCCGTGCCAAGGGGAACGACATGTCCCTGCAGACATTTGCGCTGTCCCGGCAGGTGTCGGACAAGATGCAGGCCATTGTCGACAAAGGCGGCTACCAGTACGGCGACAAAGTGACGGTTTATTACGATCCGACCACCAAACAAGCTCTGAAGATCAAAGGCAAACCCTCCAAGCCCATTTGATTTGCAGGGGCGCTCGATGCTTCGCCTGCCTGCCGTTTCCGGCCGATTTTATCCTTCCAATCCTACGGAGCTTGCGGCACTCGTTCGGGAATGCGCCAAGCCTGATGACGAACCCAGCGCGCCAGTGCGGGCAAAGGCATGCCTTGTTCCGCATGCGGGCTACATCTACTCAGGGCGCGTGGCGGGGGCGGCGTATGCCCGAATTGATTTTCCCAAGAGAATCGTGATTCTGGGCGTGCGCCATTACCCGCACGGGGAGAAGGCCGCGATTCTCTCGAGCGGAGCCTGGCGCACGCCGCTTGGCGATGCGCCGATCGACGAGCCGCTGGCGAAGGTGTTGCGTGAGTCCTGTCCTCTTCTGCGCGAAGACAGCCTGGCGCACAGCGCCGAGCATTCACTCGAAGTGCAAATTCCGTTCCTGCAGGTGCTGAGACCGGACTTTACTTTTGTGCCCATCGCGCTGGGAACGGCACGATTCGATGACCTCGTGGCCGCAGGAGAAGCGATTGGACGCGTGCTTGCAACTTCCAGCGAGAAGATCCTGCTGTTGACCACTTCAGACTTGAACCATTACGAAGATGACGCGACAACGAGGGTAAAAGACCACAAAGCGATTGACCGAATCCTGGCGCTCGACGCCCGGGGACTTTACGACACCTGCAGGAACGAAGCGATTTCGATGTGCGGATTGGGGCCCACGGTCGCGATGCTCACAGCGTTGAATGAGTTGGGGAAAACGCAGGCAGAGTTGGTGCGCTACTCGACCTCGGGAGATATTTCCGGGGATTTCAGCGCCGTCGTTGGTTACGCGGGAATGATCTTTACCTGACACACTGGAGAACTCCGGCGGCCGCGTTGTCCTTGCATCAAGGTTGCTAGAAGAAAAGAACGGCTCCAAACCGCGGAGCCGTTCTATTGAACAAGAATCAGGACTGAGATTCGCTTCAGTGCGGCCGCCCGCCTCCCGAAGGAGTCGAGACGTGAGGGGCGGGAGCGGAAGGGGCTGCCGAACCGCGAGAGGAGCCTCCTCCCCCCGTAAACACAGGGCCGCCGCCGCGGAATTCTCCGCCGCCAGAGGAGCGAGGCGCGGGTGGCGGAGCGATAGAACGCGAAGGTGGAGTTGATGCGCGAGCCGACGTGGGCGCAGCAGGAACTCGTTCGCTTGTTCCTCGTGGAGCGTTATTTCTGCCTGCTTCCACGACACGGTCGTTTCGGATTGTACCAGTGGCATTCTTTTCCGCGGTCGATTCCGGGCCGCGGCTCAGGGATGGCGGCGCGGAATTGGTGTTCACGAAGCGGTGCTCGCGGGGATCGTAGACAATAGAGGAATCGCGACCGAAAGAAACAGCGCGCGTGCCGCCACTTCCTTCGAGAATCGTTCGGGAAGTCCGCACCGGAGCGGTGGTGGATACCAGGCCGCTTTCCAATGAATTGCGTGGCGGCGATTTCACGGTCTCCCACCTTTGCCCAGACGTTGCGGACAAGATTGGCTGAGCCACGCTTCTAGCCGGTTCGGCGGAGAAAACGCCGTGTTGCAGATTTAAAGGCGGCTTGCCTGCTTTATCGAGAGGGTTCATGGGGACGACACCAAGCTTTCCGTTCTGGCGAACGAAAACAGCGGTGGACGCCCTATAGAGAGTGTGAGGCGGGTGAACGATGGGACGAACTCGAGTTCTGGGGTACCCGGGGAAAACGGCGAAGTAGGCAGGCGGGGAATAAAACCATCCGCCGCAAGAAGCGTCGAATAACCAGCCTCCGTAATGATAGGGAGCCCAACCCCAGGGCTGAAAGCTGGCAAAGGTCCAGCCAAAGCCGGGATCCCAAATCCATTGGCCCATGGAGAAAGGCGACCATCCCAAGCTTGCGCCGAAAGGCCGCCAACCATACCCAAACCCACCGCAGGAAAACCAGGAGCCATAGGTGTAGAGATCGGCGTAGCCCGGAAGGTAGTAGGGAGAGCTTGTGTATTGCAAGGAAGCGTTGGTGGCAGTGGAGACGGTGTCAATGCGGCCAGAAACCCAGTGATCGAACTCATCGTCGGCAGGAATGCGGCCGAGACTAAAGGTGTCTTCACCAGCTTTCATGGAGAATGACTGGCCCTTGGTGAGCTGGGTGGTTTCCTTTTTGTGAAGGACGGAAGCGTGACCTGTCAAAACATCCACATTACTGCCGTCGTCAAAATTGTTGAGGCGGAAGGAGCCTTTGCCGCTGGCTTCGACGGTGAAATCGCCCCCGGTAACGCTGAAATAATCGCCGTTTGCAGGATTGACATAGAAAGAAGCGGAACCCTGGCGGAGAACCAAACGAGTGGTGCGGGCACCATCCTCGAGAGAAAGGTCGTAGAACTCAAGAACGGTGTTCTCGTTGAGGAAAGCCATCGCGCCGTTCTCAAATTCGACCTCGGCACGGCCATTGTCCGTAGCGAGCACATAGCCCTGACGAACGGGGAGGTTGGCTTGCGCCGTTTCCCAGACAGCTTTTTGATCCGCAAGCGGGTCACCGTGGGCCTCTCGAGTAAATCGCACATCGCCCTGGACGAGACTCAGGCGAATGACACGGGCATGGCTGGAATCGGCGGCCGCCGGATGGATACCGGCAAGACAGACGATGAACGACAAGGAGAGAAGCGAACGAAACGCGGCGCCGTGGGTCATATGTCACCCCGATGGGGAAACTGGCTGAACTGCTACAAAGTTAGACGGTGAGGAGGCGAGACAGGTTGCGCCAGTGTAGCCCCAAAGTAATGGTCTCGCCCGGTGGAGGCTGAGTCAAGCACCAAGGGACGAGCGCAAATGCAGGATGTGCGCGCATTGAATCAGCGCCCCGACACGCATACACCGCGTCAAAGTGGTAGGATTCTCCGGAACTTTATGCGACGAATCGCGTCACGAGTGTCTGAACTAAATGGCGAAGGGGCGCTGGCCGTTTATTCCCGAGCGAAGGAGCTCGAGCGGGCGGGGCGTTCAATAATTCACCTTGAACTTGGCGAGCCGGACTTCCATCCCGCGGCTCCGGTGGTGGATGCCGTGCGTTCCGCGGTTGCGGCAGGGCGGGACCGCTATGTGTCCACGCGCGGAATTCCGGCGTTGCGAGAGGCAATCGCGGAGTACTTGAGGAGGACACGGCGGCTGCGCGTCTCGCCGGAAGAGGTGATCGTCGCGCCGGGATGCAAGATGGCGCTCTCCCTGGCGATGATGGCGTTGATCGAGCCAGGCGACGAGGTGCTGTACCCCGATCCCGGGTTTCCGATATATCCGTCATTCACTCGGGGGTTAGGCGCTAAGGCGGTGCCGTTCGGGCTGGAAGAAAGAAACGGTTTTCAGCCTGATTTGGATGAAATCGCGAGGAAAGTCACGGCGCGCACAACCGCGCTCATATTTAATTCTCCCAACAATCCTACGGGGACAGTTTTCAGCGCGGAGGCGCTGCGGAGCATTGCGGCGCTGGGCGAAAAGCATGATCTCTGGATTCTTTCGGACGAAATTTACGCGCGGATCCTGTTCAAAGGAGATTACGAGTCGATCTGGTCGTTGCCAGGGATGGCGGAGCGAACGGTCATCATTGACGGGTTTTCGAAAAGCTTTGCGATGACCGGATGGCGGCTGGGTTATGCCGTGGCGCCAAAGCACGTGGTGGATGCGATGGATCTGCTGGTGCTGAACACTTTCACTTGCGCGGCGGAATTCACGCAGGTTGCAGCGATTGAAGCGCTGCATGACTCCACCGGTGCTGTGGATGCGATGGTTGAGGAGTACCGGAAGCGTCGCGATCTTTTTGTGGCTGGACTTAATGGCATTCCCGGCTTTCGTTGCCAGCCGCCCGGCGGGGCGTTCTATGCGTGGGTGAATATCGAAGAGACCGGGCTGGCGGCCGAGGAATTGGCGACGCTTCTCCTTGAAGAGGCAGGCGTCGCGGGAATAGCAGGAGCCGCATTTGGGCAAGGCGGGAAGAATTTCTTGCGGTTTTCGCTGGTAAGCTCGCGGCGCCTGCTGGAAGAGGCGTTAGAGCGGATGCAGCGGGTATCCTCGCGGTGGCGAGCGGCGGTTGCCCGCTAGGAGAGCGGCGGAATGAGGGGTCAGATCGGTCTGGGAAAGAGCCTGGTGATAGGAGCGATGGCCACGCTCGTCTGCTGCGGCAACGCGGCCGGGCAAGCCAAGCCTCTGGCTGGGACGGACGTGCCGAAAATTTACGAGAGACTGCTGAAGCAGATCGACCAAATTCCCATCTACGACAATCACTCGCACGCCACTTTTCCCGATGATTCCGACATGGACGCGATGGCGGCACCGCCTGGAGAGAGCACGGTGCTACGTTTGAATGAGACGAACCCTGAGTTCGTCGCGGCAGCCAAATCGCTATTCGGATACCCCTACGAGGACTTTAAGCCTGAACATGCGAAGTGGCTGATCGAAAAGAAGAAAGCTGCTGAAGCTACCGGGGGGACGGCGTATTGGGACGGCATTCTCGACAAATTGAGGATCGAGACGTGCCTGACGAATCGAGTCGCGTTGGCGCCCTATCTTGATCCGAGGCGATTTCATTGGGTTTTCTTCGTGGATTCGTTCCTGTTTCCACTGGACAACCGGGGCCAGGCCGGGAAAAACCCGGATATGAGTGTTTACGTTCCGCTACAGGAAAAGGTGCTGCACCGTTACCTCAATCAGGAAAACCTAAGCGCGCTTCCGGCCGATCTGGCCGGATATGAAGCCTTCGTGCGACAAACAGTCGCTGACAACAAGAAAAAAGGCGGAGTGGCCATGAAGTTTGAGGCCGCTTATTTCCGTTCTCTCTATTTCAGCGATCCGCCGCGGGATAGGGCCGAGGCAATCTACGCGAAATACCATTCGGGCGGCGTGCCCAGCGCCGAGGAGTACCGGATATTTCAGGACTACGTATTTCGAGTGCTGATCGACGAAGCAGGAAAACTCAACTTGCCCGTCCATTTTCACAGCGCAGTGGGCATCGGGGACTACTTCAGCATGCGAAACGGGAATCCGTTGAATCTGGAAAACGTTGTGCGCGATCCACGCTACAGCAAGGTGAATTTCGTGCTGATCCACGGCGGGTACCCCTACACTCTCGACATGATCTGGATGACGGCGGCCAAGAATGTGTATACCGATTCGTCCTTGATGGGCTATTACGTTTATCCCTCGGAACTGAAAAACATTCTGAAGCAGTGGATTTCACTTTTCCCGGACAAAATCATGTTCGGTTCGGATGCCTTCCCATTCAATGAGGCGGTGGGAGCTGAGGAGACATTCTGGCTCGCAGTGTGCTCGGCGCGCACAGCCATTGCCGCAGCATTGGCCGAACTGGTTTCGGAAGGCGCGTTTAGCGAGGAAAGAGCTCTTGAACTGGCACACATGTACCTGCACGATAACGCGGCAAACCTTTACGGAGCCAAACCATGAGCACTGCCCCGCAGTTGAAATATACCTCCTGGAATAAAGTGGAGCGGGAAAAGCTGAATCCCCAGATTGACCGGGAAATGGTCGTTGGGGACAAGATTATGCTGGCGCGCGTGATCATGCAGAAAGGCGCTCACGTACCGCTTCACCACCATCACAACGAGCAGGTAACCTATATTCTGGAAGGGGCCTTGAAATTCGCTATAGATGGAAAAGAGATCGTGGTGCGAGCAGGGGAAGTACTGTGCATCCCTCCGCACATGCCACATGAAGCCTGGGCGATGGAAGACACGGTGGATCTGGACGTCTTCAATCCGCCGCGGGAAGATTGGCTAAACAAAACCGACGACTATCTGAGGCACGGGCGCTAGAGTCCGTGCGCTTCTCAGATTCACCCCTTGCGAAAAGTTGGGCAACCCTCTCTGCCCCGTCTTTCTTAGGACCAACCCGTTGAAAGAGCGTAGACAAAGACACTAGGTCTTGTTTACCGTAACGGAAGGGCTTACTCCAGGCGTGGGGTCAACCCTCTGAGGGGAAAATCATGAATAGGCAACTCGTTGTAGCGTTTTTGATTCTTGGGACGGCGTGCGCCGTGCGAGCACAGGAAGAAACCTCCGACGCGAGAGACACGATCCGAAATGTGGCAGCCGAATTTTCCGCGGCACCGGCTCCAAGCACAGACTTTTTTCGCCCCGCGGATGTCATCGCGCTGTCTCCCGTACCACGCGTCGCCGCGAGCGCGGCCATGGCAAGCACGGCCGGAAACGGCGCGCCTGATGCTAGCCCATCGCCGAGTCCGGATCCGAGATTCATCTATGGTGGCCGGGAGGACTTCCGCTGGCAGCTTGCGATTGGCGTGGATTGGTTCAGGTTCAGATCTTCGATCTTCAATGCCAGCGCCGTGGGCGTCGATAGTTCGGTAACTTATTTCACCAATGAGTGGTTCGGAATCGAGGGAAGCGTCACCACCGCATTTTCTCCGGTCCTGCAAAACAACGAACACGTGAAGCTCCTGGTGTATGGAGGGGGGCCAAAGGTCGCCTGGAGACAGCGCAGATGGGAGCCCTGGCTGCATGTCATTCTCGGGGGAGCACATGTACAACCTCAGACTGCCGACAACAGCAAGAACGCATTCGCGGTGAAGGTGGGAGGCGGAGCGGATTATCGCTTCAACCCGCGTTTTTCAGGACGACTGGAAGCCGACTGGGTGAGGACCACGTTTTTTAGTCAATCACAGAACAATTTTGAGCTCATGGGCGGCGTCGTTTTCCATTTCTGACCATCCCATGAAATCCTGAGGACGGGCAAACTTACCAAATTTTGCAAACCTGCTCGCGGACCATCGGGTCACCCTTCTTACAGCCGAAGGCTTTGGCAAACTCCGCCATATTCGATAGCGGCCCGTTTCCGCGGAAACGAGGCAGCGGGTGGGGATTGGTGTTAGCCATCAGGCGTTCGTACTCGGGCCGATCGTTTGCCCCCCAGACCTGGGCCCAACCGAGGAAGAAGCGCTGTTCGGGTGTGAAGCCGTCCTTGTCCGGAGGCCGTGGCTTGCCTTCGAGGGATTTTTCGTAAGCCGCATAAGAAATCGCGAGGCCCCCCAGGTCCGCGATACTCTCGCCGAGAACCAGCTTGCCATTTTCGTGCAAATCGCCGTCCACGACGTAACCATCGAATTGAGATTGGACGCAGGCGGCGCGTTCCTTGAAGTTCTTCAGATCGTCGGGAGTCCACCAGTTTTTCAGATCGCCGCGGCCGTCAAACTGGCTGCCGTGATCATCGAAGCCATGAGTGATTTCATGGCCGATGACCGCGCCCATGCCGCCGTAATTCACGGCATCATCGGCTTTGGGGTCGTAAAAAGGAGGTTGCAGGATTCCCGCCGGGAAGACGATTTCGTTCATGCTGCTGTTGTTGTAGGCGTTGACCGTGGGCGGCGTCATGCCCCATTCCGTCCGATCCACTGGTTTGCCAATTTTCGAAAGCCGCCGTTGAAATTCGAAGCTAGAGGCGCGTCTCTGATTAGCGAGATAGGAAACGCGGTCAATCTTCAAAGCGGAATAGTCGCGCCACTTGTCTGTGTAACCGATCTTGACGGCAAACGCTTCGAGTTTGGCCGTGGCCTGCGCGCGCGTTTCGGGGCTCATCCAGGGAAGAGTCTGCAAATCGTCATGAAGCGCCGAAATCAAATTATGAACCATGACGAGAGCGTGGGCCTTGGCTTCGGGCGGAAAATATTTCTGCACGTAAACCTGGCCGAGCGCTTCTCCCAGCGCGCGATCGGTCGCCTGCGTGCAGCGCTTCCAGCGCGGCTGAATTTCCTTGGCCCCGGTCAGAGTCTTGCCGCGAAACTCAAATTCCTCGTCCACAAACTTCTGCGGAAGCTGTGGCGCCGTGGAATTCAATAGGTGCCAGCGGAAGTAGGTCTTCCAGTCTGCGAGCGGCGTCGCCGTAAGCTGTGCGTCGAGAGCTTTGAAAAATTCTGGCTGACCAACGTTTATTTCCTTCAGTTCCGGATGGCCCAACAGTCTGAAGTAACTTTCCAAATTAAAATCGGGGGTCATGGCCTGTAAGTCCGCCATTTTCATCCTGTGGTACGTTTTTTCCGGATCGCGCAGGTCGGTGTTTTTCATCGAGGCCTTGGCCAGCGCGGTTTCAATCTGAAGGACTGTGGTTGCTTCCGCTGTGGACGCGTCCGGGGAGTCTCCCAGCAACTCAAACATTCTGGCGACGTGCTTTACATAGGCATCGCGCAGGGTCTTCGATTTGTCGTCCTGCTTGAGGTAATACTCGCGCTCCGGCAGTCCGAGCCCACCTTGAAACGCGGATCCGACGACCTGTGTGCTGTCCTTGGCGTCTTGATTAGCACCAAAGCGAAAAAGGACTCCAACGCCTTCTTCCTGCAGCTTCGCCGCCTCGGTTTGCAAGTCGGCGCCGCTCTTCATCGCTGCGATTCTGGCGAGTTCCGCGTCGATCGGTTTTGTACCGGCTTCATCGATGGCCGCCGTATCCATACAACTGGCGTAGAAGTCCCCGATCTTTTGTTCGTTCGAGCCCGCGGCGACCTGTTGTTTTTCCGCTGTTTCCAGAATCTGCCGAAGGTTTTGCTGATTCTTGTCGAGGAGTTGCGAGAATGAGCCCCACGTGGAATAGGCGGGCGGAACCGGATTGGCCTTCATCCAACCGCCCATGGCGAACTGGTAGAAGTCATCGCACGGTTTGCACGTTTTATCGAGATTCGCTGTGTCGAACCCCCAAGAACTGGAGTCGCCAGCAGGCTTTGCCGAGGCCTGCAGTGCAGCTCCTGCCAAGGTGATGGCCATGACAAAGAGTACGGTCACACCGAGCCCTACCAGATATTCACGGTTTCTCATTCCCACCCTCGCGTTGATCGATATGCTGACGCTTTAGAATTCATGAGGTGCCAGCACCACGCTGACTGACACGCCACCTGGAAGAAAGACGAAGGGCCGCAATGAGCGGTTTCAAGATTCTCGGGCATAGGTATTGGCGGCTATCGGAGAACGGTGCCGTAGAATACGTCGCGTCCATTTCGCAGATCGCGGCCGTACGAAAGAACCACGGTTACGGTTCCAAAGATTTGCAGTTTGCATTGCGCTCCCGCATCCCATAGCCAGCTTTGCGAACCAAACAGACCGGAAGAGTCCGCAATAGCGCCGTTATCGAGAAATGGTCCGAGCTTCACTTTGAAAAATGCGCCACGATAAATATTTTTGTCCATTTCCCAATTCACCAGAAAATAGCGGCGTCCGAGAGGGGCTGCGCCCTTGCGGCCGTCGATGGTTCCCCGCTGGCCGCGCAGCCAGAGATCGTTGTCTCGTTCCAAACCTAACTGGAATAGTTCGTCGAGAGAGGTTTTTCCGGCGGTCGCTCCGGCTCGAACCGCGGCTTGCACTTCATAGTCGTCGGTGGTGGCACGGGGAAACCAGTGCGCACGGAGCGCCGCGCGCGCAGTCACGAATGGGCCAAGCGCTCGATTGAAGGCTCGGCCTGCGCGCACCTCGGCCGAGGAATCCAGTGTGAATCGATGTTCCGGAATCCGCAAAAGAGAACGGTCCGCACCGAGCCAGGACGCCAGGGAGCTTGTATCCGCGAAGAATGGCTGCTCGGCTGCTGAGCCATGGCCCTCAAGGTTTTGAAAGGTTCGATGAGCAAACTCAAATCCAGCGGTCCAGCTCCACCGGCCATTTGCAACCGCCCGGAACTCCACGCCCCCCGCCGCCCGCCGCAGGTTCAAGTCCGTGAGCGGCGTGCCGGGAGCGAAAAACGTCTGCGAGAGATTCCAGTTCTCATTCCGCGCGTCGAAGTAAACCTTGATGCGCAGGGCGGGATTATGAAAAAGCGGAGCGGAAAGTTCGCCCGAGTAACGGCGCTTCTGCGAATCCCAGCGCGCCAGGGACGTGAAATTTATGGCTTGGCGGCCAAAGTTGTAATACGAGGGATAAACGGTTTCATACGGCAGTCCGCTGAGGAGCGAAACAATTCCTTCAAGTTTTGAGTCGCCCCACCCATTCCGCTCATCCAGGTGGATCGTCGCGACGTAATCCGCTGATTTCGACGCGTCGAGTTCGAACCTCTGTCGGGGAAAGATGCCGAGACTCTCCAGCTTCGCTTTGGTACTGAGGAGCGCCTCTTCGGTCAACACTTGAGGTGCGTTGAAGGTGATGGAGCGCGAGAGAAGTTCTTTGCGCAGTTTCGGCGCGGGAGATTCTTCAACTGCTTGCAGGCGCGGTTTATCAATCGCATTCCAATACTTGAGCGCGGCTTCGAGATTGCCTTCGAGATAGAAGAGCGTTGCGAGGAACTCAGAGGAGTAAGTGTCATGAGGGTCTAGTCGCAAGGCGGCACGAAGTTCCTGCTTTGCGACCCCGAAGTTTTTCTGTTTGTAGGCGATGCCCGCAAGCTCAACCAGAAAACGCGGGTCGCGCGGAGCTTTTTTGAGCCCCGCTTCGAACGCCTCCCTAGCCTCCTTCAAACGTTCCGTGTGAGCCAATGCGAGGCCGGCAACGAAGTCGAGGTCCGGAGACTGATCAGGGGGCCCTTGCGCGAGCCTGGCTGCTTCTTCCCACTGCCTAGCATCAAGCGCGGCGCGCGCGGCGACCAGCCGGGCCGAGTCTGAAGGAGAAGTCTGCGCAAGGACAGAAGAATGCAGTGCCCCGGCGAGGCAGAGGAGGAATACAAGTCGCGCGATCACACCTTTGGCATGGGCACGGCGAGCAGCATCCAGTTGCCGGCAAGATGCCACTCTCTCTCGAATTGCGCGCGTTCCACGCGCACGAGTTTGCCGCGAGCGGGATCGTTCAGGAAAACCGATTCATGTTCCCAATCGATTCCCGTAACCACCACATAATGCAGCGGCGCCCGTTTGCCGCCGGGTTGCAGGCTGATGATCACAGGCCGTCCATCCGACAAATGGTGTCGCAAATCGCTCCAGACGCCGGCGACGGCAAACACGCGAAAGCCCGATTCCGAAAGATATCGTTGCATGTCGGAGGCGAAAATGCCGCGGCCCTTCCGCGAATAAAGCTTCTGCTGAATCTCGGCCACATTGGCGCGCGCGGGCGCTACAGTCGCGCCGTGAGCGCCCCAGTATTGCATGAGCATCGAAATCGAGGCGGAGCCGCAGCCATCCTCAGTTTGTTTTATGAAAGGGACTTCGAGCCACACCCCGGCGCTCCCCTGGGGCGTCGCAGAGGCGGCGCTTCCCAGGAAAACGATCAGCAGAGAAACGAGAGTGAGACGCTTGTTCCGCGTATGGAGACGTCTCCTGAGAAAGGGCTCAGCGAACGGCGAGAGCAATGATGAGCACGGCCACGATAATCAAGATAATCCACAAGAGATCGCGGTCGGAAAGGTTTCCGGCGGCAAAATCTTTCTGAGCCTGGCGAGACCGCTCCGCAAGTTTCGCGAGATCCGCATCGCTCAATTGGCTTACAGCTTTGTCAACTTTTTGCAGGTCGAGATTCGCGGATTTCAGGGCTTTCTGCCCATTTTCGGAGGAAAGCAGATTCTTGACGGCGGCCTCGTTGGCTTGCCGGACTTCGGCTGGACGCGCCGCGTCCTGCTTCAGCTCGTCCAGTGAAACCACATGCTGTTTATCCTGCCCCTGGCTCCTCGAGGGCGTACCCGCCAGACAAAATAGAATACCGACCACCAGGGCCCGCGAACACCACGTCGCGCACTTTCGCATGCATCCTCCTTTGAATTGGCCGGGGCACGTACAGTTTACGAACTAGGCTGCCATGTGGCAAGCCATGTCAAGAAACGCAACGGGACCAGAGCAACTCCGCAACGAGGAAAACTACTTCGCGGGCATGGGTGATTCGTACTTCGTCACGTCGACCGCCTGCCAATCGCCGCGGACGATGCCTTCACGAATCTGCGCGGCGGTCTTGCCCTTGTGCGACTGTTCGTAGGCGTAGAAATCTTCGCGTTCGCAAACGCCGCAAACCGCGGCGTGTTTGCTGACAAAACAGTCCAGCAAGCTCCCATGGCCCTGGCTGCGGTCGCAGTGGCAATAACATGGCTGTTGATACAGAACTTTTTTGATACGGGCTGCAAGCCGGTAGGCGTTTTGCGCAACCGGCTCGTTGAATTGAGAGGGACTCAAGGTCGCCGGCAACTGTCCCTCTGGAACGGAACTGTGGAACGCCGGAACCGATTCGGCGTTTGCGTCCTGCGGTCCGGCGCCAGCGGAGCGAGACGAGGCGCGCAGGGGAACAAATGCCAGGCCAAGTGCAGTGATTACCAATACGATTCCGCTCAGAAGTGACTGAACTCTCCGCATTTTGCGTGCCCCCTTTGAGCTTGCGCTCATCTCATCCCGGGTCTGAAACGACCCAGCACAGTATTACTCTACGGCGCTCGGTCGCCAATTTCCACTCCCGAATCATTGCCGTGGCTCCCGCAGACGCATTTTAAGGCAGGTGGAGAACGCCGACACGGACCGCTTCTAATCTTGTTACGTCCATCACTTTATCGTTGTTCATGTTATCGATCTGGGAGTTCGCGATAAAGAAAAAGTCCGAGCCACGAATGGCGCCAGTCGTCGGCAGGACGCAAAAATTAGTGCGATTTTCAAGCACGGTTGTCTGCGTTACGCGAAGGCCGTCGCCGGAAAGATGAAAAGCCGCGACGCGGGGCGAGCCGATGCCATTCTGAATGGCGATTAAACGGCCGCTGTGCCAGTAAAGGCCGTCGATGCCGGCGAGAGTGCTCCGAGGTCCAGGATCGACGTCGCGAGATTGACCACTCGTAAGGTCAACCCACACTACGCCCAGGCTGTCCGCGACGTATAACGTGCGGTCGTCGCCGCTCAAGGCAATTCCATTGGGATAAAAGAGTGGCCGATGGACCGGCAACACTTTAAAACTGCGCGTCACTGGATCGAAGCGGAGCACCTCGTTGGCCAGGCTGTCCGTCAGAATCACTTCGCCGTTCTTTCGAATCACCAGATCATTAAACCCGTGCTTTGCCGAACCGTCCGGCCTGAAGCGTCCCAGCAGTTTTCCGGTGGCATCAAAATGCAACAACTCCGTCTGGCCACTGTCCTTGAAGGAAGCGGCCCACACCGTGTCCGTGTTCGGGTCGAGCCGAATACCCAACACTGGCAAGAGGCCAAACCGGTCTCCCGGCACGAAATCAGAAATGCTGCCATCCAGGCCAATTTGGACAATCTTCCGCCGATTGAGGCTGCTGAGGTAAAAAACATTTCGTTGCGCGTCGTAGGCAAGGCCCTCCGGAACCAGGTCCTTCTCAGATGTCCGAAACGCTTCGCGCGCCTGCATCGCAACCGGAAAATCGCGATGTACGTCTTCAATAAGCGCATTGAATTCCTTCAATTCTTTCAACTCCAGAAAAGCGGGATCGCCGGAAGGATCGAATCCTTCCTGAAGAGCGAGACACTTTTTCAGGAGATCCAGCGCTTCGCGAGTCTCTCTCAAGTGTTCTTTCGCCGCAGCCAGGAAATAGAGAGCGGCCCCCTGATCCGGGAACTTGGGTTGGAGTTTTTCGACGACAGTTATCTGTGCGCGGATTTCCTGAGCATCGGCCAATTCGGCGGGCGCACCTTTGATCTCTTCCTGATCCTGAGCATGGGCGGGAAGAGACGACAAGAATAAAGAGGCGAAGCAAAGAATCTGAAGGATGGTTCGCATGGCTAAGCCGCGAAGAATCTTGTCATCCCCGCACGCATTGCTGCCTGGAACCGCTTCGGAGTCTAGACGAGGACGGCTCGTGCAGGAGCATAAGCTGGAGTCGCGGCAGAGGAGGGCCTGGCGGCCACATGTCGCACGCGAAGGTTGCGCTGCACACGGCCTCCCCAGGCGCGCACAAACGTGAAGTTAAGCACGCCACCGATGGCGGAACTGGCGAGCGGGATCATGCGTCCGACCCACTTTTCCGCCGTTTCCTGGCCCAACTTCACAGCCAACCGCTCTGCGATACGCGGCGCAAGTTTCTCGAGAATTTGTTTTTCCGCCAGGTCTTTGCCGTAATCAACTCCCGTGGCTGCGGCAGCCGCCATCCACAATTCCAATCTTTCGTTTTCGCCATTCTGCTCGAATCCGTAGAGCAGACAAAGCCTCTGAATAAGCCGGATGGTCAGAATCGTCAACAATCCGGCATCCGGGATGATCGTAATCATACCGCCAAGACCAAACCCAGCGCCTTCCAGGAGCGCAAGACGCTCGGTGTCCTTGATGAGCGTCCTGGCAATGGCATCCAGTCGCGACACGGGGACCCAATGCATATGGCGGAAGTCCGGGACGTCCAGGCCATGTTTTTTCTTGAGTTGCCGGCGGAATTCTTCGCGGTTGATTTCGATCGAGCGAAGCCCGCTCAGGAGCCCAAATCGAGCAAATCGCCCGAAAGCCCGTCCCGCCAGCGAATTAGGTAACCTAGCCATGCCTCTAAGCATCCTACGGCGGTTAGAACCCGCTGGCAACCCCCCGGTTGTACCAGAGTGCTTTAATCGTTGGGAAGGATAGTTGCTTAAGAGGGGCAGGGAGCCTATCGTACTACTTGACGTGGAAAATCTTTTCGGTACACTGCCTTTTTCTCTATGGCCACATTGCCACAAATCGTTCCCGCGGAAGTTGTGCACGACTTCGACTTTCCCCAGCGAGAAGCCGCGTTTTTCTATGGTTTGTTCCTGCGCGGTCATTCCGCTGAGAAACTGCGCAGGGATATCGAAGTGCCAGCTATGGTTCTTGCGAAATGGCACCGCGAGGCGGAACGCGAACCGGAATTGCGTGACATCTTCAGCCGCATGATGGAATACCGCCGCCACGTCCTGGCCATATTCGATACCTTGGTAGGTTCGGACGTGCAGAATCATCGCGTACAGTAAGAAGCCTCACCCGGTATTTCCTGTTCTCACAAGTTGAAGTGAATTTTGGCCGTACTTTCTTGGTACCTCGACCGTGCCAGGAGAACTGTCCGTTCGGTCAGGTCAAAATCTGTCAGGCAACTTTTTGCCGACTTCCTGTTTCTAACCGAAATCAGGGGGCAAGTCTCTCAAAATGAAGGGGATTCCGCGATTGACGGCTAGCTTGTCAAAGCGTAGAATCCAATCGTCCTAGAAGAAGTTGAGGTGTGCTCATGCCACGGGTAATTCGGACCCTGATTGCTACTGCATTCTCGTTTGCCATCTTCCTACCAACTGGCTCGGCTCAAGATGCCCAGGACCCCAATAATCCCGCCCCACCCCAGACGCTCTCGAAAGAGCAGAGGAAAGAACAGAAACAAAAAGCGCGAAAAACCCTCAAGGAGCTCGACAGTCAGTACAAGCAATGGCTCAACGAGGACGTGGTTTATATCATTTCTCCCGAAGAGCGCAATGCTTTCCTCCAGCTCGATACGAATGAAGAGCGCGAACAGTTTATCGAGCAGTTTTGGCTTCGAAGAAGCAGCAATCCCGACCTTCCCGACAATGATTTCAAAGAGGAGCATTACAGGCGCATCGCTTACGCAAACGAACACTATGCCTCCGGCATTCCCGGATGGAAAACCGACCGCGGACGGACATACATCATGTGGGGGCCTGCGGACGAGGTCGACTCGCATCCGACCGGCGGAACTTACGACCGGCCCATGGAAGAGGGCGGGGGATCCACGACCACCTACGCTTGGGAAAAGTGGCGCTATCGGTATCTGGAAGGAATCGGCGAAAACGTGGAACTCGAATTCGTCGATCCCAGCGGTTCCGGCGAATACCACCTAACGATGGATCCTTCGGAAAAGGACGCGCTGCTTCACGTGCCGGGCGCTGGATTGAGTCTGCTCGAATCCATGGGCATGGCCTCAAAGACGGACCGTTTTACGCGGTCCGACGGCACCAACCTGCCGACAGCATTGGGCGGAACGCCGGCCAGCATGGATGAATTCAGCCGCCTGGAACTTTACGCCAAAATACAGAAACCGCCCGAGGTCAAGTTCAAGGATCTGGAAGCCATTGTGACGGCACGCATCGTTCGCGATCAGCTTAAGTTTAACTGGCGCACGGATTTCTTGAAAGTCACCAACGACACCGTATTAGTTCCGATCACCATCCAGGTTTCGAACGGCCAACTTTCGTTCCAGGCAAAGGATGGCATTCATTCGGCGACGTTGAATATTTTTGGACGTGTAAGCACGCTGACCGGACGAGTCGTCCAGACTTTCGAAGACCCTGTTGCAAAAGATTTTCCTGATTCTCTCTTCCAGAAATCGCTTAAGCTGCAGTCCATTTACCAGAAAGCAGTGCCTCTGCGTCCGGGACTCTATCGTCTGGATATCGTGGTCAAGGATGTTCAGAGCGGAAACGTTGGCGTGGTAAATACCCGGCTCGCAGTCCCCCGTTATGCGGACGATAAGCTGGATGCGAGCACGCTGATTCTTGCGGACCAACTCGAGCATGTTCCCGCCAAACAAATTGGCACCGGCCAATTCGTTCTAGGCTCGACCAAGGTGCGACCGCGCATCGAAAGTGACTTCACAACGACGGATCGTTTGGGAATCTACCTGCAGGTCTACAATCTAAAGCCGGACGAAAAAACTCATAAGTCCAACGCCACTTTCCAGTACACCGTCAAGAAAGGGGCGCAGCAGGTGCTCCAGTTCAAGGAAACTTCGGCAGAGATGAAGCAAACGGGCGACCAGGTGACCATTGAGAGATGGCTCCCGCTGGCAACCCTTGTGCCCGGCAAATACACGATCCAGATAGACGCGACGGACGGCATTTCCAATCAATCCATTTCGAAGTCGGCTGAATTTACAGTAAGGGGCCCACAGGAACCGACAAAGGCAGCAGCTAATACGGTTCCGGGGAGGTAGTTGGAAGTGAATAAAGGACATGTCCGAGTCATGGGGGCACTGGTCCTGGCCGTGGCGTTCTCGATTCTGGGAGCGTCCCCGGCGACGGCGCAGCTGAAGTCTGTTCCGGGGATCCTCGCGGGAGTGGTTCGGGACGGTGTTGGCACGCCACAACTCGGAGCGACCGTCGAAGTGATCGCCGAATCGACTGCATCCGCCGCACCACTCAGTTTTTTCACGAACACTCAAGGAATATTCCGCGGCGAGCGGCTCGCTCCTGGATTTTATACGGTGCGGGTTACACTGGCCGGCTTCCTGCCGACGCTCGAAAAGCACATCCGCGTGAGCGCCAATGTGACGACGCTTGTGCGCATCCAAATGGAGTCCATGTTCGCTTCTCTTGAACAGCTCCGGCGCGCTCCTTCCGCCGGCGCCGCCGAAGCGGATGATTGGAAGTGGGTACTGCGCTCGGCAACCTCGATGCGCCCGATCCTTCAGTGGGTCGAGCAGGACCCGCTCAGTGCCGTAGTTGTAGACTCGGATAGCGTTCCGGTCGAGCCCGCGCGCGGCCGCCTTGAATTTACAGATGGTGCGCGCCGACCCGGTTCGGTGTCCAATCTTCCGGCCAGCCCAGCGACAGCCTTTGCCTATGATCAGCAGCTAGGTCAAGCGAGCAGGCTTGTGTTGGCTGGGATCATGAGCTATGAGGGCAACTCGCCCGCGGGAGGAATCGCGACTGTATGGCTTCCCACGGGTTCGCTGGGCGCTGGTCCGCACACGGCCCTCGTGCTGCGCGAGTCGAAATTAGGAGATTTTGGTCCCGCGTTTCGCGGTGTGCGCATTGATCAGGGCGGTTCCTTAGTTTTAGGTAGCCGCACGGTGCTTGAATACGGCGGTGAGTATGTGCTGGTCGGACTCGGCCGGCCGGCATCTTCTGTGCGGCCGCGGATGCGGCTCGACGCGCGCATCTCCGACGATTGGCAGGCGTCCCTGATTTTTGCATCAATGCCAACTGGTCCTGAGCCAATTGAATCAATGGAAGGTGAAGCCGACAGTACTCTCAGAGCCGCTTTGAACCAACTGGATGCTTTCCCCGTCCTGATGTGGCGGGGTGGACGCCCAGTGCTGGAAAGTGGTTTCCACGAAGAGATCGCCGCAGAGCGGAAGCTGGGGAATCGTGGCAAATTGCAGGTGGCGGCGTTTCATGAAGATAACAGCCATCTCGCGATCTTCGGGCGAGGGAGCAATCTTCCAGTAGCGGATTATTTCCAGGACGTATTCTCAAACGGTTTTTCTTATGACGGCGGGTCCTCGAGCAGTTGGGGGACGCGCGCGGCGTATAAAGAAAAACTGGGTGATGACGTCGAACTCACAGCGCTTTATGCCTTTGCCGGCGCCCTGACACCATCCAGCGCCGCAGTCGGTCCGCTGCGAGAGCTATTCCGCACGGCCGGCCGTCAGACAGCGGGAATTAGGGTTTCTGAAAAGGTGCCTCGTTTTGGTACTCGGGTGACATTAGGATATCAGTGGATCGGCGGGACAACGCTGACCCGAGTGGACAGCTTTGGCGATTCCCAATTTGACATGGAGCCCTATTTTCATCTCGGGGTGCATCAACGCCTGCCCAAGTTCGGTCCCGGCCGCTGGGAGGCCAATGCGGAGTGCGACAATCTTTTCGCTCAGGGCTATCTGACACTTAACACTCAAGATGGGCGTGTGACTCTGATGCCTGCATTTCGCACGTTCCGGGGTGGTCTAAGCCTACAGTTCTGATAGCGAAATTGGCTTTAGAAAGTTGTATGCCTCCTCCCATAAAGTGGATTACTAACGGATGGCCCCCCTCCGTTCCCTGCAATCTATTGAATTGTAAAGAGGTTACGGAAATAGCAGTCTTCCAAAGAATGGACATTCGCTTGCAATTAGGAATCAGCGGCGGGGTGTCGCCCTGCCTGAGCTTGCGATGAAGCAGAACTTGAGAGTCAGCCTCGGGGCCGTTGTGCTAGCGCTTGCCACGCTGGCGGCCATGATTTTTGCCTGGCTGAATTTCGTCCAGAGAAGCGAATTCGAGTCCCCCGATGACGGTGTAGTGTGGCTGGACACGACGCAGGGAATCCAAGCGCAACAAGTGGCCCAAAGCTCCCCCGCAGCCCACGCTGGTGTGCGTGCCGGGGATCGCCTGCTCGCCATCAACGGCACACCCGTCACCAGACAGGTCCAAATAACCAAACGCTTGTGGCGCGCGGGTCTTTGGACTCAGGTGCGCTACAAGCTGTTGCGGAATGGCGAGGAGTTCGAGACGCCTCTCGTGACGGCGCCGGCTGAGAAACCTACCTCTATCGAGAATTATGAGCGAGCCATCGGCCTGATCTATCTTTTTATCGGGCTATTCATTTTTGCCCGGCGGTGGAACGCCCCGCGCGCCGTGCACTTCTATATTTTTTGCCTGGTCTCGTTTATCTTTTATTCCTTCCACTACAGCGGGAAACTGGACACCTTCGACTACGAAGTCTATTGGGTCAAGATTCTAGCGCAAGTTTTAATGCCAGCTTTGTTGTTGCATTTTGCGCTGGTCTTCCCGGAACACACGGAAGGCTTCAAGCGTTCTATATCCAAGCTCAGCTTGGTGTATGTCCCTCCGCTGGCAATTCTTGTGGTGCACGTGAGCACCGCCCTCGGCGTCCTCGGGTGGGTTCCCTGGCTTGGCTCCCGCATTCTGCTCGACAAGATCGCATACAGTTATCTGGGCGCGTGTTTGCTGTTTGCCGGACTGGTTTTCTATCGGAATTACCGCGCTGCGCCCGCGGGCGTCCTGCGGCAACAATTGAAATGGTTGACCGCCGGCACCTTCATCGGAACGATGCCATTTGCGGCTCTCTACATCCTCCCGTACGTCATCGATGCCGCCTTGAAGCCTTGGATGAAGTTCTCGACCGTCAGCCTGGTCTTCATTCCGCTGTGCTTCGGCTACGCCATCATTCGATACCGGTTGATGGATGTCGACATCATCTTCAAGCGCGGCTTGGCGTACACTGCGGCAACTGCTGCCGTAGCCACGATTTATTTCTTTTTCGTGGCGCTCATCCCGCAGATTTTTCACGCCCCGGCAAACGGCCCCGTTGGCGGCATCATCGCCATCGTGATCGCGGCCTTTCTTTTCCAGCCATTCCGCGAATGGATTCAGTCTCGCCTCGATCGTTTCTTCTACCGCGATCGCTTGGATTACCGCCGCACCCTAATCGAGTTCGGACGCACGCTTACGAATGAAGTGCGGCTTGAGCCCATGCTCGGTTCGGTGATGGACCGGGTATCCCAGACACTGCTTGTCGACCGCCTGGCCATTTTTGTCGAAGACGTTTCGAACCCCGGCCATCTCCGGCTGGCTCGCTCCATGGGCGTACGACTGGCGGAGCCTCTTGATCTCAGTTTCCTCGGTCCGGCCCGGCCCGAGTTCGCGCGTGGGGCGCTCTTTTTTGAGTCGCCCCGCGCGGCCAGAAATGTGAGCGAGTCCGTGCGCCGCACGCTGGAACAGTTAGACCTGAACTACTTTGTTCCGTGCCGGATTCGCGAGCACACCGTGGCAGTATTGGGACTCGGCAAGACTGTTGACGGCGACTACCTTTCCAGCGATGACGTCGAGCTAGTCGAAACGATTGCGGGCTACGTCGCGGTAGCTCTTGATAATGCTCAGCTCTATACGTCGCTGGAGCAGAAGGCGCTGGAGATCGCTCGCCTGAAGGACTTCAGCGAGAACATCGTGGAATCCTTAAACGTGGGAGTGCTGGCCGTCGATCTGGAAGGTATCGTCGAATCCTGGAACACGCGCATGGAGCAGCTTTTCGGGGTCGCCCGTCAGGAGGCCGTTGGCCGGCAGCTTCGTTCCCTGCTCCCCGAAGAGCTTGCTGCGGAAATCGCGGCACGAGGAGACGAGGAGCAGATCACGGGGATTTACAAGCAGCGCCTTCACCACCAGGGCAAGGCTCTCACGTTGAATGTTTCCATCACGCCGTTGGTGAGCAAGTCCGCCGAGCGCATCGGGCGCCTGTTACTGTTCGATGACGTTACGCAACGAGAGCGGATGGAAGAACAGATGACGCAGACGGAGAAACTGACCTCACTCGGTCTTCTCGCAGCCGGCGTGGCGCACGAAGTGAACACGCCGCTGGCGGTCATTTCCAACTACATCCAGATGCTGGCAAAACAGATGCCCGACGGGGATCCACGTCAATCGATTATCGAGAAGATCGTGAAGCAAACATTCCGCGCCAGCGAAATCGTCAACAACTTGCTGAACTTCTCCCGGACCGGTGCAGGCGAGGCTGCGGACATCGATGTGAACCGCGTAGTGGAAGAGACTCTGTCGCTGGTATCCCATCCCCTGAAAACTGCGCAGATTCAAGTGGTCAAGCATCTTGGCGAAACGCTTCCCGCGGTCCGGGGTTCCGAGAACAAGCTGCAGCAGGTCTTTCTGAACCTTTTCCTGAACGCACGCGACGCCATGCCCGGCGGTGGTTTGTTGGAAGTGCGTACAGGCTCGCATAATGGAAGTGTTGAGGTTGAGGTTGTTGATACCGGCGCGGGTAT
Organism: Candidatus Acidiferrum sp.; assembly: GCA_035310525.1. Taxonomy (GTDB): domain Bacteria; phylum Acidobacteriota; class Terriglobia; order Acidiferrales; family UBA7541; genus Acidiferrum. Next base: position 1,262 of record DATGED010000081.1, on the reverse strand, counting down.
CGCCCGCGAACATATTCACCGCATCTTCGATCCTTTCTTCACAACAAAACTCAACGGCCGCGGCACCGGATTGGGCCTTTCCGTGAGCTACGGCATCATCAAGGAACACTCGGGGAAGATCGATGTTCGGTCAACTCCCGGCAAGGGCACCTCTTTTCATGTGGAGTTCCCCGCGGTCAGAAAGTCCGTTCATGTCTAAGGGCTCTATCCTGGTTGTCGACGACGAATCGGAAATCCGCGAGGGCCTCGAGCTTCTGCTTACGAGTGAGGGCTATGGCGTCTCCAGCGCGGAAACGGGCGAATCCGGCCTAGCGAAACTGGAAGAGCACCCTTTCGATTTGCTGCTGCTGGACGTTAGCCTGCCGGACCGCAATGGCATCGAATTGCTTCGAGAAATTCGCAGGCGTGATCCGCATCTTTCCGTCGTACTAATCACCGCCTACGGTTCGATTGATATGGCGCGCGCCGCATTCAAGGGTGGAGCGCTCGATTACATCACGAAGCCCTGGTCCAATGATGAATTGCTGGCGCAAGTGGCCCAGGCCGTGGAATCGCGCCGTCTTCGCGAAGAAAACGTTCATCTCAAACGAGCTCTGAAGCAGCGCTTCAATTTCCCCAACATCATCGGCAAGAGCGAAAAAATGCTCACGCTCCTGGATCTTGTCACTCAGGTTGCGCCTTCGCGTTCGACCGTGCTGATCAGCGGGGAGAGCGGCACCGGCAAAGAACTGATCGCCAAGGCCATCCACTCCGCTTCCACGCGCGCAGACAAGGCTTTTGTACCCGTGAACACCGGGTCCATTCCAGTGGACCTGCTCGAATCGCAACTTTTTGGCCATGTAAAGGGAGCCTTCACCAGCGCGGTTGCTTCCAAGAAGGGCCTCTTCGAAGTCGCCGATCAAGGCACTATATTTTTTGATGAAATTGCCACTATCAGCCCGGAAACGCAGGCGAAGCTGCTTCGCGTGATTCAAGAACGCGAGTTTATGCGACTTGGCGGCACGGAGCAGATCAAAGTGGATGTGCGCATCGTCGCCGCGTCCAACGTGGACCTGCTCACTTTGGTACGAGAAGGACGATTTCGCGAGGATCTTTATCACCGTCTAAACGTGATTCACCTTCTGCTTCCACCGCTTCGCGAGCGCCGCGAAGACGTTCCCGCCCTGCTTGCGTATTTCCTGGAGCGCTACTGCCTGGAAAACGGCAAACCGATGCGTTCGTTCACTGCGGGCGCCATGAAGCTCCTGATGGATTACGATTGG
>DATGED010000080.1:0-12042 GCA_035310525.1 Candidatus Acidiferrum sp. | reverse complement strand
TCTTCCAGACAGACCGGAAACAGTGTTCCTTGCGTTCGGCCTTCTCCCTGCACAAAACCCATAGAAAATGCCCTCGCTTTCGCGAGGGCATTTTCTCACTTCCCTACAATTCTTCAAGAGAGTTTCGTAACAGTCTGGTTTCCCGTGCCCCTTTTTATTTTCCTCAAGCCCTGATTTTCAGGTTCTTACCGGCGCTTGCGGCTAAATTCGGTCTCGCAACGCTTACTGTTTGCTCTGCAGCACCTGGCAATTCGCCACGCACATCGCCGCCTGCATTTCCACTTCAGCTTTCTTGTGCCGCGGCACTTTCGCTCCTGGCTCTGGCGCAACCACCAGCGACTGCGGCCCGTCTCCCAGATTGAATGTGCATTCGAAGTGCTGCGTCTGCACGCCGCGCTGCTGGCAGTTGTTTCGCTCCAGCGCGGTCTCTAGTGCGTCCGGACTCGCATACAATTTGTTGGCTACATCCGCTGGCAGCATGGCCACGACCATCGGCACGGGCGACTTGATCCAGATGCTCACCTGTTCGCCGTCGTGGTCTGGCGCGAACCCTCCATAAACCTTCAAAAATGAAGTCAGCTCGTATTTCTCTTTCACCTGGTGGCGCCACTCGATTTCCGGCTGGACGCAGTTTTGCACGCAATCCCAACGGTAATACTGGATGTGCACGTCGTTAGGATCCTTGAACCGCCGCGGCATCGAGTTCTTCGCCGTCATCACCGCCGCGATCCCCGCTCCCACCACGCTATTCGCCGCTGGACTCGCATCCAGCACCGCGCCCAGTACCACGGACACAGCTGCATCCTCGCTGTACCGATCATCGCGGATGACCAGCGTCATCGGCTCCACTGGCATCTCGCAGGTATACGTCATCGCCGTCACATGTTCTTGCACGCATACTTGTCGCAGCCCGCCAATCATCTCCGGATGCTGCAACGCCGCGGTCCAATCTCCTTCCGACGCCATGAAGATCGTCACCGGCTTTTCCGCCCTGATATCCACATGATTCATTTGTCCGGGCGCATTCGGCCGGTATGTCCGTGCCGTATGATAATTCGCGGGGTCCAGCCTCACGTTTTCGTCGTTCGCCGGCAGCCAGTCGAACACTCGATCCTGGGCCGACGCCCGCGCGGGTAAGAACAATCCCGCCAGCATGAACGTGAAAATAACCTGGCCCGTGGTCTTTGAAATGGCTAGGCGTGTGTTTCTCATAGTACTTCTATTCAACCGCCCCTCATTCCCCCTGACAAGTTCCTCTCACGAACCTGTCGCGCGCCAGTATCCTGTCCCTCCGTACAGCCTTCTCGCCTCTCCTTGCTGGAAATGTCTTCTAACAACCTTAAAAGAGTGTTTCTTCCATACACAACCATTATAGGATGTTCCATATAGAATCAATCTTTTAAGGTTGACACATCTCCCCGCACGTTATACCATCATTTCCGGGAGGCTTTCCGTGTCCATCCCCAACCGCCCCTGCATCGCCCTCATCGCCGATATGGTCAAATCCCGCGAACTCACCCGCGCCCAGCGTCCCGCCGTCCAGCAGCGATTCCAGGAACTGGTCGCCTTCCTCAACAAAAAATACCAAAACCACATCCTCGCCAGATTCGTCATCACTCTCGGCGACGAATTTCAGGGCCTTCTCCGCTCCGCCACTCCCATTCCTGATTTGCTCTGGGATATCGACTGCCGCTTTTCCGATCGTCGCTTGCGCGTGGGCCTCGGTTTTGGCCTTCTGGACACTCCCCTCCAGAAGGAAGCTGTCAATATTGACGGCCCCGCTCTCCACTTCGCCCGTGCCGCCATCGAAATTGCCGCCGAAAAGCGCTCCTTTGGCGGCGTCTTTCTCGGCTTTGCGGGCATGGACTCCGTCCTGAACGGCCTCGCCCGCCTTCTGTCGTTTCATCGTTCCCGGCTCACCGCGCAGCAGCGCAGAATCGCCGAGCTCCTCCGCCGCGGCCGCTCCCAGTCCGAAGCCGCCCGCGAACTGCAAATATCCCAGCAAGCCGTCTCCAAGCAGGTGTTAGCATTTGGCTGGTGGCCCTATACCGAGGCGGAATCCGCCTGGCGGCTCCTGTTCGACCGGTATGTGAATCCCAACTTCGGGAAGAATCATGCAAAATATCGTCGTCACCGATGAGTTCCTTCTCTGGTCCCAACTGACCCTCTTGTGGTCCTTTTTTGCCTATGCCGTCGCCTCGGACCCGCTTCCCGAAGATCTTCGTAGCAAAAGCTATCCCTGGCGAGCCTGGCGCAACGTTCTGATAGTCAGAATCGTTGGCGTGGCTCTTTTCGCCGCACTGCTCACCCATTCCCTCATTCTCACCGCCTGGCTCTCCGCCATCACCGCCGTCCATCCCTGGGTTCGCCTTCGCAGCCCGCGCAAATGGACCGCCGAATTTGAACTCGCCTCTGTAACTGCAAATCTCGTCTTCACTGGCGCGTTCGTAAACCATCTGCATCTTCAATCCCATCTGTTTCTTCCTGCCGCTCTCGGTCGCGCGCAACTCGCCGCAAGCTCCATCGTCATCGCCATTTTGCTTTTCACCGTTCGCGGCGGAACCTACATCGTACGCGGCTGCCTCCGCAAAACCGGAACTCTGCCCCATCTTTCTACCCGCGAAGCCGTTATTTCCATGTCGGGACCTCAGGAAAGAGCCGTCCGGCTTGGGTACATACAATCCGACACGTCAGCTCCGGTCTCTCCGAAACCGCCATCCTCCGAACCCGCCCCCGAATTCGTCGATCTCATCGAAATCAATCGCGGCCGCTTGATCGGCAATCTCGAGCGCCTCGTTCTCACCATCGTCGTCGCCGCGGGCAGTTACGCGGCTTTGGCTTTTCTCGTCGCCGCCAAGGGCCTCATCCGCTCCGAAGATCTTCGCGACCGCGACTTCGCCGAATATTTCCTCATCGGCTCCCTCGCCAGCGTCCTCGTCGCCCTTTGCGCAGGCATGCTCATGCGCTTCGCTCTCTCCTCCCTCTGGCCCGCACTCCTCTCCCTCCACTTTCAGTGAGCGCTATTCCCGTCTCCTCGCCTCTTTGTTGGTCTGAATTCGGATGCTGGCTCAGTTTCCGAAGGACTTATCGAGACTTGGCTCCTCGCTTGCGATTGCATTCTGTAAACTCGATCTAGGAGGTCCCGTGAAATTTATAACATGCGTCATGGCGATGCTTTTTTATCTCTTTTCCGAATCGTGCTCACCGGGCTTTAGCTGCGTCACGCAAGCGGCAGGCCATTTTACTCGGTCGGCTACGGCGCCGGCTCAGGACTCGCACAAGCAAGACAGGTTCGCGGGAGGGCGATGCGAGGGAGGACTTCGAAGGAGGGGAAAGCTATGCGCTCTCACGCCTCTTGTAGTCTAAAAATCGGGCAGCGGCTGCGGCCACTTCATCGGCGTTTGTCCCGTAGATTGTCTTCTCTTCTCTGCCAATACTGGCGGGAATTTGTACTCTAAATTTGCCTCTCCACACCGGTGGCCCAGACACGAGCTCCTCAATGCGCAGGACATGACTCTCGATGCCGATTTGAACCAAATAGCGGTGCTGCCTAAGAAGAACCGTCAAGATTTAACCTCGCCGCCCCCAAGCCAGCAGGAAAGTTGTCGCACCATTCCAGCAGATGGAAATGCAATGTTAAGTACAAGCGGACCCATGTGCACATACCATTGTGCCCAGATTTGTCAGTTCGGTATCGTACTTAGCTCTTCGATATCCAGCGCCCAGAAAGCGGCTTGCTGAAGAACTACTGCGTAACATTCACATGCAGCTTGTTCCAACCCGGACCGGTTCAAGATCGTCAGAGTCCCTCGCGCATAGCGGATAACCCCAGCTTTTTGTAAGACGCTTGCGGCAAGACTCACACTTGGACGATGGATTCCCAACATCTGGGCAAGCAACTCTTGCGTCAATGAAATGGAATTGCTTCCGAGTCGATCTTGAGCCATCAGCAACCACCGCGCGAGCCGTTCATGGACTTCGTGGAGGCGATTGCAGGCAGCCGCCTGCCTCATCTGCAAATCCAGAAACAGAGAATAACGAATCAAGGATGATCGCAATTCGGGGGTACGACCAAGGATCGCCCAGAGTGCCTTGGGCGTTATGCAAAACGCCTTACCCTCCACCTGGACGATGGCGCGACTTAGGCTGCTACGAAACCCAGCAATAAGGGGAGTTCCTACGAAACCTTCCTTGCCGATGAGCGCGGCGTCCACAGCTCTTCCGTCCTTGAGGATGCTGAGAATGGAGACTAGCCCTGTCTCCACAAACATACCGCATGCAATGGGTTCTCCACTGTCGTGCAACTCCCTCCCTTTTCTAAGGTTGACAATAGTCAGCCTCGGTCGCACGATTAACCACTCCTCTCTGGGCAGACATTGAAGGATTTCATTTCTGACCGGGTGTTTGCCATTTACAATTCTAGCCCCGCCCCAACGGGAGTTAGGTAGGTCGGGAGGATTGGCCTTCTCGCGCGTACGGTTGCCCATAGGATTAAAATGTACTGCTAATATAAACTTGTGTTACACAAGAATAGCGGAGCGAATCGCGTCGTCTGTTCGGTACCTTACACAAGGATTGGCATCCGGCAGCCAACACGGCTTGCCGACGAGCTGCGTCCTGAGAGAAGTTCGAATGAGGAGTCGCCTGGCATTCGGTCGGGCGCGGCGCGACCGTCAAGACGATTGCATCTAAACGCCTGGTAAACGCCGTTCCCGCACAATTGAAATCGGCCCGCCCCTCAATGTCCGGTCGCGCCTCATCAAGCGCTATCTCAATCCACCCCAAACGATTATTCTGAAGCGTGACTGAAATTCCAGACATACCTCCGAATCCCCCGCATCGGAAACACGCTCTCCGATCCTTTGCTCGATGGTTTCTCCTCGGAGTCGTGCTTCTTTGGTCGCTTGCTGTGCTGCTCCTTATGGCTGCCCGGTGGATCGACCCACCGGCCACCGCGGTGCACATGGAGCGCCGTTTGCAGGCCTGGATTCACCACACGCCATACCACGAACGATACGAATTCGTTCCGTTGAACCAAATCTCGCCAGATCTCCAGCATGCCGTCATCGCCGCGGAAGACGCGCGCTTCTTCCAGCATCATGGATTCGATTGGGGCGCGATGGAAATCGCTGCGGAAGGCGATATGGAAGGCGGCCGCATTCGCGGCGGGTCCACCCTCACGCAGCAACTGGTAAAAAACCTGTTTTTCGGAACCGGCCGCTCGATCCTGCGCAAGGGCGCCGAATTCACACTTGTCCCTGTGGCCGAGTTGGTCCTCGGCAAGCGGCGCATTCTGGAACTCTATCTCAACGTGGTGGAATGGGGCCCTGGTGTTTATGGTGCGGAATCAGCGTGCCGTTACCACTACCGTATTTCGGCGCGGAGCATCGACCGGGAACGGTCGGCCCGGCTCGCCGCAATTTTGCCGTTGCCCCTGAAGCGGCGGCCCGATCGCATGAATCGCTATAGCGAGCTCATCCAGGAGCGCATGCGCCAAATGGGCTGGTAGTCGCCGGATGCCGCGCTCTTCCTTCTTTTGCAATGGTGCCGGGTTTCCTAGCGAATGAGCGCATAGGCTATAATCAGCACCACCACACATCCGGGTTTGCGAAGATGGAAAGAATTTACGATATATTACAGCGCATCCAATCCCTGTGGAAAGAACTGGAACGAACAAAGCCGGATTCCCGCGAGCACGTGGTACTCATGAATCAGATTCGCGCTTTGTCGGATGAGTACCGGGCGCTGATTGACGTACCCAAAAAGCCCAGAGAATCAAAATAAGAATCGTACTTGCCTAACGCAGAAATCGTCCATTTGAAGTTTTAGAACTTCTCCCGCTTCCCGGCTATCGGAGAAATGAAATCTCCCGCACTCCTTGGAATTTTGGTTCTCGACCGCTAAGTCTTATGATAGGGCTTAGCCTAACCAGCAGTCCAAACCCAAAGGAAAGGACCACGTGATGAGGACAATAGGCATCGTTGTGCTTTTGATATTCCTCAGTTTTCTTTCTCTGTTTGGCCAGTCCGATAAGCTGTCAAACGACAGCCAGGTCCAAGAGGTTACTGAACTCGAAAAGCGGCGTGCCACGGCGGTCGTTGATCGGAACATCGATTTGTTGGATAAGATCACTGCCGCCGATTCCGTGCGTATTTCTCCGATGGCCGAATTGGGGACGAAAGCCCAGCTGCTTGCGGAATTGAAATCTGGAGACGTTACCTATAGTTCCATCAATGTGGATGAGCTTTCCGTAAGAATTTACGGCAAGACCGCCGTGGTTACAGGCCGATCGGCGTTTGAGGGACAACGGCAAGGAAAACAATTCAAAAGCCGCTGCCGCTTTTCTCGTGTCTGGGTAAAGAGTGGAACCGGTTGGCAAGAAATACTTTTTCAGCTGACTCCCGTCTCCGAGCACTAATGATTGCCTGCAACAGCCCGACCACCGCGATAATCGTCGAAGTAGACTTGCGTGCAGGGAACCTTACCGATTAACCGGGACTTGTAGTCTATACTTCGGCACCCGAATTGGGTGGGAGAGAATTACAGAAGCTTTTTACACTCAAAGGAATGGCCCTTAATCTTGGGACGAGGTCACCACCGCCGTAATCCACATCGGGAGACCGGTCTCGGCGCACGCGATGAAGTTGCGGATGCGGCCTTCTGGAATGAGAAGCGAGCCGAGCGCTCACACAATTTTGATCGTCTCCAAAACGTAATGGCGAGGCGCCTTTAATATCCACGCTAGCCGTAGGAAATGGAGTCCGATGATGAATCTGAGGAATTGCGGGATTAGCGCGTCGCAGCAAAAGTGAGCGAGTGTCACCACCGCGCTCGCGCCCATCCTCAAAAAACGCGCATCCGTTAAATCACTAACGTTGACCAGGAATTGGGTCCGATGGCTGGCAAATCCGCATCCTGAGAATTATTTGTAAACTCTGCGCGACACAGGAACGACTCTATGGAGGCTTACTTCCTGCCTTGGCCATCGCTCCAAGCACGGTGCCGTGGTATCTTAGCCGGGAAAAGGTCATGTGCATCTCAGAACCCAAGTCTGATAGCCCGAATACTCTGCGGAAGGGGCACGACCAACCTGCGGCCACTTCAGTACATGGCTGGCGGTATCACCACATTGGCATCCCGACTGACGTTCCACGGCCCGGCGAATATTATCTGAAACAATTCAAGATGTACGTCTCCGCGTTTGAGACGAGTCCTTGCGGCATTCAATGGATGCGCTTCGAGCCCGATAGTCCAGTGCACGCGCTGATCAAGTCAGTCCCCCACATAGCGTTTGAAGTAGACAACCTTCAGGCCGCGATTGAGGGAAAGGAAATTCTCACCGCCCCGAATTCGCCTTCGGAAGGTGTTACGGTGGCGATGATCCTGGATAGCGGCGCGCCGGTTGAGCTCCTCGAATTTCGGCGTGCTCTGAGTAGCGGCCCGACGCGTTGAGACTGTTACCGGAACGCCGGGATGCCGCGCTCTTCCTCCTCTTGCAAGCGTGTGGGTTTCCTGGCGAATGAGCGCATAGGCTATAATCAGCATCCCCACACATCCTGGTTGCGAAGATGGAAAGAATTTACGATATATTACAGCGCATCCAATCCCTGTGGAAAGAACTGGAACAAACAAAGCCGGATTCCAGCGAGCACGTGGCACTCATGAAACAGATTCGCGCTTTGTCGGATGAGTACAGGGCGCTGATTGACGTACCCAAAAAGCCCAGAGAATCAAAATAAAAATAGTATTTGCCTAACGCGCAGATCGTTCATTTGAAGTTCTGGAACTTGTCCGACACTTCTTATCGAGATTTACACTAGCAAGCGCGGGCCAGCGTCATGGTTCGACGAACTCTAACGAATTCTGGACTGCGTTCAAGATACTTGGCTGAAACCGGAATCTATGCGAGGCTCTTTTCAGCGATTGCTGTTGGCAAGAACACTTGGCGGGGAGACTCACTCATGAAACGCGTGACAGGCATTGGCGGAATCTTTTTTCAGTCTGAGAGCCCAGCGCATTTGTATGACTGGTATGAGAAACATCTTGGCATTAAGCGCGAGTCGCACGGACAGGGCGCTTCATTTGAGTGGCGCGAGTTGCAGGCGCCGGACGGAAGTGAGCCGGGTGCCAAGGCGGCGACTGCTTGGTCAATCTTTCCGCGAACCACGAAGTATTTTGGCGCGAGCAAAGCCAGCTTCATGGTGAACTATCGTGTGGATGATCTGGATGGGCTGCTGGAGGAGTTGAAGAAGGCGGGAGTTGAGATTGATCCGCATCGCGAGAACGCCGATTACGGACGGTTTGCGTGGATCATGGATCCCGATGGCAACCGAATTGAATTGTGGGAACCGGCGAAGGAGTAATGAAGCATCGCCACGAGGTTGACTTTCCGCCACGCTCACCTGCTTGCGGATCAGTGTAGCGGCCTACGCACGGCTGAACTCGCCTCTCTCCCTTTAGCTAAGAAGTTAAGCTGCCGCGATACGACTCCGCCGCTAACATAAAGCTCTCGAAAAGATGTGACCACCGGCGCGGGCAGAATTTGTGCCTCCTCACCGTTCCTGCGGCGCACTGCCCGACAGCGGTTACCGGAAGCTGATCCACTACTCAGGGAAAAAAAGAAACCCTCCCAGGGGACACTGCTAAGCGGTTAGGAGGAATTGGATTTTTCGAGGGCTTGGGCCGTTCAAGGGCTGCGGCGGAAGGTTTGCTCCGAACCATACATAACAACATTGCGTCGCTAGTTGTTTTCAACGCGGTCCTTTATATCCGAGTACGCCGCATCGATGAGCCTGCTTAGCGCTTCGGCGTTTGTGGGTGTTCCCGGTTTCAGCTTCACATGGCGCATGAACTTGCCGGCGCCTTGCAACTGTCGAGCCGGATCCGGCAGTTCCGCGCCGTGAAAAAACCCCACGTTTACATGCGAGCTGAATACATTCACGTAGCCGAAGGGCGCATCCCCCAAACAGGCAACCGGACAGCCGTCATGCAAAAGCTCCCGGACTTCGTCACCGCATTTTCGCATCACCTGAAACCACCGCTGCGCCATGGCTCCCAATCCACCGGCATGCGCTTTCATCCACGCCTCGATGGCTGGATCCCGCTCGACGGCGCCGTCGAATCGCAGCAATTCCGACTTCATCGCCGCTCGCTTTTCTGCTTTTGGGAACATTGCCGAGTGGTCAGGAGGATTTGGATTTTTCGAGGGCTTCGGTCAGCGCGGGCATGATTTCGAAGATGTCCGCGACTATGCCGTAATCCGCGATTTCGAAAATCGGCGCGTTGGCGTCTTTGTTGATGGCGACGATAGTGCGCGCGCCTTTCATGCCGACGACGTGCTGGATCGCCCCGCTGATGCCCAGCGCAAGATAAAGCTTCGGCGCGACGGTCTGCCCCGAGCTTCCGATTTGGCGCTCCATCGGCAGCCAGCCTTCATCGCAGATGGGGCGAGAAGCCGCGATTTCTCCTCCGAGCGCTTTCGCGAGCGCCTCGGCCTGCGGAATATTTTCCGGCGCCTTGATGCCGCGTCCGATGGCCACGATGAGCGGCGCCTGCGTCAGATCGACCGCCGACTTCGCTTCCTTGAAAAGATCGAGCGGTTTCGTCCGAATTTGCTCAGGCCTCAGATCGACGGCAATTTTATTGATGGCAGCCTTGCCGGCGGGATGTGCGGCGAGCAAGTCCGCGCGAAACGCTCCCGATTGAAACGAAGCAAACCACGGCGCGGCGCCCTGAAACGTGACGTCGGCCGCCGTCTTGCCTTGAAACATCTGGCGAACGAAAACCAATTTGCCGGATTCGCTGCGATACCCGATGCAGTCCCCGATCATGCCCTTGCCGAGGGACGCGGCGAGCTTCGGAGCAAAATCGCGAACCTGATACGTGTGCGGGAAGAGCACGAGATCGGGCTTCGAGGATTCGATGACTTGCTTGAGCGCGATGCAGAATCCGTCGGGAGTGTAGGCCTCGAGGAGATCGTGTTCCACTTGAAGAACTTCCGTGACGTTCTTGCCAGCCAGTTCGGCCGCAAACGCGTCCACTCCCTTGCCAATCACCAGGGCGCTGATGGTGCTCGAAGTGTCTTTCGCGATTTGCTGCGCGGCGGCAAGCGTTTCGAAGCTGGCGTTGTTCCACTTGCCCTGGCGAAGTTCCGCGATGACGAGGATTTTCATGTTCAGATCACCCTCGCTTCGAACTTCAGCTTCTCAACAAGTTTGCTTGCGGCTTCCTTCGGCGTGCCGGTCAGGAATTCAGTCTTCTTGGTTTTCGTCGGCACATAAATCTTTTCTATTTTTTGCGTCGGTTGATGCGAGATGCCAAGCGATTCGCGAGTGATGGTGGCGATTTCTTTTTTCTTGGCGGCCATAATGCCTTTGAGCGTGGCGTAGCGGACTTTGTTGATTCCCGACTGGATAGAAAGCACGGCCGGCAACGGGCATTCCATATGCTGGAACCAGCCTGCTTCGAGTTCGCGCTTGAGCTTCATTTTTTCGCCGGCGATTTCGATCGCCATGATGATCGTGGCGTGCGGGCGGTCGAGCAGCGCGGCGAGGAGCACGCCCGTTTGCCCAAAGCCGTGGTCGTCGCTCTGCAAGCCCGTGAGCACCAGGTCCGCTTTTTCCTTGCCGATTGTCGCAGCCAGCGCTTTCGCGGAGCCCAGCGGATCGAGTTGCGCGAAATTATCATCTGCAATGTGAATGGCGCGGTCCGCGCCTTTTGCCAGAGCTTCCTTGATGGTTTGCTTCACTCGCTCCGGCCCCATGGAGAGAACGACGACTTCCCCGCCGTGCTTTTCCTTCAAGCGCAGCGCTTCTTCGAGCGCATAGCTGTCCGGCTCGTTCATCTCGAAGCCGATATCGGATTCCTTAATCCAGTTTCCCGCAATGGCCAGCGGCGCATCCTTTGCCGGAACCTGTTTGATGCAGACGATGATATTCACGAATCCTTCTCTTTCAATCGATTATCGTCGAGGATTTTAGGCCACTCGTCCTCGTATTCCTCAACATCCACGACTGCAATGCTGTCCACTCCCTTTGACATATCTGGCTTCCTCTTATTCCGCTTGGCATACCTTTTCACGTAATCTCGGTTCTGCACCGCTTGCTTTTGCCAAATTTCACGGTCCGTCAGGACGAAAAATCTCTCCGTGTAGCACCCGTCGGGACCCCGACGAACTTGGACCAAGACCCAAAAATCTGGAGCGTCGGGTCGGCTAGCCAAACCCTTCCCTTTCTGACCAATTCCAGTAAGAAATCTCCGAGTTTGGCTCGTCTTCACTTCTATCTTGAGTGCCCGGGAGTGGCGACCACTGATCGCGTAGATATCCACACTCTTCCGATTGCCGTAGGTGATCGTAGCGAAAACTCCTCGCTTGTTTAATTCACTGCAGACGCGGTATTCGCCAGCGAGACTTAGGAGGTCCTTTGGTAAATCCGGCATTTTCGGCACAGGATCCGTCCTGGAAAGTTCAATAATTCCTTTTCCACCTGCATCAGGCAGGCTGATTTATTTTCCGGCCCACCGCTTGAAAATTAAGGCTGCGTTTGTGCCTCCAAATCCAAACGAGTTCGAAAGCGCGTACTCCACGGAAGCCTTGCGCGCCGTATTCGGCACGTAATCGAGGTCGCACTCCGGATCGGGCGTCTCGAGATTGATGGTCGGTGGCAAAATCTGGTCGCGGAGCGTGAGCACGCTGATACCCGCTTCCAATCCCCCGGCTCCTCCAAGCAGGTGTCCCGTCATGGATTTCGTCGAGCTGATCGCAACGTTCTTCGCGTAATCCCCAAAAACCCTTTTGAGCGCGCGTGTTTCGATTACGTCGCCGAGCGGAGTGGAAGTTCCGTGCGCGTTGACGTAGCCAATTTGCTCGGGTGCGAGCTTGGCGTCCTTGAGAGCGGCTTTCATGACTCGATAGGCGCCGTCGCCGTCGGAGGCGGGCTGCGTGATGTGATAGGCGTCGCCGGACATTCCGTAGCCGACGATTTCCGCGAGGATGGGGGCATTGCGTTTTTGCGCGTGCTCAAGTGATTCGAGGATCAAAAT
>DATGED010000079.1:0-23063 GCA_035310525.1 Candidatus Acidiferrum sp. | reverse complement strand
GCCGCCGAGACGGGCTGCCCGGTCTCCAGGCTCTTCAAAGCGGAAATCAGCGTCAGCGCCCGGCTCAATTCCTGATCGCCCTGCCGCCGATCGACGGCCTTACTAAACAAGTACAATGCCCCACTTGATTCCATTTCCAGGCGCTTTCGCTGCCGGAGCCGCGATCTTTCTGATCGTGTTGTGGGATGCCTTTGAGTCCATCATCCTTCCCCGCCGAGTCACGCGCAGGTTTCGCCTCGCGCGACTTTTTTATAAATCTACCTGGCGCACCTGGAAGCTCGTCATGCGTCTCGTGTCCTCCCGGAAAAGGCGCGAAGCGTTGCTGGGATTCTACGGTCCGCTCTCGCTCCTCGTTCTTGTCGCTGTGTGGGCGGTTGGCCTGGTTCTCGGTTTCGGCCTCATGCAGTATGGCGCGGGCTCAGCCGTGAACATGACTGGAAGCGAATCGAGCTTCATGACGGACATTTATCTGAGCGGAACCACGTTCTTCACTCTGGGCCTCGGAGATGTCGTTCCGCGTTCGGCATTGGCGCGCGCGCTTGTCGTCACGGAAGCGGGCTTTGGCTTCGGCTTTCTTGCTGCCGTGATTGGTTATCTGCCTTTTATCTACGGTTCCTTTTCAAAACGCGAGGTGGACATTTCCCTGCTCGATTCCCGTGCCGGCACCCCGCCTACTGCCGGCGAGCTTCTTCGCCGTCATAGTTATCCTAGCGGACTCGAAGCGCTGCGCGATCTTCTCAAAGACTGGGAGCTGTGGGCCGCCGAACTGATGGAAAGTCACCTCTCCTATCCGGTCCTCGCCTACTTCCGCTCTCAGCATGACAACCAATCTTGGATCGCCTCACTTACCGCCATTCTGGATACCTGCGCGCTTCTCATGGTTGGCATTGAGGACTCTTGCGAGAAGCAGGCCGAACTCACCTTCGCGATTGCGCGTCACGCCGTCGCCGATCTCTCCCAAGTCTTCGGCACAGCGCCCCGAGCCTTGCCACACGACCGTCTTCCTGCGGAAGATTTGCGCCGCATTCGCGACACCTTGGCGCAGCACGGCTTGAAGCTGCTCGACGGCGAGGACGCCGATCGCCGCCTCCTGGAACTTCGCCGCATGTACGAGCCCTACATTCACGCACTCGCGGCCTATTTGAATCAAACGCTGCCGCCCTGGATTCCCCAGAAAAAGGGCAAGGACAATTGGCAGACCACGGCTTGGGGCCAGTCCGCCGGGCTGTTTGAGAAGGAAAAAGATGCGCCCCATGTTCATGTCGATGATCACTTTTAGGAGACTGACGCCCGCACAACCGGCGAGTCGTATTTATAGAGGAGCTCGATGCTGCGCCCTCAGCCGGCAGGAATGCCTCCGTCATATGGCGGGCAGCTCTTGCCACCAGATTCGATCTAAAACTTAAGTTCAGCGGAGACCAAAACCATGAAAGCAATCCAGGTTCACGAATTCGGCGGTCCGGAAGTCCTCAAGCTTGAAGAAATCCCCACTCCCAAGCCCGGCGCGGGGCAGGTTCTCGTCCGCATTCATGGTGTCGGCGTCAATCCTTACGACACCTACATGCGCAGCGGCACGTATGCCGTCAAGCCTCCGCTTCCCTACACGCCTGGTTCGGACGGGGCAGGTGTGGTCGAAGCGCTCGGTCCCGGCATCACCAAGGTGAAGCCAGGCGACCGCGTTTACGTGGCGAAAACCGTCACCGGGGCCTACGCGCAGTACGCCATCGCTCTCGAAAGCCAGGTCCAGCCGCTTCCCGCGAAAACCAGCTTCGCGCAGGGCGCGGGAGTTTGGGTTCCTTACGGAACCGCCTACCATGCGCTCGTTCACTCGGCGCTGGCGCGCGCTTCGGAGACTGTCTTGGTTCACGGCGCGAGCGGCGGAGTTGGTATCGCCGGCCTGCAATTTGCGCGCGCCATGGGACTGCGCGTCCTCGGCACCGCCAGCACGCAGAAGGGTCTCGACCTCGCCCTTCGCGAAGGCGCTCATCAAGTCTTCAATCACAGCAAGCCCGGCTACGTCGATGAAATCATGAAGGCCACGGGAGGCCGCGGCGTGGACATCATTCTCGAAATGCTCGCCAACGTGAATCTCGCCAACGACACGAAGCTGCTGGCCACCAACGGCCGTGTCATCGTCATAGGCAATCGCGGCGAAATCACCATCAATCCTCGCGAGCTGATGGCGCGGCGCGCTTCGATTCGTGCGTTCACTCTCTGGGGAATCACGCAGCCCGAAGAATCCGAAATCTATGCGGCAATCTTCGCCGGCCTCGAAAACGGCACGCTTCGCCCGGTTGTCGGCAAAGAGCTGCCGCTCGGTGAAGCCGCTCGCGCGCACAAGGAAATTCTCGAACCTGGCGCGGCCGGAAAAATTGTGCTCCTACCTTAGGCTTCTGAAAAATACTGGAATCAATAGAATGTGCCGGCTCTATACGCCTCGAGCCTGGCGCGGGAACCAATACTCTAAAAACATTTAGAACGAAATCCTTGCGCTCAGTTGAATTTCGCGTCCCGGCGTCATGGCCATGGTGATGGTTCCGAATTGTGGCTCGTTCACATAGCGATTTGGTGTGCCCAGGTTCACCTTGTTCAGTGCGTTGAACGCTTCGGCGCGAAACTGAACATTCGAGTGTTCGGTCAGCCGGAACGTGCGTCCCAGAGCAATATCCAAGGTTTGCAAGGGTGGCCCAAAGACAGAATTCCTACCCACGTTGCCATAGGCAAAGGCGGGCGGCGCTGCGAACGCTGCTGGATTAAACCACTCCGCCGCTGTGCGTGTGCCAGGACCGAATACCGGCTGGCCGGTGGAATTTGCTCGAATGGGATTCTCGCCGAGAACTGCCCCCGAATTCGCGGTATCGCCAAAAACAGAAATGGTAAACGGCATGCCCGATTGAATCTGATAAATGGTAGAGAAATGCCAATTCTGCGTTACAAACTGCGCCCAGGCCCCACGACGGTAGCCAGGAATGTCAAAAACGCTGCTGAGAGCGAAACGATGCCGCACGTCACAGCTCGGCCCTTTTTCGGCATTAAGATTGTTGTTGTTTTGCGGAATCGCTGACTCGTCCATCGGCGAACGGAAGTCAGGCGCGTTGCTCAGATTCTTCGCAAAGGTGTAGTTCGCCAGCAGGCTGATCCCACGGGAATATCGTCGGCGCACGTTTACATACCCAGCGTCGTACCAGCTCTGCGCGGAGTTCTCCAGCAAATTGATGGTGCTCACTGGGAACGTCTGACTTTGCACTACTGCGTCCGTGCTGCTTGGCGTCAACACCGTGCCCGGCACAAACGTTATTGTTTTGAACGGGCGCCGCGGCCCTAACGGTCCCGGTCCCGGCAAAGTGTTGTTGATCAGGTGCGCGCGCTGCAGGTGAAAGCCGCGCGAACCCAGATAGCCAATTTCGATGGAAGTATTCTGCCCGAGGCTTTTCCCCACGGAGCCGTTCCATTGCTGGACGTATTGCGCGGGAGAATGAGGATCGAATGCCGTAAAACTCACCGTCGTGGGAATCAGTGCCCCCGTGCCGAGCACCGGCGTGCCGAAATTCAGGCCATTGGCGAAGAGCGAAGCCGGCGGAGTGAAGTTGTCCGCCTGTTGTGTTTCCGGGAATACGTACGGCACGTTGTGGCGTTGATTGCACCAGGTGTTCAAATCCACTGGCGTATAAAACACTCCGTAGGCCGCGCGAAAGACGAGCCCGCGGCCCGGCACATTTTTCGCGATTCCGAGGCGCGGCGCGAGGTTGTGCTTGTTGGCGTACATCAGCCCCTTTGGATAACCCAGCTCTCCGCCGATAAATGCGGAGGGAGTTCCGTTCTGAAAAATCAGATTCGTGTTGGTGTTTTCCTTGTCATAAAGAGGACTGGAATACTCATAGCGAAGGCCAATGTTCAACGTGGTCGTCGGCGTAGCCTGCCAGGCGTCCTCCGCGAAGCCGGCCATTCCCCAGGCGCGCAAATCCATCTGGGGAATTCCCGCCTGGCGTTGCTTGACGGCGGGCAGGCTCAAGAGCATGCTCGCGAGCCCGGAGCCGGTGCCATCATTGAATCCGAACTCAGTGGTATAGCCGTTCGTGTATTGGTAGTAGCCGCGATTCTGGAAGAAGCCCCACATCGGCCAGATGTAGCGATGCACTTCTCCGCCAAATTTTATCCCGTGTCTTCCCCGCTGCCACGAATAGCTATCCCTCAGTTCGATCGTCGTGTCCCAGGCATGCATGGGTGTTGCGGCAAACGTGTCGCCAATCCCCGTATACCCTTGCACTGCAAACCACGGGGCGCCCCATGCGTTCTTCCCTCCAAAACCGATGCCCTGGATGCCCAGCTGTCCAACGATGTCGTTCACCGCGTCATTTTGTGATGTGCGGTCCATCGAAAGCCGCGAGAGGGCGAGCGATAGGGTGTTGAGTTTGTTGCTGGCGAAGATATGATTCCAGGAACCCACCGCCTGCTGGGACAGATTGTTGAAATTCACGCCGAAGCCCGGAAGATTCTCCGTCGTGGAAGTAGCCCCGCTGCTCGGCGAAAATCCATCTTCTCCTCCCGCCGAATAGCGCGCCAACAGGGTGTCGCCGCTCCCGAAGTTATGATCTATGCGTGCCGTGCCTTGATTTTGGATATGAGACTCGTTTCGCACATCGAGATAATTGTTCGAATCCGGCTTTCCCGGCGTCGTCGTCATGTTCGGTTCGGGCATGTATTGCAGAAGGAAGTTTTCGAGGAGCGGATTGATCCTGTTCGGCGCGATTTGATTGTTGGAGAACTGGCTGCGCGTATACGGGAAATTAGCTGCACCGGTCGGCAAGCTCGGACTGTAATTCGGATTCGCCACGGCGGTCGTCGGGTCGTAAATCTTCGCGTTGCTCAGGCTGAAGTCGCCTTGGATTTCCGCCCGGGTAGGCACGGTCAGGATCTGCGCGTCTGCTTGGGCGAGCCGCAAACCTTCGTAGTTGAGAAAGAAAAAAGTTTTCTTCCCTGCGAGCGGACCGCCCAGCGAAGCTCCGAAATTGTTCTGCACGAGGTGATTGTTGCCCATGGACTCGAATGTGCTCGCGTCCATGGCTCCATTGCGCAGGAACTCGTAAACCGTTCCGTGGTATTGGCTCGATCCCGAATGAGTGACGATGTTGATCTGGCCGCCTCCCGCTCCTCCCATATCCGCGGTGTAGCTGCTCGTTTCCACTTGAAACTCTCTTACCGCGTCCGGCGATGGGCTCAAGTTTTGCGTGTTGAACGTGGGATCCGTATTCGTGGCGCCATCAAGCAGGAAAAAGTTTGCGTTCGGGCGGCTGCCTCCTATGACCACGGCAGATCGCTGGCCGGGGCGCCAGTAAAGGGGATTGGTGGATCCGGTTTGCGCGCCAAATCCCACGTGGGATCCGGGAACCGTGAGCACAAGGTCGATCAACATCCGTCCGTTGAGCGGAAGATCATGGATCGATTGTGGCTCGACGACTTCCCCGACGCTCGCATCCGTAGTCCGTAATACCTCGCTCGCAGCAGTGACTTTCACTCCCTGCGTAACACCTCCGATTTTCAAGCTGATTTCAATGGCTATTTTCTGTCCGACCTCCAGCCGCAGCGTTTGCGTCTCGGTGGCAAAACCAGACGCTTCGACGCTCACCTCGTATTCGTCCGGCAAAAGCGCGGCAGCCTCGAACAATCCGTGTTGGTCTGTCACGATCTTGCGTATCGCTCCTGTGTTCGCCGCGGTCAGTTGGACGGAAGCTCCCGCCACCGCCAGATGCTGCGCATCCGTCACGATCCCTGTAACAGTCCCATAATTGCTCTGGCCGGATACGGGGAGAACAAGCCCCAAGAAAAGAAATAGGACCAAGAGTCTTCGCATCAGCTATCCCCCCATAGCACCCTGTTGGACCAGATTGTGTGAGCCAGTGGGATTCAGGGAACCCCTGCTCCGGCACCCTCGGCGAGTTCCACTTTTGTGTGTCGGCGACACTAATAGGGAAGAATTAGTTCAGCAATAATAGGAAAACACTAGAAGGGGACTATGCACGCTGAACGGGCAAGACGGTCTGCGCCGTCCTTCCAGACACGCCCTCGCGGCCTTCCCCTCCACCTGCTTCCGCCTTATAATCATCTGTCACAAAGAGCGTCGTAGCACATCGTCAGCAAACAACGCAAACTCTCACCATCGCGCAAATGCTTCTCTTTCTCGCAACATTTTTCGCAACCCAAAGCTCCTTCAGCCATTACTGGCACAAGCTCACCGACCGCACTTTCTCCAGCGTCTATCACGCTAACGCCTTTGACCTGGCGATGATGATTCCCTACTTCCTCGTCCTGATGGTCCTCGCGGCCTATGGCCTCCATCGCTACTGGCTCGTTTACGACTATTACCTCTATTCGAAGAACGTTCCCGGACCTCCTCCGGAAATCAGGAATTGGCCTCGCGTCACCGTCCAGCTTCCGATCTTCAACGAACGCTATGTGATCGAGCGGCTTGTCGAAGCCGTCTCTCGCTTCGACTATCCCCGGGAACTCCTGGACATCCAGGTCCTCGACGATTCCACCGACGAAACTTGCCAGGTTGCCAGCGCCTGCGTTGAGCGCCACGCCGCCCAGGGTCTGCCAATCTTCTACATTCACCGCACCAATCGCGAAGGGTACAAAGCCGGAGCGCTGGAAAACGGACTCAAGACGGCCCGAGGCGAATTTATCGCCATCTTCGACGCGGATTTCATCCCCGAACCGGATTTTCTCCGCCGGACCATCCCATATTTCGTCCAGCCCGCTAACGGTCCTGACGACAGCCGAAAGATCGGCATGGTGCAGACCCGCTGGACCTATCTCAACCGCGACTACTCCCTCTTGACGCAGGTCGAAACGATCCTCCTCGATGGCCATTTCGTCGTCGAGCATGGCGCCCGCTCCCGCCGCGGCACTTTTTTCAATTTCAACGGCACCGCGGGCGTCTGGCGCCGCCGGGCCATCGAAGAAGCCGGCGGCTGGGAGCACGACACGCTCACGGAAGACACGGATCTTTCTTATCGAGCGCAACTCAAGGGCTGGAAATTCCTCTATCTACCCCAAATCGAGTGCGCTTCCGAACTCCCCGTCGATATGAACGGTTTCAAGGCGCAGCAGGCTCGCTGGGCCAAGGGCCTCATGCAAACCGCGAAAAAAATCCTCCCCCGCGTGCTGAGATCCGATGCGCCCTGGCACGTTAAAGCCGAAGCTTTCTTCCATCTCACCGCCAACATCAGTTATCCCCTCATGGTGCTCTTTTCCGCCATGCTTCTTCCCGCCATGATCGTCCGTTTTTATCAAGGCTGGTTCCAGATGCTCATCATCGACCTGCCCCTTTTCCTCGCTTCTACCTGTTCCATCTCCAGCTTTTATCTCGTGGCGCAACGGGAGCTTCGCCCGAAAAACTGGTGGCGCACGTTTCTCTATATGCCTTTCGTCATGGCCATCGGCATCGGCATTTCGGTCCGCAATGCGCAAGCTGTTCTGGAAGCGATTGTCGGCAAAAAGAGCGAATTCGCGCGGACGCCCAAATTCAATATTGAAGGTAAGAAGGGTACGTTTGTCGCGAAAAAATACAAGAACAAGGCTGGCTGGATGCCCTATGCGGAAGTCCTTCTTGGCATCTATTTTGCCGGTACCATTGTTTACGCCATCACCAACGAAAACTACGCCACTATCCCCTTCCTGCTTCTATTCGTCTGGGGCTACCTCTATACCGGCCTGATGTCCCTCGGCCAGACTTACCTCGCGCATCTCCGCTTTGGCGTCAACGCCCCGGAAATGCGTCCCGCCGCCTCCGGCGCCCCCGGATTCTAGTTTCCGTTTTTCGCCAGTCTGCGTTTTCTTGCTCTGAGACTCTTGCGTCGTCGGAGAACCTTGTAGGTGTCTGCAAGCGACTCCGGGCGGAGGCGCAGCCAGTATCGGTAACTCGGCTAGGTTGTAGCAGCAGTGGCGACTCGCGAAGACGAACGAACGCCGGCTCCATTCGTCTTGGACCAGTTCCTGCGAAGTTCTTCCGCGCGCCGGATAACGCGGTCAATCACCTCGTGTGAAGCTGGCCCTGCATATTCAGACTCCGCGGAATTCCGTGCGAGCGGTATTTCCAGCATCTGCAATTTTTCCAGGACGGGCTTCATGGCGCGAGCCGGGTTGCGCAGAAATTCCGAACTGCGAATGCGCGAGAAAATCCAGCCCATTCGTTCCAGCACGGATTGGCGCTCCATGTCTTCGGGAAGCTTTTCGAGCGAGTAGTGGCGGTCGCCATCGCACTCGATGGCCAGGCGCTTGCCATCGCCCTCGACCACCAGATCGATCCGGAATGTTCCAATCCTCCAGTGCGGCGTGACTCTGTACCCCGCCGTCGCAAGCCGCTTCATCACTTCCCGTTCGAAGTTCGATTGCGTGCGCTTTTCTTTCTCCTCCAGTGCGCGCATGAGCCGCGCCGGATCTTCCGCGTGCTCGATCAATTGGCGGCGCAGGTCGTCTGTCTTCAGGTCGTTGTGCGGATTGAGCGAATGCACGATCCACATCTGGTCCCGCGCGCGGCTGGCGGCGACATTAAACCGCTGTTTGAAGAGTTCCTGATCACGCAAGGAAAGCGAGCCGTGCTCGGCGGTGTCAACCAGGGAAATGAAAACCACGTCGCGCTCATCCCCCTGGAATTGCGCGGCGTTTCCGCAGAGCACGCGATGGAGTTCGTAGCGGTCCGGCGAGACGTGCGCGCGTACCAGGCTGTCGATTTCGATGGCTTGCTCGTCGCCAACCAGAGAAACCACTCCGAAACTCAGCGGCTGTCCTGCGTCATTCTTCTTGTATTCGGGTTGCTCCATCGCGGCCGTGAGCAGCGACGCGACGGTGAGCGCTTCCTGTCGGTTGATTTTGCCGTCGCGGCTGGACCCGGAAACGCGATGTGAAATGGTGTGCGGGCGCAGGTGGACGCGGCTCGCATCCCGCAAGGGTTTGATCCGTCCGTCGTAAGAAATCATGTTGCTGAACTGGATGATCTCCGGAACGCAACGGAAATGTTCGACGAGGCAGGTGGTGCCGCCAAACGATTGCCGTGCCAGATCGTAGATGGAAATTTGCCCGTCGTAGAGATCGGAGTTCGGGATTCCACGGAGGTATTGGAAGATGAGGTTTTGAATCACACTCAGGTCCTGCCCAACGGCGGACGGGCTGACTTGCTCGTGGTCGCCGACGACGAGCACCGTTTTGCCCAGATACAGTGCCACCAGCGCCATGACGTCGCTCTGACTCGCTTCGTCAATGATGACGACGTCGAAACGCGTTGTCCGCGGGTCAAAGTTTTCGACCACCCGCGAGAGCGGCATGACCCACACGGGAACCGCCCCTCGGCATTCGCTCATCTTTCTGGCCGCTTCGGAGCGCAGCAGAGCCACGCGAATTCCATGACCTTTGCCGATGCGGCGAATGGTGTCCAGCCAGCCGACAAGCGCCTGCCGCTCCCGGGAAGAAGTGCGCCGCGCTTGCGAGGCCCACGAGCGTTTGTCAATCAGTTCCACAGTCACGCGGCGCAGTTGCTCGTGTAGTTTTTCGTTCTCTGTTTGCAGGGCTTCGAGCGAGACGCTGGCCCGGCGGTCAAGTTCATCGTTCAGCTGCCGCCACGTCCATGCCGATGCGGCGTCGCGGGGAGGCTCTCCCCGGCCATGCACTCCCGTGCGATTGCGAATCGCGCCCGCCCAGGCGGGCGCGGCTGTCTCAAGCTTCGCCAGCAATGCGCGGCGCAGGTCGAGATCCGCTTGCTTGCTCTTCAGCTCCAGCAGGCGCTCGTACGCTTCCCGGTAGCCGTTGGAATCTTCATCGCTTACCGCTGAAAGAAGCTGGCCAATCACTTTGGATGCTTTTGCCGCGCGTGCCGCAAGTTTCAGCCGGCTTTTGAGATCGCGAAATTCTTCCTCCAGCTGCAGCAGCCGTAGCTTCTTGAACCGGGAATCCAGGATGGGTAGCAGCGCTTGAGTGACCGCGTTGTGGATGCGTATCAGCTCTCCGTCGGCGCCCACGACCGCGGGTTGCTCGGCAAGGAATTTATCCCAACGAAAACCGAGGTCTTCCAGCCGCCTCTGCAACGGAAGCCAGGTACGCTCTTGCCAGCCCAGGCAATCTTCGACGGACTCGCAATACTGCATGAGCGTCTTCTCGACCTCCTCGCCCATCTCGCTCGAGCGCGCAGCTCCGAGAGTCGCTACCTGCCGATCCCAACGCGCGCTGAGATCTTCGCGCAGGCCTCTGAGCCGGAAAAATTGGCGCAGAGCGTGAAAATGTTCGGCAAGCCGCGGCCGCGCGCTGTTCACTTTGGTGCGCTCGATGAATTGACTCCAGTCCTTGTGCCGGAACAATGTCAAAGAGCCCAGCTTTCCCCCGTCCTCGAGGTGCGCGAAAATTTCCGCGGCAAGGCGTTCTTGTTCTTTGGCTGCGGAACCATCGGAAGTCTGTGGGCCGTACTTGACGAGTGATTCCTGCACGTTTGCTGCCTCGCGATGAACCAGCCGCACAAAGCTGACCAGTTGGTCCCACGGCTGCCGGTGCACGTCTCCGTATTTGCCGGCGTAGACGGCCGCGAGTTTCCATTTATCTTTCCCAGAAAGCGGCTCGACCGCCTGGGCTACCGCGCCGGCCAGTCCCTCTATTTCTCCGGAGGATCCTTGCGCCGCGCCGGACTCCCACAGGTCGCTCCGCAAATCGAGTTCCTCCATGCCGAGGCGGTTGCGCTCGCTCACGCTCGATTCAAATTCTTCCGCCCGTGGAAGATCGTGCAGCTCCGGAAGATGCGTGGCGAGTTCATTCTCGTCTTCGCGCGAAATCGAGACGGATGTGCGATACAGGTCGGCCAGTTCGCCTGGAGAAAGCGGCAGCGGTGCCACCGCGGCGACTGGGCCGGGGATCCATCCGTGGGTTTCCTTTTCTTGCAAGACCTGGCGTGCGGCATCGGCTGGCGCCCAGGACTTCCCCGCGATGGAAATCGTCCGATACTCGTCGCCGCGAGCCTCGGTCAGCTTGTTTTGAACTTGCTCGAGTTTTCTCAGCAGGTCTCGGCGCTCGGATTCCAATTTCTTCCCTTGCAGTTCGAGCGAGCCTGCATCGGCCCGCGACAACCTCTCCGCGATCGATCCAATGGCGCTTTCAAGCTGCTTCCGGCTTTCCAGGTCGCTCTCCAGCACGCTCACGCACAGCGGGCGTAATTCAGGAACGATGTGATGCCGCACCATCCGCAACGCTTTTGTGGTGTGGCTCGTGACCAACACGCTCTTGCCCTGCGCCAGCAAATGCCCGACAAGATTGCCGATCGTGTGCGTTTTTCCCGTTCCCGGAGGGCCCTGCACCAGTACCCCGCCATGTTCTTCGAGTTGCTGGGCGATTCGAATCTGCTCGGGATTGGCCGGCTTGCTCAGCAGCACTTCGCCATCCTCTTGCACGGCACTGGCGGAGGATCCTTTCGCGTCGCCCGCATCGGCAATCGGCAGTTCTTCTCCAACTATGTTCAGGAGCGACCACGGCAAGTCTTCGCGCGTACGGAGATCGGCGAGGATGCCCTCAATCGCCGCGGCAAAACCCAGAGTGCGCGAGCGCAGGAAGAGCACTGGGTCGCGGCCAATGCTTGGGTCGTTGACCTCCGCGGCCGGTGCGCGGTCTTCGAGGAACTCTCCGCGAGGCGATAGTTGCACGACAAGCCGCTTCAGAAAGCCGGAGGTGGTTCCGTTCATCAGCGGATGGAAACCGCCCTCCTCCAATTCCTCGCGGCACCGGCCGATCGCTCGCCCATCTACATCGTTCATCGATTGGAATAGAGCTGAGTAAAGTTCAACAGGATGGTCCGCCTCCGAAACCGTGAATTCGGGCACGGATGCGTCGAACTGTAATTGCAGCCGCTGCAGGAGGATCGGGTGATAGATCCCTCCATCGGCGCGAGGCCAGCTCAAGATGCCGTCGCCCACGACGAGGTCCACGCGTTCCGCTTCCCGATCGATGCGGCCGTAGAGCGCATAAAGGGATTCGAAGATTTTCATGGCCGCCCGGGCGGGCTTTTCGGATTTCGCCCACTCATTGCGCAGCGGCCTCCAACGTTCCAGGCTCGCGCTCCGGACGGGATCGTCTGCGAATTTCGAAATTCTCTGCTCTCCGCTTTTCTCCGAGCCCTCCCGTGTTTGTTTGACCACGCAGTCATTCGAAGGGTCGTCCCAACCGTCTTCCAACCACTCGATAATCTCCTCAGGCGGCTCGGGCGCGCGAGTCAGCCGTGGCCGCTGCGCTTTTAGAACGTAATTCGCACCCTCTTCGCAGCCGGGAGTGTTCCTCCCATTTGACTTCGAAGAGGTTTCCTTTGCCGCGCCTCGTTGGATGGAGGGGTGCTCGGGAAGCTCCCGCAGCCAAAAACTCCAAGGCTGTTCGCGAATCTGGCGTTTCGCGGGATTGCGGTGCTGGTTCAGGGCTTCCAGGTAGTGGAATACCCGGGTGAGCTTGTCGCGGGTGTTTCGCAGTTTTTCGGCGTCCATGGTTCACTGCCTTTTCAGAAACACGTCTAGGTCCTGAGGGTGGGTAGAGGAGACTTCAGAATATCAGCGTTCCATGAATACGCTCAATGGTACGCCGATAGTACTGCCCGTGCGCCCGCGCGCCTGGACCAGTTTCAGGTGTGCATGCCTAAAGAAGTCTCGCCGTGGCGGCGTCCAGTGTGGGATAAGTTGTTACAAAATTGACCGCTCGTACGGACGATTGCGCCTGGATGGTAATGAGTTGGAGTTTCTCTAACGGTTGCCCTCTGTGCCCTCTAGCCAATTGGCTGCTTGCTTTGCGAATTGGTCCAATACACCATCGCTTCCCAGGCGCTCGGCTCGTAAGTTTGAATACCGCGTACGTCGCTCCTCATGCGTCACTTCAGGCCGTGGTCGGTCTCCTATTGCGCTTCCCAATCGCTTAGTTTGATCTGCGGAATCACCAGCGAACGCGTGAAGTGGTCTTCCGGCTCATACACTCGAATGACGACGTGCGAAACTGGGAGTTGTGGCCCATCAACCGGAAACTTTGCGAGCCCGCTCGGATCGCGAAACAGAAGATTTGTTCCAAATCGTGCAAAACTGTCGGGTAGAGGGCGAGATCCATAGGGGCTGTAATCCGACTGGCAGTTCGATCGGGCTGGATTTCGCCCCCCGGTGGACGCGTTCTCGAGAAACGCTGTTCCGCATCCGGGCCCTTTTCCGGGTTTCACGCAGTGAAGCTCGACCGCACTTCCGGCTTCGTTCATCTTCGTCTGGCACCAACCCCACTCAGGCATGCGTTCATCGCCGTCCAGCGCCGGCATGGCGTAAGATTTGGAAAGACCGAACAGTGTCAGCGAGTAATCGAGGCGAATCTGCACTGCCTGGTCCCTCGCTCGGTGGTAAGCCCGTATCGGGATTTCAATCTCCTGGTAAACTGGTGCCTTTACCGGATTTGGACCTTCCCTGGCGATTTCCAGACCCTCTCCATTTCCGTGGTAAACCATCTCCCCGTTCTGGCCAGTCACATGCACTTCGACTCGATCGGTCAAAAGGACTACATCGTTGCGGATGCCTGCGACTTGCAATGGTAAAAACACCTCAGTGTTTTCATCAGCGCGACCACGCTGAACCTTTGTTGCGGACGCAAGCAAGCCGGACGGCGACCTAAGTCTTCCCCGCGCCGGTTCAAACGTCATCATCGCGCTTGCTCCAGCGGCCGGTTTCGGCGAAAGCCGCTGTTCAATGGCAAAGGCCGGTCTCCACGGAAGAAACTGCGACGTGAGGATTAGCAGGCCGAATGCGATAACTAGAGCACGAGCCGTTGCGGTCTTTCTGCGGAAATATTGAAGAATGAGAATGATGCCAGCCGCCGTCGCTACCAATGCGAACCGGAATGCCTCTCCAATCCATCCGATCCCGCTGTGCGTTACGGTAACGAGGGTGCCATTCGCGGAAAAGTTTACGTACTCAGTGACAGTCAAAAACATTCCTATGACGAAAGCGCACCCGCACCCGAAAATGAATGCTTCAGTCATATTTCGCGTCACTGAGGCGAACGCAAAAAGCGGCAGGATCATGAAAAAAAGTAGAAAAATGACATACGACGCTGCAGAGAGGAACGTCGATCGTAACGAAAACCCGCTTGCCAGGCCCTGAAACAAATTCGCTGCGAAGATCGGCCCCTCCACCATCACGATCACAAACAGGAACTTCTCAAGCAGCAAATCGCTGCGCCGGATCGGCCGCGTTAACCAGTCCTGCCGCACTCCGGGAATCGCCTCCACGTGGACGATGGCTGCAATTAGAAACATGCTGCTGAAAAAAGCCAGAATCGGAACCGCTTGTGAAAGCATTCCGAGCGTGGCATTTTCCCCGAATAAGCCGAGTTTGAATAGGATGAACGCCGCAATCCAGTGAAGCGAGGCCACCGCGAGAACGAACGTCCACAGCAGCTTCCAGTCTTTCTTGAAAATGTGCCAGATCATTTCCGCCCGCCCTCCGGTTAAGCTGCTCTATCGCGCGCCGCTCGCGCCAGTGTCGTGAAAATGGACCGCAGCGCCATCGGCTGCGCCTCGACTCCTCGCACTCCTTCGATCCGCGAACGAATTCGTTCATTCAATTCGTTCTCGTCGAATCGCGTGTCCACAAACGTCAGCACGTTTCCGATCGTCCGCATGTGCATCCACTCGTTGGGCACCTGAGCTGGTCGCGCCGCTTCGATCTCGAGCGTCACACGCACTTCGCGGAAACGTCCCGTCAGCTCATTCATCGACTCCTGAAACAGCAGCTTGCCTTCATCGAGGAAGGCGACGTGCGTTGCGACCCCGTCGATTTCGCCCAGTTCGTGCGATGAGAGCAGAATCGTCATCTCGCCGGCCTGCTCGAGCAGCCCTTCCATAAATTCGTCTCTCACGAGTGGATCGAGCCCGCTGAACGGCTCGTCCAGAATGAGCAACTTCGGCCGGTAGGGCAGCGCGCACATTAGCGCCATTTTCATGCGCATGCCGTGAGAGAGGTCTCCGATTTTTCGCTCCAGCGGCAACCGCAATTGGCGTGCGATTGATGCTTCAAGATCGCGGTCCCACGTCGGATAGAACGGCCGCAGATAAGCCACGTACTCCTCGACTGTCAGGCGCGACGGCATGTCCTGGTTTTCCGAGACGTAGCCGACCTGAGCAAGCTGCCGGGGCGAGATTTTCCGCGAATCGACACCCAGCAGCGTCGCGCTTCCGCGCGTCGGCTCGATGATGTTCATCAGCACCTTGATCGTGGTCGTCTTTCCCGCGCCATTCGCGCCGATCAGCGCGAATGCGCTTCCTTCGGGCACATCGAAACTCAGCCCACGAAGCGCGTCAAAGCGCCCAAATTTCTTCCAAAGATTTTCCACGTGGATCACTTGCGGCTGGCCTCCTGAGGCATTTCGAGCTTCGCCCACTGGTGCTCGAGTGCTTCTATGACGTCGCCCATCTCCAGTTCTAAACGCCTCGCCTCCACCACGAGTTGCTCCAACTCCCGTCCTAGAAGCCGCTTCCGGTCACCGGGCCGGGGTTCGGGAATCTCCGCGACTATTGTTCCAATCCCCGGACACACTTCGAGCCAGCGCTCCTGGATCAGGTACTGCACGACTTTGTGCGCCGTGTTGGGGTGAATTTTGAACTCGGCTGCAATGAACCGCACAGAAGGAAAAGACTGGCTCTTCTGGAGTTCGCCGCTGACGATGGCCTTCTTCACGGCAAACACCAGCTGATCGAAGATAGATTCGCCCGGACGCAGATTCAGCCGGAACAGTGTCATATGCGTACTGTGACAGATATTCCTGCCGCCGTCAACGCCTTCGCCATCTCGCTTCCGCGCCCGCCCGGTGATTTAGACTCCGGCAATCGGGCGATATTACTTACCTCCTGCTCGGAATACCCCGCATCCCAATTCCTCCCAATTCGCCATTATCGTTTTGGGACCACTCACACCGCCCCGCACCCTCGCACGCTAAACTATTCGGGCTGCATCATCCGGAGATTTCATGCGGAGCAAGCCTTCCGCCGCCCTTTTCTTGGCCGCTTTTTTCCTGGGTTCCCTCGCTGCGGAGGCAAAGCCTTCCGGGACGGCCTCGTTGTCTCTACCGCCTCGGCCGCACTACGTCTTTCAGCGCGTCGGCGATAATTTCGGCCTCGGTTCGTTGACCCCTTCCTGCATCCTCCAGGACCAGGACGGTTTCATCTGGATCGGCACGCCGGACGGCCTGTTACGCTTCGACGGCACTCGCATTGTCCGGTTTGGTCTCGAACAGGGCCTGCCCAGCACTTACATTGTCCAGCTCGTGCTTGCCCCTTCCGGACGCATCTGGATTGTCACTTCGCGGGGCATTGCTTTCATGGAGGGTGGAGTCCTCCGTAAACTGCCGATCGCAAAGATCTACAATACTTTCCGCCATCCCGCCGTGCTCGCCCTCGATCCCTGGGGTAAGGTTTATCTGGCCACTGAAGGTGGCTTGCTCCGCGTTGATCCCGATCGTCCGAACGATACTCGCCTTTGGAGCATTCCCGAGGGCATGCCGAGTCTCGAAACTGAGACCGTTGCCATCACGGCCGAGGGCCGCATTTGGTTCGCCTCCGGACACCGCGTGGGCTGGCTCGATTCCCAGGACCACGTTCACTTGTTTCCTCCCCAGAGTGGCCTCCCGCACGAGCAGGTGATCGCCATTCTCCAGGACTTCGAGAAAATCCTCTGGGTTCGCACGGCGGCGCATCTCTATCGCCTGGATCCGGGCTCAACTCATTTCACCCCGGAGCTGCCAAATCTTCCCCCCGCCAATGACTACGGCTCTCCTGCGCTGGACCATGCGGGCAATCTGATGATTCCCACGGTGGCGGGCCTCTATCGCCGCAGCTCTGGACAATGGGAAGTCATCGATCAGAGCCGCGGCATGGCCGTCAATGCCACCTTCGCGATTACCGAAGACCGCGAGGGTGCTTATTGGATTGGGCTCGGCGGAGCAGGCATCGAGCGCTGGATCGGACGGAAAACCTGGTCGAGTTGGACGCAAGCGGAAGGTCTTCCCGACAGTGTCGTGTGGTCCGAATTGCGTGATGCCCGCAAACGCCTCTGGGTAGGGACCAATAACGGGGTGGCCATGTGGGATCCCCCGGCCAATCGCTGGCGCATGTGGAAATCAAAAGACGGCCTCAATGGCACCGTCGCTCGCGAGATGGCCCTTGCTCCCGACGGCGCCGTATGGGTCCTCTGCTATCCTGGGGGACTCACACGTTTTGATCCGGCAACTTTAAGCCCTGAAAAAATCCCCACCCCCGAGGCTTTTCCCACTGGCATCCACATGGGCCCTGATGGCCGCATCTGGATTGCCAACTCGCAATACGTCAAAGCCGCTCGTCCGTCGCAGCGTCCTTTTCACTTCGTGGACGTTCCTCTGCCTCCGGAAATCCACCAGGGCATCGGCCGCTTTGCATCCGCCGGTGATGGCGTTTTGTGGGCTGTCGGCAGGGGCGGTCTCTCGCGCTTTGATGGAAAGCATTGGCTCCACTTTACTTCCGCCAATGGCTTGCTGCAGGACGAAGTTGTGGAAGCCGCCGCCGTCAGCCGCGATGAAGTCTGGTTCCGCTATTCCGATGCTCTGGGTCTTAGCCGCTTGCGCCTCGTCAACGGGATTCCGCTTCTCACCCACTTTGGCTTGGCGTACGGCCTGCCCTCTCTCGACGTCTACATGCTCGGTGCCGATCATGAAGGCAACGTTTGGGCTGGCGGTGCTTTCGGCCTCACCGAATTTTTCCGCAACGGCCACACACTTCGCTATACCCGCGCCGATGGGTTGATCTGGAACGACCTCAGCGAACGAGGCTTTTTTGCCGAAGACGACGGCACCCTGCTCTTCGGAACCAGCGGCGGCCTCGCCCGCTACAATCCCATCTCCGCCGACGAACGTGTGGAACTCCCTCCACGCGTCGTGATCACTTCCGCGCAGCTCGGCTCGCGCGAGCGCCTCCGCGAGCGCAATCCTGAAGCTCTGCGCAGCGACAATAACTTCCGTGTGACGTTCGCCGCTCTTACTTACCGCGATCCGGAAAATGTCCGCTGCACCTATCGCCTCGGCGGCCTGGAAAGCGAGCCCAATGAAACTACGGGCCGCGAGGCTCGCTATCCGGCTCTTCCGCCCGGCAACTACAACTTCGCCGTCGCCTGCCGCTCCGCTCGCGGCACTCTCAGTTTCCCCGCCGACTTTTCTTTCGTCGTGGTCCCTGCCTGGTGGCAGCGCTGGTACACTCGCGGCTTCGCCATTGTTCTCGGCTTCTTCGCGCTCTATTTCCTCGTCAACTACCGCACTCGCAAGCTGCAAAGCGAGCGCCTCCGCCTCGAGGAAGCCGTGGCCGAGCGCAGTGAGGCCCTCGCTAAAGCCAACAAAGAACTCCAGGAGATGTCTCTCACCGATCCGCTTACCGCTGCCCGCAACCGCCGTTTCTTTCAGGCCACCATCGCCAGCGACGTCAGCCAGGCCGTTCGCGCCTACACGGCCCCCGACCCCACCCGCAGCCGCCGCAATCGCGACATCATTTTCTATCTCATCGACGCCGACCACTTCAAAGAGATCAACGACCGGTTCGGTCATGACGCCGGTGACCAGATGCTCATTGATCTCACTTCACGCATCAGTTCCGCGATTCGCTATTCCGACGTCCTGGTTCGCTGGGGCGGTGAAGAGTTCCTCGTTGTCTCCCGATTTTGCGAGCGCAAGGAAGCCGCCACACTCGCCGCGCGCGTTCTCTCCGCTGTTTCTGGCGAACCGTTCAAGATTAAGGGCGCGGGCCTTTCTCTGCACCGCACCGTTTCCATCGGCTGGGCCGCTTTCCCGTGGAACATGGATTCGCCCGTCGACGTCAACTACGAAGAAGTCCTCGCCCTTGCCGACCGCGCCCTCTATAAAGCCAAGAATTCCGGCCGCAACCAGGCCATCGGCGCTCTCCACCCCGAATCCGCAGCCGAACCTCACACCGCCGTCGCCCACGGCGATACCGAAGCTCGCGTCTCCGAACTCGCCGCCACCGCCTCCTACGTCACCACCTACGGCCTCGAAACGACTTCCATCACCTGACCTCTTCTCACCAACGCCGCTTCTCGCGCAGAAGCGGCTTTTCCTTGCCACAAAGGAGTTCACGGCCTTTCCTGCGCGGAGTTTGCTCCCATTCCCCAATCTTCTGTTTCGAGCGTAAACTCTGCACCTGTGCCATTCCCTTTGGAACATTTGAGTTTTCACAGCGGCCCCATCGAACTCCACGCCGTCGCCGCTGGCCGCGCGGATGCTCCCGTCGTTCTTCTCCTCCACGGTTTCCCTGAATTTTGGTATTCCTGGCACAAGCAAATCGAACCTCTCGCCTCCGCGGGTTTCCGCGTCATCGTGCCCGATCAGCGCGGCTACAACACCAGCAGCAAGCCCCGAGGCATCTCCTCTTACGCGCTTCCCCATCTCGTTTCCGATGTCCTCGCCATCGCCGATCAGCTCTCCCAACAGCGCATTTTCCTCGCTGGCCACGATTGGGGCGCCGCCGTCGCGTGGAGCGTGGCGCTTCTCCATCCGCATCGCGTCTCCAAACTTGCCATCCTCAACGTCCCGCATCCCTCCGTCATGCGCCGCTTCTTGAAAACCAATCGTCGCCAGCTTCGTCGCAGTTGGTACATGTTTTTCTTTCAACTCCCCTGGCTTCCCGAAGCCGCCTTTAGAGCCTTCCATTTCCGCCTCGGCATCCGCTCTCTAGTCCGCTCCAGCCGGCCGGACACCTTCTTCCCCGATGATCTCGAGCAATATCGCGCCGCATGGTCTCAACCCGGCTCGCTCACCGCCATGATTCACTGGTACCGCGCCGCTTTTCGTCATCGCTCCAAATTTCCAGACTCGCGCGTTCACGTTCCCACTCGCATCCTCTGGGGCGAGCGCGACGCTTTCCTCCTCTCCGAGATGGCCCACGAGAGCGTCCGTTACTGCGATAGCGCCGAACTCTACACTTTCGCCAACGCTTCTCACTGGCTCCAGCACGAAGAACCCACCCGCGTCTCCGAACTCCTCATCGATTTTTTCCGCACCTAGTCAATCGCTGATTTCCGCCGCCAAAAAGTGATACGATTTGCGGCCATGAGCCAAGACCTTAAAAAACTTCTGGTCGGTTTCGCCTTTCTCGCTGCGCTCGCTGGCATCTCTTTCCGCAGCCGTTCGCTCAGCGCAATTGTCTCCGCAAGCGCACCGCAGCCTCAACCTGAAGCCGCGCGCATCGCTCGCATCGAAAACGGCCTCCTCCCCGCCGTCCTCATCAAAGGCCAGCCTCCCCAGCCAATGACCATCTCCAGCCGCATGGAGCACTACAAAGTTCCCGGCGTCAGCGTCGCTTTTTTCGACCACGGCCAGATCCTCTGGACTCGCGCCTACGGTCTCGCCGACGTCGCCGCCAAAAAGCCCGTCACTCCCGATACGCTTTTCCAGGCCGCTTCGATCAGCAAGCCGGTCACCGCTCTCGCCGCGCTTCGCCTCGTCCAGGAAGGCAACCTCAGCCTCGATGAAGACGTCAA
This sequence comes from Candidatus Acidiferrum sp., assembly GCA_035310525.1. GTDB lineage: Bacteria > Acidobacteriota > Terriglobia > Acidiferrales > UBA7541 > Acidiferrum. The sequence goes on along the minus strand of DATGED010000079.1, from coordinate 2,508 downwards.
CGTCAAGCTTCGCACCTGGAAAGTCCCCGAAAACGCTTTCACCGAAAAAGAAAAAGTGACCGTCCGCCGTATCCTCAGCCATAACGCCGGCCTCACTGTCCACGGCTTTCCCGGCTACGCCGCGGGCGAGCCTCTTCCCACCGTCGTGCAAATCCTCAACGGCGAAAAACCCGCCAACACCGACCCCATCCGCGTCGACGTTGTCCCCGGCACGCTTTGGCGCTATTCCGGCGGCGGTTTCGTCATCCTGCAAACACTTCTTGTTGACGTCACCGGAAAAACTTTCCCCGCGCTTCTCAGCGATCTCGTTCTCCGCCCCGCCGGTATGACCCACAGCACGTACGAACAGCCGCTCCCGAAAAATCTCTGGCCCGAAGCCGCCACGCCCTATCGCGGCAACGGCGAACCCGTCAAAGGCGGCTGGCACACCTATCTGGAAATGGCTCCCGCGGGACTTTGGACCACTCCCTCAGACCTCGCCCGCATGGCCATCGAAGTCGAGAATGAATTCGCCGGCAAATCTTCGAAAATTCTTTCGCAGGATATGGCGCGCCAGATGCTCTCTCATCAATTCGGCAATTGGGGACTCGGCTTCGGTCTCGAATCTCCCGGAGCGAAGCCCACCTTCGGCCACGGCGGCGCCAACGAAGGTTTTCGCTGCAACCTCGAAACCCACACCGATTCCGGGCAAGGTTTCGTCGTCATGACCAATTCCGATAGCGGCGGTGAACTCACCAACGAGATCTTCCGCGCCGTCGCCAGGGAGTACGGCTGGCCCGATTACCATCCCGTCGAGCACACCCTGATCAAACTGAATCCCGCCGCATTCTCCGACTATCCCGGAACTTACGAAATCCAAGGCGTCGGCAAACTAACCGTCACTCTGAAATCAAACGCTCTATACATCCAGGCCGATCCTCTCGGCCCCGAGCCGCAGGAACTTCTCCCCGAATCCGCCAACCAGTTCTTCGTGCTTTCCGGCGACCTCACTTTTACCTTCGATCGCCCCGCCCCCACCGGCCCCGTCTACCAACTCACCATCCACGCCGCCTCCCAAACCCTCGAAGCCAAAAAAACTTCCTAGTATCCCTTCCCCTTGGTCTGCAGTTTTCCGTTTGTGGGGGCACGATGCATTGTGTCTTCTTTCTCTGCACCGCTATTAGCTGCCCCCGCTGCTGGCACGCTGTCTTCTGTGGCACAGGCCTTCTAGCCTGTGCTCTTCGCCCCAAAAAATTGTTATCCCACTTGCCCTGAGCCTCGAAGGGAGCGAAACGAGGGATCTGCTTTTTTCCCCCGTGCCTCTCCCTCTCGCCATCGTCATTTCGAACGGAGCAGGCCGACGCTTTATCCTTCACGTTCGCTTCCTGCGAACGTGTCGGCCTGCGCAGAGAGAAATCTCTCTGCTCTGGCACAACAGAGAGGCCTCTGCTCCATCGCACGCATTTTTTGCGATGAAATCTCTCTTAGCTCGTCGCCATCTGTGACATTGGCGCGGTGAGAATCTGGAGTCAGAACAATCGGCTCGAAAATATATCGAAATGGTAGTATAGATGGACACCGTCACAGCCAGGGCGGTGTCGCCAAGGTGTCCACGCTATGACCGCGCGATACAACAAACTCTACGAAGAGCCTGCCTACGGGCTTTCCGAGGCTGCCGTCTATCTCAAGGTTCCCTGCACCACTCTTCGTTACTGGCTCACAGGATTTGGCAAGCAGTTCCCGATCATTCAGCCCCTAGAGAGCGCACCCACCCGTCTCTCTTTCCTCAATCTGCTCGAATGTCATGTTCTTGCGGGTATGCGCAAGGTTTACGATCTCAAGCTTCCAAGAGTCCGCAGTGCTTTGCGAAAAGTGAGCGAGCAATTCCCGCAATCTCATCCACTCATCAGCGAAGTGTTTCTGACGGACCGCAAAGATTTGTTCATCGAGCGCATGGGGCAAATCGTCAATGTTTCGCGCCATCAAGATCAATTGAGCTTGGATTTCTACCGGATGCATTTGGAGAGGGTGGAAGTTGATCCCAAGGGCCTCTTCCGTTTCTTCCCATTCGTAGTCGAGCCTCGCTCCACTGAGCCGAAAATCATTGAGATTAATCCGCTGGTCGGATTTGGTAAGCCGGTAATTGCAGGGTCGGCAATCTCGACTGCTATAATCGCGTCGCGTTTTAACGCCCGGGAGTCCATCACTAGCTTGGCGGAAGAATATGGCTGCACGACGCAGCAAATCGAAGAAGCCATCCGTTGGGAAGGAGCGCTCCCCCTCCCCGTCGCCGCCTGACGACTTCGTCCTCTACCTCGACGAAAATCTCTGCAATTCTCGCGCAATCATAGACACACTTACCCACCTCGGTGTCCAATTCGAGAGACATCTAGCCCGGATTTCTCACCAGGGTTGAGCAAAAGAGGCTTGATTTGAAGTAGAAAAAGGCCGCTTTCTCAGGCATAACTACGTTGTCTAGGCGAAGTAAATGCCAAGAGAAGGGCGGCCTTTCTAATGACAGAGTGTAAC
>DATGED010000078.1:0-213448 GCA_035310525.1 Candidatus Acidiferrum sp. | reverse complement strand
GCTCGCGCCACCTACGCCGGCCTTCTCAAGCTACGCCCCGATGAGCGGCCCTTCGTACTCACCCGCGCGGCCTACGCGGGTACCGCTCGTTACGCGGCTACATGGACCGGCGACAACAGCGCCACTTGGAATCACATCGGTATGAGCGTGCCCATGATCATGAGTCTCGGTGTTTCCGGCTACCCTCTTGTGGGCGCCGACGTCGGCGGCTTCGCGAACTCGCCGCCTTTCGACCTTCTCACTCGCTGGTACGAGTTGGGCGTTTTCTATCCTATCTATCGCAATCACGCGGCAAAGGGAACCGCCGATCACGAGCCTTGGGCCAGCGGCCCCCAGCAGGAAGCCATCCGGCGCCGCTACATTGAGCTCCGCTACCGGCTCTTGCCGTACATCTACACCGCCATGGAGGAAACTTCGCGAACCGGCGTGCCTTTGATGGAACCGCTCTTTCTCGAGTACCCAGCCGCGGAAGAATACTACGGTGAGGACCACGAGTTTCTCTTTGGGCCTGACTTCTTTGTCGCGCCTGTTGTCTCAGAGAAAATGGACCCGCTGGAGGTCCATTTGCCGCCCGGAGATTGGTACGATTTCTGGACTGAGGATATACATTTGAGCAAGGATCAGATTTCGCTGCACCCCGCCCTATCCGAAACGCCTCTTTACGTTCGCGCCGGCGCGATCATCCCCATGCAACCCGTCGTGCAAAGCACCAACGAAAAGCCCGACGGGCCGCTCGAACTGCGCATTTATATGGGTGACGACTGTCACGGAACGCTTTATCAGGATGACGGGCACACCTTTGCTTACCAAAGGGGGGATTTCCTGCGCGTCAATTTCACGTGCGACGTGACTCCGCGAGACATCACCATTACCAGCACGCTCGTAAAAAACGCTTACAAGCCATGGTGGAACAGCACGCAGCTGCAAATTTATGGCGCGGGTGCCGAGCCGAAGGAAGTCCGCATCGGTGATCAGATGATTCAGCAATGGCGATTCGATGCGCAAGCACACTCCATCACGCTAACCGTGCCGGACTCTCTCAGGAACTGGACAGTTCGTGTGACGTTCTGAGTACTCAGTCCAGCAGAAAAATGGAAATGGATTGCGCAGGAATGGCGATGCGCGCCTCTCCGCCAGATGCGTCCGCTTTTGCCTGCCCAAAGGCTCTCGTGAATCCAGCCACGCCTTCGGCCGGTGTGTTCTTCAGCGGTATTCTCAGCTTGCGCGCTTCGGCGGAATTGTTGAAAACGACAAGAACGCGTTCTTCTTCCGTTTCGCGCAAGAACGCGTAGGCCGTCTCATCCGAATAAAGGTGCCACAATCTGCCGTTCTGCAGCGCGGGGTGTTCTCGCCGCAGTCGCAACAACGTTTGCACATAGGTGAAAAGTTCCTGCTGCTCCGCGGTGCGCCCCTCTGCGCTGAACGCATTCTTCGGGTCCCCTGGCCAGCCGCCTGGAAAATCTCGCCGGTTGTCCGGGTCCCCGCCGCCGGGCATCCCGATTTCGTCGCCGTAATAGAGCTCAGGGATCCCGCGCAAGGTCAGCGTAAGCCCGAACGCCAGCTTTTGCTTTGCCGGCGAGCTCCCCTCTACGCTTGCGAAGCGCGGCACGTCATGATTTGCGAAGAATGTCACCAGTGTGTCCGGATGGGGGTACAACCAATCGCTTCGCAATATATCCGCGATGCGTCCCGCCGGTGCGCCTCGCAACAGAACATCTCGAAGCGCGAAGAACAGCGGAAAATCGAACAGTGTGTTTAGACCAGAGTCGATTCCATCGAATCGCTTCTGGCCTCCCGAAAAAAACGATGTAACGCCTGGATCCGGGTGGAAGATCTCGCCAATCGTCGTCAGATAGGGATAGATATGGTGCAACTCCGCGTGCCAGTTGGACCAGAACTTTCGCGAAACGTAAGGAAACGTGTCCAGCCGGAATCCATCCAGACCCGAGGTCTCTGCCCACCAGATGCTGTTTTCCAGAAGATATTCGGCAACGATGGGATTCTCCGTGTTCAGGTCGGGCAAGATGTTGAAGAACCAGCCATCCGTCAGATTTCGTGTGAGCCCCGGCGGCGCATGCGGATCGGTCAACGCTTCGAACGGATCATTTGCAATCGGTTGCTTGTTCGTCTTGCCGTAGAACGAACCGTTGGCTCCTCCAGCGGAATTCAAGTGACGCTGCTCCGTGCCGTGGAACCAGTCCGGCAGCGGCGGGTTGGCCACCCATGGGTTTTTCGGGCCCACGTGGTTCGGAACAAAATCGAACAGAATCTTGATCCCTTCCTTGTGTGCTTCCGCAACCAGGTCCTGATAATCCTTGACCGTTCCCAGATGCGGATCCACATCGTACAAATCCACCGCGCCATAGCCGTGATAGTCCTGTGCCGCGCCATTCTTCAATACTGGCGTGAGCCAGAGCGTGGTCACCCCCAGGTCTTTCAGGTACGGCAGATGCTCGCGGATCCCTCGCAGGTCGCCGCCATGATAAGCACGCGGGTTCGAACGATCATGCGAGCCACGCTCCTCGGCAGGATCATCGTTCGTGGGATCGCCGTTCGCGAAGCGGTCCGGCATCACGAGATAAATCACGTCCTCGCGCGAAAGGCCCTGAAATTTTCCAAGCCTCAGCGCTCGCGCCGCCAACGGCAGCTCAAAGGTTGTTTTGCCCGTAGGCGTCGTGATGCGGCAGACGGCGGTCCCTGATTTTGTGTCCGCAGCGATCGTCAACCACACGAACAAATAGTCGCCACCCGCGACGGCCTCCGTACGCTCCACTGTGACGCTCGCCAGATTGCAGGCAACCTGCGTGGCTTCCAGGTGCCGGCCGGAAAGCATCAGCATCAGCTCCGGAGTCAAATTGATCCACCATGATGGCGGCTCGATCTTTGTCACCACCGGTGCGCTGGCGTTCGGCTTTTGCGAGGAATCTGTCTGGCAGTTTGATGGTCCGGGCGAAAAGGAAAGTGCGGCGGCAATTGCGAATATTGGAATCGCACGATGAGGGAGGGATGGCCGGAATGACAAATCGTAAATCTTCACCCGAGAAGAATAGGAAAAAACGCTGTGCAAGGCCAGTCTTGTTCCCAACAACGCTCGCAATTTCACCTGCGCCTGAAGGCAAGTTTGCCGAACGCTGCCGGAACATGAAAATTCGGCGCGGGCGTTCCGGTTGGCCGCCATGCCGAATAGAAGCGCGGCTCGCTCGCCCCTTCAACGCGAAAGAAATTAGCGCGCCAAGCCGCATCGGGATTGAACTCTGCCGTCAGGCATTTCATCGGCAAGGCAAGTTCCGCCGTCCAGCTCTTGCTTTTCTGATCCACCCGAACACGGCGCTTCAACCCGCTCTTCAGGTCATGTTTTTCCCCCGGCGCGATATCCAAATCAATCCAGAGCCCGTTCGGGCTCACTTCAAACTCTTTGTAGCGGCGTGGATCGGACCCGGCGGGCTGCAGGAAAACTTCGGCGACATCGCGGTCCCACAGGTGATCGCGCCAGCCGCTTGGTTCGGCGTCATCGAACACGGTGATGCTGCGATAATGCGCCACAAACCGGAAAAAGAGTGTTTCCGGGGCCCAAAGCATGCGCACCTCTGTTTGAAGTTCCGGATCGGCATTTCTTCCCTGCCAATCGTGCTGAAACCGAATCGCAGGAGTATTCTCCCACGCCTCACCCGGTGGAAGCCCTTCCCCATCGGCCTGGCCGGCAAATTGCATCGCCGTAATTGTGTCGCTTCCGAGAGTTGAAGATGATTGTCCGGCCATCACGCGGTGCGCCCCACACGGAAGCTAAAACTCGTAGCCCAGCATACCTGCAAATGGAAATGCGGCATCCGAGAAATGCTGTGATGTGCGGAGAATGTCAAGAATCCGCGATCCCGTGCGCGGCGACGGGCGAACCTTTTGCGCACGCGCCCATTTTCCTTTTCGGAGCGAAAAACTGGGCCGTGCTAGCATTAATCTTGGTCTTTTCCACGAGCCACTGGATCTTTCCGGCGGCAATTTCTCAGGAGGGCGCGGCATGATTGAGCCGGTTGACGCGGAAGAGTATTTGTCACGACCTGAAAAGCGCACGCCAGAGCAATTTGAATACATCAAGTTGCGTGTTGACAACAGCGTCGCGCGCATGACCCTGAGCCGTCCCGAACACAATCTCCTGAACGAAGGCATGCTTCGCGAACTCGCCGACGGCATCGCCTTTGCCGGCGATCAGCCCGAGGTGAAACTCATCGTCCTTGATTCCGCGTGCAAGGTGTTTTGCGGCGGCATCGACATCGGTGAATACACTTCCCAACGCGTTTTTCAGATGCTCGACGCGTTTCATGCCGCTTTTTCCGGCATGCTTGAAGTGGGTAAGCCCGTCATCTGTGTGGTGAACGGTCCGGCCATTGGCGGCGGCGCGGAGCTGGCCGCCTTTGGCGACCTCGTGATCGCCACTCCCAAGGCGCGATTTGCCCAGCCCGAAATTTCTATTGGCATTTTCCCTCCGCTCGCGTCGACCATCCTGCCATTCCTCGTCGGACCGAAGCGCGCACTGGAAATTGTTCTGACCGGCGAAGCCATGACCGCGGAACGCGCACACGAATTGGGTCTTGTAAACCGACTCGTTCCCGAGGCCAAGCTCGAGCAAACTGTGAGCGAGTTGACCGAACGCCTCGCTGCCCATTCCGGCCCCGTCCTGACCATGGCGAAGAAAGCGATTCTCGGCGGCATGGGCCTTTCTCTTCGCGACGGCCTGAAGCACTCCATGAATATTTTTCTCAACGAGCTTTACCGCCTCGAGGATTCTCAAGAGGGGCTTCGCGCGCTTGTCGAAAAGCGCAAGCCAAACTGGAAGAATCGCTGAGCCTCTCCGCCTGCCCCGTTTATGCCGTGCATTGACACTCCTGTACCCACGGCATAAACTGTGCTTCCAATTTGCAGGCATGGGATGAGGGGAAAGCCGTGAGAATCGGCCGCGGTCCCGCCACTGTATTCGGCTGAATCAGCCGTAAGCCAGACCACCCTCCCGCGCCGCTGCGGCTGCCGCTTTTCGCGAGAAGAAGCGAGGCCACAAAGCCCCAGGGTGTCTCGCGGGGCTTTTTTATTGCGGAACAGATTTTGTTCAGTGGAGATTTTGTGCCGACGGGAATACACCTGCGAAGAAATATTCACCGGGCGAGTGCACTCGCCTTCGTGTTGGGCTGCGCCCTATCTTCTTGCATCTCGGCCCAAGCCCAAACCCCATCGGCCGCTCCAACCTACAAGAATTTCGTGGATGAAGTCGGGCGCAGCGTTCGCATCCCCCAGCCTGTTCAGCGAATCGTCTCTCTCGCGCCCAGCCTAACCGAAACCATTTACGCCTTGGGCTTGCAGGATCGGCTGGTTGGCGATACGGATTACTGCGATTACCCGCCGGATGCCCAGAAGAAACCCAAAGTTGGCGGCGCCATCAATCCCAGCCTTGAACAGATTGTTGCGCTCCGCCCCGATCTCGTTCTCGTTACCAAGAGTTTGAATCGCCTCGAGACCGTGAACGCTCTCGCTGACCTCGGCATCTCGTCTTACTCCACCGATCCCCACACCGTTCAGGAAATCGTCTCTTCGACCGAGCGTCTTGCAGAAGTGCTCGGCGTCCGGGAGGCAGGCCTCACTCTTGGCGCAGATCTCGAGCGCCACCTGGCGAACTTGCGGCTTCGCCTCAGCGGAGTCCCCCCGCGTCGTGTTCTCTTTATCGTTTGGCCGGATCCACTCATCTCCGTTGGCAGGAACACTTTCATTGCCGATGCCTTGCTGCATGCCGGCGCTACATCCATCGTGGACTCTTCCCAGGACTGGCCTCAAATGAGTCTCGAGGAAGTCGTTCGCCTCCAGCCGGAGTTCCTTGTTTTCGCGGAATCCCATTCCGAGAGCGGCCAGAATGATTTCGATGTCCTCGCGGAGCGGCCCGGGTGGCGCGGACTGGACGCCGTGCGCAACCGCCATTTTGCCTTGATCAGTGAAGCCGTGAATCGGCCCGCCCCGCGCATCGTCTCGGCGATCGAGGATCTCGCTCGACAGTTGCACCCAGAGGCTTTTTCCGCCCATCCCGAGGACGACACTCAGAAGAAGATTACACCCCGTGCCCAGCCACGCCCTTCCCTTCGCTCGACGGATTCTTCCGGCGATGATTTCTCTCTTTCGGAGGCATGCGCTTGCGCCCATTGACTCTCAGTCGCTTGCTCCTGCACTGCTCCATTCTTGCAGCCATCCTGTTCGTCGTTGTGGTCGTCGCGCTCAAGCTCGGCGCCGTGCCGGTCTCCCTCTACGGCTTGGGCCGCGACTTGCTTCGAGTTCTGTTTCGTCAAACCAGCCAGCTTTCCAGCGAATATCAGCTCATCATTTTTGATATTCGCCTGCCGCGTATTCTTCTTGGTGTTTTTGTTGGCGCTTCGCTTTCCGTCGCGGGCGCCAGCTTCCAGGCTTTGTTGCGCAATCCGCTCGCGGATCCCTACGTCCTCGGCGTCTCCAGCGGTGCTGCGGTCGGCGCCATCGTCGCCCTCATTGTCGAACCTCATTTGTCTCTCGCCCCGACCGTTGCTGCTCTTTTGACGCCCGTCGGTGCCTTTCTCGGCGCTGCGCTGACCGTCACCGCCGTCTACTTCCTCGGTCTCCGCCAAGGCCAAATCGACAGCGGCACGTTGCTTCTCGCCGGCATTATTTCCGCGTCTTTTCTCTCTGCAGTCATCATGTTTTTTATGTCTACGTTGACGGGCGGCAATTATCGCGGCATGGCCTTCTGGATGATGGGTGATCTCTCCACGCCTCCTCTGCGTATTGTCAGTCTCGTTCTCCGATTTGGTTTCTTCCTTGCGGCGGCGGCAATTTACACCACCGCCTCGGACCTGAATCTCTTGCTCGCCGGCGAAAAGGAAGCCATGCACCTCGGTGTTGACGTCCGCCGTGTGCGTTTGGTCGTCTATATCGCGGCCTCCTTGTTAACCGGCCTCGCCGTCTCCGTCAGTGGCGCAATCGGTTACGTCGGCCTCCTGGTCCCGCACGTCATGCGGCTGATCTTTGGTTCCGATCACCGGATTCTTTTGCCGACGGCCGCCTTCGGCGGCGCTATCGCACTGGTTATCGCCGATACGCTCGCCCGTACTGTCGTTTCGCCCGCCGAGCTTCCTGTCGGCGCCATGACCGCCATTGCTGGTGCCCCTCTTTTTCTCTATCTTATGCGCCGGAGGCTTGCGTGAGCAGTTACGCCCGCTCCCCGGCTTCCCCCGCGCGTCCTGTGGGCGACGCTGGTGATTTCAACTCCGATATTCGCTTGAGCGTGGAACAGGTCAGCTACGCCTATTCGGCGAATCCCACGCAGGCCCCGCTCTTCACATTGGAAGCCACCAGCTTTCAAGCCCGTCCCGGCGAAATTGTCGCCATCGTGGGCCCCAACGCCTGCGGCAAGTCCACCTTGTTGAAGCTGATTGCCGGCGCTCTCCAGCCGCTTTCCGGCCGCGTGCTTCTGAATGGCTTCATCACTCACGCGCTTCCCCATCGCACCCGCGGCCAGCGCATCGCTATGGTTCAACAAGAGAGTCCTTTGCTCTTTCCTTCCCGCGCTTGGGAATTTGTTCTTCAGGGAAGGCATCCCTACGGGCGCACCTTGCGGTTCGAAACCGCGGAAGACATTCTCGTCGCGCGAAATGCCCTTGCCCAGGTTGGCGCGGAGCACCTCACCGACCGCTTCATGGATCAGATCTCCGGCGGCGAAAAACAGCGCGTCATTCTGGCGCGCGCTCTCGCTCAGCAGCCCCTGCTTCTTCTTCTCGATGAGCCGACTTTGCATCTCGACATCGGCGCTCAAGTTGATCTGCTGGAAACGCTCCGCCGCCTCGCTTCGGCAAACCGTTACACCGTCGTCGTCGTGACTCACGAGCTCAATCTTGCGGGGCAGTATGCTGACCAGGTCGCTCTTTTTCAGAAGGGCAAGTGCCTTCGTGTTGGACCGCCCGCGAGCGTCTTCCAGCGCGAATTGCTCGAACAGGTTTTTCAGACGCAACTCACCGTGGAACTCGGGTCTTCAGGCCGTCCGCGCGTGAATATGCCGTCTGCAAAATAAGTGGCTGTTTCATCGTTCACCCCGGCGCCGCGGCTCACGCTGCGGCACTTGAATCACCAATAGCGGGCCATCGTGCCCCCCACTTTCACCGCGGACTTCGTGCACGGGAAGACGGTGCGTTCATCCTGGCCAACGCCGGGGTCGAACGTGAAGCAAGCCGTCGCCGCCGCGCGACTGTAAGGCGGAACATGGTACTGCCGCAGCCACTGCGGCGCATCGCTCACTGTTTGCGATCTCTTCACAGAGTTCGCGCTCAGAAATAACGGGCAGCGCTGCGGGAAGGCCCGGCACCGGCCCTCCAATACAGGGACGGAACTGCCGCCAAGCCAGGAGACCGGCGAAGTCTGCAGCCCGAGCGATCTTTTCCAGGCGCCAGGCCAACCTTCAACTCCCGCGCGAGAGGGAGCGGAGGAAAACATGAACACATACGCTCTTCGAATTGCAGTCTTTCTTTTTGCCGTTCTAGCAGCTGACTTTTCCGCACAAGCACAAAACGATCCGCACCCTGCTCACTTCTTCGGCACGCTTCTGGATTCCACCGGTGCCGCCATTGAGGGTGTAATCGTCACCGCCCAATTGGAAGGAGTCGCCAACGCGCAACTATGGAAAACCAGCTCGTCCGTCGCTGGCGCGTATACCCTCACAATTCCGCCTGGCCGCTATCGCTTGTCCTTCGAGCGCCCCTCATTTGTTTCACGCAATTTCGTCGTTGATCTGGCGCCCAATCAAGAGCGCCAGCTGGACCTCACACTCGCCCTTGAACCCCTCTCCGCCAGTGTTATCGTAACCGCCCAGGCGGAGCCGGTTCTTGCTGACCGGACGACCGCCTCGATTTCCGTCCTTTCCAAAAACGAAATCGACTCGCGGCAGTCAGTTTCTCTCCCCGACGCTCTTCTCTTTGTTCCGGGCGTTGCCATTGGCCGCACCGGTCCAGAGGGTGGCACCACTTCGGTCTTTCTCAACGGCGGCAATTCCAACTTCACCAAAGTTCTTGTCGATGGCGTTCCCCTAAATCCCCCTGGCGGTGCCGTCGATTTTTCCACTCTTACGCTCGATAACATCGATAAAGTCGAAATCGTCCGCGGCGCCGAAAGCGCCATCTACGGTTCCGACGCAGTCTCCGGCGTCATCCAGATCTTTACCCATCGGGGTTCCACGCGTACCCCGGAGTTCAGCGTTTTCGGCGAAGGCGGAACGTTTTCCTCTGGCCGCGGTGGCGCCCTCCTCAGCGGCCTCCTTGGCAAATTCGACTATTCCGCTGCCGCAGCCTATTTCCAATCCGATGGCCAGGGACCGAACGACGCATTTCTGAATCGCACGCTCTCCGCCAACTTCGGCTACAGCTTCAGTGACACAAGTCAGCTCCGCCTCACGCTGCGAAATAACGACAGTGACGCTGGCATTCCAGGCCAAACAATTTTCGAACCGCCCAGCCTTTACCAGCATTTCGACCAGCACATCTTCAGCTCCAGTGCGGCCTGGAATTTTTCCTCCGGCAAACACTGGCACCATGAAATCAGCGTCGGCGAATCCTACACTCGCCAGCACAACGACAATCCTCTGCAAAGTTTTTTCGCCACTGACCCGAATGCCTTTTGTCCTCAGACGAATCCTGCGGCCGTCGCGACCGCCGAATTCTGCGATTTCACCGGCGAGAGCCGCTTTCAATACAATCGCGCCAACGGCGCCGCCCAGACCAGCTACTTGCTCTCCAACTTTGGCGTCACCGCCGGCTACGAGTACGAAGTCGAGAACGCTTTCCTTACTTCCATCAATGTCCCTCACGCGCGCCGCAACAATCAGGCCGGCTTCCTCGATTTCCGTTATCGGCCGCACCGCCGCCTCTCTCTTGATTTCGGCGGCCGCGCGGAAGCCAACGCCGATTTTGGCACTCGCTTCGTCCCGCGCGCGGGGGCCTCGTTTATCGCGCGCTACGGCCGCGAATTCTGGGGTGAAACTCTATTGCGAGGTTTCTACGGTCAGGGCATCAAGGAGCCCCGTTTCGACCAGATCTACGGCGACAACTTCGGCGACTTTGGCAATCCTTCGCTCAAACCGGAGGCCAGCAAGACGTGGACTGCCGGCATCGAGCAACGGCTTCTTACTGATCGCCTCCGCTTCTCCGGCGAATATTTTTCAAGCCGATTCTACGACATCGTCAGCTTTGCGTTTTGCACTGCCGTTACCCCCACCACAAACACTTGCGGCGTAACCATTCCCGGGGCTCCTCCGAGCTTCGGCTTTTTCTTCAATACCGACCTTGCCCGCGCCCGCGGAATCAACCTCACCGGCCAGGCAAGCCTGACGCGCTGGATGAATTTGGCCGGAAACTACACGCTCGACGATACCCGCGTGCTCCAGTCTCCCAACGCTTTCGATCCTTCCGAACTTCCCGGCAACCATTTGCTTCGGCGACCGGTCAATTCCGGCTCTCTCACATTGAATGCCGCTATTCGCCGCTTCGGCATAACTCTTGGCGGTTATTTCACCGGCGTCCGCACCGACAGCGATTTTCTTGGTCTCGGATTTACCAGGAATCCCGGCTACGCACGCTTCGACGTCGCCGCGCATTACGACCTCCGCTACGGCGTTTCGCTTTTCGCGCGCGCAGCCAATCTTTTCGACAAGCAATACCAGGACGCTCTCGGCTATCCCGCTCTTGGCCGCGATGTGCGCGCCGGAGTTCGCTACACTTTCCGCGGGAGAAACTGACTTCCCAGGTAGGGGCGCAGCATGCTGCGCCCCATTTCGTAAAGACTCTAGGATTTGGAGCGTTTGACAGGTGCCCAAACCAATTCAACCCATTCTCTTCTGCTGGAGCGGCGGCAAGGACAGTGCCATGGCCCTCCACACGCTTCTCCAGCGGAACGACATTCGCATCGCCGCGCTTCTGACCACCGTTACGGAAGGCTACGAGCGCATTAGCATGCACGGCGTGCGTCGCGAACTTCTCCAGCGCCAGGCTCGATCCATCGGCCTGCCCCTTCACGAAGTCCGTATTCCTCCGCAGTGCGTCAATCCCGTTTACGAAGCGCGCATGGAAGAGGCCCTACGCGTGTATCTCGTGCAGGGCGTTCGCACCGTCGCTTTCGGCGACATTTTCCTCGAAGACCTTCGCGCCTATCGCGAAAGGAATCTCGCCCGGATCGGAATGAGCGCCATCTTTCCTATTTGGAAGCGAGATACCCGCGAGCTCATCCGTTCCTTTCACGCCAATCGATTCCGGGCTGTTGCTGTCTGTGTGGACAGCAAAATTCTCGATTCCAGCTTCGCTGGCCGCGAACTGGACAATTCTTTTTTCCGCGATCTTCCCCCTCGCGCAGACCCTTGCGGAGAAAACGGCGAGTTCCACACGTTCGTCTTCGACGGCCCTATTTTCCGCTCGCCCATTCCTGTCCGTACTGGAGAAATCGTTAACCGGGACGGCTTTATCTTTTGCGATATACTGGAAGGAATGGAGAAAGAGACACCATGAACCGCCAATTGACTCGAAAAGAGACTCTGCTTTATCGCACGCTCTTCGCACTCGCCGTAATTGTCCTCGCAGCCGGCTTACGCATCGCTCCGCATCCCTGGAATTTCACTCCCGTTGGCGCCATGGCTCTGTTTTCTGGGGCTTTCATCCGCGATCGCCGTCTGGCGTTTCTTTTTCCGCTCCTTGCCCTTTTTGCAGGCGACATTTTCGTCGGCTTCCATAAGCTGATGCCCGTCGTCTACGCGAGTTTTCTCTGCAGTGTCGCCATCGGCTTCTGGCTGCGCAATCGCCGCAGCGTCGCGCGCGTCGGCGCGGCCACCCTCTTCGGCGCCATCCAGTTTTTCGTCATCACCAATTTTGCGGTCTGGGCGTTTGGTCTGTCCTACCCACGCACCGGCGCCGGCTTGCTGGCCTGCTACGTCGCGGGAATTCCGTTCTTTTGGAACACGCTTGCCGGGGACGCGCTCTATGCTTCCCTGCTTTTCGGCGGCTTTGCACTGGCAGAGCGCATCCTTCCTGCACTCCGCGAACCGGCTGCGGAAAGGCCCTAGGCCGCTGCTCCCGTATCGCCGCCGCATCGTCTCCATCTGCGCTGATGCTATAATTCTTGCTCCACTATGGCCAAATCAGCTCCAGAGTCGGCCGCCATCGCTCCCGAAGTTCTCGCGAAATACGAGCCCGTCATCGGCCTGGAAGTTCACGTCCAGCTTCTGACGAAATCCAAAATCTTTTGCGGATGCTCGACTCGCTTCGGCGATCCGCCAAACACCAACGTCTGTCCCGTCTGCCTCGGCCTCCCCGGCACCCTTCCCGTCCTGAACAAGCGCGCCGTGGACCTCGCCATGCGCGCATCCCTAGCCTTGAACTGCACCGTTCACGAGCATTCCCGTTTCGCGCGCAAAAACTATTTCTATCCCGATCTTCCGAAAGGCTACCAAATCTCCCAGTACGAATTGCCTCTTGCCACCGGCGGCAGCCTTGAAATCGAATGCGACGGCGCGCGCAAACGCATCGGCATCACTCGCCTTCATCTCGAGGAAGACGCCGCAAAAAATCTTCACGAGGGTTTCGCCGAATCCGCCACCAAGGCCTACATCGATTTCAACCGCTGCGGCACGCCTCTCAGCGAAATCGTCTCCGAGCCGGACATGCGCACTTCCGAAGAGGCCTACGCCTACCTCACCACGCTTCGCCAGATCATGCTCTATACCGGCGTGAGCGATTGCAACATGGAAGAAGGCTCGCTCCGCTGCGACGCCAATGTCAGCGTGCGTCTTCGCGGCACGAAAGAATTCGGCACCAAAGTCGAAGTAAAAAATCTGAATTCCTTCCGCTTCCTCCAAAAGGCTCTCGAATTTGAAATCGAGCGCCACATCGCCGTCCTCGAAACGGGTGGCCGAATCTTCCAGGAGACGCGCCTCTGGAATCAGGTCGAGTCCTGCACCGTTTCCATGCGCTCGAAAGAAAAAGCCCACGACTATCGTTATTTCCCCGAGCCGGACTTGCTCCCCGTCCACGTCAGCTCCGCCTGGCGCGACGAAGTCCTCCGCTCGCTCCCTGAACTACCCGCCAACCGGCGCGCTCGCTTTATCAGCGCCTACGGTTTGACGCCTTACGATGCTGCCGTCCTCACCGCATCGCAACCCCTGGCTGATTACTTCGAGGCCGTAACAACTTCGGGCGCGGCTCCGAAAAACGCCTCGAACTGGATCCAGACCGAGCTTCTCCGCCGGCTCAACGATTCCGGCAAGGAGATCGAAACAAGCCCGGTTTCGCCCGCCTCTCTGGCCGAACTTCTCAAGTTCGTGGAATCCGGAAAACTCACCGCCGCCGTGGCCAAGAAAGTCTTCGCCACCATGTTTGATACCGGCCGCTCACCCGCGGAAATCGTGGCCGCCGAAAATCTTGGCGCCCAGGTCGAAGACTCCGCCATCGAACTGGCGGCCCGCGACGTCATTGCCAAGAATCCCGATAACGTCGCCAAGTTCAAATCCGGCAACGATGGCGTCTTCAAATTCTTTGTGGGTCAGGTCATGCGCGCCACGAAGGGCCAAGCCAACCCACAGGCCGTCAACGACGTATTGCGCAAGCTGCTTGCGTGACGCCGGTGCGTTCTCCGGCCGGAACTGTGGTGGCCGCACATTAGACCGGTGTCTTTTGCTTTTGTCTTTGTGTCCGGCGTAGTCTTTATCCAATAGCCCTGAGAAATTACGGAGGCCTCACAACTTATGCTGAAAGAAGGCGACAAAGCCCCCGCATTCCGCCTTAAAAACGACGCCGGCGCCGACGTCTCTCTCGCCGATTTTCGCGGCAAACGCGTCGTGCTTTTTTTCTTTCCGAAGGCCAATACTTCCGGTTGAACCGTCGAAGCGTCCGAGTTTCGCGACGCAAAAAAGCAGTTCGATAAGCTCGGTGTCGTCATCCTTGGTGCGAGCGGCGACTCCATCAAGGCTCAGGCTTCCTTCAAGGCCAAATACAAGCTCAACTTCGATCTTCTCAGCGATCCTGATTTCCAGGCCATCGAAGCGTACGGCGTGCGCCGCATGAAAAAATTCCTCGGCAAATCCTTCCTCGGCATCGTCCGCAGCACATTTCTCATCGGACCGGACGGCGGAATAGACAAAATCTGGGACAAGGTCATCGCCAAGGGCCACGCCGGGGAAGTTCTGGCGGCAGCCTCCGGGAAATAGTTTTTAATTTGCGCGTTTAGAAGTGAAAGAGAAACTCTGCGGACCCATCCGCGGCTGGCTCGATCAATGAATTGTCGATCAACCGCGTTTTCCCTATGAATACCGCCAGCACGGCGTAGCACGGCCGCGCCACTCGTACCACCGGCTCAAACGTCTCCGCGCTCACGATCTCGGCATAATCGACTCTCGCGAGTTTCTCTCCTTCAAGCACTCGCCGCATCGCGCTCTGCAACTCCAGCGCGTCGCGCACTCCCGCGGTCACTTCACTCTTCGCCGCTGCGAGCGCCCGGTGCAGCACGGTCGCGGCTTTGCGTTCTTCCGGGCTCAGATAGGCATTCCGCGAGGAGAGCGCCAATCCATCCGCCTCCCGGACGATCGGGCAGACGACAATCTCAACTTCGAGATTCAGATCGCGTGCCATTTCGCCGATGATGCGCACCTGCTGCGCGTCCTTCCGCCCGAAATAAGCGTAGTGTGGCTGCACGATCTCGAACAACTTCAAAACAACCGTCGCCACTCCGCGAAAGTGCCCCGGCCGCGAACGGCCCTCCAGCCTCTCGCTGATTCCTTCCACGCTGACGTATGTTCGATACCCCTCCGGATAAACGTCCGCCGCTTCCGGCGCGAAAAGCACGTCCACTCCTATGGCTGCCAGCCTTTCCGCGTCTTTCTCGAGGTTTCGCGGGTACTTCTTGTAGTCTTCGTTCGGCCCGAACTGCTTCGGGTTCACGAACACCGAGGCAATCACTCGCGAGCATTCCTTCCGCGCCCGCTCGACCAGCGCTGCGTGTCCTTCATGGAGAGCGCCCATGGTTGGCACCAGCCCGAGGACGAGCCCCTGCGCACGCGCCGCTCGCGCGTACTCCTTCATCCAGGCTATCGTTCGGATTATTTCCACGCTGCCAGTGGCACAGACTTCAGTCTGTGCATTCCTAGAGTCTCGCTGCTTCCCTCTGCTGTTTCCTGATTTAACTATTGAACTTTGGACGCACGAACTTCTTCTACGCGCTCGCCGCCGTCGCGCGCTCGCGATAGTAGTGCATCAGGTCCGTCAAAATAGGTTGCGCCCCGAGTTGCCGCAGCAGCGTCGTCACCTGCCCCCGATGGTAGGTTCCGTGATTTACCACGTGCTGCATCGATTGCCACAACGGATTCCGGTACACACCGAATTTCAGCGTCTTATACTCCATTACGCGATTCAAATCCTCTTGCTTCAGTTTCCCGACGAACGCCAGCAGCCGCGCTTCTTGTTCCGCCCATTTTGCGCGAAGACTCTGCACATCCGCACAATCCGCCCCATCCGGCAACGACGCAGGCGACCGCCCTTGAAATCGCTCCAGCCAGATCCATTCCGCGCCGCAGATGTGCGCCAGAGTGTCGCGTACGGAAGAAAAACTCGAGCCCATCGGCTTCGTGAACTGCTCGTTCGTCAGGTTCGCCGCCGCATCCATCGATCGGTGGTTCGCCCAGGCATTGTAATGGTAGAGCACGCGCATCTCTTCTGGCGTCACAACATCCTCCCTTGATCAATCCACAAAAATTCGGTGAGTTGTCATTCCAAGCGGAGCGAGGAATTTGCTTTTAGTTCTTGCCTTCTACCAATCCCCGTCCGTGTTGACCGGCGCCTCTTTCTGTTCCATAGCCATCTCCGCGCCGTGATACGACTCCGCGTCCGACGGAAATGTCCCCCCTCGCACGTCCTCGCAATATTCGCGCGCCGCTTTCGAAATGATTTGTCCGATGTTGGCGTATTGACGGGCGAATTTCGGCGTCTTCCCGAACGTCAATCCCAGAAGGTCGTGGATCACAAGCACTTGTCCGTCGCACTCAGGTCCCGCGCCGATGCCGATCGTCGGAATCCGCAGTTCCCTCGTGATTTGCGCCGCAAGCTCCCGTGGCACAGCTTCGAGCACAACGGCAAACGCTCCGGCCGCCTCCACCGCACGGGCATCTCGGAGCAATAGCTCCGCCGCATCCACGGTCTTTCCCTGCACGCGGTATCCGCCCAGCGCATTGATCGATTGCGGCGTCAGCCCGATATGCCCCATCACAGGAATTTCTGCTTCCGTCAGCCGCGCAATCAGCTCCAGCCGCCGTTCGCCGCCTTCCACCTTCACCGCCTCCGCGCTCGCTTCTTTCACGAAGCGCACCGCGTTGCGCAGAGACTCCGCCGTGTCCGAGTGGTAGCTGCCGTACGGCATATCCGCCACGACCAGCGCTCGCCGCGTTCCTCGCCGCACCGCTCGCGTGTGGTGCAGCATCTCTTCAATCGAAACGGGAAGCGTGCTTTCATATCCCAGCACGACCATTCCCAGCGAGTCGCCTACCAGCAGCACGTCCACACCTGCTTCATCCAGCAGGCGCGCCGTCGGATAGTCGTACGCCGTCAGGCAAGTAATTTTTTTCGGATTGGAAGCAAAACCTGCAACGGAAGATTTCCGCTGCAGCAAATCGGGCACGGTGATCTTTCCTTTGCCCGTGGGAGGGATAACGCTCATCGTGGCCTCCGGTGCCGTTCCCTGACATCAGGATACAGCCCTGTACCTCTCTACCTTCCAAGGCTACCAAATCCTCCCCACTCTTGGCCATAGCCCTCTAAAATTCATGCCAAGTGTAAGTTTTCCTTGAATCAGGCCGCGCCCTCGGCTATGACCTTTCTGTACAAATCTATGCTTGAAAAGCGGGAGCCATCTCCCGCTTTTTCTTTTGGGCGGCTGTTGATTCACGTTCCCGAGCTCGATCAATAGCTTTCCTGCTCGCAAAAAACGGCCTCAATTCGGCCTAAGTCGAGCCACGTTATGTTTACTTCCAACCCTTTCAGATGCAACACTTGCGGTATTCCCCATAAGTGTTGCATCTAAAAGACTTACAGATATGTTAAATCTATTAGAATCAACACTTACAAAAAACTAGGGGGACCCCTCGTACGCGCTCAGCAAGCCGCAACGCGCTGCGGAGCCGCAGGTCGCGGCTGACTTCTGTTTCTGGTCGCCTAAAACCCGGATGGCCTCTCGCGTACAACTCCGAGTGCGCGCTCCAGTGCCAGCCCGGCTCGCGCGACTGTGCCCTCCTCGAAAAGCCGCCCGATGAGTGTCACTCCGTGCGGCACGCGCCGCGGCGGCGAAAATTTAGGCAGCGGCCGGCTCGGGTCGGGCGCCCAATCCGTGCGCGCTTCGGACACTTCGACGAAGCCTGCGCGCAGGGTCAGCGAGGGATGCCCGGTGAAATTCGTAATCGTCAGCATTTCATCCCGCAGCGAAGGCACCAGGAGCAAATCGACTTGCGAAAAAACGCGCGCCATCTCTACCGCCACTTTCCGCCGCAGCCGGTCGGTCTGCACAAACTCCACCGCCGAGAGGAATCGCGACTGCCGGAAAATATTCGGCCAGGCGTCGTACGTTTGAACTTTCAACTCATCGACTGCGTGATTCAGAGTGATTTCCTCGAAGGCCGCCGCCCCTTCGGCGAACAAGATTACGTTCAGCGAGTCGTAAGGCCAGTCGGGAATGGACACCTCGACGGGAATCATCCCGACCTTCCTGACCGTCTCGAGCGCGGCGCGGTCCACCTCCGTCGCCGGGCTTTCCTTCATCCATTTTGGAAAATATCCAACGCGCAAGCCGCGCGCGCTGGCGGCCGCATCAAAATCCAGTTTGCTCTCTACGCTCGAAACGTCGCCGGCATCCGGTCCGGAAATCGCTTGCAACACGAGCATGGCATCTTCGACGCTTCGCGTCATTGGCCCAAGTTTGTCCAGCGACCAGCACAATGTCATCGCTCCAGTCCGCGCCACGCGCCCGTACGTCGGACGCAATCCGGTCAGCCCGCACCGCATGCTTGGCCCCACAATGCTTCCTCCAGTTTCGCTGCCGATGGCAAACGCCACCAAACCGGCGGCGGTCGCCGCTCCCGGCCCGGCGCTTGAGCCCGAAGATCCTTCCTCAAGCAGCCAGGGATTCATCGTTTGCCCGCCAAACCAGATATCGTTCAGCGCCAGCGCTCCGAGGCTCAACTTGGCAACAAGCACCGCGCCCGCTTCGTGCAGACGTTTGACGACTGCTGCGTCTTTCGCCGGCACGCGATTCCGGAATGGCTCCGCTCCATACGTCGTGGGAATACCGGCGGTGTCCAACAAGTCCTTCGCGCCCCAGGGAATTCCGTGAAGCGGCCCGCGATATTTCCCTGCGGCGATCTCCGCGTCCGCTTGCTTGGCCTGGGCCCGCGCAAGCTCACGCGTCAAAGTGATGGCGCAGCGCAACTTTGGATTGAATCGTTCCAGGCGCTCCAGATAAATATTTGTGAGGCGTTCGGACGTGATCTTGCGCGACTCGATCCATCGCGAAAGCTGCGTCACCGGTGCGAATGCGATGTCTTCCTCGGCTGCAGGCAACGGCCCCGGAACGCCGGGGCTGCGCGCAAACATACTCCGCTGCGGTCCGCGTTTCTCGCCGTGCAAAACGGGATTCCACGTCGAGTAGGGCGCAAGCCCTGCTTCCAACTCCACTTTGTGCGGCCCGGCACGTCGCTCGTAGAGCGGCGCCATGTTGCTTCGCCAACTCGTCGCCGCCATCGCGCGCTCAGCATCGGTCAATTCGACTTGTACAAGTTTCTCCGCCTCGGCGAATGTTGTTTTCGAGACTTCCGGACCAACGGCCGCGGCGGTGCCGAATGCGGGCGGCGTCCCCGCCGGTGGCTGCCCCGGTTTCTGTTGCTGCTTTCCCGCAACCGCCGCGCCGATGATTCCGAGGGATGTATCCGTCAGGAATTTCCGCCTGGTTTTCTCCATGTTTCCTCCGGCCTGCATTTTATACGCGCCCGTGCCCAGAGCGCACGAGTTGCGCATCTGACGATCACGCTTTTCTGAAGCGTTTTGAATTGGCGAAGATTCCACTTCGCAGCTGCACGCGAACTTTAAAATCAGCGGTCAGAAGCGAGCATCGAAAACGATGCGGGCTCCACCACACATATGTTTTTTTCTCAGTTCGCGGGAACGTGTCTGACGGCCGTGGCTTGTGAACCTGGCCCAGGCTCCGGCACGGGTTTCGGCATCTCGGAATCCTTGAAACGCGGCACCATTTCGTCGGCCATCGCCAGCGCGTAGACCGCCGACGCTATTTCCACCGCGCCTTCCCTCACGTCTTCTTCATAAATGCGTTCGTAGGTGTCGAGGTTTGTGTGATGCGTGAAGGATCCATAATCGAACGAATCCTGCGCCAGCCCGATTCCCGGCAGGCCCGCATTGTTGAAAGAGGTGCTGTCCGTTCCGCCGGTTCTGCGGCTGTCGCCCTTGAGGACTCCGACGAATCCCCAATCTTCAAACGGCATCATGGCCTCGCGAACCATATCCGCGGCGCCATCGGGACCGAACACTCCGGCACCTCGCGGCTTTCCGGTGCCCGAATCGATATTTAAATAGGCGTCCAATTTTGCGTACTCCGGTTTCTGGTTCTCGAAACTGCCAAAGTGTTGCTGCACATACGCCAGAGAGCCGAGCAGTCCTTCTTCCTCGCCGCTCCAAAGGGCGATGCGAATCGTGCGCCGGGGTTTGACGTGAAGGGTAGAGAGTATCCGCACCGCCTCCAGCATCATCGAGGAGCCAATGCCATTGTCGGTCGCTCCCGTCGCGTCATGCCACGAATCGTAATGGCCTCCGAGCATCACGATTTCATCTTTCTTATCCGTGCCGGGAATTTCTCCGAGCGCGTTATAGGCGGTCGCGCCTTCGGGATATTCCTTGTTCTGGATATTGATGCGCAGCGTCACCGCGGCGCCGCCATCCATGATTCGAGAAATCCTGCCGTAGTCTTCATTGCGCATAACCAGAGTCGGGACCGCGCGAGTCCAATCGTAGGTGCTGTTTTGCTGCGCGATGATGATTCCATGAGCGCGGCCCGCGTCGTTAACACGCACCAGCGCGCCGTTGTCCACAAGAAACTGGTCCACTTGCCGCGAAACTTCCGCGCGGGTCAATTGCCCTTCCGGCAATTTCGGCTGCTCGGGAAAACGGAACGGGCGCGGATTCTTCGCATCAAAGCGAGATTTCCATTCGTCTTCGGTACGCCGCATCGGCGCTGGATTCATATCCTCCGCGACCTGCACGTGCTTGCCCACGAACACGATCGCTCCATGCACTTTGTCCTTCATCGAATTCAAATATGCATCGAGCTCCGCTTGCGTTGGCTGCTTGGGCTCGGCCGGCTTCGCGGCCGGCGGCATCGGAGGCGCAGCCCATTTCGGTTCGGGCGGTGGTGGCGCGCCTCCAAAAAAGTTGAACCCAGCTCCGCTCGGCGGCGCCAGTCCGGGCGGATCGAGGCGCACAACCTTCGCCGTCACGACTCCATTCGTGCTGGGCGTCCACGCCAGCGGCTTCACCATCAATTGGCCGTGGAAAGGAGAAACAGCCTCGGCGGAGAGCTCCATGTTTTCCCACCCAGGCACCGGCGTCGCTGCGCTCGGTGGCTGAAAAGTCCATGGCTCGAGGTGCGTGTTCGTCAGGCCCCATGAGGACATGGTGTGCAACGCCCAGTCGTCAGCGGCCTTGAGATTGGGTGTGCCCGTGACGCGCGGGCCGTACACGTCGGCTACTTCGTGAATGATCCACATGATTTTCGAGTGGTTGGTCTCTTCCGCGCGGATTTGCGCGTACATCCCGGAAAGGCCCGGAGCCTGCGCGGGCAGCGGCATAGCCGCCAGCAATAAAAAACAGAGAAGATACGTACGGAATTTCTCCACGGTTCCTCCTACGCCTTGCCATAAAGTTTTCACTGCGTCCTTGAGCCGCACGCAAATATACGCTCGCATCCCAAAGCAAGCAATGCGTCGGCCAAATTTTGACTGTTGGATTTTTCTTGAACGGGGAAGTCGGGCTTTCCAGACTTGTGTGCGGGCTTCGGTTAGTTTGCCGCGGTTCGGTCCGCGCGTGGAAGTATGGGCCGAACTGCATTGTGCCTTCCAGCCAAATATTATCTTGAACATAATGTGACCTCATGCTCCCATGCTCGCACGGCTCAAGCCGAATGGAGCATGGCAGCTCACGGAGGAGAATCATGAACGGTAGAGAGAGACAGCACTCGCTTGCGAATAATCCGACGCGTCGCCAAATCTTAGCGAGCGCGGCGTTCGCTGTTGGCGGTTTGGGTCTCGTTCCTGCTGGCGCTTTTGGACACGCCCCGGAGGAAATTTCGCATTCGGCGGAATCCATCCATTTGGAAACTGTTTTCAAAGCCGGACGCAAACGCGTTTACGATGCGCTGACCGACGCGAAACAGTTCCACAAAGTGACGCAGCTCAGCGCGGCGGTGCAATCCGGCATGGTGCCCGGCACCGCTCCCACGGAAATTGCCAACGTGGCCGGCGGCGCATTCTCCCTGTTCGGCGGCTACATCTCGGGCCGCAACATCGAGCTGGTTTCCGACGAACGAATCATTCAAGCCTGGCGAGCCGGCGGCTGGCCTTCCGGGATCTATTCCATCGCCAAATTCGACCTTGTCGAACAGGGCTCCGACACAAAGCTCCTTTTCGACCACACCGGATTTCCCAAAGGTGAGGCTGAGCATCTGGTTGAAGGCTGGAAAACAAACTACTGGCTGCCGCTGGCCAAATTCCTGGCGCAGGCCTAGCGCAAAATGCAGCTTTAGCGGGTACAGAAATTCCCAGCGGGCCAGCGGCTAAACATTTCGCTGCGCTTGGGCGCGGCCCTTCCACTGGCCACCTTTCCCGCGCCAAAAGCGAAGCGCGGATAGGAAAGTCGCGTACGTATAGAACATCGCCGTAAGTGGAAGCAGCGGGGCCCAGAGCGGCGACAGCCGATAAAAACGGATTGTGGGAAGGAAAGAGAAAGTCATCAAGAGCCAAGCCGTGAGGCCGAAAATCCTGGCAATAACATCCGGCGAGAACAGAAGAACCACCGGAGCAACATAGGTGAGAAACATGGCGACGAGCGTGCCGGCAAGGAGCCAAGCAGAGTAACGCAGTTGCGTAAAGGCAGTTCGGGCTATCAAGTCAGCAATCTCGCTCCACGTGCCATAAACGCGAAGGCTCTCGCTTTTTCGAGTAAGTCCCATCCAGACGCGGCCATCGCTCCGCTTGACAGTACGCGCGAGAGCGCAATCGTCAATGACTTCGCCGCGAATTGCGGCAAACCCGCCCATGCGCTCCAATGCTTCACGTCGCAACAAGATGCACCCCCCAGCCGCGCCTGCCGTGCTCAAGTCCTCGTCGGCAATCCATTGGGGCGGATAGAGCATCAGGAAAAAATAGAGAAAAGCGGGGATGAGGGCGCGCTCCGGCAAAGTTCTGGCTTGAAGGAGCACCATGAGGGAAGCGAGGTCGAACTTGTCTTGCTCGGCGCGGGCCACGAGTCTGCGCAGAGTGTCGGGGGCGTGAGTGATGTCCGCATCCGTAAACCAGTAGAATGCGGGCTCTTCCGCGGCGGCACTGGCAACCCCTTCGTTAAGCGCCCAGAGCTTTCCAGTCCAACCCTCGGGAAGCGCCGATGCGGCGACGACACGAACTTTTCCCTCCGCTCCAAGTTCCATGGAAATGCGCTTTGCGAGGGCGACCGTCTCATCTTCGCAGTGATCGTCCACAACGACGATGAAGAACGTCCCGGGATATTCCTGGCTTACGAGACTTGCGACCGCTTTGCCGATGGTCGCCGCTTCATTTCTGGCAGGGACAACAGCAACGATTTTTGGCCAAGAGCCGGGGAGTTGAAAGCGGCCATCATCCGCACAAAGTCTTTTTACACGCCAGAACCAGCCGCGGCCGTAGAACAAGTGCAACCAAATGGCAAGCGTGATGATTCCGAGAAGGTTCGGCCAATGCGGATGAAAAAGCGCCGTCATTGAAGGCGGAGATAGTAAACGCGCGGAAGTAGCAGGAAGCTATGCAAAATCTTCCGCGCGGATCGGCAAGCGGCGGATGCGTACGTCTCTCTTCCATGTGCGGGTTGCGTTGAAAATCGCATTGCAAAGAGCCGGAGCGATCACCGGGACCGTGGGCTCGCCGATGCCGGTGGGCCTTTCCTCGCTGTCCACCAGGTAGACTTCGATCGACGGAGCTTCGTTCATGCGGATCATGTGGTAGTCGTTGAAATTGGATTGCACGACGCGGCCGCCTTCAACCGTGATGGGATCCTTGAGCGTGGCGGTGAGGGCGTAGATGGCGGCGCTTTCGACTTGCGCGCGCACGCCGTTCGGATTGACGACTCGACCGCAATCGACCGCGCATACCAGGCGTTTGATTTTCAAGTCGCGCGGCTTCACAGAAACTTCCGCGACTGCCGCGACATAGGAGTGGAACGAATAGAATCCGGCGATACCGCGTCCCTCGCCGTCCGGAAGAGGTTTGTCCCATGCGGCTCTCTCGGCGGCGAGCCGCAGAACCCCTTTCAAGCGGGCGGTATCGAGAGGCAGAGAATCCGGCTCTCCTCCAAATTGTGGAATTTTCCGACTATCGCCAATGAGCTTCAGGCGAAATGCGAGCGCATCCTGTCCTGCAGCCGCCGCAAGCTCGTCCACAAAACTCTCGACCACGAAACCAGCGCTGGAGTGCTCCACCGAGCGCCACCACGCACGCGGGGCGCTGGAATGCGCCAAGGTGTACTCGATCCGGATGTTCGGAGATTTGTACGGAACCGTGGCGCCCGTTCCGAATTCGCCCTGACCGTTGTCCTCTTCGCCTTTCGGGCTCCACTTGGCCGCAATCGAAGTGGAAGTCTGGAAATGTTTCCATGCGGCGAGGTTGCCTTCCGCATCCACAATGCCCTGGCACTTGTGATAGGACGCAGGGCGATAAAAATCGTGGTGCATGTCGTCTTCGCGGGTCCAGAGAACCATGACGGGCTTGTCGACTCGCTTGGAGATTTGCGCGGCTTCCATCACGAAATCGGCCTGATAGCGGCGGCCGAAGCCGCCACCCATCAGAGTCGTGTGCACGGTGACTTTTTCGGGAGGAAGTTTCGCAGCTTCCGCGATGACGCCTTGCGCCCACTGGGGAGCTTGCGTGGGGACCCAGGCTTCGGCGCGATCGGGCAGAATGTGCACGGTGCAATTCATCGGCTCCATGCAAACGTGCGCGGCAAAAGGAAGCTCGTAAACCGCTTCCACTTTACCGGCGGATGCAGCTAAAGCGGCATCGGCGTCGCCTTCGTTCCTGATGACACTCCCCGGCTTCGCGGCGGCATTGGCGACGAAATGATTGCGCAGTTCTTCGCTGGATTCCTTCGCGGCAGCGCCTTCGTCCCATTTCACTTCGAGAGCTTTGCGTCCCTGGATGGCGGCCCAGGAATTCTCGGCGAGGACGGCAACTCCGCCGGTTGTGGATGCGCCCCTGCCGCTGGTTTCGATTTGAAAAACGTCGCGGACGCCGGGAACGGCTTTGGCTTTTGTGGCGTCGAAGGAAGCGACTTTACCGTAGAAGACGGGGCAACGCGCAACGACGGCGTACAGCAGACCGGCGGGGCGGGAATCGATGCCGAATTTTGCGGTCCCCTTGGCCTTCTCCGCGGCATCGACGCGATGCGTGTCGTGGCCCAGGAGGGTGAAGTCACGGGAATTCTTCAGCGGAACGTCTTTGAAATTCGGAATGGGAAGGAGCGCGGCATCAGCGACGAGTTCCCCGTAGCTGTAAGAACGCTCGGGATGTCCATGTACGACGTATCCCTTCTGCGCTTTGCAAGTGTCGGCGCCGACTTCCCACTTTTTTGCCGCGGCCGCGATCAGCATCTCGCGCGCCGCCGCGCCCGCCTGACGCAACGGGAGCCAGGAACCAGCGACGCTCCCACTACCGCCGGTGCCGAGATCATAGATTTTGGGATTCGTGGGAGCCTGCTCGACGGTCACCTTGTCCCAGTCGAGATAGAGCTCTTCCGCGAGAATCATAGGCAACGCCGTCATGATGCCCTGGCCCATCTCGGACTTGGCAAGGATGAGCGTGACGCGATTGTCCGGAGTGATACGCACCCAGGCGTTCAATGGATTGACGGGCGGCTTCTCTTGCGCCTGCGCGGGATCGGAAGAAGCATGCGCCGGCAGATGAAAGCCGATGAGCAAAGCGGCGCCGCCTGCTGCGCCTGTTTTGAGAAAAGTCCGGCGATCCAGAGTTTGCGGCTCGGGGGAAAGATGAGTTGCCATGGGCTCACTCCTGCAGCGGGATTTCGCGAAACTTGAGGGCGTTGTTATGGGTTTGCGTTTTTAGGCTTTGGCCCCAGCCGCGCGGTGAATGGCCTTGCGAATGCGCTGGTACGTGCCGCAACGGCAAATATTGCCGCTCATGGCTTCGTCGATGTCGGCGTCGGAGGGATGGGGCTTCTTTTCGAGCAGTGCGACCGCGGACATGATTTGCCCGGATTGGCAATAGCCGCATTGCGGAACATCTTCTTCAATCCAGGCTTTCTGAACGGGGTGGCTGCCATCGGCAGACAAACCCTCGATGGTTGTAACGTGCTTACCGCTGACACTGGAGATTGGCGTGATGCAGGAACGTGTGGCCGCGCCGTTGATGTGGACGGTGCAGGCTCCACAAAGCGCCATACCGCAGCCGAACTTCGTCCCCGTCATGTCCAGGACGTCGCGCAGAACCCAGAGCAACGGCATATCGGGGCTAACGTCGGGCAAAGTTTTGGATTTCCCGTTCAAGATGAAAGTGATGGCCATGGGGTCCTCCTCAGGCAGGGGGATATCGTACAACAACTGGGCGATGATTGAAAATATTCGAGATTTCGGCTAGCTGCCTGGTTTCTGGTAACTACTGTTGAATTCAAGCTAAAGGGAATTTGTCAGTCCAGCTGTCCTGGGTGGGTTCAGGTCCTTTCCCACTGAGCGCAACAGCCGATTCCGGCACTCAGGAGAGGTGTCCACATTACCGATGAAGCGACCAGCAATCTCGATTCTCATTTTCCCGTTAGGCTGCTCGATCACAGTTACACAATCTGGTCCTCGAACCCTATAATCCACCAAACCCCTGAGATTGCCTGACTTGAACTTCGCAACCGCCCAGCAGTTCCCCAAGTTCAGTAGCCGATAAGTCCGATAGCGATTCCAGAAGCTCTTTACTGAAAATTCAATCACCTGGCCACTCCGATCGCCATACTTCAGGTCGGCAAGCCATTGGCCGACTTGGCTACGCTCCTTGTCGAATCGCTCATCGTGTGCCGCCACAAGGGCCGCTGCGGCTCTCCACCATGAGTAGCCGTTAACAACAAACCAGAGCAAAAAGAATTCATTCGTCGTAGAGCCAAGAAACGTATGAAAGTAGTCGTCCTTCGAGTATTTCAAGATCCCGATGGCCGCCAGGAAGTTCAGAATTGACAAACCGTACGCCGCATAGCACCAGTGCCGCAGCAGCATGATGACTGTTACAGCTGCAACCGACACATACATCCAGACTGCGAACGTTTCAGAGAGTGAGGCTTGGGATCCAAGAGCAAGCAGAAAAGCCATCATGGTAACAAAGACCATGGGCAATACGGCGCGCGAGAGGAATGGCTCGACCGATTCCGCGCGAGCCGCCAGGTCTAGCCGTCCGATCTCTGTCAATTCTTCCTTCATCAGGGCGCTTAGTGCTGCTTTCCGATGCCCCCAGGCGGGGCAATTCTACCTCACTCCGTGCAGGAAATCTGACAGCTGTATGCAATTCGAGCGCTTCGACGTCCGAGACTTGGATATTTAAGGTGTCAGTCGGAGACGGGACTCCTCTGAGAAATCGCGCAGTAGCCAGATGTCCTTTGAAACTGTTCCGGAACTTGCGGGATCCCTCGCCGAGCGTCGAGCACGCTGCCTAGATCCCTGGTAGGCCCAGTCGGGAAAGGGTCAAGTCTCAATGTGTCTGTCGAAAGGCTCGCGTGCGGTTAGACATCTCATTCCGTCTAACCGAAGGGCCCGTGACGTGAATTCTTGTGGGAGATGCGGGAATTCTCATAGAATCGGAGGGCGAGAAGCCGCGGCGCAAATGCGCCGGAGGCCATCCCGCGGGGAAGGCTATGCTGAAACTCATGACAACTGTGATTACGACTGGTGCCATCGCGATGGGAACCGTATATACGCCTGCGACGGCGGGCGATACAAAGTTCGGACCGTCGAATCCGTTCTATGCGGAGAGTACGCTGCCGTTCCACGCGCCTCCCTTCGACAAGATCAAGGATGAGGACTATCAGCCGGCGATCGAGGCGGGGATGGCCGAGCAACTCGCGGAGATAAAGAAGATTGCTGAGAATCCGGCGGCGCCGACTTTCGAAAATACGATCGTCGCCGGCGAGAAAACTGGCCAGCTCCTGCAAAGAGCGCTGAACGCGTTTGGCGCAGTCACCGGCGCGAACACCAATCCTTTGTTGCAGAAAGTTCAGGCCGAAGAGGCACCGAAGCTGGCAGCTCATGCCGACGCCATTTATTTGAACGCGAAGCTATTTGCGCGAGTGGCCGTCGTATATAAGCAGCGTGAATCGCTGAAGCTCGATCCGGAATCGTCAAGGCTGCTTGAGGTTACCTACAACAATTTCGTGAGAGCGGGCGCGAATCTTTCGGACGTGGACAAAACCGAGCTGAAAAAGCTGAATGAGGAACTCTCGACGCTTTCGAATGACTTTACGACCAAGCTGCTCGCCGCGACGAAAGAGGGAGCGTACTTCACGACCGAAAAAAGCGCATTGGCGGGATTGAGCGACGCGCAATTGGCCGCGGCTGCACTGGCCGCGAAAAGCCGCAAGCAAGAGGGGTTTCTCCTGCCGCTCCAGAACACCACTCAGCAGCCGGACCTTGCTTCGCTGAGCGTGCGCGCGACGCGCGAAGCGCTTTTCGAGAAATCCTGGAACCGCGCCGAACGCGCCGACGCCAACGATACACGAGAGATCATCCCGCGCATGGCGCAAATTCGTGCGCGCCGGGCGCAACTGCTCGGCTATCCAAATCATGCGGCGTGGAAGCTGGGTGACCAGATGGCGAAAACTCCCGAGGCGGCGTTGAAATTCATGGACGCCCTTGTGCCGGGCGCGACTGCCAAAGCGGCAAGCGAAGCAAAGGATATCCAGGACTTGATCGATGCGCAGAAGGGCGGCTTCTCGCTGCAGCCGTGGGATTGGAATTTTTATTCAGAGCAGGTGCGCAAAGCGAAATACGATTTGAACGATGCGGAGGTGAAGCCGTACTTCGAATTGAACAACGTGCTCGAAAACGGCGTCTTCTACGCCGCTCACGAGCTCTATGGGCTCACGTTCAAGGAGCGCAAAGACATACCGGTTTACGAGCCTGATGTGCGCGTCTTCGAAGTTTCGGACGCCGGCGGCAAGCCGCTGGCGCTCTTCTATTGCGACTATTACAAGCGCGACAACAAGAACGGCGGCGCATGGATGGATGTTTTCGTGAACCAGTCCAAGCTGCTCGGAACGCTGCCGGTGGTATACAACGTGGCGAATCTGCCGAAGCCAGCGCCTGGCGAGCCCGCGCTCATCAGCTTCACAGATGTGACGACCATGTTTCACGAGTTTGGACACGCGCTGCACGGCATGTTCGCGAACACCGAATATCCGAGCCTCTCCGGGACCGCAACGGCCAGAGACTTCGTGGAGTTTCCATCGCAATTCAACGAACACTGGGCGCTGTATCCCGCGGTTTTCGACCATTACGCGAAGCACTACAAGACAGGCGCGGCCATGCCGGCAGAACTGGTGGCCAAGATCAGGAAAGCCGCGACGTTCAACCAGGGATACAAGCTGACGGAACTGGTCGCGGCGGCCGAACTCGACATGCAGTGGCACACGCTGCCGGCGAGCGCACCGCTTCAGAAGCCGGATGCATTCGAGAAGCAGGCGCTTGAGAAGACACATCTGCTGATCGAAGCCGTGCCCCCGCGTTACCGGTCGAGTTACTTCAGCCACATCTGGGGAGGAGATTACTCCGCGGGGTACTACGCGTATCTGTGGGCAGAGATGCTTGATGATGATGCGTACCAATGGTTCGAGGAGCACGGCGGGCTGACGCGCGCGAATGGCGGCCGGTTCCGGAAAATGGTGCTTTCGCGGGGGAATACCGAGGATCTGGAGAAGATGTACGAAGCGTGGCGCGGGAAAGCCCCGAGCGTCGAGCCGATGTTGAAGGACCGGGGATTGCAGGAGTCTGGGCGCTAGCGCGAAGCGCGCACAGAGCCAACTTGCACAGTCTGCGAAACTCTCCGGCTGGAAACTGCATCAGCCTGAATCATCAACGGACTCTACGCCAGGTCGGCGGGGCGAATGGGCAGACGGCGAATCCGCTTGCCGCACGCAGCAAAGATCGCGTTGCATACCGCGGGAGCGATGGGCGGCACGCCGGGCTCGCCAACGCCGCCGGGGCGCTCGCTGTTTCGAACAATGTGAACTTCGATGACTGGCGGAGCCTCGTTCATGCGAAGGACTTCGTAGTCATTGAAATTGGCCTGTTCAACGCGACCGTTCGAAACGGTGATCTCGCTCTTCAAAGCTTGCGAAAGACCGAAATTGATGGCGCTTTGCATTTGAGCTTCGACACCGAGGGGATTGATGCAAAGACCGCAATCAACGGCACAGACGACGCGATCGACGCTAACGGTGCGGCGCTTCGAATCGCAGGTGACTTCCGCTATTTGCGCCACGTAGGTTCCCCAGCCATACATGACGCCGAGGCCGCGGCCTCGACGCGGCGGCAGAGGCGACTTCCATCCGGATTTCTGCGCGGCGAGCTCAACTACAGCGCGGCGGCGACCCACATCAATGGTGCCGTTACCGCCGCCGAGGTCGATTTTGCGGGCAGGCCCGAGCGCGGCGAGCAGAAACTCGACAGGGTCGCGGCCGGCAGCGTGAGCGGCCTCATCAAAAAAGCCGGACAAGACAAATTGATTTCCGGAGGCGTCCACCGAGCGCCAGTACCCAAGGGGCATTCCGGATTCAGCGACGGCAAATTCGAGACGAAAATTGGGGACGGAGAGCGCGGGAAAATCGAGCGAGTCAACGCCTGCCGCGGCGGCCGCGGAAATGCCGGTGCCATTGTAAAAGATCCCGATGGAAGGCGATGACGCGCGGTGTTTCCAGGCGATGAGATTACCTTTGGCGTCGAGGCCTGCGCGCAAAGAGTGAAGCGCAGGTGGACGGTAGAAATCGTGGCGGATGTCGTCCTCGCGAGTCCAGATGAGCTGGACGGGAGCATTTGCTTCACGCGAAATGAGCGCGGCCTCCACGGCGTAATCCTGAATGAGGCGGCGGCCGAAGCCTCCGCCGATGAACGTGACATGAACTTTAACGCGCTGCTGGGGAATCGAAAGCGCTTGCGCGACGGAGGCAGCGGCGGCATCGGGAATTTGAGTAGGAGCCCACAACTCGCATTCACCGTCGTGGAAATGAGCGGTGCAGTTGACGGGCTCCATGGTAGCGTGCGCGAGAAAAGGAACCTCGTAGATTGCTTCGAGCGTCCTGGCAGCGGATGCGAAAGTTCGATCAAAGTCGCCATCATTTCGAATGAGTGAGCCGGGCTTGGCAAGTAGTTGCGTCATTTTCTGACGTAGTCTGTCGGTGTTCTCGCGAACGACGGCGGGCTCATTCCATTCGACTTTCAAGCGCTTGCGAGCCTGGAACGCAGCCCAAGTGGAGTCGGCAACCACGGCGACCCCGGAGCAACTGTAATTGCGGCTGCCGGGGCCGGAGGTTTCCCCGAACTGGTGAGTAAGGTGAATCGAGGGAATCTCGAAAACGGCGCAGACGCCTGGGAGAGCTTTCACTTCGGCCGCATTGTAGTTTCGGGGAGTGCCACCATACGCGGGACAACGTTCCATCGAAGCGATGAGCATTCCGGGAACGCGAGTGTCGATGCCGAACTTCGCCGCACCGGTGACTTTGGCGAAAGAATCGGTGCGAAGGGTGGGCTTGCCAATGAGGGCGAAGTCGGCGGGATTCTTGATGGGTGGATCGGAGGGCGGCGTCAGTTGTTTGGCTGCGGCGAGGACACTTTCAAACGGAGTTTTTTGCCCAGTTGCGGAATGAATGACAAAACCGTTTTCGGCGCGGCATTCCCCGCGAGGAACTCGCCATTGTGCGGAAGCGGCAGAAATCAGGAGTTCACGGCCGGCAGCGCCCGCCTTTCGAAGATTTGCGTAAGAGGTCCGGACACTTCCACTGCCGCCTGTAAGCTCATCCCCGTATTTCGGATCGAGGTCGGCCTGGAGAACAGTAACGCGACGCCAGCCGCAGCACAGCTCCTCGGCGACGATCATTGGCAAGGAAGTGCGGACGCCTTGGCCCATTTCCGAATGACCACACCAGATTTTGACGCCGCCATCCGCGGAAATTTCCAGCCAAGCGTTAGGGGCGAAGGAGCTGGAGGAAGGCAAAGCGGCCGCGGCGGCGGTAGCATGCCTGGGAAGATAGAAGGCGAGCAAGAGGCTGCCGCCTGTTGCAGCGGAAGATTTCAGGAATGAGCGGCGCGTAAGCTTCAGCGACATATCCAAAGCTCCCTAGCGGTCAGACGGGACCCATTGGAAGGAGTAAGCAATCAATTCTGGCCGTGCAAGACGGGATCGATGGAACGGGGCGCCTCGGCTTCGACACCGCGCCAGCCCACGG
Organism: Candidatus Acidiferrum sp.; assembly: GCA_035310525.1. Classification (GTDB taxonomy): domain Bacteria; phylum Acidobacteriota; class Terriglobia; order Acidiferrales; family UBA7541; genus Acidiferrum. The sequence continues at coordinate 181,649 of DATGED010000078.1, read as the reverse complement.
GGCGTCCGCTTACCGCTTCTTTCACGGAGCGGAAGAGCACCACGTACATCAACTGACGATAGTAGAAGCGCTGGAGCAAAACGGGAACGAGCAAAGTCCAATCTTCCTTTTTCTCCAGAGCAAAGGCGAGGACGCAGGTGAGAACGTCGATCAACAAGAAGCCGAGAAAGAAAATGACGGACTTCTCAACGTCGGCGGTGGTCCAGAGTTGCGGCAATTTCGTGACGCGGAACTGAGCAAGTCCCCAGAGAAACAGCGAGCCGAAGAACATCAAGTCGATGACCGGGGAAATCAGCGGAAGCACAAGCTGAAAGACAAAGATGTTCGGCAAAGCGATCCAGCCGAGAGTGCCGTACTTGGGGCGTACGAGCGTGTCGGAATGCTTCCAGAAGGACTGCAAGGTGCCGAAGGTCCAGCGGAAACGCTGGCGGATCAGGGCGCCGGCAGTTTCTGGAGCTTCGGTCCATGCGATGGCTTCCTCGTCATAGCTGATGCGCCATCCCAGGCGACGAATGCCGATGGTGAGGTCCGCGTCTTCGGCGACAGTGTCCGCGGTAAAGCCTCCAGCGGCTTCAATGGCCTGCTTTCGCCAGGCCCCGAGCGCGCCGGGAACGACGGTGATGCAATTCAAGAGATCGAAGGCGCGCTTCTCCATATTCTGGCTAGTGATGTACTCGAGAGCCTGCCAGCGCGTGAGCCAACGCGAGCGATTTCCGACTTTGACGTTGCCAGCGACGGCACCGACAGTGAGGTCGGAAAAATGCCGCATCAGCTTGCTGATGGCGTCGGGTTCGATCTCCGTATCCGCGTCGATGGTGACGACGATTTCCGTGGCAGCTTCTCCCAGAGCGCGATGGAGGGCCGCGGCTTTGCCGCGATTTACTTGATGAATGATGCGCACACGAGGGTCGTGTCCATAGGAGTCGTCCAAAAGGGGGCCGGTATTGTCTGTTGAACCGTCGTTGACGACGATAATACGGAGAGCCTTGACGTCCGACGCAAGCACCGAGGTAATGGTCTGGATCACGACGCTTTCCTCGTTGTGGGCAGGAATCAACACGGTAACGGCGGGCTCAGGCACGGGCATCACGGCGTGGTCAGGGCGAAGCTTTTCGATCAACGCCAGAAAGCCAATGACCAGGGCGCGCGCGCTGACGAGAATGATGCCGGCAATGAAGATCGTGGCCATGCCAAACCGAAGCCACTGAAAAATGCCAAAGATAAAACCATCCGCCCTGGCCTCGAAGCGTTCTTGCGCGGTGAGTGGAATCATCACCTCCGCTCTCGTTTTGCCAATCAAGCCCGAAATCGAGACGAACTTGTAACCTCGCGAGCGAAGCGAGTCGATGATTTGGGGCAGCGCGGCCACGGTCTGGGCGCGCTCACCGCCGCCGTCATGAAGCAAGATGATGTTGCCCTTGTCCAGCTGCCGCAAAACGTTCTGGACAATTTCCGCCGCGGGCATCTGATTCTTTCCGTCGGGTTCGCTCCAATCGTCCGGGTCGATTCGCTGGCCCACAATCAGGTAGCCCATGTCCTGAGCAATGGGAAGCTGGGAGACTTCCTCGGCGTACTCCGGCTGGTGATCGATTCCGTAGGGCGGGCGAAAGAGGATGGACTTTACGCCGACGGTGCTTTCGATAAGGCGCTGGGTCAGGTTGAGCTGCCACTTGAGCTCGGTTTTAGAGATTTGATCGAACTGGGGATGCGTAAAGGTGTGATTGCCAATTTCATTGCCCTGGGCGTACTCGCGCTTCAGAATTTCGGGGTGCTGGTTGGCGGCCTCGCCCACGACAAAGAAAACGGCGGGGACATTTTTTTGCTTGAGGACATCGAGAATTTGAGGAGTCCACCGGGGATCAGGACCATCATCAAAAGAGAGCGCGACTATTTTCTCTGTCGTGCCACCGATTTGGTCAATGTCATAGGAGAGAGGGTATTCCTCGTAAGTTTCATCGGTGAAGAGACCGCTGTCCGCGTCGTAGGTGAAGCTTCGGCGACCAGGTTTGGGGGTGTCGGCGAAATGCCAGATATCGCCGCTGCCTTCGAGCGTGAGGTCGGGCCCCGGAGGGATGTCCTTGAGTTTTTGACGGGCGGCCTCATCCGGGCGAGTCGCGTCCCAGATCGGCCAAAGTGAAGTGTCGGAAGAACCTAGCCGCCAGAGAGCCGTACCGCGCAGGCCCATGCGCTCGGTGGCGCGTTCCTCGTTATAGGCTGTAATGGCGTCGAGCATCCAAACCCGGTGGACATGATTCTGCTCATCAGAGTAAGAGTAATGTGGATTGGCGGAGGCATCATCGAAGTCGACATCGGTTTCCGATTCGTAGGCGTGCAACAAAGCCTCTTGAATGCTGTATTCCGCACCGGACCAGACACCCTTCTTGTTGGTTTCGCCCCAATCGTAAGCATAGTTGGCGATGCCTACTACGATTTTCTGCGCGGGAACCACTTCACGAATCTGGCGAAGATTTTCCACAAACCAGTCCTGCGCCGCGATGGGACCCGGCGGCGAAGTCAGCCAGTGCTGGTCGTAATTCATGAGGATGATGGCGTCACAAGCTTTGCCGAAGAACTCGTAATCGTAGGCGTCATCGCGGGCTGGAAGCGCAATCATGAGTTTCAGGTTGGCGGAATGGAGTGAAGCAGCGAGTTCCGTGGCAAACTGCCGGAAATGCGCCTGGCTGGCGTCGGGAACTTCCTCGAAGTCCACGACGATGCCGGACTGGTGGGCGAGTTCGGCATATTGCGTGACATTTTGAATGAGGGTATGGCGGGCCGCGGGATTAGCGAGAAGAGCGGCCATCTCGTCGATGCGCCAGACATAGCCGTCGTAGTTATCGAGCATGCCCATTGTGGGCAACTCGAACTGAGGATTGACCGACTTCAGAGAGCGAATCCACTCGTGGAGTTCGTCCCCACTGAGGAGGGCGAGGGCTTCCGCTGGAGTGGCTTTCACCGGCCGAGTCTGGTTGTGAGTGTAATCAACAATGGTGATCGCGCCGTCAGGCGTCACGCCGTGCAGTTGTTCGGGAATCAGCAAGTCGATGTCTTTATAGTGTTTTTTGAGCGAGGCCAGGCTGTTGGCGTCCCAACTGACGTAAAAGGCCGCGCGAAGCGGATCGTAGGTCTCGGCAATTTTGCCGATGCTGGCCACGCGACGCTTGCGACCTTCGCGAGTCACGACCGGCTTCTTCTTTGCTGATTTCAGGGCGTGGAAGGCGGGCTTAATATCCGGAAGCAGGCCGGCGGGGAGCTCGACACTTACCACGATGGTGACAAAGAAATAGGCCAGCAGGAGTGTAAGGAGCGCGCCAGTGATCTCCATGATGCGGCGCGTAAGTCGCCAGCGGGCGCGCTGCGCGTCGTAAAAGATAGGTCTGCGTTCTTTCATGAATGTTTAGAACACCACGTACAACCTGGCGGCATGGCAGTGAACTGGGCCGCGGAAAGCCAAGACCGTCTGCGCGATTCCGTCTTCTCTATTGTAAGATGCGTTTCGTTGATGAAGCGAATTTTCTCGCATCCCGTCACCGCATTAGCCGCGGGCCTATGCCTGCGCCTTTTCTTCGTGCTCCGGCATCCAGCCGATTCCGGGGACACGGTGCTCTACGAGCAGATGGCCACGAACTGGCTTCAGCACCACGTCTACGCCATGAACGTCAACGGGGCGATTCTTCCGGTTGACCTGCGCATGCCGGGCTACCCCGCTTTTTTGGCCGTTATTTATGCAATTACGGGGCGCGCCGGTCCGGATGCGCGATTTTACGTCATGCTGGCGCAGACGGCGGTGGATTTGTGCGCTTGCCTCATTACGGCGGTACTCGCCGCAATGCTGGCCATGGTTAGACGGAATTCAGGAAGCTGGAGGCGAGTGTTCGTTGTCACGCTCTGGCTTGCCGCGCTGTGCCCTTTTACAGCGAATTACACCGCGGTTTCGCTGACCGAAGTCTTCGCGGGATTTTTTACTGCGGCGGCTCTGGTGGCAATGCTCGGACTGATTTGGGATGCGTGCGGTGGCAAGGCGGCTTTGCTGCCAACGGAATGGGGAGCGAGGCACGCAGAATCAGTTCTCGCTTTCACGGCCGGGCTTCTAGTTGGAATGGGAACGCTCTTTCGCCCAGAAACTCCGCTTCTGCTAGTCGTGGGCTGGATTCTGATTGCGTTTATCTGGCTGAGGAAGCGGCGATTTCTCTTTTGTGTGCAGCTTGCATTACTCTCCGCGATTGGATGCGTCTTGCCTCTGGCGCCCTGGGCCGCGCGAAATGCAATAACTCTGCACGAAGTGCAATTCCTTGCGCCCAAGAATTCGAATTTGCCCGGTGAACTCGTGCCCTACGGTTTCATGGCCTGGGAAAAGACATGGTTGTTTCGGGTGAAGGACTGCTATCTCGTTCCGTGGAAGTTGAACGGGGAATCGATCGAGCTAGACGACATACCCGCGCGAGCATTTGACACGCCGGAGGAAAAGGATCGCGTGGCGGCGATCCTTGAGCAGTACAACGAAGATGTGACGCTCTCTCCTGAGGAGGATGCGGCATTTGGAGAGTTGGCGCGAGAGCGATCGGCACGGCACCCACTCAGGACCTATTTGTGGCTGCCGATTGCGCGCGCGTTCACGATGTGGTTCACGCCCCGCATCGAGCTTCTGCCATTTTCCGGGCATGTGTTTCCGATTGTGGAGGCCTGGGAGGACGATGCGGTCGATCAATCAGTCACAGTGGGATTTTTCCTGCTGAACGCGTTGTACGTGGCGTTGGCACTATGGGGAGTGTGGCGATTGTGGGGTGAGAATTCCGGGCTGCGGCTGGCGGTCGCGTTGCTGTTAGGTTACGTTCTACTGCGCACGGCGTTCCTCACCACGCTCGAAACGCCCGAGCCGCGCTATGTGCTGGAGTGTTTTCCGGCGGTCCTGACGCTGGCGGGGCAGCTTTTTGCCCGAGGCATCACAACCGCCAGCCAACGAGAGTTGCGACCGCAAGCTTCTGGCTATTTTTCCTCGACCGGCTCGGGATGAATCGTGACGCGGTATATTTGCGGAAATTTTTCCTTGACGCGGTCTTCCAGCGCGGCTGTCACGTCGTGAATCTGAGTAATCGGCAACGCGCCGCGCATGGTGCAATGGCACGATGCGAGAATGTGGTGTTCCACCTGACGAACGTGCACGTCGTGACAATTCACGAGCTCATCGAATTCGGAGGGCAAGGTGTTCAGGAACTGCTCGATGGCGCGGGAGAGTTGTTTCATTTCGCCGGCGCCGGCGTCTGGAGTCGCGATATGGCGGCCGAGCGGCTCGATATGAATATTCACGTCAGTGGAGTGGTCGCGGATTTTACGAATCTCATCTTCCAGGTCCGTTGCCTGGCGGTGCGCTTCGCGAAGACTCAGATTTTCGTCGACTTCCAAGTGAAGCTCGACGAAAAGTTGCCCCTCGTGCTGGAGGGCAGTCACGTCGTGAATGGCGAGCCCCATGCGTTGAGCGACCGCGCGAATGGCTTCAAACAGATGCTCGCCCTGCGGGGCGCGGGGTTCGGCGTGAACCATTACATCGGATGGAACGATCTCGCCGATGCGTTTCTCGATGGCGTCGCTTAAGGCGTGAACTTGTTCGAGACTGGCGGTCCGGGGCACGCTGACCGTGGCATCCACGAAATGACGGTTGCCGGCGCGGCGGACGCGAACGCGGTCGACGTCGAGGACGCCGTCCATGCGAGCGACAGCGCGGGCAATTTCCTGCTGCAAGCCTTTTGGAGCGACGTCCAGCAGCGCGTCCATGGTTCTCCTGCCAAGCTGTGAACCAACCCAGAGGATAACAGCGGCCACGGCAAGGCCCGCGAGAGCGTCCGCATAAGCCAGCCAGGGCAGGTTCCAGGTCTCGCCGGCCCACACCAGCCCGACGCCCGCGATGACCACCATGGTGCTCCAGACGTCCGTTGAAAAATGGAGCGCATCTGCTTCGAGGGCTTCGCTCGAATATTTTCGAGCGACGTGCTTGAGAGCCCGAGCCCGGGTGGTGTCGATGGCCAGCGCCACGAGCAACACCAAAATTGCCGTGACACTGGGCTGAATATGAACGCTGCGAAAGAAGAGCCGGTCAAAGGCTTCGTAGATGATGTAGAGCGCGGTGAGGAGTAGGAGGCCCGTCTCAACGAAAGCAGAGAAGTTTTCGAATTTGCCGTGACCGTAAGGGTGCCGTTCGTCAGCGGGTTCATCGGAAAGGCGCACGGAAAGAAAAGTGATAACGGCGGCGATCAGGTCCAAACCAGAGTGCAGGGCTTCGGAGAGAACACCCAGGCTGCCGGTGCGGACAACAAGAAAAGTTTTCAAACTAACAAGCAATACGGCAGAGCCGACGCTAAACAACGCCGCTCTTCGCTTTTCACGGCCTTCCTCGTTTTGCCGAGCCGCCATCACCGTCCAACTAGACTACCTCAAGTAGCTGGAGTTTCGGCTTTTCGCGGGGAGCGGCCCGCGGCCATTTCGAGATGCGCCGGGAATTTGGGCCAACGGCTGCCTGGATTCGCGCGATGGATGGATCTCGATGGAAACCACAAGATGGATTGGTTTTTCAACGAGTACGTCTACGGCATGGGCGAACCGGAATACACTTTTCGTGTTGGGACAGAAGCGACGGCGGACGGGAAGACCCACATCAAGGGGGAAATCACGCGGTCAGGCGTGACAGCCAATTGGAAAGACGTTGTGCCACTTTACGCTCATATCGGACCCAAGACCATCAAGATGGGAACGATTGGCGTCACCCACGCGAGCGAACCAATCGATTTCACCGTCGCGGGAAAAATCGATCGCGTATCGATTAACGACTACGAGGACCTGTTGGCGGATGTGAAGCAATAAGCCGCGGGAAGCGAGCTACCGCCATTGTCCTCGACTTGGCCGCAATTGCTCAGGTTTTTTCTTGAGGGATAAAGCGAAGAGCCAAAGAATTGATGCAGTAACGCAGGCCCGTTGGTCTTGGCCCATCGTCAAAGACGTGGCCGAGATGCGCGTCGCATAGAACACAGGTCACTTCCTCGCGGCTCATTCCGAGACTCAGATCAATGTTTGTCGAAATGTTTTCCGCGGCGATGGGAGCCCAGAAACTAGGCCAGCCAGTGCCTGAGTCAAATTTGGTACTGGAGCTGAACAGAGCACTGCCGCAGCAAACACAACGGTAGAGGCCCGGCTCCTGATTTTTGTAGTAGGCGCCGCTGAAGGGGCGCTCGGTGTCTGCTCGCCGCGTAACGTCAAACTCGTCGGAACTGAGCGAGCGGCGCCAGTCGGTGTCGCTCTTGATTACTTTTGAGACTGTCTCCGTGCTCTTGCGAGTCCCGTCGTCGGCAAATCGCACGATTTGCACAGGACTAGAATTGTGCTTCGCGGGCTTGTCACCGGCAAGCGCGAACCGGCAGGCGCGCTGTACACCGAGGAGCAGGCCGTAGGCGCCAAGGGTAGCAGTGCCAATAATGAAACCGCGGCGAGGCAGGTCGTTCATGTTTTGACCTAGAGCAGGCGCGCAAGCCTGGTAAAGAACGCGATCACTCGGCCGTCATCGGGGGCGCCGCCAACAAGGGCAGCCGCTTGGGCTCTCCGCGCGCGCCGCGCACTTCCAGATCGTCGAAAAGCAGTGAAGGAGCCACAAGCGATGCCGGCAAACCATTTTGCGCGGAACCAAACGCACCGAGCGCGGTGCCGGCAAAACCGGAATCCTGACTCTGCATGTAGTTATAGACGAAGTCGTCGTTGCCAATTCCGCCGAGGTTGCGAAGCATGCGTGTGTTCAAGCCGATGATACGCGCTCCGCGAACCATTTCCAGGCGGCCATCTTCGGGATAGATTTTGTAAACAATGAGCGGCAGCCTGTCGCCGGTCCCGGCGCCGCCGCCGAAGCTGGCCAGCAGTTCGGAGAAATCGTCCCGGTGAAGCAAGCTGATGGTGGGGTTGTCCATCTCACGCACGACAAGACAATAAGGCAATTTTTCCGAGCGGCAATTATCGAGGAACTTTTTCTTGAGGTCCGCGGGCGATTGCGTTTCGGTCGAAGTGAAGAAGAGATTGCTCATGGTGGGCTTGGCATCATTCAGGAAGGCGGAACGGCCGTGTCCGTTGGACTGATCGGAATCGGGCCCGGGCCGTCGCGACATAAGCAATTCCTTGAGGTTGCCGTCACTCACGATCGTAACTTTCTCCGCCCGGACGCCCTCGTCGTCGACCGCGTAACCGCCAAGCAGCGGCGTCCCGTGAGATTCCTTCGCGGTCGGGTCATCGATCACAGAAACGCTGGCGGGCAGAACACGGGCGCCGATCCGGCCGACCCAGTCGCTCTTCCCGCCGAGACCCGTAAGAAGCTGCTCCATTACCGGAGTGAACGAAACTGGCGGCCTTGCGCCATTAATCGCAGGAGTGAGAACCTGAGCCAGAAGTGAGGTGGCCGCGCGCGCTTCGAAGAGCACGGGCCCGGTGTAGTCCTGCGCCGGAGATGCGGCGCGCATGGCCATCAACTCGGTGCCGGTGACGTTTAGTGCTTTGCGCACTGCATCCACGCCAGGGAGGCCGGCGGGTGTCGCGGCGTAAGTGGCATACATGTGGTTGACCTGCATGCCATCATCCGCGAGGGTGTTCATGCCCGATTCGATGGCCGCATAGGAACGGTTTGTGCGGATTTCCGTGCCCTCGCTAGTCAACAGATACTCGGTGGCGTAAACCAGGTAGTAGGTGACGCGGGATTCATAGATTTGGGGAAACGCGCGAAGAGCAGCGGAAGTCTCTCGCGCTTCCTGCTCCCAGTTGCGATTGCTCCAGTCGGGAGCGGCCAAAGGCTCAACAAGTTGCAGAGGAGCGGCTTTCGCGAAATCCTCGATATCGGACTGGCGGGCGAGGCTGCTCAGATAGGCCTGCTTGCGCGAATAGGTCTCGACCGCTTCCTTGAAAGCCTGGTCAGTGGCGATCCAGAGGTCCTGCCGGAGAGAATTGTAGTCGCGGTCGATTCCGACTGAGCCGGTTGGGCCAATGAAGCCGCGGAACGCGTCGTCGCTGACGAAATTGGAGCTATCCAGCTTGTAGTCGCCGACACGCGCTTCGACATCCATGAAGCGATTGCGCGACTGCGTGGACGAGAGGAGCGCGCCAAATTCAGCAACGACTTCTCGCACGTCGAGATCCAAGAGCCGGTACTCCAGATAATAGGGACGCTGCGGCTGGGCAGAGCCTGGAATTTTGAGTTCGAGCCGGCTCTTGGAACGAGCCATTTCATCGCGCATGGCCTGCAACGTGTGGTCGTTATCGTTGGGAGCTTGCGCACGCACAGCGCCGGAACCGCCGAGCAATGCGGCGAAAATCGTGAGAGACGCTAATACCGGGGCGCGGTTCATTGCCGGCCTCCTGGTTGGAGCGGATCATGAGCGGGCGGAGGCAGAATGGGTGGACGGTCCGTGGAGCTTTCCTTCTTTTGCACTTCCAATTCCGAGGTGAGAATCGCAGGCGATGCGGCCGCAACAGGAACGGAACCCGACTCCGCGCCACAGTAGCCATTGAATACTTCGGGTGTGTCGCCGGTGGCTACGATTTTGGTGAGCGCGGCCAAAGGAGTTCCGACGATATCGACGCCGCGAACCAGTTCATCCGGGCGGCCGTCGGGAAACACCTTGTAGACGACGAGAGGCAGGACCTGAAAAGCCTGCGGCTGCCCCCGGCCGGTGAAGGTGAATCCGCCGGCGATGTCGTCAATCAGCAGTCCGAACGGTTTGCCTTGGGATTTGATGAGTTCGATCAACTTCGCGCGTAGTTGGGCATTCGTCAAAGTCTTGCTGCTTTCCACGATGAGGTTCCCCTGGCGGGAAACCGGAGTCGCGCCGAGTTGACGGCGTCCATGGCCATTCGAATGGGGGAAGCCCACGAGAGGCGAGCGGGACATTTCAAAGTTCTTCAGAATTCCGTGATCCACGAGTGTGACCGGCTGCGCCGGAACGCCCTCGTCGTCGAATTGGTAGTAGCCGAGCAGGTCCTGACGACCAAGCTTCTTACGCGTGGTGTCGTCCACAATACTCAGGAAGCTTGGCAAAATCGGTTCGCCCACCTTTTTCGCGAAGGTTTGGCCCTCCGCGGCGTCTTTCTGGCGGTGGCCTTCGGCGCGATGGCCGAAGACTTCGTGAAAAAAGACGGCGGCGGCACGGCCGGTCAGTAGAGCCGGCCCGACGGAAGGTTCGATGATCGGGGCGGCGACGAGCCCTTGAAGTTCCTTGCTCATGGTGGCTTGCGCGGCAGCGACGGCCTTGTCATCGGGGGCGTCGGAGGGATTGACCCAGTCAAAATTGTAGTAACGATCGATGTCCATGCCATCGGGCGCCTTGCCCTGGATGAACAACTCGAGGCGATAGCGGATCTGGCCGAATTGCAGCTCGGTACCTTCGCTGGTGACCTGCAGGACGTTTTGTGCCTGTGCCGTGAAGGTCACAATAGAATTGATGATCGCGGCGGATTCACGAAATGTGCGAGTGTAGGCGCGGACTTTTTGTTCCCAGGGTTTGCGGTCGAGGGTGAAAGAAACCTGGGAGCCGATATACGTGTGCGGCTGCTCATGAGAAAAATCGGGAGCGCGGTTCTCGACGGAATCGACCTTAACTTCCTTGCCCGTCTTGATTTTGATGAGCGCCTCCGCCGCGGCCCGATATTGCTGATCGGTCTCAAGCCAGACGGCGCGCCGAAGCACCTGGGGATCGTCGTCGAGAGGAACCAAGATGCCCGGTCCGGCGCTGGTTTGCTGCCGTTCGCCAATCTTATGAGTGTCATCCGTTTCGTAGGAGCCTGTGCGCACGGAAACTTCCAGCCAGCGATTGCGCGTTTCATTGCTGTTGAGAAGGGCGCCGTTTGAGCCGGAAACGTCAGCGCGCTGTGTATCCGTGATGGTGTAGCCGATGAAATAAGCCGGAGGATCCTGAGCCTGGAAAGTCTTCATGGAACGGTCAAGCTCCGTCTTCAGCGCGGCAAGAAGCGGAGACTTCTTAGCTTGCGCATCAGGAGGACCCGGCTGAGCCAGGGTCACGCCGGCAAGAGCGGGCAGCGTGATAAAAGAAAGAACACGGATGATGGAATTCACTCGAAAACGGATGCGGATGGTCAAGGATTGCCTCACATACAATTAGACGGCACTGCGAAACATACAGTGTACGCTACCGCGGTCAAGGGGACAAAATAGCGGACTCCATGAAGTTTCCAGTAACACTACATAGGACGAGAGCTGGAGGCGGTGAGTTGCACGCGATTCCGCAATAATGAGGGACTCTTTCCTGCCCAAAGCGAGCCTAGCCACAAAGGGCAGGATTCGTCTGGGGATTGCAGCCGCCCTTTATCGTGGAGGGGGGAGCGTTGGTATGACGTGTTGCGATTACTGAAAAAACGACCACGGGAATCACGGCCATAATGCCAAGTGTAAAGCCCAATCCCTTGCCGCCCTGACCTACTTGTTCCAGCCCGCTCCCGGGCCGCGGACCAACTTCCGTGTCATTGCCCGCGGCGACAAGCAGATCGAGTGTGGCCTGGGTGGGTGGAGCCGGCGCAGAATTGTCGCCGTTCCGGACGCTGCTCATTTGGCCAGCCTTCACAACGACGCAGACACCCGCCAGGTTGCAGACGCGTACGAGGCCTTCGTACACGATGACATTCATCACGTTGTTTTCGTAGCCGATATAAAAGTCCGTGCCTACGACGCCGGCTACACCAGCAGCCGTATGCACTTCAAACTTCCCGTCGGGTTTGGCGATCTTTTGGGCTTGGGTGCGAAGTTTTCCATAAGCCAGCTCGAGTTCCGTTTGCTGCGCCCCCGCATCTTGTTTCACCACTTTCAGTGAAGAGTCGGATCCCACGTTCAAGACGGAACCGTCATCCAGGGCGATGCGGGCCCTGCCGTTGGCCTGGGTATTGACCAAATCCTGCCAATCGACGACCGTTTTTGCGGATGCGCTGATAGTCTTCGAGCCTCTGGCGATATTCACGGCCGGAATTGTGCGGGCGACTTCGCCGGCGCGTTGTCCAGCGGCTTGAGGAACGGCGCCAAGGTCCGCCGGGATGGCGATCATCAGCGAAAGCAACACGGCAAGCGCAAATGCTTGCGGGGACTTCGTCTTCATGAGCAACTCTCCTGGAAATGCCGGCTTCTGCGTTATCTAACGTAGTTACTGGAGTGTGTTTCGAGTGTCAAATGGAAACCGGATGAGGCTTGCGCAGTCCTTACATTCCTGTTTAGGCACCGCGCGACATGCCCGCCTCGTGCCTTCTTCCGCACGAAGGCATACGAGGGTCTTGCCGGCCACCAAAGCCGGGAAGAGAATTAAGTCATGCGCGCTTTGGCCGCCATTCTCGTTGCGTGCGCCCTTTTGTTTGGCGTGTATCAGTACTACCTGAAGAAAATGCCCGTGACCGACGAGGGCACCGCCCCGACGCAAGCGATCAGCCTCACCGGCGTCCGCGCCGATCTCTTGCAGATCGCTCAGGCGGAGCGGGGATACATTGCAATGAATGGCGCTTGCGCTTCGCTCGCGGAGCTGACGTCCTCGAATACGCTGGCGATGTCGCGTCCGGACCGGGACGGCTACTCCTATACGGTGGAGTGTTCCGGGGACGACTTCACAGTCACAGCGCGGCACGCACCTGCGCCCGCGGGTTCTCCTATACGTTACCCAACTCTGGCCATCGACCAGAACCTGCAAGTCCGCGAAGTCAACTAATCATCCAAGAAACTCATGTGAGCCGAATTGCTTGCAGGATTCGCGTGCACTCAACCCGTGCGACAACTTTCCTTCGTAGAGCAGGAAGAGACTAATTGCCCAGCGGAATAATCTGGCCGCCGACTTTTGTACCCAGGCGGATTGGACGGGGGGGACCGCTTCGGGGAAGCGTCACTTCCACGAAAAGCGTACCCGCAGGCCGCGATCGCAGAGGATCGGCGGCGTGCTCCGGCAAGAAATAGACGACGGGTGGAGAGACGGTCGCGAGCCATTCACCATCACGCAACTCTGGTCCGGCCACCGTGATTCCCGTGTAGTGATCAACTGGGATGGCAACCACGAATCCATTCTCGACGGTGAGATCCACGTTGCCCGAAGCATACGAGCGAGAGAGAGCAGCACCCTGCGGTTGAGACAAGTTTGTGAAAATCTTATCTGCCTTGACGACCAGAGAGATGTTTACGTAACGACCCCGGATGAAGAGATCCGGATCGTAGCCCCTGGTCATGGCCCAACCACGGGGCTGCGTTGCGCGATCCCACAAGAGCTTTGCCCCGAGGCTTGAAACAAGCGCGACTTGTATGACCGCGAAAAGCAGACCCTTTTGAAGCGTGGTCATGATGCTTTCTCCTGCATGCGTGCAACGAGGAGCCGCCTGAGGCGCTCAAGGCCCCAGCCTCCAAAAAGCAACAGAACGCCTATGCCAACAAGGCTTTCGGCGCGGCCCAGTTTATCCATCACGCTCGAGAAGTAGAAAAACAGGACGGTGATCGCAAATGCCGCGACTCCGAGATTGACGCGTTCACGCCGCACGTCCACGATGCCCCAGGCAATGAGCCCCGCCGCCCCTAAAGCGGCCCAGATGTAGAAGCCCATCACGTCCCAATCATTCCAGAGGAAGGAGCGGTGAGGAGCGACGAGGCTCAGGCTCAGGACCCAGATGGCGGAAAGGGCGTTCATCCACGAATCACGGCCGCGCAGGAAGAGCGCGACGCCAAGAGGCACGCCGATGGCGATAAGCCAGGCTGGAAGGAGCAAAGAGATACTCGTCGAAGCGGGCGCATAGGCATGCTCGCCGCGCGTGAGAACCGCGATGATGGCGCAAGGCAGCAATGCAATGCCGCCAATGAGGGATACTGCACGGCGCTCCAAGGAATCGCGCCGGGCCGTCCGCGCGCTGAGATAGGTCAGAGAAGTCAACAAGAGCCCTTCCCACATGACGCTGCTTTCCGCGTCCCAAGTCCGGTTGACGGAGTTGATCCATTGGCCCGCGAGCCAGATGGGCATGAGGACCGCCAAGAGGGCAGCGTGGGGCCACTGACGAAGCAACAGCCAGCCAATCAGCGCGCCGAGAGCCCAAAGCAATATGCCGTTTGTCCAGTTTGCCTGGAGATTAAAAATCTGCGCGGCGAGATAAATGCCTGCGCCGAGGCAGATTGTGCCGATGGCATGAAAAGTGGTGGACATTGCCGGGAATTTCTCGCTGGTGAGCGCGCCGGCAACCGGAAAGGCGGCGACCATCAGCAGGACGAGTGCGAATTGCGAAGCGGGTGTGAGCTGCTCCCAATGCGCTGCGACGAAGAGCAAAATTCCGGCGCAGAGGAGCATGCCACCCAACGCCAGAGCCAGCAGGACCGGCCAGCGCAGGCGTTCGCCGGATCCGCGGGAATCCTCGAAGGAGCGAATGCGGACGGCCGTGCCGGTGTCCAACACGCCGGCCGCAATCCATCTGTCGAGATTTCTTTGCAAGGCGTCAGCCACGGGAAGTCCTCCTCAACTCAGCTGCATGCGTTGAACGCGTCATGGAGCACGCTTCTGGTCCGCGACCAGAACGCCGGCCTCGGCATAATTCGTCGCGGGGACGTCGTGAAAAGACACATGGATGTTCTCGCGCTTTGCGCGGCCCTCTTCGATGAGAAGGCTGGTGATGCGCTCAGCAATTTTGCGCTTCATTTCCGGGGTTCGTCCTTCGACCCAGGTAATTTGCACATGCGGCATGTCCACTCCTCCTTAGAACGAATTACTCCCAAGATCTTGCATGCCAAAAGCGGGCGTTCTGCCGAACTTGGGGCAGGCGGGATGCGCCCGGGAAAGCATATCGCTCACTGTGTTAGTATTACAGACTCATGCATTCCGCCATTCCTCACCTGATTGAGCTGCAGCGTGTTGACCACCTGATAGCCGGGCTTCGCGCCGAGCTGGAGGCATTTCCGAAGCGCGTTCGCGAAGCAGACACCAAGCTAAATGTTGCGCGCGCGGCAGTGGCCGCGGCGCGGGAATCCCTGGCGGGCACCCAGAAAGAACGCAAGAAGTTCGAATTGGACGTCCAGCAGTGGAAGGACCGCGCGAAGAAATACCGCGACCAGAGCGGCGCCGTCAAAACCAACGAAGCATACAAAGCCCTGCAGCATGAGATTGCCAACGCCGAAGCGGAAGTAGCCAAAGCCGAAGACGCGCAGCTGGAAGTGATGATGACGGGCGAAGAGGCCGAGCGCCGCGTGCGTCACGCAGAAGCGAATCTCAAGGAAGATGAGGCGGCGGTCACTAAAGAGAAAAAAGAGATTGAGTCCCAGCAGGCGCAAAAGAAGAAACAGCTCGAATCGTTGCTTGCCGAACGCGAGAGCGCCCTGGCTCCGATTCCCGAGGAACTGCGCGAACTTTATGGGCGCCTCGCCAAACGTCATCATGGCACTGGAATCGCCGAAGCTCGCGATGGACAATGCCGCGGCTGCGGCATGCGCGTTCTGCCGCACATCCTGCAAGAGCTGCGCCGCGATCCCAATGAAGAGATATACCGCTGCGAGTCATGCGGTTTGATCTTGTACACTCTGGAACCGATTCCCTTGCCCGATCCCGCAAGCGGCACGGACCGCGCGGCTTCCTCCGCTTCCCACCATTCCTGATGCCACCCCGCCCAAAATCTCCTCGTTCTGCCGGCGCCGCTCTCTTTGCAGAATCGCCTGCGGAGCCGAAAGTCGCTGCGTCCGCTCATCGAGCCAATATCGATGGCGCCGCGCGCGGAAATCCCGGGCCGGCATCCTACGGAGTAGTCATTCGCGATGGACAAGGCGAGTTGGTCGCCAAGCTGAAAAAATACATCGGTCGAATGACGAACAACGTAGCCGAATACTACGGGCTCATCGCCGCGCTCGATTATGCGGAGTCACACGGAATCCGGGCATTGCGTGTCGAGAGCGATTCAGAGCTGCTGGTCAAGCAGATGCAAGGCCAATACAAGGTGAAGAGCGAGGACCTGCGGCCCCTGTTTGAGCGAGCGAAGAAAATGTCGCAGGGCTTCGAATCGTTCCGCATCGATCACGTCTACCGGGAGCAGAACCGTGAAGCGGATGCCCTCGCTAATGAAGCACTCGACGAAACTTCCGGCGTCTCAAGCGCAGCAGGGGCTCCCGCAAAGGCCGCCGCGCCTGACGCCAAACCGAGTCCCCGCTGGATTCAGGCACGATTCCGCAGCGGAATTCTTTACCCTCTGGAAGATATCGATCTCCCCGACGGCACCGAGGTGGAGATCGTGCTCCGCCCTCGCCGGCGTCCCTCTCCTCAAAAATAAAAGCTGAAATTGGATCGAACTATTTCAGGGCGTACGAGCGATAAAGTGTGTCGCGCTGGGCGGGAATGAATCCGGCATCGGAGATGATACGGCGCAGCTCGTTTTCGTTGGTGCGGTTTTTCACGCCTGCGGCAAACACGACATTCTCCTCAATCAAAATGCTGCCGACGTCGTCCGCGCCGAATTGCAAGCCGATCTGGCAGACCTTTATGCCGGGAGTCAGCCAGCTCGATTGAATGTGGTCGATGTTATCGAGAAAGAGGCGGCTCACGGCCAGCGTTTTCAGGTAATCGACCGCGGTCGTTTCCTGCACTTTCTTTCCGAGCGCCGTATTTTCCGCCGCGAACATCCAGGGAATAAACGCCGTGAACCCGCCGGTGTCTTCCTGAATGCGGCGAAGGCGTTCGAGGTGGTTCACGCGGTGGCGAAGTTCCTCGCCGCAGCCGAACATCATGGTGGCGGTGGTTCGCAGGCCGAGCGAATGCGCAATGCGATGAACTTCTTCCCAATCGTCGCTGGTGCATTTCAGCCGAGCGATTTTCCCGCGGATTTCATCGTCCAGAATTTCCGCGCCGCCGCCGGGGATGGATTGTAAACCGGAGTCCATCAGGCGTTGAATGGTTT
Source organism: Candidatus Acidiferrum sp. (assembly GCA_035310525.1). Classification (GTDB taxonomy): domain Bacteria; phylum Acidobacteriota; class Terriglobia; order Acidiferrales; family UBA7541; genus Acidiferrum. The sequence goes on along the minus strand of DATGED010000078.1, from coordinate 164,738 downwards.
CGCGGACGCTCAATTCGCTGACTTCCGCGATGCAAATAATTTCAGGTGCGGAAAAACAGTGCAGATGCACTTGCGGAAAGCGCGTCTTCAGCGAGCGCAACAAGTTCTCGTAGTAGCCAATCTGCAGATCGGGGTGTAATCCTCCCTGCAGTAAGATTCCCGTTCCCCCAAGCTCGAGCATTTCTTCGATCTTCTGGTAGATGGTCTCAAAGGAAAGAATGTAGCCGTCTTTCGCGCCCAGAGGGCGGTAGAACGCACAGAAGGAGCAATACTCGGTGCAGAAATTCGTATAGTTGATGTTGCGGTCGATCTGGTAAGTTACGACGCGTGGATCGTTTTTCTGCAATCGCGTCTGGTGCGCGGCCATGCCGAGCCCGACGAGGTCGTCGGATTGAAGCATGTCCACCGCTTCTTGTTTCGTCAGTCCCACGTTCATTCCTTTGCGTTGCCGCTTTTCAATTCTAGCGGATGACTCTTCCAAACTCTAATCGAAGCTGACGGCGTTCCGTGCCACTACTTCGCCGCGAGCGGGACCGCTTCCGCCACTGGGGCGGCCCACGTTATCTTTCTGTTCTCTGGGATCAATCCAAGTCTTGCCGCTTCCTGAAAATACTTTTCGAGCCCGCGGCGATTTTCTTCCCCCAGGGAGAAGTCAATGTTCTGCCGAAGATAGGATTCAAGCGCGGGCTGTGGGAGTTCCAATTCGCGGGCGGCATCCAGAGCGATGGCCGCGATCTGCGTCATGCCGAACTTGCGGGAAGCCTGAAAATCCGCGAGCACTTCCGGAGTGACAATTTCCGGCCGGGCAGCCCAAAAGGCCATAACAGCGGGCAAGCCCGTCAACTTGCGCCATTCCCCGACGACATCATACACATGAAAAATCTCCGGCCCGATAATTCCGAGCGACGCCGCTTGGCATATAGCGCGTCCTTCCGGTGCAATCACGCTCTTTTTCTCGATGGCAATGGAAATGCGCAACGCAGGATCGCCGATGAGCAGGGCAGCGTCCGTTTTCTCCAGCATCCTTTGCAAATCCGGCTCTTCTTCAGAAAACTCAGGATCAATTTTCCAGTGCTCGGCCGCCAGGATTCGCGTCAGCGCTTGCGTGCTGCGCGAGCTGCGGTCCAGCGCGATGCTGCGCACCTGTTCGATGGGCTTCTTCGCAACAATCAAGAGGCTGCGTACCTGATTCCGCGAAGCGATCGCCAAGTCCGGAAGAACCACAAGCCCCGGGATGCGTTGGTATTCGATCGCAGGAATGATGGCGATGTCCGCAGCCCCGCTGCGCAGAGCCTCGGCGCATTGCGAAGGCACGGTGAACGACAGATCATACTTCCCGGCAAGCGGCCCGTGCGTAAATCCCCAAACGAGCGGCGCGGTGTTCAAATACTGCACGATCGAAATGCGAAGTTTTTGCACGATGGAGATACCCGCGAGTTCGACTCAGTATAGCAGACAGGATTTTCTCCCGTCCTAGAGGTCTTTTGATGTAAAACGTTCCTTCCTTTCGGAGGCGCTGAACATGCTGAAAATTTCTCGTACTTGCTTTGTGCTTGGTTTTCTGTGTTTTTGCTCGAACAGTGTCGGCGCTTCCCCCCAAGCCTCTCAGACGCCTACCATTAGTGAAAAGACCGCCGGCGCGCAAGAGTTCGCAGGCTATTTCAATCTCTACTGGGACGCGAAGCAGGGCAAGCTGTGGCTCGAAATCGACAAGTGGGGCACGGAGTTCCTTTACCAGAGCGGGTTGCCCGCGGGCGTCGGTTCGAACGACATCGGCCTTGACCGCGGCCAGCTCGGCGCTACCCGCATCGTGCGCTTCGAACGCAGCGGGCCCAAGGTTTTGCTCATCCAGGAAAATCTCGAATACCGGGCCGTCAGCAACGACGCCGACGAGCGCCGCGCCGTCCACGACTCTTTTGCGGAGTCCGCGCTCTGGGGATTCACAGCAGCCGCGGAGGAGAAGACCGCGGACGGAACCGATCATGTGCTAGTGGACGCCACCGACTTCTTCCTTCGGGATGCCCACAACATTCCCGCCACGCTCCGCCGCGCCAAGCAGGGCAACTTTCATCTCGATTCCTCCCGCTGCATCCTCGATCTTCCCCCGAAGAATTTCCCGCTAAATACCGAAGTCGAGGCCACGCTCACCTTTGCCGGCGAGGATCCCGGCCCGTGGGTCCGCGAAGTCACACCTTCGCCTGAATCGATCACCGTCCGCGAGCATCATTCCTTCGTGCAGCTTCCGCCTCCCGGCTACAAGCCTCGTGTCTACGATCCCCGCAGCAGCTTCTTCGGGATTGCGTACATGGATTACGCGACGCCGGTGAGCGAGCCGATCGTGAAGCGTTTCATTGCGCGGCATCGCCTCGAGAAAAAAGATCCTGCCGCCGCCCTTAGTGAACCCGTAAAACCCATCGTTTACTATCTCGACCGCGGCGCGCCGGAGCCGATTCGCTCTGCGCTGCTGGAAGGCGCGCGCTGGTGGAACCAGGCCTTCGAGGCGGCCGGATACAAGAATGCGTTTCACGTGGAACTCATGCCCGAAGGGGCGGACCCGATGGATTTGCGCTACAACGTCATTCAATGGGTACATCGTGCCACGCGCGGGTGGTCTTACGGGGCGGCCGTCATCGATCCGCGAACCGGCGAAATCATCAAAGGGCATGTCACACTCGGATCTCTGCGTGTTCGCCAGGACTTTCTGATTGCGGAAGGCTTGCTCGCTCCCTACGAAAAAGGCCAACCGGGTTCGCCAAAAATGATGGAGATGTCGCTGGCACGGCTGCGCCAGCTTGCCGCCCACGAGGTCGGCCACACACTGGGCCTGATGCACAACTATTCTTCGAGCACCGTCAACCGGTCGTCCGTGATGGACTACCCGCCGCCGCTGGTGAACTTGGGCGAAGACGGCAAACCCGATCTGTCGGAAGCGTATGCGACCCGGATCGGCGCCTGGGACAAGGTGTCCATTACCTGGGGATACAGCGATTTTGCGCCCGGCACCGATGAGCACGCGGCGCTCGACAAAATTCTCCACGATGCGTTCGGCCGCGGGCTGCGCTACCTGACGGACCAGGACGCTCGCCCTGCTGGCTCTTCCAGCAGTCTCGCGCATCTTTGGGATACCGGTTCGAACGCCGTGGATGAACTGAATCGCATCATGCGGGTGCGCGCCGCGGCTCTGCTTCGACTTGGCGAAAACAATATCCGTGAAGGCGCGCCGCTTGCCACTATCGAAGACGCTCTCGTGCCCATCTACATGTTCCATCGCTATCAGGTGGAGGCGGCCAGCAAGTTCATCGGCGGTATGGACTACACCTTCGCACTGCGCGGCGATGGCCAGGTCCCCACGCAGATCGTTGCGCCCTCCGAACAGCGAAGAGCGCTCGCGGCGGTCCTCGCGACTCTAAAGCCCGATGTCCTGGCCCTGCCGGAACCGCTTCTGAAGATCATTCCGCCGAGGCCTCCCGAATATCCTCGCGGCCGCGAACACTTCAAGATTCACACCAGCCCGGCGTTCGATGCGCTCGCCCCCGCGGAATCCGCCGCGCAGCACACGCTACAATTTCTGTTCAATCCCGAGCGTGCCGCGCGCCTCGTTGAATTCCACGCACGCAATTCCGAAAATCCCGGCCTCGAAGAAGTGCTTGATGCGATTATCAACGCTACGTGGAAGGCGCCACACGGGAAAGGCTACGATGAGGAGATTGCCAACACTGTAGACGACGTTGTTCTTTTCGACTTGATGTCGCTTTCAGCGAACGACCATGCCACCGATCAAGTTCGTGCCGCGGCTTCCTTGAAACTGCACGAATTAAGAAATTGGCTCGCGGCAAAGGCGGAAGGGAAGTCGATTGTTTTCGATGCAGCTCATGCCTACTTCGCTTCCCAGCGGATCGAGCAGTTTGAGAAAGATCCCAAGCGCATCGACCTGACGCCTCCGGCCGAGCCTCCCGACGGTCCTCCCATCGGGAGCATGGGAACGCTGGATTGCGATTGGCAAGAGTGAAGGCTCAAATAAGCGGACGCTTGCAACTGCTTGTAGCTTAATTCTGCGAAGAGATCTTCGCTGCATCCTTCACTTCGACAAACGCTATCCCGTTCACCCCGCTGCAAGCGAGCCACAGATTGCCCTCGGGCGTGTGCACCATGTTCCGCACTACGCCTCCGCCGGAAGGAATGATCCACGTTTGGAATTTCTCCGTCTGCGGGTCGAAGCGCACAACCGTATTCGGCCTGGTGTTTGATTCGCTGTACCAGAGGATGTCGCCCACGGCCGTTATGCCATAAGGCCTCGAGCGCGGCCCTCCGGGCGAAGCCCACTCGCTGACCTGCCCTGTCTTCGGATCGAGCCGGCCCAGGTAGCCTCGCGAGTAGTCGGTATACCAGATCACGTCATCGGGCGTGATGGCCACGCGCCGCGGCCGCGAATCCACGTGCGGCAAGACGTATTCATGAATGCCCAGCGTGTCCGGGTCGAGGCTGGCTACCTTGTTGCTTCCAAACTCGACAAAGAACGGCACGCCTTTCGAACTCACCACCATGCCGTAAGGATTCGATTTCGGTGTCGGGGAACTGACTACTTTCACTTCAGCCGTCTTCGGATTGAGTCTTCCCACCATATTTCCGCCTTGCACCGTGAAATAGATATTCCCATTCGGCGCAAAGAGCAGTGTGTGGGGATCGCGTGCTTTCGGGTCCGGCATGGGATATTCAGTCACGTTTCCCGTCTTCGGGTCGAGTTTGCCGATATAAGCCTTGAAGTTTGCGGTGAACCAGATGTTCCCGTCCTTGTCCGGCACAAGGCCATGCGGACCGGAATCCGGCGTCTTCAGTGGGTATTCCTTGAACTGATTCGTTTTCGGATCGAAGCGCCCAAGTACGTTAGCCATTTGCCCGGTGTACCAGACGGAGCCATCCGGCGCGAAAGCCGGATCGTGAGGGCGCGAACCCGGCGTCGGCACCTGCCATTCTTTGATGGATACTTCCACGCTTCCGGGAATGACCACCGCCTCCGGTGCCGGTTTCGGCGGAAAGTATTTCGTCAGGTAGTCCGTCACGCCGGCAATCTGATCCTTCGGCACTGGCGCACCCTGGTTCACCATCATGTTTACCACCGACGTCCATTCCTGCCGGTTGTGCCCAGCATTCGTCACAGTGGTCAATGCGTGGCACGTGCCGCAAGCCTTCTGGACGGTTTCCTTGGCGGCTCCATCAGGCAGTTGCGGTGGCGTCTGGGCCGAGCCACGAAGAACACATCCAAGGAGACCTATGGCAAATAACACTGGAAGCGATGACTTCAGGTTCGGAATCTTCACCTGTTCGCGAGAATTGGCATTTCCAGGCCGGGCGTGTGGTCTGGCAGAGCTAGCTCTCTCCATGGGTACCTCCAACCGCTTGATTCTACGCACGTAACCTTACGCCGGTCCGTCATCGAGCACAATCCAGAATCATCGCTTCTGACTCAAAAATCGGCCCGAGTGAAACAGACCACTGATGGATTCGTTCGTCTATGTAGCCAGGGAGGGTTTGTCCATGAAACTGCGTTTTCGGGTATTTCTGCTGTTAGCAACGACGCTTGGCGGAATCTTTACACTGGCTGCTCTGGTTGGCGCTCAAGATGCACCGGTGCCTCCGACTCCACCCGTGCCTCCATCTTTTGTGCCGCCCGTTCCACCTTTAGCGCCGGTAGATTTCGCCGTAATCGCTCCCGCGCCTCCCGCAACACCGGCCACCCCTGCTTTTCCGGCGATCCCCGCCGAACCGCCCGGCCCGTTCGATTGGAACCGCCATCATTCCATGAGCGTATCCGATGGGGATCGCCACCCTGCTAGCCAGTGCTCCGACCTCCATATTCGCTTCGATGACGAGGATGCCGTCATAAAATCGGAAGAGCGCACCGTGACAAAAGCCGAAGCACCCACTCTGCGCGTTCATCCTCACAAGAATGGCGGAGTCCAGGTGCAAGGCTGGGACAAGGACGTGTACTCCGTAACGGCCTGCAAGGCCGCCGCAAATTACGACGGGAACGCCGAACGGATTCTCTCCCAGATCACGTTGACCGTCCAGAATGGCGAAGTCAGCACGTCAGGACCCGAGGGCCAGAGCGAGTGGACGGTATACTTGCTCATCCGAGCGCCAAAGGCGGCGGCGATTGACCTGGAAACTTCCAATGGACCGCTCTCTCTCTACGGCGTCGACGGCAAACTGACTGCGCACGCCGTGAACGGGCCAATTACCCTGCGCGATTTTTCCGGCGACGCGGATGTACGAGCCACGAACGGCCCCATCAGTATTGCCGGCAGCAGCGGCAGCGTTCGAGTTCACACGGAGAATGGCCCCATCTCGGTCAACTTAAAGGGCAAGAGCTGGAGCGGCACCGGTCTCTCAGCTGACGCGAAGAATGGTCCGCTGACGCTTATCGTCCCTTCCGATTATCAGTCCAGCTTCGTCGTGGAATCGCGCAACTATTCCCCCATGAGCTGCCGGGCCAGCATTTGCGAAAACGCCCGCAAGACGTGGGATGACAACAATCGGCGAATTGAGTTCGGCGGCTCGCCCGCGATGATTCGGCTTTCCACCGTGAACGGGCCAGTATCCGTGCAATCGCCGCAAGAAGAAATGTAACGCGTTACGACGCTCACAGTTCGGTAGCACAGCCACGCACACTCGCGTGCGGAAAACCTTGGAAGCGTTTTAGATCGGCCGACGAGTTGTAGGCGATCTCTTCAGAGAGCGGGCTTTCTCTGCCGCAATGCAGACGCGCATCCATCTGGCATCTCCCGCATGATTGGACGCGCTCCCGTTCTTGCGGATAAGATTCCCTGCATGATGCCTGAAGCGCGCGTGGCCCGGCCCATCACGGAGACGGAAGCGGCGACGCTGGCTTGCAAAATCTATGGTTTGGAAGCTCGCGCAAGTCGGCTACACGGCGAATACGACGATAATTTTCTTATCGAGTCGGGCGACGGCCGCAAATTTGTTCTGAAGGTGATGCATGGCGCACGAGACCGTTCCTTCATAGAGCTTCAGTGCGCGGCGTTGGAGCATTTAGCTCTCCGTGCTCCGCAGTTGCCCCTCCCGCGCGTCTGCCCAGCGCGTAACGGCGAGTCGTTTGTTCAGGCAAAGATTGCTGATGATGCGGACCGCTTCGTTTGGCTGCTCACCTACCTCCCTGGAAGGGTTCTGGCAGAGGTTCGCCCTCACAGCCCGGCGCTCCTCCGGAGTCTCGGCAAATTTCTTGGAGAAATGGATGAGGCACTCGCCGATTTTGCTCATCCCGCCGCGCATCGCGAATTGAAGTGGGACCTAGCTCGCGCCGCCTGGATTCGCAGCTATCTCGCTCACATCACCGCTCCATCCCTTCGCACCCTCGTTGAGAAATTCCTGAGTCTGTATGAATCACAAGTAGTCCCCGCTTTGCCGTCGCTCCGCCGCAGCGTCATCTACGGAGACGCGAATGATTACAACGTGCTCGTCAGCCCTCCCTTGCCAGAGCCGCGAAAGGTCGTTGGTGTGATCGATTTCGGCGACATGCACCACGGCATCACAGTATCCGAGCTCGCCGTCGCCGCTGCCTATGCCATCCTCGGCAAAGACGACCCCTTGCAGGCTGCCGGACAAGTTGTCGCCGGATATCACGGCGCTCTGCCGCTGGCGGAAAATGAAATCGCACTTCTCTATCCGCTGATCGGCATGCGCCTAGCGGTCAGTGTGACAAATTCCGCGCATCGCAAAACTCTCGTGACCGACGACCCTTACGTTACCGTCACCGAGGCACCGGCCTGGAATGCTCTAGAAAAATGGGCGAACGTCCGCCCGCGCTTCGCGCATTACGCACTTCGCGAATCCTGTGGCCTTGTGCCCGTTCCGCAAAGCGTAAAGATACATCGCTGGCTTGCATCCCAGTCGCAAACGGCAGCTCCGATCCTCGACGCTGATCTTCGATCCTCGCCCTGCGTGGTTTTCGATTTGAGCGTGGGCAGCACTTTTCTGGGCGCCGATCCCGGTGCGGCGGACGCGAGCAACCTCCACGAGGCAATTTCGCGCAGGATGAAAGAGGCAAACGCCTCCGTTGGAATCGGCCGCTACGACGAAGCGCGGCTGCTGTACACGTCGCCACTCTTTGGATCCAGTGAAAGTCCCATCGAGGAACGCCGGACCATCCACTTGGGGATTGATCTATTCGCCACGCCTGGCACGCAAATTCATGCGCCTCTTGAGGGCGTCGTTCACGCGGTCGCAATCAACACCGCGCCGCTGGATTACGGTCCACTCGTGATACTTCGCCATACGGCTAATGACGGCCAGGAATTTTTCACGCTCTACGGACATCTCGCGAGGAATGCCTTTGACGAACTCCAGGTTGGCCAGCGCATTGCCTGCGGCGAGAAGTTCGCCCGCATCGGCCATTCGGTAGAAAACGGCGGCTGGGCGCCTCACCTGCACTTCCAGATCATCCTGGATTTGCTCGATCTCGGCGTAGATTTTCCCGGCGTGGCCCACGCGTCCCAGCGCGGCGTGTGGACTTCCCTCTCGCCCGATCCGAATTTGCTCCTTGGCATCCCAGCCGGGCGCTTTCCACAAAAGGCGCCGGACGCAAAAGGAACTCTCGATTCTCGTGGCAAGTTGCTGGGGAAGAATCTGAGCGTCTCCTATCAACGCCCGCTGAAAATTCTTCGCGGCTGGAAGCAATTCCTTTACGACGATACCGGACGCGCGTATCTCGATGTTTACAACAATGTGCCGCTGGTCGGCCACAGCCATCCGCGGGTCGTGCGCGCCGTCCAGGAGCAGATCGCGCTGCTCAACACCAACACTCGCTATCTTCATGACAACGTCATCCGCTACGCGGAACGTCTTACTGCCCATCTGCCGGAACCGCTGCGCGTCTGCTATTTCGTCAACTCCGGCAGCGAAGCCAACGAACTGTCGCTGCGACTCGCTCGGGCGCACACCGGCAGGGAAGACGTGGTTGTCCTCGAACACGCCTATCACGGCCACACCACATCGCTGATCGACATCAGTCCCTACAAGTTCAACGGGCCGGGTGGTCGCGGCCGCAAACCCTGGGTCCATGTCGCCCCTATCCCGGACGATTATCGCGGACCGTATCGCCGCGGCGATGAAGGCGCGGGAAAAAAGTACGCGCAGCACGTCGCAGAAATCCTGCGGACAACGCGCGCAGAAGGCCGGCCCATCGCGGCGTATATCGCCGAAACGCTGCCAAGCGTTGCCGGCCAGATTGTTTTTCCTCCCGGATATCTCGCTGAAACATACAAACACATCCGGGCGGCGGGCGGCGTCTGCATCGCGGACGAAGTGCAGGTGGGGTTCGGCCGCCTCGGAACGCATTTTTGGGGATTCGAAACGCAAGGCGTCGTCCCGGACATCGTTGTGCTGGGCAAACCGATCGGAAATGGGTTTCCGCTCGCCGCGGTCGTCACCACTCCTGAAATCGCTGCGAGCTTCGACAATGGGATGGAATTCTTCAGCACCTTTGGAGGCAATCCGGTGGCGTGCGCCGCGGGCCTCGCTGTTCTAGATGTGCTCGAAAGCGAGCATCTTCAAGAAAATGCACTGCGCGTCGGCAACCACTTGCTCTCGCGCCTCAAAGCACTGCAAGAAATGCATTCGCTCCTCGGGGACGTCCGCGGCTCCGGCCTTTTCCTTGGTCTCGACCTCGTCCGCAATCGCGAGACCCGCGAACCTGCTCCCGCGCAAGCCTCCTACGTCGTAAACCGGCTGCGCGACTGCGGCATTCTCACCGGCACCGACGGTCCCCATCACAACGTCCTCAAGCTCCGCCCCCCGCTGATTTTCTCGGAGGCGGACGCCAATCTCTTTGTGGCAGCGCTCGGTGCAATTCTCAGCGAAGATCCCTCCCAGCCAGACGCGTGATCCGGCGCGCTTCCGCGGCATATTCTTTTGCGTGGCGAAACCGCCATAGCCAGTCCACCGCGATGGCAGCCAGCGCATTCTTTTCACTACACATTACTTGACAGTACGATTATCCCGCGCGTACGCTCTTCCCGCGATGGAGCTAGATTCTTCCCTCTCCTGGCTCGCGCTGGCTCTCACTCCCGGCCTCGCTTCCCGTTTGTCCGCGCGATTGCTTAAGCGGTTCGGCTCTCCCGACGCTGTTTTCCGCGCTCCGCTTGCTGAGCTTGAAGCTTGCAGCTTGCCTGCTCCAGTCGCTCAATCCGTCGTCAAGAAAGAAGCTTTCAAGCGCGCCGAAAAAGAGTTGACCGCCACCCGCAACATCGACCGCTGCCGCCTCATCAATTGGACTGAGCCTGAATATCCTCAGACACTTCTCCAAATCTATGATCCGCCGGTCTTGCTTTACGTTCGCGGCGATCCGCAAGTCCTCAATCTCCCGAGCCTCAGCATTGTTGGCACCCGCAAGCCGACTCTCTATGGCACGCAGATGGCTCAACAGCTCGGGCGCGACCTCGCGGCGCGAGGGCTGGTCATTGTGAGCGGAATGGCCCGAGGCATTGATGCGATAGGCCACCAGGGCGCCATGACCTCCAGTGGCCGGGCCATCGGCGTCCTCGGCACAGGCATCGACGTGTGCTATCCAAAGGAAAATAAGAAGCTTTACGAAAAGGTGCTCGAGCGAGGAGCCATCATCAGCGAGTTTCCTCTTCGAACGCATCCCGCCCCGGAGAACTTTCCCATTCGCAACCGGATTGTCGCGGGAATGCCGCTCGGCGTCATCGTCATCGAGGGCGCGCAGTATAGCGGCTCGCTGATCACCGCCCGGTTAGCTATGGAGTTTGGCCGGGAAGTGTTCGGAGTGCCGGGAAACGTGACGCAACCGGTGAGCTTTGCTCCGAACCAGCTGATCAAGCAGGGGGCCAAGCTGGTCACCAACGCGGAAGACGTGATCGAAGAGTTGCCCACGCCCGTGCGCGCGGCATTGGTGAAGGCCGAAAGGCCGGAGGCCGAGCAAAGGAATCTTCTGCTCGCAGCCTCCCTGAATCCCTCCGAAAAAAAGATTTATGAGCTGCTCAGCGCGGAAGAATCCGTGCACATTGATGACATCGTGGAGCGATCTGGCTTGAACTCCTCCGAAGTTCTCGCTACGCTTTTTGATATGGAGATGAAAGGCATTGTGAGGCAGACCCCAGGCAAGCAATTCAGCAAAGTGTTGTTTTAGCGCAAGATATTGCGCGAATCGGCTGTTCCTGGTGCTGCATCTAAAGGCCGCGAGTATCCCGGAGACCCGGAGCAGCATCTACTGTAAGTTAGCGAGAAGGACACACGCCGCTCTCTCCGCCCTTCCAGCAGAACAGTACGGGGTTACAAAGGCAAGATGGCACGTTCGCTTGTGATCGTAGAGTCGCCCGCAAAGGCGAAGACAATCAATAAGTACCTGGGGCGGAATTACATCGTCAAGGCCTCCATTGGCCATGTGATGGATTTGCCCAAGAAGACGATCGGCATTCGTCTGCCCGGCGAAGAAGGCGGAGCGGTAAAGAAGAAAAAGCGAGCGAAAAAAGGAAGCAAGAAAGCGAAAGAGCGGCCGGTGCGCCCGCCGATATCCCTGGATGACGAAAAGATTTTTGAGCCGACCCTACAGATCATCGAGGGCAAGGGCAAGATTATCCGAGACCTCCGCAAAGCGGCGAACGCCGCCGACGCCGTCTATCTGGCGGGCGACCCCGACCGCGAAGGCGAAGCGATTTCCGCGCACCTCGCCATGGTCCTGGCCAAGCCCTCCAAATATCCCGAGCAGGAGCCGAGCGCTCCGCGCTTCAAGAAGAAGGATGCGAAGGCCGGAGCCGCGGAAGAGCCGGTGAAGGAAGAGCCCAAGAAAGAAATTCCGCCCACGGATCCAAAAAAGATTTTCCGCGTCACTTTCAACGAGATTACGCCGAAGGCGATTCGCGCCGCATTCGAACACCCGCGCAAGGTCGATACAAACCTCGTCGACGCCCAGCAGGCGCGCCGCGTCCTCGACCGCATCGTGGGTTACAAGGTTTCCCCGCTTCTCTGGAACAAAGTTCGCCGCGGCCTGTCCGCGGGGCGCGTCCAGACTGTGGCGCTTCGCCTGATCGTGGAGCGCGAACAGGAAATCCGCGCATTCGTCCCGCAGGAATACTGGACGATTCATGCCATGCTCGATGCGGGCCAGCCGCCGCTCTTCGAAGCCAAGCTGTTCAAATATAATGGCGAAGATATCGACGTAAAAAGTCAGGAAGCGGCGGACAAGGTCGTCGCAGCGGTAACCAGGGCCAAGTGGCAGGTTTCCAGCGTCACCCAGAAGGAAAAAAAGCGAAATCCGCCGCCACCTTTTACAACCTCAAAACTGCAACAGGCAGCCTACAACCGGCTGCGCTACACCGCCAAGCGCACCATGTCCCTGGCGCAGAAACTCTACGAAGGCGTCGAGCTCGGCGACGAAGGCTCCGTTGCGCTCATCACCTACATGCGTACCGATTCCGTTCACGTATCGAACGACGCGCTTGCCCAGGTTCGCGAGCTCATTCCGGAACGCTTTGGCTCCAACTATCTCCCGGAAAAGCCCAACTATTACAAATCCAAGAAGGACGCGCAGGAGGCCCACGAAGCCGTGCGCCCTACGGACGCGATGCGCGCGCCAGAGGACGTCCGCAAATACCTGGACGATGATCTTTTCAAGCTCTATCAACTCATCTGGCAGCGCTTCGTTGCTTCGCAAATGCTGCCCGCCATTTTCGATCAAACCACCATCGACATCAGCGCGGCCGACTACACATTCCGCGCCACGGGTTCCGTCCAGAAATTCGACGGCTACCTGCGCGTCTATCAGCTCCCCGCCTCGAACGCCGATCGCGAGGATGACGAAAAGGACGACGAAGGCGAGGGCAACTCACTCCCGCAAGTTTCCGAGGGCCAGCTTGTGCGTTTGGATCAAATCCGGCCCGACCAGCATTTCACGGAGCCGCCGCCCCGTTATAACGATGCCACGCTGGTCAAAGAGCTGGAGGAAAAAGGGATTGGCCGGCCATCCACCTACGCCTCGATCATCTCCACCATCGTCGAGCGCGAATACGTGACCAAAGATCAAGGCCGCTTTTCGCCCACGATGTTGGGCGAGCGAGTCAGTGTTCTGCTCGTAAAAAGTTTTGAAGACATATTCGATGTGACCTTCACCGCCCGCCTAGAGGAAGAGCTCGATGAAATTGAAGAAGGCAAGCTGCACTGGCGCGAATCCGTGAAGGAATTTTGGGAGAAATTCATAGTCGATCTGGATCGCGCCGACGATGAAATGCTTTCCTACAAGGCAGGCATCCCCACTGGCAAAAAGTGCGAAAAGTGCGGCCAGGGAGAGCTGCTCGAACGTATCAGCCGGCACGGATTCTTTCTGGGCTGTTCCCGCTATCCCGATTGCGATTTCATCCAGGATCTTTCGCCCGAGCTCCCCGCCGATTCCGGCGAGCCAAAAATCGAATATTGCGACAATTGCGGCAAGGAGATGGCCATCAAGCGCGGCCGCTTCGGAGTTTTTCTCGCGTGCAAGGGCTATCCGGATTGCAAGACCACGCGGCGTCTCGTCGAGGGCACGCGCATCGCGCGGCAACCGGACGAGCCGCTCGACGAAAAGTGCGCTCTCTGCGGCAACGGACTCGTCAAGAAGCATGGCCGCTTCGGCGAATTCATCGGCTGCTCCGGCTATCCGAAGTGCAAATATACGCGGCCGATCACTTTGGGTATTAAATGTCCGAAGTGTAGTGATGGAGAATTCGTCCGCCGCGGCAGCGCCGGTAAAGGCGGCCGCGGGCGGCCGCGAATTTTCTATGGCTGCTCGCGCTATCCCGATTGCGATTTTACGACGCCCTACATGCCCATCGCGGAACCGTGCCCGAAATGCGGCGCGCGTTTTATCGTGGAGAAGAAAACAAAAATTGGCACCGTTCATGCCTGCCTGAAGGAAGGTTGCGACTGGGAAAAGCTCGCGCCCGAAGTCCCTGTGCAAGCACCGACCGAAGAAGTAGCCGCCCCCGTCGGCGCAAAGCCGTAACTCGGCTCTCACAAGCTTTTCACTCATCTTCCCAAAATGGGCTGACGTCTGTCGGCACGACGGTCGCTCCCGCTTTCACTTCTGCTTAGCCTTTGTCGAGTCGTTGGCTCGCGGGCGGGATTTTCGCGGGTTGCAGGGGAGAGAATCACTGTCCGCCGTTCAACGATAAACAGACGCATGGGCTGGGGTCTCCGGACGGATATCACATGTGCCGATTGGACAGACTTGGCTCTCGCTGGTGTCCTATAATCAATCAGTGATGCTCGGCGGAGTTTGCCCCATATCATGAAAACGGCCATCGGCAAGTACTTCGAATACCTGCGCGCGGTGAAAAATTCCTCGCCCCACACGATTTCCAACTACGGCAAAGACCTTGCGCAATTCGTGGCCTTTCTTTCTCCGCCCGGTTTGGAGCCTCCCGCTCTCAGCGCGATCACGCACACCACCATCCGCGAGTTCGTCGGGTATTTGCATGATAGAGGTCTGCAGAAGTCCTCCATCGCACGAAAACTCGCTGCCCTTCGCTCCTTTTTCAAGTATTGCGTCCGCGAAGGCCGCCTGAAGGAGAATCCCGCGCGGCTCGTTCCGACTCCCAAACTTCCCAAGCGTATCCCCTCAGTGCTTTCGGCAGAAGAGATGAACGGCTTTCTGAATCAACTCGCGGAGATGGGGCCGTCGTTCATCGGCGGCGGACGCCCGAAGAAAGGGCAGCGGCCATCGGCAAAATTCTCATCCGTTCGCCTGGTCAGGCTGGAAGACGAGGGCCTGCTGCTGCGGCGCGACCGCGCCTTGCTGGAACTTCTTTACGCCGCCGGACTCCGCGTCAGCGAATTAACCGGCCTCAACTTGGCCGATATTGAACAAAAAGAGCGCGTGCTTCGCGTCCGCGGCAAGGGCGATAAGGAACGCATCGTTCCGTACGGCATGAAAGCCCAGGAAGCGCTCCACAAATATTGGCCGCTCCGCGAGCAATTGTTACTGCAGGCGTCAAATAGCCGCAGGAGTCATGCGGAGGATTTCCATACCGAGGCCGTTTTCCTCAATTACGCGGGCCGCCGCCTCACCCAGCGTTCCGTGGGCCGCATCGTCAAGAAATACGTCCGCCTCGTAAACGTAAATTGGGATCTGCACCCGCACTCCCTGCGCCACGCGTTTGCCACGCACCTGCTCGCCGATGGCGCCGATCTGCGCGCCATCCAGGAACTCCTCGGCCACCAGTCCCTCTCCACTACGCAAAAATACACGCACGCCTCCATCCGCCAGTTGATGGACATCTACGACAAGTCCCATCCCCACGCCTAAAGAGCAAAGGAGCGCAGAATTCTCTGCTTGAAACCCACGAAAATAAAAACCCGGGCGCCTCGGTTGATCGAGACACCCGGTCACTTTGTGAATCATTGAGAAGCTTAGGTCAGAAATCCAGTCGAATCCCAACCTGGATTTGCCTCTGTGCCGTCAGTATGTTGCTGGAAGCAATTGCGGTACCGAACGTGCTCTGGTAATTCAGATTGGTTCCCGAGATCGAGAACATCTGCGCGTTGACTCCCGTGACGTTTACGTGATTGAAGAGATTGAATGCATCGCCGCTTAGCGTCAATTTCCACGATTCCCAGACTTTAAATTCTTTGGAGATTCTCAGGTCTACGTTGACTGTCCGCGGCATCTGGAACGAGTTCGCTCCAAAGAAAGGCACCCGCGTTGAGCCACCATCGGCAAGCGATCCACTGGCCCCTTGGGGAGCAACGTAGGTCACACCACCAACGGTTTGTGAGGGTGCGCTGCCGGAAAGGGTCGGGGTGAACGGAGCACCGGAGGAGGCAGAGACGAGCGGTGAGATTGTGAAGCCGTTGGCTACGTACCCCAGCCACTTGCTCTCACCGTGGTAATAGTTAGGGCTCCATATCGCCGCCACCGCGA
This sequence comes from Candidatus Acidiferrum sp., assembly GCA_035310525.1. Taxonomy (GTDB): domain Bacteria; phylum Acidobacteriota; class Terriglobia; order Acidiferrales; family UBA7541; genus Acidiferrum. Next base: position 148,810 of record DATGED010000078.1, on the reverse strand, counting down.
AGCGGTCGCGAATGTCGAAATTCGACCGGCTATATTCGTCGCCGAGATTGAAGGGATTCAACACGTTATTCGTGGCTGTGAACGTCTGCGACGCCTGGCCGAAATCATTCGCGCGTGACCAGGTGAATGAGGATTGAACCTGAAAGCCCTGGTAGAAGCGGCGATTCAAAGCAACCACAAGCGCATTGTAATTGGAGTTCACCGAGTATGAGATATCGGTGACGGCCTGAACCGTGTTGTTCGGGCGCCGCGTGCCGGTCAAAGTGTTGGGCACTCCAAAATAGGGAACGGTGAACTGTTGTCCACTAAGAGGTCCGCCTACGACCGTGTAAGTAGTAGTCAGCGTCGGCGCCGCCAGGTTCGTGTCCACGAAACGCGGCAAGCGTCGGCCAAGGCTGCCCACATAGGAAACGGAAACAGCCGTATTTTTGGCAATTTCACGCTCCACCTCTAGATCGAATTCGTGAACCTTCGGAAGTGCGGAATTCGCAGCGAATTGAATGATGTTAAGCCCTGGAGGCGCCGCGCCGGGAGCAAGTACGTTGGGATACAGGGGCGAAGTCGTGGATGGCAGGATGTTCGTGGTGTTTTGCCCAGCTGGTAGACCCGTATTGGCGATGGCATTGAAAATCGTCGAGTTGATGATCCGTCCGTAAAAGATTCCATAACCGCCGCGCAGAATCGTCTTCCCGTTTCCGAAGATATCCCAGGCGGCGCCCAGCCGGGGACCGAAGTCCTTCCGGTCGCTCGGGAAAGAATTTGTGAGCGGAAAGGCCGAATTGGCAATCTGGGGAGACGGCAACAGCTCCGTATCCCAACGCAGCCCAAGGCTTAGTGTTAGGCGAGGCAGGATTCGCCAGTCATCCTGGGCAAAGAACGCCAGATCGTTCGTGTCGAAACTGAATCCGGGCGTCCCTAGCCCCTGAGTAAAGCTCGTGTAACACGGCACCGCGGCCCCACCGGCTACGCAAAAAGGAGCGTGCGATGTGGAGTTGGCAACGAAATCGCTGATCCAATCCACGCGCGTGCTGTATGTGTATGCACCAAAACCGCTAAAGAGATTTACCTCGGTATCGTGAACATGATTGATATCAAACCCAAACTTGATTAAGTGCGTTCCAAGGCTCCACGCGAACGTATCCGCGATCTGGTTCCGTCTCTCTTCCGGAAAGGCGGGCCTGTTAAGAAAGTTTGGCATGCCGAAAACCCAACCGCCGACGCCGTTGATCGTAATCTGCGGTGAGAACCCCAGCGATGACACTGGTTCGCCGTTGATCGGGCTTTGCCCGTTTTCAAACTCAAAGTCCCGGCCATATTGGTATCGGAGTTCGTTGGTCATGCTCGAACTGACAGTGGAGATCAGGCGGGCAATGCCCCAATCTTCCTTGACGTAATCATTGCCGAAGCTCTCGATTCCCCGGTTGACTACTGCTGCCGTCTGGATCCCTTCCGGTGAATTCCATCGCAGTCTGTTATACGTAAACGAAGCGTGATGCTTGGGTGTGATGTTCCAGTCGATCTTGGGAAGCAAGATTAACTGATCTCCCCTGCGGCCGACTGTGCCGGTCAGACTCGTCTGTAAGGCCAGCGCAGCCGCCACCGCAGTAGCATTCCCCGGCAAAACCCCGCGCGATGTGAGCGTGGTGGTTTCCGCCGCGCTTAGCGGCGCAAAAATAGCCCCAGGGGTTCCCGAGTTGGCCACGGCCGGGAATGGCTGGAGTTGCTGGTCGGCACTGAAGAACCAGAAGAGCTTGCCCTTCACAAGTGGCCCACCAATTCCTCCTCCAAACTGATGGCGCTTGTTTTCCGGAAGGAAAGGCACAAGCACACCGTTGACGCGGTGCAATTGAAATGGATTTATTGCGCCCCAATCGCTGCTTCTGTCGTACCAGAAGGCGTCTCCGTGTATCTGATTCGTTCCGCTCTTGGTCACCGCGTTGACGACGCCACCCGCGGCACGCCCGTACTCAGCTGAATAATTAGATGTATTGACCTGGAATTCCTGAATGCTCGCCTCGCTCGTAGAATAACTGATTCGCGTCCGCCCCCGCTCCTCGCTGAAGAATGCTTGATTGTTGTCCGCACCATCCACGGTGTTATTGTTCAGCAACCCGGAAATTCCGCGAAAGCTAACGAGCCCAAATCCGCCGTCGGGCACTGCCCCGGGTGTACCGAGCGCGAAGAACGACCACCTTCGCCCGTTGATCGGCAGATTCTCGATTGTGGTCTGATTGATGTTAGTCGAAAAGTCCGCCCGATCGGTTGTCATCACGGGAGTTTCCGCCGTGGCTACCACGGTCTCGCTTGCCGTCGCCACGTTGAGTCGCCCGTCGATTGGCGTTGTCCTGCCGACTTCGACGGTAACGCTGTTCGCCCGGAACGCCGCAAATCCCTTGGCCGATATCTCGACCGAGTACAATCCAGGCTGTAGATGGATGATCTGGTAACGGCCGCTCGCGTCCGTCGTGCCGCCTGACGTACCGGCAGTACCCAGATTCGTTACGCTGACGCTCGCGTTCGGCACCACCGCCCCGGACTGATCCGTCACCGTGCCGCCAATTGCGCCGTCGGTCGTCGATTGTGCGTTAGCCGCCGGTAAGCTCATAAAGAGCATCATCAGCCCGCATACCAGTCCCGCAACAAATATCCCCGCGTTTCTCCGCTTCATAAGAGGAGCCTCCTTACGGAATTCAGTTTTTGAGCAACGAGGGCACCAACTGACGGAAGCAGCAGCCCTCTCGAGGGGCTACACTGCTGTCTTAAGAGGCTCTCTTCCTCAGATCCAACTCGTTGCCGGTAACACCCCATGGAACCATAATCTGATTGCCCACGTTTCTAGCATATGAACGGTTCGTTAGCAATCTGTTGCGCTGCGGATATCTGAGGAAAATTTGCACGCTCCGGATCCGCTCTCCGGCATCAAATCAAACGCATTCGGCGCATTCTTGGAATCTGCCAAAGGAACTCACGCCGGCCTCTAGATTATCTATTTGGGTTGTCCTGCTATCTTGCGGTCTGCTCTTCGCCGCCATCTTGTCTGCCGGCGCGCAGGCCTCTCCCGAATTCAAGGTCTCCGAGCACACTCATATCCAGCCCTCCACTCGATGGTGGAGTTCCCCGGCAATTTCATCCTCGATGCCGGCGGGCGCCAGACTTTGCCATCAAAACGTAATTTTGGCCGAGAGTTGGAGGATCCTCGATCCGGGGCTGAAGTTGAGCTGCGTACTCAGCGGCGTCTGAAACGGCGTGCGCGGCTGCACCAGGCAGAGGTTCGGATCAGGTGTGCCGGCGCATGTCGTGGTATTGGTGGATGCAGAGTACTGCGCGTTGCTCACGGACGTGAAGTTCGTGTGATTGAAAATGTTGTAGCCCTCGAGAATGAGCTGGCCCTTCACGCGTTCCGTAATTGGAATCGACTTCGTGATCCTGGGGTCGAGCGAAACAAACTTCGGAAGGTAGAACGTATCCCGTCCGACTCCAGGCACGCGGTCGGTTCTGCTGTTGCTGTCGTTGTTCAGGTCGAAATTGACCATGGCCGAATACGGTTGCCCCGATTCCGCCGTAAGAATCGCGCTCAGTGCCCAGCCTCCCGCAACATACCGCACACCTTTGGAAAGCCCGTGCGCATAGCTGTCGAGATCCCAAATTCCGCTCAGGACAAGGCGGTGGCGTTGATCGTTTACTCCCGGGCCGCGATCCCCCGCGGGGTTGAGCGGATCCTGGACCATTTTGGCGTCATCAAATGAGAACGGGACGACGGAAGTTGCGTCCGGCCCATCATCGATAACCTTCCCAAAAGTGTAAGAAGCCATGAATTGATAATTTTGGGAGAACCGCTTGTTGACCTCAACGATCAAACCGTTGTAATGAGAGTTCGCGCTGCTCTGAAACTCCTCGATGCGTGAAAAGCCTGCGATTGGCGCGGGCTGTGTAATCCGATCGACCGTGAATGTCTGCGTCGTACCCACCAGCCCAATTACCGTTGGCGTTTCGGGGCCCTGATGGTTGATATCCAACGTGCGAGTCAAATGCGTTCCTTTCACCCACAGGTAATTCACCTGGACGGACATGCTCTTTTGAATCTGATATTCCAGACCCAGGTTCGCCTGCTGGACATCCGGTTCGCGATAATTCGGTTGGAAAACAAAAATCGTTGGAGTGCTGGCGGATCCGCCGGCTGGAGGTGCGCAGGACGGACTCGCCGTAGGCGCTCCGCACTGAGTATTGGGGTACGTCGGAAAATCAAAAACCGAGTCGGTTGGCCTGAAGGTAAGCGTCTGCACATTCAAAGCATTGTTCGAGAAAGCGGTGCCCACGGTGATCGCCGGAGTGCGCCCATAGAAAATGCCGTAGCCCGTCCGCACAATGAGCTTGGTAATCGGCGTCCAGGCGACTCCAATGCGTGGACCAAAGTTGGCATGATCGTTGTGGATTCTGTTGGTAAAAATCCCGGCAGCGGCGAGGCTGGCACTGGGATTCATGACGGTTGGTTGGGCGATCAGATCCAGGTCGTATCGCAGGCCAAGATTAAGCGTGAGGTTATTCCGCATGCGCCATTCATCTTGAACGAATGCGGAATATTCCTTCAAATTGGGATTTGTCGTGGGGCCGGAAGTTCCTGCTCCTGCGAAGGCCTGAGTAAAAGTGTCTCGAGCATCCGGATTCCCTGCCCCAGAAAAGCACGCTGCACCGCCGCCATTTAAATTGCATCCGAATCCTGCCAGGCTGTTGAACACGTAGGCGCCGGAGAAATTGCCCGGGAAAAAGTTGGCGATCCTATCGACCAGGACATTGAATCCGGTCGCAACTGTGTGGCGGCCGTGCATCCAGGTGAGCGTATCGGAGCCTTCCCCGCGGTGAATATTTGTAAAACGCGGGCTGAAAAAATTCCGGCCAACGACGAGGTCAGTGACGCCGCCCGCAAAAATAGTGGCCTCCGGATTGTTGCTATTTGCCAGCCCCGGCTCGTTATCTCGCGTATAGCCGCCGCGCGCGACGTTCAGTAGCCTCGGCGAAATCGTCGAGGTCAAGGAGCCGGTCAATGTGTCGGTGGCAACATCCGAGGCTCCGGTGTGTTCAGAAGAATTCTGCGGCCCGCCATTCTCGAATCCCGCTCCGACAAATCTCTGTGCGTTGTACCTGATCCCGACAAGCTGGCTTGCGCTGGCCTTCCAGTCCACTTTGCCGAGATAGACGTTCTGGTTTTGCGTCCTTATCCAGGAAGAATCCCGAGCCTGGAGGTAAGTAAGCGCGGCTTGTTCGTTGGCAGTGGGACTTGCCGGCGGAGCCACTCCCAGGAAAACCGTATTGGGGAGAGTGTTGCGCTGGCCGTCGTAATCGAAAAAGAAAAAGAGTTTGTCCCTCACGACCGGGCCTCCCAAATCGCCGCCGAACTGGTTGAAATGATAGGGAGATCTGGGTAATCGCCTGCTGATGTTGATCGGGTCGTTGGCATTCAGACCCCTGTCCCGGAAAAACTCAAAAGCCGCGCCATGAAAATCATTGGTGCCGGATTTAGTAACCACATTGATCACTGCGCCGCCCGCGTGTCCGAGTTCGGCGGAATACGCGTTGGAGTTCACCTGGAACTCCTGGACCGCGTCTTCGCTGAACTGATACGGCGCTCGGCCCGAGCCGGTCCGGCCCAGCGATTGCCCGAAGAACGTGTTGTTATTGTCCGAGCCGTCGACGATGAGGGAATTAAGCGTGCCGCGCTGTCCGGCAAAGCTGATGTCGCCACCCCGCACATCGAGCGTGACGCCTGGCGTGAGCAATGCGAAGTTTATGAAATTGCGGCCGTTGGTGGGCAGGTTTTCTATGGCGCGATCGTTCACGGTCGAACTTACCTGGCTTCGCGTTGTTTCCAGGATCGGAGTCTCGCCCGTGACCGTTACAGACTGTGTTTGCCCGGCGATCGCCAACGAGAGCGTCAAATTTATTCTCGCTCCAACGGTCAGCACCACGCCGCTCTGCTTAACTTTGGAAAATCCTTCGTGTTCTGCCTCGACCTCATAGGTGCCGACCGGCAGGACGGGAAATGCGAAGAGCCCGCTGGAATCGCTTGAAGCGACGAACTGGATGCCCGTCGCCGAGTTCGTTACTGTCAACTTGGCATTCGCCAGCGCAGCACCGGACGGATCGAGAACCACGCCTTCAAGCGTAGCCTGATTGCCTTGGCCCCGGGCGCCCGCTGACGCCAGAAACAAGATTGCAAGTACAGCGCACAAACCCGTCACAATCGTCCTGCTCACTCTCTTCATGCTCATGGAGACTCCTCCTTTAGGAACCAAGCTGTAAGCAACAAGTGCACCTTTGGGCAGAAACGCAGCCTCTCGGACCGCGGTAAGTTTCATGGAGGAAGAGGTCATGACTTTTCTGCATTCATTCCATGTTGCTGCGACCACTCTCAATCATCTTCGTATAGAGAATGTTTCTAGCATATCAATCATGAGAGAGCAATCTGGTAAAGCGAGAAGGGCTGAGCAATACTTCGCTCCAACACACTTGGCTTTGAAGCGTGCAAGCAATCGGGCTACTCTCTATACCCATGACAATTGCCAAAGACTTGCCAGTCACGATTCGACCTCACATTTGGGGCTTGGTTCTGCTCTGTGGCGTGCTTTCGCTGCTCTCGGCGCCGGCCCGCGCGCAAGACAATTACGAAATTCAGGTCTATGGCTACGATCAAGTCGAGCCACACCACACCATGGTGGAACTTCACAGCAATTTCACGATCGATGGCAGCAAGACCATGATCGGCGGACTCTACCCCACCAATCACGCCCTGCACGAAACCATCGAGATCACCCACGGCTTCACCGACTGGTTTGAAACCGGATTTTATATCTTTACTTCAGCTCGCAGTGGCCAGGGTATTCAGTGGGTCGGCGACCACATTCGCCCGCGTTTCCGCATCCCCAAGAAATGGAATTGGCCCGTGGGTCTCAGCCTTTCCAATGAAATCGGCTACCAGCGCCGCCAATTCTCCGCCGACACCTGGACCTGGGAAATGCGTCCCATCATCGATAAGCAAATCGGCCGCTGGTATCTTTCATTCAACCCCACGTTTGATAAATCCTTGCACGGCGAATCCGTAAATCAGGGATTCGTATTTTCTCCAAACGTCAAATTCAGCTATGACTTTACGAAAAAAATCACCGGCGGCATCGAATACTACGGCTCCGTAGGGCCCGCGACGGACTTTTCTCCCATCAGCCAGCAACAACACCAGATTTTCCCCGCCATCGACCTGAATTTATCGCCCAACTGGGAAGTCAATTTTGGTCTCGGCGTAGGCCTTACCGGCTCGACGGACCACCTCATCGCCAAGATGATTCTCGGCTACCGTTTTGATTTTTAATGTGTTCGGGAAAAACTGCGGCTCTTAGCGAATGGCTTGCAGGAATTCCCTCGCAATCTGGTTGCTCTCTGCGTACGCAGCTTCTTCGCTGTGCGGGCTATGCTTGCCGTTCTCCACGAACTTCATTTCGGCGCTTGGCAGCTCTTGACGAACACGCTCCATTTCGCCCGGCTCGGTCCGCGGATCAAGCCTTCCGTGCAGGAATAGACTCGGCACTCTCAATTCGCTGAGGCGGCCGTCGTACAAATCCTCTTCCGGCCTCTTCACTTTGTCGGCAATCCGAAACCATACACCACAGTTGCGTCGCAATACCGCGGGCCAGTGCGTTTCTCCGTGATCCGCCGCCAGCAGCTTGCGCATTTCTTCCCCGAGTTCCTCGGGGCGCGCGGCAAATCGCTCGAAAAACGCCCGCGAACCCGGTTTTCTCCGCAAATAATGAAAGGCTTCCAGGATTAGACACTCGCAGCGGCGCGGCGCCGCCAGACCCGCCATCGCGCCGATGACCGCTCCATCGCTGTGGCCCCACAGGACGGCCCTTTCGATACCAAGTGCATCCAAAAACTGGATCGTTTCCAGGGCCGCTCGGCCGTGAAAATCGAGTGGCATCTCTCCCGCGACTCGCGTCGAATGCCCATAACCAGATCGATCCGGGATCAGGATCCGGAATTCATTCTGTAATGCTTCAATCTGCCGATCGAATGGATAGACTCCATAGCCCCATCCTCCATGGAGAAAGACCAAAGGACGGCCGTTACCGAACTCACGGTAGTGGATTACTACTGGACGGACATCGGGCGCATGCGGCGACTGCAGCAACTCAACCGTTGGCACCTAACTTGGCCCCCTGGCGCAGGTCCCTACGCTAGCGGCAATGATCGAGGATTTCGCGGCGGGATTCACGGGCAGTACAGTACGACACAGAATCTATCGACTCAAGCCATACTGCCGGCAAAACATGTCCTTAGCCTCGGATATCTATCGGCACTCCACTCGCCAATTTAGGGTCACGCCTCGTCCAAGAACAAAAAACGGCTGGTAGCATTTGCCGCCAGCCGTTCATTCCTCGTGTGATCTTGAAGGCTAATTATCTGTGGCCGCCGCCATGACCTCCACCGCCGTGGAATCCGCCGCCTCCGTGGCCACCACCACCATGAAATCCGCCTCCACCACCGCCGTGGAATCCGCCGCCTCCACCACCATGGAATCCACCGCCTCCATGAAAGCCACCGCCTCCACCAAATCCTCCACGGCCGCCGCTGAAGCCGCCTCGGCCGCCGCTGAAGCCGCCTCGGCCGCCGTTAAATCCGCCACGCCCGCCATTGAATCCGCCTCGCCCGCCATTGAATCCGCCTCGCCCGCCGTTGAATCCGCCTCGGCCGCCGTTGAATCCGCCTCGGCCGCCCCAAGCACCGCGGCGGTCCCAGCCGCCACGCCCGCCAAAACCGCCTCGGAATCTCCGCCCTCTGAAGAAATCACCTCGATCGAAGAATCCGCCGCGAAACCCCTGGAACCACGGGCCGGCACCGATAAACACCCCGTCTTCGAACCAGTCTGGCCCGTAGTAGCCATAAGGCGCGCAAGCATAGGGGTAATAGGAATAGTAACCGTATACGCAGACAGGAGGCGCGTAGTCATACGTGTAGTAGCCTGGGCCATAGCCGATCCCAACCCCTACACTAACCTGTGCTTCAGAAGGCGCTGCCGCCACAAAACCTAGTAACCCAACCAACATAAAATATTTCAAGTAACGCATGGTCTCTTCCTCGCTAGGCCCAAACTGCCCAACTCGAACGCCTCGGACCCAAGTGCTGCATGCCCTACACGTCCTTTGCAGCACCTATGTAGTCTAACTCCAAATCGGTGGAAAAGTTGCGTTTCCATCGCTACTGCTCTATGCCCGGCCTAGTACTCCGGAAATCTATTCAGCCTGTCTATTCCTCCTGGACTTTGTCAATAAATTGTGATACTATTAGCATTAGGTAATCTTGCGGATCGGGCGGCTCAAAGCCGCTTTGGCTTTGTTTATAGGATGCTTACAAGCTCCGCAGTAGCTCCAATAGGCGGAAATCCGATCGTGCTTAGCGCCCCGTCGGCCACCCTCTAACTCCCGCAAAATCAACACTTGCGAGACCTCCCGCTAAGTGTTGATTCCAAAAGACTTATGGGATGTCTAAACCATTTAGATGCAACACTTACAAAAAAAGGGGAGGGTGCCCGCTCGTGTTCCTCCGGAATCACAACGATCAACGCTGTAAATCACACTGATTGGGTGTAGCGACGTTTAGGAATTGGTTTATGGGACCCAGGGCCTGCGTAAATGGCCAGCACGCGTATTATTGTCGAGAAGCTGCAGAGACGGAGGCAAGTCGGGCTGTGGGGTGCTGTTGATAAGAGCCCGTCCGAGTCTAAACGCCATGCCCGCCGGCAGCGACGCGCAACGACCCGTCCACCCGACTTAGCTGGAAATAGAAGCATGCTCGACCGTTGGCCAAGCGAATTCACTTTGGATCGCTATCAACTTCGTTGACCGTTCCGCCATGGAACCCGTATAATTAACGTTTGTCTTTACAGCTTGGAGGGCAGATGTACGCCGTTATTCAAACCGGGGGTAAGCAGTATCGCGTCGCACCGGGCGACACCATTCGTATTGAGCGGGTTTCGGGCGAAGTCGGCGAAAAAGTGACCTTTGGCAAAGTTCTCGCGGTCCACACCGACGAAAAGAAAGTCGTTCTGGGCGGTGAGGCTTCCAAAGCCAGCGTAAGCGGCAAGATTGTCGCGCAGGGCCGCGCCAAGAAAATCACGGTGCTCAAATTCAAGAAGGGCAATCAATACAAGATTTCTCGCGGCCACCGTCAGAATTTCACGGCCGTCGAGGTCAGCGAAATCAAGCTGTAGTCTCGTACAACCCGATTTTTCGTTTCTCAAAAAAATTAGCTTTCGTCGAAAAAAGGATATTTCGTCATGGCACATAAGAAAGGCGGCGGCTCCTCAACAAACGGCCGCGATTCTCACGGTCAAAGGCTGGGGGTCAAGCGTTTCGGCGGACAACTCGTCAACGCGGGCACCATTCTCGTCCGGCAGCGCGGCACGAAGCATCAAGCCGGCGAAAACGTCGGCCAGGGCAAGGATGACACCCTCTTCGCGCTCGTCACCGGCTACGTGAGGTTTGAGGACAAAGGCCGGCACGGCCGCTTCATCAGCGTTCAGCCAGCCAATCACCCTGAGGCCTCTGCAACAGTCAACTAATCGGCCCCTCTGCTCCACTCATTTCCGTTCGGCCAGAGATTTCTGCCGTCCGGTCTCCGCCGGACGGTATTTTTTGTACCGTCTTACGGTGAGGAAATGCAGCTTTGTGGGCCGGACGGGAAGAATTTCTTGTAGGCGCTGCGGCCATGCGCGGGAAGAATCGCTAACCCGGGAAGTTGTTTGTGGAGATTGTAGAGCTGCTCGACAACTTGATTGGCAAGAGCCGGGTCGTTGTCACTGTCGCGCAGGATGAGCGATTTTCCGGCCCGCTCTTCAAATCCCCGCTCGTCATCGACGGCGTCTCCCACGTAAAACATCCGGAGGTCGGGAGACAGGTTGACGAAGACACCAACGCCGCCGGGTGTATGTCCGCGCAACGGCACGGCGACCACCGATCCATCACGATAGAGGTCGGCGCTCTCGCTGTAAATTTCGTAGGGCTGAGAGATAAAACGTAAAGTAGGCTCACCGGGCGCTGGGAATTTTTTCGCATGCGCGGCCATGACGTAACCTTTTGCTTGCACGCTTGGGTCATTCGCGAATTGCAACTCTTGCTGCGAGAGAAGGACAGGCACAGGGGGCAGGTCCATCAGCCCTCCGGAATGGTCCAGGTGCACATGAGAGAGAATGACCCAGCGCAGTTTCTGGGGATCTTCTTTCACCCGGCGCAGTAATTCCGGCAGAGGAATCGCTGGCTTCAACTGCCCGGCGAGAAACTTGAGCTTGAGCCAGGTTCCAAATGGATAGCCGCGAATCTCTTGATCGAAATGGCTTGAATTGCCCGTATCGATCAGCAGGTCGCCGGCGGGATGACGGACAAGAATGCTGCCCGCCGTCGAACCGAAGGAAAAGCTGCTGAACGTTTTCCCCGTCTCAATCCAGCAGGCGGAGAGCCCTGGCAAAGGCTTGATGACAGGCGCGACCAGCGTGTGCGGCGCGGCGGCCGGCAACGGAATTCGCCGGAAGTAAAAAACATAGAGAGCTGCGCTCAGCGCCACGGCGGCAATCAACATGAGCAGCACCAAACGCCTTAGCCATTTGGTTATGGAAAACATGGTTTTCGATGCTCGGTCCGGTCTGCCCGGGATCCCAGGATCAATGGACGCGGGAAACGCCGCAGCTTTCTTTTCGCACGGGTTTCACGAGTCACACGTCACCAGTCAAACGTCACCAGTCACTTGTACCCAGGCTCCATCAACTCCGGGCCTCCGCCAAGTTCGGTAGCAACGGTGGGCTTATGCTATCGTTTTTAGAGGCAGCCGCCTAGCGGCCGCTGCGAATGGAGCGTTCCTTTCGTGTTTGTTGATGAAGCCAAAATTTTCGTCAAGGCCGGAAACGGCGGCAACGGCTGCATTGCGTTTCGCCGCGAAAAATATGTCCCGCGCGGCGGCCCTTCCGGAGGCGATGGCGGCCACGGCGGAAGCATCTATCTCGAAGCGAATCTCAACGACAACACGCTTCTCCGTTACCGCTACAATCGCGAATTCAAAGCCGACCGTGGCCGCCACGGCGAAGGCTCCAACTGTACCGGCCACTCCGGCTCAGACATGATCTTGAAGGTCCCCGTCGGCACGCTCGCTTACGACGAACAAACCGGCGAAACCATCGCCGATCTGGCCGTGCCTGGACAGCGCGTGCTCATCGCGCAAGGCGGGCGCGGCGGCCGCGGTAACCAGAATTTCGCCAAGCCCTGGCATCAGGCGCCGCGCGAACATGAGGACGGATTCCCCGGCGAAGAGCGCCATCTTCGTCTCGAGCTGAAATTGCTCGCCGACGTCGGCCTCGTCGGATTTCCGAACGCCGGCAAATCCACGCTGATCTCGGTGATTTCCGCCGCCCGGCCCAAAATCGCGAACTATCCCTTCACCACGCTCGAGCCCAATCTCGGCGTCGTCAACGCCGATGGCGGCACGGGAAAAGAAGGCCGCGAACTTGGCCGCACTTTTGTCGTAGCCGATTTGCCTGGTCTCATCGAAGGCGCTCACGAGGGAGCGGGACTCGGCATCCGTTTTCTCCGCCACGTCGAGCGCACCCGTTTGCTCGTGCATCTCATCGATACGAGCGACGCCAACGACGCGGATCCCGTTCATTCATTCGAGATCATCAATGGCGAATTACATGCCTTCAGCGAAGCGCTCGTCGAAAAGCCCATGATCGTTGTAGCGACCAAGCTCGATGCCACCACCGACCGCACTCGTCTCGAAGCTCTCCGCGAATTCTGTCGCGAACGCAATCTGGAGTTCCACGCGATATCAGCGGCCGCGGGCGAAGGCGTGCGCGAACTCGTCCGCTCCATCGCCGACGCCCTCGACAAAATTCCGAGGCCGGCTCGCGAACTCTCTTCAGATTTGCCGGCCGATTCCATAGCGTTTGACGAGAACGCGCCGCCGCACCATTCCCTTCCGGCGCCAATCAAGAATTCGTGAGAAAATCATTTGCAGGTTCCTCTCGGGAGGCGCATTGACCACAGCGCAGGCGCATCGCACCGCCGCTAAACTTCACCCTCGCCGCGTTGCGCTCTTCGGCGGCTCCTTCGATCCGATTCATAACGGCCATCTCGCCGTGGCCCGCGCCGCCGACCGCCGCTTCAATTTTGACGAGATTCATATCATTCCCGCTAGCCGTCCGCCGCACAAGCTCAAGCAGCACTTGGCTCCCTTCCCGCACCGGTTCGCCATGGCTTCTCTCGCCTGCGCCGAGCATCCGCATTTTGTTCCTTCTCTCGCGGAGGCCGGCGAAGATTTCAGCGGCACGCAGCTCCACTACTCCGTGGACACCGTGCGCTATTTCCGCCACACCTACAACGGCCACGGCGACCGCATCTACTTCATCATCGGCGCCGATGCCTTCCTGGACATTCCCGTCTGGAAAGAATACGAAACGCTTTTGGGTCTCTGCGATTTCATCGTTGCCAACCGCCCGGGAATCCGCGCCGAAGCTCTTCGCCTCGTGATTCCGCCGGATTTGATTGCCCGCCGCGATCTCAAGAAAGAAGCGGAAACGCCGCCGTCGCAGGTCGTGGCGCATTTGCAGACGACCACCGTTTACCTCCTGGATTCCGTTTCCAGCGAAGTCTCCGCGACCGACATCCGCCGGCGTGCGAACCGCGGACAGTCCATTCACGGACTTGTGTCCGTGCGCGTCGAGGAATACATTCTCAAACAGGGCCTATACCGGTGAAAGTGGACTCATTGCCACAAGGCGTCCGACTGGCTGTAGAAGCGGCGCAAAATAAAAAAGCTTCCGGGATTGTCGTGCTCGACCTGAGCGGCGTGGGTGCCTTCACGGATTATTTCGTGATTTGCACGGGCTTCAGCACGCCGCAGGTGCAGGCCATCTGCTCCGAAGTGGAAGAGCAGCTCGAAAAGCATCTTCACCGCGCGCCCAGACACCGCGAGGGATATGGCTCGGCGGAGTGGGCTCTGCTCGATTTTGGCGGGTTCATCGTGCACGTCTTCAGCGAGCAAGCCAGACGTTACTACGACCTCGAGCGTCTCTGGCGTTCCTCGCCAAAACTTGAGATCCCCGAGGAACCGAGCGTAGCCGAGCGGAGCCAACTTCTTGGCGAGCAGCACGCCGCCGGCGAAGCTTACACCAAATGAGCACGGAGCGATTGCCGTGGGTCTCGGAAGATCCCGCCTCTCTGCGTCTTCTCGAACTCGCGCAAAAGGTCGCCCCGGCCGCCACGACACTTCTTATTTCCGGGGAGAGCGGCTCAGGCAAAGATCATTTTGCCCGCCTGATCCATGAAATTGGACCCCGGCGCGACGCTCCTTTCCTGAAGATTGATTGTGCAAGCCTTCCCCCGCTGCTGGTCGAAAGCGAACTCTTCGGCCACGAGCTTGGAGCGTTTACCGGCGCCGTGGAACGAAAGTTAGGCCGTCTCGAGCTCGGTGGGACCGGCACCATCGTCCTCGATGAAGTTGCCGCACTGACTCCAGGCGCGCAGAGCAAACTTCTTCGCGTTTTGCAGGATCGCACCTTCGAGCGCCTCGGCGGAACGGAGACGCATCGCATGGAGGCGCGCATTGTAGCCCTGACCAACCTCGATCTGAATGCAGCCGTTGCCAGCGGCCATTTTCGCGAAGACCTTTATTTTCGTTTGAACGTTCTCGCTCTCACCGTGCCTCCGCTTCGCGAGCGCCGCGCGGACATTCTTCCACTTGCCGATCACTTGCTTGCGAGGCTGCGTTCGATCCACGGCCATCCCGGCTCGCACCTCAGCGAAGCTTCGCGCCGGATGCTCGGAAGCTACACGTGGCCCGGCAACGTCCGCGAGCTGCGCAATGCGCTGGAACGCGCGGTAGTGTTATCTCACGGCGACACGCTCGAACCCACCGATTTTCCCGACAACATTCGCGCGGCGGCTTCCGGAGCCGCCGGCTCCACGGCAGGTCTGCGGTCACTCGAAGAAGTCGAGCGCGAAGTTATCGCCGCAACGCTCGAGGCCACTCACTACCGCATCAGCCGGGCCGCCGATGCGCTCGGAATCAGCCGTAAGACGCTGCTCGAAAAACGCAAAAAATACGGATTGAAGTGAGAATTCGCCTGCTCATGCTCGGCAAAACCCGCCGCGTGGAATTGCGCGCGATGATTGACGATTACGTGAAACGCATCGGCCGGCATTCGCCCATCGAGGTGGCCGAAGTTCGCGACGGTGAAGCCGCACTCAAGAAACTGGACGCGGATCGCGCCGCCACGGCCGTTCTGCTGGATGCTGGCGGGAAAAACTATACTTCGGAAACTTTCGCAAAATGGCTTGGCGAGCTGCGCGATCGGGGCGCGCGGGAGCTCATCATCATCTGCGGCGACGCGGACGGTTTTCCCGCCGCGCTGCGCGAGCGCGTTCCACAAAAACTTTCGCTAAGCGATATGACCTATTCCCACGAACTCGCCCGCGCCATGCTCGCCGAGCAGCTCTACCGCGCTTTCGCCATCCTCTCCGGCAGCCCCTATCCGAAATAGCCGCTCTGGTGTAAAACTTTAGGGCCATGTCCATCCGCGTCATTCCCGACGAAGACCAGCCTTCCGCAGCGATCGAGATTTCTCTCGAAAAACCGCTCCCGGATTACGATTTGCTGCAACTCGAGCAGCCTACGCCACGCGATGTTGACGCCATTCTCGTTTCGCAGGGCTTTCGCGATCTCGTCGATGACGCTCGCGGAGTGCTGATGGAACTCCTTTCACATCCTGGGCTGCATGCCAGTGCCATTCAAGTCGAGGGCCTGGATTTTACTCACACCGCGCAGCTCCCTCTCGAACTGACTCAACTTACGGGTGCCATCTGCCCCGGGGACGAGGTTTACCGCCCGGGCTTGTGGATCGTCCTCCGCGACCCACATGCCAAGCCCAAGACGACGCTTCCCGCCGCCACGCAGCAGCATATCGGCTGCATCGCCGCAGAGCTGGGAAAACGTCTTCAACTCGTCTAAGCGGCGGTCGCCTTGACCTTTCTTTTCGCACCCTCCAAACTCTAGACCCTTCTCTCTGAGCCGTTCTCTTTAGAAGGGAAGGAATCGATGCCGGAAGAAAAAGGACTGCTGATCGTTTACACCGGGCCGGGCAAGGGCAAGACGACTTGCGCCCTGGGCACCGCGTTTCGCGCCGTGGGGCAGGGCCTTCGTGTACTGATGGTCCAGTTCATCAAGGGTTCCTGGCACTACGGGGAACTGGACGCCGCCAAAATGCTAGGCGACGATAAATTCGAGATTCGTCCGATGGGGCGCGGCTTCGTAAAAATCGGAGGCGCCGAAACCGATCCGGAAGACATCAAACTGGCGCGAGAATGCTGGGAAGCCGGGCGCGATGCGATTTACGGAGGGAAGTACGATCTCGTCGTGCTCGACGAAATCAACTACACGATCAGCTACAAGATGCTGGACGTGGGCGAGGTGGTGGAGGCTCTGAGAAAACGTCCTGAGCGCGTCCACGTGATCTGCACGGGCCGAAACGCTCATCCACAGTTGGTCGAGCTGGCCGACCTCGTCACGGAGATGCGCGAGGTGAAACACCCTTACACCAAGGGTATACTGGCACAGCGGGGAATTGACTACTAGAAGTTAGGGGACAGACCTTAGAAGTTCGATAAGACCAGAATCGCACGATTTAAGACCGGGGCTCGTTTTTCAATTCCTGGCAACCGACTGACAATTTTCATACATGGCCTGGTTCAAGCGGGATAAAAAATCGATAGACGGGGCCACGCCTCCCGAGGAGCGCCGAGTGCGCACGGAGGGGCTGTGGGTCAAGTGCGAGTCCTGCAGAACCATCGTTTTCCGCAAGGACCTGGAAGCCAACTTGTACGTCTGCCCGAAGTGCCAATTCCATTTCAAGATGAGCGCGAAGCACCGGCTGGAAATGCTGCTGGACTCCCGCTGGACGGAACACGACGCGGGTATGACGTCCACCGACCCGCTCAAATTCGTGGACACCAAACCCTACGCGGCGCGCCTCAAGGATGCTCGTAAGAAACTGGGAATGAATGACGCGGTGATCACGGCGGAAGGCAAGCTCAATGGCCGCCCCATTGTGTGCTGCGCAATGGAGTTCGGATTTATCGGCGGCTCGATGGGTGCGGTCGTGGGGGAAAAAGTCACGCGCGGGATCGAACTCGCCATGGAAACGCGACAGCCGATCGTGATCATCTCCTGCTCCGGCGGCGCGCGCATGATGGAAGGCACCATCAGCCTCATGCAACTCGCCAAAGTCTCCGCGGCCCTGGCAAGGCTCGATGACGCCAAGGTGCCTTACATTTCCGTGCTGACGGATCCCACAACGGGCGGCGTTACGGCCAGCTTCGCCATGCTGGGAGACATCAATATCGCCGAGCCTGGCGCGCTCATCGGGTTTGCAGGACCACGGGTCATCGAACAAACCATCCGGCAAAAGTTGCCCGACGGCTTCCAGCGCTCCGAATTCCTTTTGGAACACGGCTTTCTGGACGCTGTGGTTCATCGAAAAGACTTGAAAGCGTTCATCGCAAACTCCTTCGATCTGCTTTTGACCTGAAATGAATTACGAATCCGCGGTGCGCTATCTGCTTTCGTTGGGGCGGGAACTTGCGGCCCCGACGCAGGCTGCCGCCGCTAAGTTCGACCTCGAAAACATTTCGATTCTTGTGGAGCGTCTTGGCCGGCCGGACCGCGCTTATCCCTCCGCGCATATCGCCGGAACCAATGGCAAAGGGTCAACCGCGGCTTTTCTGGAATCGATTCTTCGGCAAGCCGGTTTTAGGACCGGACTCAATACTTCGCCGCACCTCGAAAAAATCAACGAGCGTATTCGCGTGAACGGCGAAGAGATCGGCGACCGCGCCTTCGCGGAAACGTTTACGCGCTTGCAAGCTGTGATCGAGGAGCTTCTGGCAGCCGGCAAGCTTCGCGCACACCCTACTTACTTCGAATGCGTCACGGCGATGGCTTTTGAATCTTTTGCGCGCGAACGGATAGACTTCGGCGTTTTCGAAGTGGGACTTGGCGGGCGGCTGGACGCCACAAACGTGTTGAACCCCGTGGTTTCCATCATCACGCGCGTCGATTTCGACCACGAAAATTTTCTGGGTCATTCACTCGCGGAAATCGCCGCCGAAAAGGCCGGAATCCTCAAGCAGCGTGTTCCGCTCATCCTGGCGGAACAGCGCCCGGAAGCTCTCCAGGTAATCCGCGCGCGCGCCAAAGAACTGGAGTGTACGATGGTCGAAACGGGTGCCGCGTTCCACATCGAAAAAGAATGGACGGAAAACGGCTGCAGCCGCGCGGTTGTCATCGAAAGAGCATCCGGATGGTCTATCGAGCTGGCGCCGCCGCTCCCGGGAAGGTTCCAGCTGCAAAACTGCCTGACTGCAGTCGCTGCGGCGCGCTACCTCCAGAACCGCGGATATCGTGTTTCGGATGATGCGATTTCGCGGGGGATCGCACAGACGATATGGCCAGGGCGGCTCGAAAAACTGCAATCAAATCCGGCTATCTATCTCGACGGCGC
The DNA here is from genome assembly GCA_035310525.1 of Candidatus Acidiferrum sp. Taxonomy (GTDB): domain Bacteria; phylum Acidobacteriota; class Terriglobia; order Acidiferrales; family UBA7541; genus Acidiferrum. The sequence goes on along the minus strand of DATGED010000078.1, from coordinate 130,224 downwards.
GCATAATCCTTCCGCGGCTCGAGAGTTGGCCGAGTTCTGGGTGCAGAATCTTGCAGGCCGCAGAATCCGGCTCGTGTTCGGCGCGCTGCGCGATAAAGCGGTGGACGAAATTTCCGGGATTCTGTTTCCGCACGCAGCGGAGGTAATTTTCACCCAGCCGCGGACCACGCGCGCAATTTCCGCTGCACAGCTTGCGGAAATCACATCTCATCATGCCGCGCATTTTAAGATCGTGGCTGATGCGGAAGCCGCGCTTGAACGTGCACTCGAGGGCGCCGCTGCGGACGACGCCATCTTTGTCGCGGGCTCGCTTTATCTGGTTGGCCAGCTGCGCCAATATTGGAAAAGCCGCGCGCAGGTCGCTGCGCGCTGAAAAACTGTCTGGAATTTCCGGCGCAGGTTCCGGTAGAGTGCTGGAGCGCTGGCGGACAAGCCAGCATTTGTTCCACAGCTCAATGGATCGCGATGGAGAAGAAAACTTCGAAGGGTCGAAAACAGAGACACGGACGAAGCCGCGGCGGAGCGCATCCGGGCAGACTTCCACTCGTGGGAATCATCATGGGCTCGTCCTCCGACTGGGAGACGATGGAGCACGCGGCAAGAACGTTCGAAGAGATTGGCGTTCCGTATGAAAAGCGCGTGGTTTCCGCTCATCGCACTCCGGACCTTCTTTTTGAATATGCGTCTAACGCCGAAAAGCGCGGGATTGAAGTGATAATCGCCGGCGCGGGCGGAGCCGCTCATTTGCCAGGGATGACGGCTTCGAAAACAGTATTGCCGGTGCTGGGCGTTCCCGTGGAATCGAAAGCTCTCAAGGGTCTTGATTCCCTGCTCTCGATCGCGCAGATGCCTGGAGGGATTCCGGTCGGCACGCTAGCAATCGGAAAAGCCGGGGCCATCAACGCGGCGCTTCTCGCCGCAGCCATCCTCGGTGGCAAGTACGCGCAGATTCGGGAAGCGTTGCGCAAATTCCGTTCCTCACAAACCAAGCGCGTTCTCGCCAATCCCGATCCGTCCGCCGCAGCTCTGGCTCCGAAGACGAGGAAGCCCGCGTGAGCATCGGTATTCTCGGCGGCGGACAACTGGGTTACATGCTCGCCCTCGCTGGCTATCCTCTCGGGCTGCGGTTCCGTTTTCTCGATCCGTCACCAGAAGCCCCAGTGGGCAGGATCGCGCCGCGCGTCACAGGCGATTTTTCGGATCGGGCCGCTCTCGAGAAATTTGCCCATGGCCTCGAAGTCGTCACATACGAATTCGAAAACGTTCCGGTGGATGCGGTCCATTTTCTCGCCAAGAAAGTCTCCGTATTTCCTCCGCCCGGGGCGCTTGAGACTGCTCAGGATCGCCTTCGAGAAAAGCAGTTGTTCGAGAAACTCGGCATCCCCACTACCGAATTTGCTTCCGTGCCGGCGCCCTCCGATCTCGAAGCGGCGCTGAAGAAGGTGGGACTGCCCGCCGTGCTGAAAACCCGCCGGATGGGATACGACGGCAAAGGCCAATGGATTTTGAAAACACAGGAGGACGTAAGAATCGCCAAGGAGGGACTGCCCAGGCTGCCGTTTATCGCGGAGCGATTTGTTCCCTTCACGCGAGAGATCTCGGTCCTCGCGGCGCGGGGCAAAGGTGGTGAAACAGCTTTCTATCCTTTGGTAGAGAATCATCACCGCAAAGGCATTCTGCGCCTCTCTCTGGCACCCGCTCCAAGCGTCAGTCCACAAATCCAGCGCGCTGCGGAAGAGGCCGCCCGAATGGTCCTTGAATCGTTGAACTACGTTGGCGTGCTGGCGATCGAATTCTTCGAACACGACGGCGAACTCCTGGCCAACGAGATGGCTCCGCGCGTGCATAATTCCGGGCACTGGACGATCGAAGGCGCGGTGACCAGCCAGTTTGAAAACCACTTGAGGGCCATCAATGGATTCCCGTTGGGTTCCACGACCGCGATTGGATCCTCCGCAATGATTAATCTCATCGGAGAAGTTCCCCAACCGGCCAAGGTGCTTGCCATTCCCTCCGCACACCTTCATCTCTACGGCAAGGAACCCCGCGAAGGCCGCAAATTGGGCCACGTCACTCTTCGCGCGCCCTCTTTCGATCAACTCACGAGCCGCTTTGCCAGCCTTCCCGCTTTTTTCCAGCGCCCGGACTTTTGCCTCAACACTCGCAACGAAAACGAAGACTCCTAGTTGCCGTGGTGCAGTTTCCGATTCTGCGCGGGGGCTCAAGCCAAAAGCTTAAACAGACACTTGTCCTGACAAGTTTTCGATCCCGCGATATACTCGGGGCACTCGACATTCTTGTCGACATCGGCGCACTTGCCGAGAAGGAGGTGATCCAGTGAGGTACGGTTTACGTTGACGCAGTAGAGGAGGCGCTTGTGAGAATTCCGAGCGCCTCTCTCCTTTTGCCCGCCGGTTCGAATCTCCCTTGAACGCACGAAATTATTCAGCGGTTTGGGTTCTGTCCTCGTCTCCTAAACGCGCTTGACCATGTGCACAGGAGCCTGCGGCGCTTTGTCCGTGCTCTTACTCGTGCCGAAGCGCTGCCATCGGATCAATCCGGCTAGCTCTTCGTGCCGGAATCCAGCAGGCCAGCGTCGCGAGACCCAACAGCAGCGCCGGTACAGCGATGAAAACCGGAAGGTTGACGCCGCTCTTCGCACCTGCGCGAACGGAAATGGCGAGCGCAACCACCCACCCAATCGCAGCGCCCGCACTGATTACGCCAAGATTCTCGCGAATAATTTGCAGGACGACCCCGCCACTGGTGGCCCCAAACGCGAGCCGTAGGCCAATCTCTTTCGTTCGCTTGGACACGGCGTAGGAAACCACGGCGTAAATTCCGATCGCAGCCAAGCCCAGCAGAAGCGGCCCGAGGACGGCGAACATCCGAGCGGGAATCCGGCGAAGATAGAGATTTCGTTCGATGTGCTGGGAGAAAGTTCTCACGTCGTAAAGCGGAAGCATGGGATCGAGATCGCGCAGAACGGCGCGTGCTTCAGGGGCAAGCGCGGATTCATTGCCGCCCCGCACCCTCAGGTGAATCTCGCCCTGGCTAGCTGGAAGATCCCGGTACGACAAATAGACCGCCGGCTGCGCGGACTCACCGAATGCGTCGTAGACGGAGTTGCGCGCCACCCCGATGATGACGAAGCTTCGCGCGCGCGTTTGCATGAGCCGGCCGATTGCATCCGCGCCATTCAGATAACGGCGGACAAACTCCTCATTGACGATGGCCTGCGCCGGGGCATTCCTGTCCTCCATCCCGGCGAAGTCGGTTCCTTTCAGAAGCGGAATGCCAATCACCTTGAAGTATCCCGGTGTCACCGTGTTGGAAATGGCTCTATCCTGCCCCGCTTCAGAGCGCACGCGGCCCTGCACCGTAAAAGGCCGCGCGGGAATTCCATGCAAGTCCAGCGGAACATTCGTTGCGATGGCGGCTGCTTCGACGTCCGGCAAGGATCGCAGCCGTTCGAGCAGGCGCGCGGCGAATTCGCGCTCGGAGGCTGCGTCGGGATTCCGTCCGCTCAGGTCGTACGCTGCCAACAAAACGCCCTCGGGCCGGAATCTGGGATCCGTTTGCCGCGCCGACCGAAAACTCTGCAGGAAGATCGCGGCGGCGATCAAAACGACCATCGCAACTCCAACTTCCAGCCCCATCAGAATCTTGCGCGCGCGGCTTCGAGGCGCAGTGTTGGAACTGGAGCGAAGCCCTTCCTGTGGATCCAGCCGCGCCAGATGGACGACCGGCGCCGCACTGAAGATCAAGCCGCATGCAACACCCAGCGACATCGTGAAGGCGAGACTGACCGCATCGACCCCTGTCTGAAAGAGGATGGGAAAGGCGCCAATCATTGGCGCTACGCGCAAAGCCGTGGTGCCCCAGACCGCCAGCACCGCTCCGAGGCTCGCTCCGAAGAAAGCGAGCAGCATATTTTCCGAGAGCACCAGACTGACGATGCGCCAACGTCCCGCGCCCAGCGCCACGCGCACAGCCATCTCGCGCTGCCGCGTGCTTCCACGGGCCAGCATCAGGTTCGCCGTATTCCCGCAAACCGCCAACAGCAGGAGCAGCATGACGCCCTGCAAGATGGCGAGCCCGCTAATCAGCAGACGTTGCGGACCGCGCGGCGAGCTCCAGAACGGAAGAATCTCGCCGCCCACTCCGGCACTGGCCTCAGGATAGTCGCGCGCCAACTGGAGCATTGCCGTGCTCAATTCTGCCTGTGCTTCCTCGCGTGTCGCACCGGGCTTTAACATTCCGAGCAGCGAAAAAGCCCGGATGCCGCGATCTTCAAGGTCGCGTGTTCCGCCGAGCAACGCGGGGGCCAACGTTGCCGGCGCCCACAGTTCGAACTTCAACGGCGGCAGTGTTCCCTGGAAGTCCCTGGGAGCCACGCCGATGATGGCAAGCTCGCGCCCGTTAACGCGCAGTCTTTGTCCCACAACCCCCGGCGCGCCGCGAAACCGTGTTTGCCAGTAATCATACGAAATCACGAGGACGGGTTCCGTTCCGGGCCGCTCCGCTTCCTCCGGTCGAATAAATCGTCCCGTGGCAGGCTTCAGGGCCAGCGCAGAAAAATAATTGCCTGAGACGAGTTGCCCGAAGATCCTCTCAGTCTGGCCCGGCTCTCCTACGTTGAACGGCATCATTTGGGAAGCCACGATGTCTCGCAGCGCCGGAACTCGCGTCTGCAGGTCGCGATATTCCAGCCAGGAAGCGCCGGGGTACCCGCCCGTCTCCGTGAGAGGCTCGACCAGAAGAAATCTCGCGGCCCCACTCACGGCGGGTATTGGTTCGAACAGGATCAGCTGAATCCAGGAAAAGATGGTTGTATTCACGCCAATGCCGATAGCCAGCGAAAGTGTAATCACGGCCGCCAGGCCCGGCATGCGGCCAATCGTTCGCAGTGCGGTTCGGAGATCCCCAAGCAGATTCTCGATAAGCACCAGCCCTCGCTCGGCGCGATAGTCCTGTTTCATCGCTTCGACGCCGCCAAACTTCAACATGGCCTGGCGCCTTGCTTCGACCGGAGACAAGCCGGCGCGAAGATTTTCGGCGGTCTGCAACGCGATGTGCTCTTCGATTTCCTCTTTCAATCGCTGGTCCGCTTGCCGCCTGGTGGCGAAGCTCACGAGCCGCGAGAGGAACCGCCGCATGGATTTCATGACAAATCCTCCGCTTTCACTTCGAAAAACCGCCCGATGATGGCGGTCGTTTGCTGCCAATCCTGAGCTTCGACTTGCAACTGTTTGCGTCCTTCTTTCGTGAGGCGGTAGAAACGCGCGCGGCGGTTATTTTCCGAGGCACCCCATTCGGAGGCGATGGCGCCTTCTTGTTCCAGCTTCAGGAGCACGGGATAGAGAGTGCCCTGATTCACGGCCAGCAGATCTCCGCTGATCTGCTCGATGCGCCGAGCGATTCCATAGCCGTGCAACGGGCCCAGGACATCAAGAGTCTTGAGGACCATCAAAGCCAAAGTGCCTTGCAGGACGTCCGTTTTTTGTTTCATGATACCGCCGTGTTGGTTTCCAACAGGAAAGATGCCACACTCCCTTTGGGAAAGCAACAGGTAAGTCGAAGGGCATGGGGCTGCGTGCGCCGTTACCAGACAGCTGCGAAGCTACCCTTCCGGCGCTTAAAGGAACTTACCGCTTGCCTAACTCTTGGGTTCAACAATTTTCCAATACGAATCTTTGCGGGGAAATCGATCCACATTCAGCCCTTTAATGCGCTAGGTAAATTGTCAATATTTGGCTATAATTGGAGTTTACCTTTGAAGAGCTGGCCCCGCCTGAGTGGGTCTGCAGGGAATACGAACATGAATCCGGTAATAGCAAAACTCCATGAAGCGCAACTGCGCAAAGACCTTCCCGAATTTCGCCCCGGCGACACGGTGCGAGTCAATGTCCGCCTGAAGGAAGGCGAGGGCGAGAAGGAAAAAGAGCGCTTGCAGGCATTCGAAGGAGTCGTGATTTCGAAGAAAGGCCGCGCTTCCGGAGCCACATTCACCGTGCGTCGCGTCAGCTTCGGCGTCGGGATCGAGCGCATATTCCCGCTGCATTCGCCATCCATCAGCTCGATCGAGGTGGTCGGCAAAGGCAAAGTCCGCCGCGCCCGTCTCTATTATCTCCGCGAACTCCGAGGAAAGGCCGCCCGCATCAAGCGCGCCGCTCGCGAAGAGGAAGTGGCGGCCGTTGCCACCGCCGGGGCCGAACCCAAGGCGTAAGGACAAAATTCTCTTCCGGACCGTATTTGCCAAGGAGCTCCGCGAAGCCGGAGCTCCTTCTTCTTTAAGACCCTGGAATCATTCGCGCATTGCTCGATTTGGCAGTTCCTTCTCCTTCTTGGTTGGCCATCACGGCTGAACGTTGGTCACGCCTTCCGCTCCAGGCTTCGGAAAGTGCTTCTCGTACCAGGCGATCGACCGGTCGGTCCAGTCGATCACATGCTTGGTTTCGCGGATGCCGTGGCCTTCACGCGGATAGCGAACAAAGACCGCTTCGGTGCCGACGTCTTTCAGCGCGATGAAAAACTGCTCCGCTTCGGCGATCGGCACATCGTTGTCGTTTTCGCCGTGCATCAGCATCGTGGGCGTGTGCGCAGCGGCGACGTGCTTCAGAGCCGAACGCTCCCAGGCTATATCCATCAGGTTTCCCTGGTGGAGAAACTGGCCGAACTCCATCTCCTCGTATTGGTTGTAATAGGTCATGTAGTTGTAGCTGACGAGGTTGGAGATTCCCGCGGTTGGAATTGCGGCCTTGAACTCATTTGTCTGCGTGATGAGCCAGTCCGTCAATTGGCCGCCGTAGCTGACTCCTTCAATGCCCATGCGTTCGCGGTCGATCCACAAGTAGCGCCGCACTGCCGCGCTGACGCCGTACAAAACATCCTGGCCTTCGTTGCCATCCTGATCGCCAAAGACGGCGTCGGCGAATTTCTGCCCGTAACCCGTGGAGCCGCGATAATTCACGTTTAGAACCGCCCACCCGAGCCCGGCGTAGACCTGGTTCCTGAAATTGAAGGCCGGTCCGTTCTGTCCATGAGGGCCGCCGTGAATATTCACGATCAGCGGATGCTTCGAAGTCGCGGTCATCCCCAACGGCTTTGTGAGAAAGGCCTCCACTTCGTACTTGTTGTCGTTGCTGACGAAGGTGAGGGACTCGACGTCGGCAATCTGTTTTCCAGCCATTACTTTCGCGTTCAGGTCGGTGAGCTTGTTCGCCGCGCCGCCAACGTTTTTCACGTATAGCTCCGCCATGTCGTGCGACGGACTGAAGGCGTATGCCAACAAGCCGTCTTTTCCTACAGAAAAGCCGCCGACGCTTCCGCTTTCTTTCACTATGTAGTCCGGCGAGCCACCGGAAATGGGCAATCGAACCAGATGATTGCTGCCCCGTTCCTGAACCGTGAAGTACACCACGGTGCTATCAGGCGCCCACTCGGGTGCACCTTGGCGGTCGTCCAGCAAAGCCCCGATCTCGTGGCGATCACTACCGTCGGCGTTCATGAGCCAGACGTGCGTGTCCTCCATGGTGGTCTCACGGTCGGTCAGGCCGCGCTTGGTGCCGCGATAGGCAATGTGCTTTCCATCGGGCGACCACACCGCGTCGTACTCGTTGTATTCCGTGGAGGTAAGCCGGCGAATGCTGTCGTCCGCAACGCGCAGCGCGAAAATGTCGTAGTTGAAAAACTCGTCCTGGTTGGGTTCGCGGTTCGACGCAAAGAGAATCTCTTTGCCGTCCGGCGACCAGTCGATGGAATGCTCGTCATAGATTCCGTGCGTGAGTTGGCGAACCTCCTTCGTCGCGACGTCCACGGAAAAAATGTGCAGCCGTTGATTGTCGTTGAAGCGTGTCATGCCCTCGGCGGCATCGGGCTTGTACAGATAGCGCGTAATAACTCTTGGGTCGCCTTCGGCCTCCGCGGCCCGTTCGTCCGGCGTAGAAGAGACAAATGCGATCCGCTTGCCGTCAGGCGACCAGGTCAGATCCTGGCCTGAGCCCGGCAAGGGACTATTGGTGCCGTGAATCGCGGCCAGCGCCGTGACGGCGGAGCCGTCCGCATTTGCCAGCAGCAGCCCATGGTTTTCTCCCACGCTCCCCTGAAACGCGAGCCATTTCCCATCCGGCGACCAGCGCGGATCGCCCGCCACATCATTTTCGCCTCCGATCAAATGAGATTTCTGAGTGGCCAGATCCATGATCCAAAGTTGCGGCGAGGGCCGCCCGGGGCGGTCGTAGAGAATCACGGTATAGGCAATGTGACGTCTGTCCGGCGAAAGAACCGCGTCGCCGACAAAGCGAAAACGGGAGAGATCACTGCTCTTGAAGCCTTGCGCGTCGCTGGACGGAGCAAACGCGAAGAGAGCTGCCAGACACAAGAGCTGTGCGCCGGCGCGAAGAAGGACGGACCGCGTGCGTGAATGCATGGATATTCCCCCTGTGAACTGTTTTGCCGCTGAATTTGCCCGGCCATCGTAGGGCCCCGCCGTGCTGCGGTCAACGAAACTCGTTAGGAAATTATGAAAGAGGGCAATCTCAGGCACGGATCGAGGCCGGCCATCGTGGCGCCAAAGGAGCTTCGGGGCTTCGCGAGACTTTTTCGTCGTCTATTCGTCTATAGAAGGAGACCTGTTGACAATCAACAGGAACGGGCGTAGCTTCCTGTAGATTGTCAAAAGGAGAGTCGCAATGGCGCAATCGCGCGGGGAAGTGCTGCAAGGAACCCTGGATCTGATCGTGCTCAAGACTCTTGAGGCCCTCGGGCCGTTGCATGGCTACGGCATTGCCGTGCGCATCCAGCAAGTGTCCGCCGACTTGCTGAAGCTCAACCAGGGCACGCTGTACCCCGCTCTCCTACGCCTCGAACAACGTGGCTGGATCTCTTCGAAATGGGGAGTCTCCGACAACAATCGCAGGGCCAAGTACTACTCGCTGACACGGAGCGGCCGCAAACAGCTTCTGGCGGAAACGGAAAGCTGGGAGCGGATGGCCGCGCTCATGACGCGCCTGCTGGGCCGCACCGAAGGAGCGTGACATGTTCAAGCTTCGCATTTTCGTTTCGCGTTTGGCCGGACTCTTTCGGCGGCGCACTTTGGATGCCGACCTGGATGCAGAGTTGCACGCCCATCTGGACGCGCTCACGGCGGAAAACATGCGCCGCGGGATGAGCCCTCAAGAAGCACGCTACGCGGCACGCCGCGAATTCGGCGGCTTCGAACAGACCAAAGAACTCTATCGCGAGCGGCATGGCCTGCCCTTTTTGGAAACGTTTCTTCAAGACGTACGTTTTGGGGCTCGCATGCTCGCCAGAAATCCCGGCTTCACGGCCGTCGCAATTATGACGCTGGCTCTCGGCATCGGGGCCAACACCGCGATATTCAGCGTCGTCCAAGCGGTTCTACTGCGGAGCTTGCCATTCAAGGACCCCGCGCGGCTCGTGCGCGTAAATGAAAGCGTCGCCAAAGGCGGCCGCTCTCCGGTTGCTTATCCGAATTACCTGGACTGGCGCGCGCAAAATCGAGTCTTCGACGAGATGGCCGCATTCGGCGATTGCGAAATGATTCTCAGCGGAAAGGACAAAGCCGACCGGGTGCTTTGCGAACAAGTCAGCGACACCTATTTTCCCCTTCTCGGTGTTACGGCGACTCTCGGGCGCACATTCAGTCCCGAAGAAAATGCGGTCCCTATGAAGGATGCCGTTGCGCTGATCGGTTTCGGATTGTGGCAGCGCCGCTTCGGTGCCGATCCTCAGATCGTCGGCGAGCACATTCGCCTGAATGATTACGAGTACACCGTTGTTGGCGTGCTTCCCAAGGGATTTCGCGGCTATACGGACGCAGCCGAGGTCTGGATTCCAATGATGATGAGAGACGCGGCCTGGCCTCAAGTTGCTAAATATGACTTTTTACACACGCGCGATATTCACTTTCACAAGGTTCTCGCGCGCCTGAAGCCCGGCGTCTCCATCGCGATGGCTCAAATGCAAATGGAGACAATCGCTGCGCAACTTGCAAAGGCTTATCCCAAGGAGAACCGCGAGCGGGGGATACTCGTCACACCTGCGACAGAAGACTACGTGCGAAGTTTCCGTAGCCCGTTACTGGTTTTGCTGGGCGCGGTCGCGTTTGTTCTCCTCATTGCCTGCGCCAATGTCACGAATCTCATTCTCACTCGCAGCGCTGCGCGCGAGCGGGAACTTGCGATCCGTCTGGCATTAGGCGCGGGGCGCGGCCGGCTGATCAGACAATTTCTTACAGAGAGCCTGCTGCTAACGTTTGGAGGCGCACTAGCGGGCATCGCCCTGGCTTTCTGGGGCCTTGATTTGCTCGTGTCAGTTCTGCCGATGTCGTTTCCTTCCTTTGCGCATGTTCGGCTGGACGAGGGCGTCCTCACGTTCGCGTGCGCGCTCGCCGCTGGGACGGCTTTGCTCCTAACTGTTTTCCCGGTTCTCAATTCTGCCCGAGCTGACGTAAGCGCATCCCTCAAGGAATCCGTCAAAAGCTCGCTCAGCTTGCGCGGCCGGCAAACCGGTCGGTTTCTGATTGTTTCTGAAGTGGCGCTTGCGCTCATTCTCATGATTGGCGCGGGGCTGATGCTGCAAAGTCTGGCGCATCTGCTCGCGGACAGTCCCGGTTTTCGCCCCGATCATCTGGTGACGCTGCGATTCTATGTTCCCGATCGAAAGTACGAGGCGGACGGTCGAAATCGCTTCGGTCCGGAGTTGGCAGAGAAAATCGCGCAATTCCCGGGAGTTGATTCGGCGGCGGCTACGTTTATCGATCCATTCCTCTGGGGCGGCTTCCAGCGCGGGTTCACAGTGGAAGGCCATGCGCCCATCTCCAACGCGGAGGCCGACACCGTCTACTACCAGGAGATTGGTCCCGATTATTTTCACACAATGGGCACACCGATTCTGCGGGGGCGCGATTTCTCCACGCGGGATTCGCTCTCGGCTTCCGGAGTGGTGCTCGTCAGCGAATCTTTTGCGCGCCGCTACTGGCCGGGCCAGGATGCGATTGGAAAACGCCTCAAGTACGGCCCAGCGGATTCCAAAGGCCCCTGGATGCAGGTCATCGGCGTCGCGGGCAACATCAAGTACAACTCGCTGCGCCAGGATCCCGAAGCCGAGCCGGTCATCTACGGCGCGTTGCTTCAAAGCGAAGTCGTCATCAACATGAACCTGGTTATCCGCACACGAAACTCTCCGGAAAGCATGCTGAGCCCCTTGCGCGAGGAAATTCAGCGCATCGATCCGGCGATTCCCGTTTACAACGTGGCCACCTTGAGCGAGCGAATGAGCAAAGATTCCGCGGAGACGCGTTCCTACGGTTTACTGCTCACGCTATTCGCCGCCCTCGCTTTGCTTCTGGCTGCCGTCGGCATCTACGGAATCATGAGCTATTGGGTTAGCCAGCGAACCCGGGAGTTGGGTATTCGCTTGAGCTTTGGCGCGCGGCCCGCCGATCTTCATCGCCTCGTTATGGGAGAAGGCGTTCGGCTGGCGCTCGCCGGTATTGCCGCCGGTGCCACCGGCGCGGTTCTCCTGACTCGTTCCATGACGAGCCTTCTGTTCGGCGTGAAGCCGTTCGAGCCCTCACTTTTCGCGGCGCTGGCCGCCGGCCTAACCGCCGTGGTGATCCTTGCCTGTTACATCCCAGCCCGGCGGGCCACGAGGGTCGATCCCATGGTTGCGCTGAGATATGAATAAACTGCGAGCCGCGGGCCTCGTGCTAAAATCTCCGCCTGATGGGCCGCCTCTGCTCTTCCCGTTTCGAGCGAGCGGCGCGACAACTTGGCTGGATGCGCATCGCCGGTCTCGATGAAGCCGGACGCGGCGCGCTCTTCGGCCCGGTCGTCGCCGCCGCAGTCATTCTCAATCCACGGCGTCGCATCGTAGGTCTTGATGATTCGAAAAAACTTCCCGCGGAGCGGAGGACCGAGCTTGCCGCACGTATCCACGAACATGCGTTAGCCTGGGCCGTCGCGGAAATTGATGCCCAGCGCATCGACGCGTGGAATATCTATCAAGCCAGCCGCCAAGCTATGACTGCAGCTCTGCAAAAACTTTCGGTCCAGCCGGATTACCTGCTCATTGACGCCATGCAGCTCGACGTTCTCATCGAGCAGAAGTCGCTGATCAAAGGCGACGCTCGCAGTGTCTCCATCGCCGCTGCTTCCATCCTGGCCAAGACTCATCGCGACGCTCGCATGGAAGAGTGGGACGCTGTCTACCCGCAGTATGGCCTCGCTCGCCACAAAGGCTACGCAACACCTGATCATTTGGAAGCCCTGCGCCTACACGGTCCATCTCCTCTACATCGCTATTCCTTCGCGCCCGTTCGCGAAGCTTCCTGCTGGGCTTCCGGAGCCACGCAAACTCCGCTACCTCTTTTCTAGTGCGTCGCATAAGATCTTCGCCGGAAACCCCAGAGGCCCATTGGATGCCCAGGAAATCGGTTGCATATCGAGTTGTATTTATTTTTTTAATGAGTTGCGCGCTGGCCTGTATTTTCGGCCTCGTCACTCTTTTCGCCGCCGATTCCGTGGACGTGGAAACGCAGACCTCCCTGGCTGCCACTCCGCCGATGGGTTGGAATAGTTGGGACGCCTACGGCGAAACCGTCGGTGAATCCGACATCCGAGCAAATGCCCAGTGGATGGCAGAGCATCTGAAAGCTTACGGTTGGGAGTATGTGGTCGTCGATTCGGGATGGTATGTCACGAATCATTCCGCCGGGACGAACGCCGCCGCGGCGCAGTTCAGTCTCGATGCCTTCGGCCGCTACACGCCGGCCGTCAACACCATACCTTCCGCGGCTCAGGGTGCGGGCTTCAAGCCGCTGGCCGATTACATCCATTCTCTCGGGCTCAAGTTCGGCATTCACATCCTGAGAGGGATTCCCAAGGAAGCAGTTCGAAACAATTTGCCGATCGCCGGTTCTTCGTTTCATGCGAAGTCAGCGGCGGATACCTCGGATACGTGTCCCTGGAATCCGTTCAACTACGGACTAAAGGTAACTTCGCCGGCCGCCCAGGCCTACTACGATTCTCTCGCGCGGCTGTACGCCGGATGGGGCGTCGATTTCCTCAAAGTCGATTGCATCGCCAGCCATCCATACAAGGGCGATGAAATTCGAATGATCAGCCGGGCCCTTCGCAAAGTTCACCGGCCCATCGTTCTCAGCCTCTCGCCCGGTCCGGCTCCTTTCGATAAGGCGAACGAGTTGCGCCGCTACGCGCAAATGTGGCGTATTTCGGATGACATTTGGGATGTGTGGCACAGCGATACGGATTTTCCTCAGGGCGTGGAAAATCAGTTCGCGCGCGCAGCGAAATGGGCGGTCTTTTCCGGGCCAGGGCACTGGCCCGACGCGGATATGCTTCCGATTGGACGACTCGAGCCTGCCGCCGGATGGGGAAAGCCGCGCACGACGCGCCTCACGCACGACGAGCAACGCACCCTTCTGACTCTGTGGTCCATCTTTCGTTCGCCGCTCATCATGGGAGGCAATCTCACCCTCGCGGATGATTGGACGGAATCGGCGCTTACCAATGCGGAGTTGATTGGCGTAGATCAGCATTCCAGTGGGAGCCATGCGGTTATTTCGACCGAAAAGGCCGCGGTGTGGTTGTCCACGCCGGAATCCGGCGAAGGAGCTTATGTGGCCGTTTTCAATCTCGAGGCCGTGCCTCAGAGCATGCACTACTCCTGGAAGCAATTGGGTCTCAGGCGCGAGAAATACAAGCTGCGCGACCTTTGGGAGCACGAAGATTTGGGCGTCAAGGAGTTCTTGGAGATGGCGCTGCCGGCGCATAGTTCCGCGATTTACTGGCTTTCAGAGAAATAAAACTCTCTTAGCAATAGCCTCCGAAAAGCTCAGCTTGAACGACCTCGGCCAGGCCTATCTGTTTGTCCCAAACAAAGTGAAGATAAGTGAATACGTCGGGGGTTGTGATCAACCTACTGGTTGAATACTGCTAAATACGAGAATGCAGTCTTGTCGGTACTATTGATTCGGTGCCGCGGTCGACCAGTCTGTGAACGGGACAGCTCGCCCGCCCCGCACCACCGTCGGGATCACGTGATCGAATCCTTTGTGCTCCCTGGTTGAATAGCGCAGCTTGAGCTGGGGCCCGAGCCCCAGATCGTGATCATGGATCGACTCGATCGCATGGATCAGCCCCTCCCGCGTCAGCTCTTTGCCGGCTCGTTTGAGGCCTTCCACCATCACCATGGCATCCACAAATCCCTCGAGGCTGACAAAGTTTGGCTGCTCGGAAGGGAAATACCTGCTCAGCGCGCGGCGATAGAGTGCGACAGACTTTTGCTCGGTCATGTAATACGGCGGCACGACCTGTGTAATCACGACGCCTTCCGCATCCGGACCTGCCTCGGAAATCAATTCATCGGTGCCGACAAAGGAGACGGTCAGAAACAGAGGCTTCCAGCCCTTGGCGTGCGCCTGCTTTATGATCGGCGCGACTGTATTGGCGGGTCCTACGACAACGACGGCTTCCGGGTTGGCCGCGCGGACGGTGTTGATCGCTCCTCCCACGTCGGAAGTTTGCCGCGGATAGGAGGCCGTGGCGGCGGGCTCCCCGCCGTCCGTTTTGAGGGCGGTTTTCACTCCTTCCAAAACGGCAGCGCCAAACGCATCTTCGGGATAGATGACCCCGATTCGCTTATAGTCGAGAGTCTTCCAAAGGCCGTCGATCTGCTCGCGTGTCTCGTCGAAATACGACGCGCGCACATTTACGATCCAGTGTCGCAGCGGCACATAGAGCGTCTGCGCGCCGGTGAACAAACCAATCAGCGGAATTTTGGCGGCTTCCGCCATGGGGACATATTTAACGGCGGTGGGAGTGCCCACGAAGAATCCCAAGGCGAAGACTTTCTCGCTCACCAAGTGTTCGAAACACGCCTGGGTTTTCGCAGGGTCATAGCTGTCGTCGGCGGAGATGAGCTTGAGCTTGCGTCCGTTTACGCCTCCTTCGTCATTGATCAGGTTGAAATAGGCCTTCGCGCCAGTTACGGTTTCCACACCAAGGAAATGGGAAGGCCCCTCGAGAGCGGAACAGGAGCCGATCAGGATTTCGTTTTCGCTGACGCCGGGTGTGTTTTGTCCGAAAGCCGGCGACGCGGTTCCCAAGGGAATGAGAAAAAGCAGACAAGACCCCAGGCCAAACTTCAGAGAATTTATCTTCATTTTACGCTCCAAGCAAAGGGAAGCTGCGCATCAGGGGTATACCATCTAAATTAGCGCGTCCGCACGGATTTTCAAGCGATTATCGAACATCGCGAGGCTTAACCGTAAGTGCTGAGAGTCGCCTTAAGTAGACTGAAGAGAATGGCCAGTGCGCCCTTCTAGGAGAAAGAACAGCCTAGAAGCCATCTGGCTAGTCAAAAACCGGCATCGAAAACGCGGCCCGTCCAATTAACTCCCGTGGAAAGCAGAGCTTTTAGATCCTAAGAGGTTCTTTGGCGGCCGATTCCAGTCAGAACGCGAAGCTCGGCCAGAATCAGCATGTCGATGTTGACAGGCTGCTCGTTGCGCACCAGATGAACATCACGATCATCCCGATTGGGGCCTGAACGGTATCCTTCTACGTGCAAGATCACGTCTTTTTCATGTTCCAGCCGACCGGCGTTCTTCACCGTAATCAAGAGTTTCCTGGAATCGTAATGGACGGTCATTTGCTTTGCTCGAGCGGCACACCAAATCCGGAGATCCCCAATCGGAGTTTCCTTGAAGGTGAGAGTCTGCTCCTGGGTGATCGCATTCCACTCGTTGCACTGCGCGAGGATGGAATCTTTAAGCCGCTTCCATGCCAGGAGGGAACGCGCGACCGCTGTTGCCAGGTTCTGCTCATCTTCGTATTTCTGTTCCTCTTCCGTGAGCTTAGCGGCCAGATATTCCTGCGCAGCCTGCTTGGTGCTTTCATCCCTCATTGGCCCCTCTCCTAGTGAGATATATTACACGACCTCGAATAGCAAACCAGAAGCCGTTTGATAAAGCGTTGCTCATTAAAGTGAGGCCGGGGATTGCGCGTGCAAAAATGCGAAGTGGTCCTCGCGCACTCTTGCTTCTACCTCAGCATCGATAGCGAATCGCAATATTTGGTGGAAGGCCCTTCTCGAATGGCATTGACATGATTCGAGCCGCACCGTAGCATCGCCTCTGTTGGGTAGCTGTGTCTCCCTTGCACCACGCTGGAATCGAGGTCCTTCATGAGTCTTCGCGACTTTATTTCCAAACAATTCATCGACGTCATCGACTGGACGGAGCCGGAAGACGGCATTCTTGCCTACCGCTATCCGATGCAAGACCGCGAAATCCAGAATGGCGGAAAGCTTACTGTGCGGGATACGCAGCTGGCAGTTTTCGTGAACGAAGGAAAAGTGGCGGACGCCTTCGGGCCGGGGCTCTACACGCTCAACACCAATACGCTGCCCATTCTGACCTACCTCAAGAATTGGGACAAAAAGTTTCAGTCGCCCTTCAAGTCAGATGTGTACTTCTTTTCCTCACGCATCCAGACAGACCAGCACTGGGGCACGCCAAATCCCATCACGATCCGCGACAAGGAGTTTGGCGCGATTCGTTTGCGCGGCTTCGGAATTTATTCTTACCACATCGCCGATGCGAAGGCGTTCTACTCGAAGATCAGCGGCACGCGTGATAGCTACCACGTCCCCGAGCTCGAAGGCCAGCTGCGCAACACCATCGTCGCCAAAATGACCGACGCTTTTGCCGGAAGCCAGGTGCCGTTCCTGGACATGGCGGCGAACCAAGGCGCGTTAGCGGACAAAATCAATGAGCAGCTCAAGCCTGCCTTCACGGAGTACGGTCTCAGTCTCGATAGTTTCGTGGTAGAGAACCTTTCGCTTCCAGAGGAGCTTCAGAAAGTGCTCGATCAGCGCATCAGCATGAATGTGCTCGGAGACATGGGCAAGTTCACGCAGTACCAGGTAGCGCAAGCCATTCCGATTGCCGCCGCCAACGAAGGTGGTGGAGCAGTCGGCGTGGGCGCCGGGTTGGGCGCGGGAGTCGCCATGGGCCAGGCGATGATGGACGCGGTGAAGCAGTCTACCTCCTCGTCCCCGAGCGGAGGGGGCGCGGCGCCTGCGGCGGCGGGTGCCGCATCCGCGGCCACGAAATTCTGCAGCGAGTGCGGCAAGCCCATTGCGCGCGCGAGCAAGTTCTGCCCGGAATGCGGGAAGCCGCAAGCCTAGTGGCGAGGCCGGCATGAGTGGGATCGAGTGGGTCGTGGAGGCCTTCGGTTGTTCATCGGAATCGCTGCGCGACCTTCGGGCGATGGAAACTCTCTTCCATGGGATGATACGCGGCATGAAACTGCGCCCGGTCGGCGAAACACAGTGGCATCAATTCCCGGGAACCGGCGGCATCACCGGGCTCTGTTTGCTTGCTGAATCGCACCTCGCTTGCCACACATTTCCGGAACACAATTCGCTTTGCCTGAATCTCTTTTGCTGCGTTCCGCGAGCCGAATGGAATTTTGAAGCGGCCATCCAGCAGCTTTTTCATGCTCGGACAGTTTCCGTTAGAAGGCTAGTCCGGCCGTATGAGACGGCGCGTCACCAGGCGGCCAGCGACTAGAGCTGCGATTTTTCGCGCGCGAGCGGTGAGCAACAGACGATGACTCAGCCCGTTTCGAACTGTCCGAACTGCGGCGCCAAAATAGTCTTCCAATGGTCGAGCAGCGTGCAGACGGTCTGCCAATACTGCAAGAGTATTCTCGTTCGGACCGACGTCGATCTCAAGAAAGTCGGCCAGGTCGGCGATCTGCCACCGGACAGTTCACCGATCCAGCTAAATACAGAAGGTATCTATCGAAACAAATCCTTCGTGGTCATCGGCAGGATTTTGTACGAGTACGATCAAGGCGGCTGGAACGAGTGGCACATCACATTGAATGACGGCAAAAGCGCCTGGCTTTCCGACGCGCAGAACGAATACGCCGTTTCTTTTGCGGCAAGCATGAGCGGGCTGCCGGCCGCTAAACAAGTCCAGGTCGGACAGCAATACACGTGGAACAATCAGCGCTATACACTGACAGTAATCACGCTAGCGCATTATCGCGGTGTGGAGGGCGAACTGCCTTTTCAATACTGGGACAAGACCGACGTGACGTTTGCCGACTTGCGCAGTGAGACCGGCAAATTCGCAACGCTGGATTTTAGTGACGATCAGCCCGCGCTTTATTTGGGCGAATTTATGGAGTTCGACGATCTCAAACTGAAAAATCTACGCAGCTTCGAGGGCTGGTAATGAGCGCAGGCACGCCACCTCTCTCGACGCCTCCAAAACCGCAAGCGAAGGCACTGAATTGTCCGCAGTGCGGCGCGGCGATCACGCTGCGCGCACTCGGACACGCCGAGACCGTGGTCTGCGAAAGTTGTCATTCTATTCTGGATGCCAAGGACCCGAACCTCCAGATTCTCCAAAAATTTCAGGTCATTACGGGCGAGGTGCCACCGCTGATTCCGCTGGGATCGCGAGGCAAACTCCGCGGCACGGACTACGAGGTCATTGGCTTCCAGCGGCGGAGCATCACAGTCGAAGGAATTCGTTACGACTGGCACGAGTATGTCCTCTTCAATCCCTACAAGGCCACCCACTACCTGACCGAATATAACGGCCACTGGAACGACATCAGCGTTTGCAAGGAACTACCGGTTGTCAACTTTTCTACTGTCAATTATCTGGGTGAAGTGTACCGGCACTTTCAGACCTCCGATGCAAACACGAATTACGTGCTCGGCGAATTCCCCTGGCAGGTTCGCGTCGGTGAGCAGGCTACCGTAACGGATTACGTCAAGCCGCCGCGCGTCTTGTCCTCGGAGAAAAGCGCCAACGAAGTGACTTGGTCCCTCGGCGAGTACATGTATGGCGCCGACATCTGGAAGTCCTTCAACCTGCCCGGCCAGCCGCCGGAAGCGTTCGGGGTGTACGAAAACCAACCATCGCCGGTAAGCGAAAATGTCAAGGGAATCTGGTCTGCCTTTCTTGCGTTCGCTCTTTTGCTGCTTTTTCTGATGGCTGGATTTGATTTCGCTTCCAGCAAAACTACAGTCTTTGATTCCAGTTATCGGTTGAACGCCGGCGAGCCAAAAGGCGAAGCCTCCTTTGTCACCGATGTTTTCGACTTGGGAGGCCGCACCTCAAATGTACAGATCACAACCTCCGCAAGCGTGGACAACTCCTGGATCTATCTGAATTACGCGCTGATCAACCAGGACTCCGGTCAAGCGTGGGATTTCGGCCGCGAAGTCAGCTATTACCACGGTTACGATAGCGATGGCTCGTGGACCGAGGGCAGCAGACGCGACACCGTGGTCATCCCCAGCGTGCCCGCAGGCCATTATTACTTGCGGATAGAGCCGGAGGTAGACGCCAGGCACCCGCCCATCTCCTACTCGGTGCAGGTCAAACGGGATGTCCCCGTCTTAGGTTTTTTCGGCATCGCCTTTCTTGCGCTGTTGCTACCGGCTATTGCCATCACATGGCGATCCATGAACTTTGAACGGATGCGCTGGGCGGAAAGCGATCATCCCCCCATTCGAATCGGGAAATCGGAGGATTAAGCGATGTTCAGAAAACTTTATCTTGCGTATGGAGTGCTGGTTCTCGGAGGCACGTCCTTTGCTCAGCATAGCGGCTGGAGCCTCGACAGGATCAGCCAGTTGAAAAACGTTCCCAAGTCCGTTCGTGATAATCCAGGCTCCTATCGTTCCGTTTACGGTTTTTATCATCATTACACCGGAGGCAAATAAGATGAACCTTGTTCCGCTCGGCAATATCATCGCTGCACTGGCATTTGCCTTTCTCGGCATGCTGATCTTCATCATCGCGTTTCTGGTGATGGACAAGCTCACCCCATACCATCTGTGGAAGGAAATCGTTCAGGAGCACAACATGGCGCTGGCGATCCTCGTCGGAGCCATGTCGATCGGGATCTGCATCATCATTGCCGCCGCCATTCACTGACACATGGGCATCCTGCTCTTCATCTCGGTGCTGCTGGTTGCGGCGTGCGGGCTCATCTATGAACTCGTCGCAGGCACGCTTGCGAGCTACCTGGTAGGCGACAGCGTTTTTCAGTTCTCCACCATTATCGGCACGTATCTTTTCGCGATGGGCATCGGCAGCGCCCTTTCCCGCTACATCAATCGCGGTCTGGTCCATCGTTTTGTTTGGATCGAGCTGATGCTTGGCGTTATCGGCGGTTTTTCATCTGCTCTCTTGATGATGGCCTTCGCCTTTACCCAGGGGTTCGAACTGATCCTTTATGCCCTCGTCATCGTCATGGGCGTTCTCGTGGGCCTGGAAATTCCCTTGCTCATGCGCATCGTGCGCGACCGCTATCAATTCCGCGACGTTATCGCCCACGTCCTCACCTTCGATTATCTTGGCGCGCTCGGCGCCTCGCTTCTCTTTCCTATACTTCTAGTGCCGCGCCTTGGGCTGGTGCGCTCCGCCATGCTCTTCGGTCTGGTCAACGCCGGCGTCGCGCTCTGGAGCACCTACTTGTTCTCCCATCAGCTTTCCGGCGCACGTGCTTTGCGTGCGGCCTGCGTCATCGTGTTATGCGGCCTGGGCGTTGGCATGGCGGAGGCGCGCCACATCACCGCCACCGCAGAGGACAACATCTACGCGGACGACATCATCTTTGCCCGGGATACGCACTACCAACATCTTGTCCTCACGCGCTTCAAGGATGATCTGCGCCTTTTTCTGAACAGCCATCTACAATTCAGCTCGCGCGATGAATACCGTTATCACGAAGCCCTCATTCATCCCGGGCTAGCCGCGGTACCCGCTCCGCGCCGGGTCCTCGTCCTCGGCGGCGGCGATGGTCTTGCCGTCCGCGAAATTCTGAAATACGCGCAAGTTGCGAGCATCACGCTCGTTGATCTGGATCCGGAGATGACGAGGCTTTTTTCTTCGCACCCCATGCTGACAAGGTTGAATGACAAATCTCTGCTCTCACCCCGGGTTCACGTTATCAACGCGGACGCGTTTCCCTGGGTCGATTCGAACACCGACAGTTTTGATTTCATCGTTATCGACTTTCCCGATCCCACGAATTATTCCCTGGGCAAGCTCTACACGGCCGCTTTTTATCGCGCCGCTGCGCGTCACCTCAGCGCGCAAGGCCTGATGGTCGTGCAGAGCACCTCGCCGATGTTCGCCCGCGACTCCTTCTGGTGCATCGTGCAAACCATCAAGCAAGTGGGCTTGCACGCGTATCCCTACCATGTCTATGTCCCTTCTTTCGGCGAGTGGGGTTTCGTCTTGGCTTCAACCCACGAATACACTCCTCCCACCTCTCTCCCCAGCGGCCTTCGTTTCATAAATGTGGAAGGTTTGCCCGCGCTCTTTCAGTTTCCTCCGGATATGGCGCCGCTTCCCATGCCTGCCAATCAGCTCAACAGCCAGGTGCTTGTCCGCGCCTACGAAAACGACTGGAAGGACATCAGTCATTGAAGATTGGGCGTCGCAAGTTTCTCGGCACCGGCAGTGCGGCCCTTGTTGGACTCTCGCTTAAAACCGATCGTCCCATCGCGGGCTCTTTCGTCAACGACTCTTTCCAGATGGGCCATCTTTTGCGGGACCGCGCTTCCTTTCCATCCGCGACGCGCGTTGAGAGGTATCCCATTGTCATCGTCGGCGGCGGCATTGCCGGACTTAGCGCCGCCTGGCGTTTGCGCAAGCGCGGCTTTACGGATTTCGTCCTCCTGGAAATGAATACGCAAGCCGGCGGCAACGCGCGCTGGGGCGAAAATGAAATCACCGCTTATCCATGGGCCGCGCACTATGTTCCGGTTCCGGGACCTAAAGCGGAATACGTCCGGGAGCTCTTTGAAGATCTCGGAGTTCTGAAAAACGGCCAATGGGAAGAACGCTACCTTTGTTTTGCGCCGCAGGAGCGCCTATTCCTATACGGCAGATGGCAAGAAGGAATCGAGCCGGCGGTGGGCCTGACGCAAAAAGACCGCGATCAGTTCCAGCATCTGGAAGATCTTTTCGCAAAATTTCGCGCGAGCGGTGAGTTCACGATTCCGCTCGAGGTCGGCCGCTCCTCTCGCTTCCAGGACTTGGATCGAATTTCATTTTCCGGATGGCTCGAGCAGCAAGGTTGCGATTCGCATCTCGTCAACTGGTACATGAACTATGCCTGCCGCGACGATTATGGGGCGCTCGCCAAAGACACCTCCGCGTGGGCCGGTGTCCATTATTTCTCTTCGCGTGAAGCGGAAGAGAAAGGCCCGCTCACGTGGCCCGAAGGAAACGGATGGATCACACGCCGCCTCCTGGAACGCGTCGGCGGAAGTGTTCGCGTCAGCGAGATGGTACATCGTATCGCTGAAACAAAACGTGGTGTGAGCGTCTTCGCGGGCGACACGGAATACCAGTCGCACTTTGTCATTTTTGCCGCGCCAACTTTTCTCTCCCCTTACCTCATCGAAGGCTTCCCGCGCCTGCGCGATTTCGTATACTCCCCGTGGCTAACCGCCAATCTCACGCTGGAACGCTTTCCCGACTCCCGAGGCGCGGAGCCCACGTGGGACACTGTTTTTCTCGACTCACCCACGCTCGGCTACGTCGATGCCACACACCAAAGCGTTCGTACGCACATCGAACGCACGGTTTGGACGTTTTACTGGTCGCTCGCCGATGGCACACCGGCGCAGAACCGGCAGCTCCTGCTCGAAAAGGATTGGAATTATTGGAAAGAGGCGATCCTTCGCGATCTCGAGCGCGTGCATTCAGATATCCGCCAGTGCGTCTCGCGAATCGACATTATGCGCATGGGCCACGCCATGATTCGCCCGGCAATCGGCACTATTTTCTCGGAGGAACGCCTCAGGCTCACGCGCGGGCGTCGCGAATCGCGTATCCTCTTCGCCAATTCCGACCTGAGCGGCATTTCCATCTTCGAGGAAGCCCAGTACCATGGTGTTGTCACTGCTCAAACAGTGCTCGAGCGCATGCATGGCCGCGGATAGCGCGGGGACGAAATCGGCAAAGCGGCACGAATCTTCGGCCAACTTTCTGCATCCAATCTAGTTGTACGTGCGTAGTATATAGGGCAGCCGCACTGCACCTCAGGAAGGGAATGATGTTGATTCGACGAAAACCGGAATTAACGTATGCAGACGTCACGCCGAAGGAAATTTACTTCAACCGGCGCAAGTTCCTCAAAGCCATGGGCGCCGCGGGCGCGGCGGCGTTTACCGGAGGACACCTGCTCGAGCTTGCCTCACCGTCGCGAAGCGTTTACGCCGGAGCGAAGTTCCCCAATCTCATTAAGAGCCCCTTTAGCACGACGGAGAAGGAAACGCCCTACCAGGACGTCACGCACTACAATAATTTCTACGAATTCGGCATCGACAAGGACGCTCCTGCAAAGAACGCGCAAAAATTCCGCACATCACCCTGGACGGTTTCCGTCGAAGGCGAAGTCAAGACCAAGCGCAAGTTCACGATGGACGAAATCCTCAAGCTCGCTCCTCTCGAAGAGCGCATCTATCGCCACCGCTGCGTCGAAGCCTGGTCCATCGTAGTGCCCTGGATCGGTTTTTCGTTCAGTACGATAGCGAATCTCGTTGAACCCACGCCGAAAGCGAAGTATGTGGCGTTCGAATCGTTTTACGATCCTGGCCAGATGCCCGAAGCCAGATACGGCGGCATCGATTTCCCTTATGTGGAAGGTTTGCGGCTCGACGAGGCCATGAACCCGCTCACGCTACTGTGCGTCGGCATGTACGGCGATTCGCTTGCGAATCAGGACGGCGCACCGGTGCGCACGGTGATTCCGTGGAAGTACGGCTTTAAGAGCATCAAGTCCATCGTCAAGATTAAATTTGTCGCGAAGGAGCCGCCGACAACCTGGAATCTCGCCAATTCCCACGAATACGGCTTTTATTCCAACGTGAACCCCAACGTGGATCATCCGCGATGGTCTCAAGCCACGGAACGCCGTCTCGGCGAAATTTTTCGTCACAAGACTCTCATGTTCAACGGATACCAGGATCAGGTGGCCAGCATGTATGCGGGCATGGACCTGAAGAAATATTATTGAGACTGGTTCATCGCGTGCCCTCGTTCCTTTCCAGCAAGTGGACCAAAATTCCTGTTTTTTTTGCTTGCCTTGTGCCATTTGGCGTTCTCATATGGCAAGCCTCCACCGGAAATCTCGGTCCAAATCCCGTTGAAACGCTTCAACACACGACCGGCGATTGGACACTTCGCTTTCTCGTCATCACTCTCTCCATCTCGCCGCTGCGCAAACTCCTTAAACTTCCCGAGCTGATTCGTTTTCGGCGCATGCTCGGCCTCTTCGCCTTTTTCTACGTTTGTCTGCACTTCCTGACCTACCTGGGTCCCGACCAGAATTTCAGTCTGGCCGCGATGGGAACGGACGTGTACAAGCGTCCCTTTGTAACCGTCGGGTTTACGGGCTTTGTGCTTCTGATTCCGCTCGCGCTGACTTCAACAGCTGCATCGATTCGCCGGCTCGGCGGGCGCCGTTGGCAAATGCTGCATCGCTTGATCTACATCAGCGCGGTTTGTGGTGTGATTCACTACTACTGGCTTGTGAAATCCGCAGTGTTGCGGCCTCTGACCTATGCGGCGATTGTCGCCGTCCTGCTGCTCTGGCGCCTGGTGGATTGGCTGATTCGGCGCGGCCGCGCCGTTCCGGCGACCGCCAGTACCCAGCGCGCTTCAGTGAACGGTTGACATCCCTTCGCCTGGCGTGGAAAGCTCGCTGAATTCCAGACCCCAGAAGCGTGGCGCCGGCGTCAAAAATTCCACTCCGATCCGTTGACCCCTCTCGCAGGGCTCCCCTTGAAACACCACGCGGCATTCCTGCTCTTCCAAAGTTTCCGGATTCGTCAGAACGAGCATTTCGCCATTGTCGATCTCGTGCTTCAGAAGCAGCAAGCCGCCGTGCGCGTTGACGACCACGGTTTCGCACGCCTCTTTGAATTTCTTTCCGTTATGCGCGCGCCCCTGCGCCTGAACGCGCATCTTGTGAAATGCCCGCCCGCTGCGCCGGTGCGTTGGAGAGGTTGTTCCGTTCATACCGTCATCATCGGCTGTTACGGGAAACAGCGTCCACTGGCCCTCAGGACAGGTGTTCTCCCCAAGCAACCGAAGCGGACTCCCAGGGACTCTCACGTCTGGCCGAGACATCCGGAGCCTGGAGACAGGCGCATTGTCTTTAGGGTAGTCTTATTTTTTCGCTCGATGGACGAACGGAAATTTGTTACTTGCATATTGCAAGTAACATGCCGCAGACTATCTCGCGGTTATTCTTCTGTTGACGGTGTATCTATCCTCTAAGGAGCAAGCAATGAGCAGGGTCCGAGTACTGGCTGGCACACGCAAAGGCGCATTTATCCTGACCTCCGACGGAAAGCGCGATGGCTGGGATGTTTCCGGCCCGCACTTTGCTGGTTGGGAGATTTATCATGTCAAGGGTTCGCCTTGCGAACCGAACCGCATCTTTGCCTCCCAAACCAGTGGCTGGTTCGGGCAAGTCATTCAACGTTCCGACGACGGAGGGAAAACCTGGATTCAGCCCGGCACGCCGCCCGGCGAGCCAACCACCGGTCCGGGCGGAATGCCCAAGGGCGAGAGCAACAAGTTCTTGTACGACGTTTCCAAGGAAACGGGCAAACCGCTCACCACGCATCAGTTCTACGACGGCACCCAGCATCCTTGGGAGTTCAAACGCGTCTGGCATCTCGAACCGTCGCTGACCGATCCGAATACCGTCTATGCCGGAGTGGAGGACGCCGCTCTGTTTCGCTCTACCGACGGCGGAAAAAGCTGGCACGAACTCTCCGGTCTGCGCGGCCACGGCACGGGCCCGCGTTGGCAGCCCGGCGCCGGCGGCATGTGCCTGCACACCATCATCTTGGATCCAAAGAACCCAAAGCGAATTTTCATCGCGATTTCCGCCGCAGGCGCCTTCCGCACCGATGATGGCGGTGAAACCTGGCGCCCAATTAATAAAGGCCTCTACTCCAAATACATTCCCGAGCCGACCGCCGAAGTCGGCCACTGCGTACATCGCATCGCTCTGCATCCCTCGCGCCCCGACGTCCTCTTCATGCAAAAGCATTGGGATGTCATGCGCAGTAACAACGCCGGCGACTCCTGGGAGAAAATCAGCGGCAACTTGCCCACGGACTTTGGTTTCGTGATCGACGTAAACGCAAACGAGCCGGATACCGTCTACGTCGTGCCCATCAAGAGCGACGGCGAGCATTTTCCTCTCGATGGAAAGCTGCGAGTCTATCGCAGCAAGTCGGGAGGCAATGAATGGCAAGAACTCGGCAAAGGATTGCCGCAGCGCGATTGTTACGTCAACGTGCTGCGAGATGCCATGGCTGTCGATTCCCTGGACAAGAGTGGCATCTATTTCGGCACGACCGGCGGCCAAGTCTACGTTTCGCCCGATGGCGGTGACAACTGGTCCGCGATCGTCCAAAATCTTCCGCCAGTTCTCTCCGTTGAGGTCCAGACACTGGCATGATTCGCGTTATCCTGCCGCCTCATCTGCGAGGGCTGGCCCATATTGCCGGCGAAGTTGAACTGGCCATCGCCGGCCAGGTTACGCAGCGCTCCGTCCTCGACGCGCTCGAGGCCCGCTATCCAATGCTCAGCGGCACGATACGCGACCATGTCACGCAGCAGCGCCGGCCCTTCCTGAGATTTTTCGCCTGCGGCGAAGATTTGTCGCACGAACAGCCGGACACCCCGCTGCCGGAGGCCATCGCCACCGGTGCAGAACCTCTCCTGATTCTCGGTGCGATCGCCGGCGGTTAACCGAGATTCCAGGGAATTCTGGGATTTCAATCAGCCGCTGTCTTCGTGTGTATCGAGCGCTCTCCTGAGTGTGTGTTTTGGGCGTCCGTCCACGAGCCACTAGCGTGTTAGGATTGCCGTCTGGTCAGGCACATGATCGGCCGAACACTGGATCATTACAAAATCCTCTCTCAGCTGGGCGCAGGCGGCATGGGTGTCGTCTATCGCGCCCGGGATGAAGTGCTGAACCGCGATGTCGCGCTGAAGCTGCTCGCCCCTGGCGCAATCGACAAGGTCGGCCGCGACCATCTGCTCCGCGAGGCGCAGACCGCCTCATCCCTCAGCCATCCGAGTATCTGCACGATTCATCAGGTGGGACAGAGCGGCAACGATTTCTACGTGGTGATGGAACTCATCGAAGGGAAATCCCTGAGTGACTTGATTACGCTCACCGGACTCTCCATGGATACCGTGGCGCGCTACGGGACGCAAATTGCCGATGCTCTTGCGCACGCGCATGACCGCGGCATCGCGCATCGGGATTTGAAGGGCTCGAATGTGATGGTAACGGCTGAGGGCCGCGTGAAGGTTCTGGATTTCGGTCTGGCCACGCGGATCGAACGCGAGGAAATCAGCGAGCTCACGCTTTCCTACGAAGCGCTGGAGAGCAAGCTGGTGGGAACTCTGCCGTACATGGCTCCGGAGATTTTGCGCGGCCAGAAGGGAGACCATCTGAGCGATATCTGGGCGCTGGGCGTTTTGCTGTATGAAGCAGCAGGCGGACGCTTGCCCTTCCGCGGAAATACAGGCTTCGAAGTCAGTTCGGCGATCCTGCGTGAACCGCCTCCGCCGCTGCCGCCTTCAGTTCCTTACGGCCTGGCAGCCGTGATCCAGCGGTGCTTGATGAAGGAGCCGCCCGAACGATACCAGCGGGCAAGTGAAGTGCTCGCCGCTCTCGAGGCGCTACAAGGCGCTGTCCTCCAAACCCGCCACCCCAAGGATGAAACGCGTGGGCCGCGAACTCTCGTGCTGCGCGGAATGGAACACCTCACCGTTAAGAACGGGGACGTGCTCTTAATGGTGGGCACGAACAAAGGCGCATTCTTGCTGAGGTCGTCCAGGGACCGCGCTCGATGGGATGTCGCCGGTCCGTATTTCCACGGCCAGGGCGTCTATGCGATGACATATGACGGACGGAACGGCCGGCACCGTTTGTGGATGTCGACAAACAGCCTCCTGTGGGGAACGTTTCTACGTTCGAGCGATGATTTCGGCAGGAGCTGGACGAATCCTCTTGAAGCGAGCATCCGGTTCCCAACGGACTCCGGCGCCGCGCTGCGGAATATCTGGCAGATTTGCCTCGGCCGCACGGAAGAGCCGGAGACACTTTATTGCGGCGTGGAGCCCGCCGCACTGTTTGAATCGCGCGATGGCGGCGAATCCTGGTCGTTGATCCGCGGCCTGTACGAGCATCCACACCGGCCGCGCTGGATTCCCAGTAATGGCGGCCTCTTTCTCCACACGATCGTTCCGGATGCCGCCGAGCGCTCGCGGATGTATGTCGCTGTGTCCGCGGCAGGTGTTTACCGGACCGAAGATGTCGGCAAGACCTGGCAGGCGCGGAACAGTGGAGTTCGCGTGGTGTTCCTGCCGGAGAAATATCCTGAATTTGGTCAGTGCGTGCACAAGATCGTCTTGCACCCGGCTCGCCCCGAACGTCTGTTTTTGCAAAACCATTGGGGCATATACCGCTCGGACAATCGCGGCGATTCCTGACAGGACATCGCGCGCGGACTGCCTTCTGACTTTGGTTTCGGCATGGTTATGCATCCACACGATCCGGACACCGTATACATTCTGCCCGTGGAATCGGACGAGTTTCGCTGCACACCCGACGGCCACTTGCGCGTTTATCGAACCCGAAACGCGGGCGCCTCGTGGGATGCCCTGGAGCGCGGCTTGCCCCAGAAGGGGGCGTACGAGACCATCTTACGAGATGCTTTTTCCTCGGACTCCCTCGACCCGGCGGGGATTTATTTCGGAACCAGAAGTGGAAAGCTCTACGCATCCAGGGACGAAGGAAAAAGTTGGAAGAAAATTCTCGAAGGACTGCCGCAGATAATGTGCGTGAAATCTGCCGTCATCCAACTGGAGGGGGCGCCGGCAGAGAGCGCGCGCGTGAAGACGGGATCTGCAGCGAAACGGAAACCCTCGTCGAAGAAATTCGCGAAGCGCGGCTACCGCAGGTGATGCAAATCCTGTTCAACATCCCTGGGCCGCTTCGCGAATTCACTATGAATCAAAGCAACCTGCAGATTGATTTGCCGCCTGGAAGTGATCTCAGGACCGCGCTGCATTCCCTCTTCGCTGTCTGTCCCGGACTGCGGGACAGGGTTCTGACGGAGTCAGGCGAACTTCGGCGCCACGTGAATATTTTTGTGGGAAACGAGGACGTGCGGTATTCAGGCGGACTCACCACGCCTGTTTCGGTCGGCGCTGAAGTTTCAATCGTACCTGCGATAAGCGGAGGATAAATCGCGGACGATTTGGTGGGCCGAAAGCGTACTGTCAATCCAGAAGACCGAGAGCGAAATGTAGTTCGTGCTTACGTGGGCCCCTGCATCAGGCGTGAGGCACGATTGCCGTCACGGCACTGCAGAACTGATCGATCTCCTCTGTTGAAGTGTAAACATTGGGGCTGACGCGAATGCCGGTGAAGCCTGGTCCCGAGATGGGTGTGACCAGGATGTTGTATTTTGCGAGTAGCACCTCACTCAGCTTGCCTGGTTCCATGGTCTCGAAGTGAATCGTGCCGAATGCGCCGGACTGGTTCGCATCCAAGCCGACCAGCATTTGCGCGCCAGGTAGCTTGCTCAGGCATTCGGCCCAACGATTCTTCAAGTACCGCAGGCGTGCGAATTTTCGCTCCGCGCCGATCTGTTCGTGGAAATTCAGCGCTTGCAGCGTCGCATTATGCATGGCCGCTGGGTGTGTGCCGATCTCTTCGAACTTGCGGATATTCTTGTCCATCGATGGCGGCGCGGCCATCAGAGCCCAATGTTTTTCGATGCGGTCCTTTCGAACGTATAACACGCCGGTGCCAATGGGCGCGGATAGCCACTTATGCAAACTGGCGCCGTAAAAGTCGCAGTCAATATCGGAGAACTGGAACGGCACGTGCGCAAAAGCGTGCGCTCCATCCACGATACTGGTGATGCCCCGCGCGCGCGCCAACGCACAGATTTCCTTGACCGGGAATATCTGTCCCGTCATAAACACGACCTGGGAGACGTGGATCACGCGCGTGCGCGGCGTGATGGCCTGTTCATAGAGCCTCACCAGATCTGCGGGATTTTTCACCGGCACGGCGAAATCCAGCTGCCTGAGAACAATTTTTTCCCGCCGCTCCCGCTGCTGCCACGTTGTAATCATGCGGGGATAGTCTTGGCTCGTCGTAAGCACTTCGTCGCCGGGCTGGAGATCCAGCCCGAACTGAGCAATCTGCAGCGATTCGCTGGCGTTCCGCGTGATAGCGATGCATTCGGGATCAGCGTCCCACATGCGCCCGAGTCTCTTGCGAACATCTTCTATCCCGGGTTCCAGGTCGTGCCACATTCGGTAGGCCGGAAGTTGGTTGCTGTAACGGATGGCTTCGATTTCGGCGTTCAGGACGACCGTCGGCGCCGGAGCGACCCCGCCATTATTGAGGTTAACGATCTTTGCGTCGGGCACGTACGCGCTGCGAATTTTCTTCCAGAAGTCCTCGTCGCCGGCCAAATCGTCCGCGGGCACACCCGCATAGGCACGGTTCAGGACGGCCGCCAGAACCACGGCCTCTGCTCCAAATAGAAAATCACGACGGCTCACTTCAGCAGGCATAGCTTTAACTCCTATCGACAGTTCTGCATGGCAAGCATACATCAGGCGTGAAGCCTTCGGGGTGACGAAAAAATAGTTGCGGCGGAATGAAGAAGGATGACGTTTGGATTTTGTTTCCGGGTCATAATCATCTTCGAAAAAAAATGTAACTTTCTCTCGTGTTGGCTTGTGCGCATGCTAGCCCCGGCTCTAGAATAGGAACTGGCAGCCGAGGGCATTCTTGCGGGTCCGCACTCATTCTGCTGCTACATACATACGGTTCAAGTTTAGTTTGATCATCTCCGAAAGGACTCATTGCCCCCGAGAGCCCCTTATGCACCTTACTGAATTCATCGAAGGTAATCGCGACAATCATTTGACGGAGCTGTGCGAATTCCTGCGAATCCCCAGCGTGAGCGCCAAAAGCGAGCACAAACCGGACATCGAAAGCGCGGCTCGCTGGGTGGCGGACCATTTTCGCGCCGCCGGATTCAAGAAAGTGGAAATCGTTCCGACAAATCTCCATCCGCTTGTGTACGCCGAATCCCTCGAAGCTCCCGGCAAGCCAACCATTCTCTTTTACGGTCATTACGACGTGCAGCCCCCGGAGCCGCTCGAACTTTGGACGTCGCCCGCATTCGAACCTACCGTTCGCGATGGCAATCTTTTTGGGCGCGGCACGGCCGACGATAAGGGACAGGTCCACATCCATTTGAAAGCCCTGGAGTCCATCCAGAAAGTGAATGGAAAGCTGCCCATCAACGTAAAGGTGCTGATCGAAGGTGAAGAGGAAGTCGGTAGCGTTAGTCTTTGGGATTACGTGCAAAAGAACAAGGAAAAACTCAAAGCGG
Source organism: Candidatus Acidiferrum sp. (assembly GCA_035310525.1). GTDB lineage: Bacteria > Acidobacteriota > Terriglobia > Acidiferrales > UBA7541 > Acidiferrum. Next base: position 98,667 of record DATGED010000078.1, on the reverse strand, counting down.
ATGCGCTCGTCGTTTCCGACACCTCCATGCTCGCGAAAGGCGTGCCTTCCATCACCTACGGATTGCGCGGCTTGAATTATTATCAGATCGAAATCACCGGGCCCATCCGTGATCTCCACTCGGGCGTATATGGAGGCGCGGTCCCCAATCCATTGACGATTTTGACCGAACTGTTCGCCAAGCTGCACGACAAAAGTTTCCGCGTGGCCGTTCCCGGCTTCTACGATGGAGTCGCAAAAATCAAAACGCCTGAAAGAAAGGCTCTCAATTCGTTGCCGTGGAAGAAGAAGGCGTTTGAGGAAGCCGTTGGTGCGCCGGGTTATGCCGGTGAAAAAGGATTTTCGATTGTCGAACAGCTCTGGACACGGCCGACTCTCGAACTCAACGGAGTGTGGGGCGGCTACCAAGGCGAGGGCGCGAAAACAGTGATTCCTTCGAAGGCTTGCGCGAAATTCTCTACGCGGCTCGTTCCCGGCCAGGATCCGCAGAAAATTGCGAAGATTGTTGAAAAGCATATTCGCAAACTCTTACCCAAAACCGTCAAATGCAAATTCGATGTGCTAAGCACTGGTAAGCCGTGGGTAGCTCCGTTTCACGCGCCGATTTTCAAGATCGCTCAAGGCGCACTGGAGAAAGGATTCGGGAAAAAAGCGGTCTTTATCCGCGAAGGCGGCTCGATTCCCTTCGTCACCCAGATGTACGACACATTTAAGGTTCCGTGCGTGCTCATCGGCTTTGGACTCCCCGATGAAAACGCGCACGCTCCCGACGAACACATCGCCCTCGAAAATTATTTTGGCGGAATAAAAGCAATCGCCCATTTCTATTCGGATCTCGCCGCCCATTAACCTGGGGCGGATAATTCATGGTGCTGCGCCCCGACGAAGCGCCGGATTCGCCGGCGCCCGGGCCTTCCGGCCTCGTTCCCGGCACTCCTTCAAAAAGCTGCATTTTTCCGGCCTTTTTTGCGGTTTTTCCTTGCGTTCTACAGCCAGCTTGGCTATAGTGCCGTGCGGCCCGAGTTTTTCACGCCAGCCCAGGGGAGTTTCGCTCGCGGCCTGCCCCGCTCGTATCGGGGTGGAAAGAAAATACAGGAGGATAAGCAGACTAGATGGCAGCCAAGCCAATGAGCAAGAGCAAGATCGTGTCGCACATCGCCGAGAAGTGCGCCACACCCAAGAAAACTGCGGCTCTCTTCTTTGAAGAGCTATTCAAGCTCGCGGTGAAGGAATGCAAGGGCGGCGCGGGCAAGTTTGTTATTCCGAACATCGGCCGCGCCGTGAAAGCGCACCGCAAGGCGCGCATGGGCCGTAACCCTCAGACGGGCGAAGCAATCAAGATCAAGGCGAAGACCGTCGTTCGCCTGCGTCCGGCGAAGGCGTTCAAAGACGCCGTTCTGAAGTAAACTTCCTGCTCGGCAGGGAGAGGGCCCGGACACAGCGCAACAGAACCGGCATGCGCCCGCACATTCGTCTTGGGCCTCCACGGTTCTTATCACGCTAGGTGACCGGGTGGGTGTCCCGGTTGAGTTTGCCCCTTACGGCCTGAGTACTCAGGCCGTCGGGGGCTTTTTCTTTCCGCTACTTTGGCGGTGTCCTCCCCTGCCCGTCCTGCGCTTGTCTTCCTCGGAGGTGCGACTTCGCTCACGCCTAAAGAGTCTTGACGTACGCGATGATGTCCTTGATTTGCTGTTCGTCCAGCACATCCTTGAACGGAGGCATCAAGGTATCTCCATTTTCGATCCACGTTTTTAGATTTTCGTCGGTGACCTTGTTGTTATTCACCGTAAATGTCCCGCGCTTGGAGATTCCTTTCAGTCCGGGGCCGATTTTCTTCGCATCGCTGTCCGCAAAATGGCAGATAGAACATTTCTGGTCGAACACTTCCTTGCCTTTGGCTGCGGATCCGGTTGATTTGCTTGACGCGGTCTTCTTGTTCGTCGTCTTCGCCGGCGGATCCTGCGCCCATACCGCCATCGCCATGCCTGCTGCCGCCAGCCCAAACAACAAATAATTTCGCTTCACGTCTCCCCCTTCTTTTTCGCATCCTGCAGTACTTCTCCATCTTCTCTTTTTACGGGTGCAATTTCCACCCCTCTCACCCGTCACAAAGGACAGGTTCTCCCCCGCGTACGGGTGGAACTTTCGTACTTTTGACGCGCTCAAATCCCTGTGCTAACAATCTACCCATGAGCCAGGAGACCCTTACGAGAGCCTGGGAGATCCTTCAGGACGCGTATCAAGCCCAGATGGAGGGCGACTACGAACGGGCCGTCGAGCTCTATCAATCCTCGCTCGATTTGCACCCCACGGCGGAGGCTTACACGTTTCTTGGCTGGACTTATCACTATCAGGGCCGCGTTGAAGAGGCCATCGCCGAATGTAAGCGGGCCATCGAGGTTGACCCGGAATTCGGCAACCCCTACAACGACATCGGAGCCTATCTGATCGAGTTGGGGCGTTACGACGAAGCGATTCCCTGGCTCGAACGCGCCACGGAAGCGCGCCGCTACGAGCCGCGCCATTTTCCGCACTACAATCTTGGCCGCGCCTATTTGGGGAAAGAGATGTACGGGCGCGCGATGCAGAGCTTCCAGCAAGCGCTCGAAGTCGAGCCGCGCTATTCGCTCGCGCGGCAGGCCCTCGCTACCCTCCGACGCATGGTCAACTGAACCGAGATCAACCGTGCCTCTGGGAACTAGCGATCTGTGCCGCCTTGCCTGCCTTCTGCTCTTTCCTCTGTGTTGTCTATCATCTCTTTCTTCTCCGCTCGGGTAGAAGGTAAGGCATGCCTTGCCGCTACGCGGACTCACGAGGCTGGACGGCGCGGTCGTAAATCCAAAGCAAAAGAGCTGTTGAAAAGCCCACGGCGCTGATCGCCCACCACGCGCGCTCCGGATGATGGGCGACTTCGCCGAAATGATGCATCATTGTTCCTCCGAACCACCCTCCCACCAGCGAGCCGATACCTATCGGGAGAAATGCGAAACCCATGTACGTGCCCTGTTGTCCGGGAGGAGCGAGTCGAGAAATATAAGCATAGTAAGGCGGCTGTTGAATGATCTCTCCGAGTGCGAGCACCGCGATCGATACCACAGCACCGAGGACCGTGGGCCATACCGATAGGACTAACCACGACATGGAACTAATCACGGTGCCGAGGATGACCGCGTGAAATGGAGGAATCTTTCGGGCCAGGTAATTGACTGCGAAAGTCAGGCAGACAACCACCGCGGCATCGGTAATCAGGATGAGCTCGACGCGGGCGTTCGGATTTACGTAGGTGTGAATGAATCCAGGGAGACTGGTGTACTGCTGCCAAAAGACAATCCAATAGCCGGTGAAGATAATCAGAAAAATGAGGAACCGGGGCGGCCAGAGCACCGCGAGAAAATTGCGCGCAACCTGGGACAGGCTCTGTACAGGTTCGTCGCCCACCTTGCCCGGTTCGCGGAAGAAAAAGAGCACGAGGAAAAACATCGCGAACACGCTAAGAGCGGATATCCGGAACACTTTTTCCAGCCCCAAATGTCTGTGTGCCCAGTCAGCAACGAAAGGGCCGGCTGTGCCGCCGATATTCACCATCGTGTAGTAGATCGAATAGCCGAGTGTCCGCACATTTTCTTTGGAGGCCCGCGCAGTAGTGCCTACGACGCATGGTTTTACCAGCGCGATGCCAAGTGCCGGCAGCATGAGCACGCAGCCGACAAACACGGTCAGGGGCACCGCCCCGCGAATGGGTGCGAGCCATGACGCGCCAATCGAGCCAATCAGAAAATACGCCGCGGCAAGAATAAGGTACGCCATCGAGAGAGCGCGCCGGAAACCGAGTTTGTCCGCCACGGCGCCGCCAAAGATCGCCAGAAACCAGACCATGCCCCCGAAAAGGCCCGTCAGCGTGCCGGTCTGCTGGGTGGAAAAGTTCAACTTCCCCTGGAGATACAGTGCGAGAGAGGAGAATGCGCCGTAGTAGGCGAGTCGTTCGAAAATTTCGCTCACGTTGGCGACCCAGAAAGGCCGCTCGAAGCCGTCGCGGATTTCCAGGAACCGTTGGCTAACGCTCATCGCACCCCCTAAATGGCGCGCCGGGATTGTAGCGGAGGAAACCGCCGCTGGCGAGTAGAACGCTCTTTGCGTTCTGTGGAAGGATGCAGGAGACTGTAGAACGTCTGAATCGGCAGTGATTTGGCTGAAGCGAAACTAACGTCTCGGCAGGGGAAGGGACTTTAGATACGCAATGATGGCTCGCGCGTCGGCATGATTCATGTGGTAAATGTGCATAGGCGGCCGCAGTGTTTCGCCTTCTGGCCCGATCCCCCGCTCAAGAACTCGCTCGCCTTCCTCCTCGGTAAAACTGGGAAAGCCCGCCAGGGCGGGAGCGCGCTCTGCCCAATTAGGGATTGGCCGCACTGGCATGATCCAGATTGGCGCCCCTTGGAGCCAGGCGTTGCGATCCAGTTCGCCCTGCGCGTTCCTCGGGGTGTGACACTCGCCGCACATCGCGACATCTTCGACGAGGTAACGCCCGCGTTCGATCTCGCTCTTGTCTGCCGCCGGGCTTTGTGGCTTTGTCCAGCCAGCCGATGGCGCAAGAGCAAGTGTCACCAAGACAATTAAACTTAGTTTTGAGGGAATGACTCGCATGACTCCTCCTGGATTTACAGCTACGGATGATTCCGACCTGCCAGGGAGGTTTTTGGAGAGGCCGCGAGTGGGCTCAGCCCTGCTCAACCAGTTTTTGCGCAACTGAAAGCGGCGAAGTCTGTGAGCGGAAGCCCGCCAGTCGAGCGCGCAACTGCCTTCCTCATTCCGTGGCAGAGTGGATCTAAATCATACCACCTGAATCGCTCTGGAGAGGCTGAAGCGCCCAGCGCGAGCAAGAGTTGCCTCATTGAGCCGGTTCGCACGACGTACTCCACTGATTGCTCAATCCAAGCCAACCATGTGTCGAAAACGAAGGATGGAAAGTTGCCTAAAGGCGACTAAGGATAGCGTTGGCGGATTCTGACGGTGCGGTCAAGTTCATCCGAGACTTCTAGGATTTTCAGCCGGAGATCTTTATCGACAGCACCATTCGAAAGAAATTCGCGCACCTGGGCTTGCGCCGCGGCGGCTTGCTGGCCCCCGATGAAGGCGTTGAGCCAGGCCAGTACAAAAAAAATCTTCCGCTCATGCTTGACCTGAGGGAGTGCTTCGAGAGCGGGCTTCAGGTACGGCGCTGTAAGCTCAGACTGGTTCCAGTAGTTAAATGTACCAAGGCTTTGTTCTATCCAGTCCTCTGGACGCGATGGATCGTGGAGATACTCATTGAAATAGCGCTGCTTTGTGGATGCATCCGGGCGAGCGGCCTGGGCCATGTAAGCATATTTCTGGCCGTCGCCGGTGTTGTCGCGCTTTTGTTCGGCGGCGAAAAGAGCGTCCGCATCCGGGTCCTTGAGCGCGATAAGCGCGGTGACCATGGACCAACGATCGAGGGGCCGAAGCTCGACCCCCGGCACGCTGAGTTTGCCGGAGAGAAGCTCCTTCAATTTCTCGCGGCCCTGGCCGCTCTCCGCGATGGCCCGAAGCCCCCTAAACCAGATTATTCGAAAATCCTGATCGGAAGAGCCGAGCATGCGGTCCGAGGCCAGCGCTTCGGCTCTCGGAACGATTTGCGCGCGTGTCGCGTCGCTTACGTAACGGTGCAGGCCGGTGGCGACATGCCCGATGAGACTTTGTGCGAGCGATTCGTCGTTTTCGGCGGGGAGAAGGCGGAGCGCCAGTTCGAGAAACTCACGCGGCGCCAGATCGGCCTCGCGGACGGAATCCCAGAGTGAGCCCCAAAGCAATGTCCGCTCGAAAACATCTTCGATTCCACTGAGATGGTCCAGGACAGCTTTTCTGCTGCGATCATCCAGCAGAAATCGGCCGTACGCGTAGTCCTGATCGTTCAGGAACACGAACTGCGGACACGGCTTGGCGAGGGCCTCGGGCAAGTCGGCCTGGGCCGTGTCGAGTTTCGCGTGGAGACGAATGGGAGCGCCGTCTGGATAGGCCAGAAGAACTTGCATGGCAATGGGCCAGATGCCGCCTTCACCTAGAACATCCCGTTGCGTCAAGGAAAAGTGATCGATGCGAGCTTGAGCGTCGCAAGACCAGGCAACGTCCACCTGGGGCATGCCACGGTGACGAATCCACAGGGCGGCCCAATCCTGAAGAGATTTTCCGGAGACCTGCTCGAGCGCGTGGACAAGATCGCTCCACTCAGCGTTCGCGTAAGCGTGCTCCTTCAGGTATAGGCGCAAGCCATTGCGAAAAGTTTTTTCGCCAAGCACAAAAGCGAGCTGTTTGATCACGCCGGGGGCCTTCGAATAGACGATGGCTCCGTAAGCAGACTTCGCGTCCTTCAGATTTTCGATGTTCTGGTAGATCGGAGTGGTGCCTTTGGTGGAGTCAATCGAATAGGCCGCGGGCTTGACGGTTTGAAAGAAGCGCTTCCAGATGTTCTCGGTGGGCTTGAGGGATGCGAGCGTCTGGTACGCCATGTACTGCGCGAAGCCCTCCTTGAGCCAGAGATCGTCGAACCAGCGCATGGTGGTGAAATCACCGAACCATTGATGAGTCAGCTCATGGAGAAGCAGGATGTCGCGATTGAGATGGTCGCTGTGCGTCGGCGCGGTGCGAAATAGAACGGATTCCTCCCGCAGAAACGTTGCGCCCGCATGCTCCATGCCCCCATAAGCGAAGCCGGGAATGAGAACGAGGTCGTACTTCGGAAACGGAAAAGGTTGTGCGAAAAACTTCGAAAGATAGTCGATGCCCTGCGCCGTGACTCGCTGAACTTCGGAGGCTTCTTCTTCGGCTTTCTTGAATTTCGATTGGCGGACGTAGAGGCCGGGAAGTCCGGCCTCTTCGTGAATTTTTCGAAATGGGCCGGCGGCGAAGGCGAAAAGATAAGTGCTGATGGGCCGGGTCTCGCGGAAACGAGTCAAGAGTTGGTCGTCTCCTGCCTCCACTTGCGATTCGACGGGCGTGTTCGAGATGGTCGTCCAGTTCCTCGGGGCGGTGAGCTCCAGGCGAAAACGGCCTTTCAGATCTGGCTGATCGAAGCACGGGAAGGCCATTTCCGCGTCCATGGGAACGAACAGCGTGTAGATGTACTCCGTGTTGTCGTCCTTGTCCTCGAAGCGCGTGATGGCCTTTCCGGCTGTAGCGACCGGCGCGGTGAAATCAAGGCTGACCGTGTTTTCCCCGGAATGGATGGTGCTTGCGGGCAGCTCGATGTGCCCGCTTGCGATTTCCGCGTGAATCGAGGTGCCGTTGACGATGATGTTTGCCGCTTTACCTTCGCGAAAATCCAGAAGTACCGATCCGGGAAAGTTGGAGCGAAATTGCAAATCTTCGTGGCCCGACGCGGCGGGCGCGTGCGGGGTCAGTGTGAAGCGGAGGTGATACCGAATGTCGGAGAGTTGAGCGGCGCGCTGGCGGGCAAGTTCGCGTGGAATGCCGTCGGGCGGCGTGGCGGCCATCAACTGTCCGGTCGTTAAGAAAGCAAAGAAAGCCAGGAGAATTCGCATGGACGGAAGAAATTTACACGATGCACGGGCTCACGGAAAGAGCTGAGTGATGCCCCCTTCGGGGAGGCGGAGTATGATGCTACGCGGCGCGGTCGCTCGGGATGTCGCTGTTGTCCGGATGGCGTGTCGATTCACCCTTTAGTCCTTCAGAGGAACTCATGAAAAGATTCGCATCGATACTCGTTCTTGCGGCTGCGGCAAGTTTGTTTAGTTTGCAAATTTCCGTTTCCGAGGCTGCTGCCCCGCGAACTTCAAGTCCTGATGCGAAGCGCTGGGCGCAGGAAGCCGCGAGAGTAACGATCATCCGCGATGACTGGGGAATTGCGCACGTTTACGGAAAGACGGACGCCGACGCGGTCTTTGGCATGATTTACGCGCAGGCCGAGGACGATTTCAACCGTGTGGAAACGAACTACATCAATGCGATGGGCCGATTGGCCGAGGCAGAGGGTGAATCCAAAATCTACCAGGATCTGCGGATGAAACTTTTCGTCGACCCCGAAGATCTCAAGAAGGATTATGCGGCGAGCCCGGACTGGCTGAAGAATCTGATGAATGCGTTCGCTGATGGTTTGAATTTCTATTTGTATAAACACCCCGAGGTGAAGCCCCGAGTCATCAAGAGATTCGAGCCCTGGATGGCGCTCAGTTTCACGGAGGGGAGCATTGGGGGCGACATCGAGCGTGTGAACCTGTCGCAACTCGAAGCGTTTTATGGCAAGGGCCCTGCGCCCGCCGAAGCTTCGGCGCAGGATGACGAAACCGAGGAGCCGCGCGGATCCAATGGCATGGCCATTGCGCCTTCCAACACCGCTGACCATCACGCGCTCCTGTTGATCAATCCTCATACCTCCTTCTTCTTCCGTTCCGAGTTGCAGATGACCAGCGAAGCGGGGCTCGATGCGTACGGTGCGGTGACCTGGGGTCAATTCTTTGTGTATCAGGGATTCAACGACAAGGCGGGGTGGATGCATACATCCAGCGGTGTGAATGCCATCACGTGGTATCTCGAAACGGTGGAGAAAAAAGGGGGCAAACTTTTTTATAAGTACGGTCAAGAGGCGCGCCCGCTTCAGGTGAAAGAGATCACCGTGCCGTACAAGACCGCGGACGGTATGGCGGAGAAAAAATTCACGGTCTACCGCACGCATCACGGGCCGGTTATCGGAGAGGTAGATGGAAAATGGCTGAGCATCCGCTTGATGCAGGAGCCGGTGAAGGCTCTGACGCAATCCTATACACGGACGAAGGCCATGGACTACAAAGCATTTCGGCAAACGATGGAGTTGCATACCAACTCCTCGAACAACACGATTTTTGCGGACGCCGATGGCGACATCGCCTACTTTCACGGGAATTTTATTCCGCGGCGCGATGCACGTTTCGATTGGACGAAACCGGTCGATGGCAGCGATCCAGCAACGGAATGGCATGGACTTCTCTCTATCGACGAGACGCCGCACCTGCTGAATCCGAAAAGCGGCTGGCTCTACAATTCGAATAACTGGCCGTGGTCCGCCGCTGGCCCCAGCAGCCCGAAGAAAGAAGATTTTCCTGTCTACGTGGAGACGGGTGGAGAAACCGCCCGAGGACTACACGCGATCCGCGTATTGCAGGATAAAAAAGATTTCAGCATAGATTCGCTGATTGGCGCCGCCTACGACAGCTACTTGACGTGGTTTGAGAAGCCGGTCCCGTGTTTATTGAAGGCCTGGGACTCTGCTCCAGAGGGCGATCAGCTGAAGGCCAAGCTTGCCGACCAGATCTCCGCGTTGCGCGGCTGGGATTTGCGCTGGAGCGTGGCGTCCGTGCCTACTTCCTTGGCCGTCTTTTGGGGTCAGGACATGCAGAAACGCGTGGGGGCTGATGCCTTCAAGTCCCATGTTTATATGAGCGATTACATTTGCACAAAGGCCGCGCCACATTTGTTGCTGGAGTCTCTATCGGATGCGTCAGACAAACTTGTGTCCGACTTCGGGAGTTGGAAGACGCCTTGGGGCGACATCAATCGATTTCAGAGATTAACCGGAGACATCGTTCAGCCCTTCACTGACTCGGGACCCAGTATTCCGGTGGGCTTCACTTCGTCGGTCTGGGGTTCGCTGGCGTCTTTCGGAGCGCGGGCTTATCCCGGAACAAAAAAATGGTACGGCACGAGCGGGAACAGTTTCGTGGCGGTGGTCGAGTTTGGAGAGAAAGTGCGGGCGCGTGCCGTGACCGCCGGCGGCGAGAGCGGACACCCTTCGTCGCCGCATTTCAACGACGAAGCACAACGCTACAGCACTGGCAATTTGCGCGAAGTCTACTTCTACCGATCACAACTGCAAGGACATACGGAGCGAGAATACCACCCCGGAAATTGAGCCGCGCCTCCCCTTTCTTACAACGAGAGATTGTTCGTGCACCGCTTCGGTGATCCCGCCGCGTAGCCCAGGCAGAATAGCCGCCACTGCTTCTCAGCACGCAACACTGGCCTCCGCACAGAAACCGTTGACTTGTCTGCCTTTCCCGCCTATATATAGTCTGGACAGGGGAATACTATGGCCAACAACGAAATGCCTCAACTTCTTCCCGGAACGCTCTTCCTCCTGATTCTTCAGACTCTCGCGCGCGGCCCCCTGCATGGCTACGCGATTGCCCGGCGCATCAAAGACGCTTCGGGCAACGGACTCGAGATTGAGGATGGGTCGCTCTATCCCGCTTTGAACCGCATGCTGGTGAAGGGCTGGGTGCGCGCGGAATGGGGAACTTCCGAGAACAACCGCAAAGCCAGGTTCTACCGGCTGACGGCCGAGGGACGGAAGCAACTGCACGCGGAAGCCAGGGAATTCAACAACCTCGTGAAGAGTATTCAGCTCGTGCTGCGGACGATTTGAGGAGGCGCGCCATGTCCACCTTTCGCGAATGGATAAACCGTCTCAGTTACTTTGGGCGACGCGGCCGCTTCGACCATGAGATGGGGGACGAACTCCAGTTTCATCTCGAGACTCGTGCTGCTGAACTCCAGGAAAGCGGACTTTCACGGGAGGAAGCGCTTCGCAGTGCAAAACAGGAGTTCGGTTCGCTTCAATTGGCGCGCGAAGATTCACGGGAAGCCTGGCAGTTCCGCTGGCTGGAAGAGCTTGCTTCCGATTTGCGCCTCGGCTTTCGAATGCTTCGGCGAAATCCAGGATTTTCCGCGCTAGCGGTGCTCTGCCTCACACTGGGAATCGGCGCCAATGCGGCGGTTTTCAGTTGGGTAGAAGGACTCCTTTTTCGTCCGTATCCCGCCGTGGTTCATCAGGAAAATCTCATGGCCCTTACCGGAACCGCTCAGGGAGAAACGGGTCCAGCAGGTCTTTCCTGGCCTGACTTTCTCGACCTAGAGAGAAACTGCACGCTGTTTGACTCGTTCTTCGTCTCGAAAATCATGGGAACTACCATCAGCATTGGTGACCGCGCGGAGCATGAGACGGGAAGCATTGTATCTGCCAATTATTTTGACGCCCTCGGCGTTCAGCCCATTCTTGGGCGCGGCTTCGAGCCCGGCGAGGACACGGGACGCAACGCTCATCCTGTCACAGTGATTAGCTACCAGTTATGGCAAGGACGCTTCAAGGGTGATTCTCAAATCATCGGGAAGACGCAGCGGCTCAACGGAGTGATGCACACAATTGTTGGCGTGGCGCCTCAAGGTTTTTACGGCACGTTTGTGGGCTGGGCGATGCAGTTTTGGGTACCGGCCTCGATGGAAGAGATATTCGAAGCGGGCGGCTACAAACTGGAGGATCGCGGTGCGCGCTGGATCGAATCGTACGTGCGCCTGAAACCGGGAGTGACTGCGCCCCAAGCCCAGGAAGAGCTATCGGCCGTGGCAAGCCGTTTGGCAATCGAATATCCGCTGACGAACCGTGGTCGCGGAGCGAAGCTTTGGGCGCTGTGGCAAACGCCCTTCAATAATGCGGGAACTTTGCTGCCTACGCTGGGCATAATGCTCGCGGTCGTTGTCTTTGTCCTTCTGATCGCTTGTGCAAACGTTGGAAATCTTCTGCTGGTAAGGTCGTTTGCGCGTCGTCATGAGATGAGCGTTCGCGCCGCACTCGGCGCAGGGCGCGCAAGACTGCTGAAACAACTCCTCACCGAGGGATTGATTTTGTCGGGGCTGGCCGGAGCGAGCGGGCTGTTGGTCGCCTACTGGTGCCGGCATGCTCTGGTGGTGCTTTTTCCCGCGCGGGGTGGAGTTTCGATGTACTTGCCCGGGGAAATTGACGCGCGCGTTCTCGGACTGAGCATGGGCGTTTCCCTGATCACCACGCTCCTGCTCGGCCTTGTGCCCGCAATTCAAACGAGCAAGATCGATCTTGCCGGCGCGCTGAAATCAGAAATGGGTGGAGTTGTTGGGGGATATGGAAAATCGTGGGTGCGCTCGAGCCTGGTTGTGGTCCAGGTTTCGCTGAGTTTCGTACTCCTTGTCGGTGCGGGCCTGCTGATGCAGAGCCTTCAGAAAATTCGCAACGGCAGTCCCGGTTTCTCCACACATGGCGTGCTGGCCACCGTGGTAGATCTCCTGGGTGCGGGATACGATGAACGGCACGCGAGAATTTTTCAAGAGGAACTGATGAATCGCGTGCAGGCACTCCCGGGCGTCGAGTCCGCGTCATTCGCCCGCCTGACTCCGCTTGGATATCGAGGTTATTCTTCGAGCCCCATTGCAGTCGATGGGTATCAAGTCCCGCCGGAGGAACAGCCAGTCGTGGAGTACAACGAAGTTGGCCCGGATTATTTCGCCACCATGGGAATCCCGCTTGTGACGGGGCGTGAGTTCTCCAAATCCGACGACGAAACCGGCGCGCTGGTGGCGGTCGTGAACGAAACGATGGCGAACGAATTCTGGAAAGGCAAAAGCCCGCTCGGTGAGCGCGTGCAAGTCAAGGGCCGCTGGATGCGCGTGGTCGGTGTGGCAAGGGATTCGAAGTATGGAAACATCCGCGAGCAGCCGAAGCCGTTTTTCTATGTCTCACTGCGTCAGAATTTCTCCTCGCTAATCACTCTGAGTATTCGAACGCCGCTGCTTCCGGAAACCATCGCCTCTGCGCTGGCTCGGGAAATTCACGCGCTTGACGGAAATCTTTCGCCTTCTGAAGTGATTACTCTTCGCGAACAAGTCGATCGCTCCACTTCGCCGCAGCAGGTCGCGGTTACCCTGCTTGGCGTGCTTGGCGGCTTGGCCCTTCTGCTCGCGGCTATCGGCCTGTATGGCGTGATGTCCTACGCGGTCTCGCAAAGGACCCGCGAACTGGGCTTGCGCATGGCGCTGGGCGCGGAGTCCTCAGACTTGCTGAATTTGCTGATGAAGTATGGACTCGCGCTTACGGCTGCCGGCGTCGCCCTGGGACTGGTGGTGGCTCTTGGATTGACGCGCCTCCTCGGAAACATGCTTTACAAGGTCGGCCCCCGAGACCCGTTGGCGTTTGGGGCAGCCCTCCTGGTGATGCTGCTCGCCGCACTGGCGGCGTGTTTCGTGCCGGCGTTGCGCGCCGCCCGGACAGATCCGATGCGAGCTCTGCGGGAAGAATGAACTCCCTATTCCCCAACAATCTGGAACTTGAAGCCGCGCTAACCCACCAGCGTTACTTCGCGTTAGCAGCGGATCGTTTTTCGCTTTTGGCCCACTCGGCCTGCGGCTTCGATCTTTTCAATGTAGGCGGTGGCGAGCGGCACCTTGCAGGCGGTGTCGCCCACATCCACCGAGACCTCTCCGATTTCTTTGGCTGCAGCCTTGGCTTGCTTCAATAGCGGCTTTACGTAAGTTCCAACTGAAATCACAAATCCGTTCATCGTCGCGCGTACTCGGTTTTGTGCTTTGTGAACTTCCTTCACAATCGTTTTGAGCAGGCCTTCGATTTCCCCAAGGTTCAAGGTCTCGTCCGGCTTTGTCGCGACCAAGCCTGAGTACGTACACCATCCTGACGACGCAATGTGCTCCTTCTTCGATTTGATCCATTGCAGCGCGATTTCGCGAGCCTTGGGATTATCCACTGTTACCCAAGCGACGGTATATTCTGAGATCATCTGCAAATTTGCCGCGCCCTCAGCCCACACATTCAATTCCTTTTCCGTCATTTGAGCGCCGTCGGCAACCATTCCGGCAAGATACATCGCATCCAGATTGCCCGTTTCGTAGAGTTCGCGTGCAAGAGCCTGTTGCCCCTTTATACTCTTCGCCACAACTTTCAGGTCCGCGACACTGACGCCGAACATGTTGTCTGTTGCCATGCCGTGTCGCGCATAAATCTTCCGTGTTTTCTCGCTGCCCTTCTTTTTCAGCTCGGCCATTATGGAAGCAACTGTAGGCATTGTTTTGCTTTCTCTCGGGCGGTGCAGATCAGTGCCGACTGACCTGAGCCAGGTTTGAATAATTCATTTTGTGGGACTTGTTTCTTCCAGTTTCACATTCGAAAAGACGGCGGTTTCGAGTGTTGTCGCCACATGAGAGCAAACTCCAAGTCCCACGTAATAGGGATCGTGCAAAGTCACGAATTCAATCGGGCCGGCAGTCTTCAATTCCTCGCCGGGCTTGCCATAGTACATGGTGAATCTGCTTCCCTGCTTGACGATGCGTAAGCGTGATGGTCCGTCTTCGGCCGCCACGACCTGGTAAGTTTGCTCATTCGGCGCCCCGCGAAATTGCAGCGAGGTGAGCCCGTTGCCGTGCGATACCGCGTCGGCGTACGGCGAGCCAGGATCGAGGCTCTGTCGCAGGAGCAATACCGCCTTGCGATGCTCCGCCGCACTTGTGCCTACCCACTGAATATCGGCGCTCAAAGCCACGTCGCCCGACACTTTTTTCCACACGAAATAGAACGCGTCGGAAGCTGCCCACATATTGGCGCCGCCTCCGGTGATTTTGTACTCGCGTTTCGAGGCGTCGTATCCTGCTTTGCCACCAGGAGGTGTTTGGCCGACGCTGCCTTGATTCGTAAAAATGCCCAGATCGTTCGTCTGGCCCACGGCCGCACCGAATGCCAAGAGGATCGAGGCCGCGCAGGCCGCTGGCAGCGCTCGCTTGTTCTTCAACATGATGAAAGTCCCCCTCTCATACAGCTGGCAAAATGGGTCGCCGCTTCATATGACTTGAATAAAATAGCTCGCCAAATGTCCATGCGACGGAAGAGCCCGAGCATCTTATCTCAACCACGTGCCTGCACACCGCCACTCTCGCAGTAAGGCGGCAGCGTGCCTGCCGAAACCGGAGTATTGACGCTTTGCGGTCAAATTGAATCAGATTAGTTGAGGAGTCAGACGGGCACGGAATCCCTTACGGGAGCTTGCTTGGCGGCGCGCTTATTCGCGTACAGTGCCTGATCGGCGGCTGCGAGCATGGACTCAGGCTCGTCGCCCGGTCCATATTCCTTCCAACCGACGGAGTATTTGATCGTGAATTTGCGTCCTTCCCAGACCACTTCGACTGGTCCGAGCCTGTCCAGGACAAGCTGCAACTGAGCAAGGTTGCATTCCGGAAGGATCAACAGAAACTCGTCGCCACCCATTCGTACTGCCAAATCACCGCTTCGAACGACACGGTTTAGTGCGGCTGCGAATTCCTGAAGAACCAAATCCCCGGCAGCATGGCCGTAGGTATCGTTGATGTGCTTGAACTCATTCAGATCCAAAAGCACGACCGTTAGGGGATGGCCCTTGCGGGTGGAGCGGGCCACTTCTGCGGCGAGGCGTTGCTTGGCAAATCTGCGATTGTAAAGTCCCGTCAAGGCGTCAATCATCGCTAGTTCGCGCAGGATCAAAGTGTGATGCTGCCTTTCGGCGAGCTGGCGGCGCAGGCGTTTTATGAGCACTTGCTGGTAGATGGTGTAGCCGATGAAGACTAAAACCAGGGCGACCAGTCCAAAAATGGCTTCGCTGAACTTGATCCGGAAAAGAGTCGTACCGCCCTGTCTCAAGGAAGGCAGCGCAAAAGAAATCAGCGCTCCCGTGAGTAGCAGCATGACAAAAATGGAATTGGCCCAGACCCACCAGTCTCGCTTCTCAATTTTGCGCAAGTTCTCGACGATCTCTCGTTCGTTTGAGGTTTCGAGGCGCAAGTCTGCCGGATTCTCGGGAGTGTCCATAAGAGGTCGGCTCGGATGAATAACCTTATTACCCACGCTAGAATGAGCGCCCTTTGCGGTCAAGGAGATTAAAGCGTGCAGCGCTCGAATAGTCACTCAGGGGTTAACATTTGACGGAAGGCGGGAGCCGCCTTCTCAAGTTGATGCCCGCTGATTCACCCCAAAGTGGGGCTGTCGATGCGCGGATCGGAGGAGCACTCTTGCCGCTTCGACCCGCCGTACTTGTCCTCTGGTACGGGGGTTCTATAGAACACATTACATACTCCTGTCAGACTATCCCCGTCAGAGAGAACTATGGCAGCCGCCCTCATACTCGTCTTCTCCCTACTGGCCTTGGCTAATTTCGCCATCAGCCAATGGCGCTTGATTTGGCTGACCACTGCCAATCAGCCCCTCTCTGATACCTTGCGCGCGGCAACGGGCGTCGAGGCCGAAAACATCGGCTCTCACGACTTCGGGAAACTTCTTAGTTTGTGCGACGAACTGTCTCCTCGCCTCATCAAACGCACACCCTGGTTGCGTGAAGTCAAAGGCTATTACCGGATAGTCTCAAAGCTGGAGAACATCTCTCGATCCATCCAGCCGGCGGTCGCCTCTTGGGCAGCTTCCGAAATGAAGACCTGCTCTCGGTATGTAGCTGTACTCCTGGACCAGAGTCTCTCGCTAGACCTTGACCGCCGGGCGGCGGTTCGTCCCGTCTGACCTCTCCCCTGCTGGAAAATGGCTGTCGCTATCCTGCTCCCTTTTCTCTTCACCTTGAAGAAGACCCCGGAGGGACTGCCACAAGCTCAGTTTGCGTCGGCTATCTGCTCTTAGCTCTCGAATTCCACGAGAACTAATATACTCAGCTGCCGCTGCCTCACCGCCGCCAGAATTTCATTACGGCGGCATAATCCAGATCTTCCTTGGCCGCTGCCTTCACGGCGGAATAGGTCAAAAAAGCTGCCGTGCCGGCCGGTAGCGTTACGCCGACTTCCTTGGCCAGGTCCAGCGCCAATCCGACGTCCTTGTGCATGAGGCGCAACGGGAAGCTGGGAGCGTACTCCCCTTTGAGAAGCAGCGGGGCCTTTACGTCAAGCACGGGGGCGCGTCCCATGCTCGATTGCAGCACTTCAACGAGCTTTTCCCCTCCCAAGCCCGCGGCTGTCACTAGCGCCAGGCCCTCTGCAAGGGCGTCAACTTCGAGCGCAAGGATTAGATTCATCGCCAATTTGATGGTCTGGCCAGCCGCATTGGGCCCAAGATGAAACCATTTCTTTCCCATGACACTGATAACCGGCTCCGCGTCCTTGAGAACTTGGGCGTCCCCGCCCACCATAAAGACCAGCTCCCCCTTCTCGGCTCCCCAGGTACCTCCGGTCACAGGAGCGTCCAGGAAGTCCACCTGACGTTGCTTACAGGCGGCAGCGATCTTGCGAGCCAGTGTTGGCGACACGGTACTGGAATCGATGTAGATGCTTCCCGGACGAAGCGCACCAAGGGCTCCGGCGCCTTTGCCTGACCTGCCCCAGAGGACCTCCTCGAGCGCCGGTGGATCACTGACAATCGTGATAAGCACATCCGATGCGGCGGCGACATCGTGCGGGGAACCGCCAAGCCTGGCGCCGGCGGCCACAAGAGACTCTGCGCGAGAGGTTGTGCGGTTCCAGACCGTCAGGGCAAAACCAGCTTTCAAGAGGTTTAGACCCATTGGCCGCCCCATAAGGCCAAGCCCAATCAGCCCGACTTTGGAGCCTGGCCCGAGCTTCCTGGTGGGGCCGACATTTGTTCCAGGACCTACAGTTACTCCCGGGCCAATGTTGGTTTTCGAGCGGGCATCGAGGGTCACGAAAAGCCTCCTGTTTGCCATGGGGCCAGGCGACTGGCCGCCTCGGCGAGAACTTATGCTCTGTGGCGCGTAAATTGTAACTGAAACGAAGGGTAGGAGTCGTGCGAGGATTAGGCGCTTACAATCCTACGCGGTCTTCGGTCGATTCTGGAGCGGGAGGATCGCGGGAGCGCCACCGACGGAGTTTTCGAGCTTGCAGACTTCCTTCACTCTTGATTCAGCCACACAAGCGGCAGCGTTGCTGCCAGTCGCTGTGGCCTCTGCGGGAGCCGCCTTCTCTTCAAGGCGAACAATGTACTGGTAGGGAATCTCCCAGCGGAAGTGTTTCTGAGAGCCACGCAGCTCCAAATTCTGCTCGAGGAAAATGGACCTCCCGGAATCGGCCACAAACGTACCTGATGCGGGCAGGAGGATGTCTCCGGCGCGGTATTGCACCTCGACCCTGCGCCCGAGAAAAGCGGAATAGCGGGCCATACTGTACCTAGTTTCCGAAGAGGCCGGTAACAGCGTCAATGGTACGGAAGGACTCCCCCTGAAGGTAATGTGGAAAAGCAGAGGAATGCTTCTGCGAATCTTAGCCCAATTAACGGCGATAGATTTTTACGGCGCCTCGCGTGGAATCGGCCAGCGCGTCCGATTGCAAATACTTCTTTGCAGCCGGATCGGCTTTCAAATAGGCGTCCCAAAACGCCAGCGATGCGGAATTGGTATAGCCCAGAATCGCATCTCCCCGCACGCCCCGCGAAGGCGATAGCAGCTTTGAGGTGATGAACGACATATGGTTCGCCCCCTGAATGAATACATGATATTTGTCGCCGGGGCGGCTGCGTTCGAAGGGAATCTTTCTCCACTCCGGATCCTGCTGCCCCGCCCCCCGATCCAGCGAGCCGGTCATGCTCAAGAGCGGAATATTGACCTGGTCCCAGGAATGATCATTCAGCCCAAATTCGCCCGGCCCCTGCGGTGATAGCAGCAGAACTGCCTTCACGCGCGGATCGCCGAAATCAGTCGCGGAATGCTTGGGAAGATCAACCAGAGCACCCGCGATGGCATCCGCCGTAAAAGCGCCCATGGAATGCCCACCGACACCGATCTGCCGGGAATCGATTTTGCCGGCAAGCGCGGGAATACGTTTTTGCAGCGTCGGCAGTGAATCCAGCACAAAGGAAATGTCCTGGGGACGGCTCTGCCATAGCGCTGGCTTCTTCAGCGCATCACGGACAGCCTTCACAAAGTCGATGCCTTCCTCCCCCGTGTTGCGGCGTTGCAACGTGGAGTCATCGTGAGTGGGCTGTAGCGTGATGTAGCCGTAGCTGGCCCAATGGTGCGTCAGCTCTTCGCAGCAGGACTGAGAACCACCGGCACCGTGCGAGAACACGATTACAGGGAAGGGCCCGGCGCCGTTAGGATAGAAAATGCGCATGTGCAGGTCTTTATTCCGCTTCCCATCATGAAGCACGATGTCCGCAACCTCCGCGACGGCATAGGGCCCTTCAGCCAACTTGTACGCCCCTGTCGCGTAGGAACCCGCAGCGGGACTTGTTCCCTTCGCTACAGCGGTGCTCATCGAAGAGGCCGCAACGCCTTCCGTGAGTGAAGCCTGGGCGTTCGGCGCCGGGGAAGGCGGCGCGTGCCGTGCGGTTCGGGGAACAGGAAAGCCTGTTCCGCCCACCGGGCGCGTGATTATATAACCGGCAACTCCACTCAACACCGCAATCAAAAGGACGTTCGTCAGGCCGCGTCGAAAACGCCGTCTGCGAACGAAATCCCGCAAAAGAGAAGGAGACATCCAGCGACGGAGAGCCGTAGCCAACATTCCTTATGCCTGCTCCAGAAAAATTCGATCCGATGACGGACCTAACCCTCCGCCGGCACAGAAGTTTTTCGGCATCGGCCGAAGTGCCGATAGGAAGCGCGATCGCGAGAACAGCTGGGTGCTGCGCTCCACGCGTGACATGCCACACCTCTGCCTTCAATTTGGTCACGCCTTCCAGAACCCTGGACTGGGGAGTTCCCGGAACTACGGCTGGAAAAAATTCCTGTCGAAAGCGGCAGAGTCATCTTAACAAAAAGACTCGCCATTGTTCCACGGGATAGTAAGTTCGAAGATTGTCCTTCACCAGCACTTTGAGGAAGACATTGACTTTTTACTGAGTCAGGCTATTGTCGGCGTTCCACGAATTTGGTCATGTCTCAGTCGAGATAAGAGGAGAGACAAATGATACGCAGGCGAGCCACGCAGGGAATGCTGGGATTCGTGTGCGCCATTTTTCTGTGGGCTGCCCCTGCATTCGGCCAGGCACAAAAGCAGCTGAGCAAAACCTACGTGCTGAAAGCCGCCCGCATGTTTGACGGCAAAGGCGACGCGTTGGTGAAGCCCGGCCTTGTGGTTGTCACCGACGCCAAAATCACGGGCGTTGGCGCTGGCGCAACCATCCCGGCCGGCACCGAAGTCATTGACCTCGGAGACGCCACGCTTTTGCCCGGATTCATTGACGCGCACACCCACCTGACTTCGATGTACAGCGAAGACTACAAACAGCGCGAACTCGACGAGTTGCAGAAGACCATCGCTGAACGAGCTATCGACGCCACTGCCAACGCCCGCGTCACGCTGATGGCCGG
Organism: Candidatus Acidiferrum sp.; assembly: GCA_035310525.1. Lineage (GTDB taxonomy): Bacteria > Acidobacteriota > Terriglobia > Acidiferrales > UBA7541 > Acidiferrum. Next base: position 78,554 of record DATGED010000078.1, on the reverse strand, counting down.
AATCACGACTGTCCGCGATGTCGGCTCTTCCGACTATCTCGATGTCGGCTTGCGCAACGCCATTCGCGATCGCGTTGTCCCCGGGCCACGCATGCTTGTCACGGTTCATGCCCTGGGCGCTACCGGTGGCCATTGCGACGGCGAAAATGGTTTCCGCGAGGGCCTCTTCGGCCGGGAGTCTGGGCCGCTTGACGGTGTCATCAACGGGCCCGAGCAGGCCAGATACGCCGTCCGCCTGGACCACAAGTATGGCGCGGATATGATCAAGGTTTGCGCCACGGGTGGCGTGCTCTCTCTCACGGATGATGTGGATACGCCGCAACTCACGCAGGAAGAACTGAACGCCATCGTGGATGAAGCGCACGCGCTTCGCAGAAAAACGACGGCGCACGCTCACGGAGCGGAGGGCGCGAAGCGCGCCATTCGCGCGGGCATTGACTCGATTGAACACGGCACTTTTCTCGACGATGAGGCGCTGGACCTGATGAAGCAGCACGGAACTTTTCTTGTGCCGACCCTGATGGCCCCGCACGTTTTTGCCGACCTGATTGATAAAGGCACATACATCCCGCCGCCGATCCTGGCGAAAGCAAAAGCGGCGATTGCTGCCGTCCAGCAAATGTTTCAAAGAGCGCTGGCGAAAGGCGTAAAAATCGGGCTGGGGACCGACGCGGGAGTCTACCCTCACGGCCGCAACACCGAAGAGTTCCATCTGATGGCGGATTTGGGGATGAAACCTATCGCCGCATTGAAAGCCGGAACTTCGGCGGATGCGGAGCTGCTCGGCCTGGCCGACAAGATTGGAACCCTCGAAGCGGGCAAGTTGGCCGATGTGGTGGCCGTGCCGGGCGATCCGGTGGAAAATATCCGTCAGACGGAGCACGTCTTTTTTGTCATGAAGGAAGGCGTGATTTACAAGAATGAGCACCCGATTGCCGCACACTGAGCCGTTGAAAAAGCTTTTCGGATTCTGCGATGTGAGGAACAGTCATGGCTGATCTTCCCAATACCGTTGCAACAGACTTCGCCTGGTACTACGAATTCATTGCGGCTCACGTTCACAAATGGGTTGATCCTTTAACGCAGGAGCAGTTCTGGCACAATCCGTTCACCTACGGCAACAGCATCGGCCACCTGACTTTGCATCTGACGGGTAATCTGAATTACTACATCGGAGCGCGGGTTGCGAAGACAGGATACGTTCGCGACCGTAATCGAGAATTTACGGAAACCGGAAAACCGGACAAAGCAAGAGTGTTGGAAGCTTTCGACCAGACCATTGCGATGGTTGTGTCGACAGTCAGAAAGCAGAAGCCCGAAGATTGGATGGCGCCTTATTCAGCCGAACTCGAACCTGAAGCTGCGGAACGCTTTATGATTTTTCTGCGATGCGCCGGTCATGCTTATCACCACGTCGGACAGATTATTTTCCTGAGCAAAGAGTTGACAAAAGAAGCCGGGCCGCGGTCCGCCTCGGCTTAAGTAGAGGAACCGTGAACCTTGACAGAGCAGTCCGATCCGGAGCAGTCGCTATGCAGAGGGAGATGCCGAAGACAAAGGCCGTCATCCTTATCTCGCTCTCCGGGATTGCAGCCGTCATCTCCGCGTTGGAATTGCATGGTTGGCATGTCTATCTGGCAATGGGGCTTGTTGGGATCGGGCTCATCATTGGATTTGTCCGCTGGTCGAGGAAATATCGAGAGAGGGAATCTGGAACAAGTCTCAAGGAGAAAAATAATGCGTAACACGTGTTGCGCTGCCCTGCTGTTGGCCACGACCTTTTCGCTTGCAGCCTCCCTTGCCGCCCAGCAGCCGGCTCCGGTAGCCAATGCTTCGAGTTCTGTCACGCCCTCGATCGATCAGTCCCTGGAGATGAAGGGCGCGTTCAACCCCGAGATTTCTCCCGATGGCAAACGTGTGGTCTATGAAGTGTCGCGAACGAACTGGGAGGACAACGCATTCGAGCGCGATCTGTGGATTGCCGACGCCGCCGGTGGAGACTCTCACCAGCTGACGGCTTCGAAAAAATCGAGCACCAACCCTGCATGGTCTCCGGACGGGAAGTGGATCGCGTTTCTCTCCGACCGCCCGGGACAAATCTCCGGGACGCCGGAAGGCAAGAAGCAGATCTATCTGATTTCCGCGGACGGCGGGGAAGCCCGGCAGCTCACGAAAATCGAAACGGGAGTGAATATATTTGCCTGGTCGCCGGATTCGAAGAAGGTGGCATTCACCTCCGAAGATCCGGAATCGAAAGCGATGAAAGAACGCAAAGAAAAATACGGCGATTACGAGGTCGTCCACGGCGACTACAAAATGTCGCATTTGTGGACGCTGCAGATTCCCGCGGGCGACGCCGAAACAATTCCCGAACCGAAACGGCTGACCGATGGAACTGCCTTCAGCGTGGGAGAGTTTGCGTGGTCGCCGGACGGCGCTCGCATCGCATTCACCGCGCAGCGCGACCCGGATTTGATTTCCCTGGGGACCGCGGACATTTACGTGGTGACGGTGAGCGACGGAAAAGTGAAAAAGATTGTGAGTACGCCCGGGCCGGACAGGAACCCGCACTGGTCGCCGGATGGAAAGCAGATCGCCTACGAAACCGTGGATGGAGCAAAATACTTTTTCTACGCGAACGTGAAAATCGCCGTGATCGAGGCGGAGGGCGGCACGCCGCGCGTTCTAACGGACGCCTTCGACGAAGATGCCGGACTTATCGGCTGGGCTCCCGATGGCATTTATTTCGCGGCGGAACAAAAGACATTCGCCCATTTGTTCCGAATTCATCCGGAGACGAAAGCGATCGAAAAACTCAGCGCGCCGGAGCATCTGGATGCGTTTTCTTTCTCTTTCTCGAAGGATTACAAACATGCGGCGTTCCGGGCGGCGCTCGAAAACGAATATCCAGAAATATTTGCGACAGATGTGGCGCCATGGCAACCGAGAAAACTCACCACGCTTGGTGACCAATTGAAATCATTCAAGCTGGCGCGTCGCGAAGTGATTTCCTGGAAGTCAACGGACGGGACTCCGATTGAAGGCGTTCTCTTGAAGCCGCATGACTTCGATCCAAAAAAGAAATATCCGTTGCTGGTCGTGATTCATGGAGGCCCTACGGGTGTCGACCAGCCGGTTCTGAACGCCGACCGCTACTACCCTCTGGAGCGGTTCGCCGCCAAGGGCGCGCTGATTCTGCGGCCCAATTACAGAGGGTCGGCGGGGTATGGAGAAAAATTCCGCTCCTTGAATGTCAGGAATCTGGGAGTGGGCGATTACGCCGATGTAATTTCCGGCGTGGACTCTCTTATCGCGAAAGGGTTTGTGGACAAAGACCGCGTCGGCTCGATGGGTTGGAGCGAAGGCGGGTATATATCCGCCTTCATCACGGCCTCGAGCGACCGCTTCAAAGCGGTATCCGTTGGCGCGGGAATTTCGGACTGGATGACTTACTACGCCAACACAGACATTACACCTTTCACGCGCCAGTATCTGCACGCCACTCCGTGGGATGATCCGGAAATCTACAAGAAGACTTCGCCGATTGCCTACATCGCCAAGGCCAAGACGCCGACGCTGATCCAGCATGGAGAAAATGATCGGCGCGTTCCCATCCCGAACGGATACGAATTACGGCAGGCGCTGGAGGATCGCGGCGTGCCCGTGAAGATGGTCGTCTACAAAGGATTCGGGCACGGCATTACGAAACCGAAGCAGCAGCGCGCCGTCATGGAAGAAAACGAAAAATGGTTCGCGAAATACATCTGGGGAGAAGAGCCGGCGCCCTCTTCGACAGAGAAGAAATAGCTCGCGCGCAATGAACGGTGCTCAGGTTTCCAGCTTGAAGCGCGTGGACGCCAGCCGGTACATGCGCCGCCACACGAGCCGGTTTATGAGCACGACGATGGTCGCCATGATCAGCGTGGCCGCCAGCAAGACGTCAAAGCGGCCCGCGTCGCTGGCTCTGCTGATGGCGCTGCCAAGACCAGTGGTCGAGACGATCCTCCCTTGAAAGTGAAAATATTCCGCTATGATGCTGGCGTTCCAGGCGTTGCCGGAAGCGGTCACCAACCCGGTGACGAGATAGGGAAATATTCCCGGAAGTATCAGGTAGCGCCAGCGGTCCCAGGAGCGGAACCGAAAGATGCCGGAGGCTTCCTTGAGGTCCGTGGGAATCGCCATGGCGCCGGCGATGACGTTGAAGAGAATGTACCACTGCGTGCCGAGCAGCAGGACCAGCATGGCAGCGAGTTCGAGGCCTCCTCTGTGCCGGAGCAAGAACAGCAAAATCACAGGAAAAAGAGCGGTGGCGGGAATGGATGCGGCAATCTGCGCGAGTGGCTGGGCAATGCGCGCCAGCCGCGGACTGAAACCGATTGCCACACCCACCGGGACGCTCCAAAGGGCGCCGATGAGGAGGGCGCCGTTCACGCGAAGAAGCGTGAAGCCGGCGCTGCGCAAGAGCGCGAAATAATCCGCGCGGTGCAAGTCCGATAGTTCGCGTGTTCCATGAAACACGGCGAACCCAAGGCCCGCCAGAATTACGGCTGCAAGAACGATGAGCAGCCACCGGCGCGTGCTCTGGCGCTTTGGCTCGGAAAACGTCTCCGCGGCCCGGCGCGCTCCCACCGCAATGTTGATCGTGATCCAATCGAGCACCGGGCGCACCGCGACACGGAAAAAGCGAATCACGATGGAAGCACGGCCTAGGAGCTGCAACCAATTATGCGTGGGAGCTTGAGCGGCCTCGACTTGCTCGAACTTGAATTTGTCCGCCCATGCGATGACCGGCCGCCAGATGAGCTGATCCAGCAGAACAATCACGGCAACCATCGCACCCAGGCCCCAAAGTATGGCGCGCGTGTTGCCATGGCTCGCCGCGGTTTCGAGGTATGAGCCGAGCCCCGGCAGGCGAAAGTCGCGCTTGCCGAGTACAAACATTTCGCAGGCCATGAGGAAGAACCATCCGCCTGCAACGGACATCATCGAATTCCAGACGAGGCCGATGGTGGAGAACGGCAAATCCAACTCGACGAACCTTTGCCAGCGGCCGAAGCGGTAAATGATGGCCGCTTCCCTCAATTCGCGCGGTATGGTCTTCAACGAAGAATAAAAACTGAATGCGATATTCCATACCTGGCCAGTGAAAATCAGAATAATGGAACCGAGCTCGATTCCCAGCTGGCTATGGGGGAAAATCGCCACCATGGCGAGCATGACGCCCGGAAGAAAACTCAGCACCGGGATGGATTGCAGGATATCCAGGAGCGGCACGAGCACGATTTCCGCGCGTTTGGAACGGGCGGCAAGATAGCCGTAGGCGAGGGCAAAAGCCAGGCTAAGCGCATAGGCCACGCCAATCCGCACGAGCGAATAGAGCGCGTAAAGCGGCAGGGCGCTCGGACTCTGAGAAATCTCGGCCTGGGGAGAAACGGGACCGAGCACGGTGTGCGCGATGGCGTAGACGCCGTAAATGGCGGCTAGCACAAAAAGAAAAACACAAATATCAATCAAAAAGGACCAGGACCAGCGAGAGCCGGCGGGCCGCCTTAGGGCCGGCGGAATCGGAGCTGAAGTTTGTGCGGCAAGCGTAGTCGGAGGCACGGGAAGGTCAGGCCTCGGTGAGAGTCAATTTGCGCGTGGCGGCGTCGTAATCGAAAATTTCCGCATAGCGCCCCCATTGGATGGCGGTTTCCAACTGGCGGCGCGATTCGTCCTCGCTGAAATGCTCGTCGAGCAGGTCGCGGAAGAATTCCTCCGAGAGCGTGCGGTCCGACTTCGCCTTAAGGGCATTGTGCATCTGGGCCAGCAATGGAATGTTCGCCAGCGCCGCTTTGCGAAAAATCGCTTTGCGGGCCTGGATGTCCGCTTGGGCGAAGGAGTGTCCTTCCGGAGTGATGATCGCGTCGCCTTCTTCGAGGCGCAGCAGGCCGAGCAACACGGCCGTGTCCACTGTAGGAAGAAGCGCGTCCACTTCGAGGCTCAGTTCATCCGCGAGTTTATGGAGATCCGCGCGGCCGCCTTGATCCACGAGAATCTCCAGCAGACCGGCCATCCCACCAGGACGCGTGTGGGGAAGCATGATGGCTTTGCGAGACACTTGCTTGCCAGGGCCAGCGGACTTCGGAGGAACCGACTCCCGTTCGTGGTCAGGGCGCGTAAGGACGCGATAAATTTCATCGACAAGCTCGACAAAGCTCGAGGACTTTCTGTCACGCGGATGGGGCATGTCCACGGGAATATCCGCGTGAATATGGGCTGGATTACGGCCAAGAACGACGATGCGGTCGGCAAGAACCACAGCTTCTTCGATATTGTGCGTGACGATGAAAATGGCCCGAGTGGGAATCTTTCGATCGAGCCAAAGCTCCAGAAGCTCGCCGCGCAACGTTTCCGCGGTCAGAACATCCAGAGCGGAAAATGGTTCATCCATGAAGAGAACTTCCGGTTCGACAACGAGGGCGCGGGCGACACCGACGCGCTGTTTCATGCCGCCGGAGAGTTCCTTGGGATAAGCCGTTTCGAAACCGTCCAGCCCGACCGCGTCAATAATGCGCAGCGCGCGTTTGTGGCGCTCGATGGGAACCATGCCGCGGGCCTCAAGAGGGGCTTCGACATTTTCGAGTACCGTGAGCCAAGGGAAAAGAGCAAAGCTCTGAAACACGATGGAAACGTTTGGCGCCTTATCTCCCACCGGCTCGCCGTGCCAGAAAACCGAGCCGGCGCTGGCGGGCGAGAGTCCCGTGAGCATGCGAAGCAACGTGGATTTTCCGCAGCCGGAGGGACCGAGCAGCGCGATGATTTGCCCGGGGTAGACGGCGAGGTCCGTGGCGGCAATCACCTGAATGCGGCTGCCGTCCGGCTGCGCGTAATATTTTTCGAGTTTCCGCGCTTCGATGATGGGCGCGGGAGCTGTGCCCGGCGTGCTCATGAGAGCGTGTATTATCGCTCAACTTGGCGCGGCAAGCACAGAAGGATGAAACTCGCATGACGCTTTCTTTCCCGGTTACAATGACGTGAACATCGCATGACATCACGCGCTGAACCACAGAATCCGTTGCGTTCGACCGCTCGGTTTCGCGGCTGGCTTCCTGCCATTTTTGTATCGTTGCTGATTTCCCTGGTGATTGTTTCTCCGTTTTTTTGGCGGGGAAGCGCCACCGGCCACGACTTTCAGTTTCACGCCTCGTCCTGGCTGGACGCGGCGGGCCAATGGAAAGAAGGAGTCATTTTCCCACGCTGGACGGAGTGGGCGGACCACGGCTACGGAGAGCCGAGATTTATTTTTTACCCGCCATTTTCGTGGATGCTGGGAGCCGCACTGGGTTCCCTTCTGCCGTGGAACGCGGTGCCGGCTGCTTTCATTCTGCTTATAGAATGCTTTGCCGGGATCAGCGCGTATTTCCTCGCAAGGCGCGTGCTTTCGGAGAGGGCGGCTTTATTTTGCATCGCATGCTACGCGGCTAATCCCTACGCCCTCGTCGTCATTTATATTCGCAGCGATTTCGCGGAGTTTCTGGCCGACGCATTCTTTCCCCTCCTGCTGCTGCTGACCTTACAGATTTGCGAGTTGGTGGAAACGGCCGCGGAAACAAGTTTCCGAAAGCCCTATCCCCACGGAACGATTGCAGCTTTTGGCACGGTTTTTGCCGCGATTTGGCTTTCCAACGCGCCCGCCGGAGTGATTGCAAGCTACAGCGTTGCCGCTGTGTTGGGCTACGCGGCAGTTGTGCGCAGAACCTGGAAGCCTCTGACGCGCGGCACAGCCGGGCTCGCGCTGGGATTCGGTCTGATGTGCTTCTACTTGCTGCCAGCCGCCTACGAGCAGCGTTGGGTGAACATCACGCAGGCCCTCTCCACCGGATTGCTCCCGTCGGAGAACTTTCTTTTTACGGTAATCAACAATCCCGAGCACACACTCTTCAACTGGATAGCCTCCAGCCTGGCCGTCCTGATGATCATTCTTGCGGGAGCTGCGGCTCTGGCTGCGCGCGGCGGAAATGGGCAGGCTGGCGGGGCAGTGATGAAAGAATGGCGAATTTTTCTGCTTCTCTCGGCCTTGGCAACGCTCCTGATGCTGCGGCTCAGTGCCCCTTTCTGGCTGCTGCTGCCGAAGCTGCGTTTTGTGCAATTCCCGTGGCGCTGGATGTCCGTTCTCGCGCTTCCGTTTGCGATATTTTTGGCATGCTCGATGGCGCGGAAGCGTTGGGGATGGATTTGGACACTGACAACATTTGCCATCCTCGGAAGCACGGGCGCGCTGCTCGTGCAAAAAGGTTGGTGGGATACAGAAGACATTCCGGGCTTACGCCGGGCCATTGCGAACGGGCAAGGATTTGAAGGCACCGACGAATACGATCCGCTGGGAGACGACCACACAAACATTCCAGCAAAGTCACCCGAAGTGCAGGTGATGGATACCGATTCCATGCAGGGGCCGGTCATAAAGCCCATCGTTCATGTTGACCGATGGACGCCGGAAGAAAAAGAGGTTTCGGTCAACTCACAACAGCCGTTTTTTCTCGGGCTGCGCATCTTGAATTACCCGGCGTGGCGAGTGGAATTGAACGGCGCGAAAGTCACGCCGTTGGGCGGCGATGATTACGACCAAATGATCGTGCAAGTGCCAACCGGGGAGTCCCGGATTCGCGTAAGGTTAATGAGGACTTGGGACCGCACACTCGCGGGCGTGGTTAGCCTGGCGAGCGCGGTGTTTCTGCTCTGGCTGCTTGTCACTGGGATCCGGCGCAAGTCCGTGGAGCATCAGGCGCAGCGGGTGTGAGCCTGGCCCGAGCTGGGCTAGGTGTGCCTGAGCTAGTTAACAATAACGACCCCTACCCCCCCGTTTTTTTGTAAGTGTTGCATCTACGGGATTTAGCGATTGCGTAAGTTGTTTGGAATCAACACTTAGAGGGAGCCGCGTAGGTGTTGATTCTAAGATAGTTGCGGCGTCCTCCCAATGGCGGCTTGCCAGGGGCAAATTCAGATGCGTAGCTCCCACAGATGAAAAAGCGGCAGCGAAAGGCTGCCGCAGTCCAAAGATTTCTCTGTCAAGAATAGTACCGCAGATCTGATCAAGAGTCAAGTACCTGTCGGTTCTAGTACCGTCTGGTTATTCGAATGGTGAGTGGTGAGTCAGTTTCCGAGTAGCGTGCATCAGGCACGTTGCTTGAACCTGATATTTATAACCAGGTGCCAGTCAACGACATTCCTGCAATGAAGTTGGCCGCTGCGAGAAGCCAGAGTTGCAGCATGGCTAGACTCAAGGCAAACCAACGCAGTCCCTTCATTCTCCAGACACAGTAACTGCTGACAATTAGAGAACCAAAGGCAAAGACATCCTCCGCCAGAAGTCCCCACTTATTCGGTCCCGGGAAGTGAGGCTGCTGCCAATCAACTCGCCCCAAGACTGTGACGGCCAGCGTCGCCGGGAGGAACAAAAATTGCAGAACAACACTGGAGTAAGTCTTCTTCCAAATCGGCTTAGAGAATGGCCGTTGAAGGATTACGGACGCAATGAAGCTGAGACCAAGTAACAAACTGCCGTACGCAAAAGGAGGCGTGTATAAAAATTCGAGGCTCCAACGGAAGTAGGTCCAGAGCGTGAACCAAAAGTTCGCCATTCCCTTAATTTGAAGGTTGTAGAAGTCTTTGGCAACAAACAGCCAGCGCCGTGTGCCAATGGCGCTACTACAAGTGAATGCTGCCTTCCGCCCTGGAGGTCACCAATCCCACTTCTCCGCTAAGCGCTGCCAGGGCCTACCGGGAATTGGACTCTCTTTGCGCGAGTTTTGTCAGCAGGAGGATGACGACATCCCAGATGAGAACCGCGACCACAATCGAAAACAAGGTTGAAGAAATCTGTTCCTGATTCTTTTGGACGAGGTAACTCCGGCTCTCTACGATTCTTGAATACGTTCGCCGGCCGCAGCTTTGATAGGAAACTGAAACAAAGCCCAGCAGAGCCGGGAAGATCAATCCGATGGGGAAGAGTCTCTTCATTATCGAGTGAAGATCCTTCCGAGGTGCCGCGCCCGCAACGACAGCAAACGGACGCCGGAGAAACAAATAAACCAGGGTGCCCAGCAATATAGAGAGGGCAGCACAAACGGCGTACGAAACGATTAGGTAGGTGTCATTTGTCATCTGTGATTTTCAAGGTGGCGACAAGAATGGTGATAAGGACTGCGTACGCTACTGTGAACAGAAGTGTTTCCAACAGGGTCCCGGACAGTCCTTCCGCTCCCTTCCATACATATTCCATGATGGTAGAGTCCGGCTTCAAATCAAACGAGGTTCCTATGGCCGCTGAGAGAGCGGAAAGAAAGACAATCAGAAGGAAAGACCGAAGGTAGAAAGTGACTCCAGCGTCGGTCTTGACGGTTTGTTGCAGCAGTTGGCGAAGACTGGTGCGCAATGAAAGAAATAGAACGAGTGGGACAGCCAAAGAAAGCAAAAGCAATACTAGGAACGCACGCAACTCTAAGCCCACGTTCGTCTCCTTCCGGGTTTAACTTTTCAGCATTGCATTACTGTAGGGAGTATCTTAATGGATTCTATATCAATGATAGTCAATTTTCCTTGTAGGTCAGCTTTGGGGAAAATTGGGATCAGCTCCGATTCACTTGAACGCTGACGGTGTTTGTCGCGCACGGGGAGTAAAATTCGGGCAGTATAGGTGAATTCATTGCTCGTTCAGCGAGGTCAGACAATGCGTCATTTCACTTGTCTGTTGGTTGGACTGGGCCTATTCGCGAGTACGATCCCTGCTACCGACCTGCCGAAGCTCGCGCCTGCCGAACAGGAAGCTCTCAATGCGAGCCAGGCACGGAGAGACGCCACCAATAGGGGCGATGCGAAAACCGCGGCGCGTTACGTCTCGGATGACTGCCTGTTCACCACGGAGGAAGGAAACCTGGAAACGAAATCCCAATGGCTGGGTCACATCGGCCGGCTGTCCGCCGCATATGATCGTCTGGAGAATCCACGCGAGCTCGTAGTGCGGATGCACGGCAACACCATCGTGATCAACTTTCGAGTCACCGCGCACGAACAGTTTGGCGATACGGACATCATCAGTGAGCAGCGCAGAACAGAAACGTGGATCAAGCAAAAGGGGGCCTGGCTCCTCATTGCCATGCAGTGGGACAACGTGCCTGTGAATTATCGAAAGCGGGCCGATGTCGATCCGAAGATCTATCTGGATTATGCCGGCCAATACGAGTTGCGCCCGAAAGGAGAACTGGATACCGTCTCCGTGAAGGATGGGAAACTCTGGACTGAACTGGACGGGAAAATTCAGGAGTACTTGCCCGCGGGTTCCGATACGTTTTTCGTAAAGAATGACCTGGGGAGTGTCACATTCTCCCGTGATGCGCAGGGCCTCGTGACGGGCTACACCTACCTCCGGCCCGATGGACAAGAAATCCACGCTAAAAAGATCAAGTAAGCAAGCAAGAAAATAGCCGCGACCGATTTCGCTACTATGAAACAGGCAACCAGCGCCGGAGTTTGGGCAAACTTTTGGAAAATCGCGCAATCGGGAACTGACGGATCGCCGGAGAGCGCGGCGTGGTTCCGGAGTTAGCGGCGGTCGACGGTGGGGTGGCGGACGTCCTGGCCTTGGACGATGTAGATGACGTCCTCGGCGATATTGGTGGCGTGATCGCCGATGCGCTCGAGATTTTTGGCGACGAGGATAAGTTCGAAAGCGGGAAAGACTACGCTGGAATCGCCCATCATGTAGGTGAGCAGCTCGCGGAAGATCTGATCGCGGTAGTGGTCGACCTGATCGTCGGTGGCGAGAACTTTTTGCGCGAGGTCCACATCGCGGCGGACGACGGCGTTGAGCGCGTTGCGAACCATTTCCTCGGCAAGCTCGCTCATGCGCGGCAGGTCCACATAGGGCTTTACGCGCGGATGGCGAAGAATGCGAGTGGCGGATTGCGCGATGTTGACGGCCTGGTCGCCGATGCGTTCGAGATCGTTGTTGATCCGGGAAACGGCCAGGACGAAGCGGAGATCGATGGCCATCAACTGATGAAGGGCGAGGAGCTGGACTACTCGATCGTCAATCTCCATTTGCAATTCGTTGATGGAGTCTTCTTCATCGAGAACGCGCTTGGCGAGCTGTTCATCGCCTTCGAGGACGGCGTGGACGGATTGGTGAACGGCGCGCTCGGCGAGGCTGCCCATCCAGAGGAGCCGCTCCTTCAATTCATTCAAGTCTTTTTCGAAGTGACGTTCCATGAAAACTTCCCTTCACTAGTTTCCGGTCCCAAAGGAGCAAGCAGCAGATTCCTCGCTCCGGCCGGTCTTACGGAGCGCACACGACACGCTCCGGGGATCATCCAAAGCGGCCGGTAATGTACGCCTCCGTGCGCGGGTCACTCGGCATGGTGAAAAGCTGCGGCGTGGGGCTGAATTCAATGAGTTGGCCGACAAGCAAAAAGGCGGTGAAATCACTGATGCGCGCAGCCTGCTGCATGTTGTGAGTGACCGTGACGATGGTGCAGAGATCCTTCAATTGAACGAGGAGCTCCTCAATTTTGGCGGTGCTGATGGGGTCGAGGGCAGAGCAAGGCTCATCGAGGAGGAGAACTTCGGGCTCGACGGCGAGGGCGCGGGCGATGCACAAGCGCTGCTGCTGGCCGCCGGAAAGATCGTAAGCGGACTTGTGCAGCTGGTCTTTCACCTCGTCCCAAAGCGCGGCGTGGCGAAGACTCTTCTCAACGGCCTCCGCGATCGGGAGCTTCGAGCCGTTGATGCGAAGCCCGTAGGCGACATTTTCGAAGATCGATTTTGGAAAGGGATTGGGACGCTGAAAAACCATGCCGACGCGCCGGCGTAACGAAGTAACGTCCTGCGCGAAAATATTTTTGCCGTCCAGCAGGATTTCTCCCTCGAGGCGAGCGCTGCGGACGGTTTCGTGCATGCGGTCGAGAGTCCGCAGCAGAGTGGATTTGCCGCAGCCGGAAGGGCCGATAAGGGCGGTGACTTTACTGGTGGCGATGCCCAGATTGACGTCGTAAAGAGTCTGCTTGCTGCCATACCAGAAATTAAGCTTGGAGACGGTCATGCGCATTTCCGCAGGCGCTGAAGTCTCCCGACTCGCGGAGGTTGTTACCGGTGGAGTTATGTTCACGGACACTGCCTGCCTCACAGAAGCGTGCATGGACTAGGCCCTCGGAACCGAAACGCCGCGGGAGAGAATCGCCCGGGCAACAATGTTAATGACCAGAATCAACGCAAGCAAGACAAGTCCCGCGGCCCATGCCTGGCGGTGCCAATCGTCGTACGCCGAAAGGGCATAGTTCCATATTACGACCGGAAGCGACGCGGTGGGCTCGTTCCAGCCGTGGCTCCAATAGCTGTTGCCCAAGGCCGTGAAGATGAGCGGCGCTGTCTCGCCAGCGACGCGCGCGAAGGCGAGAAGAATCGCAGTGAGAATGCCGCGATAAGCCGCGGGCACGATGACGGTCACGATCGTTTTCCACTTGCTGGCGCCCAGAGCCATCGCGCCCTCACGCAAGTTGCGAGGCACGCTCAAAAGGAACTGTTCGGTGCTGCGAAGGGTGATAGGAATCATCATTATTCCGAGAGCGACACCGCCGGCGAGCGTAGAGAAATGCTTGAAGGGGCGCACAACGAGGGTAAAAGCAAAAATGCCGATGACGATCGAAGGAGCACCGTTCAGCAAATCCGCCGCGTAGCGGACCACGAAGGCCACCTTGTTCCCACTGAACTCGGCGAGGTAGACGGCACCCAGAAATCCGATAGGAACACCGAAAAGCGTGGCTACAAGAAGCAGTTTGGCGCTGCCGACGATGGCGTTGGCCATGCCGCCGCCCGTTTCGCCCACGGGGACGGGCAATTTCGTGAAAAAATTCCAGTTGATCGAAGTGCCGCCGTGATATACGAGATTCCCCAAAATGAAGAAAAGAACGGAGACGGCAATGAGAGCGCAGCAGCCGGTCATAGTGAGCATGAAGTTGCTCACGAATTTGCGCCAGCGCAGGCGAGGATTCATGCGTTCCCCTGTCCGCTGCCGCGCTGAGATGTTGTGACGATCAAGATGCGGGCAAGGCCATTCAGGATAAAAGTGAGAAGGAACAGAACCAGGCCCAGTTCAATAAGAGCCTGGGTGTAGAGATCGCCGGTTGCTTCGGTGAATTGGTTGGCGATCACCGAGGCGATCGAGTCGCCTGGGGAGAAGAGCGACGCACTGATCGTCGGAGCGTTACCGATGACCATGCTGACAGCCATGGTCTCGCCGAGAGCGCGCGCTAACGCGAGGAATATTGAGCCCAGGATGCCGGTGCGGGCAAATGGGACGACGACCTTCCAGGTCGATTCCCAGCGAGTGGAGCCGAGGGCCAAGGCGGCTTCGCGCTGATCGCGGGGCACGGAGAGAAGCACTTCGCGCGAGACGGAAATGATGTAAGGGACGACCATGATAGCCAGGACGACTCCCGCCGTCAGGAAGCCGATGCCATAGGCCGGGCCCTTGAAAAAAGGAAGGAAGCCCAAGGAATTCTTGAGGGCAGGCTCAACGAACTGGCGCATCAAAGGGACGACGATGAAGATGCCCAAAACGCCGTAAATGACGCTGGGAACCGCGGCAAGCAAGTCGATAAAGAATTCGAGCGTGTCAGAGAGCCTTGCGGGCGCAAGTTCCGCGAGAAAAATAGAAGCGCCGATGCCGAGGGGTACCGCAAGGCACAAGGCAACGGCCGAAGTGACAACAGTGCCGTAGATGAAAGGCAGCGCGCCGAAATTATCGAATACAGGGTCCCAAACGCGGGTGATGAAGAAAGAGAGGCCAAATTTGTGACGTGGAAGAACGGAACTGACCCAGAGTTCGTAAACCAAGAGCGCCGTGATGAAAACAACCGAAGCCGCGAATAAAAAAGTAATCATGCGCGCGATTTCATCCCCTTCGCGCAGGCGGCTTAAAAACGAGCGCGAGCCCGCAACGGGGCCCGCGCTCGGAACGATGGTGGTTGCGGTTGACATTTCGTCCAATCGAAAGCTATCGGACTTCGTTGAGAGCTCTTATTTCCTTTGTGACTACTTCCTTGGGAAGCTTCGCGTAGGAGAGCGCCTCGGTATAGTTCTGCCCATCCGCCAGCATCCATTTCACGAAGCCTTTGACGGCATCGCGTTTTCCGGCATCGGAGAATTTCGAAGGAATCAGGAGCCAGGTAAAGCTGGAAATGGGGTAAGCGGTCTTTCCCGGGGCTTCCGTGATGGAGACGCGAAAGTCGGCGGGCATGTTCTTTGCGGCACCGGCGGCGGCGGCCGTTACGCTGGCGAGATCGGCTTTGATGAATGCGCCGGAAGAGTTCTTCACACTGCCATAGGGCATTTTATTTTGAATGGCGTAGATCAGCTCGACATAGCCGATGGAGTCAGGCGTTTGCTTGACCAGGCCGGACACACCTTCATTGCCCTTACCACCGAGGCCCACCGGCCAATTGACTGATGTGCTGGTGCCAACTTTGCTTTTCCACTCTAAACTTACTTTGGACAGATAGTCCGCCCAGATATAAGTAGTACCGCTTCCATCGGAGCGGTGGATCACAACAATTTCTTCACCGGGGAGATTTACTCCCGAGTTGGGGCCGGTAATCGCAGGGTCATTCCATTTTGTGATTTTGCCGAGGTAGATGCCCGCCAGGGCCTCCGGAGTGAACTTTAACTCTGCGCTAACTCCGGGGATGTTGTATGTCGGGACGACGCCGCCGAGGACAGTCGGGAAATGAAGTACAGGAAAACCGTGTTTGTCCTGGTAAGCCTTAAGCTGCTCGTCCGTCATAGGGCCGTCGGAAGCGCCGAAATCGACAGTGCCTTCGGTCACTTGCCTGATTCCGCCGCCGGAACCGATGGACTGGTAGTTGATCTGAATGTTCGGGTCTTTTTTGTGATACTCGCTAAACCACTTAGAATACATGGGGTAAGGGAAGGTGGCGCCGGCGCCGGTGAGGGAGAGCGTGCTGTCTGCCCAAACTATGCCCGCGAATCCAAGAACGGCCAGAACGATACCTACGATTCTTTTCATCCGTTATCTCCCAGCAAAAGATTTGTGTTTTCCCAGAGGTATTCAGTTTCCCGCTCGCGTGTTACGGGATTGTTACAATCTATTCAGAGTTTGTTGATTTATTGATGTCCTCCAGATGAGCTCTAACATCTTTTTACTTCAGTGAATTGCGGGTTCCGAGGCGTGACTTGTGCCGTTAGCCCCCAAAAAAAGGGCAGCTCGGTGATGAGCTGCCCTTTTTCTGCGCTCAATGAAGATGATGCTGTGCGATTCCCTTTTTAGGGGATGTAGTAGCGGAAAGAAGTTTCTACAACATTGTCGACGGCCTTGGCGCTGACGCCGGGAGCTGTCGGAGTATTGTTATTGCCTGACCAGCTATTCTTCGTGAAGTAGGAATACTGAATTCCCCAGCGGATCCCTCCCCGAGGGCCATTGTAGATTTGATGCCAGAATCCGACGGTACCTTCCTGGATGTTCCGGAGGTCGCCGGTGCAGGTCCCGTTGGAAGCAGGAGCATTGACGCTGCCTACGCCTGGCGCACCCTCGTGAGTTTCACAACCTGAGTTGTTGAAGAGCGGAGAGCCGTAGCCGACGCCGACAGTGGCACCAGCGAGGTTCGTATAGGTGTAGGCAGCGCGGTAATTATATTCCAAGCCGTAGTTGAGGTACACATCGAGCTTTTTGGAAGGATGTAACTCGAGGGTCCCGAGGAAGGAGCCGCCACGAATCGGAGCGAGCGTCCCATCGGGACGTGTGGTTACGTCAGCCAACTGCGCTGAACTGTAGCGTCCAACGCCATCGCCTCCCAGGAAGTGAAAACCGAGGTCGGCCTTGTGCGCGATGATGGGAGCACGCAGATTGACGCCAATTCCACCACCCGTTCTGCTGTCATTGAAAGCGCCCGCCGCCGTGCCAGCTGGAGCGCCGGCGCAAAATGCGGGTGGCGTCAAGGATGCGGCTGCCAAATCGCACGGATAGATGCGAGCACGGAACGTGCTAAGGATTCCAAAGATTTCGTAGTGGCCCCAACCGGGTTCAAACGCAACTTTGACGATGAAATCCGGTGTTGCGTTGACCGAGTATCCCGTAGCGTCGAAACCATTGAACAAACCACCGCCATTGCCGGGAGCAAAGGCAAAGAGCCCGGTGGGAGATCCGTGGCCTGTCAAGGTAACTTGAGGACCCTCGACGGCGGCTCCGACCCAGAACTTATTGTTGAAGCTCTTGGTGACGCGGAAGCCGTATTGACGCGCCCAAGTGAAGCCAACGTTATACTGTGGGTCAATGGTCATGGGCAGAGCTTCCGTGCGGTTATCGAGAGCCTTTTTCGTCTCGGTCGCGAGACTCCACATCTGGCCGCCGGTGAAGCTCCAGCCGCTGGAAAGAGCAGCTTGTCCCCAGATTTGGCGCTGACGCATGCAATAACTGTTGCTCTGCCGGTTGTTGGATGACGCGCAGGCGCCCAACCAGTCCAGTTCGTAGTAGCCGGTCATGGCGACGTTATCGGCTTTGCCTTGGAACAGGAAGCTCAAGCGTGACTGGCGACCGGTGGCGTTGAATTCGGAAGTGTTGGCCAGCCCGTTATTGGGAAACGGGATGCCCGTGAACGGCGTGTTGATGTCACCGCTTACTGCGCGATTGCGATAGACCGATTCTGCCGCGAGGAAACCGCCGGGAGTGATGGTGATTCCCTTGTAACGGATGGCAGCGGGACCTTGCTCTTCGGCTTTGCTCGCCTGGGCAGCTTCTGTAGCCACGGTGGTCTTGAGGGCGTCGTTGCTGGCCTTCAAATCCAAAACCGCGGTGTTGAGTGTGGTCGCAGTGCTCTTCACTTCTGCCGTCGTATTGACCGCTTCGGTGGCCTTGGTGCTGGCTTCCGCCGCGCGCGCGTTCGCGGCGGCGGCTGCATCACGGGCTTCATCGATTTTGCGATCGCGCTTGGCGAGCTCTTCCTTCAAGAGTTGCAGTTGTTCTTGCTGGGCCTGCACAGCCTGACGGAGTTCTTCAATTTCGGCAGCGATCGCCGAGTCCGATTTGTCCACTTTCTCAGCTGCCTTGGGCTTGGCAGGCAGGGCAGGCTTGGCTGGGGGTGCGTCGGTGTCCTTGGGTGTATCCGCCAGAGCGATTCCGTACGTGAAGAACAACGATAGTGTGAATGCTGCTATTTTTTTCATTTCCTCTCTCTTTAGAGCAAATTTCGAGCGCGTAGCGATAATGAAGTGTGCCGCCCCGCGGCAGGCAGAAGATAAAGGCCGTGTCTTACAGTTGCGTCAACTGAATGTAAATATACCGTAACAACCGGGGATCGGTGGACGCAACTCGTTGATAATGCGAAGGTTACAAAAGAGAGAGTAGGTCAACAACCGCAGAAACTAATCGTACTTTGCGGAACCGCGTGTCTTCTGGCAATACTCCATTCATCTGCGGGTGGATCGAAAACTCGCCTCATTTTCGCCTTCGAATTACGGCCTTCCGCCCTCGACGCGAGGAAGAGAATCTACTTCGGCACGGCCATGGTAAAGGCGAGCGCAAGTTGCGTCAAGCGATATTGATAATTGGCGTCGGTGTCCGCGATGTCGGCTTCGGTCTTCAGCAATTCGGCCTGCGTGAACTCGACAATGGAGCCGAGTCCGAGATTATAGCGGGCTTGGGCGAGGTCCAGCGAAAGGTTGGCCTGCTCGCGAAGTTGCTGAGTGACTGACAGACGTTCGAACGCGCTGTTGGAATCCTGCCAGGCGTTTCGAACATCGCGAGCGATATTGTTGCGAGTATCGAGCAAGCTCTGGCGTTCGACTTCCGTTTGGAGATCCGCGGCCTTGGCGCGAGCATTGTAGAGAAAACCGTTGAACAACGGGATGTTGATGTTGACGCCGACGGCGCCGTACCAGTTGGGGATATGGTCGTCACGGACGGGTGCTTCGCCGACGACACCAAGTGCGTTCACAGTAGGCCGCCAAAGATCATGCTCGGCGCTGCCAAATTTCTGCGCGGATTCAACTTCAAATTGCAAAGCTTTGATTTCAGGGCGCTGCTGGAGAGCTTGCTGGATCAAGGGAGCGACGTCCGGCGCGGGGGCGGTCACGGGGTTGGTTTCTTCCACCAGCTGAAAATCCTGCCGGTCGGGGAAACCGAGGATGGCGGAAAGGGTGGCCAACGAAGTTTCGTAGTTATTCCGCGCTTCCAAAAGCAGCAGTTTGGCGCGCGCCAACTCCACCTTGGAAAAACTGAGATCAATTTCCGATTTGAGCTTGGCATTCGTCAGCGCCTGAACTTTGTCGACCAGCGTCTGGCGGGCGCTTACGGTTTCTTCCGCGACGGTGACGAGAGCCTTAGTCTCCAGGGAGTTGTAAAACGCCTGGTCCACAACCAGGAGGATGTCCGCCCGAGTGGCCATGGCGTTTTGATCCGCGGCTTTCGCCTGATATTCCGAACTGGCAAGCAGATTCGGCGTGCGCCCGAAGTCAGAAATCAGTTGGCTGACGCTCACACCTTCGGCCGCTCGCGGGAAGAGAACAGGACTGTTAAGAAAGCCAGCCGCCATACGGCTACCTGGGTTCGCGTCGGTCGCCGTGAGACTGAGATAGGCATTAGGCAGAAGTGCCGAGCGTGATTCACGAACATATTGTTGCGCCGCCAACGCGCGCAGTTGGCCGATAGAGATCTGAGGGTTGTTTTTGAGAGCGATGGCTTCGGCTTCCTGGAGAGAGAGAGCCAGGGGCGCGGATTGTGTCTGTCCCGGGCAGCACCAGGGTATGAGTAGAACGAATACGGCGCAGCGGAACGCCTTCCGAATCACGCCATCACCTCCTGCCTCGGCTCGTCTTTACGGCCGTACAGGAGGAGGTAGGCGGCGGGAACGAGGAAGACCGTCAGAACAACAGAAACCGTCAAACCGCCGATGATGGCTCGCGCCAACGGAGCATATTGTTCGCTGCCCGTTCCGAGCTTGAACGCCATCGGAATCAAGCCAATGACGGTGGCCAGCGAGGTCATGAGGATGGGCCGAAGGCGAATCCGGCATGAGGAAATTATGGCCTCGCGAACGCTCATTCCATCTTCTTCAAGCCTGTGCGCAAACTCCACGATCAGAATGCTGTTCGAAACTACGATTCCCACCATCATGATGACGCCCATGAGCGACATGACGTTTAGCGTCGTGCCGGTCAGCAGCAGTGTGAGCAGGACTCCCATGACGCCCGTCGGCACCGCCAGAAGAATCAGCACCGGATCGAGGAACGAGCGGAATTGAGCGACCAGGATCAGATAGAGAAGAAGGAGGGAGAGAATCAGCCCCAATCCAAAACTCCGGAAGGAAGCTTCCATGCCTTCGACCATTCCCCGGATGTTGACGCGAATGCCCTCAGGGAGCTTGGTTTTCTCGATGATACCGCTCACGGAAGTGGCGACCCGGCCAAGATCCTCGGTGGAAGGACTGACATACACGTCGAAAACTCGCTGGATCTGATAATGATCGATCTCCGTGGGCGCGTTGAAGCGGGAGACTTTGCTGACCGCATCGAGAAATGAGGGAGATTTCGCCTCCGAGGAACGCAGGGGGATGCTCCTGAGGTCGGAGAGACTTTGAATATTCTGTTCGGGATACTGCACGGTCAGCATGTAATCGTTTCCCGTCTTCGGGTCGATCCAGTAGCTGGGGGCAATCATGCCGTTCGAGGTGAGCGCGGTAATGACGTTGTCCACGACTTCTTTCTGGCTCAAGCCCAATTCGCTGGCGCGCAAACGGTCAACGTCCAGATGGAGAGAAGGATAATCGACGTCCTGAGGCACGTAGACTTCACTGACACCCGGCGTTTTGCGAATTTGTGCGGCGAGCTGAGTCGCGGTTTTGAAAGCAGATTCCAGATTCGAGCCGCTCACTTGCACATCGATAGGAGCAGGCAAACCTTGATTCAGGACCGCGTCCACGATGCCGCCAGATTGGAAATAGGTGGTCAGCTCAGGGAGTTCCTCGCGTAATTTTTCGCGTACCTTGTCCATGTATTGAAAGCTGCTTAGTTTGTGCCCCTCATTCAAGGCCACCTGGACGGTCGCCGTGTGCGGCCCTGCATTGCTCGTGTAGATGGAAGAAAATCCCGGAATCACGCCAATGTTGGAAACGATCAGATGAAGGTCCTTGGGCGGCACGGTTTGGCGAATCACATTCTCCACTCGGGCGATTTCTTGATCCGTGATCTCTACGCGCGTGCCCGAGGGAGTTTTCACGTTGATGACGAACTGTCCGGCATCCGTGCGGGGAAAGAACGCCTGGCCCAGCAGAGGGAACAGCAGGAGGCTGACGGCGCAGGCTGCAAGTATTCCCGTGCCAACTGCTTTTGGCCGCGAGAGCGCACTGCGCACGTGAGATTCATAGTATTCGAGCAAGCGATTGAAGTTTGCGGCAAACCAATCGTTGAATCGGTCTCCCCAGCTCTCCTGGCTGGTCTCGCTGGTTTCAGAGGATGTCTCCCCGGACGGCGCATCGGCTGCGGCGTGGCCGTGAGCCGGCGCCTTGATGTACCGTGCGCAGAAGAGGGGCACGACCGTCATGGCAATAATGTAAGAAGCGAAGAGCGCGAGCACGACGGCCAGGGCGAGAGCAGAAAAAAGAAACCGGCTGACCCCATAGAGAAACGTGACGGGGAAAAATACGACAGCGCTGGTCAAAGTCGCGGCCAGGACCGCCATGGCAACTTCCTGGCCGCCTTTCTCCGCCGCGACCTCGGGTTTTTCACCCAGCTCGAGATGGCGGAAAATATTTTCGAGGACGATGACCGCGTTATCGATCAATCGGGAAAAGACCAGGGCAAGTCCCGCAAGAATCATCGAATTAATGGAGCTGCCGCCGAAATACAGAGCGATGATGGCGGTCAGCGCTGACAGCGGAATCGACAGGAACACGGCGACAGTAGCGCGAAGGCTCCCTAGAAAGACCAGAACCATCAACGCCGTCAGCAGCAATCCCACCCCTCCTTCGTGGAGAAGGGTCTCGATAGCGCTCTTGACGAACAAGGACTGGTCGAACACCAAGCGCGGGACGAGTTCCTTTGGGATGTCGGTGAGGCGCGCGAGAACATCCTTGACGCCGTCCACCACCTTGATGGTGTTGGTGTCGCCGCCTTGCTTCAAGACTGGCAGATAAACGGAATGCTGGCCGTCCACGCGCACGACATTGGTTTGAATCTGATGCCCGTCTTCGGCGTGGCCGACGTCAGCAACCGTCACTGTGGACTCGCCTACCGTTTTCAGGGGAAGAGTGTTGATTCCTTTGACGTCGCGGAACTGGCTGTTCGAATAGATGTTGTAATCATAAGGGCCGATTTTCGCGTCGCCCGCGGGCAGAATCAGATTGGCATTGTCCACCGCCCGGACCACATCCATCGGACTGAGCTGATAGGCCTGTAATTTTTCGGGATCCACATACACCATGATCTGCCGGTACTTGCCGCCGAATGGCGGAGGAACTGAGGCACCGGGAACGGTCGCCAGCTGGTTGCGAACCTGAAATTGGCCGAGGTCGCGCAGCTGCGTTTCACTGAGACCTTGACCTTTCAGGGTAATCAGGCAAACAGGCAGGCTGGACGCGTCGAATTTCTCGACTACGGGCGGCAGGGTTCCCGGCGGCAAGCGCCGGAGGTCGGCCATGGCCAGGTTGGAGATCTCGTTTACGTCGGAATCACTGTCCGTGCCGGGTTGAAAATAGACTTTGATGATGCTGACACCGGGAAGTGAACGCGATTCCATGTGCTCAATACCACTGCCGAGAGTAAAAAACCGCTCGAATCGCCCGGTGATCTCCGTCTCGATCTCTTCCGGAGGCATTCCCGAATAAAAGGTGGCGACTACGACCTCGGGGATATTGATTGTCGGAAACAAGTCCACAGGCATGCGAACCAGGCTGGTGATGCCGACGACCGCGACGATCAGGCAGACCACGACGATGAAATAGGGGTTGCGTATCGAAAATCCGGACATTACGAGGCCCCTCCGCTGGTCTGAGCACTGCTGACAATCTTCGGATGAACGGCCATTCCGGGTTGCAACTGGCTGCGGTTCCCAACGACCACAAGGTCCCCCTCCGCAAGGCCGGAGAGTATTTCCGCCTGATCCGATGCCTCGATGCCAATCTGCACGGCTCGCTCCTCCAGCTTGTTCTGCTTGTTGATCAACAGGACGGTTACGTGGTCTTCGGAGCGATTGAGGGATTGCACGGGAACGGCCAGTGCGTTCTTTTCATCATTCAGAATCAGCGAAGCACTCGCGTACATTCCGGGGACCAGCTCGCCCTTTGGATTGGGAACGTCCACCTCGGTGTGCATGGTTCGCGTGGCCATGTCCACCTGGTCCGCAAATCGCGCTACTTTGCCCTCAAACTTTTTCCCCAGCGTTGCGACTTCCACTTCCACCGGGCTGCCCAACCGGATTTTGGAGACAGAAGATTCAGGAACAGGAATGACCAGACGCAAAAGATTTTCCTGAGCGAGCGTCACGAGCGGCATTGACTGGGTCTGCGAAGAAATACCGGTCTGAATCATGGAGCCTTTGTCCGCATACCGCTTCGTGATCACACCGGCGAAAGGCGCCTTGATTTCGGCGTATGCAAATAGAGTTTTCACTCGTTCCCGATCGGCCTGAGCGACTCGCAATTGTTGTTCGGCCGCGGAAAGGGAAGCCTTGGCGGTGGATACTTGTGCTTCCGTGACGCGATCCCGCCCCATGGCGTCGTCCAACTCTTGCTGGGCGACAAGACCGGGCCGCGTTTTGGAGACATCGACAAGCCGCGAAGACGCCAGGTGGGCGTCCTCATGCGCGTACTGCGCCCTCTCGAGGTCCGCCTGGGCCCGCCGGATTTCTTCCTGGCTCTTGCTGACCGAGGCCTCGGCGGTCTGGATCTCGTTTTGGAGTTCAGGAATTTCGAGAACAGCGATCAATTGGCCGTCCTTGACCCGATCTCCCACATCCACATAAATGCGCTTCACGTAGCCGGCGACTTTAGCGTGCACATCGATTTCCTGGTAAGGCCGAAACTCCGCCGTCACCTCAAGCGCCCGGGTGAGGTCGCTGCGGTGCACCTTGGCCGCGGCAACAATGGGCCCGGAAACCGAATCGGGCCCGTCTTTGGCGGAATTGGACGAGCAGGAGGCGAAAAAAAGCGCGCACATGAGGCAGGAAATCTGTGCGAGCATCGCTCTGGCGTTCCTGATAATTCGACGTTCCGCTTTATGCATGGAAATGCACCAACCTATCTCCGGGACCGGCCGGTATTTTCCGGCTTCGGTTCGGAGTCGAGACCGTGGAACACTTCGCGGAGCTTCTCGAGCGAAAAATCACTGGACCTGCACATGGCAATGACACGTTGTTCCTTCTCCTGAATATCCCTAGCGATAGTGGGGATTTTCGATGCTGTTTCGAATGGAATCTTGAGAATTCCGTGCTGGTCTCCGTGGAGGAGGTCCCCCGGCTCTATTCTCAGGCCCCCGATCTCCACCGGCGTTCCAAATTGAAAGATATGAGCATAGGCGTGGGAGACCGCAACGTTTCCAGCAAAAAACTGAAAACCCGTGCTTCTCACTTGTGGCAGGTCGCGGACGGCACCGTTTGTGACGACCGCCACGCATCCCAGGGCGCCCAGAATGTTTGCGTGGACTTCACCGACAAAAGAGCCCAGTCCGGGACGTTTTTCGACATCTTCGACGACCACAACGCGAGGCGGCGGAATCTTCAGAATGGCTTGCCACCAATCTGTCCGATCGTAGTAGTTGGGGCCGTGCATGGGCGGGACGGAGGTACGCACACGCGCGGTTGCGGCGTAGCCGATCGTCGGAGGGAATTCCTCGAAAATGCACCGGATGCTGGAGTCGGCGAAGCCGGCATTCCGCAGACGGACGTCGAATGCCTCAATCGCGTTCGACACCGCGCAGGTGCTTAGACGGCGAAGCGCCTCCAGTTGTTCTGGAGCGAGGACGTTATTCAATGCGTGGCTCCTCTTCTGCGAATCATCCGCAGAACCAACCTTACTGCTTGATCAAAGGGGACGAAGAATTAGGCTGCAGGTGGGGGCCGAAACCACAGACTTGCGCACAAAAATTGCTGTGCAGGAAAAACCTGCGGGGAAGAGTGCAACAGTTTCATGCCGGTCAGAACAGGGAGAAAAGAGGCGTCCTGCTCCGGCGAGGAATCTGCAAAGGCGACGGAGTCTTGTCCAGCGGCGGAAGCGAATTGTTGCAATTCGGAAGAACCAACGGTGGCGCGATGACTCGCGGGGTGATGCACATTCAACCCCGCACCTGAGCCCAAGGCCACCAGGAAGGGGTTGTAGAGCAGAAGGAAAGCGAGCAGCAGGCACACCCATACATGCTGTCTTGAGACGGTGAGTGCGTGGTAGAGATGGGTAGGCTTCTGCATCCTCGACACGTTTATCACGATAGTAGGAGTACGTCGTTGGGTCAAGAGGATGCCTGTGAGAAGGTTCTTTTGCACATATGCAAGGGGAGAAGGGGACCGGAGCCAGGGGTGCGCCGATCCCCGTGGTAGGACGTGGTGCGAAGATTAAACGCCTCGAGTATCGACGTCCGGGGTCACATCCGAATGAAGCCCTTGTGAATTCTCCATGACTTCAGTCCCCGCCGATTCCGCCTGCTCGCCGCCTTCCGAGGTCAAGGGCAGTCCTCGGCCGTGGCGCACATCGAGCCCGCGCACCCAAAAGATGATGTCCTCGGCGATGTTTGTGGCGTGGTCCGCGATGCGCTCCAGATGCCTGGTTGCAAGGATGAACTGCATTCCCGGACTTACAAGAGCGGCCTGCTGGGTCATGCTCTGCAGGAGTTGATCGAAGATGCGGTCGCGATACTGATCGACCACATCGTCGCTCTGCAGCACCTGCCCCGCCATTTCGACGTTTCGAAAGATCAGCGCGCCGAGACTCTTGCTGACCATGGCGCGCACGGCCGTGGCCATCGGAGCTAGCTCCTCCGGCAATTGAGCGGCAGGCGTTTCGCGGAGTGAAATGACACACTCGGCCAGATTCACCGCCAGGTCGCCGATGCGCTCGAGATCATTTGTGATCTTGAGTGCGGCGACGATGAGGCGCACCTCGTCATCCGAGAACGAGCCGCGGCGGAGCAGCCGGATGGCATGCTCGTCGATGACAATCTCCATCTCATTGATGCGCGGCTCGAGAAGAAAAACCTCGCCGGGAAGGGCCCACGTGCGCGTGTCGTTAACTCCGACAATCGCATCGAGCGCCCGGTTCATGGCCCCTTCGACGCTGCGAGCCATCGAAACAAGATAATTAACCAGTGCCTCGTATAAGACGGCTTCCGTAATTCCAGCAGCGCTTGCCATTATTCCCTCTCCGGAGCAGGAGGCCTGGAATTACACCTCCGCTCGTACTCGGAAGTGTGGCAAGAGGACCATTACAGATCGTTCACAAATAGATGAACGGCGGGATAAATTCCGGCTTCTCGAAAGGAGGAGCGAGCCTGCGTCTGTGCGAATTGAGGTGTAGCCGGAAGGGCGAATGACTTGCCCGATGCGACTAGGACGAAGCCGCACCGCCATTGCCGCGCCCGTCCGCTCCATTCGAAACGGTGCGAGGGACGCCCTGTTCGCTCTCAAACTGTGGCACGGAAAAATGGAACTGCGATCCCTGGCCCACCTCGCTCTCCACCCACAACCGGCCGCCGTGAACCTCCACGAGATGTTTGGCGATGGCAAGACCGAGGCCGGTGCCTCCGGCTTCACGGGAGCGGGCCACATCGACGCGGTAAAACCGTTCAAAGATGCGCGGCTGGTCTGCTTTCGGGATCCCAATGCCGGTATCGGAGACGGTGAGAATCACTTCGTTCTGCCCGGTCTCCGCACGGACCACGATCTCTCCGCCGGGCAGGGTGTACTGAATGGCATTGTCCAGCAGGTTTTGCAGAACTTCCGCCAGCCGGCGGCGGTCTCCTGCGATGTCCGGCACGTGTGGCGGCAGATTGAAGGAGATGCGCAAGTCCTTTTGCACTGCGCGGCGCTGAGAGGTCTCGAGGCAGCTTTCGACCAACTGCGAGACGCTGAGGCGTCGAATCTCGAGTTCGAGGCGCTCGGCGTCCATCTTGGAAAGCATTAGAAGGTCTTCCGTCAGGCGGGCCAAGCGCCTGGAGTGCTCGAGTATGATCTCGAGAAATCGTACGCGGTTCCGGGGATCATCCATGGCACCGGCAAGAAGCGTTTCGGTGAAACCTTGAATAGCGGTGAGAGGCGTCCTCAGTTCGTGGGAGACATTGGCCACAAAGTCGCGGCGCACGCGCTCGAGTTTTCGAAGTTCGGTAATGTCATGCAGCACCACGACGGCGCCGGTCGTTTCTCGGGCGCGGACCGACGCTACCGTGATCGCAAAATAGTGTTGCCGGAGCGTGCCGGTGACGATTTCCGACTGCACGCGCGGCTCGCCGCTAAGGACTTTGCGCACTGCTTCTACGAGTTCGGTTTGCCGCACCACTTCCACGAGCGCGCTCCCGGCGGTCGGAGGCACATCCAGGCCGAGAATTTCCGCAAAGCCGGGATTGGCAAAGACCAACCGCTCGGAGCCGTTCACCACGGCGACACCCTCGACCATGCTCCCGAGAATCGCGGAGGAGAGGTTGCGTTCTTCCGTCAGCGTGCGGATAGTCCTATCCAGCCGCGCCGCTGTACGGTTAAGAGAAATTCCGAGCATTTCCAGGGCATCGCCTGAACCGTCGCGCGGCAATGGCCTGAAGTCGCCCTCCGCAACGCGCCGCGAAAAATCCTTCAGGCGCTCGATTCGGCCGGTAAGGCTGCGCGAAAGCAACAGAGAGATTCCGCCGGCAATCAGCAGTATAAAAGACGACGCGATCCACAGCCGGCGGCGAAAGGAATTCAAGACTTCATCGAAGGTCTCAAGCGGAAGCGCAAATCGCAGGATATATGGCTGTCCCGTGGGAGCGTTTTGGCGCACGGCATAGTAGAGCAGATCGCGTTTGATCGTGACGCTGTGGCGAATGGAGCGCCCGTTTCCCCTCGCCATCGCCTCGAGGATTTCCGGTCGGGTGGCGTGGTTTTCCATGGTCTGCACATCGGATTGCGAGTCGGCAAGCACTCTGCCATTCGCGGTGATGACCGTAATGCGAGCCTCGCTGGCAGCCATGTTGTCCACCCACTCACGCAAGCCTGAAAGGTCTTCAAGATGTTCGGGGGAAGCCGGAGTCCACTGCGGAGGGTGCGCTTGCGCGATGCGGGCGATTGCCGTGAGCTCCTCGAAACCTGTGCGCTCGTAGTCATTGCGAAGCGAACGCTCCGCAAAAAAGTCCACGGCCAGCAGCTCCCCTGCGAGGAGCGCTAGAAAGGCCAGCCCGAATTTCCAGAATAGA
Source organism: Candidatus Acidiferrum sp. (assembly GCA_035310525.1). GTDB lineage: Bacteria > Acidobacteriota > Terriglobia > Acidiferrales > UBA7541 > Acidiferrum. Next base: position 50,144 of record DATGED010000078.1, on the reverse strand, counting down.
TTAAGCCGCACGTGTCTCGAACAAGTACCCAGCGCCGCGCACGGTCTTCAAATGAACGGGATTCTCCGGATCGCTTTCGACTTTTTCCCGCAAACGCCGGACGTAAACGTCCACGCTGCGGGGAGTCACGAAGCGATCCGTTCCCCACACGGCATCGAGCAATTGATCCCGCGTGAAGACCCGGTTCGGGCGCGAAGCCAGGTAATAGAGCAGCCGGAATTCGAGCGTGCTAAGCGGAACGGCCTTCCCCGAATGGCTCACGCGGTAGGACGCCGGATCGATCGCCAGCTTGCCGATTGCGATGACGCGAGGCGAATCAGCAGGCGGCTCCGCGCGACGGAGCAGCGCTTTGACGCGCGCGAGCAACTCGCGCGGGCTGAAAGGCTTCGTGACGTAATCGTCCGCGCCCATTTCCAGGCCGACGACGCGGTCGGCTTCATCGCCGCGCGCCGTAAGCATGAGAATCGGCAGACGATTCAACGCGTCATCCCGGCGAACCTCCCGGCAAATATCGAGGCCGGAAAGTTTCGGGAGCATCAGATCGAGCAGTAGCAGGTCGGGTGGAGTCTTTTTCAGCGTGTTCAGGCCGCTGCTGCCGTCATAAGCAGCGGTGACCTGAAAACCTTCATTGGCGAGATTGTAGCGAACGAGTTCGACGATGTCCTTGTCGTCCTCGATGATGAGTACGCGTTTCATAAGATTGGCACGTTCCGCTCGCCGGCTTGGCTGCAGTTTACCGTAGGCCGGAGAAATGCGATAGGAGGTCGAGAGCTTTGGATCAGTGTAAGACTGGCGTAACACGACTGATTTTCGCAGCGAACTTGTAACGCAGCGATAACGCGGATATGAATGGAATGTTAACGTTGCTCGCCGCGGTTAAGTCCCGCTCGAGGTCGTAAAGGCCAGCGCCAAGAGTGTTTTTTGCTCCAGTTCATGTGCTTTGGCCGAACCGGTTGCCGGGCTGGCGCTGGCCGAACGCTTTACTGAGCGCACCTGAAGCCCCCTGGCTTGCGCCAAACGCTCGAGCCGCGGCAGCACATAAAAAAGCGCCCCCATATTCGCCGGCTCTTCCTGCACCCAGACGATTTCGCGCGCATTTGGATGTTCCGCAAGAGCGGCTGAAATCTCCGTCCGCGGCAGCGGATAGAGTTGGTCGAGAAAAAATATGGCTGTGCCGGTGTCCTTCCTGCGGCGGCGCTCGCCGCGCAGTTCGTGGCCAACTTTGCCGCTGGCAATTAGAATCCGTCTGGCGTTCTTCACTTCCCAGTCAGGCACCAGAGGGAGAAAACGCGGGCGCGTAAATTCTTCGATGTTCGAGCTCGCGTCCGGATGTCGCAGCATGCTCTTTGGCGTAAACACGATCAGCGGCTTGCGCCATGCGCGGAGAGCTTGCCTCCGCAGCATATGGAAATACTGTGCGGCCGTCGAAGGCTGGCATATCTGAAGATTGTCTTCAGCCGCCAGCTGCATGAAGCGCTCGATCCGTGCGCTGGAATGCTCCGGGCCCTGGCCCTCATAGCCATGCGGTAGCAGGAGCACGAGGCCGCTCGGCAGATTCCACTTATCTTCCGTTGCGCTCAGGAACTGGTCGATGATGACTTGCGCGCCATTGGCAAAATCTCCGAACTGCGCTTCCCAGAGAACCAGCGCTTCCGGATAGTCGCGGCTGAAGCCGTACTCGAATCCGACGCACGCGGCTTCGGAGAGCGAAGAATTGTAAATCTCGCAAAATGCCTGCTCCCGGGAAAGATGCGAAAGCGTCAGGTAGTTGTGTTCCGTTTCCGTATCTATGAGCACGGCGTGCCGTTGATTGAAGGTACCTCGCTGCGTGTCCTGCCCCGTAAGACGAACCGGATTGCCTTCAAGGACCAGCGATCCCAGCGCCAGCGCTTCCGCAAAACCATAATCGACAGCGCGCTTGCCGTGGCCCATTTCGCCGCGCTGCTCCAGAAGTTTTGCGATTTTCGGATGAACATGAAAGTCCGCCGGCACGCGCACCAGCCCGTCCGTAAGCTCCTGGAGTTTTTCTTGCGCCAGTCCCGTGTCCACTTCGCATTCCGGATCGTACTTCCCGTGTTTATACGCTGACCAATAGTCGGGCAACTTCCGCAACTGAGGAATCTTCGTGAGTTGGCCCGCTTTTTGCTGTTCTTCTTCGTACTCCTTTTTCACCGCTTCAACGATCGGCGCAGCGTCGATGCTCGTGTGTTCCGCGTAAATCTTCCAGAGCTGCGCGTGGTTCTTGATGCGTTCGTAGAGAACCGGTTGCGTGATGGTGGGATCATCGACTTCGCTGTGGCCGTGGCGGCGATAGCCGATAATGTCCACCACCACGTCGCTGCCGAAAGTCGCGCGGTACTCGGCGGCAAGTCTTCCGATGCGCACCACTGCCTCGGGATCTTCCGCGTTGACGTGAAACACCGGCACGCTTTGCCTCTTCGCGATGTCCGCCGCAAACCGCGCGGAATGCTCCTGGGCAGGCTGCGTCGTGAACCCGATGAGATTGTTGACCACGATGTGTACCGTGCCGCCCACGCTGTAGGCCTTCAAATCCGCTAGGTTCAGCGTCTCCGCCAGGATTCCCTGCCCGGCGAACGCTGCATCTCCGTGCATCACGATCGGCCAAACCTTGTTCAGCGTTTCGCGCGAGCGATCGATAATGGGCCCATCCACGCCGCGACGCGTTTGCTTGGCGCGAGCCCGTCCCATCGCCACGGGATCGACTGCTTCGAGATGGCTGGGGTTCGAAACCAGATGCATATTGATGGACTTGCCCGCCGTTGACGTGTACGTCCCCGTCGCGCCGACGTGATACTTCACGTCCCCGGCGCCGAGCACGCTTCGGGGGTCCACATCTTCAAAGCCTGCTACCACATCGTGAGGCGTCTTGCACGCGGCGTGCACCATCACGTTCAGACGGCCGCGATGGCTCATGGCCATAATGCAGTCTAGCCCGCCCATCTCTCCGGCGGTATCAAGGATCGAATCGAGCAGGGGAATCAGCGACGTGACCCCTTCGAGAGAAAATCGCTTCGTGCCCAAATAACGTGCCTGAAGAACCTGCTCGAAAAGTTCTGCGCGCACAAGTCGCTCAAGAATTTTCGCCCGATTTACTTCTGGCGCCGGCCCCTCGATGCGCCCCGCGATCCAACGACGCCGTTCCGGCTCGGGCAGATGCATAAACTCCGCGCCAATATTGCCGCAGTAAATCCGGCGCGCTTCTTCAGCGGCCTCTCCCGTCAGACCTTCCAGGTCGGGATGCTTCAGGGGTTGGAAGACGCCGAGCGGATCGAGCGTGGCCTCGTAATAACCCCAGCGGCGGAACGCGTCAAAAACGCGTTCGCGCTGTTCGTTATCGTTTGCAGTTTTCCTCGCCCCCTTCGGGGGTTTTGCCGGGCGTTCCAACGCCATGATTGGACGGTCTGCCATAAATCCATCTCTGACAATCTTCTATTTTGCCACAGAACGCATTTCCGCGGCTTTTCGAGGGCGCCCGCGAATCGACGCCCACGGCATCCGCTCTGCTTTCGCCGCAAAAAAAGTAATCGCTTCGGAAGCCAAAATGGAGCTGTACTCGGACGATTATTGGCGGAAACTCGTCGTCGCAAGAGGTCCGAAGCAGGTCCCGCGAAATGCCACCAACGACGCATCAGCCCGTGCTTGCATTCAAAACGCGCCGCGTGCCAGCCGGGGATATCGATGCCGCCTGGAAAATCATAACGGAATACTATGAGGCCTCCGAGGTCGTCGCTCGCGATGCAAAGGACGATTTCGCCCGCATTTATTTTCAGGACGGCGCAGGCGTTTGGTTGGCGACGATTGAAAGTAGCGTCATCGGTTGTGTCGCGCTTCGTCCGCTCCAGGAAATTGGGCTCGCCGGCGAAGTAAAGCGCTTGTATGTCCAGCCGTCCTATCGCGGCCGCGGGATTGCAGCCTCTCTCTATCAAGGATTAGAGACCTACGCGCGCGAGTGTGGCTACAAATACCTCTACCTGGATACTACGGACGAGATGGTGGCAGCGCAGCGGTTTTATGCGGCCTTGGGATACGAGCTATGTCCGCGCTATAACGACAACCCACAAGCCACGATTTTCATGCGGAAAGACTTGCGGGCTTCTTCGCAGTAGTTTGTCCTCCGTGCTTCAACCACTCTCTCCATCCAAGAAAAATCCATTGATTTTCTAGAGGCCACGGACAATCGACTCCAGCCGGCGCGCGATTTCATCGGCAGGGGTAGCCGCGGGGAATTCTATCGGCGCTCCGATGCGGACGGTGAGTTCTCCAAAGCGTGCCAGGCGCCGGCGCTCCCGCTTCATTTGCCAGACGCCATCCAAGCGCATCGGAATAATCGGCAGCTGAAGATTCTCGGCCAGCAGGCCGATGCCGACTTGGAAAGGCGCCATGCGGCCGTCGTCGGTATTATTCACCTCACCTTCAGGAAAAATAAGCAAGCTGTAACCGCGGTCCGCGCATTCGCCCGCAAAACGGAAACTCTCGCGAAAGCCGGACTGCTGCGGCAATGGGAACACGTTGAACAGCAATGTGATGAGGCCATAGCCCAGCTGATAAGCCCAGCGTTTCGCGAAGAACCAATCGCGTGGCGGACGCCGCATCTTTTGCACCGACTCGCCCCCCATCGCGATCGCGAGATAGTGCCGAAAACGAATTGGCAGCGCGGCGAGAATCAATCCGATATCAGCGCGGCGCGTGATGTGGTTCGAAATAACCAACACCGGCCCTCGCATGCCGCGGAGATTTTCCCTGCCGACGATTTTGGGGTGCGCCAGAAGCTGCGTTGCCGGCCAGGCAAGCGCGTAATAGACCGCTAGCCGCAGCCAACGAACCGGCGCGCGCTGCGTCCAGCGCGGAAAAACATATTCCGTGCGATGCGCCTCGGGCTGCTCCAGAAGTCGCTGCACGTCCGCGACGGTGCGTGCCTCGGCAAACGACGTTTCGTTGAGTTCCACCTGGAAGCGTTCTTCGAGAGCGCTCATTAGCTCGACGCGATCCAGCGAACTTAGACTCAGTTCCTTCTCTAATTTCTCGGAACTCCCCTTCGCCTGCGAGAATTTTGCCAGCAATTCGTTCAAGGGCCCGGCCTGCTCTTTTGACGCCGATGAGCCATCGGACAATTCCGCCGCGCGGGCCGCCACGAGTTTCAGCCGTGGCTTGCCGGCCGGCGTGCGTGGAAAATCCGGCTCCGGCCAAAGGACCCAGCGCCGCACGCGTTGGTATTCGGCGAGTGAAACGTTGGCTCTCTCAATCGCCTCGCGCGCCGCTTGCAAGCTCGCTCCGGAGCTGCTCTTCATCAACAGGATGGCGCTCGGCTCGGCGTTGGCCTCGGGCCCGCTGGGTACGACAACGCAATCGCGCACGCCTTCCTGTTTCCGGAGTTCCGCTTCGACATCTTCGGGATAAATGTTCAGCCCCGCGCCCGTGACGATCACGTTTTTCTTGCGTCCTTTGAATCGAAGATTTCCTCCGGCATCAATCTCGCCAATATCCCCCGTACGCAGCCAGCCCTCTTTATCGCGTACTCCGTTCCGGAACGCTCCTCCTTCCCAGTAACCGCCTGCGACGTTTTCCCCCCGCACCAGAATCTCACCGTCTTCTGCGAGCCGGAATTCCCGTCCAGGAAGAATTTTTCCGATCGTTCCTTCGGTCGCGCGAAAAGGATGGTTCAAGCTGATGAGCGACGCCGTCTCCGTCATCCCGTAGCCTTGCACCACTGCGTATCCAACGCCCTTGAAAAACATTTCCGTTTTCGGAGTCAGCGCCGTTCCCCCGGAAATGAACGCCCAGAATTTCCACCCAAATCGCCGATGGATTCGGCGGAACCGCCAGGCTCGGCGCAAGAATTTCTGGCCGTTTGCCCGCTTGAGATTATTCACCAGCCACTCACCCTGTCTCCGCGCTTCCATCTCGCGCTCGATGCCAGCGCGCAATCCATCGAGCATGCGCGGCACGGCAATCAATGCCGTGGCCCTTTCCCGTTTCACTGTTCGAACAATTTCTCCCGGGTTCGCGGAGTGTTCGAATACCACCGTCGCGCCCAACAGCGGCGGCACGAACAGCGCCATGAACTGCCCGAAGACGTGGCTCAGGGGCACCAGCGTCACAAATCGCAGCGGATGAAACCATCGCTCATACTTTCGATATGGATCGATCCCGCGTTCGAGCGGCTCGAGATTAGCGAGAAAATTGCCATGCGTTAAAACCACGCCGCGCGGTTCCGCCGTTGTGCCCGAGGTGAACAGGATTTCTGCGATGTGGTTTCGAGTGATCTTATCGTCAGCAAGATTTTCGTACGCCAGCACGGTGGGCGAAGTGCTCACCGCCGCAACTGCTGGGCTGGTTGTGTCGGCCAAATCCTCCAACACAAGCCTCGGAACGGCAGGAGCCGCATCGGCCTTATCGCGCGAAGAAAAAGTCAATTTAGAGCCAGAGTCACGCGCCACGCGCCCAGCAAAATCGGGCGCCGCGCCATCATCCATGGGCACGGCCACCGCCCCGCGCAACAGGCATCCCCAAAATGCAGCAGCCCACTCCGCAGTATTCGGCCCCCAGATGAGAATGCGATCACCGCTCCGGATGCCGCGCGCTCTTAGCTCCAGTGCAGTCGCGATTGCCATGGCCTTGAGCTTGCCGTATGTCCACGCTTCTCGGCGATAACCCCGCATCTGCACAAACGCGAAATCGTCCGTGTAGCGCTCAAACTCATCGAACAAACTTAGGAGGTTTTCTCGCGACATATTCGCGGGTACTCTCGGGCCTCGGAGATGGCTTTATTCTACGCTCCCACCAGTAGCACCGATTTCCGTCCGTGCCTGGTCCGAGGCGGGGTTGGACCTGCAGTACGGTAGCTCACCGCCTGAAAGGGAGCACGTCCTTTGCCATTGAAACCCATGCCACGAAGGAACCTCTCCTTGCATCTCATGAAAAGCACACAAGCAGAACGTCCGGCGTTTCGGGTACAATGGTTTCAGCTGGGGGCGCGCCGTATACCCCTACCTGTGTGGTTCGTTAGCGGGGCAAATGCCAGTACCTATTTCACAGATGTGGACGGTCGCGACGTACGTCCTCAAGCAAAAAATTGCGGGGCGCAAGCGCTACCCGTTTGTGCTGATGCTCGAGCCGCTTTTCCGCTGCAATCTAGCCTGCGCGGGCTGCGGCAAGATTCAGTATCCAGCTCACATCCTCAAGACGGAGTTGAGCCCCGAAGATTGTTTTAAGGCGGTGGACGAGTGCGGGACGCCGATGGTCTCCATCCCCGGCGGCGAACCTCTGATGCACCCGCAGATTGACAAAATTGTCGAGGGGCTTGTCGCGCGCAAGAAATACATCTACCTCTGCACGAACGCGCTTCTTTTGAAGGAAAAACTGGATCTCTTCAAGCCGAGCAAGTATTTGACTTTTTCCGTTCACATGGACGGGCAGCGCGAACACCACGATTTCTCGGTTTGCCGCGAAGGCGGCTACGATCTGGCTGTCGAAGGCATCAAGGAAGCGCTCAAGCGCGGCTTCCGCGTGACCACCAACACCACCCTTTTCGACGGCGCCGATCCCAACAGTGTCCGTTCTTTCTTCGATGAAATGATGGAGCTCGGTGTCGAAGGCATGATGCTTTCGCCCGGCTATTCCTACGAAAAGGCACCGGACCAGAAGCATTTCCTGGGCCGCGCTCGCACGCGGCGCCTATTCCGCTCCATTCTCGCCAACCGCAAGAAGTCCTGGCAATTCAATCAGTCTCCTCTATTTCTTGAGTTTCTGATGGGCAAGCAGCAGTACGCATGCACGCCGTGGGGTATGCCTACCTACAACGTCTTCGGCTGGCAAAAACCCTGTTATTTGCTACAGGACGGCTATGCAGATAGTTTTCGGGAGCTAATGGACGCAACGGCTTGGCAGAATTACGGCACGGAATCCGGCAATCCCAAGTGCGCCAACTGCATGGTTCACAGCGGCTACGAAGCTTCTGCCGTGGATCACACCTTCAGCGGCCTCCGAGGTCTGTGGGCCACGGCAAAGGCCACATTTTCCGGCATGTACGAGGATGAGGAAGCCCTCGCCCTGCTCAACGAACCCTCCAAACCCGTGCACGCCTTCAACCCACTCATTCAGATTTCCCAAGACAAGTCCCAGCTTGAGGAGACGCGCGCTTGACCGGTCCTCGACACGCCGACCGGCCCGGCCACACGGAAATTCCCACGCAGAATCCCGATGCTCTCGAAGTTGCGCCGGGCCGAACACGCGAAACCGTCGAGGGATGGCTGCCGGAACTTGCCACAGAGGCAGAGTTACGCGAAGCTTTGGAGAAAGCTTTCGATTATCGCGGCGACGTCACCATAACCACTAAAGCTGGCAAGAAGTTAGAAGGTTACATCTTCGATCGTGTGTCCGGTACTACGCTTGCCGATTCATTCGTCCGCGTCTTGCCCAAAGATTCCAACCAGCGGCTGAAGATCGCCTATGGCGAGATTGCCGCGCTTGCTTTCACTGGCCGTGATCCCGCTGCTGGAAAAAGCTGGGAAGCCTGGGTGCGCAAGTATTGGGAAAAAAAGTCGTCAGGCGAGAGCGGTTTGACCCTCCAACCGGAGTCGATAGAATAAGCAGAAAAGGCGCTCCGCAGAGCCCCTGCCATGCTGATCCTCCCAAGTAAGTCTATTTTTATCAATAGGATGAGAGAGGAAGCTTGTCCGTCCTTCACCCGCCCTCCACGTAGACAAATAGGTCATTTCGTGGTACTATTTGAGTAGCGTTTGTTGCTCTTGTATTTCCTTTTGACTCGTTCGAAAGGGCTGCAAGGCCAATCCTTGCAGCTTTTTTGCGGGCTTGAGGCTGTCACAGGGCTTGGGGAAGCGCGGGTGCCAATTCGCCCGCTGGAAACCAGGAGACGGACCAAGAGAAGCAAAGCAATTCCAATGTCGCAGGCCCCAGCCGCGTCGGGGTAGCGCATGCGAGGTAGTGGAAGTGAAGGAACAAGGAACAGTGAAATGGTTTAACGCTTCGAAGGGCTATGGTTTTATCCAGCGCCAAACCGGGGAAGATGTCTTCGTGCACTTCTCCGCGATCATGATGGACGGATACAAATCGCTCAACGAAGGTCAGGCAGTGGAATTTGAAGTGAAGAAAGGCCCCAAAGGCCTTCAGGCAGAGAACGTCACCGGCCTCTGATCTGTGCATTTGGGTGCCCTCGGCTCGTTCGGGGGCACCGCTCTTCAAGAGATTCGAAACGGGTTTCTTCGACGCAAAGTGTAATCAAGGAGGATGATGTGCAAGTGATGGCAGAAGGACAGACAGTCAAGCACGAGACCTACGGCTTGGGCATTGTGACGGCTTCCGACCAGGAGCGCACCGCGATTGATTTTGACGATCACGGCCCCAAGCTCTTCGTGACCAGCATTATGACGGCTGAACTCATCGGCGAGGCCCCGGCAACTCCCCCAAAGACCAAGCGCCGCCGCAAGGCTTCCACCGCGGCCAAGGCCGCCAAGAAAGCCGCTGCAGCTGCCGCCGCAAGTCGCTCGTAGTTCCTCTCTTTGTTTTCCCTGGAGAAGCCTAGCGTCCCTGCGCCCCTTCGGCGCTGGGGTGTGTCCGGACAGATCCGAACCAGGAATGAACTGGGTGTGGTAGAGTCTGCGATATGAAACGGATCTTTCTGCCCCTCGGAATCATCCTCTTTGTACTTGGTATCGTCGCCCTGGTACATCCCAGCTTCGATTACAACAAGCACGAAGAAGTCGCCAAGATCGGTCCCCTCACTGCCACGGTAGATAAGTCGGAGACGGCGAGCGTCCCCGTCCCCGTCACGGTAACACTTCTGGTCTCGGGTCTAGTCCTCGTCATTCTCGGCCTCCGCTCCAAGACCTGACCCGCCCGATTCTCTATTCTCCCCAGAGAGGTGCCGCAGCGATAGTCGTTCCCCGTCGCTACTCTGGGCCGCACGGTGTAAGTTGCCACGTGCGAATCACGCGCTCATTCGAGTGATGCTCTTCTGTAAGATCTTGGAGACGCCAATCCGGCGGTTAGGCCTGTCCCACTTGCCTTGCGGCCGGAGCGAAACACAGGAGCCAGCCTGCGAGGGCGCCGAAGAGCAAGTTGAAACCCAGCGTCTCCCAAAAATGGCTGCGTGCAACGCTCGCGGGCATCAATGGATTCGGCAAGAGCAAAGCGGTTGTCCAGCAAGACGAAAAGAGTGCGACAGCCAACGCCGACTCACTCCTGGAAGTGCCGAGCATCCGAACCAGCGGGTAGAGACACGTGATATAAACGAGAGCGCGGAACGGGGTAACGGCGTAGATCCAGCGGGAGCTAATCCAGTTGTGCTTCAACGCCGCCCAGAAACTTGCGAGTTCCGGCCCCCCGTAGTAGCGCCGCAGTTCCGGGTTTCTCCAAGCGACGTAATAGCCGAAGAACATATACAGGAAGACGAAAGCCGCGACGAGGACGGCGAGCCGCAGCAGGATCGAAGCCAGGTCCGGTGGAGCTGCAGGTGACCTGGCTACGCGGACTGATGTGGCGCTCCACCTGCCAAGCGCCAGAACAGCTAGAGGCGCGAATAAAGCCGCCGCGATCGCACCTTGGAGGAAGATGGCCCGAATCATTCCATGAGGTAATTTGTTCGAGAGGAAGGCAATGGTGTCGATCTGGCTGGCGACGGTCGCGATGCCGTAGATGCTCACGAAGAGCGCGCCGGCAAGCTTCCAGCCACGCCAGCGAGACCTGAGGATGAGGTAGGAGACAGTGCCGCCGGCACAAAAAGTAAAGATTAGAAAGTTGCGAAGAAAACCTTCAGGCATCTGGGGGACTGGGTCGGCAGGCGAGCCGGGCTGGGAAGCAACCGTTTGCTGAGCGATCTTGTCGAGCCCAGAAAGTGCACTGCCAACGGCATTGCAGACGGCAAACAGAATACATGCCGCCAGGATCCTCAGACAGGGGAGGAGAATTCTGCGAAGGGCCATAGTGCCTCCTGGACCGCAAATGCGGCGGCCCCTCGTGAAGTGGACAGTCTTTTATACCATGGAGCTTGGGGTTTCCCAGTGGTGAGCGTGAAGCATCGGTCTTGGGCTTTTGTTTCCAGAATGGCTTGCATAACCAACTTCCCGGCGGAATCCAAAATGACCACGGAGATCGTTGCCTGACGAACATCCAGCCCAATTTACTTGGCGTCACCCATGAGGCCGCTCCTTCCGGTAGGTCATGATGCGAACGATCAAAACCTATTCTAAAGGGGCGCCGTTCTAAAATGCGTTTACCAGGCTTTGGCCCATGCACCGTTTATGAAAAGTGCAATCGCACGGTCGCGCGCGATTGACTCCGCCCTGTACGTTCCCTTTATCATTCGGACATGAAATCCCGGTTCATCTTCCGCACACGTCCTTTACCTGAGAGGAGCATTGCCGGATGCCCACTGACTGGAAGAGAATCCAGAAAAGAACCCCTGCCAGCGTGGCTGTGCAGATCTCTAGCGCACAGCAGCTGTTCATCACCGAATTGGCATTCACCGAAAACGTCAGCTTGCACGGCGTCCGCGCTGTAACGGAGCGCGCGTGGAAACCAGGAGAGCGCGTAATCGTGCAGTCTTATCATGGCAGCATCCGATCGTGGGCAAGGGAAGTTTATTGTCATCCTTTGGCGGAGTCACGATACGCAGTTGGTTTGGAACTGCATTCAGCGGTGGGGACATGGGTGGACGTTGCGGAACGACCAAGAGCGGAAGTGTAACCCGGCACCCACCGGCATGGCTGCGGCATATGTGGATGCCATTGGTCGGTGACCTAATTTAATTAGGCCTTTTTGATCACTCATCGGCCGTTCAGCGCATGAATTATTTTCAAAGAGTGCCAACGGCTGTTCCCGTCAATCGAAAACCGGAAATGGCATCCGATCGCTGAGCGGTCGCTGAGTCAGAGTCGCAGATTCGCCTGGCACTTGTAACTCGGACATTGCACGGGCCGGGAAGAAGCTGCGTATACGCTGATCTTTTTCACTAAATTGGAGACTGTGGCCGCCAGGTCGCTGGCAGAACCCAATCCGCTCCGATCATCTCCGAGGTATGACGGGCTTTCCCTGTTCGGCTTGTTAGACTACTTTGGCTGGCTCCAGTGCAACGTCCACAGTCCGTGCGGCGACCTTTCTGCAGTCCGCACCATCACCGCATCTGTGCCCATGGGCGTTTCTCAATTACGCGAAAAACAGAACCCTCGGCGATTCCGGCTAGCATTGAAGTTTCGTCCTCCACTGGTCCATCGGCGTTGTAAAACGGGGCGAGATGGATCCCATGCCGTGAAGCGATTGTCTCTATCTCCTCGACCCGTTCCCGAGTGATGCACCCTCTTCCCTGGGAGAAGGGTTCAAACCGACCCTCGAGAGCAAGAGCCATACCTTCGAGCAGACAGCCATGGACCACATCGGGGAACGGGTGGCGATTAAGAACTCCACGAAAATCCGGCGTGAATCTCATCCCGCCAGTGACTTGTCCCAGACCTCCAAAGAAGACAGTGGCGCCAGGCATCCCCGCTATTGGAGATAAGTTCTTCGGGTAGCCCGCGTCGCAAACGAGTGCGTCGGGCGAGATGCGGCCCAACCGAAGCTTAGGGGACGCCAGACTCGCCGCGCAGATTACGACGTCGGCCTCTGCGGAGAATTGCTGGAGGTCCGTCGCAATCTCCACCTCGACTCCTTCGGCTCGCAACTCCGCTCCGAGCCTGCGCAGCCGTTCCACGTTGCGCGCGTTGAGCAACACGCGCCTTACGATAGGCCCCAAACAACGAGCGCAGCCGGAACCCACATCTCCAGTTGCTCCAACGATGAGCAGCGTTGATTTTCGGAGGTTCCGACCCTCCCGCGCGCACATCTCCTTGATGCCCTGAACGATGAGAGCAACTGTCAAACTATTGCCGGTCGTAAAGACCGTGTCCTGTCTTTCAGGAAGCAGGTTGAAGTTGCCCTCGATCAGAATGGAACTGAATCCGCCGAGACTCACGATCTTCGCTCCTGCCTTGATCGCGCAGGACGCTGCCGCTCGAACGCGGGTGATGTTTTCGTGGACGTAGGGGGCTTCGAGACGGTCGGGAGGAATGAAGGAGTCGATGTAGATGCCGCGCACCTTAGCCCCGGTGATCGATCCGACCTCGACATGGCATACCACTCTGGGCGGAATCCATGGAAGGATATCCTTGATTTCGTCATCCGGCAGAGGGGTATGTTCAGGTCCGCGAAGGACAGTGAGCACGTCCGCAGCCGCACTCCAGCTTTCCTGATGCCCGATTAAAGCGAAATCGGGGTCAATCGGGGGCACTCGCCTGGCTAGACTGGCAGCTGAGTCACCCATGCAAGTGTTACCTCCCCGGGTATCCCCAGCATGTCAAGCGTCTTCAGATACTGTTGCAGTGACGCTCCGCGAAGCTCGGCCGCAGACAAGCTGACTTCGAACAGTGATGGCTTCACACAGCTGGCGTGGCACACTTCGCAGTGTCCATCCTTGCACTCTTTCGCCAGCATCTTCGCGAGGGTCGTCATCACATCCAGATGCAGCCGGTAGACCTTGTCGTCGAAGCGCTGCGCGTCCCGGGCTCGCTCCGCTCTGAGAATCGACATGGCGTGTTCAACGTGATCTTCTTCCTCGGCTGCAATGCGAGCAAAGGTTTCGCCTAGACTCCCCGGCGCCACTTTCCCGACGCGTGAATAGCTAGCGACTGCGAAGGATTCCAGCATGATCTCCTGGACGATCAGGCAGCCAATGAAATCGCGCTGTTCAATACAACCCATGAACGCCTCACGCAGCCGTTTCCAATGCTTTGCCTCGACGTTATTGGTGACGTCTACCCCAATCTTGCGGCCCTCGGCAGCGAACGCAGCAGCATGCCCCCGTTCCCCTTCGGCATGTTCCAGCGCATCGGCTACTTCTGCGGGATCGTCGCAGATCTCCGATAGAGAGGCGTAGTTCATCGCGGCGAGCACTTCGCCGGTCATCGCCTGTGCCAGGATGTCGTGCCAAATTGGGGCGCCGCTTGAGAGAGAAGTACATTCCATTGCTGCGCAGTTAACTTCAATGAGTGGTTCCATTTTTCCTCCTGAACATCGAATTGGAAATTACAGCTGTGTTCTCAATCTTTTTTCCTTGCGTCGAACTTTGAATCAGGACCTCACGCGTATTAGATCGGTTCGCGGTACCGCCGTAACCTCACTGCTGCGGCAAGGAATATCGCGGCGACTGCCAGCCCTACCCACAGACCGGGCGCGCTGAAAAATTGCGCCGGAGTGAGCGCTGACATCATTTCCATCAGGTTTCCGCTTCGCGCTGTGGTGGTGGAAGGTTCCGGCCCGGTCAAGCGGTATTGCAGCATGCCGAGGAAATGCGAAGTTCTGAACGCGATCCGCTCGACTCCCCAGATCACGAACGGAGGCAAGAACGCCCATATAAATGGCGCGCGCGGTGCCCATGCAGAAACCAGCAGCAACCAGCCGTAGATGGGCGCGTACCAGAGGCCATGAACAGTCAAAATGTGGTAGAGGAGCATCAGTGACATGTGGAGGAACGACATCCCCGCCCCGAAAGTCCCGGCACTCGAGCCGCTGCCCAGTAGGAATGCGCTGCTGAGCAGCAGCATGACGAACTGTGTGACAACGGTGATGGCGAAACTGAGCAACGGCAGAATGATCAGGGGAATGGCGAGCTTCGAGAGCACGGTGGTAAGGTCGGAAACTGGCAGCGACTTCCAGAACAGGATGCTGCGATCGCGGCGCTCTCCGTACAACGCGTCGAGGGAGTAGAAAATCCCCACGATAAAAGCCGTGCCCATGATCAGAAAACCCGCGAATTCGTAAGGTGCGTCGAGCGGCTGGTGCCGATGCCGTGGGCTGAGCATCAACGCAATCAAGAAGGCGAGCAGAAAAACGCCGGCGGCGGCTAGCGGGGCGATATAGACCGAACGGTGCTCCCATAATTCACGCCGCACCGACCAGTACATGCGCCGGCTGGCGGTGATGACCGCAGGCGCGGGTACTTGCGATTCGATCGGAGACCCTGGCACGGCGTTTGACGGAGTACTCATCGAGTCCCTCCTTGAGCCGCGCCACTTTGATTGCTGAGCACGGCGACAAACAAGTCGGCGATGCTCGGCTTTCGCACGTCGCCTAGCGCGGCGAGTTGCTGGCGCTCGACAAGATCGAACAGCAGGATGCTGCGCCCGAACACTTGACGTTCGTGAATCGGCTTCAGCGCCCGCGCTGCGGCGATCTGCTCGGGATTCACCATCACTTCCAAAAAGCGCGTCTCGAATTCTTCCATGCTGCAATCGAATATGATGCGGCCGCGATTAATGAACATTACGTCGGTCAGAACGTCCTGAATCTCTTCCACTTGATGGGTGGTCACCACGATTGTGCGGCTACGATCGAAGTAGTCATTCAGCAGCGAATCGTAGAACTGCTTGCGATACAAAATATCCAGGCCAAGCGTGGGCTCGTCCAGCACCAGCAATTTCGCGTCGATGGCCATGATCAGGGCGAGATGCAGTTGGGCGATCATGCCCTTCGACAATTCCCGGACCTTGCTGGCGCGCCGGACGGTGGTCTTTTCTAGAAATCCTTCTGCCTTCGCGCGGTTGAATCGAGGATGCACGCCCGCGAAGTAGTCGAGAGCCTGCCAAACCCTCATCCAGCGCGGCAGCACGGCGACATCGGCAATGAAGCACGCATCGCGCATGAGCATTTCGCGCTCCGTCCAGGGGTCTCGTCCGAGCACCCTGAGCTGACCCTGATATGGGGTGAGGCCCAGAATTGCATTGAGCGCAGTGGTCTTGCCCGCCCCGTTGGGCCCGATAAGTCCGAGAATGCGGCCCTCTTCGACGCGCAAATCGATGCCATCCACCGCGACTGTTGTTCCGAATGCCTTCCGGAGACCACGTGCTTCTATGCATGCCATGGCTTTAGCGCTCCTCTTTTCGGGCCTTCGACTCGGCGGGTTTCGACTGCGCGCCATCTGAGGACGACCCGGATTTAGCGGCAGTGTCTAGTTCTTCCGGTGTCAGGCCGAGCCGCTGAATGGTTGCGTGGACCCGTGGCCATTCTTCGGCAAGGAATTTCTGCCGCTCGCCCTGCAGCAGCAATTTGCGTGCGCCCGCATTGATGAACATCCCGAGTCCTCGTTTGCTCTCGACCAGTCCCTCATCCACTAATTGTTGATAGCCCTTCAGAACTGTGAGCGGATTGACCCGATATTCGGCCGCGACATTGCGCACCGACGGCAGCGGATCGCCTTCCTTGAGCACGCCGTCGAGTATCATCGCGACGACAAGATCGCGGAGTTGTCGGTAAATCGGCTGACTGTCGTTCCACTCACGGTCCATCACGTTTTCCTGTTACCCCTTGTTGGAAACATGCCGCGTTAGTTTGTCCGCTGCAGGTCGAAGTGTGCGTGGACCGGCTTGTCCCCAGGCGTCATGTAAGTCCAGTCTTCGGTGTGATGGTTGGAGTCAATGATGGTGAACACCGCGTGGTCCATGTGTCCGTAAGTATTGCTCCCGGAAAGATCGGCAAAATCGAAAGCCAGAGTCTTTCCGTCCGGCGATATCTTCCCGGTCATGCGCGGCCGGTTGCCCGCGTCGCAATAGTGGACTAGCGTGAGCCGATCCGCGTCGACGTACATCATGGTGACCGGATGGTCGTATTTTGCCGCGTCCAAGGGTGTTCCGGCTTCCTGGAACTCGTGCACGAGTACATTTCCACGTGACGTCACGCGCATGGAAACGTGCAACGGCTTAATGTCCACATGCGCCTCCACGGGCATGTCTGTCTTCACGGGGCCTTCCCAATCGCCCGCGAGCGTTTTCATGGTATCGAAGGAGGTCTGCGCCTCGGACTTCGGTGCGGGATCCTTGGGCTCAGCCATCTTGTGCGCGCCGGATTGCGCGAAAGCCACGGGGGCGAGCGACATCACAACAACGGACAATACAAAACGAATGGATTTCATGGTTTATTCTCCTTTTGCCGTGCATCTCTTTCTATTTACGGGTTTGGGACCCTCGCTGGCTGAGTCCTCCGTGATTCATTAGCCTTGACGATCCCACCACCCTTTAGTGTTATAGTTAACTATAACACTATGGCAGATGTCAAGCACTTTCTTCCTTTTTATTGCTCCCCGCCATCCCCTTAAGAGTCGTCCTTCACTCGGTCGCTGGTCTAAGAGTTCAATTTGGCTCAGTGAGAGTTCTGGCTTACTTGCCCGTCGAGCGTCCACATCTCGATTAATCGGCTTCCCGGCGGCATTAGTTCAGTTAAGTCGGTATGTCGGCCCTCATTCCTAGC
Source organism: Candidatus Acidiferrum sp. (assembly GCA_035310525.1). Classification (GTDB taxonomy): domain Bacteria; phylum Acidobacteriota; class Terriglobia; order Acidiferrales; family UBA7541; genus Acidiferrum. The sequence goes on along the minus strand of DATGED010000078.1, from coordinate 32,834 downwards.
TCTCGCCAGGAGACGTCAGTCCTTACTAACTCGCGCCGCGATCCGCTGGATTTCAAACTGTCAGTACTCTTTTATTCCGATTTTCGGAGTGACCATGAAGCGAGCGACACGCTTCGGGTTTCCATAATTCCTCAGCGAGGAGGAGTAATCGAGCATTCCGCGATTTCTCGAAACGGAAGACAGATCGCCTTTTCCGCAGTTGATGTGGGCAAGCCGCCCCTTGGGCTGCGATCCACGGATTCGCTCGAATCGAACGCATTGCCCGACATGGAGGAAGGGACTTACCTCTACTGGTCGCCTGACTGCTGTTCTTTGGCATTCCTTGCGCGAACCGTGCTGAAGAGGACCGAAGTTTTTGGATGACTAGCACAGTTGTTGTGTCAGGTTGGAACGTTCTGTGGGTGGACGTGGGTTTCTGTGTGGGTGAGCAGGTTCAACTCACGGCCGAACGGAGTTCTTTACCAGATTTCTGGTCCTGGCGGTACGCCCGGCGTGGCCGATGGGCTTCTTTGCTTGCTCTCACTGCAAACCCTCACACCTCGTCCGCCGAAACTAGAAGAAAACTTCACTTGCAATTGTCGACGCGCTAATTATCATCAGGCTAGCCGTAAGCTTCAGAGCGAGGGTGACTCCTGGGGTCTTGCGGCAACTTGCATGAAGTGCGTGATACCCATCACATCAGTCTGTGATGTGCGTCACGGTTGTGCAACCACAACCTAGCACAGAATGCGTTCCGTCACGATCCCCCCGTTCGGGTGATCTTGTTCTGGGGCTACACCATGATCTGGAGGGCAGGCGAATGAAGAGTCTTGCATCTAGAATCAGTCTCCTTACGGTTCTGATATCCTTCGTGATCGTTATGGGCGCAATGCTTGCGACGGTGCCCAATACGTCCGCGATTCCGGCGTTCTCACGGAAGTATCAGACGTCCTGTACCACGTGCCACAGCAACTATCCTGAACTAAACGATTTTGGAGAAGCTTTCAAGAAGAACGGCTTCAAGTTCCCGAAGGATGACGAGAGTTTCGTCAAGGAACCACCGGTGCTTCTGGGTGCGAAGGCGCAGAAAGAAGCCTTTCCCAGCGCAGTCTATCCCGGCGAAATTCCTGGCAACCTGCCCGTCGCTTTCCGGTACTCCGGCAATTTCAACTGGAACGCGAAACAACCCGCTGGCGTGATTCAGAGCGCAGGCTTCGTGCCACGAACGGACCTGTTTGTTCCGAATACCTTTACGATTATTGGCGCTGGAAGCTTCGGCCCGAACCTGTCGTTCTGGATTGATGACGACATCTCCACGGGCGGCTCCGGAGCCGATGGCGGGCTCGGCGATGGCTACTTGAAGTACAGCGACCTCGGGCACGTTTTCAAACTGCCGAAAAATGCGTTGAATGTCAGGTTCGGCCAGTTTGAATTGGACTTGCCCTTCACGCAGGCGAGAAGCGTTTACCCGTCTAGTTACGACATTTACGACCAAGCTAGCGTGGCAGGCGCTCTGGGTACTACGAATAATCCGTTTACGCTGGGAACGCCGCAACGCGGAATTGAATTCGGCGGTTATCCGAACAACGGGAACTTCACTTGGTCCGTCGCAGTCGTCAACGGAAACAACAATTCGCCCGCGGCGCGCAGCACAAAAGATGTCTACGCCCGCGTCTCGCAGCGATTCAATTTGGAACGTGACGCGGAGAGCCGGAATGCTATCCAGGCGGCCGGTCCTACCGGCCCTCGCGATCACACATCTATTCGCGTCGGCGCTTTCTACTACTACGGAAGGAACCAACTGAACCTCGATGGAGTGTCGTTTCCGGGCTTGGGTTTGCTCAATGAGCCATTTTATCGGGTCGGCGCCGACTTGCGATTCAAGTATCGCCATTTGGAGCTATACGGTGTGGGCTTGTACGGCCACGATCAAAATCTTGTCGAGAATGCCTCAGACACTGGATTTCAGCGGACAACACCGGTTACCTATTCGGGAGGATTCGCCGGCGCGAACTATTGGATTTATCCATGGATGATCGCCTATATGCGCTACGACTTTGTGAATTCGCCCACGGATTTTCTCAACGGAGTCTCCCAACATGACACGCGGAACCGCTACAGCCCGGGCTTCCAGATTCTTCTGCGGGCCAATATGAAAATCATAGGCGAATACGAATATCACTGGGGACAGCCCTTCACAAATACTTTGACCGGCAACACGGAATTCTTCCGACCCCATACGTTTCTATCGGGCGTGGACTACGTATTTTAACCGGGCTTAGACCCGTAGATTTCTCGACGTAAGAAAAATTCGAAACCGAGAGGAGAAGTATGTTTCTTATCAAGAACGCCGTGAGGGCCGCATTGTTAGCTGGCCTTGCCTTGGCCTTAGCCGGTGCCGGTAAGGCGAACGAAATTAAGGGAAAGGTCAGCGCTCAGGGCATGAAGTCCGCCGAGAATATTGCGGTGTATGTCGATGCCATTTCTGAGAAGAAGTTCGATGTGCCGAAAGAGCATGTGGTGATTAACCAGAGCAAAATGACCTTTGTTCCGCACGTCGTTGTAGTGCAACAGGGAACTACGGTGGAATTCTTGAATAGCGATGCTGTCGGGCACAATGTGTATTGGCCTTCCATCAGCGGGAACAAGAAGCTCTCGCACAACCTGGGCACCTGGCCAAAGGGCGACAAGAAACCTTTTCAATTCAATGATCTGGGCGTAGCATCCTTGCTTTGCAACGTGCACCCGGAGATGTCGGGGTATGTGGTCGTCGTTCCGACTCCCTATTTCGCAGTCACCGACAAGGACGGAAACTTCGAGATCAAAAACGTACCCGCGGGAAAGTACACACTCAAAACCTGGAGCGAAGACGGTAAGCCGACGACGCAGGCCGTCGATGTGAGCGGCGCGACCGCCACCGTGGAACTGACAGTTAAGAAGTAATCGAGACTGGGACCCTCGCTCCTCATGAGCAGTCGAACTAAACTTGTCGACCTGGAATGGCTCGAGTCAAACTTCCCTTGCATGCAGGCCTGTCCCGTTCATACCCAGGCGGGGCGGTATGTCTCGCTCATCGCGCAGGGAAGATACGAGGAAGCTTACCGCTATGCGCGGGTCCCTAATCCTTTCGCTTCTATTTGCGGCCGAGTTTGCGGGCATCCATGTGAACCGGCTTGCCGGCGCGGACAGTTTGACATGCCGATTTCGATCCGCGCTTTGAAGCGGTTCGTGACGGAGCGCCACGGGCCGGAATCGCGCAATCCCATTGATGTTTATCCAGACCGCGCGTCTATCACGCGCGCGGAGAAAATCGCGGTTATCGGCTCTGGTCCCGCGGGCATGTCCGCGGCGCATGATTTGGCCCTTCTGGGCTATCCCGTGACGGTGTTCGAGGCCGCTCCGGTTCCTGGCGGGATGATGCACCTCGGGATTCCGGAGTATCGCCTGCCGCGCGATGTTTTGCAGGCGCAGATTCGCGAAATCCTCGATCTCGGCCCGGAGCTTAGGCTCAATACGCGCCTGGGCCGCGACTTCTCCCTCGAAGATCTGCGACGGCAGGGATACAAGGCCGTCTTGCTCGCATTTGGTTTGCACCGCAGCCGGGACTTGAATTTGCCGGGAAATGATCTGGATGGCGTGGTGAAGGGCATTGACTTCCTGCTGAACGTGAATCTCGGCTATCGCTTTCAAATCGGCAAGAAGGTGGTCGTCATTGGCGGCGGAAACGTGGCCATTGACGTGGCGCGTTCCGCGGTGCGCGAACAGCAGCAGAAGCTGATGACGGACATTGCCGGCGTCGTACTTCCGGACCAATTGAACTCCAGCGAGTTGGACGTGGCCATGAAGGAGTTCATGGACGTCTCGCGGCAGGCACTGCGCATGGGAGCCCGGGAAGTGCATCTCGTCTGCCTGGAGTCACGAGAAGAAATGCCGGCCTCTGAAGAAGAGATTGCTGAGGGATTAATGGAAGGTATGAAGATTCATCCTTCCCTGGGTCCCAAACAATTTGTCGGCAACAGCGGCAAGCTGACCGGCCTTGAGGTGGTCCGCTGCATTTCCGTGTTCGATGAACAGCGACGCTTCAGCCCGAAATTTGCGCAGGGCACGGAGACGGTGATTCCGTGCGACACAGTGATTCTCGCGATCGGGCAGGCTTCCGATCTTTCTTTTCTTAAACCGTCGGATGGCATCGAAGTCACGCGGCAAGGCACTCCCAAGATTGATCCCGCCACGCTCATGACGACCGCTGCGGGCATTTTTGCCGCCGGTGACATCGCTTTTGGCCCCAGGCTGATCATCAACGCTGTCGCGGACGGCAAAAAAGCGGCGGAACAAATCGACAAATACCTTCGGGGCTCCGAGTGGCAGCCCAAGCCCCAGTATGTGCAAATCACCGTTCTGGACCATCACAAGATGGCGGAGCAGTACGACGAATATTCGCGTCTGGCAGTTCCGGTTATCCCTCTGGAACGGCGCACTGGTCTGGCGGAAGTCGAAACCGGATTCACCGAGGAACAAGCCAGACGGGAAGCGTCGCGCTGCTTGCAGTGCTGGATTAACACGGTATTCGAAGGCACGGAGGCCAACGGCAGCGAGTGCATTCTCTGTGGTGGCTGCGTGGATGTGTGCCCTGAGAATTGTTTGCAACTTGTGCCGCTGCGGCACTTTGAGATTTCGGAGAGCACGCGCCAGCAGCTTGCGGCGACGCCGGAAGCGAGGGTCAACGAACTGCTCCATCTTTCGCCTGCAGAGCTCTCCGGCGTGGAGGGCTCGGTAATGGTCAAGGATGAGACCATTTGCATCCGCTGCGGCCTTTGCGCCGAGCGCTGCCCGGTAAACACCATCACGATGGAAGCATTCGAGGTTTTCGATCGCGACCCGAATCTGGTTCAGATCGAAGAGGTGGTGCTGTCCTCATGAGCGATGAAGCGAATTCGTCCGCGGTGGGATCCCCTCAAGCTGTCCCGGCGGGGAATGGAGTCACTCGCCGCGATTTCCTGAATGAAATCACCCTGGGCGCTTTGGGCATCGCTGGACTCGGTTCGGTGGCACTGACATATCAGTTCTTTTCTCCCAATGTGCTGTTCGAGCCCTCCACTACATTCCGCGCCGGCAATCCTGATCTATACCCCATTCATTCCGTGACATTTCTGCAGGACCAGCAGGTGTACATCGTGCGCCTCCCCGAGGGCTTTTACGCTGTGTCGGCCGTCTGCACGCACCTCGGCTGCATCACCGCGTGGCATCCGGAACATGAGTTAATCGAATGTCCCTGCCACGGCAGCAAGTTCAAGGAGGATGGCATCAAGGTAGCCGGGCCTGCCCCGCGTCCGCTGCCGCATTTTGGCATCTCGCTGACGGCGGATGGAGACCTGCTCGTGGACAAGCTGCAAATCATTAAAAATTCGCAAGTTCTCAAAGTCTGAGGAGCACGATGGCTACAAGCTTTCAATCCGCTCTGCAGAATCTTCGCGAAACCAAAGTTTGGAAATCCATCTTCCGCCGCGGCCCGGCCAACACAAACCGCACCCGCAGCCTGGCCGTGTTCGGCAACTTGTTCTTGCACTGGCTTCCCGTAAAAGTCCGCGAGAAGTCTCTGCGCGTCCGCGCTTCCTACTATCTTGGCTCCGTTTCCTTCCTCCTCTTCATCGTGCTGTTCGGCACCGGCATCTTGCTGATGTTCTATTACCACCCCGCGGCGCCCAACGCTTATCGCGACATGAAAGATCTGCGCTTCGTTGTCTCCAATGGCGTCTTCCTTCGCAATCTGCATCGCTTGGCCGCGCATTTGATGGTCTTTGCCGTGTTCTGGCACATGTTTCACGTGTTTTATCGCGGCGGATACAAACCTCCGCACGAATTCAATTGGGTCGTCGGCGTCGTCCTGCTCCTGGTGACGCTGTTCTTGAGCTACACCGGCTATCTTCTGCCCTGGGACCAGCTCGCGTTTTGGGCCGTCACGGTCGGCACAAACATTATCTCCGCAATGCCTTTCATCGGCGGCAAAGTCCGTTTCCTTCTGCTCGGCGGAAACATCGTCGGCGACAACGCGCTGCTGCGTTTCTATGTGCTCCACGTCGTGATTCTTCCGCTTGTCGCATTTCTTTTGATTGGCATTCATTTCTGGCGCGTGCAGAAGGATGGTGGGTTGACGGTCAAGCCAAAGGACAAAGATGGACGAAAGTAAAATTCCGACAGGCTTCAGCTCCGACGCAAAGAGAGAGCCGCGCCGCGTCGTCTTTGTCACCAAGAAGACTTCCGCCAAGGTTGTCGGCGAACCTGGGCCGCAACTTATGACCTTTCCTCACCTCCTGATTCGCGAAGCCATTGCGTTTCAGGTGCTGGTCATTGCCATGGTGATCGCCGCGCTCCTCTGGGATGCCCCACTCGAACAACTCGCCAATCCGCTCCTCACTCCCAATCCCGCCAAGGCCCCCTGGTATTTCCTCGGCCTTCAGGAACTGCTGCACTTTTTCCCGCCTTTCGTCGCCGGCATCCTGATTCCTACGCTGGTGGTCATCGCGCTCATCGTCATTCCTTACTTTAACGTCAACGTTGAAGGCCGCGCGCTCTGGGCGCACCGCCCGCGCCAACACCTCAACGGCACCCTGCTGGTCACGCTGATTCTTCTTGCGTTCCTCGCGGTTTTTCATGCTTGGACGATTTTCGCTCCGACCGCCCTCGTCGCGACTCTTCTGGTTTTTTCATACACCGGCAGGCAGCAACAAGAAGGCTGGCTAAGCCGCTTGGGAAACCAGCCGCTTTCCTGGTGGGTCATGACCTGGTTCATCGCCGTGGCCATATGTCTCACCGTCGTGGGCACTTTTTTCCGCGGCCCAGGTTGGTCCTGGGTGTGGCCGTGGAGGAATCATGCCGGCTGAAGAAATGGGCAAATTGACGAGCCGCATGCGTCTTATCTTCGCGGTGTCCAGTGTAATCTTTCTGCTAGTCCTGGCCATTTCACCGTTCAAGGATTACCGCCGAGAGTGGAAGCAGTACAAGCGTGCTTATGTCCGCTTCGCGCAGAGCCGCCCTGATACCAAGCGCCTCACCGCCGATTACAGCCCCAACATTGATCAGATCTGGCTACCGGGAATGAACGTCACCGACCGTTGCACGACCTGCCATCAGGGAATCACGCAATTGTCGCTGGCCGACGCGTCCGTTCCGCAACCTTTCCGCGCGCACCCTCCCATCCCGCACAACGTGCGTGACTGGGGCTGTACGGTTTGTCACCGCGGTCAGGGTCCAGCCACCGAAGTGGCCGAAGCGCACGAATCCACTCTGGCTTGGGAGCAGCCGGTTCTTCCAACGCATTTCATTCAGGCCTCTTGCGGCTCGTGCCACCTCTCTGACCTCCCGCAGACTCCGCAACTCTCCCGTGGCAAGCAACTCCTCGCCAGGCTGAATTGCCAAGGCTGCCACAAATTGCCTGGGATCGAGACGCCCGTCATGCGTGGGCCGGACCTTTCCAGCATCGGTACGAAAGTCAGCCGCGAATGGATTTACAAGTGGCTGAAGGAACCGCGCACGGTCACCGACAAAGACGGCAACGTAACCGTCAACGGCTACGAAACCGTGGATGAGCCGCGCATGCCGAAGTTCCGGCTGACCGAGGCCGAATTGGTTGGCCTGACGGCTTATCTCAGCGCCCAAAAGGCCATGCCGCTGCCGGCCTACAAAATCTCGGCCGCTGTCGTTGCCTCGTGGAGCAAGAATCCAGAGCTCGCCTCGCAAGGCGAGTTGCGCTTCCGGCAAATGTTCTGCTCGACATGCCACTCACTCGCGGTCACGCGCGCCGGCGAAACGAAGCTTATCGGAGGAGATATCGGACCGGAACTCACCAAAGTTGGCAGCAAGGTGAACCCCGATTGGCTGATCGCTTGGCTGCGCGATCCGGAAAGCTATTTGCCGCACACGCGCATGCCGCGCTACGGCTGGTCAGACGAGGACCTGTACAAGGTCACGCAATACATCACCACCAAACTGGTTGATTCCGACCTCCTCAGCAGTGTCCCCAAGCTGGACCCTCCGACCGACGAACAGATGCAACTTGGCAAGCGGCTTTTTCTCGAAAAGGGCTGCGCGAGCTGCCACGCCATCGCCGGACTGAATCCACAGAAGGATTTTGGTCCGGACTTGAGCGCGTTAGGCGGAAAAAACGCTTCGGAACTCGAATTTGGCGCCGCGAAGATTCCGCACAATCTCGTCTCGTACATTCAAGCCAAGTTGCAGGATCCTGTCTCCGTCAATCCGGCAGCGCGCATGCCGCAGTACAACTGGAACCAGGCCGACCTCGACGCCGTCACCACCGCGTTGCTAAGTATGAAAGGCCCGCCCGCAACGAGCGCTCTTCAGAATCTCGTCGTTCCGCGTAAAGAGGCGGTTTTCCATGCTACCGGCTCCTTTGCGGCGGTCTATGAACGCTATAAATGCTACACCTGCCACAAATTCAACGGCTACGGAGGCGATCTGGCGCCGGAGCTCACCTACGAAGGCAGCCGCGCACAACGGCAGTGGCTCATCGAATTCCTGAAGAGCCCGCAAACGCTTCGCCCCACCCTCGTTCTGCGTATGCCCCAGTTCAATATGAGCGACAAGGACGCCTCAACGCTAGCTGACTATATCTCCATGGTCTTGCAAAATCCCGCCGTGAATCCGGCTACGACGGACGCCAAACAGTTCACGCCCGCGATGGCTGCACTCGGCAAACAGCTCTACGAGGTTAAGTATCAATGCCAGGCTTGCCACACCATCGGTTCATCCGGCGGCTACGTCGGGCCAAATCTCAACAACGCCGGAAGCTGGCTGACGCCCGCGTGGATCGAGGCTTGGCTGAAGAATCCGCAGGCGCTGGTCCCCGATACGGTCGAACCTCACCGCAACTTCACGGATCAGGAAATCAATGGCTTGACGGCTTACCTGATGACCCTGCACGCGGGATCAAAACCGCAAAAAACCGCCGGTAACTCGGGCACAGCCGCCGTCTCGGAGGGGGCGGGTCAATGAAGCCTCGCATGTGCATCGTTGCGCTCTTCTTCCTCGTTTCGGTGGGTACAGCCGGCTGCCACAAGAATGCCGACGTCGCTAAAGCAGACCCACTCCTGGCGGCCTATGACTCCGAACCGGACTGGACTGATCCCCAGAAAATCGTTCCGCTCAGCTACCAGGAGGCCCAAGGCAAACGGGTCTTCTATCAGCAATGCGTCTGGTGCCATGCCGACGCCACGCCTGCAGGGCCTTCGAACCGTTCAAATCTCACGCCCGTTCCTCCGCTCCTGAACGACGGCGCAACCCTGAACGGCGAAACCGATGAATACATGCAGAACATCATTACGCTCGGGGGCAGCGCCCTGGGCAAGTCGGCGATGATGCCGCCTTACGGCCGCATGCTAACGGCGGAAGAGATTCGCTCGGTGATCGCATTCACCCGGGCTATTGCTCAGCCACCCTACCAGCCTCCCGGCCGACCCGGGTCGCAATATTCAGCGAAATAGGAGAGACTTGGTCTCAGGAGAAATGAATTCCACGCGGTCAACACCCGTTCATCCCAAGATCTGCCTTCTCGCCATAGTCATGTTTACGCTGTGTCCCACGCTCTGTTTTTCTCAGGTAAGTCCCGACGAGATTGAAAGCCCGGACCTCAAAGCCCTCGAGCAAACTTATTTTCAACAGTTGATTGGCATCAACCAATCGGTCGCCAAAACAAAATTTCCCTTTCCCCTCTATTTGAGCCGGTATGTCGGGCTGGACCCGTCGAAGCAGGCCGAGGCCGACTCGCGTGGCTTGGAATTCGTGCGTTTCCACAATCGGACGATTCTGAAAGTCACCGGGAATTACAACGCGGCTTACAATACGCTTCGCATGACGCAAAATGAACGCGCCGCGGCTACCTTTCGCTCGGCTGTCCTTCCGATCCTGGGCATCCTTACCGCGGCCTTGCCGGAAGACCTGGACTGCGACGGCGTCGGTTTTGAAATCTCGCACCACACGCGCACAAACGACCGCAGCTACGATTATGAAGGCAAGGAAATCCTCGTCGTAGTCTTCGATCGATCCGACGCCTGGGCCATGTCGCGCGCGTCCAGCGACGCCGAGCGGCAGAAGCTACTGAACCGCAATCAGGTGTTCATGAACGGTACCGATTTTGGGCTTTCTTTATCAGAACGCGATCCTCTGAATGTGCAGGCCCTTCCACGCTCCATTCCAGCAAAACCGGACGCTACTTCCACCGCGCGCTCGACGGTCATGGCTTCGCATTCTCCTCTGCTGAAACCCGCGAGCGGCACTTCTTCCGTATCGCCCTCACTTTCCCCGCAGCCCCCGATCGAGTCACCTGCTCCGCACGTCGAAGTCGCTCCCGCACCGCCGGCCGCTGCCGCCCTCCCGCCGGCGCCTCCTGCGGAGACCCAGGCTGACGCGGATCGCATGGACGAAAAGTTTCACTCCCAATTGGCCGCTCTCGGCAAGGAGGGGGAAGCCAAATTTCACTTCGTGACCTACGCTCCGCCAACTTTTGTGATTTTCCAGAACAAGTTGACGCTTCAAATGACCTTGAAGAATTCGCTCACGTTCGAGCCCGCAAAGAGCTCAATTTACAAGCGCGCTGCGCAGAGCTTCGACCTCTTTCTCGCGCCTCTGCTGAAGGATCTTTCCGCGCGTATTTCCCCGGATGTGGAATTTCAACTTTTCGATTTCTCGGTCCTCAACAAACTCTCTCCCGGCGCGAAAGAAAGTTCGGAAGCGATCGAATTCATTTGCCCGCGCGCTGCCCTCAAGCAATTCGTCAACTCGGAAATCACCAACCAACAATTGCTCGACCAGAGCATCGTGCTTGTCAACGGCGTGCGCATCGCTCTCACGCTTCAGCTCGTCGAGTAGTCCTTGCTCTGCTCGGTTCCCCGCGGCCGCGCCCGACACGCTGATCATTCGGAACTGGTGCCCGTCCACCGCCACCACTCCGACCAATCTCCTCTGCGCGGTCCACCTCTCAAAAACACGATACAGCCTGGAGCCTGTCCGACCGCACAGCGACAGGCCGTCAACGCACCAAAAGGAACTGATTTTCGGAGCGATGGGGCACAGACTTGGGCACAGTCTCAGAACGCCCAGAAGCTGCGATTCGCTAACTGACTGAAGGATTTGGCTCCCCGGGCTAGATTCGAACTAGCAACCCTTCGGTTAAGGCCAGCAGAGTAACTTAATCAGATTTCTCCGGAGTTAAGCTAAACCGAGGAAAGTTAGTGAATTGCAGTGAACTCCGGAGCGTTACTTCCTCACTTTTCATTCACTGTTTATTCGCTTTTGCCGCCATTCGCCGCAACTGATGCTACGTCTGTACTACGTTTCATCGTGGCCATCAGCCGTCGGAAAACTTCGCCGAACGGTTGCCGACCATCCCGGAGTTGATTGGTTCGGTCAACACTTGCGCGTTTGTCGGTACTAACCTCAATTGAAAGCCCCTTTCAAGTGGCTAAGAGGTTATTCATGTCTCAGTGCCTGCATGGGATCGACGCGCAACGCTCGTCGTGCCGGCACCAAGCTTGCCGCAAGAGCAAGTCCGCAGAGGAACATCGAACTGAACACGAACGTCAACGGATTCATTTTCTCAGGCGCCAGGCTGGAAGCAACCGAAGGGGCAATATAGCTCTGACTGGTGACAAGTCTTCCTACGACAAAGGCGGCAAAGCAACCCACCGTGCAGCCCACAAGCGCCAGGCGCCACGTCTCGCCCAGAATTAAGCCCAACACATCGCGCTGGGTGGCTCCCAGAGCCACGCGAATTCCGACCTCTCTTGTTCTCTGGCTGACCGAATACGAGACAATGCTGTAGATTCCGGTCCCCGCGAGCACAATTGCCAGCGCAGCAACCAACCCAATCAGGACCGCTGCGATCCGCTTCAGCCACAGCGATTCAGAGATGACCTCGGCCATCGAACTCATCTCCCTCACTGGTAGGTCAGGATCAAAATTGTGGATAGATTTGGGAATGGCGGTCGATATCAGAGCCGGATCCGACTTCGTTCGGGCCATCACCCAAACATCGCTCCAAGGGTCCTGACGCAATGACCAGAACATCTCCGGCAAAGCATTGCGATCGAGGCCATTCAACTTGAAATCGGCGACAACGCCTACGATCACTGGTTTCCCATACCAGACGCTAACCTGTTTTCCGATTGGATTCTCGCCCGGAAAGAAGGCCTTCACAAACGCCTCGTTTACTACGGCCACCATCGGCGCCTCCGGGCCGTCCCGCTCCTCCAAGAACCGCCCACGGACCAGCTTGAGACGAAGGGCACTAAAGTACCTTGGATTCACCCGCTCGATTCCGGTCTGCGTCTGAATTGTAGAAGCCGAGCGCGCTGATCCCGAGCGGCCGGTCGGAGGTAGCTCGCGCCCTGGGATCACAACAGGCGAAGGGTTGATTTCGTGTCGCAGCGGCAAGAGCGCCGACATTGCCACGGAGTCTACTCCGGGGACGGCGGCGATGATTCGTTCCAGCTGTTCGTAGAGCCGTTCTCGTCGCGGATGCTTGGCACCGTAAGAAAAGGTCCCATAACTCACAGCCGGCACTTGTACACGGAATGTGAGCAGGTTGCTAGCATCGAAACCGGGGTCAACCCGCCGGAGCCTGACAAAACTTTGCACTAGAAGGACTCCCAGGATGAGCAGCACGAGAGAGAACACAAATTCACTCATGATGAATGCCTGCCCGAGTCGCCGCTTACGGCTGCCGGAAGAAAGGCCGCGTCCTTGTATCTGGAGAGCAAGGCCAGAGCGGTCACCCGAGTTTTTGAGCGCCGTAAAACTGCACAACATGCTTGCGACTAGGCAGATCCCGCAAACGAATGCGAGCAAAGGGAAGTCAATTCTCACGGTTTCGAGCCTTGGCAGGTTGGCGGATTGGGGCAGGTTTCCCAGCATTACCTTGGTTTGAGCAAATGCCAAGCCGAATCCCAACGTGCCCGCCACTAACGATAGAACGAGGTTTTCAATAAACAGTTGGAATGCTATCCGTGCCCGGCTGGCACCCAGCCCTTTGCGAATTGCGAATTCTGTCTGCCGGTCAAACACTTGCGTCAGGAGAAGATTGGCAAAGTTTACAAAAGCAATCAGCAATAAGAGCGTCACTCCGCCAGAGAGCAGCAAGAGAAGCTTCCAACTGCTGCCGATAAGCTGTGCATCCATCGGAACGACGATTGCACTGAGGGAATCGTCGGGATGATCCTCGATCAGCCGCGCCGAAATGACGTCGAACTGGATCTGAGCCTCTTCCCAGGTGACTCCGGGCTTAAGCCTGGCCAGCGGGATCAAACCCCAGGACTTGCGGTCGCTTTTTTCTCCCTGATTTGCCCAATGCGGTATCCAAAACTCAGGGTAGCCCCACGGAGTTGGATAGAAGTTCGCTGGCATCACGCCTACAATTTGGTACGACTCCTGATCAAGGGAAATTCGCGCCCCAACGACCTCGGGATTGCTGCCTAGTCGCTGCACCCACATGCGATTGCTGATCACCACGACATGGGCACCGTCCGGCTCGTAGTCGCTGGCCTGGAGGCCCCGGCCCAACTGCGCAGGACTGCCGAGCATCTCGAAGAACTCGTCGAAAACCTCCTGCCCGTCCACGAGATCTGCTTCCTTGCCGCCGGTCAGCAGCATGGAGCGTTTGCGATAAGCGCTAATTCTTTCGAAACTCTGATTTTGCGTTCGCCAGTCATAAAGGTCCGCCGGGCGAGCGGAACTGAAGAAAGCTTGATCTCCGCGGCGATAATGTTGCCCTGGGGGACCTTCCGAGCCCCAGACGTGGACGAGGTTCTCCGGCTGCCGAAACGGTAAGGGAGCAAAAATCACCGCCCTAACCACACTAAAGATAGAAGTTGTGGCCCCGATCCCTAGGGCTAGAGTCACGCACGCCACCAAAGCAAAAACGGGGCTTCTGCGAAGCATCCGGAGACCGAAGCGACCATCTTGCAGGAAATTGTCGATGAAATTGACCTCGCGGGCGTCTCGGCATTCCTCTTTCACTTGCTCGACGCCGCCGAGCAAGCGAAAAGCGCCGTGACGAGCTTCCTGCGGATCCATTCCCTGCGCCACGTATTCGTCGATCTGATTTTGCAAATGAAACTGAAGCTCGTCGCTGAGGTCCAGCTCCGCTTTGTCCTTGCGGAAAAGCGAGCGTAAGCGCAGAGGCAATTTGTAATACCAACGCATGGCTCCGCCTCCCTAAGATATCTCCAGGACCAGCCCGATGGCCGATGAAAGGCGCTTCCATTGCGCTTGCTCTTGGCGCAGATATTTCGCACCGTCCGGAGTCAGCGAATAATACTTGGCGCGGCGATTGTTTTCGGATTCGCCCCATTTGGCGCGAATCCAACCCTGTTGCTCGAGCCGATGCAGCGCGGGATACAGCGCCCCTTGGTTCACCTGCAAAACGTCCTTGGAGACTTGCCGGATGCGTTGCGCGATTCCCCAACCGTGCATGGGTTGCAGTGCAAGCGTCTTGAGTACCAGCAAGTCCAAGGTGCCCTGCACTAAGTCAGTGGGCTTGGCCATCACGCTCTCCTGTCGATAAATGACAGGACAATAGATTAGACTCCTGTCAATCAATAAGGGAAGTAAAAAATGTTTCGGAGTTTGCCGTGGCCTCGTTGAGGTTGAAACGCTGTTGGTACTTACAAGTCCGCTAGTGTTTACCGGAGATTCGGCAGGGTCCAATCCGCGATTGTGCCGGAAGCAATCCAAGTCGCGGTGCATCAAGCGGTTGAAAAAATGCTAGAGCATTCGGTTACGAACCGAAGGGTTGGGCCTTTCCACAGAGCGCTTTCGCAGAAACATTGGGGTTTTGCGCCATTTTGTCGGCCCGCTTCTGGAAAATCCTAAGACTGACACTACGTCTTTACTACGGTCGCCAAAGACCGAAAAAGAGCAGCCGCCAACTCATTGATTGAAAGGAATTTGGCTCCCCGGGCTAGATTCGAACTAGCAACCCTTCGGTTAACAGCCGAACAACCAATTTAATCAGAACTTGCCGGAGTTGGTGCTAATCGAGGGGAATCAGCAAGTTGCGATGAAACGGGACGAATCACTTTCTCCTTCTTTATTCACCTTTCGTTCGCCTTTAGTCGCCATTCATCGCGATTAGTATTACGTTTTTATGACAGCGCATTTCAAAGCGACTCATTAGAGTCTCGGACAAATTTCGCACGGATCTTTCCGCAGCGGTTTAGCAAGTTCGAGAGTCCCGGTGCCTGCTGTTCGGAAATCAACAAATTTAGCGCGGCCCGTCAGCCTCTTTTTCGGGTCACAAACGTCCTGTTCGGGAACAATTTGTTCCCCAACGGAGGCCTTTTTTTCTCAAATGTCCCAACGGTTTCTCATTGGTAGTGTGAAGTAAACGGCTTTCGGGGTACGGCCCCCCTACAATTTGGTGAGGCAAATTGATGAACCCCTAGCAGTCTGTAACCATGCGATTAGTTTCGATGATTCAAGAGCTGTCCATCGTCCGGGCTGGAGACCTGTCGAAATACGGCGTTCATCCTGGAGTCCTAAAGAGAGCAGCTCGTCGTGGCCTAGTCGTGTGAACGTCGGTCGGGGAATTTACGCTCGCAAGGATCTAGCCCTAGATATCGAGCGTCAGATTCTGCTAGCGACGAGTCGGGTCCCACACGGCGTTGCGTGCCTCGAGTCCGCATTGATGTTCTATGGACTCTTGCCTACGGGCCCTGGTCCGAACTGGATGGCGATCAACCCAAGGCATGGGGGGACCTCGCACCTTTTTCGGTCATCATTCTGGTTTCAAGGACACGGCGATGGATCACGTCCTAGGAAGTTCAGTCCGCTTCGCCGTCCTCTTAACTGCTCTCTTGCCCGCGGAATAAGGCTTGACGTGAGCGCATTTCAACCCTTCGGTTAACAGCCCTTAGAGTTACTTTAGATCAATTTACCGGAGCGGGGTTTTCCGAGGAGAATTAAGCAGTTGCGATGAAGCGCGACAGCCAACTTCTCTATAGTATTCACTTTTTGTTCGCAAGTTTTCACGCTTCTTCCACAACTGCCGTGACACTAGAGTGCCAGCCAATCCTTCGGAAATCCAGGAGGTGCAACCGACTTGGTTAAGTTAGGATAGGCTACAGCGCGATGGAGAATGGGTTCAAACGCGATCTGCGAAACTATCCTCTGTATTTTTTGCTGTGGACAGTGGTGGGCCTCTTTTATTTCAGCCAAGGTCTCACGCAAAGGTTTGTGTCGCATGACCCAACTCCCTGGTGGCATTACTTACTGGCGTGGCTCTCCGGAGTTTACATTTGGGCCCTTCTGACGCCGGCCATGCTTTGGCTCGGCCGGCAGTTTCCTGTCGAGAGTCGCAACTGGTTCCCTCGAGTCGCTCTCCATCTTTTGCTGAGCGCAGGGTTCTCAGCTTTCGAGCTGAGTCTGGAAAGCGCGTTGTATTCACGCTCGCACCTGTCTCCCCTATTCAAGGACTTTCGTGGAACTCTTGCCCAGTTGCTGGTCAGGGGCTTTCACGGCGGCGTTTTGAATTACTGGATGGTGCTTGGCGTGCAATGGGGAGTCCTCTACTATCGCAGATACCAGGAACGCTCACGGGAAATGCTGAAGGTCGAGCTGCGGGCGTCCGAGTTACAGTCGCAACTGATGAGTGCTCGATTAAATGCGCTGAAGATGCAGCTCCAACCGCATTTCCTATTTAACACTCTGAATGCCATCACGGTGCTGGTGCGCCAGCATAAGGGCAAGGATGCGGAACAGATGCTTGGTCACCTGAGCGATCTCTTGCGAGGTGTGCTGGAGGACGTTGACGCTCAGGAGGTTTCTCTGCGCCGCGAACTGGAGTATTTGCAACTCTATCTGGCCATTGAACAGGTACGTTTCCCGGACCGGTTGCGGGTAGAGGTCTTGGCGGATCCGGCGACACAGGAAGCGTCGGTACCGCAATTAATCTTGCAGCCAATCGTGGAAAACGCGATCTGGCATGGCATCGGACGAAGCTCCTCTGCCGGTCGGATTCTGATCAGCGCGTCGAAGATCAACGGCATAGTGGAACTTCGCGTCCAAGATGATGGACCTGGGCTTCCGGCCAGCGGCTCGTCTGAGGATGAGGGCATCGGCCTGGCAAATACGCGAGCACGGCTGGAACAGCTTTACGGCCAGGACGCGAGATTGGTAATCGAAAATTGCGATCGTGGCGGGGTAGTCGTAACCATGAATATCCCCTTCCATCAGTCCCATGCCGAAATTGCGAGAACCTAATGTCTCTCACAACCCTGATCGTGGATGACGAACCGCTGGCGCGGGATGGCTTACGGGTGCTGCTCTCCAGGGACCCCGAGGTTTCAGCAATTCGCGAAGCCACAGACGGACGCGAGGCCGTCGCGACGATTCGACAGGCCAAACCTGATCTCGTGCTTCTGGATGTGCAGATGCCCGAGATGGATGGATTCGAGGTGGTTCGGAAAATCGGCGCAGAACATATGCCCCAGGTAGTGTTTGTCACAGCCCACGACCAGTACGCAATTCAGGCGTTTGAAATCAATGCGCTTGATTACCTGCTTAAACCGGTGATCGAAGAACGTTTCGTCAAGGCGTTGGTGCGCGCCAAAAGCCGCTTGCGTTTGAACGTAGCGGCGGATTCGATCCGGCAAATCATCGGCCTGCTCGAAGTCATCGCTTCGCCTCGCAGTTATGTGAAGCGCATGGCGGTGCGGTCAGAAGGCAAGACTGTATTCGTGGATGCCGAAGACGTGGATTGGATGGAAGCCGCGGAGAATTATGTGGAACTGCACGTTGGCCGCGCGAGTTATTTGCTCCATGTTACAATGAACGCCCTCGAGAAATCTCTTGATCCGGAGATTTTTCTTCGCATCCATCGCTCGATCATCGTCAACCTCTTCCGAATCAAAAACCTGCAGTCTAGCGCGCACGGAGAGTACGTAATCACGCTGCGTGACGGAGCACGCCTGGAATCTGGCCGAACCTATTCGAGCCGACTGAGAGCTTTGGTCAACAATCCACTCTGACCGTTCCGCCCGTCCAGTTCGTCACAGCATTTCACCCGCTAGTCAAAATGCTCTTTTCACAGACATTGCGCAGGGCACAAACTGCCTCGTGATGCTGGAAAGTGAAAAACAACGCCCGTTGATCGTCGGAAATAAAGAATCACATTGCTTCAGCAAAAACGGAGGACTCTCATGCGAACGCCTATCGATCTCCACCTGGCCCGCCATGGCGCAATTTTGCTTCTTATGGGAATGCTCACTGGCTTCGTAATCGTCAATTTCCATAACCGGAACCTTGGCAACGCCGCCCACTTGACAGCGTTGATCGGCGGCTATGGCTTGATTGCCCTCGGTCTCCTTTGGCCGAAGCTGAACCTTGGACGTTTTTGGTCCAGCGCAGGCGCGTGGATAACCGCGGCATCTCTGTATATGAACTGGCTTGGCCTCGTTTTCCAAGGCGGCTTTGGGAGCGGTCCCAAAGGTATGAATTCACCGATTGTGGGCTCGACCTTGCTGTGGGACCACGCAGGCGCAGTCGTTCTTATGATAGCTGTTATTCTGTCGCTACTGTCGGTCCTCATAGTTCTAGTCGGACTACGTAAACTGGGAGCGTCGACCGATCCACAGGTCTAGTGAGTGGAACGATCACGACGAAGCAATGAGATTGCCGGCTCTTTCTACGGAATTCGGCGCGTTTCACCACGCCTTCTTATCCCTGGCTCAAGGCGGGTGAGCTACGGATTACCGAGGTAAGATCGTCGGTCTCTATGAAGAAAACGAAAGGCAGGCGGCAACACTAGGCAGCTATTTCTTAAGGTTCGGGTGAAAGCTTGGGAAGTAGCCCGCTTCAAGATCCTTCCACCACTATCTCGTCTTCGCGCGACACATGCTCTAATCGTCACAGCAATGATAGACCGTAGCTCATTGGAATGATGATGTTCGTCGCTTTCGCGAAGTGTTGCACGCGTTCGATTGCTGCGGGCCCTTGAGAAGCGATCTTACCTAGCAGTTCGTTGTGATCCTGGAAATGCTGTGCAGTGCAAAACGTCTCTCGACGGCGAATCCCGAAACGATTCATGGCCTCGGCGCTCCGTTGGACTTTCTCGTCTTCGGCTGCGTGGAAAGCCCAGACGGAACCCGGAGAATGATCAAATACCACGATATCAGGCGCCAGCGTGTGGGCATGCGCGAGTGCCCCAATCGGATCATTCATCTCGTGCAGGCAGAATTCGAATTAGACAACATCCCCAACCTTTGTCACGCTTTCGAAGCTAGCAGCTAGAACCTCGATCGAACCCTGCTTACCCTTTGCGGCACGGTTTGCTTCGAGTTCTCTGAGCGACGCGACATTGTGATCAATTGCCAGCACCTTCTTGGTCCTAATGGAAAGACTGAGAAGCTGCCTGCCTCCCGCTCCGACATACAGCACAACCTTTCCCGCAAAATCGTAAAAACGGCTTAGGTTCTCCGTAAGCTGTTTGTAGTCTGTAGCCACCGAGGATATTCCTTACTCGAGATGTTCATTCAGCCATGTCGTCTGTGCACCAGATTGATCTCTCGAAGACTCGTAATCGTGCCCAATAAAGCCTGCAAATCTAAGGGACTTGATGCTTGCAACGAATCGTTTTAGCGATGTTGATGACGGTTAGATCCTTCGCAACAATATACCGACCATCGTATCTTCTGCGAATAGCCTCCAAAAGGCCCGCGTTCATGGTGGTCGTGGGATATGACACCCAATTTCGGTTTCACAGCATCGAAGGCGTCGGCGGCGTCTTCGGAAGAGGCAAAGACCGTAAGTGCTGAGGGGTGCGATTCATCGACTCGACACTTCAGGCAACATGAATGAGGCAGTCCACCCATTTGGAAAAATCCACAAGGTTTTGACAAGGACTTTGAGTCTCCTGAGACCACAACGGAGCGCTTCACCAATCCACCCCACATCCAAAAGCAGGTTTCTCGGCGCCGTGGTCGATGGCTCAATCAAAACGGATCATACTTCGCGAAGAAAGAGACCTCGCCGAAGTGGTCGATAGTACCTTCGGCATTCCCCCTGCGCTAACGGCTGCACCGTAAGGCCAACCGATGGGCGCAAGCCGCAATGGATGCGCCTTTTGTCGGCTCCACGAGCAATCCCGAATTCATCGTTCGGACTCCGTGCCTGGTTTGCTTGCCTGTTGTTGATTGCCATCTCCAAGTTGTGCATCAATTCTCAGGAGCAATTCCGCGGTATCGAAGCAGCGTCGTCATAATAAGAGCCGCTCCAACGGCGCTGGGAAGTAGCCAGTACGTCACGCTGGGAAGGTCCTTCCATACCGGCAACTGCTTGCCGTTGTCCATGTAGAAGGCGATTAACATCAATGTGTACGACAGTCCCATGCCGCTGATGTGCATACGTACCCACCGACGCCATCGTCTCCGCCGCGCGGCACGTCCCAGCGTGGCCGCCGAGAAAGATCCTGCTCCCAGAAAGACTAGGTAAGCATCTTCGGACCATCTCATCGACGCAAGAACAATGGCGGTCAGGAACACAACGCTCAGGCACCAATAGTAGCTTGCCCCAAACCTAGGGTGGCGACCAGGGCGTTTCGGGCTCACCATCGCAAAGACTCCGGCCACTGCTGCGACGAGAGCAGCGAGAACATGAACCGCAAGCACAGCCAGAAACAGACGGGAATCCGACGGAATATGAAGCCCGAAGAAAGTACGGGGTGCAACTGTCATGTCCACTCCATTTTGACGGTTCGCGATTACTATTGGTTGGATGATTCCTCGGTCGTCTTTGCCGACTCGCTTAAGAGTTCTTCCTCCGTCCAGATGTTCGCCGGTGCCCTCATTGTTTTTCTCTCCTGGGTGAGATTTACTCTGCTACTTCTGGCGGGCGGCGGGCACTTCCTCCTATAATCGCAGCGTGAACAATTCGTCCGCTGCGCGTGCCGCCACAAGGCCCAACGCAAATTTCGGAATCTTGCTCAGTCGATGGCGTGCGGTTCGACGCGTCAGCCAACTGGCCCTGGCGCTCGACGCTGATATCTCGACGCGTCACTTGAGTTGCGTCGAAACGGGCCGGGCGCAACCGAGCCGCGAAATGGTGCTGCGTCTTGCCGAGGCTCTGCAGGTTCCGCTGCGCGAGCGCAATGCACTATTCCTGGCCGCCGGTTATGCACCGTTCTATCGGCATACCGGTCTCGAGGCACCGGAGATGGAAGCTGCGCGCCAGGCCGTGGACGTCCTCCTGAGGCAACAAGAGCCCTTTCCCGGAATCGTCGTCGACCGCTATTGGAACACGCTGCGCATGAATTCCAGCACAAAGCGCTTTCTGGCCTTCTTCCCGGGCTGCGATTCCGTGAAGCCCCGCAACGGAATCCGGCTCGTATTTCATCCAAAGGGGCTGCGGAGATTTATCGAAAACTGGGAAAGCGTTGCGGCACGCCTCATTCAGCGAGTGCATCGTGAAGTCGCGTCCAACCCTCCGGACGAGACGATGAAGAGTTTCCTTGAGGAGCTGCTCAGCTATCCGGACGTGCCCCCCCGCTGGCGCTGGCTAGACTTTGACGATACCCCTCCGCCGTTTTTGACCATCAACTACAGGTGGAACAATTCCACGCTTCGGTTGTTTTCCACGATCACAACCTTTGGTACTGCCCAGGATATTGCACTACAGGAATTGCGCATCGAAAGTTTTTTTCCTGCCGACGAACCTACGCGCGCCGCGCTAACCGCCCTCTGATCCAGCTTGACGTCAGAAGTCGAGTTAGCGACCGAACCATCTCACTCGCTCGTAGCCCCGCCATGACCTCCGAGGTCATGGACTGCGTTTTTCGGCTATTGAATACTCGCCGTGGAGGAATGACCGATGCGCAGGCGGAGTCTATTGAAGTCCATTGCGGCGATCACCGCTGCTACTGGACTGGTGGGGACGGGTAGGGCGAATGAACTCAGCAAGGAGTCGGTACTTGCTCCCACCGGGAAGAAATCACCGGCCAAACCATTCATAGAGGCAGCAGACGGTACGAACCTGTTCTTTAGAGATTGGGGCAAGGGCCACCCTTTGGTTTTTCTGGCACCGTGGGGACTCAATTCTGCTTGGTGGGAATACCAGATGGCCGACTTGGCTGGTCGCGGATTTCGCTGTGTTGGCTACGATCGCCGTGGCCACGGCCGTTCAACCGAGCCGAGCCGCGGGTACGAATTCGATACGCTTGCGGACGACCTTGCATCCGTGATCGAACAACTGGACATTCACGACGTAACTCTCGTCGGCCAATCCTTGGGTTGCGGCGAAGTCGTTCGCTATTTATCGCGCCGTGGCTCTAGCCGCGTCACGCGAGTCGTTCTGGTTTCGACCATCACTCCGTTCGTTCTAAAGACAGACGACAACCCAGACGGGGTTGATCGAGAATCCCTGGCATACGTGCGCAAGGTGTTAAGCAAGGATCGTCCAAATCCAATAGCAGCAGCCGCATCGGCATTCTTTGGTACCTCCAAGAACCACGTCTCTCAGGAAATTATGGACTGGTGGGTCAGGATGATGGTTGACGGATGCTCTTTGAAGACGATGCTCGATCTGCAGCAGATGTTCACGGAAACCGACTTTCGCCCGGAGTTGCGTAGAATTGCCGTCCCGACGCTCCTCATCCACGGCGACAGTGATACCTCGACTCCGATCGAAACGACAGCCCGTAAAACAGCCCCACTAATCCCAAACTGCCAGCTGAAAGTCTACGTGGGCGCGGCGCATGGATTGCCAATCACGCATGCGGACCGATTGAATGCTGACCTGCTTGCGTTCGCGAAGAGTTGATGATCGCAGGTTCGGTTGGGATTCTGAAGAGACACGGCATTCGGCCGCCGATTTTCCTTCTCTTTCAGTACTCTCTGCGGCAGGAGATTTCAGGATGTATCAGGTTGAATTCGTCCGGTACTCGCCTGTTCATCAAGATAATTTCTTCACGGCGAGGAGACTTCGAAGCTTGCAAACGGCGCGCGGAATATCCTCCAGCGCCTTCCCGCCAGAACCTATGACGAATCCTGCATGCGAAACCTTGCCCAGATAGGCGGAGAGTCACAAACGTTCAAGACAGTACCGTACAGGCTTGAGAGCATACTGCGAGCGTAGCCTGAACTATAGAATCACGATTCGAGGTTCTCAACGGAAACGTACACCAGAGGTTCTTTGTATGGCATCGACGAGCCAGAGACTTGTTCACACTTCATCGCCCAAGCGATGCGCAATTGCTTCTATCTTACTTGTCTTGGGGGTTGCGGGATTACTGACTCTGATAGCCGTAACGCAAATCGCATGCAACCGTGCCGCCAGTCAGCAAAAAGCACCCACACTCGAGTTGGCAAGCGCCAACTTCTCCGGCGACACGATTCCAAAATCAAGTTCTTCCTGTAATGGCCAGGACGGGGCCTCTCCTGAATTATCGTGGAAGACACCGCCCGAAGGCACGCAGAGCTTCGCGTTGATCGTGACCGACAAGGACTCACCTCTTGGGTTTAACTTTGTTCACTGGGTGCTCTATGACATTCCCCCGGACAAGCGTGAGCTTCCGAAAGGGATCGGAAAACTGGAACAACTCCCCGACGGCTCCCGCCAGGGCCACAACGACTACGACCGGATCGGTTACGTCGGGCCCTGCCCTCCCGGGCATGCTCTCCACCGCTACGTCTTCGATTTATACGCTCTCGATACGAAGTTGAATCTGCAGCCCAGGGCCTCGAAGAAGCAAGTCGTAAAAGCTATGAAGGGGCACGTTCTGGCATCCGGTGAACTCGTGGGTCGCTTCCAGCAGTAGGCTTTTCCCGTCCCTGAATAGGACGCGGAAGATGCACAGCGAGATACGAAGTGGAGTGCGCAGAGGACCATATGAATGCTATTTCTGCCACGTTGTCAGCTCAAACGCCGAGAGCATGGTCGGCCATTTTCGTGGGTGGGCTGATAGCAGGGACTCTGGACCTGACCGCCGCATTTATTCTTTACGGACCAGCGGTTCCACGTGGGATCGCCGCTGGCGTGCTGGGGCCGAGGGCTTTTCAGGGGGGTGCAGCCACTTACGCTCTCGGTATTGTGCTGCACTTCCTTATCGCGCTCTCCGCAGCTGCCGTGTATTACGCCGCAAGCCGCAAACTGGAATTCCTGACAGAACACTTTCTGGTGTGCGGTTTGTTCTACGGCATCGCCGTTTATTTGGTGATGAATCTGATTGTCTTGCCGCTCTCAGCCCTTCATGCCAGGGATCCGCTATCACTCGTTGGAACGATCACAGGTCTGCTGATCCACATGTCTTGCGTCGGACTCCCCATTTCTTTCATCGCTCGACGATATTCGAAATAAAGATGTCTGAGCGGTAGGCGGGACGACAATCGAAATCCTGAGTCTGCTGCGATCCGGCGCCGGGAGGAGGACTCATGAGCACGGCGCGAACAGAGCCTCTTTGCGGACCACTCGATTAATTTCGAGAAGCCCAGATGGGGCGAGAAAGGAGACAGATGAGAGGATTTCTAGGTCTTTGTTTATTCGTTCGCAGCGGTATGACGTCAATTGTGGCAGTGTCCCAATCTCCAGTGGACGCTTCCAAGGGCGAACCTTCTTCGCACTAGTCTAAGGCAACAATTGAAGGCCTGGTCCGGCACATTGCATGCCCCATTCAAAACCTCCAGGCAACTGCGACTCACTTGAGCATGAAGTGCCTGCGCGCATGCGCGAAGAACGGTTCGCCACTGGTCATTCTGACCAAGGACGGTGACTTGTACTTGCCTATCTCCGACAAAATGCCGGACACGGATCAACGGCAGAAGCTTATGCCGTTCCTTGGGAAATATGTTCGAGCGAGCGGCACTGTGTATGAGAGGAAGGGAACGCACGCAATTGTAATCAGTGAGATCAAAGAGCTGAAGGACGTGCACTTGACGATAGAAGATAGATGAATCAGCTACTAACATGACCAGCCCAACCCTCGCCTCTTCCTTTGTCGCGACATTGGCCTTACCGGTCTGGTTTGCCTGGGACCCATTGCTGCCCTATGTCACGGCGCCATTCTTGCTGGTTCTGGGAATGGGCCTGGCGATCAAGAACGCTCCGCCGCAAGCAAACTGGATTGACAAAATCGTTCTATGTGGTCCGGTGTTCATCGCCATGCCCATGGTTGTGTTCGGTATGGACCACTACTTATTTCCCGCAGTGACAGGTCGGATCATACCTGCCTGGATTCCTGCTCATACCTTCTGGGTTTATTTCGTCGGAACGTGTCTCATTCTCGGAGGCTTGAGCATCGTGTTTGGGAAATACGCATCGTTGTCGGTCGCGCTTTTCGGAATCATGCTTCTCTGTTTTGAGGCACTCATGAATATCCCCCGAGTAGTGGCCGCCCCTCACAACCGGATTATTGGGTCGCTGGCCGTAACGGAATTTTCCTTCAGCTGGGGTGCTTTGTCGTTTGCCGCAATGCACACACAAGAATGGAGGACTAAAGGCACGCATTGGCTTATCTCGGTTGGGCGCATTGTTCTTGGAATTGCCTTAATCTTGTTCGCCGTGGAGTACCTTCTTCACCCCGAACTCCTTCCGGGGGTTCCCCTGACGCAGGTGACACCCAGTTTTATTCCGGGCCATTTGTTGTGGGGGTACCCAACAGGTGTGATCTATGTAATTGCCGGCGTCTGCCTGCTCATCAACAAGAAAGTACGTTTAGCGGCCACAGGGGTCGGTCTGTTTGTTCTTTTTGCCGTGATCTTTCTTTGTGTGCCGTTCATGGTCCAGTACGGCTTGGACATAGGAAGGGGACTGAATGTCCCGGCAGACACTCTGGTATTGAGCGGAGGGATGTTGTGCCTGGCTGGAAGCCAGCACAAGCAATCACCGGCTCAAAGCAACTTCCCCGGCTGATCTTGTCGTTGAGGTTATCCGCTATGGACAATTCGTACGATACCGGCGAGCTGGACCCGAAAGCGCCTCAACGATCGGCGGGCGTCGGTTCGCTCCGACGCGTGTTCGTGGGCGAGCAGGGTATCCGCGTCGGCTGGAGTGTGCTGCTGTTCGCAGCAATAATTTGGGGTTTGCAAACGATCACAAACGCAGTGCTCGGTCGCTTCGTTTCGTTGGATGCGAGCGGGCCAGCTCCTCTGGGTCTCGAACTCCTTATGGAGTCATGCGATTTACTGGTGGTGGCCGCAGTAACGTGGGTGATGGCACGCATCGAGAACAGGCCCCTGCTTTCCTACGGTTACACTGATGATCGCAGGCTGATCCGGCTGGCCAGTGGCGGGCTCTTGGGGTTTCTCTGCCTGTCTGTGCTGGTAGCAGTCTTGTGGGGGGCGAGGCTGCTTGTTTTTGATGGAGTGTCGCTGAGCGGCCTATCGGCGTGCAAGTACGCTGTTGGGTGGGCCTTCCTCTTCCTGCTGGTGGGATTCTTCGAGGAATCGCTGTTGCGTGGCTATGCGCAGTACACGCTTTCACGCGGAATCGGGTTTTGGTGGGCCGCTCTAATTCTATCCATAGTTTTTGCTCTAGGACATCTCACCAATGTCGAATCGACGTTGGGACTTGTAGAGGTCGGCCTGACCGGGCTCATTTTATGTTTAAGCCTCTGGTACACAAAATCGCTTTGGTGGGCGGTGGGCTTCCATGCCGGCTGGGATTGGGGCCAGTCCTATTTTTACGGAACGCCCGACAGCGGCTTGATGATCAAGGGTCATCTGCTTGCGTCTCATCCCGCGGGTAATCCGCTTTGGAGTGGTGGAATTGTAGGCCCGGAAGGAAGTCCTCTGGTCGTGGTTTTGCTGGTGATGGTGGGTATGGGAATGTGGACGTCGTGGAGCGTCGGCAAGAAACGTGGCGGAGAAACGACGGGTTCCGGAGCGATGCTCAACGTGAGATGACGGTGACTGCGGAAGGACCATTCGCGCGCACCGGGAGGATCGAGGGGTCCAGAAAACAGCTTGCTTCGCTTTGTGGTGATCGGAGTGATTGGGATGGCGTTTGACCGGGAATATCGTAGTGGAACACGATGCAAGGCGGACCGATGCGTCGACGGTTGAGGTGGTTCGGCGCTGGCGTATTGGGCCTCGTGCTTGTCATGTCGATCGTGATGACCCTCGCGACAGCTCTATTGAAACTGCCGGGCGAAGAAACGGTCCCCGCGGGAATTCGGCGGTCCAGTTCCAGGTACCTAAAAATGCGAGACGGCGTGGCGATTGCGGTGAGCGTTTACCTGCCGTCGGAGTTGAAAGCCGGTGAGCGCGTGCCGGTGTTGATGCGCACCACCCGCTATTGGCGCGAGCCGCAGATCGGACGGGCACTTCGACTGCTGGTGGTTTTACACCTGGCGAGTCCTGAGGATCTCTTTGACAAACAGGTGGCGTTCTTCAACCAGCGACGCTTTGCCGTGCTACTGATGGATGCGCGTGGCAGCGGGGCGTCCGGCGGAACTCGCGGCGATTCCGAGGCAGCCTGCGATACGGGCGGTCATGCCGCTCTACGGCACGTTTGACAACTGGGAGAATATCGGTGAAGGCGGCGTGGCCTTTCAATCGTTTCTGAACGAATGGAGCAGCATCATCGCCGCGCTCGACCGGAACGACGTGTGCGGAGCCGAAGAAGTCAAAGGATGGAATTGCTGGAAGACGCGACTGCTGACTCCCGGCGTGCGTCCGGTGGACGAAGATGAGGATGGAAGGCAACTCGCGCAGATGGTAGGACAGCATCGCAACATTGATGTAGCGGAGGCCATTCGGAAGGTGGAGTTTCGCGACGACCCGGTGGCAACGGACGAAGGAACGATCAGGTTGGCGGACATCAGCCCGTCGGGATTGCGCGAGAAAATTGAACCGTCCCAAGTCCCGATGATGGTGTGGTGCGGCTGGTTCGACGGAAACCCCGAAGGCCCCTTGATTCGCTACCGGACCTTCTCGAATCCGCAAGTCCTGGTCATCGGACCGTTGTCGCACGGCGGGGATTTTAACGTGGATCCGTTTGCGCCGAAGCACACTCCGCCGGTGCCGGCGCCAGCGCAGTTGCCGGCATACGCCGCCGACTACGCCGGATGGTACGAGCCCGATTCCCCCCGAACGGAACTCACACATTTTCTGGCACGCTTGCATGGACTTTCCAGGGTTAAGTTCCAAGATGGCCAACTCATCCTGTCCTCCGCTGTGGGCGGGCTAAAGGAGTATTTTCTGCCGGTGACAGCAAGACAGTTCAGACGCGTACCCGAGAAAGATCCCCCGCCTCCCGCGCCCACCCTCGAACTGCTCAGTGTGAACACCGAGGGTCGCTTTATCCAGGCGGAGCCGGGAACCATGAAGATGATTCCCGCGTGGTTTGCGATCGGAGAAATTCTCTGCGTTCTCTTCGTT
The DNA here is from genome assembly GCA_035310525.1 of Candidatus Acidiferrum sp. Lineage (GTDB taxonomy): Bacteria > Acidobacteriota > Terriglobia > Acidiferrales > UBA7541 > Acidiferrum. The sequence goes on along the minus strand of DATGED010000078.1, from coordinate 4,482 downwards.
ATCCTCTCCATCGTCGCGATTCTGGTCTATGCGCCGTTCTGGATCTGCGGGGGCTTCATGAAGAGCCGCCGACGTCCCGCGGAGCGCGCCATGCGCTTCTGGCCGCTGCTCGCGGTACTCAGTCTGATGGCATTTGTCGTCATCTTCATCACGGCAAGCAGCGATCTGATCGACTGATTGGGATATCTGACCGTCTGGTCGGCGTCTTTGTGGGCCGTGACTCTGCTTTTCGCACTCGCGGCGATGGCGAGTTTCTTCGTTGCCTTGCGCCGTCCCGAAGAAGGAGTGCGGCGCGGCGTGCGGCGGTTCTCGCTGATCGTATCGTTTGCCCTGGTGATCGCAGCGGCGTATTTGGCCTATTGGGGGATTATTGGGGTGCGGACCTGGGCCTGACCATCCGAGCGTGATGATGCGTCTATCTTTCGTCAGCGCCCGCGACCGATGCAGGCTTTCGACGCGCGCTGGAAAGATGGCCGGCCGCACCGACTCCGGATTCCAGTCAAAGAGAAACTTTGTCGCGAGTCCGCAAATGCCCCCTGACATAGACCCATGCCGCAGCGCGTCAGCGTAGTTCGGGTCTCTCTTGGAGAGGGCGTCCGCTATATGTGATTGTGCTCCGCTTCACCTACGGAGCGCCTGGCGTGAAGTTTCACTGAAGCTAAAGAGCTACCTATGCGATACCAGCATTCCGGCGCCAAACCGCAGGCGGGACTCCCGTCATGCGGTGAATCCATCTGGTCATGTGGGCTTGGTCGGCAAAGCCTGTCTCTACTGCGATTCTGCACAGGCAGTCCGATCCTCGCGTGATGCGCAGCCACGCTGTACGAGTCCGCAGCTCGGCGCGTAACACCGACGGAGAGATTCCGTAAGCTGCGGCAAATCCCCGGGATACTGTTTCCCGTGCCAGGCCTTTCGCTTCCGCCCACGCGCCAATCTCCGTGGAAGAATCTCTGGCCAAGTCCTTATGCAGTAGGTCAGGCCAATCGTCTCTTCTCCCGGGCGACGGCGTGCTTGTTTTTCGGAGACAGCGTTCCAGGAGAAGCCTTGCCTCCAGGACATCGCGTTCAGCCGTTCGCGCCAATTCATCCAGTTCATCTAGCTGATATAGGCCGCCAATCCCGGTGGTATCTAACCAGTCCAGCCTGATCAGCTTGACCCCGGCGGAGACCATCACATTCGCGTGGCAGTCGAGGGCAGGATGGATCAGTACGTCGCCCGCGGTGGCGCGTATTCGGCCGACGTAGCCGGATTCCTCGAAACTCCCCCCCAGCACGACCGTTGCATACGCACGCAAATGGCGGTGCCGCGGCAAGCTGAAGCTGGAGGGCAGCGTCTCGATCCCTGGCGTGATGCGGCGAAAGTATGGGCTTTGCGGCTGCACGGGCACGCTCCATCCTAAAGTCAAAACATCAACCGGGGCAAGAAATCTCGCTATCAGCCCACATGTCAAACCGCTTCAAGACAGCCAAAACAAGGTAGTTCATCTTTGGTGAGAATACTCATCGGGCGTTCCAGTTGCCCGCGTACCGAAGCAAAAGAAGCGTTCCTCGCAAGCATCATTGAAGGGGAGAATAAGATGCCCATTACACGGCGGTCGTTTATGGAGATGGCCGTTGCGCTCGGGGCGGCAGCCGCCTGGGGCCAGCCGGTGTCGGCTGGCTCTAAGGTTCCGTGGCATGAGCGGCGGGACCTCTATCCGGAGGGCGTAGCATCTGGAGACCCTCAGAGCACCAGCGTACTTCTGTGGACCCGCCGGGCACCGAAAGACGGAAACGCGCCCAAAAAGCTGACGATGGAGCTCGCCGAGAATCCGTCGTTCACCCACGTCGTGGCGACCGCCGATGCGAGGATTTCCGAGGCGACGGACTGGACCTGCCGGGTGCTAGTTGCCAACCTGAAACCCGCAAGCGTCTATTGGTACCGGTTTACCGACGCACTAGGTCACGGCAGCCGGATTGGACGAACCATCACCGCCCCGACCGAGGATGACGGCAAGCCCGTTCGTTTCGCCTTCGTCTCCTGCCAGAACGTGCAGCAGGGCGCATCGACCGCCTACCGGCGCATGATTTGGGAAGACAAGCGAAGATCGCCCGAAGACCGTTTGGGATTTGTACTGCACTTGGGCGACTTCGTGTACGAAGTCGTGTGGTATCCCGAGGAAAGACCCCAGGGCATGTACGCACGCAAGTTGCGCGACATTGTGCGCTACGCAAACGGCGAGAAGCAACTGAGTTTCCATATACCTACCACGGTAGATGACTACCGGGCGCTCTATCGCGCCTACCTGCAGGATCCAGATCTTCAGGACGCTCGCGCCTACTTCCCCTTCGTCTGTATATGGGATAACCACGAGTTTTCATGGAAGGGGTGGCAGACACAGCAGAATTTCGGATCCGGCGTCATTCCCGCCCAAACGCGAAAGCTGGCTGCCTGCCAAGCCTGGTTTGAGTACCAACCGGCTCGCGTGCGCAAAGCCGCCGCTCCAGGCAGCGATCGGTTCGTGCCGCCTCCGGTGAAAAACGCCACCATCCACAGGTTCGACGAGAACGGCTTGGGGCTGGAGCCGGGAAACTTGGCGGTGATCAACAGTCTGAAGCTCTACCGCACTTTCAAGTGGGGTCGCAACGTGGAGTTGATCCTGACCGACAACCGCACGTTTCGCTCGGAGCCTTTGGGAGACCAGCCTGGCTTTGCACCTTTTTCCCCGCCGGAGTTTCTCGGTGCCGTGCCGGCTGATGTTGTGGAAATTCTGGATGCTGGCCGGACGTTTTCCGGCGGCCATGCGCCGGAAACGATCGAATACGGCGGAGCGGCTCTCCCCAATCCGCGCAAGAACGCGCCTCCGCAATCGATGCTAGGAGCGGAGCAAAAGACTTGGTTTCTAGAGCACTTAAGAACCTCATCAGCTCCCTGGAAACTCTGGGGCAATACGGTCGCCATGATCGATTGTCGTACGGACTTTCACAACCTGCCCGCAGGAATTGGGCCGAAATGGCCAACGGCGGGCTACGCGTTGTTTGAGGACGACGATTGGTCTGGCTACCGGGCGGAACGCGCGGAGATTTTGGATTTCGTTCGGAAGGAGCGGATCGGAGGCTTTGCCACTCTCGCGGGGGATCGCCACGCTTTTACCGCCGGTGTGTTGTCCACCTCGCTGCCACCCGAGCCCTTCGAACCTATGGGAGTGGAGTTTGTCACGGGGTCGATTTCCGCGCCGGGCCTTTTCGAAGCATTTGAATACTCACTTCCGAAGGATTATCCGCTGCGACCCATCTTTCTCCACCAGCCGGGCTCCGGCGCCCCGGTGCAAAATGCCATGAACCTTTCCGTGATGCACGGCGTGCGCGCCAGTCTTGCACTCCAGAAAACGGGCGATTTGCAGTTGGCGCTCCAAGAGTCCAATCCGGAAGTCGCTCCGCACCTCTCTTTCATCGACACCGGTGGGCATGGCTATTCCACCGTACGGGCCGCTTCCGACGAGTTGGAGGTCGAATTCGTGTGCATTCCGAGACCGATTGAGCGCAGTGAAAGCGAGGACGGCGGTCCGTTGGCTTATCGCGTGACTCACCGAGTCAAGCTGTGGAAGCCGGGTTCCCTTCCTCGCGTCGAGCGAACTGCGAACGAAGGCGCACCCTCTCTAATGCTCTGAAGGATCTACGAAGAGCACCGTGACTCCGCTAAAGAAAGAACACTGAAATGAACCAAGAGCTCCACGTCGCCTCTATGCAATGCATGTGCGAGGTTCGCCCACCGAAGCCGAGCGACTATGAAAAAATGGCGGATTTGGCGGGGCAGCTCGGTTACGAACGCACCGGGGCCCAAGTGCAAGCGCGAATCGACGGCATGCGCGATCTGAACGAGTACGCCGTCTATGTTGCCGAGCTTCCAGGGGGCCAAATCGCAGGATGGTTTGGAGTGTATACGTTTCGAGCGGTTGCACTCGATCGTTTTGCGGAAACCAGTGGACTGGTTGTCGACCAGCAAATTCGCTCTCGCGGAATCGGAAAGGCTCTGCTCGCCATCGCGGAACAGTGGGCGCGGACCCGCGCTTGCCCGACGATCTCGGTGCGGTCGAATGTTACCCGGGACCGAGCCCACTGGTTCTATCCGCGCAACGGATACGAGCACATCAAGACCCAAAAGTTATTTCAAAAACAGTTGTGAATGGATTCTGCAGCCCCGGGCTCTCGCTGACGCGCCGTGCGCCGAGACTGCGGAGACCAAGATGCCCGCACATTGGAGAAAGACGCGAACTGGGCATCACCGGCGCGGTGATCAAGGTGCCGGTGCGTATGAACGACAAGCAAAGGAAGCTTTGTAGGCCCTGTACCCTTCCGGCGTGGCTGCCCCTTGCGGTAGACCATAGTAGACCGGCCAGCCAGAGAGAGCGCCAAAGGCCCCCTGCGCCGCCGAGCGCCTGGGAGGGACTTGCGCCTTTTTGGTCTGGTTTGCAGCCGAAAGCCCAGTGGGGAGTTCGCGCCA
>DATGED010000077.1:0-2796 GCA_035310525.1 Candidatus Acidiferrum sp. | reverse complement strand
AGTCACCATTCCGGCGGGTCAATCGCTCCTGGTCCGGATGATTGATGGCGTGGATTCCTCAAGAAACCACGTTGGGGATGTATTCCACGCCAGCCTGGAAACGGACCTCTACGCCAACAATATGCTGGTGGCGCGCAAGGGGACCGACATCTACGGCCGGCTGGCAAACGCGAAAGAAGCGGGCCACATATCCGGGAGCGCGGAGCTGCAGCTGGAGCTCATCCGTATCGTGATTGACGGCCACGACTATCCGCTGGTCAGCAGCGACTACAGTTTGAAGGGGAAAGGCCGCGGATCGGACACGGCCAAGAAAGTGGGAGGCGGAGCCGTCGTGGGGGCCATTATCGGCGCCATTGCCGGAGGCGGAGAAGGCGCGGCGATAGGAGCTGGAGTGGGCTCCGCGGCAGGCGCGGGCGTGCAGGTGTTGACGAAGGGACAGCAGGTGAAAGTACCCAGCGAAACGTTGCTGGAGTTCCGGCTGCAACAGCCGGCCGTGGTTACGCCCACGCAGAGCTGATGGGCTGCAATCAGCCCTGGCAAGGGGGGGCGGAGAAGCGCGGGACGACAGCCAGGACGGTTTTCCGGGCGCAAAGAGGGGCATTGTCAAATTGGAACCATGGCCCGCAGATTCCGTCTTGCTTCTCCTACTGTTAGCGACTAAGCTACTCCCTCCACTGGGAGAGCCATCGTGCCAAAAGAAAAGCCACGCGTAAACATCGGAGAAGTCATCAAGTCCTATCGCAGCCAGAGGGGGCTGTCGCAGGGAGACATCGAACGCCGCACCGGACTTTTGCGCTGCTACCTCTCGCGCGTCGAAAACGGGCACACGGTGCCGTCGCTGGAAACACTCGCCAAGATTGCGGAGGCCATGGATATCTCGCTCGCGGACTTTTTCCCGGGCACAGAGACGCCGCGCGACCGCGAAACGCAAAAGATGCTGGGCGAGCTTTCGCAGGACGAAATCCGCTTCCTCGCCGAAATCAAGCGCTTCAGCACCACGCTCTCCGATGGAGACAAGCGGTTGGTGCTGGCCATGATCCGCAAGATGGCGACACTAATTCCGGCCGCGGCAACCAAGAAGCTGGTGGTTCGCCGACCCACGGCGTAGTGACGCAGAGACTCCCAACAGGCTTGCGCGAAGCTTGATTGGGGGACTGAGCGAGATTCCAAATAGCGCGCCCATCATTCAAGTGACTGATTCGTTCTGCTTGATCCAGACTGACTGGACGTCCAAAGCGCTGTCCTTTACGCTTGTGATATGGAAACCCGATCAGCCAAGCTAGATGTTCTCTTGACCCATGGGAGAAAGGGCCTTTTCGCTGTTGAAGCGATCGCCAGGGACGAGATTTTGATCGACTTGAACGGGGAAGAAATCTTGCCGTCTCCTACCAGAAGGTCTTTGCAGATCGGTGAAGGAAAGCATGCATTCGGCAGGGAAGAGACCGTTGGTTACCTGAACCATAGCTGCGATCCGAATGCATTCCTGGATTTCAGCTGCCTGTGCGTGCGGGCTCTCAAAGACATTCGAGCAGGCGAAGAAGTTACGATCAATTACTCGGCCACGGAGTATGAAATGCATGATCCTTTTCCGTGTGAATGCGGGTCGCCAGATTGCCTGCGGATCATAAGAGGATTCAAGTTCCTAACGAAAGGGCAGCAACTCAAGCTAAAGCCCTACTTAGCTCCTTACCTCCTGAGAAGGTTGGACAGAAAAGCCTAGCGCGATTGGCAGGCCGACCCGCCTTCCACCAACGGCCAAGAACCCACGTGACGGGACATTGAGGCTGGTTTCCGAAAATGGCGGTTATCAAGCTCCGGCAAGTGAAACGACACGGAATAAATTCTTCAAATCACAAGGAATTTGGACAGGCGGGACAAAAGGAGAGAGGCGCTCAGCAACCTCGCGAGCGCCTCCTCTACTGAATCAACGTAAACCGTACCTCACAGGATCACCTCCTTCTCGGCTGGAGAGCCGATGTCGACAAGAGTGTCGAGTTCTCCGAGTATAACGCGAGATCGGGGAGATGTCAGAACAAGTGTTTCCGCAACCTTCGGGTTTGAGTACACGAAGGCGTGCTACCGATTACGGCTACATTTTGACGATAGCTGTCTACGTGAACGCATTTTTCTGGCACGACGAATACGTTGACTTCTTCGGCGACAAGAACGCGATTCTAACGGACATCCGCAAGGCGCTCGGACCAAGCCAACCAACGGCGGATGGCACGACGAGAGACTGACTCCTAATCAGTCAGATAACCGGAAACTGACCGCCTATCTTGATTTGCGGGCTGCTGGGGATGCATTTCGAGGGCAAGATTCCACGTCTTCAGTTGTTTTGTCCGCGGATGAGGCGGATCGCGTCGGGAATGGCGGCGGCCGCGCGTCCGATTGAGGGAATGCCCTTGCCATCGCCGTCTTCGGAGTCGGCGGAGCTTTCGCCGGGCGCCAGGAAGAGATTGCTTTCAACCTCGTGCTGCTTGGTATAGAGATCGTAGTAGCGGCCGCCGGCGGCGTAGAGCGATGCATGCGTACCACGTTCGATGATGCGGCCGCCTTCTACCACTAAAATTTGTTCGGCGCGACGAATCGTCGAGAGACGATGGGCGATGACGAACGTAGTGCGTCCACGCATCAGGTAACGGAGTCCTTCCTGGATGAGCGCCTCGGATTCGGAATCGAGGCTGGAAGTGGCTTCATCGAGAATCAGAATGCGCGGATCGGCCAGGATCGCGCGCGCGATGGAGACGCGCTGCTTCTGCCCGCCGGAAAGTTTGACGCCGCGCTCGCCGACCA
>DATGED010000076.1:0-22135 GCA_035310525.1 Candidatus Acidiferrum sp. | reverse complement strand
GGGTACGTGGGCCCATCACGCGGTCCGTAACCCCGATGGCTCCGATTTCAACACTGGAATTGCATCAACTAACCCGTGGTGGCATTTAAGCGGGCGCTGGTTTGACGACGGCAAACGCGAATGTGTGGTTGGCGTAAGTCTAGCCAAGCTTCTAGGTTTATCGCCCGGGAGCTATCTGATGATCTTTCACCAAGATGGTGCCACCATGCAATCGTCGGATGGGGTTTCTGTTGTGGGCACGCTTGAGACCGGAGGCCCCGAGGACGACAAGATTATCGGGCCGCTTGCGATGGCGCAAGCACTTGCAGATAAACCCGGCCAATACCGCAAGCTCTATGTAAGCGCATTGACTAAGCCCGAAGATGAATTTGGACGGCGCGATCCTGCCGGGATGAACCCAGCCGATCTCGAACGCTGGATGTGCACTCCTTACATTTCCTCGATTGCGAAATCCATCGAAGAAGTCTTGCCGGGAACGGATGTGCGGGTGATCCGGCGCGTGGCGGACGGCGAAGGCGCCATCCTTACGCGTGTCCGCGCGTTGCTTTGGATGGTGACGTTTGCGGCACTGCTGGCGGCGGGGTTGGCGGTGGGCGCTTCTGCCGCGGCCTCGGTCATCGAACGTCGCACAGAAATAGGATTGATGAAGGCTCTTGGGGCTGGTTCGGGCACCGTTGGTTTCCTTTTAGCAGCGGAGCAGCTTGTGCTTGCGTTTGTCGGCGGAGGTATCGGCTATTCGGTGGGCACAATTCTCGCGCGACGCGTCGGGCAAAAAATCTTCGGCGTTGCTCCCGCGCCGTCTCTGCTCGTTCTTGGCGCAGTTCTCGCTCTGGCCGCGCTCGTTACATTGATGGGGAGCGCTATACCGTTGCGCCGCGCTTCTCGTCTTGAACCCGCGCCCATCCTGCGAGGCGAATGATGGGGGCACCTCGTTCACAAAATCGGCAGATGTTCTGGCGCATCCTTCGACGTTTGCTGGGAGCCAATCACGGCCGTCTGTTTGTCATCCTGCTCGCTCTGGGGGCTGGCGCTGCCGTAACCGCTGCGCTGCTCAATCTCCAGGTCGACGCCAAACACCGCATCACCAGCGAGTTCCGCGCGTTCGGGCCAAACGTCCTGGTCGTGCCGCGGAATGCTTCGTCCTCGGGTTTCCCAACGTTGCCCGAATCAATCGCCCATTCAATACCAGTGAATACGGCAAGCGGCCACGTCGCTGTATCCTCTTCTCTTTACGTAGTCGCCAAAGTCTCCGCTCCGCAGTCTGGAAATTCTCTTTCCGCGGTTATTGCTGGAACCAGTCCGCTGATTCTTCTCAAAATCTCATTCAATCCTGCTGCGGAGCGCGCAGGTAATTCCGGGGCGATTCCTACATCAACGGCTGATCGCGAATGCATTGTCGGCTCAGACGTTGCGCGCCAACTGAAAGTCCCACAAGATGCGCAACTAGTCGTCACTTACCAGGATCGCCGGGAGACCTGCAGGCTAGCCAACCTCCGCGAAACAGGCGGGCCGGAGGACGACCGCGTCAAGCTAGATCTTCGAACTGCCCAGCAATTGGCCGCGCTTCCCGGCCGCATCAGCGTCCTCGAACTTATCGTTCCCGGGACGCCCGCCGAAATCCAAAGCTACATTTCGAATCTCCAACGGATTCTCCCGGATGCGGAGGTCCGCCCGGTCCGTCAATTCACCGATGCGCAAGCAAAAATCTACTCCCGCATTTCCGGAATCCTGAACTTTACAGTCGGAGTGGTCCTGGTGCTCACGGCTCTTTGCGTGATGGCGGCAATGGCAAACGTAGCCGTGGAGCGTAGAAACGACGTGGCTCTGATGAAGGCGATTGGCGGAGCAAGGCGGCGGGTTCTGCGTTTTTTTCTTACCGAGGCGGCTTTGCTTGGCGTTGCGGGCGGCCTCGTCGGCTCCGCCGTCGGAATCCTTTTTTCGATCTGGCTGGGCAAGCAGGTTTTTGGCGTTGCGGCGCAGCCTCGCCTGATTGTGTATCCTATTGCCGTGGCACTCACCACTCTAGTTGCGATTCTAAGCGCCTACCCGCTGCGTCACCTCGCGGGCGTTCGCCCGGCCGCGGTGTTTCGAGGTGAAGCGTGAGCGCTCCCGTCCAGATTCCGCCGGAGCAGGCGACTGCGGCTCCCCAGGTCGCCATCGAAAACCTGGTCAAGAAATACGGCTCCCTTCGCGCTCTCGACGATCTCAGCTTCCATGTCCAAGCCGCCGAATGGGTTGCGTTGATGGGTCCCTCCGGATCGGGCAAAACCACGCTCATCAATATTCTTGGCGGGCTCGATACGCTGAATTCTGGCCGTGTCGTGGTCGATGGAATCGATCTCTCGAGGCTCAGCGAAAGCGAACTGGTTCGCTATCGCGCCGAAAAAGTCGGCTTCGTCTTCCAGCAGTTTCACCTCGTCCCCTATCTCAACGCGCTTGAAAACGTGATGCTCGCCCAGTATTTCCACAGCATGACCGACGAGAAGCAGGCGAAAGAAGCCCTGCGCCGCGTCGGTATGGGTGAGCGTATGACGCACCTCCCGGCGCAACTTTCCGGCGGCGAGCAGCAGCGAGTAGCCATTGCCCGCGCGCTTATCAATCAGCCGAAAATCATCCTGGCCGACGAGCCCACGGGCAATCTCGACGAAGCCAACGAAGAGATTGTCTTGAAGATTTTTCGCGAGCTGCACGAATCAGGTCACACAATCTTGATGGTCACGCACGATCCCGACATCGCCCGGCAAGCCGATCGCCGCATTGAACTCGCCCACGGCCGCCTCCACTTCGACACCGCGCAGCACGGTCCCGGCCACCCTCTCGAGTGCCCGCTCGCCAACACCGCCGATTGCTGCACGCAGGTCTCCGCTGACGATGAGATTCGCTTCGATCATCTTCTCGAGCAAATCTGGATTTGCGGTGAGGAAGGGAAGCCCGCGCAAGTGAGCGCGCTTCATGCCAGCGGTCCGGCCGGAAGCCTGCCCGTCCTGCCCGAAGAGCCTGCCGCGAAAGTCCTCGGTCGCATGTCGGAGCTAAGTTTGGTCGCGCTTCGGAATGGCGAGGCGCAGCTCACCACCGGGGGAAGCCAGCGCGCCCGCGACGTCGTTCGCCGCCATCGCCTCGCCGAGCGCCTTTTCAAGGACACCTTCTCGATCGACGACTCCGAAGCGCATACGCAAGCCTGCAAGTTCGAGCACATCATCAGCCCGGAACTCGACCAGCGCATCTGCACCTTCCTCGGACATCCAAAAACTTGCCCGCACGGCAATCCCATTCCACCTGGCGATTGCTGCGACGGTAAATCGAAGAGCTGATCGACCTCTACTTTCCACATGCCTACCCCGCTTGATCCACGAAAAAAGCCGACCGATATTAAAATTCACGTAAAAAGCGGCGCAGGAGTCGATATCGCTTGGGCCGACGGCCACGTCAGTCACTATGAGTTCGCCTACTTGCGCGATGAATGTCCGTGTGCAACCTGCAACGACGAGCGCGGCAAGAAAGAAGCCTTCGCCGCCGCCGCGCCCGCGGGCACCGCTTTCCCCACTTTGCCCATGTTCAAGCCCAAGCCGCGCGCTCAAGCGGCCACCGTCGTCGGCAACTATGCCGTGCAAATCACCTTCTCAGACGGCCACGCCACCGGCATCTTTAGTTACGACCTCCTGCGCACTATCTGCCCCTGCGCCGAGTGCGCTGCGGCGTTTCGCACGGTCTCTTCCTGAGTACATCTAGCTTGAGCAATATCGGGCCCTAAAAAGCAAAAGGGATTGAAGACGACTCAATTTCCGAACTCGCGACTAGGCAGGATTTACGAGGCGTCTCTTTTTGGTTCTGCTATGCTTCACTCAGACAGCCTTCGGCATGGAGAAGCGAAATTGGGAACATTAGCTGAGTGGAGCCAAGTCGCGCGATTCGTAGCATCAGTCGCGGTAGCCACGTTGTTCTTAGAGTTGTTTCTTGAACTCATCGGTTTGAAAAGCAAACCTCGCGAATCACTCATCTATCTCAGGAATGGAATCCTTTTTAGCTTGTTTTTCAGCATGATCGGTATATTCGGCGATCGCCTGTTGCACGGAACGCTTTTGTTGGTTAGTGCTCTAGTTGTCTTTGGCATCGTTGCTTGCGGAGTAGTCAATCGCCGATTCGCACGAGCGGAGACAGCTCAACGTCATCGCTCTGATGAAGAGAACATCCAATAGGAGTCGAAATCAAAAAGGGACCGGCCACAAACCTGTCCCTTCGGCTAGACTTCCCAACGGAAAAATGCGAGCATTTTAATCCGCTGATCGAGATCACCCGTACATGAACAGCACCCCAAACAGCCCTGCTGCCGCAGGCAGCCGAGGCAATGGTATTCCGCGCGTCATTGTGGCCACGACTGCGCTGCTTACCTTCATCTCTTTCTGGCGCGCCGCAGCGATCGTGCTGAACGATCTGGCTTCCTCGGCTTATTACGCAGGTGGTGAAGCGGAAGGCTACATCGGCAAGACCGCGCCGTGGTTCATTCTCGCCATCATGCTGTTCTCCTACGCGGTCCGCGCCGTTTACGTCGAGAGCTGCAGCATGTTCGTCCGCGGCGGCGTTTATCGCGCGGTGAAACAGTCGCTCGGCGGCACCCTCGCCAAATTCAGCGTTTCCGCCTTGATGTTTGATTACATTTTGACGGGCCCCATCAGCGGTGTCGCGGCCGGGCAGTATCTGGCCGGTCTGATCAGCGAGCTGCTGCAGTACTCCCACCTCGGCAATCCGCTCTCCGAGTACGAAGTGAACTTTATCGCGGCGGGGTTTGCGATTCTCGTCACCGTGTATTTCTGGTGGGAGAACACCAAGGGCATTCCCGAATCCAGCGACAAAGCTCTCATCATCATGAAGCTGGTGACGGTGATGGTGATTCTCCTCATCGCCTGGTGTACTTATACGGTGATTCTCAGGCACTCACCCCTACCGCCCTGGCCTCATGTTCGCAACCTCAAGCTGAGCGCCGGCGCGCTAGGCTGGCTTGCCGGCAGCCCGCTTCCTCACATGTTTGGGATCATCGCCATTTTTATCGGGCTAGGGCATTCGGTCCTGGCTATGAGCGGAGAAGAGTCTCTTGCCCAGGTTTACCGCGAGATCGAGCATCCCAAATTGCCGAACCTGAAGAAGGCCGGCTTGGTCATTTTCATCTACAGCCTGGTCTTCACGTCTCTGGTTTCCTTCTTTGCCGTGATGATCATTCCCGACACTGTCCGGCAGAGTTATCTGGAAAATCTCATCGGCGGCCTGGCCATGAGTTTGCACGGGCCGCTCATCGTCCGCTTGGTATTTCACGCATTCGTCGTTGTGGTGGGCACGCTGATCCTGGCTGGCGCCGTCAATACCGCCATCGTCGGCTCGAACGGCGTGCTAAATCGCGTTTCCGAAGACGGAGTTCTAAGCGCGTGGTTCCGCCAGCCACATCCAAGATTCGGCACAAGCCACCGCATTATCAATATCATCGTCGCGCTTCAGATCCTCACCATCTTTATCAGCCGCGGCGACGTGACTTTTCTGGCAAACCTGTATGCCTTCGGTGTTATCTGGAGTTTCACGATGAACGGTCTGGCCGTTCTCGTCCTCCGCTACACGCGGCCTGGCCAGCGCGAGTTCCAGGTACCGTTGAATTTCCATATTCGCGGCGTTCAAATTCCGGTCGGCCTGGGCCTCATCACTCTGACGCTGTTTCTCATCGCCGTCACCAATCTCTTTACCAAGCCCGTGGCCACCATGGCTGGCGGAGCTTTTTCCGTTCTGCTCTTCGTTGTCTTCACCATTTCCGAGCGCCGCACTCACAGAGGCGGCTCTTCCCAGATGGAGATGGATCAGTTCAATCTGGAGTTGGAATCCGAACTTACGCCGGAAGCCGTTGGGGCGCGCCCGGGCAACATCCTTGTGCCCGTCAGCAACCATTTCAATCTCTACCACCTCGGCAACGTCCTCGATCGCATCAAGCCCGGCCGCCGCGACGTCGTCGTCCTGCACGTCCGATTGCTGCGCCGCTCTGCTTCAGGCGAGAACGAACTTGACGCCGATCAGCTCTTCGGCAGCATCGAACAGCATCTTTTTTCTCAGGCGCTTTCCATGGCCGAAAAGCGCGGCAAGTCCATTCGCCTCGCTGTAGTTGCTTCCAACGACCTTTGGGAAGGCATCCTGCGCGCCGGCGCTTCGCTCCAGTCCAGCACGATTGTGATTGGGCGTTCGGCTAAGGACAACACGGAGGAGCAAGCCCGGCAAATTGGCGATGCCTGGGAAAAACTGGGCGATATCAAGCCTCAGTTCAACCTGGAAATTCATTTGCCCAACGGTGACAAGATCTACAAGGTTCTCGGCCCCCATGCGCCCAACCTAACGGCCAACGAAGTCAATCTTCTCCATCGCCTATGGCTGCGCTTTAGCGATGTTCTCGCGCCTCAGGAGCTCCATCATCACGACGTCGTGCACTTCGCTCTCGAGGAGGTGCAAAAGGAAATCGAGGAAGGGCAAGAAGAAGCGGTCGTCAAGCGCCTGCGCGCTCATATCGAAGCGAATCAGCAGAAGAAGAAATCATCCTCCTGAAGCCTCTGTCATTTCTCCGGATTTGCCATCTGATGCCTGGACCTGAGCTTAGGCGAGCAGCGCGGTGCAGTGGCCGCAACGCTTCGCCTGGATCGGAATGCTCATGGCGCACTGCGGACAATCTTTCGTAGTGGGTGCCGCGGGTGGCGCTGGCTTTGTGGTCCAGCGATTCACAGTGCGCACCAGCAAAAACACGGCAAAGGCCACAATCAGAAAATTGATGACCGCGTTCAAAAACACTCCGTAGCTCAGCGCCGCTCCGGCTTTCTTCGCGGCTTCGAACGAGTCGTAGTGTTGGCCACTCAAGGTGATGTACATGTTCGAGAAATCCATATGTCCAATCAGCCTGCCCAGCGGCGGCATCAGGACGTCCTCGACGAAAGACGTAACAATTTTTCCGAATGCAGCGCCGATAATGATGCCGACAGCCATGTCCAGCACGTTGCCGCGCATGGCAAATTCCTTGAATTCCTTAAGCACAGTGCGCCTCCTTGATGTCCAAAGGTGTGAGTCAAACGGTCGGCCCTGCGCGGTTGCAGAAGCGGAGAGGCCGTTCGTGGTGCGGATTATATCCAAGGAGAGAGAAAACGAAGGCAAGATTCGAGTACTGCAATATCAACGCGGCCGGAAGACCAGCGCCGCTCCCAGGACTCCCCGCAGGCCCATCACCACTCCCGCGGCCGCAAGAAGGGGCCCGACCCATTCGAAAGACACGCGCGAGATCGCCAGCATCACCACGCCGAGAAGTGTCAGTGAGAGTCCCCGTGTCCAGTTTTCCCACCGCGCCCACCACTTGTTGGGCCCGTAGAGCGCGCGCAGTCCCCACAGAATCAGCGCCCCGCTCAGGATAAACCAGGGCAACTTGTGCCGCTCCACGAGAATTCGCCCGGTTAGCGCCAGCCAAATCACGAGCACGCCCAGCAGCACGAAGATAACTTCGATCATCAGCCGGAGTGCCCGCTGCGGTGTCAGCATCGTCATACGGCTTACTTAGGGGACGCGCTCGATGCGCACTTTCTGCAGGACCACTGGCGTTTTCGGCCGGTCGTTCGAATCCCGCGCCACGTTGGAAATCTTGTCCGCTACGCCCTGGCCTTCCACCACCTCGCCGAAGATCGTGTGTTTGTTATCGAGCCACGGTGTCGCCGCTACCGTGATGAAGAATTGGCTGCCGTTTGTCCCCGGTCCCGCATTGGCCATCGAAAGCTTCCCGGCTTTCGAATGATTCAAGGATGGATGAAACTCGTCGGCGAATTTATATCCAGGTCCCCCGCGCCCCGTGCCCTCCGGGCAGCCGCCTTGGATCATGAATTTTGGGATCACCCTGTGAAATACGAGCCCGTCGTAATAATTCTTCTTCTGTTTCTTGCCGGTCTTCTCGTCCGTGAATTCCTTGGTTCCCTCGGCGAGTCCGATAAAATTCTCAACTGTTTTCGGCGCTTCTTTTTCGAGCAGTCGCGCCACGATGTTCCCCTGCGAAGTCTCAAAAATAGCGTACGTTCCTGATGGTCGGCTCATGCACTCTCCTCGTCTATCCATTCATCCTACACGAGCCGCATCTGCCCGCGCCACCGGCGCTTCTTACCATCCCTTCTGTTTCCGCAATTCAGTGATGTGCGCCGTGTGATGCTGGCCATGCCAGGCATACAGGAACAACAGCCAGTCCACTGTTCGCTCCCCGTGTTCCGGATGTACCAGCAGACGCCCGAAATGCTCAGGCTTTAACGAACGCAACAATCGATCGAAGCGCGCGTGCACGGAATCCAGCAACGTCTGCGAGGGCTCGATGGGCATCCTTGCATCCGCCAGTTCGGCCCACGCCGTTTCGTTGTACGGCTTGATTGTCGGTTTTTCCTCAGTCAGCGCGAGCTTCAATCGGATCAGCGCGTTCATATGGCTGTCGGGGACGTGGTGGACCACCTGCCGCACCGTCCAGCCCCCTTCGCGGTACGGGGTGTCCAGTTGCTTCTCGTTTAGCCCCTTGACTGCCGCGCGCATTTTGACTGGCGTCGAGGCGATCTCTCCGATAGCTTGCTGCCGCATCTCCGCCGTGGGTTGCGTGGGCATGGCAAATTTTCCGATGGGATAGCGCGGGTCCATGTGATTGCCTCCAGGGGACGATCCAGATCTCCGGATCGGCGATGTCTGGCACTATAGCGGCGGCTCTTGGAGACGGTCAACGGGACGCGCGCCATGTTTCTCTCCAATTTGGCCCCTTCCATTCCAGTTCGTATTCGAGGGGATGCTACAATACGCAGTTTCGTGTCATTCCGGAGCTTTGTATCGCGCGGGCGCGCTGCTGAATCTAATACTCGGAGATTATTCGAATGCACAACGTCGTGATTATCGGCAGTGGCTGCGCGGGGCTAACTGCGGCGATCTACGCCGCACGCGCCAACCTCAAGCCCTTGGTGATTGACGGCCACGAGCAGGGCGGCCAGCTCTCCCTCACCACGCATGTCGAAAACTACCCCGGTTTTCCCGATGGCATCATGGGACCGGAACTCATAGAGAATATGCGAAAGCAGGCTCAGCGCTTCGGTGCGGAATTCAAAGCAGGGGCTGTCAGCGAAGTAGATCTCTCACGCCGCCCATTCAAAATCTCGGCGGGCAAGGATTCCTACGAAACCAGATCCTTGATCGTCGCCGCGGGCGCGTCGGCCCGCTTGCTCGGCCTTCAAGGTGAGCGCGAACTCATTGGACATGGCGTCTCAACCTGCGCGACCTGCGATGGCTATTTCTTTCGGGAGAAGCCTATCGCCGTCGTTGGCGGCGGCGATTCCGCTATGGAAGAGGCAAATTTTCTGACGCGCTACGCGAGCAAGGTCTATCTCATCCACCGGCGCAATGATTTCCGCGCCTCCAAAATCATGATCGATCGTGCCAGGGCCAATCAAAAAGTGGAATTCCTCACTCCTTTCGTGATCGAGGACATTTTGGCTCCTAAAGGCCACGTCGAGGGCGCGCGCTTGCGCAATTTGCAGTCGAAGGAACCTCGCGAAATCGTCGTGGACGGTGTTTTTGTCGCCATCGGCCATGATCCCAACTCCACGGTCTTCAAAGGCAAGCTCGAGATGGACGCAAACGGCTACCTGATCGCCAAGCACGGCAGCCTCACTTCCGTTCCCGGCGTTTTCATCGCCGGGGACGTGCAGGACCACCGCTATCGCCAGGCCGTCACCGCCGCGGGCTCCGGATGCATGGCCGCCCTCGATGCCGAAAAGTTCCTGGAAGAGCACAAGGACTAGCCGCTTTGGTTTTACCCCGGCTGATTCACGGGCATAATCATAGTTCATGCTCCGAGCGACGCTTCTCAAGCTTTCACAGAGTCCACGCTTCGCCCAATGGGTCACCTCCAACGGCACCACCCGCCGGATGGCTCGCCGCTTCGTCGCCGGCGAGACGCTGGATGAAGCTGTCGAAGCCGCCCGCGTTTGCAACAGCGCCGGAATGCTTGTCAGCCTCGATTACCTCGGCGAGAACTGTTCCACAATTTCCGACGCACAAAGGGCCCGCGACGCTTATCTCGGAATTTACGAACGCATCGCCCAGGAAAAGCTCCACGCCAATGTTTCCTGCAAATTGTCGCAGCTTGGTTTGGATGTAAACGTTGATTTCTGCCAGGGATTGGTCCGTTCCATTGCCGAACGCGCGGCGGCGTTCGAGAATTTCCTTCGCATCGACATGGAAGGCTCGGCATACACGCAACGCACCATCGACCTTGTAAAAAGAGTGCGTTCCAGTACACCCGCCGTCGGCACTGTTATTCAGTCTTATCTCTACCGCAGCGAAACCGACATCCAGGACTTACTCACCTATGGCTGCCGCATTCGCCTTTGCAAGGGCGCCTATAAGGAGTCCTCAGACGTTGCGTACCCGAACAAGAAAGACGTCGATTTCAACTACATCCGTCTGATGAAGTTGCTTCTGCCAAGCGGCTTTTATCACGCTATCGCCACGCATGATCCGCGCATGATCGCGGAAACTATCCGCTGGGCTGCCGCCAGGCAGATTTCCAAGGATGATTTCGAGTTTCAGATGCTTTACGGCGTGCGCACCGACCTGCAGCGCCGCCTCGTCAAGGATGGCTACCGCCTCCGCGTCTACATTCCCTATGGCAACGAATGGTTCCCGTATTTCATGCGCCGCCTCGCCGAACGTCCCGCCAACCTCGGCTTCATGATCCGCAATTTCCTTCGTTCTTAATCTTTCGTCTTCCCTAGAGTTTGCGGCAGACGGTCACACCATCGCGCAGCGGTATCAGCACCGGGTATAGTTCCTTCGAGGCGTACACCAGTCTGTTCAGTTCCCGCACTCCCCGAGTGTCGGCGTCGTCAGCCGCGGCGGGTCGCGCCGCTTTCCCCGACCACAGCGTATTGTCCGTTATGAATAGCCCGCCCTTTCGCAGCTTGGGCAGCGCGGCTCGCAGTGCGTCTGGGTATTGGTGCTTATCCACATCATTAAAAATCAGGTCAAACTTTCCAGGCGTCTTCCTCACCAAATCCAGTGCGTCGCCGACTTGCACGTTAATCCGTTTGGCCACGCCCGCCCGCCGGAAATACTCGCGGGCGCGCTCTGCATTGGCCGGGTTCCCGTCTGTGTAATGCACTTTCCCTTTCGGGCCCGCCGCGCGAGCCAGCCAGATCGTCGAATAACCTATGGCTGAGCCCATCTCGAAAATGTGTTTGGCGCCGGAGACTTGCGCAAACAACGAAAGCAAGCGTGCCACCGCCGGCCCGATGATCGGCACGCGGTGCTCTTCGGCATACCGCTCCATCTTGCCGACCACCGCATCGCGCTCCGGCAAAAGTTCGTATATATATTCCTCGACTTCGTCTTGCATGAACCCGCTGCGCAAATTCTCCGAGCGATTCACAATTTGTCTCCTGGCTTCATCTCATGGATCTCCAGCCCGGCAATATCTTTCGTATCGCGTCGCAGCCCTTCCACCGTACCCGTCAAAAAGGGAAACGTCGCATAGTGCATTGGAATGACGTGTTTTACTCCCAGCAACCGGATCGCGTATGCCGCCTCCCGCGGCCCCATCGTATAGCGGTCTCCGATTGGCAACAGGGCTACATCCGGTTTGTACAATTCCCCGATCAGTTTCATATCGCCAAACAGCGCCGTATCTCCAGCATGATAAATCGTGAATCCTTCCGGCATTCGAATCACGTAGCCCGCCGGCTCACCCCCGTAATGCCGCACGCCGTTTTCATCGATCGAATTCGAATGAAACGCGTGTGTCATCGTCACTTCAAACTCTCCGACCGTCTGCGATCCGCCCTTGCCCATCGGACAAGTTTCATTCTCAAACCCTTTGCTCTCGATCCAGAGGCATGTCTCGAAGCTGGCCACCATCTTCGGTCTGTGCTTCTTCGCCAGCGCGAGCAGGTCGCCCAGGTGGTCGCTATGCGCATGCGTCAGGAAAATCACGTCGAGCCGGCGCGTGCTTTTCAGCGCTTCCGGGCACATCGGATTCGTCATCACCCACGGATCGATCAGTGCCACTTGTCCCGACGGTGTCGTCAGTAAAAACGTGCTATGCCCTATGAATGTGATGTGATTATTCTTCGTGTTCAGCACAACTCTTCTCCACGCATGGGATTCTTTCTCATCCGCCTGCTACCTATGTTTCGAACTCGCGCCCGCGCCGGTCCCCAGCAGCACGCGAATCTCCTCTTCGTACTTCCCGCGGTCTTTCTCACCGAGAAAATGGTCGACTTGCCGGCCGTCTTTCGCGTAGAAAATCGAGACGGGCATCGAACCCGTCCAACCCGGGAGCACGGATTCCCTGAACGCGGCTTCAGCCCCCGGTATCTTCCTGTAATTCGGGAAAATGGGCTTGTACCGTGCCAAAAACCTCCTCATCAGGATGAGGTCGCCGTCGTCATCCATGCTCACGCCGACGACCTGCAATCCCTTCGGCGCGTATTGTTTCGCCAGTTCGTTCAGCATCGGATACTCATCTCGGCACGGCTCGCACCACGTCGCCCAAAAATTTACCACCAGCGCCTTCCCGCGATAATGCTCGAGAATTTTCTGGAAACCTTGCGCGTCGATCAGTTCTGGATCGTGTGCGCTTCTTGTTTGCGGCGCCGCAACCGCGGCCATCGCCGCACCAGTAGCGACCAGCACTAGAAGACTAACGGCACTCCGGATTTTCATCGTTTTACCTTCCCGCACCATTCTAGCCTCATGTCCGGAAGTTGAGAATCCCGCCCCCGCCAAGTACAATCTACTCATTCGCTTGTTGGCCCCGGTACGGGCGTGGTATAAGAAATTCCCGCTGAGCCCTTCCGCTCGCTGGAACCACCCTCGGCGCGTTGTCCGAGCAAAGGAGATTTGAATGGCTTACGTAATCGCTGAGCCCTGCATCGGCACAAAAGACACCGCTTGCGTGGACGTCTGTCCCGTCGATTGCATCCACCCTCGCAAGGACGAGCCGGAACATGAAAAGGTCACCCAGCTCTACATCAATCCGACGGAATGCATCGACTGCGGCGCCTGCGTCCCCGTCTGCCCGGTGACCGCGATCTTTGCCCTGGAAGACCTGCCGGAAAAGTGGCAGAGCTATACGCCCGTTAACGCGGAATTTTACACGGCAAAATAGCGCCGCTCCTGCGTTCCTCTTCGGAGTCTCAGCTTCCACTCGGCACGCTCCGGCGTGCCGTTTTGTTTCCCTTAGCCCTCGAAGCGCGCCGTTTCCGCCTGCTTCTTTTCTCCGCCCAGGGTCCGCCTGCGTATTTCTTCGAACGTCGTCGCGAACAAAATTTTCTCGACCGCTCCCTGAACATCTTTCCAGATCTGTTTCAGCCCACAGCTGTCCCCCTCCACGCACACTCCTCCCAGCGATTCGTTGTGCACGCAACTGGATTCCGCGAATGCCCCATCCACCACCCTTAGGACCGCCCCCACGGATATCTCCCGGGGCGTCCGGGCCAGCGTGTATCCTCCTCGCACGCCCCGCCTGCTCTCCAGGATTCCCCCGCGTTTCAATTCCAGCAGGATTTGTTCCAGGTACTTCAGCGGAATGTGGTGCCGCTGCGCAATCTCGTGGATGGTCACCACTTCGGGATACTGCAGGCTCAGGTGCAACACCGCCTGCGTGGCATATTCGCCTTTTGCTGTCACTCGCATCGTTTACTCGATTCCTTGGGTAGACTTTCACACGCGCGAACCAGTGTCAATCTCATCGGCCCTCGTTTTACCCGTGGTTCCCCCCGCCCGCTCCATGAGAGTTCCAAAATGAGCCCGTGGCCCTCCCTCCTTATCTCCTGAAACCGAAATCTTGCGCCTCACGGTATGATGAGTACGAGCGAATTTGTCCCCATGCCCGAGCCCTTCCATCTCGTCCTGTTGATTCACGCGCATCAGCCGTGCGGCAATTTCGGCCACGTGCTTGAAAAGTCCTACGCCAATTCCTATCTGCCTTTCATCGAACTCCTCGAAAAGCATCCTGCCGTCCATGCGGGCCTCCATTACTCGGGGCCTCTTCTTACCTGGATCGAAGAGAATCGTCCTGACTATTTCACTCGTTTAAAAGCGCTCGTCAGCTCTGGACAAATCGAACTGATCGGCGGCGGCTTCTATGAACCGATCCTGGTCTCGATCCCCCCGCAGGACCAGCTCGAGCAGATCTCTCGTCTCGCCGCTTATCTCGAGGAACACTTCGGCCATCACCCGACCGGCGCATGGATTGCTGAACGCGTCTGGGAGCCGCAACTTCCTTCCGCGTTAGCCTCAGCCGGCGTTAGTTACACGCTCGTCGACGATATCCATTTTCTCGCCGCCGGCTTTGAGCCCGGCGAGCTCTTCGGTCCTTACATCGCTGAAGACCGCGGCCAGAGCGTCTGGCTTTTCCCCGGCCAGAAGGCCCTGCGCTATCTCATCCCTTTCGGCACGGTGGAAGCCGTTATCGCCCACCTGCGCGACGCCGCGGCCGTTCACCCCGGCGGCATGGCCGCGATGGGCGATGACATGGAAAAATTCGGCGTCTGGCCCGGCACAAATGCCCACTGCTACACGGACGGCTGGCTGGAGAACTTTTTCACCGCCCTCGAGCAGAACTCTTCCTGGCTTCGCGTATCTTCTCCCGCTGAATTCCTTCTCGACCATTCCCCCCTCGGCCGCGCCGATCTTCCTACTGCGTCCTACAGCGAAATGATGGAGTGGGTCTTGCCCACTCGCGTCCGTCAACGCTACCACGCCGTCGAGCAGGAGTTCAGCGCGCGTCCGGAGGTGCTTTCTTTTCTCCGGGGGGGTTGCTGGCGTGGCTTTTTTCGAAAGTATTCCGAATCAAATCTGCTCCACAAAAAAATGCTGCGCGTCTCCGCGCGCATCGCGGCCGCTCCGGCGCGCCGTTCCAGCTCCCCGGCTTCCGATGAGCTTGCTCACGCCCGCGATCTTCTCCTGCGCGCCCAATGCAACGACGCCTACTGGCATGGCATCTTCGGCGGCCTGTACGCTCCTCATCTCCGCACCGAGCTTTGGCGCAATTTGATCCGCGCGGAATCCATTACCGACCGCCTGACACCCGGCGCGCTCGCCCCTCGTGTTGAATTGCTGGACTACGATGCCGACGGCGTGCACGAACATCTCTTTACCGCAACCGAGTATCAGGCGTTGCTCAAGCCCGCGGATGGCGGAACCCTGGCTGCATTCGATTTTCGGCCCGCTGCCGCCACCCTCATCAATTCCATCCAGCGCAGGCCGGAAGCCTACCACGCGCGCCTCCGTGATGCGGCCAAATCCGCGGTGCCCGGCAACGTTTCTTCCATTCATGAGCAGACTCTCGTCAAGGAGCCTGGCCTCGAACGGTTTCTTCGCTACGACCGCTGGCCACGCCACTCCTTCCGCGTCCTTCTCTTCGACCCCGCCCGGACCCAAGCCGAATACGAGACTCTCGACTTGCAGGAAGATCCCGGTTTCGCGGGCGGCGCTTATCACGTCAAATCATCATCCGCAGATGACGCCCAGCTCATTCGCCAGGAGGTTCTCAGTGTTGGCGCGAAGGGTGGCGCTACCGCCCCGCGGCTGTCCCTCGCGAAACGCTTTACGTTCGGCCCCGCCCCCAACGGTTGCGAAGTCGCCTGCGAAATCGGCCTTAAGCTCGATCAGCCTCTCCCGAATCCACTCGCCGTCGGCATCGAATCGGTTATCAACTTCCTCGCTCCCGCCGAGCCAGACCGTTTTTTTGAAACGCCAAAAGGTCCGCAAAATCTCCGTTTCAGCGGGGTCTTGCGCGGCCCGTTGCTCCATATCGAGGATGGCTGGCAGCGTGTCCGCATCGCGCTTCACGCACCCGGTGCCAAGGATTTCTGGATTGCTCCGATTGAGACGGTCTCCGAATCCGAGGAAGGTTTTGAGCGCGTCTACCAGGGCTCTCAGATTCTCGCTCTGTGGCATCCCCCATTAACGGAGAAGGATCCCTGGTTCGCTCGCCTCGTCTGGCGTATCGAATCCTTCTAGAATCCGTCGGTTGAATCTCAACACTGCCCGCGTTGGCCCTCGTGCATTTTGTGCTATCTTTGGCGCGGAAAACGAATACCGTAACACCCCATCTCATGCGCCCTGTTTCGATATCGATTCTGCGTTGCTGGGCGGCTCTGTGCGTGCGCGCTGGTTTGATCCCGCTTCAGGAAATTACAAACTGATTTCGCAGAGCCCTCTCCCCAATCGCGGACTCGCACATTTTACGACTCCCGGAAGAAACGCAGCTGGTGCGACCGATTGGGTCCTGGTTCTCGAGGTTGTTTCTGGGCACGCCGCCGATTCAGGGGCCCAATAACGCGGCCATCCAGCTGTTCGTCCATCCAAGCTGCCTCAAACTGCAAAGAGAAGATTCTGCGCGAAGGGCCACTCATCATCGACCCACTCGCCTCCGCAGCGAAATCCTGTCCGCTCCGCCATTTCCGTCGCTTCTCCAATCCGGTATTTGTGCGAGCTCTCCGTCCAGATTGTTTCATCTTCATCCAACGTCACACGCAGTCCCGCCGCGGGAATCTCCACGCGCTGCCGGCAAGTTGACCGCAAATGCATTTCAATCCGCCGTTCCGTGACGTTCCAGCAAGCCTCGTGACGGAAATTCGCCAGATCGAAGTCCGCCCGCAGTTCGCGATTGATCCTCGCGAGCAGATTCAGATTGAATGCCGCCGTTACTCCCGCCGGATCGTCATATGCCAGCAACTGTTCTTCGACGTTCTTTTCCAGGTCCGTCCCCAGCAGTAATGCGTCGCCATCGCGCAAAATGCCGCGCACGCTCCTCAGAAAGTCTTCGCCTGCATTCCTGTCAAAATTCCCGATCGTGCTTCCCAGAAAGAGCACCAGCAGGTGATCCCCATCGGCGCGCCCATCTGCCACCGTTCGCAATCCTTCCAGGTAGGGCTGCTCGTACCCGACGATGCTCACCATATCGATCTGCCCAAGCTCTTTTTCGCAGGCCGCCAGCGCGGAAGGCGAAATTTCGATCGGGTAGTAAAAAGTCTCCTGCCGCCTCGAAAGTGCTTCCAGAATCCATCGTGTCTTTTTTCCGCTCCCGCTTCCGAGTTCCGCAACATGCACCGGCGATGGCAGCAGTCCGACGATCGCGCGCGCGTGCTTCTCCAGCAGGCGGGCATCCGCCCGCGTCAGCCCATACTCCGGCAGCACGCATATCGCCTCAAACAGGGCTGATCCCACTTCGTCATACAAATATTTTGACGGCAATTCTCTTTGTCCGCTTTTCGTCAGGCCTTCGCGTACGTCGGCCGCAAACTCGGACACGTGGCTCAAAGCAAGGATTTGCGTCGGCATGTCGGCTCCCAAGGTCCGGACTTCTCTTGCTTGCTAATCCTCTACGCAGCGGAATGTCGCGTAGACGTGCGGATAATGCGGCTGGAACCAGTTTCGGAAAGATCGCCGCAACATGCACGCAGCCGTTCGCGGCGACCCTCCTTTCATCACATAGTGTTTCCCATCGAAGAAATTCGCCGAATATCCTGGATAAAAGGGCATCGGCGCGAATCCAGGGAACGGCCCGAACGGCGTCCGGGTCCACTCCCAGCCATTGCCCACCAGATCGTGAATCCCGAAATCGCTCGTCCCTTCTGGATGCCCCCCCGCTGGCGAAGGCTCCCACTCACGAAAATCAAAATTTCCGTGGCACGCGCTCGGCGCGTCTTCTCCCCATGGAAAACTTCGCTCGGACCGGCCCCCTCGTGTTCCATACGCCGCCCGGTGAAATTGTGCTTCGCTCGGCAGCGCTCGCCCGAGCCACTTTGCGTAAGCCGTCGCTTCCGCGTGGCTCACATACACGGGCCATTCCATGGGCAGCCGTATCTCTCCGAACATCGCCCTATACATCCATAGGTTTCCGTCGCGCCTCCAGAATGCCGGGTGCCGGACTTCCTCTTTTTCCTTCCATTCCCACGCTTCCGCGCTCCAGAGCGCGGGATTTTCGTAGCCTCCGCCTTGGATAAACCGCAAAAAATCCTGGTTTGTAACGTTCCCGCTCTCGATTGCGAATCCCTCAACGTCCACGGTATGCGCATCCAGTTCGTTGTCCCAGCCGAATTCATCGCCCGTCTTTCGTTCCAGCCCCAGCGTTACTCGCCCCGCCGGTATCTCCACCAGCGCAGACTTGAATCTTTGGGTCCAGGATGCCTGCGCGACGGGCCCTCGAATCTTTCGCGCGGTCGGCAGCCTGTGCAGCATGTACCCGAGCGTTTCGGCATGCATCAGGCGGTGCTCGATGGCCACTTCCAGCATGGAAATCAGGTGGGGGTGCCCCTCCTCAGGCCGTGCCAGGGCTCGCTCGATGGCCAGGTCCAGCTCCTCTCTCAACCGCTGGTTGTAGCTGTCCACCTCCTCACGCGTCGGCCAATCGCCTGGGCCATCGCTCGGCAATCCTCCCCCGACTGGATCAATGCCAAACGCAAAAAGATCATCAAACGTCCTCTGGACAGACTTCAACCCAAACGCTCGATGCGCCAGCAGATTCCAGTCGAATGCTTCCACATGTCCCAGGTAAAAAATGATTCGGTGCCGCTCGGGTATGGGCCTGTCGTAAATGGCCTCTTGACGCACCATGCGAAACAATTCATCGGTTCGCGTGCGTGCTTCGAGCAAACGGGCGTGGAGGTCGTGGCGAATGCGGACTGCGGCGGTGGCTCCCATGGCGGCTTCCCCCCTTGTTTTGATGCGGCGTCCACGAGAAGGATGCGCCAAAATTCGGCGCCGGGGAGGCTGAGTGGGGTACGATGATCCTCCTGTGGCTTGAGGCTGTCAATCGAAATGAATGCGAATAGCGCTCCGACTTCGGATTTTCCTATCGAGTTTCGAGGTGTCAGCTATCACATAAACGATATTCCTCGCAGCCCCATCGTCTCTAATCTTTCTTTGATCGTCTCCCGCGGCGAAACCCTTGTCCTGCTCGGCCGCAGTGGCAGCGGCAAGACTACCCTCCTGAAGCTCATCAATCGTTTGTTGCTCCCCTCGCAAGGTGAGGTTCTTGTCGATGGCCGTCCCACTACCACTTCCAACCCCATTCGCCTCCGCCGCTCCATCGGCTACGTCATTCAAGAATCAGGCCTTTTCCCCCATTTTACGGTTGCGGAAAACGTTGGCCTCGTCCCCACTCTCGAAAACTGGGATTCTGCCCGCATCACCTCCCGCGTCGCGGAGCTGCTGCAGTTAGTGGGGCTCGACCCCGCCGGGTTTTCCAACCGCCGTCCCCGCGAACTCTCCGGTGGCCAGCGCCAGCGCGTCGGCGTCGCGCGCGCCCTCGCCGCTGACCCGCCCATTCTTCTTATGGACGAACCTTTCGCCGCCCTCGATCCCGTCACCCGTACCGAGCTTCAGCGCGAATTCAGCGCCCTCTCCCGCCGTCTGAACAAAACCATCGTCTTTGTTACTCATGACATCCGCGAAGCCCTCCTTCTCGGCTCGCGCATCGCACTCCTCGAATCGGGCCGCCTAATCGCCCTGGCCTCTCCGCGGGATTTTCTTACTCTCGATCATCCCGAGGTCCTCGCCTTCACCGCTTCTCTGTCTCTTCCCTTATCCAAGGGAGTCTCCCCATGACCACTTGGATCTTCTTCCTCTCGCATCGCTCCGAAATTCTCGACGCAACTCTCGATCACCTCACTCTCGTCCTCATCTCCATGGCCCTCGCCATTGCCATCGCCGTTCCCCTCGGTATGCTCATCGTCCAACATCGCCATCTCCGCTCCATCGTCCTGGGCATCGCCAGCGTTTTTCAAACCATTCCCAGCCTCGCTCTTTTCGGATTCCTCATCCCCATCCCCTTCATTGGCGGCATCGGCCGCCGCACTGCCATCGTCGCTCTTGTCCTTTATGCTCTTCTCCCCATTCTCCGTAACACTTACGTCGGCCTCACTGGCATCGACCCTGCCATCCTCGAAGCCGCCGAAGCCATGGGCATGACGAACTCTCAAATACTCCTTCGCGTTCGCTTTCCGTTGGCTCTCAGTATCATTCTTGCCGGCATTCGAACGGCCACCGTCATTACCATCGGCGTAGCCACCATTGCCGCCGCTATCGGCGCGGGCGGCCTCGGCACTTTCATTTTCCGCGGAGTCGCCATGGTCAGCGACGCCGTCATTCTTGCCGGCGCCATTCCTGCCGCACTTCTTGCCCTTCTCGCCGATCTATTTCTCGGCCTCCTCGAACGACGCCTGAAGGTAGCCTGAGCATGCGTCGCAGCTCTTTCCGAATCCTCTACTTCATTTGCTTCCTCAATCTTCTCTGCCTCACCTCTGCTTGCCGTAAGCCCGCGCAACCTCACCTCACCATCGGCTCGAAATTTTTCACCGAACAAGTCATTCTCGCTGAGCTCCTCGCCCAGCACATCGAGGCGCGCACCGGCATTCCCGTCGTCCGCAAGGCCAATCTCGGCGGCACTCTCCTCGTCCAGAAAGCTCTTCTCTCCGGCGATCTCGATCTTTACGTCGAGTACACCGGCACCGCTCTCACCGCCGTCCTCAACGAATCCCCGTCGCCCTCCGACACGCCCGCCACCATCTACGCTCGCGTCAAGAATCAATACGCCCAGCGCTTCAGCCTCGAGCTCACCGAGCCTCTCGGCTTCGAAAACACCTTCGCCATGGTCATTCGCGGCGACGACGCACTGCGCCTCCATCTCCGCTCCATGTCCGACCTCGCTCCCATCGCCCCAAAGTGGCGCGTCGGCGTCGGTTACGAATTTCTCGAACGCCCCGACGGTTTCCGCGGCTGGAGCGAACGTTACGGTCTCCACTTTGCCGCTCCTCCCAACGCCATGGATCTCGGCCTTCTCTATCGCGCTCTCGTCGATCACAAGGTCGATATCGTCGCCGGCAATTCCACCGACGGCCTCATCGACTCTCTCCATCTCGTCGCTCTCGATGACGATCGCCGCTACTTTCCGCCTTATGATGCCGTCCCTATCGTTCGTCGCTCTGCGCTCGAAAAATTCCCTCAGCTCCGCGCAGTCCTCGCTGATCTCGCTGGAAAAATCTCGGCCCCCGACATGCGCAATCTCAATGCCCAGGTTGACGTTGATCAGCGCGACGTCGCCGCCGTCGTTCGCGCCTTCCGCGCTTCGAAAGGTTTATAGACCGCACCCTTTTGTCGCCGCCAGGCGTCTAATCCTCAGCGTCGCTTCGCTCCGGCTGGTATCGCCTCGCGAAGCTCTCGCCATCGCAACTTCGCTTGTGTATCCGGGTTTTATCGGTTGTGAGCACCACGGGCCCGGCAATCACGTTTCAGCAAAAGTCCCGGCCTCGGCATGAGATGAAGGTTTGAATTCTCTTTCGGAGGCTCGCATGAAATCACTTCTCGCAGTTCTTGCACTGTTCCTGCTTTGTTCTGTTCCTGCTCTCGCGCAGGACAGAGATCATGGCGGGCAACAGCATCAAGGCAAACCGGCCAAGGATGTCGGTAGAGGACACATTCCTTCCCATGGTCCTCCTCCCGCCCGGCAGGAGGATCACTCCAGGCAGGACGATCATCGCGACGCGCAGCAATCCCCGAGGTATTCCGATAAACGGGATCATCCCGACGCTCCTCACGTTCACCACAATGACACTTGGGTCGGCCACGATTCCGGCCGCGATGATGCCCACTATCATCTCGATCGTGTTTGGGAGCATGGCCGTTTCACCGGCGGCATTGGCCGCGGTCACGTCTGGCGCATCTCCGGCGGCAATCGTGAACGCTTCTGGTTCGGCGGCTTCTATTTCAGCGTCGCACCGTATGACTATTCCTACTGCAACGATTGGGATTGGGACCGCGACCAGGTCGTGATCTACGACGATCCCGACCACGATGGCTGGTATCTTGCCTACAACGTTCGCCTCGGCACCTATTGCCACGTCGAATATCTCGGCGGCAGCTAGCCTCCATCGCTCCGCATCTCGCGCAATAAAAAAGGGGCACGGTTTTCCAGACTGTTACGAAACAAGGGCGAAAGAGAGATTAAAGCGATGCTCCGAGTTCCGGAGCGTCGCTTTTTTGTTTTTTGGGGCAAGTTCACGCGACTGTTGCGTGACTACGGTCGGAAACGGATTTAGGTGCCCTGCAGGGC
>DATGED010000075.1:0-4574 GCA_035310525.1 Candidatus Acidiferrum sp. | reverse complement strand
TTCCGGTAGACCTTTTGTTCGCAGCGCTTCGTACGATTCCTCCAGGTGCGACGCAAGTTCCGCGTGGACCTCGTCTCTCTTTGCAGTGTCAAGCGCAAGGCCTGAGAGTCGCTCGCGCACGAGTTCTTGCCAGTCAGGCATGAGTTGTCTCGCTACCGATGGCCGTGTGTTGTGATGATGGTCCTCGGCTAAGCAAAAGTTGACCGAGTAATCCGCCCGCCAAAAGTGAGGCGCCCGGAAGCAAGAGCCAGCCAGTTCCATCCCTCAGAATGGTAGTTGCCACAATCGCAAAGCTATCGACTTTGCTTCCGATGATCCATTTCACGACCACGTCTATCGGAAACAAGAGGAGGAACGCGCCAGCAAGTGCGAGCACAGGAAAGACACTGGCAAGCACCATCGTTCCCCGAGAACCACCGGCTCGAGAGGATAGGTAGGCTCCCAGAGCCCCGAAGAAAGGAAGCCCAGCGAGCCACGGAACATAAAAAAGAATGGCGTTCGGACCGCTCCCGACGATACGGACCCGGAATCCAAGTCTCTGAAGCATCATCTGAAGAACTACGGAAAGGATGAGCGTGAGGAATCCTGGAATCCATAGCTGATAAACGCGTTTCTTCATGAAGTGTCCCTTCCTCTTTGCAATGAAGATTCTCCTCTGCAAATCTCGCCAGTTTGTAACTTGGGAGAGCGCGCGCTGAACTGCGGCCGGCTCCGTTACACCTTCTTTGAGCAAGGCTTCGTACGATTCTTCCAGGTGCGCGGCGACTTCGGCCTGGACTTCTTCCTTCTCGGCTGCATCAAGGTCCAGGCCCGCGAGGCGCTGCCGAACGAGTTCTTCCCAATTATGCATGGGCAGCCTTCGTGAGCCGCTGGAGCGCGTCGAACAGTTCCGCCCACTCGCGCTGTAGTGGCGAGAGCTTCTTCTTCCCTGCCGGCGTCAAGCGATAACAGCGGCGTTTGCGGCCATTCGCGCTCGTTTCCCAGCTTCCGCGAATCCACCGCTGCTGCTCCATGCGGTAAAGCATCGGATAGAGCGCCGCCAGCGTGAACCGCAGCGCGCCGTTCGTTTGCTGCTCGATGCGCCTTGCCAGCTCATAGCCGTGCAGCGGGCCGTCTTGCAGAACACTGAGCACCGCCAACTCCGCCGTGCCCCGCTTAATTCCCGAACCAATCATACGTTGCCCCCTTACATATAGGATTCTTATATATGCAATGGAAATTGTCAACTGTTCCGAAGTTCAGGTGTCCTGAGCCCACACTCAACCCCGTTTCGTGCGGCCACTTCGGGGCCATATGTTGTCATCCTGAGGGCCGCGCAGTTCGCGGGCCGAAGGATCTCAGCTTAATGGATGCACCCGAGGAATTTGATGCGAGTAGAAGAGCTATACAGAAGCCGCGCGGGTCGCAGCTCCAATGCGAAGAATAGCCGATTCCGCCTCCGCAGAGACCGTGACCGACGGCTGGATGACTTTTGCCAAAATCTCCATGCCGGTCACAAGCCGCGGCCCCGGGCGCGAAAAATAGCTGTTCGCTTCGAGGGCATAAACGCAATTGTTTCGCACCGCGGGAATCGCATTCCACTGACCAGGCAGTTCGAGCGACTCGTATTCGTCGCGCGCCTGCCGTGCCGAATACCCGCAGGGAGCGATCAACAGAATGTCCGGTTCGGCTTCGACAACCTCCTGCAAAGGAACTCGAAACGACGCCTTACCCACACTTCCAAGGGCGTCTTCCCCGCCGGCGCAGTGAATCATCTCCGGAACCCAGTGGCCGCCAACATAAATGGGTTCAAGCCATTCCAGAAACGCCACACGCGGACGCCTCGCCGATGTATCCAACTGCTGCTCCAAAGCGCCCTGTCGCTGGCCGATTTCCTCTACAAGCCGCTCCGCTTGCGCGCCGCGGCAAGTCGCCTCGCCCACGAGCAGAATGTCACGCCACACGTCGCCCAAATCCTGTGGATTGAGGCATAGCACCTCGGGGCGCCGGTCAAAACGTGTGAGCGCTGTTGCGAGGTCATCCGGGGATGCGGCACAAACGTGACACAAATCCTGCGTGACGATTAAATCGGGATGGAGTTCTTCCAGCTTCTGCGCGTCCACGGCGTACAAACTCTCGCCGCGCGAGACATATTCGCGAACCAATCGATCGATTTCGGCTGGAGAAGCACCGTGCGGCAACCGCGAATGAATAACCACCGGCTTGGTGCGCGCCTGCGGCGGAAAGTCGCATTCGTGGCTCACGCCAACGACTTCACGATCCAGGCCCAGGGCAAAAAGAATCTCCGTGGCCGACGGCAGCAGCGAAACAATTCGCATGCCAGCAATCTATCACATCCTCAATACTCAGTCAGGACTACAGTCAGTCGTTCCAGCTTGCGAAGCAGTTTGTTTGCGGCTCGCAGTGGAACTGGCTTGCTTCTCTTCCATCTTGCGAATAATCTCTCCCGTTGTGTTTCCCTCTCGCTGATTGTCGGGATACTGCCGGATATAGTCAAAGACGTCCCCTTGCCAAACCTCGACAACCTGTCCGCCATGCAGATCCGGGATTTTGTAGGGCTCATTTTGAAGAGTCCCTCTGATGAGGTTCCCTTTCCAGAAAGTGACCTCGACCCACATCCACTCGTTACCACCGTCCGGTGTTTTGAATGGCGCCTTGACCAGAATGAATTCGCCCGGCTGTAGTCCGGCGTTGAAGTCCTTCTGGAGCTGCGGTAATTTAGCTGTTTCCCTGCGACTTTCCTCAAGTACTTCTTTATTGTGCTCAACAGTTGTGACTTTGTCTTCCCACCCGAAGAAACAGTTAAGCATTCGGTCCTGCTTGGCAGGTACGTCGTTTCCCACATATCTGTCAGCCGTGAGTTGGATCAGCCGATTCTTTGGATCGCCTTCCTCCCATACACCCGGGTTCAGGAGCAGGTGGGCCACCCCTGCGGAGTTTCCTTTGAGCGACTTCGATTGAGCGTCACGCATCTCGGAATTCTTGATCTCCGATAGTCTCAGGCTGAACTTACCCGACTCCTTGAAGACTGCGCCTTCCGCCATGGATTGACAAAAGAGACTGATGAGATTTCCTACTTGGTCTTCTAAAGACCAGGGGAAGTCGTCCATAACAACGTCCGGCAGTCCCACTTTCTTCATCCCCAGCGTAATTGCGCGAACTAATTCGTCCTTTTTGTATGTTTGGACGACTGTTTGGCTCGAAATGTCGGGCACATCCCCCGACCAAGGCTTTAATCTTTTCCCATGCCAGGCATCGAGAGTGAAGACTTCCCGCGTCTCATCGTCCCACACCAAACCGTTTGTCTTGCGTGCAATTTCTTCGACGAGTGCATTGGCATTGCGCAGCCCCGTCCAAACATTTTCCTTTGGGTGAGAAAACCTCAAAATGAAGGCCTCTTCTGATTTCTGTAGCGCCTGAGCTTGCTCTGGACTGAGACCATACCCGGAGTGCAGAAGAGATTCCATATCCGGCGGCGCGTATTCTTTCTGCACATGCTTCTGCAGGCGGGCACTCAGAACCATCTCCCGGGGAGCATTTGGCATCTCGGCAACCAGTTTCAAACTGGCGTATTTCTTCGCCAGCAGCTCTTGAAGCGCCACAGACGGATTCTTGGCATGAATCGGCAACATATAGACGGCGTACTCGAACTGAATTGAATCGGCTATCGGTGAGCCCGCAGGAACCAGGTGCTGCTCCGGTTTCTTTGAACAAGCACAAAGAAGCAGGAAAATGGTCGAAGCGGTGACAAGAGAAAGTATCGCGAATTTACTTCGCATCGTGAATTAGCTCAATCTTATCTGTAGAGAAAATATTTGCGGCGCGCTTGATCGAAAGTCTTGAGCGCGTCCGACCAGCCTGCAACGATTTTCTCAGGCGTCACGCCATCCTTGACTTGTTGAACCGTATCCGCGTTGCCCACGAGGCCAATGAGTTTGTCCGTATCAAAATCCTTGGGATAAAGCCTCTGGAGAATCTCCGCGATTTCCAGCCCTAGACGCATGGTGCGTGCCGTGAAACGGTCCGTAACGAGAATGGAGACGCCTCCGCAACGCTCGCCGCTGTGCGGGCCGCCGATCGGAATGAAGTCCTTTGGAGTAAAGCGCAGGCCAGGAAGGTGGCGCTCATTCAGCGCCGCAGCGACTTGCTCGCCGTTCATCCACGGCGCGCCGAACTGCTCGAATGGTGTCTGCGTGCCGCGGCCTACCGAAACACCGGAATTCTGCAGGATTTCAATCCCCGGATAGAGCACCGAACCCTTTGCAGTGCGAAGGGCCGGGGAAGGAGGAATCCACTTGATGCCGGTGCTTTCAAAAAAATAGTTGCGGTGCCAATTCCGCATCGCAATCACGTGAAGGTCGGCCCCAATATGGTTCTCCACGTTGAAAAACTGCGCCAGCTCCCCGATGGTCAGTCCATAACGCACCGGCAACGGAAAATACGCCACAAAACTCGTCTTGTCGGGATCGAGCATCGGGCCTTCGACAATCTCTCCACCCATGGGATTGGGGCGATCCAAGACGAAAAAAGAAATCTTGCGCTTCGCGGCTTCTTCCATGCAGTAGCCCATGGTC
>DATGED010000074.1:0-58161 GCA_035310525.1 Candidatus Acidiferrum sp. | reverse complement strand
CAACCCCCTCGTCAACCGGACCCGCTATTCACGCTGAAAAATCAACAGCGACCTGCTGCCCCTGTCTCGCGCAATAAAAACAAGCTCCCTTGACCCTCTCTTGAGCATCCATCCACATCTGGTGAGAAATCCGGGCTAGCCGCGGTCATTCATTGTGACGCTCAACTCCGACGCAACGGTCTCCTCCAGGTCGTCCAGGGAATCGTGCACTTTCGAAAACATGCTTTCGCGCGCAGGTTCGCTGAGGAGCTTCGCCACTCGGAACAGATTGCGGCTAGCTTGGATTTTCACCCGCAGGTCATTTGCGAGATCCAATCGATGAGGTTCACCCGGCATTGACTCCCGCTGCAGTGTTGCATACGCGCTATCGACAAACTTGTCCAGGTTTCGGATGCGATTCTCCAGAGCTTTTTCTTCCGTATATTCGTCAGTCAGCAAAGTCTGGTTTTCGATTCCCGATTCTCGCAGGGTGTTTTCACTCGTTGTCAGGTCTGACCTCGTGAGCTGCATAAGCGGCCTCCTCGGCTGGCGTTTACGAACCCCGGGTTGTCCTTCCGCTAATTGGAAACGGCACTGTACTAAGCGCAACCGCTGTGCCAACTGGGAGCCTTTTTGGAAGGCTATGACATGGATGGACTTATCGGATGGTGCGCTGGCCAACACCGCAGAGCGCGGCGTACTAGAACTGGAAAATTGTGCTCTCTGGCCCTGCGAGTTGCACTGATTTGAGTACATCGGCAATCCGGGATTACAACGGCTTTGCCTGGATAATCCTTCGTAACTACCTGCTAGGAATTTCGGCGACTGATTCAATGCGAGCTTACGAGTCGCCGAGCAGAGTTCGTGTTGCGGCTGCCGAGACCGGGGCGTAGCCATTATTCCGGGACGACGGCAATAGCTTCCACTTCAAGCAACCACTCTTCGCGGACCAGGCGGCGCACCTCCACCGCTGTGCTCGCAGGAGGATGGGCCGCGTTGATGTATTTGTCGCGGACCTCGCGAAAGACGGGCACTTGCTTGATGTCGATGAAATAGCTGTTCAGTTTCACAACGTTTTCGAAGGTTGCCCCGCTTGCCGCGAGCGTCGCTTTCAGGTTTTCGAAGATCTGTTCTGCCTGAGCGCGGAAATCTCCCGGCCCCACGAGTTTCCCGGAGGGATCCATGGCTACTTGACCGGCAACATAGATCAGTCGCCCGCTCCCAACCGTCGCTGCCTGGGAGTAGCCGGGTGACGGCGGCAGCGTCTCGGATTTTATGAATTTGACTGCAGTTTCGGTGGTGTTCATCTTCTGATTCTCCTCTTGATGATCAATTCTCCTTGCTACAGGCACTGCTCCGACCAGAGCCAAACGCGCTGCCGCCCACAAGGTTTTCATCGAGAAACCTCTTTGAACCAATCTCACTTGTATGATCGCTGCAAGGCGGGGCTACACAGCCGAACTCCTCTGGGATGCCCTCCGCTGCCCGCTTCGTGCTGCGCCACGCACTCGCGTAACAGGGAATTGAATTTCAGTAAGATCGCTGATTTCGCCCTTAGTTTGCGGAGCCTCCCAGTAAATCTCCCGTTTTGCCCCGGAAAGGCGATAGCCCTGGCCCGCAATCCATCCGGTCATCGATTGATAGGTAGTGCCGATGGAGTCCTCCGAGCCGTAATGGTAGGTAAATGCGACCTGCGTGCGCTGAGACTCATACACCTTCAGTCCTTGAATCGCGGAAACGGGATATTTCAGGAATCGGATGGCTTCACAATCGATCTCACCGTCTCCTGCGAGGCAACGGTGAAAAATCGCTCCACGGTGATCGCAGAGTGCTTGCGGATCCACGCGCCGTTCGAGTGTGGTGAATAGTTCATCTACTTGACTGTAGCTTTGTAATTTCTCGCGAAGCGAAACCACTAGCTGCCGCGGCGTTTCCCGCAGCATGATGACCAAGGGTGATTGAGGGCACTCACTTGAGATGCCGCTCAAGCGAGCCTCAATTCGTTCCAGCCGGTCGGCATCGTCGCGCAGGCGCTTCCTGAGTACTTCGCGGCGCTCCTCCAGGATGGCGCGTAATTCCGGCGGGGCGAGACGCTTTTGCAGGAGTTCGCGAATCTCCTGAAGCGAAAAGCCCATATCTTTGAA
Source organism: Candidatus Acidiferrum sp. (assembly GCA_035310525.1). GTDB lineage: Bacteria > Acidobacteriota > Terriglobia > Acidiferrales > UBA7541 > Acidiferrum. Next base: position 56,038 of record DATGED010000074.1, on the reverse strand, counting down.
GGCCTGAATCTGATTCAACTGCGCAAATTGTGCCGGAGAATACCGCCGGTAGCCGTTTTCCGGAACTACGTGCGCTGGCGAAAGCAATCCAACTTCGTCATAGAATCGCAGCGCACGGATGGTGACTTTCCCCGCACGCGCAAACTCGCTGATTCGAAGCATGGCGCCCTCCCACCTTGCCAGTGAGATGCAGGTTAAACTCTGCCGTAACGCGAGAGTCAAGCTGTAAATACAAAGATTCTACGGGTTCGTCGTCAGCTGTTTCCTGGCCAGGACCTCCGTGAAGACTACCTGTCCAATGACCCGTTACCAGCCACGAGCTTTACAAACAGCCCTGGAAGCCCTCGGGGATTGTGGACACATTGTAGGGTTTGCGTTATACAATCGCGCTCCAATACGCGGGGTGGCATTTCTATGACGAATCCTGGGCATCATTTCGTGGCGGTGATTGGCGGCGCGATTTCTGGCTCGGTGGCGGCGGAAATTCTGGCGGATAGCGGAATTCGAGTCGCCGTGTTCGAGCAGAACACGCGGCCGTACGGCAAGATCGAAGACGGCCTGCCGCGTTGGCACGTCGAGCAGCGCAAACAGGAATACGGCCGAATCGACGCGCGCATGAAGAAGCCGAATGTGTATTTCATCCCCTCCACCAAACTGGGCCGGGATTTTAGTCTCCCTCAGCTTTTCGAGTGGGGCTTTTCGGCGGTGATTCTCGCCAATGGCGCCTGGCGGGACCGGGAGTTGGGCGTGCCGGAAGCAGAGCAGTATGTCGGCAAAGGTCTCGTTTACCAGAATCCTTTTATTTACTGGTACAACCACAAGAACGAAAAGGACTATACCGGACCGCGGTATGAAACGCCCGACGAAGCCGTGGTGGTAGGCGGCGGGCTTGCCTCGCTTGACGTGGTTAAAGTTTTCCAGTTGGAGAACTACGAACGTGCTCTAAAGGCTCGCGGCATTCAGGCCGGCATGCATGAGCTGGAAAAAGGGATTCCGGAAGTGTGCAAAGCGCACGGCATAAAGCCGGAAGAGTTGGGCGTGAAGGGCTGCCTTTTGATTTATCGGCGCCGTGAACAAGACATGCCATTGGCGCAGCCACCTGACAACGCGACCCCGGAGCAAATCGCAAAGACGGAGATGGTTCGGCAGAAAATGCTGCGCCTGGCGCGCGACAAATATCTGTTTCGCGTCCAGGATCGCAGGCTGACGACCGGGATCGTCGTGGAAAATGGGCGCCTTGTGGGACTAAAGGTGGTTGAAACCAAAATCGAGGGCCGCAAGGCTGATCCGATCCCTGGCTCGGAACAAGAGCTGCGCGCGCCGCTGGTCGTTTCTTCGATCGGCTCGGTGCCGGAGAAACTTCCCGGGATCAACATGAACGGCGAATACTACACGTTCGCGGGCAAGGACGTGCCTTGCTACAGTGCGATGCCGCGCGTGTTCGGAGTCGGAAACGTCGTCACAGGACAAGGCAACATCCGAGTGTCACTTGTGCACAGTCAGAAAGTGACCAAGCGCGTGATAGATTACATGAGGAGCGACGATGGAGCTTCCGGCGCTGCGGGTGGTGCTGAACAGCAAGTCGCAAGCGCCATGGATACGATTGGGAAGCAGATTGAAGTGATTCCCCAGCTTTCCGAAGACCAGATCGCGGCCGTGGAGCGCCAGGTTCATGCGCTACAGCAAAAAGCGGGCTTCACATCCGACTACGACGCCTGGATTGCCAAAGTAACTCCGCCCGATCTTGAATAGGTCGTATTCCTGACAATTCGCCTTGGTTTTCGAATTCCAAAAGTGATCTAACCTGTTCCGCTCATTCTGCGGCCGCCGGTGCACCTGCGAGTTTCGACGGATTTCGATCCGGGCGTTCCAAGCTTGGTAGGTAATCGCGGCTTCCGCGGTCAATACTTATTGCCAGCGCAACGCCACCGCCGGGTCCACGCGTAACGCGCGCCAAGCGGGAAGCGCTGCCGATGCCAGGGTGACCAGCAGCGTGAACAGACTTGCAACAGCGAATACCAGTGGATCCGCGGGGCTTACGCCAACCAGCATCGCCGAGACGACGCGCGCGAGCGCGGCCGCAGCCAGCGATCCAACCAGCAGCCCCGCCGAAGCAAACGCGATGCCCTGCCGGACCACCAGGCGCATGATATCCCGCGGCTGCGCGCCCAGCGTTACGCGAATCCCGATCTCGCTGGTTCGCTGCGCGACGGAATAGGCCATCACGCTGTACAGCCCGACGGCCGCCAGTAACAAGCCCAGTCCACTGAGAGCGCTTAAAAGGCTTGCTGCAATCTTCGCGCCGAAAAGCGACGCCGCAACGTACTCGGTCATCGGCTCCGCATTGAACATCGTGAGCGCGGGATCAATGGCGGCTGCTTCGCGAAGTAATCCAGAAATAGCTTCATTAATCGATCCGGAAGTGCGCACGTTGAAGGTCAGGCCATATTCCGGCCGGTAGATCTGACGGATCGGAATGTAGAAGTAAGGCTGGGGACTTTCCGTGACTCGATGATATTTGCTGTTCTTCGCGACGCCGATGATCGTGAACCATTCGCCCCATCCATGCACCTTGCGTCCGATCACGCTGCGATGGGCTAGAAAGCGCCGCACGAATTCCTGGTTGACGATCATCACTTTCTGGGAAGTGGCGTCGTCGCGCAAATCGAAATCGCGCCCTTCCAACACTGGAATCTTCATCGTGGCAAAGTAGCCCGGCGAAACCAGGTCCCGGTAAATTTTCATGTTCTCGTTCTGCCCGGGCACGTAACCTTCCACCTCCAGCGTCTCCCAGTTTCCACCGTTGAATCCCAAGGGCGGGGAATCGTCGTAACTCACCGCGGTCACTCCGGGCTGCCGCTCGAGCCGCCCGCGAAGACGCCGGCAGAAACTGTCGGCTTGCTGCGCGGTGTAACCTGCCGTGGAAAAATCGAGATGTGCAAGCGCCACACCTCCGGGAGTGAAGCCGGGATCAATCGAGCGCGCCGTCTGGAAGCTTCGGACAAATAGTCCTGCGCCCACCAGAGCGATCACCGCGAGCGCGACTTCGGAAACCACCAGCAACCCTCGCATGCGCTGCGACTGAACCCCCGAAGTTGCGCTACGGCCGCCTTGCTTCAGCGCCTCGTTGATATTGGCACCGGCCGCCTGCACAGCAGGAACGAGCCCGGCGAGCAGGGCGACGAGGAACGCCAGGCCGGCTGTAAACGCAAGGACTTGCCCGTCGAGCGGAGGCTGCAGCATGGTCGGCCTCGCGACCGCCGGAAGAAGCCAGCGTAGGGCGCCGCCTAGCCCGCTGGCGAGCATCAAGCCGCAGACCGAGCCGGCCGTCGTCAGGAGTAATGTCTCGGTGAGAAGCTGCTGCGCCAATCGCGCGGGCCGCGCGCCCAGAGCCAGGCGCACGCTGAACTCCTTTTGCCGGCCGGTCGCGCGGGCGAGCAGCAGATTCGCCAGATTCGCGCAAACGATCAGAAGCAGGACGCCGCTGGCTCCCATCAGGATCGTAATGGGCGTGAGCAGGATCGCCTGCGGACCGAAATGCGATTGCCAAACCGGCAGGACGGTAGCGCCAATCCCTTGATTCGAGTCTGGGTCGGCTAGCGCCATTCGAATGGCAAGCGCTTGGACTTCTCCACGAGCCTGCTGCTGAGTTACGCCAGGCGCCAGCCGCCCCAGCAACATGAAGTTGCGGGTATTTCGATCGCGCAACATCCAGACTCCCGTGTGTGTCAACTGGCCGTACATCGTAATCGGCATCCAGAGCTCGTAATCGAGTCCCGATCGCGAGCCGTAGAAGCCTTCGGGAGCCACGCCGATAATCGTGAATGGCGTCCGGTTTATGCGCAAAGTCGATCCGATAGCCAGACGATCCGAGTGGTAGTGGCTCTTCCAGTAGCTATCGCTGATCACGACGACCGCATGGGCGTTTTGCGCGTCGTCGCGTTCCGCCCCGGAGAAGAATCGTCCGGCTTCAGGCTGTACGCCGAGCATCTCGAAGAAGTTGCCCGATACCATCTCACCCCAAACCTTCGCGGTGTTCGGAGCCTCGCCAACCGAAAATACGTTCCCGTCCCGCGCCGACACGAGATTCACAAGTTTCAGGTTGTCCCGGAAATCCACGAAATCCAAAAAGGAGGAAGTGATCGGCTCGCCGTCAGGCGCCATATTCTCGATGGCTACCACTCGTTCTGCCTGTGCGGCGCCGGGCAAGGGATTCAACAGCATCGAGCGCATCCAACTAAAGATCGTCGTGCTGGAGCCGATTCCAATCCCAATCGTCAGGACGGCTACTGCAGCAAAGGCCGGGTTTCGAGCGAGCGTTCGGAGGCCGAAACGAATATCTCGCAATAGGGTGCTCATGATGATGACATAGGAAGCAAGCCGGTTACCATTCGCAAGTCGTTGAAATCAAGCACGAAGCGTCGCTCCCAAATCCTGCTATGTGTCCGCTTATGGGACTCCGCGTCCGCCCGCCAAACGGCATCGCACACATCAACGAGAATCTATCACTTGGATTTAGCGGAGGCCAGTTCGAACGCAGTTGCGCCGAAGCCGACACCGGCTACACTTCACACTGGACTCCCTCCGCAAATCCTCTGTAACGCCCCATGCTCGAAAGTAATGTCTCGGTCTAGCGAGCAGTTCCAGCTTGCGGATCAAGTAACCCCAAAAGCGAGCCATAGAATTAACGAGCCGCGAACTCGCAGCCTTTCGGCGCTGCAGTGTGGGTGTGGCCGGTGCGGTCATACGGCGCCCAACCCTCTCAAGGTCGCATTTCAGGCGGACTGCTTACTTGACGCTTTCCTGGCACGCAGTTACGCTTCCGATTCATGGTTTTGTGCTCCAGGAGTTCAGCGAAACGGCTGGCATAACAGGTACTCGTGGCAGACACACCTCTCCAGATCGCGGATCGCGAAGCCAAGGCGGAAGAGCGAATCACCGTCACTGGGGTCCTGGTAGACGCCGTGAAAGGCGCAGTCGCGTCTGTGCAGGAATATGCTCTCCTCTGCGGCCGCACGCTCTACGCTTTGTTCACACCGCCGTACTACCTTCAAGACATTCTTCAGCAGATGGACAGTATCGGCGCCGGCTCGCTTCCCATCATTTTGCTATCCGGTTTTTTTATCGGGGCAGTCATGGTGTTACAGACGGGTTCGCAATTCACCCGCTTCGGGCAGAGCTCGCTGACTGGCGACGTCGTGGCCATCGCACTAGTGCGCGAGCTAGGGCCTTCCTTGACGGGCTTGCTGGTGACCGGCCGATGCGCAACCGGGATTGCCTCGGAGCTCGGATCGATGCTGGTAACCGAACAGGTCGACGCGATGCGTGCGATGGGCACGAATCCGATTCGCAAATTGGTGGCGCCTCGCGTGATTGCAACTCTTCTCATGCTGCCCTTGCTCACCGCGATGACGGATTTCACCGGGTTGATCGGCGGTTGCGTCGCTTCCGTTTTTTCGCTGCGCCTCACTGCGATAGAGTTCTGGCGCCGGGCGATCGACGCCCTCGATTTTGCTGACTTGATGCAAGGCTTCACCAAACCGTTCTTCTTCGCTTTTATCCTCGCGACGATTGGGTGCTACAAAGGTCTGACGGTGCGCGGAGGCACCCAGGGCGTGGGGCGAGCCACGACTCAGGCCGCCGTCCTTTCTTCCGTCCTGATCATTGTGGCGGATGCTTTTCTCACCAAAGTGGCCCTGTATCTCGCGGACAAACTCTTCTGATTCTAATGCTTGTCAAACGCCGCGGGGACGGGCAGCGTGCGTTTCTGGCCGCTGGACGGCGGAATTGTCGCTATAATGTCGAACACACCCGATGCAGCGCGCCATTCCATCGAGTTCTGACGTCAATCCAGCCATCAAATTTGAAAACGTACGCATCGGCTTCGAGGAAGGCGACATTTTGCGTGGCGTCACCTTTCAGGTGCAGGAACGGGAGACACTGGTCTTACTGGGAGAAACCGGCACAGGGAAAACCCTCTCGCTCAAACTGGCGGCTGGACTTATGCGCCCCTCTACGGGAATCGTTCGCGTACTTGGCAAAGAAGTTTCCTCGATGCAGGAGCGGGACTTGCTTGAATTTCGCCGGCACATTGGATTCGTTTTCCAAGAGGGCGCACTTTTTGATTCCATGACCGTCGGGGACAATGTGGCGTACCGGCTGCTCGAAGACGGAGTGAAAGACCAGGAAATTGAACCCCGCGTGCTGGAGGCGCTGCGGTTCGTGGAGTTGGAACATACTGTCGAGTTATTTCCTTCCGAACTGTCAGGAGGAATGCGGCGGCGTGTTTCCATCGCGCGGGCGCTCATCAATCAGCCGCCCATTGTGCTTTATGATTCTCCAACCGCGGGGTTGGACCCAGTGACGTCCCAAACGATCATCGCTCTGATTTTGAGGCTGCGCGACGTTTTCGGCGTGACCGCGCTCCTTGCAACTCAGCGGCTGCAGGATGGATTTGCGTTGGCGAATTTTCGCTTCGACCCAGCCGCAAAGCGTGTGGTACACAGCGCTTCCAATGGGCATACCGCAGGAGGCGCGAGCGTGGCGGAAACGCGATTCCTGGTCTTGCGGGATGGCGGAGTCTATTTCGAGGGCGGGCAGGAAGAACTTTCGAGCACGAAGGATGATTATCTGAAGCGGTTTTTGGTCTGAGCTGTCGAAAGTCCGCAGGCGACAACGAAAGGGAGGAACGAAAAAATGGCGCAGCGCAAACAACTCACTTGGACGGAACTGCGCGTAGGACTCTTCGTGCTGGTGGGCCTTTCGGTGCTGGCCGCCGGCATTTTCTACGTGACGGGGGCGGGAACGATCGGGCCGAAGTATCGCTTGATTACGTATTTGCCGGAGGTCTCCGGACTGTCGAACGGCGCGCCGGTGCGACTGGACGGCGTGGAAGTCGGAAACGTGGAATCGATCCGCCTGGCCCCACGAATTCCGGGGAAGGTCAGGGAGAAGAACCGGAATATCGAGGTGGTGATGCGCGTGAGCAAGCAATACGAAAAAGATATTTTGACGGATTCCGCGGCGAGCCTGGTGACGGAAGGATTGCTTGGGAACCGCTACGTCAATATCAGCCTGGGGATCACCGGTGTGCCATTGAAAGACGGTCAGGAAGTTCCCGGGACAGAAGAAAAAGCCATGAAGGAAGTGGTCGAACGGAGCGCGGATCTGCTCGGCAATCTCCAGGCGTTGTCGGAAAACGTCCAGGATCTGATCACCGGTGTGAAGCAGGGCAAAGGCTCGCTGGGAAAGATTCTGACCGATGATAAAGCCTACAACCATCTGAACGGCATTCTCGCGAAGGGCGACGCGATGCTGGCCAATGTACAGGCTGGCCAGGGGACGATCGGAAAGCTGATGGTCTCGGATGAAATGTACAACAAAGTGGACAAAGGGCTGGACAACGTGAACGTCATTTTGACGGACGTGCGTTCGCAGAAGGGAACCATCGGAAAATTGCTCTACGATCCTTCGCTCTATGACCAGGCGAAACAAGCCATGACGAATGGCAATGCCATGATCGGTGACATTCGCGCCGGTAAAGGCACCTTGGGAAAACTAGCGACCGATGACACGCTCTACACCAAGCTGCGGGAAACGACCGAAAACGTGGCAAACGCCTCCGCCAAACTGAACGAGAACACGACGACGGTGGGCAAACTTTTCTCGGACCCGAAGCTGTACGACAGCATGACCGGGCTCACGGGAGATTTGCGATTGCTCATCGGAGACTTCCGGCAGAACCCGAAAAAATTTCTGCGCATCAAACTTTCCGTCTTCTGAACCGGCGTTTAGCGCACTTTGCCAGGTGCGAGCGGGTGTGTTGTAATGATTCTGTAACAATGCGGGTTTAGGCTGAGTTGCCAGATCAATTCTCGCAAAGAGCCTCATGGAAAATCAGGACATCGTCCAGAAGTTGCCGAGGACAGAACCGGCCAAATCGACGCTTCCACAGCCCGGAAAGCCGGTGCCGAGCCGCGCGTACCCCGGCGCGCTCATCGTCGTCGAGGGCACGGATGGATCGGGAAAAAGCACGCAACTGTACTTGCTGAAACGCTGGCTGGAAATCGGCGGATACCGGCTGCACTTTACGGAGTGGAACTCTTCGCCTCTGGTGAAGTCCGCGACGCGGCGGGGAAAACAGCGGCGGCTGCTCACACCGACTACCTTTTCACTCTTGCATGCGGCCGATTTCGCGGATCGGTGCGAGCGGCAGATCATGCCGCTGTTGCAGGGCGACTACCTGGTACTCGCGGATCGCTATATTTACACGGCGTTCGCGCGCGACTCGGCCCGGGGATGCCCCGGGCGGTGGCTGAGGAATCTTTACCGGTTCGCTCCGGTGCCGGACATCACGTTTTATTTCCGCGCTCCACTGGATGTCGCCGTGCATCGCATCCTGAGCGGGCGACCAAAGCTGAAATACTACGAAGCAGGGATGGATCTGGCGCTTTCCTACGACCGCGCGGAAAGTTTCCGGTTGTTCCAGGCGCGGATTCTCGAGGAGTACGACCGGATGGTGGACTCAGACAATTTCGTCGTTTTGGACGGAACCTTGCCGGTGAACAAGCTGCAGAAACAGATGAGGGACATTGTGGCTTCCAAGATTGATTTGAAGCGCTTCGCGCCAGGGATTCCGGCTCCGGAGTGAGCATGCCCGATCAGGAAAAAGATAAAGAGAAGCCGAGCGCACCATCAGCCGCGACGGAAGCCGCCCAGACGCCGCCCGCGCCGAGCGCAGCGGCACCGCCTGCAAAGACGGTCGCGGCCGGCGATGACGGGGCCGCTCAGTTTTTCTACGGCGAGGCGCTTGTCGGATTTGATCCCAGCGAAATCACCGGGAATCTGATCGTCATCGAAGGCATGGACGGTTCGGGACGTTCGACACAAATCGCGCTACTCCAGGAATGGCTGGAGTCGGAAGGATTCGCCGTGCAGACGAGCGGGTTGCGGCGATCGAACCTGGTGGGGCGAGATATCGATGAACTCCTGGCAAAAAACGCGGTGACGCGGCTGACGCTGGCGCTGATGTACGCGACGGATTTCTTCGACCAGGTGGAGCACCGGGTGTTGCCCGCCCTGCGCTCTGGAACGATGGTGCTCGCGGACCGTTTCATTTTCACGCTTGTGGCGCGGGGCGTGGTGCGGGGAATTAACCGCGATTACCTGAACGGACTCTACGCCATGGCGCTGCGGCCGCACCTGACCTTCTGGCTGAACGTCCGGCCGGAAACTGCTTTTGCGCGAGAATTCAAAAAGGCGCAAGCCATCAGTTACTGGGAAGCGGGACGAGATATGTCGCTTTCGCACGATCTGTACTGGTCGTTCATTCGCTACCAGACGATGATTAAGAAGGAATTTGAGTTCATGGCCAAGCGCCACTCGTTCATCGAACTTGACGGAGAAGCCAGCGTTTCCGCCGTCAACAAGCAGTTGCGCCAGCGAATCGGCGAGCAATTAGGGATTCGCGCGACGAAGTACACGCCTTCCGCCGCGCTTGCCCACCTCTGGCGGTAAATTCCGAAATGTCCGAGCCCGTTCACATTGCCGCCATCGACGCGGGCTCCAATGCTCTGCGCCTGGCTGTGGCGCGCGCCTATTCCGCGTTGGATATCGAGCCGCTGGTCAATGAGCGCTATTCGCTCCGGCTGGGCGAAAGCGTTTTTCTGCGGCACCGCTTCAGCGAAGAGCTTTTCAAAAAAGGCGTGAAGGCATTCCGCCACTTCCGGGAGATCATGGAAGAGTTCGGAGTGACGCGCTACCGCGCGGTGGCCACCAGCGCATCCCGCGAGGCACGGAACCGCGAAGCGTTCGTGCGGCAAATAAAGCAGAAGACGGGAATCGCGCTGGAGGTAATCAATTCGCCCGAAGAGTCGCGGCTGGGCCGAGTGGCCGTTCTGGCGGCGCTGGGGCCGGAATCTCCCCCGCGGTGCATAGTGGACCTGGGCGGCGGGAGCCTTGAAGTCAGTATTTTTCGCAATCACGCCGTGGAACAGAGTACGCAGTTGCCTGTGGGCACAGTGCGTCTGATGAGCACGCTCAATATTCCTGGAGCCATCCGGCCGGCGCAAGCGGAACAAGTGCGCAGGTACGTTCGAGCGCTGCTGGAGTCGCGTTTGCCCGCGAGGCCGAATCTAGGCGAGCAGATCGCCGTGGCACTTGGAGGGAACGCGGAAACTCTGGCGAACATCGCGCCCGGGCCGCGACTGCATGGCCTGCCAACGCTGGAACTATCCCTGCTGCGCGAGCGGCTGCCGGATATCCTGAAGCGCGACGTCCGCGAGCGGATGAAAAGTTACGCAATCCGGCGAGACCGGGCGGACGTCATCGGCATTGCGGCGATTACATTCGTCACGTTCGGCCGCTATCTGAACATCCGGAATCTCTTGATTCCGGGCGTCGGCTTGCGTGAAGGATTGATCCAGGAGATTGCGCGCCAAGCGTTTTCGCGGACGGAGCCGCACCGCTACAACGCGTCGGCGCGCCACTTGCTGGTGGGCACGCGAAGTTACGCGCGACGACTGCAAAAAGACCAGACGCATGCGGAGCACGTGCGGGAGTTGAGCATTCTGCTGTTTGACCAACTGCAGCCGGTGCATCATCTGCCTGCGCAATCCCGCGTGCTTCTGGAAGCCGGGGCGATTTTGCACGACGCCGGGCACATGATCAGCCACCGCGGGCACCACAAGCATGGCGAATACCTGGCGATGAACGGCGACATCCCCGGCCTGGAGGGGCGGGACCGCGCCATCGTGGCCGCGCTGGTGCGCTATCACAACCGAAAATCGGAGCCGGCTGGCCATCACATGGCATATTCGTCGCTGAACAACAATGACAAACGGATTGCCCGGCGACTGGCCGCAATCCTGCGGATTGCCGAAGCGCTGGATCATTCGCATCGGCAGCGAGTCTTGCAAGTTCGCACGGCGTTCCAGGGCGGGGCCGCGGGGCTGCAGGTGACCGCAAGGGGCGATGCGGCGGAAGACTTGCGGGACGCCAGCCGGAGCGCGGGCCTTTTCGAAAAAGAGTTTCACGTGCGGCTATATTTTCGACAAACCAGCGCGTAACGAAAGCGCGCGGCTCGCCCGCGCGATGAAAGCGTTTCCTGAAAGGAGAATGGGCCGATGGAAATTTATGTGGTGCGCCACGGCATCGCGATCGACCGGGAAGACCCGAAGTGTCCTCCCGATCCCGAAAGATACCTGACCGAAGAGGGCGTCGAGAAAACCAAGCGAGTCGCCGCGGGGGTCGCGGCGCTCAGCGCGACGGCGGACTTGCTGCTCTCGAGTCCGTACGTGCGGGCGATGCAGACGGCGGAAATTTTCGCGTCAGCCCTGGATTTTCCCAAACAGAAGATCCAGCGGACTGACCTGCTACTGCCCGGTGCCGAGCCGTCGCTTCTATTTCGGGAACTGGCTAAGGACAAGCAACACTCGACGCTTTTTATTTTCGGCCATGCACCGCAACTGGATGACGTGATAGCCACGGCGCTCGGTTCAAAGCACCACGTGACTTCGCTTAAAAAGGCAGGAGTAGCGCTGATCGAATTGAAACGAGTATCGCCCCCCAATGGGCAATTGCTGTGGTTAGCGACGCCCAAGCTGCTCCGCCGGTCCGGGAAGTAGGCCGACTGGAACCCCGGCGGTGGGCTAGGCCGAGGCGGCGGCAGTCAGTGGGAGAGGCTCCTGCGGTGGTTCCGTTGGCTCGGCGGCTTTTGCCGGCTTTGGAATGCTTTTAAGTAGCAAAGGCTTTGCAAGCACGGTTTCAAGAAGGTGTTTGGCGGCGGCGAGACGGGCGGCAGTCTCGGCAGTGTCCGCCAGTCCGGGAACCTGGAGAACGAAGGCGTCCTCGGATTTTTCGCAGCGAAGACCGACGGGGCGGTCGATGCCGGATTTTCGAAGCGCCCGGGCGATGCGCAGAATCCCGGCAACGACACGCACACAAGCTTGGTGCTCTTCGGATAGCTTGGCAAAACCGTTCTTCTGCCGGGGCTCAGCGCCGCGGTGAAACCGAACCGCCCACGTCATTAAATCCCACTCCGCGGGAGTCCAATTGGGCGGAATGGGCAAGCCGAGCAGGAACTTTCGCAGAGCCTTGTGAGAAAGGCGGCGACCACCAACCGAATCAATTCCGTGCAGCATGGCAGCCGCTTCCATGATGCGGCGCAAACTTGGCGCATCGAAGGCCGGAGCAGGGTGTGAACGGCGCATGAGTTCAAAGAGGCGAAGGGCGATCCGGGAGATCTGGCTGCTACGCCGCAGGTGACCATCGGTGGCGCGCGCAGTGGCACGAAGCCGCGAAGCGGCAGCCGCTTCCAGGCGCTTGCCATGCGGGAGATTGTGGCGCCACTCGTGCCAAAGGCTGGTTTTACCAAGAGTAAGTTGACGGTAGGTCTCGATGCGCTCGCGGCGCTGCTGAACGATCTTTTCGAGCCAGGCCTTCGTGGAGGCAGAAGGCTGAGAGCCTTTCTTCTCCGCGAGCAGCTCCGCAAGGACGTCCAAATCGTGAATATCTCCAAGAAGATCCTGGAGCCGCTTCAAATTTTCGCTCCAGGCGGCGTAATGATCCGGAAGCAATCCCTCCAGGATATAACGGAATCGTTTCAGTCCGATGCGGGCAGCGTGCCAGGGCTTGGGCTTTTCCGTGCGCAAAGCCCGGTTGTGCAGTTCCTTGGCGTGTTCGAAGCGCTCGAGCGCGAGGCATTCGGCCGCGAGCCCCCCGACGGGGATAATGCGGACGCGGCGGCGCAGCTGCCGCTCGAGACCGCTCCAAACTTTGACATCAAACTTTGCAGCCACGCGAAGCGCCGACTCCGAGAGTTGTTTTTCCTCTGCCTGCAGGGAGGGAAGAAGTTGAGCACGCAGCGGGTCGTTCTCCGGACCGAGTTTCCTGACCAAGCCTGCCATGACTTGAGCGTCGCGCAGTTCGCCGAGACTACGGAAAAGCCGGCGGGCGACTTTGCGCATCGATGGCCACGTGGGGTCGGGATCAACCTCTTCCATAACTGCGGCAAGAGAACGGCAGCGGCGAAGAGCGACGCGGAGATCATGGACAGCGTCGGGATCGTTAGAAGAAGGCAGGCTGTGCAGTTCTTCGAGAACGCGATTCATCCAGTGGGAGAGGCTGCGGTGCGGAGTTCGCGCGCTAGCGGGAGAGGCAACCGCGAGCGGCGACGGGAGAAGGCTCATTGAAATTGGTGATCCCGGTGCCGTCAAAGAGTCAAGCGATCGCGAAGTGGTTATTGGGTGGGACGATCGCGAAGGGGTCAACGCCGTTGCCATGGAAAACCTCGGAAACCGTTCGTGCACTGCGGGAGGGCCTGCAGCCTCTGACGAACGGGGGTCTATAGAGTAGCTCCGGGGCGGAGGCGAGTCCAGACCAGGGCCTGTGGAAAAAGTTCGGGGAGCATGCGCGCCAGGAGGAAGCCCATAAGGAGAGTCAGAACGGCGGCAATCAGGAAAACCCGAGAGGGATCAGGATGGCCGAGGCGTAGCATGGCGTACTGTGCCAAGGGTTGCAGGGCCACTCCCACGAAAGAAAGCAGATTAGCCACAGCGATGGCGCGGCCTTTCTCCTGGGGTCTCGGCCGCTGCTGGATGAGCGCGTTAACCGGCACCACAAAGAACCCTCCGGCGAGGCCGAGAAAAGCCAACTGTACAAGGACTGCCAGATAGCTGATGCCGGGGCGTGAAAGTAGAACAGCCATCAAGAGAATGCCGCCCAAACCGGGAAGAATCATCCCCGGCTCGATCTTTCGTCCGGAAGCAAAGCCCGCGAGGAAACTGCCAATACCGATGCCCAAACTGAGTGCAGCGAGCAGGTAGCTGCTGTGGGTATCGTTCACGTGAAGGATGTCCGTGGCGTAGAGGACGATATTGAGCAGGAGAAGCGAGCCGAGAAACCAGAAGAAAGTGTTGGCAATGACCGCGGTCCAGAGCGTGGAATCGCGTTTCATGTGGCGGAGTTCGTGGAAGAATTCCGCGGGGACATTCCAGTCGAAGCGGCGGGCGGGGTCAGCCGCAGGAACCGGCGTGATGCCGAAACTTGTGAGAAGCCCGAGAACGGAGAGCGCCAGAAAGATGATGCCGGACCAGACTTGATGACCGTGAAATGTCTGGGCAAGGAATCCCCCTGCGAGGGCCGCGGTAATGGCCGCGAGCAGCGTGCCCAGCTCGATGATGCCGTTGCCCCAGCTCAATTTGGCGATCGGGAGGAGTTCGGGGAGAAGGCCGTACTTAGTTGGACCGAAGATCGCGCCCTGAGTGCAGGCGAGAAAAAGAGCGACGCCCGCGAGATCGAGGCGATTGGCGGCAAGTGCGAAGGTGGCGATGGTCATGACGAAGAGTTCAAAAACCTTCGTCCACAATGTGACCGAACGTTTGCTGTACCTATCGGCGAAATAGCCGCCGGGAATGGAAAAGAGAAGAAAGGGAACGGCGAAGAGAAGGGGCACAACAAGAACGAACCAGAGGTCGCGACGATCTTTGTCGAGCACAGAATCGAGGACCAGAAAGCTGACGAGCCACTTGAGGGCGTTATCGCTGAAAGCGCCCTGGAATTGGACGGCGATGAGAGCCCAGAAGCCGGTGAGGCTCGGGGAAGCAGTCAGAGGGACAAGGTTGGGCGCGGTCGCGGATGGCGTCGACATGCGTGGGCGGAGTTTAGCGGCTCGGCGAGCGGCGTACAAGTAGGGACGAGGGTCAACGGTTTCGTCGCAGGGGACGAAGGCGTCATCCACGGGAGAAACAGGAGGAATGCGCTGGAGGCGATTCGTTCGAGGGTGGTTTAGACTGAGATAGAGGACGGCACAGAAGAAGATGAGACTGGAATTGCCGGAGGGAACGTTTAAGGCGTACTTGTTCGACTGCGACGGCACAATCGCGGATTCGATGCCATTGCATTATGTGGCCTGGAAGCAGGCGCTGGGAGTTTGGAACTGCGAATTCGCAGAGGAGCGATTTTACGCGTGGGGCGGGATGCCGACGACGAAAATCATCGCCCGGCTGAATGAAGAACATGGTCTTAGGATGCCGGTGGAGAGTGTGGCGCGGCGCAAAGAAGAGTTGTACTTCGAGCTGCTGCCGCAGCTGAAGGCTGTTCCTGAGGTGTTAGAGCACATCGAGGCACAGTACGGAAGGATCGCATTTGCGGTCGTTTCGGGGAGCGCGCGGGATTCAGTGATGGCATCGTTGGAAAAGCTGAGACTGCTCGACCGGTTCGACACCATGGTTTGCGCGGGAGACTACGAGAAAAGCAAGCCCGATCCCGAGGCTTTTCTCCTGGCAGCTTCGAAACTGGGAGTAGCCCCCAGAAATTGCCTGGTGTTTGAAGACACGGAGATGGGCATCCAGGCAGCGGCGGCTGCGGGAATGGCTTCCGTGAAAGTTCCGCCACCGTGGGAGCGGCGCACGTCCTGAAGAAGGGAAGCGAAGCAATTCCCGGATGTCCGAAACGATTTGACGGAATTTGCGAGGGAGCATTCGCGTGCGGCGTCTTGAGTGGTGGACGCGCCCATGCTATTTTCAATCATCAGCCCGGAGTGGCGGAACTGGCAGACGCGCTGGACTCAAAATCCAGTGGTACTTAGTACCGTGTGGGTTCGACCCCCTCCTCCGGGACCATCTATCTCTAGCCATATCTGTATTTTATTGAATCATCCCCTTAGCTGCTTCTGCCTGAGCGGACTGCTCAGATGGCCGACTATGGCTGAAACTATGGCTGTTCTCGACGCGGGCCTGCTCGAGTTTTTCTACAGCGTTGCGAATGTCCGAAGAATCAGTGACGGCGTACCGTTTGAACATTTCGCGTGTGGCCCAACCTGCCATGTCCATTATGGTGCTTTCTGCGATTCCAGCCTTTCGGAGTTGGCGAGCCGCTGAGCGTCTAAAATCATGGGGTGTTGTCCCCGCGTATTTGAACGCGCGGCTGCCGCACTTGCACTTGTCACCGTCGCCTAGGTTCTCGCACGTACGGCAGGTGAATTTTCCGAGTGCGGCTTTCACGCATAGCTTCTGCCAAGACTCACGGAAGTCTCTCACCGGCTTTAGGCCTCGGGTCAGCAAACGGTCGGTCGGGTTTTTGCCGACAACGGCCTGCTTGATGAGTTCATAAGCGGTAGCCGTCATCGCCACTTCCCGGGGCCGCGCATTTTTCGTTTGGATGGGATCAAGCCGCAAGGTCTTTTCGAGTAGGTCCACTTGCTCGACTCGCAAATGTAAAAGTTCACCCCGTCGCCATCCATAGGTGTACGCAAGTTCCAGATAAAGGCGCAACCAAGGTTGGTCCGCATGCTTGACCATCTGATCGAATTGATGCTGCTCGACAAATCCGACGCGCGCGTTGTTTTCGGCGAGGTGTGGAAACTTCGGCATGCGCGGCACTTGGCCAAGGTGGAAAGCAGTTTTTAATGCGGACAGTTCCCGATTCACGCTTGCGTTACTCGCACCTTCCTTCAAGCGCTCATCAACATAGGCACTCAAGCAGTCCTTATCGACATGAACGGCGAGAAAGTCAGCCAGCGCTTTCAGGTGCTTCCATCGAAATTCGAGACTGCCGAGAGACCGGCGCTTGTTGACGCGGTAGTGCCGCCGAAGTTCTTCGAAGAGTTCCGCGACGGTCTTCGGTTTTGCCGGACGCTCGACAAACTCGCCCTTGTCAATCGCGCTAAGCCGCTGGGTCAAGAGTTGCTGTGCGGCTTTGTAATCATCCGAGCCGAGCGACTCTCGAATGCGTTTCCCGCCGCGAGCGTAATATTGGATAGTCCAATTGTCCGTACCGGCTTGCCGGAAGACGCTGCCACTTCCACGTCGCCTGCTCACGACTTCCTCCGTACCGATTTCGCTACAGCGGCGTCGAACCTCTTCATCTTGGCATTGAATTCTTTGCTTCTGCCGGTCGCCCCAAGGTATCGTCTGAGAGCCTCGACCACGATATCCGTCGCGTCGCAGTCTCGTTTAATTGCTTCGATTTTGCATTGCTTCCACAGGTCTGGCGGAAGGTACAGCGTCGTCCGAACCGGTTTTGTTTTTTGCACCGGTTCCTCCTTATAGACAGAATGCCATACTAACATACGTATGTCAATCGTCATGCACCAGCACGGACTTTGTTTTTCAGAATCCAATCGTCGAGGTCGCGGATATCGATTAAATAGGGAGAGCGTCCGGGCACTTTCTGTATGTAGCCAATCTCGCCGGCAACAATCAATTCGCGGATTCCTTTGTCGGACATGCTCATGTATCTGGCGGAGTCATCAACATCGAGCAGGCGCGGCTTTATCTCACTGCCGCGCTGGACACGCGCAAGCGCGCGAGTAGCCAGCTCCCGAAGCTGGTCAACAATACTGGCGTCGGCTGCCATGCCCTCGGGTTTGTGCGTGACGGCCATCTGGTCCGAGTCCCGGTTCGGTTCGCTGCTGTCTTCGACCTCGCGCGGGACGGTTCGTCATCCCTTGGATTCTGGGGCGGCTTCCGGAAGCAAAATGTATTTGCGGACGTAACGTTTCCCGTCGAAAGCGACGTCCGTGCGGATTGCGAAGCCTTTTCGCCGCAGATTCTGAATGATTTGATTCGCGCGGCCCCGCGTGGTGCTGTCGCTTCGGCCGTAAAGCACTGCCGCAATATCGCCGACGGGCACGCCATCTTCGCCGCCCTGTTTCAACCAATATAGAACTTTCTCGTGGACCATCATTTACGCACCTGCCTTGAGCTTGGGATTGATTTCCCAGGTTATCGACGGTCTTCCGCCTTGCTCTGACGTCGGTGCCTTGCGAGAACGAATCCAGCGGAGATCTTCCAAATATCGCAATGCGGCGGTCACAAGTTCAGGCGTCCCCAAGTCTGCCCAATGATGGCGCTCCACTTCGCGGCTGGTGAAACCTGATTTAAGGTCGCCCTTCTGGATACGCCTAGCCAAACTATTCCCCGCGGTTGCTCCTGGCCCGGCAACGCTCGAATACACGCGCTCGGCGTGCTTTGCGAAAAAATCGCATGTTTCGATGGCGCGTTGCATATTGTCCGCGCTAATCAAAGTCATCTCGGAGATTTCCACGTCCGGCGGGTTAGCGTCTGGCTCCAATTGGATCGAACGGTGAGCACGCATCTGGAACGCATAGGGCTGTTCTACTTCCAGTTTTGTCGTCAGGTCGCCGGTGACGGCCCGATCCACCATCTCGTAGATCGCCGCAATCGTGGGCAAGAATTTCCGGTACTTGGCCAGATGTCCGACCAGCACGGCCGGAACCGCGCCACCGCGAATGACAGTGCGTTCGAGATTGCCCAGCCAGTCGATGAAAATTTCCTGAGCGGCCGCGGAGAAACGCAAATGAACGGGATCGGTGCCGGACAAGCGGGTGAGCGTTCGATAGACCGTTTCGCACTCGTCGGCGATCGTGGCATTGACCCGGCGATCCACATAGCTCCAGTTTGCGGGCAAGTCCGGCCACACCATGAGAATGCGGCTAAAGAATCCGTCGTCTTCGACTCCACCGGACATGACACTTGTCAGAAAAAATTTTATTCGGCTGGGCACTGCGTTTCCGAGCAAGCTGCCGCAGATATTCGGCGTGTAAGTCGTGCCCCGGAGGATTCTGTCCATTACGTGAGCGCCTTTGCCGTTCAGGAGTGACAGCCAAAAACTGCGCTCGCTTTCACGTCCTTGCTTGCCGAGATCGGCGATGAGGCCAACCAACTCGTCACGGATACAAAGAAGGCCGCCCGGGTTGTCTGCAAGAATTGCATGGAGTTTTTCGGCGGTGGAATCGACAACAATCAAACGCCGCTGTTGCGGCGCCCATAAAGTATCGTCCGGCCGCGCCGGCCGCGTTGTTCCCGCCTTCATCGCAGCTTTCATCTGGCTTTCCCACGCTTCTTGCTCAAGGCGGATAAGCGTCTGCGCACGTTCGTATTCTTCCAAGTCAACTTCTCGAATCTTCATCCACTCGCCCTGGATTTTTTCGAGCGGCGCGGTTACCGCCTGCAGAACGGGAGTTTTCTTGATGCCGACTGGGCCGATCAGGGCGACCGCAAGATTGAGCGCCTCCTGCCAGCGGTCATCGAGCAACTTTGGATGCACCAAAGCTCGGCGCCCGACCGCGCCGGCCAAGGTGGCGATCGTGGCGGCGCCCGCATAAGCGAGAGGCAACTGCATTTGGTCGGAGATTTCCGAGATAGAGGCGCAAAAAGGATCCGGGAGCCACGCGGCATCAAACAACGGGACGTCCAAGAGTTCCCGTTCGAGCGGCAATGGATCAGCCCAAGCGGATACGGAAGCGGTTTCAGCGGCCGCATTGGGCGTCCACAGCGGAACATCTTCAGCCAACGCGCGAAGCATTTCCGCAGTGAAACCGGCTTCAAACCAGTCCGTTATATCCTTCGCAAATTTATCGTGGGGCAAAGGCAGCTTAAAAATCACCTTCACAGAAGCGGCGACGGAATGAAGGGAGGTAGCGACCTGGATTGCATGATCCCTGCCAGTGCTCTTCGGATCATCATTATCTGCGAGAATTACGACGTTCTTGCCGCGGAAGGATTCGGCGTACTCAGCACGCCATTTGCCGGCGCC
Organism: Candidatus Acidiferrum sp.; assembly: GCA_035310525.1. Lineage (GTDB taxonomy): Bacteria > Acidobacteriota > Terriglobia > Acidiferrales > UBA7541 > Acidiferrum. The sequence continues at coordinate 36,481 of DATGED010000074.1, read as the reverse complement.
AAACGGGCTAGTTGCTGCAACCAGTCCGCGGTCGGTCAGGCTGTTCGAATCTTTTTCGCCTTCTGCCAGCCAGACAATTTCGGTTGCGGCTAGGACAGCGGGCAGGTTGTAGACGATTTTTCTTACGCCGTCCATGCATCCCGGGCCGCTGTTAAATCCTCCTTTGCCATTCGGAACGTCTGCCACGAACTTCTTCCCGGGCTTGCGATGAATCCTGTAGAGCAGGACATTGTCCTCGTCATAGTAGGCGTACGTGGCGAGAACCTGCTGCGCCTGCTTGCCATTTGGGTACAGATCATCTATAGCAAGGCCTAGGGCGGCGCATAAGTCGCTTTCTTTTGCGGTTGGGTCACCGTGGTCGTAAAGGACGATCCTCCCATTCTTAATCTTGAAGTCGAGAGAGCCAGTGCGCTCATCGCGCAAAGGAGAGTGCATCTTCCAACTCGTCCCACAACGCTTCGGCTCGAGTCCTCGCCCGGCGCAGTGCTCGATAAATTGTTCGAGATTCACGGCTGCACCGTTGACGCGGCCGCAGCGACCGTGCTATTTTTCGACATCGACCATCTCCAGTTTGCCAACGACTCCGTTCACTGCGGAGTCGTTGCTGTCTGTACACGATTCGCTCTAGGCGACGGATCGTCCGGTTCCCGTCGCGCTTCCAGCGCAAGCTTAATAATTCCTCTCAACCAGCCGCTCATCGTTTGGCTCTCATCCCTTGCGCGAGCTCGCAGCTTCTGAGCCATCCGCGGGTCGAGCCAAATCTGGAAGGGAACGGGGTAGAGTGTCGTCTTGTTTTTTTGCTTCATGCAAAAGTCATACGTGAGAGACGCACCACGTGGAAGCGTGGAAATTGAGGCTTAATTCCCACGTGTAAATCTTAGGTAATATGGCTGTATTGGTACTAGAGCAGTTCGAGACAGGCTTCGATGGTTTTCTTGTGGTCTTTGACGACTACCCGATATCGTTCGTAGCGCTCTCCGGCAGTCAAATGCATCCAGAATCGCTCGCTCACCTTGCGTTGGCTGACCGCAGGCTGTGCGGATAGCCGTTGGACTTCCGCGCGGATGATACCCGCAGTCTCAGGTTCCGGCGCCCGTCCACGGCGACGCCTGTATAGCGCTCTTCGGATCAACGCATCCGCCCGCATCTCAAACGGGACGGTAATCGTGTAGACGTGCTTCGGTGCGATCCCCAACTCTCTGAAGCTCGCGTCCAATCGCTCTCGCGCGAGCTTCTGGAAATGGTCATCCGCAAGCTCGAGCCTTTCACTGGTCGTTGACTCTCGCCTAAGCTTCGACGTATTCTTCACCCGTCTATCACGTTTCATGGCATCACCGGCCGGCTCGGGCTCATTCCCTTGTCGGCCTTTTCATTCTACCACCAACAATGTTTTGTCAGTTTCGTCACTGGCAGGGCCTATGGGAAAACACGTGTACCCCCCAAAAGCGCCAGTGACAAAACTAAATAACTGACAAAACCCCCTCACGCCAATGACCCCGATCCGAGGTTTTGGCACTTTTTTGGTTTTGTCACTAGTTTTAACCGGGGGTACACCTATTTTCCAACACGCAACTAGGAGTGACAAAACCGACAAAACACATACTCAAAGGGACAAAAGTGACAATACTAAAGTCAAAAAATTCACTTATAGAGATAACTGACAAAACTGACAAAACCTACCGGACTAAAATTACCCGGAACGTACTGGAATATATGGAACACAACCGGAACGAAGATGTAAAATCACGGTATGCCACACTGCAAAGCTTGCGGCGATCCGCGCCGCACCGAAATCGATACCCAACTCGTCCGCGGTGCACCCCTGCGCTCCGTTTCTCAATCATTTGGTATTTCCGTCGGCTCTCTCCATCGCCACAAAGCACACATCCGCGCCGACCTGGCTCTCGCCATTCGATCACAACCCGGTGAGCGCGAGGAGCGCGCGTCCGGCCTGCTTTCTCGCGTTGAAGAGTTGATTGTAGAAGCGAAGTCCATTTGCACTGAGGCAAGGACTGACAAGAAATATGCGGCCGCCACAAACGCCCTAAACACCGTTGTGCACGCTCTAGAGCTGCTCGGAAAGTTAAACGGGGAATTACAACAGCCTGGCGGGCTCCATCTGACGCAGATCCGCGTCACCAACATCAACGCCGGCCATAACGACGATGCGGAGCTTGCTGAGTTGATTCGAGAGGCCACGGGCAACTGGAACCCAGCCGTCATCGCACGATTCCAAGCATTGACGGACAGGGTCAGCCATAACTCAGCCATAGCCATTCCGCAAGCGGTTGATCCTCAGTAGCTTAGAGCGTCGCGCAGGATGCGGAATCCAGTGCGTCTGTAGGGCGTCTGACGCGCGCTCCTCGCGCTCACCGGGTTCGTAGACTCCTTACTGTTACAGGCCGTATGAAACACACGCATGGCTGGCTGTAACACGGCGACACCATCGCCGGGGCGCTTTCGCCTTGCATTCTCAAACCGTACTCAGCGGCTGTCACAGTAACGTCACAATCACTGGTCTGCTTTCGTCGGCGAACAAAACAGGAACGAGCCGATCAAGCTGACATTGTCAGCTTGTTACGCGCCATCTGTAAGATATTCATCTCATTACTTACGGCGTAAGTAACATTGGTGTCACCCAATAACCCTCTCGTTTCTCCGTGGAACGCTGATGGTGAGTTACTTCTTTCGTTTCCGTTCGTAGTTGGACGGATTTTTCTTCCTGATGGCGATTGCTTTCCACTGTGCTCCGTCATAAATCCTCACCTGTGCAACATGCCCTTCCTTCGATATGCTGGCCGTGAAAGGTTTCTGTCTGCGTCCTAATTCGAGCAGCATCCCCTCCTTTGCAGCAATGATTCTAGGTACCCAAGCGTTTGGTCCTTCATTGTTCTCTGTCGTGACGAAAACCGCTATCTCGGCTTGGATTATTTCTTTGTTCCACGTTCTGACAAGGTCTTGGTCGCCAGTGAGCAACACTCTGTTCATGAGACCACAATGCTGAATAATTACGGGATCAATAATTCTGAACTCGGCTTCTTGGAACTCCTCAAATAGCGTCCGGAGGACAAATCCAGCGTCGCGCAGCTTCTGAGCTACTTGATACCTCCCAAACGTCCTGTCCAGAAAAAAGACAGGCGTTTCCTCAAGCTGCGACTTTCCACTCGTATTCTTCAATCGCTTCCTTCACTTCGCTTTCGGTCAAACCGTAGTCCTCGGCGATTTGCGCAGCATTTTCCCCGGACTTGTTCCTGCCCCAGAGAACGGAAGCGGTTATTCCCCTGTCCCTGACAATTGGTTTGCCAGAGGAAAAATATGGGTCAATTGCGAGGCGCTTGGAATTGATTGGGAACACGCGTACAGGAAGGCCCATAGCATCTCGCGGAATTAATTTCAGGTACTGAGAAAGGATTTCACGCATGGCGCTCTGTCCGTAAGCGGTCGCGTTGAGCGTTGTTCCAAGTGCGGTGATGAATAAGTCCTTTCCCGAAGTCTCAAAGTCATGAGTAAGTAGCGGATGAGGGCCAGGGAATGCTTCTTGAACAAAGTCCAACGCCTTACGCACGCTCTGCATGGGGAGGTTTCGTTCCTCTGTCGTAAAGCGCAGGATGTGAGCCTCCACCAAGTTGTAGAAGGACAGTAATCCATTTTTTTCGTCGGCTAGATGTATGAGCGGTTTGAAGGTTTTGCGATGGCCACTGGCAATATGGTAGTCCTGTCCGCGCGTCCAAGCATGCAAAGTGCTGGCAGGTATTCGGACATAGTGGGCCGCTTCAGAAATGCTGTAGCGAGGGAAGTCCCTCACGTCCCCTGTAGTGCGTATTAGACGCTTTCTGGGCATACGGTAGAAAGGACTTCTCATTAGCGGCTCCGCGCAGTAAACTGCATCTACGCGGTCGCCGAGCCGCAAAAATTCCCGTTCCCGAAACTCAGCCCGCCTGCAAGCGGGCTGTTCTCTTATTAGGGCCGAGATGAGTCTCTATATTTAGACGCTTGCCAGTGACCTTTCGGATGGCCAATAACGAGCGGTCTCCGTCCGTGATGGTCCTCGAATTATATCGAAAATCGAATTTGCTTATATCACTATATAGGAAAGTAAACCAGACAAGGGTAGGACAGGGGGACGATGAACCAGAGCGATGTCTAGGAAGTAACTACCCGTGTTGGTGTCGCCAAGCTGCTTTTTCGTTTCGTTCGAAGACAAAACGGGGGCAGTCCTGCCAGCCTAGTGTGTTGTGGTTCGGAACGACCTATAATTGCAAGCATGAATCCCTACATCGGAAAATGCGCTCTTTGCCGTCTTGACGGACAGGAGCTACAAGACAGTCATTTCATTCCCGCTGGCGTCTATCGCGTAACCAGGGATGAATCCCAGGGCAATCCCGATCCGCTGAAAATCTGCGATGAGGGAGTTTTTCAAGATTCAAAACAGGTAACGGATTTCCTGCTTTGCCGAGGATGTGAGGAGCGACTAAATCATAATGGCGAACGCTGGTTTCTGGCCAACTGTTTCCGCAAAACCCGGTTCAGTTTGTTGGCACAGGTCGAGAAATCGACTCCGGAAGTAACTTATCCCCGCATGAAACTTTATCTGGGCTCGAAAATCCCTGAGCTTAATATCAGTGCTCTGACCTATTTCCCCCTGAGCATATTTTGGCGTGCGTCGGTGCATCGTTGGAAAGTCAATGGGAATGACAATAGAGGAATCGAACTCGCGCCTTACGAAGAGTCGATACGGAAATTTCTCGTGGGCGAAGCGCCGTTCCCGGCGAATTGCGTTCTCTGGGTTTCGCTTCCCGAGAACCTAACTCCTATTGCCTCGCTTTCCTTATCGCCATACGGTGGAAGCAGAGGCACTTTCCGGATGTACAAATTGCTCGTCCTCGGCGTCGGCTTCCATCTGCTCATCGGAAAAGGGATACCTCAGCAACAAAGGCAACTTTGCTTCGTGCGCGGAGCGGGTAACCCGATTCATCGCACCGATATGCTAGAGGACTCGACCATCCAAGACATGAATCTCAAATTTACCCGCCGGCCCCACCTGTTAGCGGGCCCAAGAACATACGACCGCGGGAGATCCCGCGCCGCAAAGACGAAGTGAAAGCTGCACCAAACCGACACACTCGAAGAAGTGGTTTTCTGAAAAAACCTGAACGATTCGCGCGATTGGCCGACGTGGAGCTACTTGCCAACTACTTGAACCAATTGTCTTTCGACTGCCTGGAACGCTCCTGTGAAAAAAAGACACCCTTGGCTAAAGAACATGTCATTTAGTATGGCTTCCTTTGCTTCATCGGGAAGGCCTAGAATCTGCATGGCGGTAGGGTGCGCGAATTTCGAGAGCATTCGGTAGCTGAGACGGAAGTGCTCACCGATCCCAACGTCCACAGCCGCATCGCGGACTTCAGTGAAAGGCCCATCGAGAGACGCGATTCCGTCCGAAACAGCTTGCTGGGAGAGGCGTTGTTTCGCACCAGTTAGCAGGTCGAGCCACTCGGGGTCTTGGGCCGTTGCAGTCCCCCATTTTGTGAAAGCACTGAAAAGCCCGAGGACGTCGCGGCCAGCGTCCTCGTAAAGATGGCGCGCATTTTCTCTGCTTTGCGAGCAATATATGGACCAAACAGACAACTCCAGAAGATTCCTCGCCCGCCAGGCGAGCAGTGACGTTTTATCCTGCTTCTCTTCGTAGTTAAGTTTCAGAAACAAATACTGCGAAAAAATCTGGGAGCACAATGAACCGAATAACTGCACCCACCACTCGTTGCCTACGCCTGGGTTTGCGGACAGACGCTCGACACTTTCATTGACGGCGGTCCACCTGCCAGACGAGGAGATGCTCGCGGCCTCCTCAACCAACCTTGAACACTCTGCGTCCATAGTGCCATCAAGGATATCAATTTTCGTGCCTGCAGCCGTCTTTAGGCTGCTCACAAGTGGATGCCATATTGTATGCTCCCGATTAGCCCAGGAGGGACCATGAGCGATTGGAAGAAGTTTGCGATGACTTGGACCGCTTCTACTGTGGTCGGCTTCTACATTGTGTTCGTGCTCATGGAGTTGTGGAATTGGTTTGCCGTTCCGCTGCTCAGAGTACCGGAGGCAAATTACTGGCATATATACGGGCTGTACTTGATGCTCGGACTGCTGACCAGTAGCGCGGACAATCCCGCCGATGAGAGGCGTTGGAACATTCTGCTCATCGTTCTCGACGCGTGCATCCCTGAGCACAAAGCAAAGGATGTCAGGGAGGAAACCCGCTCGGAGGCAGAAGGCATATGGTCAGATATTCGGTTGCTGCTTTTCAGCAGAGTAGTTGGGAGTAGCCTCACTTTAGGACTCGGCTTTGTAGTTCACTTGCTAGTCTGAGGCACTCTCCAAACACTGCGACCAATGGTTGCCGCATGATGCTCGAATCCAGACGAGCGGTCGAACGGTCTTTATCGACTCTCTATTTCGTCGCAACGCCCACTTCGAAGATGGTGTGGCGGCCCCGTATCGTTGCATGCCAACTTGCCGGTCCTGATGAAAACCGAGTCGCTGAAGCGGTCGGTGCGGGGCAGGAAGCGGCCGACATTCCCCAAACTCAGTTGACCAAATCGTGTTTGTGCGCTTCGCCGGTCCGGATTACTTCCGCGGCGGTCAGGAACTCGATGGCGAAATTGTGCTCCACGATTTTCTGTTCGGCGCCCAGCGCGTCCCAAGTCTGTCTTGGAATTTGCTGGATGCACCACTGAGCAACCAGTTCCGCGAAACCAACATGGTCGTCCGGCAGCTTGCCACGGCAGCACTTGCGGACAATCAAATCCAGAAGAAAAAGAGTCTCTTCCGACTCACGCCCGTCAACGTTGGGCATGCTTTCTGAGTTTGCCGCATGCCGAGCGACAAACTGGGAAACCAAGTCCTGCACGTCTTTTTGCGGGAACCTGCTTTGCAAGGGCGGCCAGACGGGGTAGCTGCGGAGGCGGCCGGGCCCGAATATTTCGTGCGCGATGTTTAGGACCGTTTGCTTGCAGACTTTGAATCGCGCAGCTATATCGGAGCAGTAGCTCTCCCGCCGTCTGACCGCCGCGGCTATCTTCGCGCGCTTCTCTTCGGACAGCCGAACACCTCCAGCTCGAACGCGAATGCCATGGGCTCTAGAAAGCGCGAGAATCTTGCGTTCGCTGACATGCGTCAATTTCGAAGTGCGCGCTAGACCGGTTCCGGCGCGGCGCAGCTCGAGGATTCGAGCTTCCAATTTCGGCGTGACGAGCGGAAACAGTCGCAACCCAACGGCTTTCCGAACCTCTTGAATGGTCGAGACGTCACGCCCGAACTCGCGCGCTGTGGCGTTTTGCCTCGCACCGCTGCGCAGCCGCGCGAGGATCCGTTTTTTTTCATCGGCCGTCAAAGGCCGATGTTTCCGTGTTCCCTTCGGTTTCTGATTCATGCCTAGTTCCATTTTTCGAACTCCCGGTTCGGGCCAGGCTGCACGGCGCTTGGATGGTGCTTGCGCGCTTCGTACTCGTTGAGCACTCTAGCGACCGTCGAGCTTCCCGTGCCGAACCGTCGCGCGATTTGCGTGAGGGGAAGTGCTTCCGTATAGCGCAAGTGAAGAATCGTTTGAACATCCGCGGGGGTCAGCTGGCGACTGTGCACACGAAAATCATGGCGCACAATTTCACCTTCTTTCTTAAAAACGCACTCAACTCTTGGGCGGATGCGCAGGGCTTCGAAGTTGGCAAGGCGTTCGTCGACGATTTGACTTAAAAACTCGTCGACGCTCTTGCCGTCGCCGCTCGTTTGCAGGTACTCGCGCAAAGTGAAAAGTCGGCGTCGGCGGATGCGGATGGTGAATCGATTGCGCGAGCGCCAACTTCGTTTCGAAATCGCCACGACTCTGCTCCGCTTAGGTCGAGGTGACGCTTTGAATTGCCGTCACCGGATACCAAGTGTTCGTCGAAGGAACAAAAAACACTTTAGCTTTGAAAATGTTGCGTACGGCCAGGTCCACGGCGGACGACCCGGTTTGACCCGACGCTACGCTGGAGCTGTCCAAATTTTGTAGACCTTGCGAAATGGGAACGATGACGGTTGAGGTCGTAATCGTGGCTCCGTTGCTGGTGGAAATCACAATGTTCAATTGCGTCGGACTTGCCATGTTTTACCTACTTCTGCAGCGACAGCTCTTCGGCATGCATCGATTCGTCATCGATCCCGATGATTTTGGTCAGGTCGGTCGCTGCTCCCACCGGGACTTGTGGTTGGCCGTGGCGCGGTACGGCAACGACAGTCGGCCGGGTCGGAGCAATCGTCGAGAGCCCAATGGGCAGCGGCATCGCTTTTTCGAGGCCATCGCCGACCGCTTTTTCGCAGTCCGCGATTTGCGCAGCGTGATGGTCGCGCATCTTTGTGTGCGTAGCGACGCCTGCTTTGTGAAACGTAGTGTGCGGACCGCCAGTGGGTTCAACGGCCGCCGCCTTTTCGAGTGCCGCTGAGTGCGCGGCAATCATCTCGTTGTGGTGTACGTGCGCGGCCTTGTGGGTCGCCAGTAGATGCTCGGATACCTTGCTCATGTTTTCTCCTTCAAGAGCTAGTAATTGGGGGAAAACCCGAATTCAGCCTTAAATAATTCTTCGCGGCTTTGTGAAGCTGCGCGACCGACCGGTTCGGACCAGCCGGGATCCATGCTCGTGTCTATGCGCGATTTCACGAAAGCTTCTGCAGGATGCGGTGCGTCGCCAATGTCGCCGCGCAATTCTGCCAGCGGATCGCTGTGGCCGAAAATAAGCTCGCTCAAAAAATTCATCGGATTGCTCCTATCTTTTGCAGCAAGGCCGCACGTTCTTCGAGCAAAGAATTCCGCTTACGCAAGGCCGTATCTCGGGCGCTTTCGAGCCGTGCGCGCTCGGGCTCCAGGTGTAGCGCATTGACTCTGGCGAAAAGTCGGTTGTTCACGATAGCGATACGTGGGTCTTTGTGGTCGCGGTTATAGCGAAGAATGGTTCTGCAGCTTAGGTTGAATTCGTTCTCGGCTTGCTCGTAGGCTTTCTGGACTTCCGTCAGACGCAACTCATCCGATTTCGAGGGAACAGTCTCGCCTTCGGCAACCGTTTCGGTTCGGAATTCTGAAAACCAGGTCACGACGAAAAGCGTTTCACAAATCTGCACCACATGGAATACCCCGCGTTCAATTATTTTCGCGGCCGTTCGGGCCAGCCGCTAGCCCGGGAACGGCGGGCTTTGCGATTCGCTGCTTGCGTGGCGACCGGATTGCGGTCGAGGTCGAAGGACGTCCCGCAGCAATTACAATGCGTTTCGTTTCCCAGCTTCACCGTAAGTGTGCTTTGGCAATTCGGGCAAACCGGTTTCAGCTCTTCTGGCATGTCATCCCCCTCCGAACCTTCCGAAACTCCGGCTGATTTTTGCGTCAAGCGAATTCCGAGCGGCGTAAGCGCCCCGGCTCATGCCAACGATGACCGGTCCGTCCGCCGTTTGTGCACCACAGTTTCCGCAGCGGATTCCACCGCCTCCAATCATTTGCGGCAAAAAATTAGAGCAGCACTGGCCCACAGGCTTGGGACGTGGCACGCCATCGATGGCCGAACACTGATTGCATCTCACGCGTCGCTGTTCGTTGTAGGTCGTCGACGCGCTTCCGCACGCGGGACATGGCGGCGCACGATGCGTTCTGAGCCAAACTGCGAAATTGTCCACGACAGTCTTCGTCTCGACTGCAACCGGGGGCCGAGGGACAGGCTTCGGCTTCGGTGGATGAATCAGATTGCCGGCGATATCTCTGACGCCTTCGGCGATTTCCTTCGCTTGCCGCTTGAGCAAATCGAGAAGACCAAGGATGCCGCCGCTAGAGTTGCGCAGCTTGTTCAACGCCTGGCTGATGGCGTCAACGCAATCGTCGTACAGGCCGCCCGGGAAGGAAGCGAGCTCATCTTCAAGGCTCGCGCGCCACGCCGCACCCTCGGGGAAGAAAATTCGGCCCGCTTCGTAATAGCCGGTTGTGCTGGCGGCTCTCGTCTCTTTGTCGCGGTCCACCTGAACGGGAATTACGGGATAGGTTGTCGCCAGCTTCAGCTCTTGGATGAGCGACTGGCCAGACGCGCGGTCTTCGATGTAGATTTCAGACGGCTTCCAGAAGTCCGCTTGCTGCGCCACTTGCCGCTTGAGCTCAGGGAATTCCACTTTCTCGCGGTAGAGCGAGAGCAGATAAAAACCGTTCTGCGTTTCGCCGATTGTGGCGCACACGGAATAGTCGTTCGTCGCGCCTGTCTTGAAGCTCGTATCCCAACTCTGGACGATGCGCGTGAACTGCTCGGGGGGCGTAGTGTAGGTCCTGAACCAATCGCGTTTGAAAATTGTTCCCTGGGCCGCCGCGACGTTCCCCTGGTAGAGACACTGAAAGACCCGGCTGCCGACATTGGCGCGGATGGCGTCCAGTGACTCAACCGGATAGTGGCTTGGCCAGAGTGCTTCGCCTATTTTGCGGCCAACGGGATCATTCTCTTTTTCCGCGATCGCCGGCAAATGCAGAACGGTCCAGCCATCTTGCTGGAGCAACCAACCCATTGGATCCCGTTCGGACCAGCGCGTGCTGATGGCAACGACACGGCCGTTCGGTGCTAACCGCGTGAACGCGACGTGCTGCAGCCATTCGACGATCCCGCGGCACGTCGTATCGCTGTTCGCTTCGCTGCTGTCTTTAATCAGGTCATCCAGGATGAGCAAGGATGCGCCACGGCCGGTTACGGGTCCGCCTCTGCCAACCGCGCTATATTCACCGCCCGCGGTAGTCGTGAACCTGTACGCAGCGGCGCTGTCGGGTGAGAGCTTGCAGTTTGGGAACACTTCAGAGAAAGCGGGATCGCTGAGAATGTTTCTCACGCGACGGCCCCAGGTCTCGGACAGTTCGCTACCATAGCTCACGCTGATGACAGTCTCCCTGGGGTCTCTTCCGAGCGCGTACGCCGGCGCCATCACGTTCGCCAGCGTGGTTTTTCCATGGCGCGGCGGAGTAACGATGGCCAGTTTTTTGATGTGCCCGTTTAGCAGGAATTCCAGATGATCGATGATAAGCTGATGGAACCTAGACACTTCAAACGCCGGCATCATCTCCCGGGAGAATCGGGAGAGCGATCGGCGAGTAAGGGACAGGCGGAGAATTTTGGGAGTGACGGCCACGCCTAACTATCTGAAAAAAAAGCACCACAGTCATCTCAAAAAACTATGGCTGACTTATGGCTGTTCGGCGGGTAAGGACGGGGAAAAACAGGGAAGGAACGCCACTCTCGAAATATGCAAGCTGTTGTAAATACTTGAAAGGGAAGGGCTAGAGATAGCGGCACCGAGGACTCAAAATCCAGTGGTACTTAGTACCGTGTGGGTTCGACCCCCTCCTCCGGGACCAAATTCGCGGTTAGGACGCCGCAATGGGGTACGGCGCCCGCTGGCAGTGCGATTTTTTCTCACAAATAGCTTCGAGGGAGTGTCGCGGCTAACCAGGAATGGGCGCGTCGGCGAAAGTGTCCTGATTCATCCGATCGCGGGTCGCTCGGCGGCGCTTCCAAAGGAATACATTTGAAAATCCACCAAGCATTCCTCATGATTCTGCTTGCAGGCGCAGCGACCGCCCCCGTTCGAGGGCAGGACGCAAGACTCTCCTCGGCGACGGCGAAGATCCAGGAGCGCATTCAGAAGAGCGGAGCCGATGTGGGAGTGGCGTTTCGCACGCTGGACGGGAAGACGGAGTGGTTTTTCCATGCCGATGACGCCTTCCACGCTGCCAGCACGATGAAGGTTCCGGTATTGATCGAACTCTTTCACCAGGTACACGAAGGCAAACTGAAGCTCGATGATCCGTTGCTCATCAAGAACGAATTTCACAGTTTAGTGGACGGCTCCATCTACAAGCTCGATGCCGCCGACGATTCGGAGGCGGAGCTTTACAAAGCTGCGGGACAGACGCGCACGCTGCGGCAGCTGTCGGAGCTGATGATCACCGTCAGCAGCAATTTCGCGACGAATTTGCTGATTGAAAAGCTGGGAGTCGACAACATCCGCGCCACGGTGCACTCGCTACACGCGGATGGAATGAATGTAATGCGCGGCGTCGAAGATATCAAGGCTTACGAAAAGGGAATGAACAACACCACAACGGCGCGCGGGCTTCTCGCACTCCTGGAAGCGATCGCGGAAGGGAAAGCCGTCGACCCGGAATCCTCGCGGGAGATGATCGAGATTCTCGAGCGGCAAAAATTCAATGAAGGGATTCCCGCGGGGCTTCCGCCCGGGACGCGCGTCGCGCACAAGACCGGGGAGATCACCAAGATACATCACGACGCCGCGATCGTGTTTGCGCCGAGGCCTTTTGTGCTGGTGATTCTGGTTCGCGGGATTGCGGAGATCAAGGTCAGCGCCGCGCTGATGGCCGATATTACGAGGGAGCTTTACCAAGCGACCCAATAGGCAAACAGAAATGCGCAACCCTCCATAAGACCGCTTCATCATATTCAGCAGGGATCAGAGGTTGGGCCAAGCACGCAGAGAAACCGGCGCACGTCAATGATAGGATTGATAAGTGAGCGCCGCGAGGGAGGCACGAGGATGAAAAGCGAAGGACGGATGATTGCGACTGTCTTGTTAGGGCTGCTATTTGCGAGCGGGGCTTTCGCGGATACGCTGGAACTCAAAGACGGGCGAGTGCTGCACGGGCGTTACCTGGGAGGAACGCAAGCTGTGCTGCGCTTTGAGGTCAACGGCGAAGTGCAAACCTTCAATGTGAACGACGCGGTGGCTTTGACCTTCACCACCAATTCCGGGGCGACAAGCGCGGCGCCACTCGCACCTGCAGCGCCTCTTCCTTCTGCTTCATCCTCTGCGTCGCAAGGCGCTCAGAGGCCAATCACTTCTCAAGACGCGCATCGTGAGGCGGCGAGACCAACGTCGCTGGCGCCCCAGGAACAAGACCCCGCTTCGCAGTATGGCGAAGTGACCATTCCAGCGGGGCAGTCGATGCTGGTGCGCATGATTGACGGAGTGGATTCCTCGAGAAACCATGTCGGCGATGTGTTCCATGCGAGCCTGGAGACCGATCTCTACGTGAACAACACTCTCGTGGCGAAAAAGGGCACGGACATTTACGGGCGGCTGGAGAACGCGCAGGAAGCGGGGCATCTGGCAGGGAGCTCACAATTGCAGCTGGAGCTGATTCGAATTGTCATTGATGGGCACGATTATCCGCTGGTGAGCAGCGACTACACCCTAAAGGGAAAGGGCCGCGGCTCGGACACCGCCAAAAAGGTAGGAGGCGGAGCGGTGGTGGGAGCCATCATCGGGGCGATAGCCGGCGGTGGAGAAGGCGCGGCGATCGGGGCGGGAGTAGGGTCCGCGGCGGGGGCAGGCGTACAAGTGCTCACGAAGGGGCAGCAGGTGAAGGTGCCCAGCGAAACGCTTCTGGAGTTCCGGCTGCAGCAGCCCGCGGTGGTTACGCCCGCACAGGGGTGAGGATTGCGAACTCTCTGGCAGGGTGCGGCCGCCTCATTGAGGGTTATGGCCGGGGCCTGAATGCGCCAGAAACAGTGGGCGTTTACGGATTGGAACCACGACCCGCAAATTCCGTCTTGCTTCTCCTGCTGTTAGCGACTAAGCTACTCCCTCCACTGGGGGAGCCACCGTGCCAAAAGAAAAGCCGCGCGTAAACATCGGAGAAGTGATCAAGTCGTATCGGAGCCAGAGAGGGCTGTCGCAGGGCGACATCGAGCGCCGCACTGGTCTTTTGCGCTGCTACCTGTCGCGCGTCGAGAACGGCCATACCGTGCCGTCCCTGGAAACCCTGGCCAAGATTGCCGAAGCTATGGACATTTCTCTCGCGGATTTTTTCCCGGGCACGGAAACACCACGCGACCGCGAAACGCAGAAGATGCTGGGAGAACTTTCGCAGGACGAAATCCGCTTCCTGGCGGAAATCAAGCGGTTCAGCACCACGCTCTCCGATGGGGACAAGCGGTTGGTGCTGGCGATGATTCGCAAAATGGCGACGTTGATTCCGGCCGCCGCGACGAAGAAACTGATTGTGCGGCGTCCCACGGCGTAATCCGGAAGAGGCTCCCGGCAAGTTTGCGCGGAGCTTCGTATAGGTGCTGGGCCCCTGTAAGCCACCGGCGTATATCTGGGCTTAAGCTCCCCCCTTGACAGCAGTTTGGGAACGCAACTCCACGATGCGCTTGCCTGGAAACCCCCATCCCACAGTTGTAGCCGAGAAGCGCGCCGCAGCTTATTCTGATTGTGTATGCAAAACCAGGAACTCAATAAAACAAAACGGTGGTTGAAGAACCGGCGCAGCCAGCGGATCGATTTGAACGTGCCCATCGTCGTTTACAGGCCTCCCAGTGAAGGCCCGCAGTTTTATGAAAATACGCAAACACTCGTCGTCAATGCGCATGGCGCGCTGATGGGGTTAACACAAATGGTAGCGCGGAATCAGAAGCTCCTTCTCCAGAACACCGCTAGCGGAGAACAGCAGGAATGTCGCGTCGTCTCCGTGAAAAAGGAACTGACGGGCCCGCCAAACGTCGCAGTGGAATTCACGCAGCGCGCACCGGGCTTTTGGCGCTACGCGTTTCCCCCCGCCGATTGGAATACCAAGGCCTAGGCCGGCCATCCGCCAGTGACAATCTCAAGGTCTCTCCGACTGCCTAGTGCCTACGTATCCGGTTAGTGCTTCGAGCTTAATCGGTCGAAGCAACTCCATCTGGCAGGTTAATTCGATAGCGCTTCGCCATCTAGAACCCGTTTGCCAAACTGTACTCCGTCAGACCATAGCTAGGGCGATGTTCCTTTTGGATTAATGCTTTCTGACGATTCCTAGCGATTGAGGTCCCTACAAGTGGGTTTCGGGCTGACATTGTGTCGACAACATTCGGGCTACCGCACTGATCAAGAACTACACTTTTGAATTCGAGTGATGTAGTGTGAAGGCCTCTCTCAACTCCATATTTTTCGGACTGGTGGGCGCAAATGAGATTTATCCTGGGAAGTCTTTTTCTCTTGTCTTCACTTTTCATTGATGACCTAGCCACTCATCAGCCTGTAGCCACCCGCGTGGAATCTATTAGCTATCCGGACCTTGCAAGACAGACCGCGATTCAGGGCGCAGTGGAAGTGGAAATCATCATTAGCAGCGCCGGCGTGGTTTCTTCTGCAAGCAGCATTTCCGGCCATCCTCTTTTGAAACAAGCTGCCGAGAAAAACATAAAAACGTGGAGGTTTGATTCCAGTTCCACTGGTAATAGGCCGATGACAGTCACATACGAGTTCAGGCTGGAACTTCCAAAAAAGTCTTACAGACCGGAATCGCGCAACATTTTTGAATTGCCTGCTAGGGTCATTGTTATCTCAAACTTTCCCGAACCCCAGCCGTGAGTCCCGAGAGGTTTGAATGCACACGTCGGAGGAGAAGCGCCTGGAGTTCAAGAGCTGAGCTCAGCGAACGAACTGATTCAGAGACACCCAGAGCGCTCCCCCAGGCAAGCTATTGAATTGCCTCGGACTGCCAATTTCCCGCTTCGGCCTCCCAAACTTCGGGTCAGTGTTTTTGTGCTTGACATACGAATTAATTAGTACTATACAGATGCTAGCTATGAGACCCAGACATGCAACGCTGACACCGCAAGAACTGGAAATCATGAAGCTGGTGTGGAAGCGCGATACTGCGACGGTGCGCGACGTTTATGAGGCGCTGCTGGAGCGCCGCAAAATCGCGTACACCACCGTGATGACCATGATGAAGATTCTCGAAACCAAGGGCTACCTGAAGAAACGGCGCCAGGATCGTGCCTTTCTCTACCGGCCTGTGCACCCGAAGAGCCAGGTGATTGGCGCGATGATTCGCGAATTCATCGATCGCGTCTTTAACGGCTCAGCGGAACCACTGCTGGTGCACCTGGTGAAGTCGCGCCGCTTGCGCGAGAAAGATCTGGAAAAGATTGTGCGCATGGTCGAGGGAGCGAAATGAGAATGGCGGAAGCAGTTGAAGCAGACCGGAGCTGCCTATGAACATTCCGCTGTGGTTTTCGAACCTCCTTTTTTGGAGCGTACAAGTTGCATTACTCGTGTTGGCCGCTGGATTTCTGCCGCGGCTTTTCCGGATTCGCCACCCGCAGGCACTCCTCGCGTACTGGCGCGCACTTTTGTTTATATGTTTCGTGCTTCCGTTTCTCCAGCCCTGGCATCGTTTGCCAAGCGCGGCTGCCATACTGGTTGCGCCCGGGGCCAGCAATGTAACGTCTTCACCATCCACAATGCCTGTTACCACCAACTGGCACTTTCCCAGTATGGAAGTCACCGCTCAAGTGATCGGCATCGTGATTCTTTGCGGAATTGTGTTGCGACTCGTACTCCTCGTGCTTGGACTGCTGAGACTCCGTCGCTTCCGCGAGGCTTCTACGCCGATCACGGACAGCATGGAATCGGCCGCGATCCTCAACCTGATACGCGCCAGGGTTGGCGCAAGCGCTGAGTTTCGCCTCGCGACAAATGTAGATTCGCCGGTAACGTTCGGCTTGTCGAAGCCTGTAATTCTTTTGCCCGAACGCTTCTTGTCAACGAATGCAAGCTTCCAGTCGGCGATCGCGTGCCACGAGTTGCTGCATATTCGTCGTGGCGACTGGGCACAACACTTGGTTGAAGAAGCTGTTCGTGCAGTTTTTTGGTTCCACCCTGCGATTGCCTGGCTGATCTCGCGCGTGAGGCTGGCGCGCGAGCAGGTGGTGGATCTCGAAGTGGTGCGGCTCACGAACGCTCGTAAAGCTTATCTTGAGGCGCTGTTGGAATTCACTGCCGGCCGCACTCGCGTCGCCGCCATTCCCGCGCCGCCATTTCTTGCCGAACGCCAGCTCGTCGAGCGCGTCGCTTTAATGCTCAAGGAGGTTCGCATGTCACAAGGAAAATTGATTGTGTCCTTCGTCGTGATTTCGTGCTGTCTTGCGGCGGTTGTAGGGCTGAGCGCCTGGAGTTTCCCTCTGAAGCGTGCTCCGCTGCAGTCAGCTCCCAAGACCGGTGTCGGCGACGGTGTTAATGGTGGCATTTCGGGGGGCGTTACAGGAGGGGTTAGGGGCGGAGTGAATAGCCTCGTCACTGGTGCGGTCGCTGGTGGCGTGAGTGGGGACGTTAGCGGTACGGTGAGCACTCGTACATCCTCAGACATACCAAATGTGGACTACTCCTCAATTTGGATCGACACCGTGAAGAGAGGTCCGATGCTGCGGCAAGTCCGCGGGCTAGGGAAGCTCGTTCGCGCCGAAGGTTTCACGAACTTCGTCGCCCAAGTGACCCTTCCAACCGGCATGACCGCCGACGTGAAGCCGGGTCAAAACGCCGCGGTAGCCACGCGCAAGGGTCCGCTCGCGCACGGGCACGTCAGCAGCGTTAGCCCGTCCACGTCGGGCGACACGCGTAGCGTGGATATCGCCCTCGATTCCGTGCCCGAGGGAGCTAGCGCAGGCCTTGAAATAGACGGCACCATCGACATCGAGAAGATCGACAGTGTTCTCCAGGTCGGACGCCCCGTGCA
Source organism: Candidatus Acidiferrum sp. (assembly GCA_035310525.1). Lineage (GTDB taxonomy): Bacteria > Acidobacteriota > Terriglobia > Acidiferrales > UBA7541 > Acidiferrum. Next base: position 18,918 of record DATGED010000074.1, on the reverse strand, counting down.
CGGCGCCCAGAATACTGAAATTCCCCTCTTCAAGATCATTAACAACGGGGCGGACGCCGTGCGAGTCTCCGTGAAGCTCGGCCGCTCCTCCGTGAACACCATCGAAGTTTTGGCCGGACTGAAGGAAGGCGACCGCATCATCCTCTCCGACATGTCCCAATTCGAGAAGGCGGACCGCATCCACCTCACTGACGAGCAGCACGCCCATAAGCAATAAGCCACGAAGACAACTGATGGCAATACCATTACTTTGACCTGTAAATTTGAATGTGCAGGTCGAAGGCGGAGCGCTTGGTGTACAAGAGCTGAACGCAGCGGGCGCTGATTCCGCGGCCCCAGGAGGTTCTTTCGGGTTGACATCTTACCCGGGCATCACCATACTCGGGTTATATGTCTACCCAAGAAGCGAGGGAAAGGCTGGAACTGCTTCAGGGCACGCTCGATCTTCTTATTCTTCGCACACTGATCTTCGGGCCCCAACACGGGCAAGGAATCGCGCGCGCCATCCAACAAACTTCGGAAGAAGAACTGCTCGTCGAACATGGCGCGCTCTATCCCGCGCTGCAACGCTTGGAAGAGCGCGGCTGGATCGTCGCAAAGTGGGGAACCTCTTCGAACAACCGCAAGGCGCGCTTTTACGCGCTGAGTACCGCCGGCCGTAAGCAACTCGTCAAAGAAACCACAAAGTGGAAGCGGCTGGCTAAAGCCATCTCGCGCATTCTGGGACCGGGGGCAGCGGAGGACTAACCATGCTCGGAGACAAGCGCCGGATCGACGATTTTGACGCCGAAGTGGAGTCCCACTTACAGCTGGAAATCGAACGCTTGCAAGAGCGCGGACTGACCTACGAACAAGCGCGAGCCGAGGCCCACCGCGCGTTCGGGAACAAGACACGAGTCCGGGAACGCTTTTACGAATCCCGCCGTTGGCTATTCTGGGACCACCTCTCGCAGGATATTCGCTTTGGATTGCGCACGCTACGCAAGTCCCCCGGCTTCAGCGCCATCGCCATCCTCATCCTCTCACTCGGAATCGGCGCCAATACCGCGATTTTTTCTGTCATCAACTCCGTTCTGCTTCAGCCATTACCGTTTAAGGCCCCCGCCCAGCTAGTTGACCTCCGCGAAACCGAAAGCGCGCCGGGCAGTTTTCCGCTCGATGGACCCGACTACTTGGATTGGCAGCAGCAGAACAGCACGTTCGAATCGATGAGCATGTACACCTATCCGCGGGGTGCGAACGCCAGCGGAGCAGGCGAGGCGGAGTCCGTTTCCGCGGTTTCGGCGCAAGCAAATTTCTTCGACACGCTGGGCGTGCAACCGCTGATCGGGCGAGGCTTCGTCCGTGGAGAGGACATCGCCGGCAAGAACAATGTCGCGGTCCTCAGCTATGGATTCTGGCAACGCCATTTTGGTGGACGCAACGACGTGCTTGGGCAGCAGCTCGATTTAGACGCGCAGCCATTCACCGTTGTCGGAGTCATGCCGCGCTGGTTCAATTTCCCTTCAGCCACGGACATTTGGATTCCCGCGGACATGACCAACCCGCTTTTCCAAAACCGCGGTTCTCACTGGATGCAAGCCATCGGAAGGGTGAAGGCAAACTTCTCGGTGGAGCAGGCCCGCGCCGATTTGCTCACGGTGTCCGCCCGGATTAACAAACAGTATCGCGGCACGGACACATCCATTCTTTCGCTCGTCTTCCCGCTTAAGGAAAGGCTTACCGGCAATTCGCGCCCGCAACTCCTGATCCTGTTCGGTGCCGTCGCGCTTGTTCTCCTGGTGGCGTGTGCCAACGTCGCGAACCTTCTCCTGGCGCGCGCGACCGCGCGCAATCGGGAGATCGCGCTCCGCGCCGCACTCGGAGCAGGACGTTGGCGCCTGATTCGCCAACTGCTTACGGAGAGCGTAATGCTGGGCTTGGCTGGAGCCGCTCTGGGATTGCTTGGGGCCCAATGGGCGGTTTCCGCACTGGCAGCCGCAAACAGCTTACCCATCCCGCGTGCGAATCCCATTCAACTCGACTTGACCGTCCTCCTCTTCACGGTCGTTCTCAGCGTTTTTGTAGGCATCCTCTTCGGCCTCGCGCCAGCCCTCCAGACATCTTCGCTCGACCTCAACGAAGAATTGAAGTGTAGTGCGACGGGAGCCGGCGGCGCGGCCGGCAAGGGCCGCATGTTGCGTAACGTCCTCACAGTTGCGGAAATCGCCGTTTCGCTCGCCCTGCTGGTCGGCGCAGGCCTCTTGCTGCGCAGCTTCGCTAGTTTGCGAAGCACCAACATCGGCGTGCAACCGGAGAACGTCCTTACCATGCGTCTCAATCTTCCGGAAACGAACTACAAAACGCTGCCCGAAATGCGAGGGTTTTTCGACCGACTGCTCACGAATATCCGTCAGATTCCGGGAGTCAGCTCCGCGGCCATCACGACCCACCTGCCCCTCCTGGGCGGTTCGAACGGGTACATCAAAGTCCCCGGAAACACGAATCCCGCCTTGCAGCAGCAACTCGTTGAAGTGCACTCCATCACGCCCGACTATTTCCAGGTCTTTGGGATTCCGCTGATCGAAGGCCGCACTTTCACCTCCCAGGACGCGAGCGACACAGCCGAGTTGATGGCGAAGGCTGGCGTGTTGAGTAAGTCAGGAAACGGTGAAGCAGTGAAAATCCCTGCCGGGCTCTCGTTCGGCGTCATCATCAATCAGTCCATGGCCAGGACGTTCTGGCTCAGCGAGGACGCGCTTGGGAAGCCGTTTACGGACGAAGGCGGCACCCCCTACAAAGTCATCGGGATCGTCGGCGACGTGAAACAAAACGGGATCCGCGAAAAAGCCGTCCCCGAGCGCTATTTCCCGCTCACCATGTGGATGCGGAATGCCGGATTTTACGGGACGATCGTGGTGAAGACGGCAAGCGCGCAGACGGGTGTCCTGAGCGCGATTCGAAGCGATGTGCGCGATCTAGACAGCGCTATCGCCGTCTATCATGTCCGCACCATGAACGAAGTGATCGCCGAAGCCATGCAAGACACGACCGTGCAGGCGTTTCTGCTCGCCGTTTTCGCCGCCCTTGCGCTCCTGCTTGCCGCAGTGGGTCTGTACGGGGTGATGGCGTACCTGGTCACGCAGCGAACGCGCGAAATCGGCATCCGCAGGGCGCTCGGAGCACAACAAACGGATGTGCTCCGCCTCGTCCTCGCGCATGGCGCGAAACTGATTCTCCTCGGCGTCGCGATCGGCATCGCAGCCTCGCTCGGACTCACGCGGCTTCTTGCCGCGCTCCTTTTCGGCGTGAGTGCTCGGGATCCACTGACCTTCACGGTCGTTTCTGTAGTTCTCGCGGTCGTCGCACTGGCCGCATGCTACATTCCAGCGCGCCGCGCCACGCGCGTTGATCCCATCGTCGCCCTGAGATACGAATAATTCCGGGCGCCTTTTCGATGCCGAATACCACTCGGGTTCGCCGAAAGAACTATGAGCTTGCGTACAAAAACCGAGGCAGGAACGCTTGGCGTGAAAAAACTCAACTCAGAGAACTTCCAAGTCCGGGAATCTCTTGCGCAAGATTCCACCCAATCAGTTGTTTTGACCGCGGATGAGGCGAATCGCGTCGGGTAGAGCCGCAGCGGCCCGCCCGATGGAAGGCGCTCCAGCTCCATCGCCATCCTCGGAGTCTGCGGAGCTTTCGCCGGGCGCGAGGAAGAGGTTGCTCTCCACTTCGTGCTGCTTGGTGTAAAGGTCGAAGTAGCGGCCGCCCGCCGCGTAGAGCGATGCATGCGTGCCCCGTTCGATGATGCGGCCGCCTTCGACAACCAGAATCTGTTCGGCGCGTCGAATGGTGGAAAGCCGGTGGGCGATCACAAAAGTCGTGCGCCCACGCATCAGGTAGCGCAGCCCTTCCTGAATGAGGGCCTCGGACTCGGAGTCCAGGCTGGAAGTCGCTTCATCGAGAATCAAAATCCGCGGATCGGCAAGAATCGCGCGCGCGATGGACACACGCTGTTTCTGACCGCCCGAAAGTCTTACGCCGCGCTCGCCGACCACGGTGTCGTATTTTTTCTCGAAAGACTCCGCAAATTCATCGACCCGGGCGATGTGGCAGGCGGCGAGAATCTCCTCCTCGCTCGCTTCGGGCCGGGCGAACGCCACGTTTTCGCGAATCGTCCCGTCGAACAGAAAAGTTTCCTGTAAAACGACGCCGAGCTGCGTGCGGTAGGAGTTCAGTTTGACCGTGGCGAGGTCGATTCCATCGACCAGGACTCGGCCTTCAGACGGCACATAAAACGTCGCGATCAAACCGATAATCGTTGACTTGCCCGCTCCCGACGGACCGACGAGAGCGGTGACCGTGCCAGGCTGCGAATCAAAGCTCACCTCGTGAAGAACCTCCTTGCCGGTCTCATAGGAGAAGCTCACGTTTTCCATAACGATGTGCCCGGTGATGCGGTCAACAGTTACCGTGCGCTTCGGGTCCTGGTCCTCTTTCGTTTCATTCAGGATTTCGCGTGTGCGTTCGAGTCCGGTGATGGCCTCGGTAATCTGCGTACCTATGGCGACAATTTGGAAAACGGGCGCAATCAGCAGCACCAGGAAAGCGTTGAAGGCGAACCATTGCCCGGGGGTCATGCTTCCGGAAAAGATCGCGTGCCCGCCGAATTCGTACATGAGCGCGCCGACGACTCCCATGAGCATGGCGCCTGAGAGGCCCATCAGGGAGGTAGCAGTGAGAGTTTTCAGGACATTATCAAGCAGCCGTTGCACGCCGGAAGCGAATATTTTCTCTTCGCGCTCTTCGGCGTGATAGCCCTTCACCACGCGGACTCCTCCGAGCGACTCCGTCAACCGTCCAGTCACCTCGGCGCTGATTTTTGGCCGTGCCCGGAAAATGGGGCGAATGGTCTTGAATGCCCGGCTGATCCAGAGGCCGAAGATCACGATGATTGAAAAAGCCACGCCGGTCATGAGCGCGCTTGTGCGAAGCAGGTAAATCAGCGCAAAAACAGCGGTCATCAGTCCGCCCACAAACTCGACCAGCCCTGTCCCAATCAGGTTACGGATGCCCTCCACATCGCTCATGATGCGAGAAACGAGCGCGCCCGTCTTGTTCGCGTCATAAAACGACAGTGGAAGTCGGCCAATATGTGCCTGCACTTTTTTGCGGAGATCCGTAATCATGCGCTGGGCGGATTTGGACAAAAGCTGAGTTAGCGTGAACGAAGTGAGGCCCTGAAGCACCGTTGCGAGAAGAATGCTGAGGACAATGGGGGTCAACAGACTCAGTTGCTTCTTGATGACCACGTTGTCCAGGAAGTATTTCGTGGAAGCGGGAAGAACCAGGCCAGAGAGGCGATTGATGGCCATCAAAACAAAGCCGAGCGCGAGAAGTCCACGGCGCGGCTTGATCAGCGCCCAAACGTCCGGCAAGGATTTCCAGGCGTTTTTGCGTTTCTCGCTCTTTGAATTCTTTGAGGAATCTTGTTCGGCAACCATGCGTGTGACCGATTATCTCAGACTCTTGGATGCAGCGGCAGAAACTCTATCCACATGCGGGGGCTGGCCGAATGGCTAGGCGGTTAAGAAAGGTAAGCGCCGGAGGCGTCGGCAGGAACGACTAATCGGCCGCGGCGCCGCCAGGCGGGACATGAGCCGTGGCCGGGCGGTCTAGATTGAGGACGCTGGCAATGAAATCGCTGACGGTAATTCCCAACTGGCCCCAGAGTCGGCGTTTGAGGCTGCTGTAATCCTGTGTGCCGCTGAAGAGATCGCTCATCAATTGGCGAAAAACCGAGCTGCGGTTCATGAACTGGACCATGCGAGTCGTCACAGCGGTGCCCAGGAAAGAGCCGCGGTAGAACCTGCGTACGATGCGGGCGGCAAATTCAAGTTCGGAGGAAAAGGCAGCTTTGACCCAGGCCGTGTATTTTTCCGGGCAGCCTTGCGCAATAGAGCGGCCGAGTAATTCTCCGGAACGCATGGCGTAAAAAAGGCCTTCGCCCGTGAGCGGATCAACCCAGGCGGCGGCATCGCCGACAAGCGCCCAATTTTTGCCGAGTACCGCGCGGTCGGAAAGAGTGCGCTCGCGTGGAGACGGAAGGACGTGACTATAGAATTTCGCGCCTTCCGTCGAAATTCCATGCTTCTCGACGAAAGCGCCCAAATGAGTCCTGAGCTCGCTGCTGGTGTGAGCGGCCATGCTTCCGCAAATCCCGACGGAAAGATGGTCGCAACGCGGGAAAGACCAGATGTAGCCCTCGAAGTGCGGGAGGAATTTGACGGTGATGGCGTCGGCGGTTTTTGGCACGAAGTAGCCCTGGGTCATTTCCAGTTCGTCGCGCTGAAGCGCGCGGGTTTCCGGGACGATCTGGTTGCGGGCCCCTGCCGCCAGGACGAGAAAATCGGCGGTGCGCCATTCCCCATCGACGGAGTAGCGCGGCTTCGAGGTGCTCGTATCGACGCCGAGCACATGAGCCTGGCGCACTTTGCAGCCGGCGTCCCGGGCGCGGTCCAGCAGCATTCCGTTCAAGACCCTGCGGGAATAAATGACGATGGGGTGGGTCATTTCCAGGTTGGCGCGCTGGTCGTTGCTGCTGATCAATTCGACGGAATGCACCAGTTTTTTTGGATAAGGATTGTCCAGCAGAAAAGGGAAGCACTGCACGGCCTTATGTGTGAGGCCGCCGCCGCAGGGCTTTTCCCAGCCGAGGCGTTCGTCAAAGATGTGTACGTCGTGTCCCGCGCGCGCGAGTTGTTCACCGCACATCGCGCCGGAGGGCCCGCCGCCGACGATTGCTATCTCCGCCATAATTTGTCTCGCAGCAGGTCCTGAGCTCCGTCGCAATAAGAGGAAACTATAGGCCAAGGCTGGGTTTGGCAATGAAAAAGTTGGCCGAGGGTGCCTGTCAGGTGGTGGGGAAAACCACCAAGCAAAACCCCGCGAGAAGTATAGCACCGAAAACGGAAGAGGCTGCGGGAGATGCGGTAACTTCCCGGACAACGTGCTGGGCGAGAGCCTGGAGCACACAAAATAGGGCGAAATAGGGAGCGAGGAGCACCAGCAGGATGGCGCCGCTGTGGAGGAAGAAAATGCCCGCCACGATCGCGCCCCATGCAACCAGCCGAAATGCGAGCGAGGTCAGCAATCGGCGAAGCGCGTGGCCCGGGGCAGCTGGTCCAAGCAGAATTTCTTCCGCGGCGTGATACGGAAGCACGGCCAGGGCAAAAGGTAGAAAGCGGGCCCATCGGGCCGCGGTCAGCCAAGCCTCACTGAAGGTCAAGTCGATCCAGGCGCTGATGAGGAGAAACAGGAGAGTCGCGGCAAAGGCGGCAAGCAGAGGGGTTCGATACCGCAGCATCGAGGGGGTGGAATCGCTTCCAGAGGCCTGGAACAGTTTCGGCAGGGAGCTCCCATGCAAAAAAAGCAGAACGACGCCGAGAACCAACAGAAAGCTTGCGAAATAGCCGCCTTGAAAGAGATGAAGCGCGCGGAGGGGGTTCCCATAAGAGAGCAGGCCAACGGCTCCGAGGCCGACGATTCCGGCCTCTACGATGGATCGGCCAAGTGACACTCGGGCGGACGTCTCCGGCTCGGGAGCAGGTTTGCTTTGCAGCGTTTCGCGGAGAAACGGACCGGCGAGCAAGAGGATTCCCGCAAATCCGGCGAAGAAGCCCAGCACTCCGCGATGGGAAGGTAATGACGAAGGCGTTTCCAAATGAAGAACCTGCGCAGCCCATTTCTCGGCGACGGCCATCGCCCTACTGTCGAACAGGATGCTGACATGCGAGGAACGCGGAATGACTACATACTGGCTGGTGCCGTCGCCCGGAACGGGGACCAGCTCTTTGGCGGCGTCACGGACTCTTTTCGGCTCCCAGGCGGCGCTCATAACCAGAGAATGAGGGGGCAAGGTACCGAACTCGTGAAACGGGATCATCTCCGGAGAAACGCCCGGAAGCGGGCGCATGGGCGCTGGGGATATCGCAATGACTCCCGCCACTGAAACAGCGGAAGCGGCGCGCAAAGCATCGGCTCCGCCGAGAGAATGTCCCGCGAGTATCGTCTTTTCAGGATCGAGCAGGCCGTGCTGGATCAGTTCGCGAACCAGGTTTTCGCTGCACTTTTCGGAGCGATCGTAGGTAAAAGGGCCTGCAGTCCTTCCGTGCCCCGGAAGGTCGGGAACAAAAACGCGCAAGTCGAGCGAAGCGAATCCCGCCGTCAGGTAGGACATGATGCGGGCGTTGGCGGAGAGCCCATGAAGCAGAACGACGTAGCCGCGCGGTTCGCCCCGCGCAGGTTCAACAATAGTCGTGATGAGGCGGCATCCACCCGCCTCGACGCGAAACGTCTGGGAGTGGTAACGGGATGGGAGTCCGATGGCGAGACCGGCGACGCATAGGGCCGCTCCAGAAATCGCTCGGATCATTTTATTCGTTTTCAGGGGAGAACCCTGGCTCACGGGCGTGGCCCCTGCTGTGCGTGATAAACTAGATTTTTGTGTGACACCAGGGCTAGTTTTGCGCCGGCCTTCATGGAGTTCCTTTGGATCCGGAGATTCTGACTCTCGAAGAAGCGATTCTGCGGTTTGGACGCGAGAAACGCAACGGTCGCCGCATCGTTTTCACCAACGGCTGCTTTGATCTGCTGCACCCCGGGCACATCGGCAGCCTGGAGCAGGCTCGCGCCCTGGGCGACGTGCTGATCGTAGGACTGAACAGCGACGCCAGCGTGCGGCAGCTGAAGGGCGCGGGGCGTCCTGTGTTGCCGGAACGCGAGCGAGCCGAGATCTTGTGCGCGCTTGAGTGCGTGGATGCGGTGGTCATTTTCGATGAGCCCACGCCGCGGGAGATCATCTCGCGCCTTCTGCCGGACGTTCTCGTCAAGGGCGGCGACTGGCCCGGCGACCAAATCGTCGGTCGCGAAGAAGTCGAGGCCGCGGGAGGCCGAGTCGTTTCCATTCCTGTTATACCGGGTTATTCCACCACGGCGATGCTGCGAAAGATCCGCGAAGGCGTTTCAAGCACTCGCGCGGAAGTCTGACCTTCAGGCATGATCCTCCCTGCCGTTCGTGAGCGTTTGGATGCCGTGCTCCGCCATCCCGCGGTGGAAGGCGCGCTGGGCGCCTTGCGCGACGGGGCTCCGCATATCTCTCTCTCGGGCCTGCACGATGTCGCGAAGGCTCTACTGGCCGCGTATCTGACGCACGAGTTGCGTCGGCCCGCATTCTTCATCACGGATTCAAACCGCAGAGCGGAAGCGCTGGCTGAGACAGTGCGTTTTTTTTCGAGTGTTTTCCCGGGCGCAACGGGAGGAGTCGCGACCCTGCCCGCCTTCGACACCCTGCCGTGGGAATCGCAGAGTCCTCATCCGGACATTCTCGAACGCCGCGCCGCAACTCTTTTTCGTTTGACGGATGGACAAGTGTCGCTGGTGATCGCTCCCGTGCAAGCGGCGCTGTGGCGCTTTCATGACGCCACGTTGTACTTATCCCTTGCTCGAACGCTGACGAAAGATGCGGAGGTCCCGCTCGAGGAATTGATCGCGCATCTCGCGGGAGTCGGCTACACACGGACGGAAATGGTGGAGCTGCCGGGTCAATTCGCCATGCGCGGAGGGATCGTTGACGTCTTTTCCGCCGAAGCGCCGCGGCCGGTAAGGATTGAGCTGCTGGGAGACACCGTGGAATCGGTTCGCGAATTTGATCCGCGCACGCAGCGCTCGATCGCGCCCGTGAATAGGACCACGCTGCTGCCCCTGACGGAATGGAACGTAGCGGCGCTCGTTGGCGCATCGCCAGGCGCGTCGCAAGCCGCCGCGCCGGAATGGGAGTCTATCTCTTTTTTCGGACCCTCCGAGGGGAGCGGCCAAAGTGCGCTTTTCGAACTCGCGGAAAGTTCGCTTAAGCCTGTGGTCTTCCTGGACGAACCGCAGAATCTGCGGTTGGCCGCGGAAAAGCATCTCGCACACGCTACCGAAATCTATGAACGCCTTGGCAGCGCGAGCGCTCCCTCCGCGTCGCACTTCTTCTTGGATGAAGAAGAGTTCGCCGCCGCCTTGGGGAAGACATCGCAAGCTCATCTCGAACAGCTGGCGGTGAACCTGGGTTTGGCGCCCCAATTTGAACTCTCATCCAGGCCGAGCGCGCGCTTTCATGGGGATGTGGTGGCGTGCATGACGGACGTGAAGTCACAGCTCGCATCTGGCGGAAAAGTTTTCCTCACGGCCGCCAGCACGGGCGAACTCGAACGGCTGGCGGACATCTCGCGAGAATATGAAGTGCCGTATGTACTTGGCGAATCGGAGACCGCGGCGGCCGGTTTCACGGCGGAAGGCGCGTTGGAAACAGCGGGGCTGCTCTTGATTCGCGCTCCATTTGCCGAAGGCGCGGCATTCCCCGAAGCCAAGCTCACCATTTTCGGGCACGCGGATCTGTTCGACGTAACTCCCACGGTCGAGCGGCCCAGCCGCAAAATCCGCACTTCCGGATTCTTCAGCGATTTTGCGGAGCTGAAGCCCGGAGATTTCGTGGTTCACGTGGATCACGGCATCGGGCAGTTCGAAGGGCTGCGGCAAATCGAATCGGATGGCCACCGCGGCGAATTCATGCTGCTGCGTTACGCGGAAGACGCAAGGCTCTACGTCCCGCTTGAGCGGATGGACCTGGTGCAAAGCTATCGCGTGGTGGAGGGATCGCACCCCACGCTGGACAAACTCGGCGGCACGGGCTGGAACACGCGCAAGACGCGCGTCCGGAAATCGCTGGAAGACATGGCCGACCAGCTCCTCAGGCTTTACGCGGCGCGGAAAACAGCGGAGGGCTTCGCTTTTGCCGCCGACGGAAATTTTCAGCGCGAGTTCGAAGACGCGTTCGAATTCGAAGAAACTGTGGACCAAAACACGGCGATTGCCGATATCAAGCGGGACATGGAACGCCCGACTCCGATGGACCGGCTTCTTTGCGGAGACGTTGGCTACGGAAAAACGGAAGTGGCCATGCGGGCCGCCTTTAAAGCCGTTTCCGACAGCAAGCAAGTGGCTGTCCTCGCCCCGACCACCGTGCTTGCCTTTCAACATTTCGAAACTTTCAAACAGCGATTCGCTGCCTTTCCGGTGCGCATCGAAATGCTGAGCCGATTCCGCAGCCCCGCCGAACAAAAGAAAATTCTGGCGGAGATCGAATCCGGGAAAGTGGATGTGGTGATCGGAACGCACCGGCTGCTCTCCAAGGACGTAAAATTTCAGGACCTCGGTCTGCTTGTGGTGGATGAAGAACAGCGCTTTGGCGTGGCGCACAAGGAGCGCCTCAAGGAGATGCGGCAAAACGTTGACGCACTGGCGCTGTCCGCCACTCCGATTCCGCGCACCCTGCACATGTCTCTCGTCGGCCTGCGCGATATGTCCTTGATCGAAACGCCACCGCGCGACCGCCTGGCGATTCAGACGGTGGTCTCGTCGTTTCAAGAGGACTTGGTTCGCCGGGCCATCGAAAACGAACTGGCGCGTGACGGGCAGGTCTACTTCATCCACAATCGCGTCGAATCCATCTACTCTCTCGCAACTCTGGTTCAAAGACTTGTTCCCAAAGCGCGCGTGGTTGTCGGCCACGGCCAGATGAGCGAAAAAGAACTCGAAAGCGTCATGCTGAAATTCATCCGCGAAGAAGCGGACGTGATGGTGGCGACCACCATCGTGGAAAACGGACTCGATATTCCGCGCGCGAATACGATTCTGATTAATCGCGCCGATCGGCTCGGCCTCGCCGAACTGTACCAACTCCGCGGCCGAGTCGGCCGTTCCCATCAGCGCGCCTACGCCTATTTGCTCGTTCCTCCCGACACGGCCCTTTCGGAAATCGCCCGCAAGCGCCTGAGCGCCATGAAGGAGTTCAGCGAATTGGGCGCAGGGTTCCGCATCGCGGCGCTTGACCTCGAACTTCGCGGCGCGGGGAACATGCTCGGACGGCAACAGCATGGCCACATCGAAGCCATCGGCTTCGACATGTACTGCCAAATGCTGGAGCGGGCAGTCTCTAAATTGAAAGGGGAAGAATCGGCGCCGGAACTGCGCACCACACTTAGTCTCGGGCTCGACGTTCGAATACCGGAAAATTACATTCCCAGTGAAAATCTGCGCCTGCGCACGTATAAGCGCGTTTCTTCGATCGCCAGCGAGGAAGAAAAGCAGGACGTTCAGCGGGAACTTGCGGATCGCTTCGGCGCCCCACCCACCAGCGTAGAAAACCTTTTGGAGTACGCCGTCCTCAAATCCATGTGTGAGCGGCTGCGCATTTCGGCTGTCGAGCGCCAGGGAAACCGGATCGCCATTCGCTTCCACGCGGAAACGCCGCTCGACCCCGCGACGCTGGTGAAAGTTGTGCGCTCGCGCAAGGGAATCAAGCTGGACCCAAGCGGCGTGCTTTGGCTTGAAACGACGCGCGGAGAGCCCGTTCCTGCGGCTCTGAGAAACGTATTGCTCGGCCTTCAAGGGCAGGGCTAAACTCTATAGGTGAGGAATGACATGCGCAATTTTGGACTTATGGCGGCATTGCTGATTGGACTGCCGCTGGCTGCACAGGAACCTACGCCGCCTCCAACACAGAAACCGACGCTCGAGAAGCCTGACGAAGCTCCACCCGAACCAGCCGCTCCCGCGAAAAAACCGGCGGCTGCTCCTGCGAAAAAGACGCCTGTATCTGCCTCGTCTTCGGAAGGCAAGGTCATCGAAGAAATCGTGGCTCGCGTGAACAACGAAGTGATCACGCGCTCCGAACTCGAACACTCGAGGGCCGGCGCCGAAGACGACGCCAAAGCCGAGTGCCAGAACCGGTGCACGCCGGAACAGTTGAAAGCGATCGTTGAGGATACTCAGAAGAACGCGCTTCGAAACCTAATCGACCAATCCCTGCTCGTGCAGCGCGGCAAGGACATGAGCATCAACGTGGAACCGGAAGTTATCAAGCAGCTGGATCAGATTCGAATTGAAAACAAACTGGACAGCATGGAATCGCTGGAAAAAGCCGTGGAGTCCCAGGGACTGAACTGGGAAGATTTCAAAAACAACATTCGAAACGGTATACTAACAAAGAAAGTAATCAACAATGAAGTAGGCTCGCATATCTCTATCGGCAAGGACGAAGTAAAAAAGTATTATGAGGAACACAAAAAGGATTACATTCGCCCCGAGCAAGTGGTGCTCCGATCCATCGAGGTGAACACGGCAGGGAAGGATGCGGCGGATGTCGCGGAACTAAAGAAGAAAGCCGACACGGCCCTCAAACGCGTGAAAGATGGCGAAGATTTCGCGGAAATCGCCAAGCGCTATTCCGACGGGGCGACGGCAAAACAGGGCGGGTATTTGGGGCAGTACAAGCGCGGGGAACTTTCGCCACAACTGGAAGAAGTGGTCTTTAAACTGAAAAAGAACGATCTGACCGATGTCATGGAGACCAAACAGGGTTTCCTGATCATACAGGTCCTGGAGCACTACGACGAAGGGCAGCAGTCGCTCGACAAGGTCGAAAATGAAATCATGGACAAGCTTTATGGCGAACGCATGGAGCCGGCCCTGCGCGAGTATCTCAAGACGCTGCGTGAGGAAAGCTACGTGGTGATCAAGCCCGGCTACCAGGATGCCGCGGGCGGCGGCAACTCCGAAATTCAAGAAGTAAGCGCCACTCCGGAGACGACCAAGACGAAAAAGGGGCGCAAGAAATTCCTGGTCTTCGGCAAGCGCTCCTCGGTCTCGGGCGACTGATGAAGACGTCGTTCGTCAGCGATCTGGCCACCGAACAATCCATCACGACCTTCTTTCTCGTTCACGAAAAAGAGATTCGCAATACGCGCGAAGGGAAGCAGTATCTTCGCCTGGAACTTGGCGACCGCAGCGGCACGATCGAAGCGCGCATGTGGGACCAGTTCGAGGCCGCCGCCAAAGACGTCAGCCGCGACGACTTCGTCAAAGTGCAGGCGCGCGTCGAGATCTACCGCAACAAGCCGCAGCTTTCGCTGCAGAATCTCCGCCGGGCCAAGCCGGAAGAAGTGGACCTGGCGGATTTTCTTCCGCACACAAAAGAAGACGTAGGGAAGCTCTGGGCACGGCTGCTCGAGTATGCAAATTCGATCAAGGATGTGTGGCTGAAGAAACTTGTACTTGCCGTGGTCAATGAGCCGGCGATCGCGGCGCGCTACAAGCGCGCACCCGCCGCCAAAGTCATGCATCACGCGTATCTCGGCGGGCTGCTGGAACACGTCGTCGGGCTTTGCGGTCTTGCGAAACAAATCGCCGAGCATTATCCGGAGCTGAACGCCGACCTGCTTTTGACCGTGGCGCTGCTTCACGACGTCGGCAAGCTCGAGGAGCTCTGCTACGACCGGGCCATCGGGTACACGGTCGAAGGGCAGCTCCTTGGGCACATCGTGATGGAACTGGAAACGGTGACGAAAGCTATGGACGGCATCGAGGGATTCCCGGCAAACCTGAAAACCGTCGTCCAGCACCTTCTGATAAGCCATCACGGGCAGTACGAATTCGGCTCGCCGAAACTGCCGATGATTCGGGAGGCGTTGGTCTTCCACTATCTCGACGACCTCGATTCGAAGCTGGCGGCCGTCAGAGCGGCACTGGCGCTCGACTCCGGCGAGGAAGACTGGTCCGCCTACAGCGCGGCGCTGGGTCGAAAATTTCTGCGGTTGGAAGAATTCCTGAAACCAAATAACGCCAAGCCGGAAGAGAACGCGCGCAACCCGAAGCTTTTTCCGTAGTCAGGATGAACTCCAGAAAAGCGAAGCAAAGAATTGCGCACCTTTTGCAATAACGGCAACGGGTCGGAAAACGCAGGGGCTCGGCTCTCGCGCATCGCGACGCACCTCGGAAGTGGGGTTGCAAATAAATGAGCATCTCAACGCCTGGTTCGAACCTCGGCCGTCGTGTGTTTGGAGTGGCGTCTCTGGCCTTTGGCTGCATCGTCTTGGCCTGGCACGCGTACAACGGCTGGCATTTGCCGCTTTATATTGTCTACTTGGCCGCCGCTGCCGGGATCTTCGGCGGCGTCGCGATTCAGTTCCATCGGACCACGAAAGCGGGCGCAGCCGTTCTCGGACTTGCTTATCTTGCCGTCGCCTTGCGCTGCGTGCCGGGAATCATTGCGGCGCCGCGGATTTACAATAGCTGGGGCAACTTCTTCGAGCAGTTCTCTCTCGTCGCCGGAGCGGCGGTCGTGTTTGCGCGCTTGTCATCGGCGTTGACAGGGGAAACGCTTCGCCGAATCGGCCGCATTCTTCTGGGCCTCTGCGCACTTTCCTTTGCCCTCGAGCAGGCTTTCTATCTTCACGCCACCACCACTCTTGTTCCGAACTGGATTCCGCCCGGTCAGAAATTCTGGGCGATAGCGACAACGGTCCTCTTCGCGCTGGCGGCTGTGGCTCTCGTTACGAATCGCATGGCACTTCTCGCCGCTCGCTTGCTGACATTGATGCTTGTGCTCTTTGGGCTGGTCGTCTGGGTGCCGTTGCTTCTTTCCGCTCCCCGCAATTCTGGTAATTGGAGCGAATTCGCCGAGACCTTCGCGATTGCCGGAGCGGCCTGGATTCTCGCCGATCTTCTCCGCGGGTAACTTGGAGTGCGGCAGCCCTGCTGCCGCTTTTCCACGTGACGCGACGCTGATAGCCGCCACTTCCTTGTCGTTTATTGCGGCAGCTCTGTGCCGGCCTGCTCCGCCACCATGTATGAGGCGTACCAGTCGGGCCAGTTTTCGTCGCGTTGGCCGCCGTTGCGCTCTTCGTGCTTGCCGTGTGCCACGGACGCGCCGCATCGCGTTCGCCAGATCGATTGCCGACGCAAAGTTCGTCGCCGCAGAGTCAATGCGACCCGGCAGCCGGATGCCACAGACGCCGGGTTTGCGTCTGGGAGTTTTGATTCTTCCTTCCGTCGCGCGTGCGCTTGGTGGCCGCGTGCCCCACGTTCCGCCTTTTGGTCCGTGGGTCTTGGCTTCTCCCGCTTTGTTTCCGAATTCTTACATCCCAAAACAAGAACCCCGGACGCCTCTATCCGGGGTTCACGTCTCATTTGAGTGCAGAGGTCGGGTTACCGGTAGCTTAGTTTCTAATGCTTGACTTTACCGCGTTTACCAGGCGCTTGATCCATCGGTTCGGCGATTTGTTAGACCGCCTATTTTTGCTTTTTCTCACTTGGCTTAAATTTTCTGGTCTTTTTTTTTAGTGTGCCAACCGCCTGCTGACGATACTGGGTCGGTTTCCACGTAGTGCATTATCCCAACGTGTCGTTCCCTTGCCCCCGAGAGGGCTACACCGGAAGCCGCTCTCAGTAGTCTCTCCCCATTGTTTAGGGTGTTTCGCCTGATTGCCAGAACGCGCGGGCGATGATATTTGCTGGAGCTGGCTGAATTCACAATCTACTTTGCCTGCTATTTGGCCCGATGGAGGACAGTCTTATGCAGGACAATGAGCGCTTATTGAATTCCCGTACAGGAAGCAAAGACAACAAATTGATCAGGTCCTGGCTGTTTAAGTGTCTGACCCTGCCCTTGTTGGCGACATTGGTGTCCACCCCCGCGTCTGCGCAATTTAACAGCTGTCACCTTTACGTGCCAACGCATGAGTCCAATAGTATTTCGGTGATTGACGCGTGGACAGGCCAAGTGATTGCGGTCATTCCGGTGCAGATCCAGCCCCTTGCGGTGGCTATTACGCCGAACGGGGCCTTTGCCTATGCAACCAATTCCGGATGGGTTTTTGGCTCCAACTCAGTCTCCGTAATTGACACCAACAGCAACACGGTCGTGGCCACAGTGCCGGTGGGGGCTTTTCCCGTGGGCGTGGCAATTACTCCAAACGGGGCCTTCGCGTATGTAGCAAATTACAACTCCAACAGCATTTCCGTAATTAGTACAGCCACGAATACCGTCACTACGGTGGTCGGCCTTGGGGTTGGAGCTGGTCCATGGGGTTTGGCGATCACGCCGAACGGAGCCTTCGTCTATGTGACCGATGTGAACTCTAACAACGTGTCTGTCATCGACACGGCCACGAACACGGTGATTGCTACAGTGCCAGTGGGGAACGGGCCTACCGCGGTGGCCATTACGCCGAACGGTGCTTTCGGCTATGTGACGAATCAGTCTTCGGACACTGTCTCTGTAATCTCCACCGCAACGAATACTGTTGTGGCTACGGTGCCAGTCGTGAGCGGATCCTCCAACAGCGGTCCCTATGCCGTGGGAATCGCATGGAGCGGCGCCTTCGCGTACGTGGCGAATTCGGCCGCGAGCACTGTCTCCGTGATCGACACAAACAGCAACACAGTGGTCAGCACGATTGCCGTGGGCAGCGCGCCTCATGGCGTGGTCCTGGACGGAGTCTTCGCTTACGTAACGAACCAAATTTCAAACACCGTGTCAATCATTGACACGCGGACGAACGCGGTCGTGTATACAGTTGAGGGAGTCGCACTGATGCCCGAGGGAATTGCGATGATATACGGCAATGGTACTAGTGGCACGACACCGCCAGCACCGGGGGCCTCTCCCTGTCGTTCGCTGGGCGGTTGATCACCACACAAATCCTCTAGCTGGACATCACCCGATAGCTGACTCTCAATGGCAGGCGTGAAAAGAAAAAATAATACAGACGCTCTGCCGGTGCGCGTCGACTGAAACCGTTCCAATGAAGCGGTTGGGCACGTTAGCATCGCGTTTCCCAGAGCACAGCAAGGCCTAACGAAGCAAAGAAGGAAGAAGCAGAGAAAATATGTTTTGTTGTTACTTCCACTGAACAGCTCAGAGCGCCGCATATCGCCGGTTCTACGCCGAAGTCATTGTCAATCCTGGGTAGCGGTTACCAGATTTGACCCCCAGATCGGTTGGGCAGATGTCCAGTAACGCGTGCGGGCATTGGGTTCCACTGATTGAAGGCCGTAAGCCTACGCCTTTCGATCTTATCGAGCGCCACCCGCTGGAACATAAGGTGAAAACCTGAGCCTCAATGCCACCGTTTGCCGGATTGCAGCGCGCCATTATTTCAATAAATTGCATACGCAGGGGGATTCATGAGTTCACGTCGCACCGTACAGGAAATCCCGCTCGGACCCTAGCTGTGGAAGAAAACGAAAATGGCCATCGCGGGGGCATAGGGGGAGGTTATGAACAATCAAGTTCCAAAATATGTCACGCAGGCAAGAGCTTCCGTCCTGCTTGGTGTGCCAGAAGCGGATCTCAGCCGTATCTCGAGGGAGTCAGGATTGGGCCATGTAGAACGCGCCGGCGACGAGAAAGAGACGTACTTCACCTACGAGGAATTACGGCGGATTTGCCTGCTCGCGGCGCGTCAGATGCAGGCAGTCCACTAAGTCACTCAGACAGAAAGGTGCGAAGGCCACCTGAAGGCTCGCAGGCGGAGGTGGCCGCATGCCCCACGTTCCGCCTTGTGGTACGTGGGTCATGGGTTCTCCCGCCTTGTTTCCGAATTCTTACATCCCAAAACAAGAACCCCGGAAGCCTCTATCCGGGGTTCACGTCTCATTTGGGTGCAGAGGCCGGGTTACCGGTAGCTTAGTTTCTAATGCTTGACTTTACCCCGGTTGAGCCGACAGCGTTTATCAGATGGGATGAGAAGGCCGGTCTCCAGCGGGATGCGATACGCTCCCAATGAAAGACGTGCTCAAGGCACAAAAAAGGAGACCGACTATGAAGAAGATTAGCACCGTGCAGGTATTTGGGGACGAAATATTTAAAGAGCAAAAGCTTACGATCGGCTTGGATCTAGGCGATCGTTGGTCGTTCTACTGTGTTTTGGATGAAGCAGGAAAAATCATTCTGGAACAGAAAGTGTCGACGACACCGGGAGCGATGAAACAGACGTTCGGAAAGATACCGCAGAGTCTCATCGCCATGGAGACAGGAACACATTCGCCGTG
>DATGED010000073.1:0-81659 GCA_035310525.1 Candidatus Acidiferrum sp. | reverse complement strand
CGCCGCCTACGCCGCCGCCTACGCCGCCGCCGCCGCCGCCGACGACGCCGCCGACGCGCGAGTGGCTGCGCTTCGCAAAATGGCGGACATCATTCGTCACGCGCTTCCGGAGATCTCCCTGTGAGCACACCCGCGCAAAAGCGATCGCCGGCTCCGGAGACGGAGAATCGAGTCCTGGTCGAATTGTGGAGATCCTTTTCGGCCGAGGAGCTCCAGGAGAAAGGCGAGGAGCTCGCCCTCGCCGAAATGCAGTGTGACGAGATAGAGGCGAAGCGCCGCGAGAGTGCTGCCGACTTCGCGAAGCAGATCAAAGATCTGCGCGGCCGCATTTCGCAATTGTCGAAACAGATCCAGACGAAAGGCGCCGAGCGTCCCACCTGGTGCGTCGCGCGATTCCACTCCCCGCGCCAGGCCACGAAACAGATCTTCCGCCTAGACACCGGCGAGCTCGTGCGCGAGGAAGCCATGAGCGAGACGGAGTGCCAGCAGAAACTATTCCACGAGCCAGGTGAGGCCGGATGAATTTCAAAATGAAGCCCGAAACGGCCGACGCGATCGAGAAGCGCGAGCTAGTGAAAAAACTGGTCGAGCGGAAATACGGCCCGTTTCCTGGTGCCGGCGGCGCCGGCCGGATCTTGTTCGAAGGAAGTCTCGGCGATCAATCGCTCGAAACTCTTCGACTGATGGAAAAATCCGCGATGAAGGAAGAACAGCGCCGGCATGAACGACGGTGCGATCGAGCAAGTCACTGAGGAGGGTAAAACCATGAGAATCGAGTGCGCGTGGTGTCGGAGGGATCTCGGCGAGAAATGCCCGAATTGCGGAAGTGAGAATTTGATCTACGCGGAGTCGGATCACAAACACGTCGAGTGCACGAAGTGTCACGAGATCTTTGCCCTGGGCGAAGGCGGGATCACGTCCACGATCTGCGGGGATTGCCGGCCGGCGCTCGTGGTGAATCTCCGCCATAGACTCACGGAGTCGGAGATTGTCGATCGAGCGACGCGCCGAGGCTCGCGGTGAGTGGAGAGGGGTTTTTCATGGCCGACGGGTATTTCATTTTGAAACTCTCGATCAGTCAACGCATGGCGCTGGTGGATCTGATCGTCGAGCACTACGTGGAGCCCCGCACGAGCGCGGAATTCGTCGATATCGTGCGCGACGTGACGACTACGCCGATGGATCTCTTGAAAATCGTCGATCAGGCGAAATTCTTTCCCGTCTCCGTGGCTCCGGAGAAAAAAGCGGTGTCGGCATGAGCCCCGAGGAGCGATTTTATATGTGGGCTCGAACGCTGCGAGAATTCACGGCTGAAAAACGTGGGCGCGCATCTGATCTCGCGCGCTACCTCAAAACCTCGCGGCAAAATGTGAGTCGCTGGCTCGCCAGTGATGGAACGCGCATCCCTGCCTGGGCAGCCGTGCACGCGAATATCTGGTATCAAACCGTTGTCCACCTGGGGAGCGACAAACAATGAGCTCGCCGGCCGGTAATGTGTGGGTGGAGCTCCGGATCGGCGATCGCGTGCGCCTTATGACCTGGGAGGAATTCCAGGATCTCCACCAGAGAGTTTCCGCCGTGCTCGCCAATTTCCGAATTGTGACCGGAAAACAAATCCCCGAGTTTTTGAAAATCGAAATCCCCGACGTGGAAAACCTCTTTCCCGAGTGTCTGAAAATAGACGACTTAGGAGTATCCGTTTCACCCGCGGGGCAGGAAAACCCTGGACTCCTGAAAACTCCGCGCTAGAATTCCCCCATGTACAAAGCACGCGGGCTCCCGCCGAAAATACCCTGCCAGGGATGCGGAAAAGAATTCCAGCCCACTCGTCGCGGGATGGTGGTTTGTGGCGGGACGTGCCGGCAACGCAAACTCCGCCGGAAATTCTACGAAGCCGGCCTCACCTGGAACGGATCCCCGCGCCGGTCGAAAACCCCCGACAAAAAGAAGCCCTCGGCACGCTGAAAACACGAGACTTGCAACGGCCGAAAAATCGGTCGCAAAGCTCTAGGTTTCTGACCGCGAATTATTTTCGAGTTTCTCTTCCCGAATTTCCTGCAGATCCCCGACGGGATTTTCCGAATTACCTGCAGGCACTTCTTTCTGATCTATCACAAGAGGCCCGATTCGCGGCAGGACGGCCCGTAGAGTGCCCGTCTGGACGTTTGCGCAGTAATCGTACTCCTCCTGCAGGCAACGGCAGCACACCCGGCCCAGGGATCCCCGGTGACGAGCTCCTGTAGCCCCGCAAGAGGAGCACCGCCTATTTATCGGTGACGACGAGCCAGCGCGTGCACAGTTTCCGGCGCGAGCCCGATCCAGCGCAGCGGACTTGTTGTTTGAGGATGTAGGAGCCCGGCCGCCGGCTTTCTTTCCGCTCGGCGTCGGCTTTGTTGGTGTAGCTGCCATGAAAGAGTTTCGATTTTCCTCGCCCGGCCATTTCTAGTTACCCGTTCCGCCGAGAGGAGCTCCGAAGGAACCCATGCCGCCGGATCCTCCGGTGAGTGTCGAGCCGGGTGCCGAGGCGGAGCTCCCCGCCTGGACCGTGCGGTAGATCAGCCAGGCCACGAAGAAAAAACTGGCATAAAGAATCCATTGGATCGAGATCCCCGCGATCGCCGTGCTTTTGTCGAAGGATTTTCGAGAGCTCATTTGCAGGCCACTTCGAGAGTGCCGTTGTAGCTCGGCGTGGTGCCCGTGATGACAAGTTTGAATCGGCCGTACTGATCGATCGGCCCATCGACTTTCGTCGCCGCGGCGAGCGTGCCGTCACTGAAACCCGTCGGCGTGATTCCAGTCGAAGTACCGGAGATGCCGGCAAAAAAAGAGGAAAGGACCGTGGTGAATTGCGCGAAGTGGATCCGATCCGTCCAGTTGACTCCGTTCGGACTGTCCTGCAGAAAAACGTCGAGAGTCGGAGTTGTGCCGGAAGCGGCCGAAACGATCGCGTCCACGCGACAGGAAGAGAAACTCGCCCCGGTCAGAGACGAGTCGCCCCAAAGTGTGAACACCGTCGAGGAGGTTTGCCCGCTGAAGTTGATGAGTTTCGCGTAGCCCTGGTCGTGTGTCCACTGCGCGACGCACGCCTGATTCGTCACGCAATTGTTGGATCCGGTCCCATCTTCCGTGACCTGCGGAGTGATGTAAGAGCCGCCGGCGGAGGTTTGATAGGCAGGAGCCACGGCCAGCGCGGAATTCGTTCCGTTGATCGTCGCGAGGTTCGAAAAAGACGCGCCCGGAGAAATCCCGGGACTTCCGATCAGCAGGCCGTTTTTGTTGTTGACCGCGCCGGTCGTGTTTCCGAAATTCGCCATGACCGCGTTTCCCAACTGATCCTGCCCGCCGATGAGTACGGGATTCCCGATCACCGCGGCGCCGACGGTAGTGGTCCCTTGTACAGCCAGCGCGCTGGACGCGGACCCGCAAGATCCCGCGACTGTTTGCACCAGGAAAACGTCGGCGGTGTCGGGAGATCCCGCGGCCGTGGAAGATCCCGAGAAACGGATCGCGATATGCGCCGCGGCTGTCGATTGCACGAAGGCGCTCGCCATCGAGGAAGCGCTGACGGGAGAAATCGTGCCGACGATCGGCACGGTCTGGTATCTGCCCACGTTGTTGGAGTAGTCGGCCACTCGCGGATCGGCGGCCTGCGAAACGGCCAGGGTGAAACTGTGCGCGTTCGTCGGATTGTTGTTGACGACGTAGATGCACACGGAAGCATTCGGCGACTGTGGCACCAGCACGTAGTTTCGATTGAAGGAGGAGCCCCACGGCACGCTGCGCGCCGCGTCCACGTAGGAGGATCCTGGATTGAGGATGAGATCCGGAGTCTGCGCGGCCGTGGTAGCCGGAAACAAAAAGACGACAAGAGTCGAGAACAAACCGGCCGGAAAGAATTTCCTTTTCCGCATGTTACCTCCCGATATCGACGCCAGGGGAGAACAGAGCGAATTCCACTTGCACGTTTGGAGCGGATCCGAGCGCGTAGAGCGGCCCGATCCAGGGAATCGAAACGATGCCGGCGTTTTTGTCGATCGCGAGCCCGCCCTGTTGTCCGCCTTGCCCGAGAATTTCGAGATCCGGCCGGTTTGTCGCGAGATACACGGTGTTGGCGTCGCGCACCTGGATATGCACGCGGACCCAGGCATCGAATTGCGCGATGAGTTGCGCCGGCGCGATGTTCGTCACGGTTTTGAGTGCCAAGGAAAGCCTCCCCTCAGATCCACGCGGAGAGGGGAGGCCGCGGCAAGTCTTGACAAATCGTGCGCTCGTTTTCTAAAGCGCGACGATCGGCTGGAGTTTCGAGAGATCGAAACCCGCATTTGTTAGGTGCTGATGGAGCACCGCGGCGCCGATGCCGGCGGCCGGCCCCAGGAGCGCGAAGATCGCGGCAACGGGAGTGCCGGCGAAACTCGTAGCGACGAGTTTTGCCACGGCGTTCACGTCGTCGAGGCCGATCGCGAGGCCGGTTTCGATCTTCTGCGCCGTCGATTCCGCCGGCGCCGGCGTCGAGGAAACGGTTGCCGCGCTTGTTGCCGGAGGCACAACGACGACGGGAGATCCGCTTGCCGCGGCCTGCGTCTCGACTTGTTGCTCCAGGGTTTTTTCGGCCGATGCGATCGCCGCATCCGTCTTAGCTACGGAATCGGCGCCATCGGCGGCGTTTCCCCCTGCTACGCTGGCCGGCTCCGAGGAATTGCTCTCGGCCGGCTTGTTGCAGGCGGGACAAACTTTGATCGGAGAATCGGAGGAGCTCGTCGCTCCGCAATTCGTACAGGAAAGCGTTTGCATGGAAAAGGCCTCTCTCTCGTCGAGGAGAGGGAGGCCTCGGAAAATTACCTCAATTTGCCGACAAAAACTCGAGCTCTACTCTACTGCTTGGTGGCCGGCGCCGGCGCCGGTGTTTTCGGCGGGCGTATCTGTGCGATTAACCCGACAAGCGATCCCAGGTTGCTCGCGAGCTCCTGTTGTACGGTTGCCGGATCTCCTCCGGAGCGCAGCACTTTGTCGTAGCTCTTTTCGAGTGCGATGCACTCGTTGTAAACCACGACGGCGCGATCGAAGATCGGCACGAGGGATTGCGGAAGAGTGCCGGCCTGGATCTCGTTCCGCGTAGCGTTGAGGCCGGCCTGGGCGTCGAGCAAAGTTTTGTACGAGTAATCCTCGAAAGAATTCGCGGCTGTCGCCTGGCCTGGTGCCGAGGCCTTCACGGATTTGTAGCCGCAACCCGAGGAATACATCGAAGCGAAAAACACGAGCATGGCGATCGCGGCGATCGCCGGCCCGAGATATTTTTCCAGCATTTTCATGGATCCGCCTTTCTAGCGTGGAATCGGAGGCGCTGCCTGCTCTGGCGGCTCCTCCAGTTTCCGGATTGTCTCCCAGTAGTTCACATCCTTCGATGACAGATACTTTTCGACGCGATCGAACTTGTACTCGATGCGGTGGAGCTCGTCGATCACTTCCGTCACTTTCGTTTCTGCTCGCACCGCCTGGATCCCGAAACCGACGACGAGCGCGCCGATCTGGATCCACTCCCCGAGAGTGATCTTCCTGGTCCTCATACGGAGTACAGCGATCCGGAATCGAGGCCTCCCGCGTCGAGCGCGGTGACGCCGGCGGGAATATCCAGCGCTCCGAAAGGCGAGCTCACGTTGGGAAGCGCAACATCGGTCGGATTGTCGGTGCTGACGAGCTGGTTCCCGGCGTAGCCCTGGAAAATGGTGCTGTCCGCGGGAGAGATCAGTTGAGCCGACGAATAGTCAACCGCGCTCGGCTGGATCATCCCTGGCGACGGAGCTCCGCCCGCGTTTTTCACCAGATTTTGCGCCACGGATCCCTGGGACGTTCCCGTCAGTGCCGCCGCCGCCGCGATGATATTCGGGATCGATCCCGAGACTCCTCCCGAGATCGATCGCGGGCTCGTAGCGATCGGAGCGCCGCCGGCGGTTTGACCTGGTGCGGCCGTGGTCTTTTTCCCGAGCAAGTACAGGAGCCCGAGGATCCCGATCCCGATCAAAAGCATCGAAGTGATTTTTTCTCGCGACATACGCTGTTTCCTCTCTCTCGTTTAAGTAGAAGAAGTTTCCAGGATCAAACGACCTGCAGGCGGCGCCCCGCGATCAGGTAATTTGTCCGTGCGACTGGTGTTGCCGATCGCACTCCCGGAGCTCCTGGAGTTGTCGGCGTGGACACGACGGAAGAGGCTACCGCGATCGTTTGCGGGAGCCCGGATCCTTTCACCGCGCCGAGACCTGGTGAGGAAACTCCATTCGTGATTTTCAAAACGGATCCGGATCCCGTTCCTCGATTCGGTGTGCCGGCGCTGGCGACGAAGGACCCGCGGCGAATCAGATTCGAGAAAAAGCCCGTCGTCGGAAGGCGCGATGCCGTCCTCGACAAACCGGCGCTGGCATGCGGAGCGTTTAGCGCCTCGATCGCGGAGACTCCCGATCCTGTGGATCCAGCGGGATTCGCATCGCTCGTGGTGCCGACGGCCGATTGCACGCCGCCTCCGTAGGCCAGATCGGAAGGCCGGTAAGGAAGCGCGACGATATCGCCTCCGGGCGTGTACACCGGATCGAGCATCGAGAGATGCGTGTTTCCGATCGCGTCGGCTTGCGCCGGCGCGTTCTGATCGTAGGCGACGGAGGGATCTGGCGATCCGGTGATCTTTGCCGTGCCGCCGACTTGTTGCGCTGGCACGGAAGCCGTCGCCGTCGCGATGTGCTTCGCGTACAGCAAACCGAAAATTGAAGCGATTGCGATAACTGCGCCCATGTTCTCCTCCTCAGTAGTCGAACAAAACTTTAGCGTCGATGATTCCGCGGAGCTCGCGGAGGTAGACGCACGCCGCATTGCAGTGGTGCTGCGCAATGGCGTCCGAGAAACTCTCGTCGGCCGGCTGGATGATCGGCTCGACGCCGGCGGCGAATTGCTGGTAGATCGTTTCGAGCGCCTGCGCGATCTGCGGCCCCGAGAGCGTGCCGATCTTGTAACTGGCATCGAGGCGCTCCATCGCGTTTTGCGCAAAAGGCACGGCGCCGCACAATGTGCTCTGTTCTCTCGCGACCGCTTGCGCGTGCCCTGCGAAGATCGCCGAGAATCCCGCCGTGATGACGGAGATCACCGATCCGATAATCGGGATAGCGTTCGCGACCGTGCCTACGGTGCCGGCGATCTGCGCGCCGAGTTGCGCGCCCTGGACTCCGATGCCTGCATAGGCGCCGGCCTGTTGCGTGACGCCGAAAGCGCCGGTAGAGGACGCCGACGAGCAATCCCCCGGCGTGTTTTTCCAGTACCCGGGGATTCCGCCGGATCCGGTGAGCGTGCGCGTGTTGATCGCCTTCGTCAGAATGTCGAGATCTGTCTGACGGTAGGCCGCGCCTCCGGTGACTGTCCCGAAAAGTTTCTGGATCTCTTGCTGGAGCCACGCGGAATAGTTCGGATCCGCGTTTCCGAGTTTGACCTGCGCATGCAGAGCTCCGCCGGTGACGGTCGAAACTTCTTGCGCGGCGGCTTGTGCCGATGCGCCGAGAGCTCCGCCTTTCGCTGCGAAATACAGCAGCGCACCGCCTCCGAGGATGAGGATCCAGTTCATAGATTCAGAAAATCCGCGAGCGTCTGGTCCGGAGTGATCTCCAGAACGGCCGCGGCATTTTTCGCCCACGAGTCGGCCGCGTCTCCTCCGGTGTATTTCTGTGCTACCTGAAGCAGCGTCATATTCGGCGAGTAAACGTGCGAGGCGCCGGTGAGCATCGCCGTCGCCTCGCCCTTGAGAGCGCTCCATCCAGCGTTGTCGTCCGAGAATTCGAGCACGCCTTCGGAATTGGCGACGCCCACGGTCGGCTCGCCGAAACTGCGCGTGAGATCTCCCGGATTGTGAGCTCGCCGCGGTACCACGTTCGGATTCGGATTTGTCCAACCCTCGGCCGTCGCGATCGCTTGCGCGAGGAGATCTATTTTTGCTGGTGTGACCGGCATGCCGCTGCCTCCTAAAATCGTGTCTCCCACTTCCGCATTCGAGAAATCATCGGCCGGCGGAGCGGGATAAAATTCCGTGTCGCCGGCGGAATCGAGCGTGCCGGCTGTCGGCCCCGCGGCCGCCGAGCTCCTGGACTCCAGCCAGGCGATCAAAAGCACCAGGCCGGCGAAGATCCCCGCGGCGACTG
Source organism: Candidatus Acidiferrum sp. (assembly GCA_035310525.1). Classification (GTDB taxonomy): domain Bacteria; phylum Acidobacteriota; class Terriglobia; order Acidiferrales; family UBA7541; genus Acidiferrum. Next base: position 73,488 of record DATGED010000073.1, on the reverse strand, counting down.
GCATCAACGCCTCCGCGCCGCGGCGAGAGCTCGCGCCGGCGCCGTCGGAGCGACTCCGATCAAAACGGCCGCGATGATCGCGAGGCCGATCACCACGATCACGATTCCGGATCCCACGCCGAGATTGCTCGTCACACTGCCCACGGCGTTTCCGATGGCCGATCCCGCGGCCGAGGCCGCGGCCGAGAATCCCGATCCGATCGGATTTGTGTCGGCCGCCGGCGCGCCGGTGTCTACGCTTCCCGCGGGTGCGCCAGGTGTGCCCGGCGGAAGTTTGAAGCTCGAAACGTTCGAGTCCGTGATCGGATTCGAGGAGAGCGCGTTTTGGATCTCTCCATCGATGATCGATCGCACGTCGTCCGGTTGCGCGTAAGTTTCCGGACCCGCCATTTGCACGGTGAGCGTGATCGGCGTCGCGCCTCCGTAAAAGGAAGAAACGGCCGAATAGTCGGATCCCACGACGGTGAGGCCCCACTTCGTGCTCAGGGCATCGCCGATCGCCTGGAACAATTCGTCCGGAGTGCCGATCCCCGTCTTGACCCAGGAAAGAAAACTCTGGTCGAGGTGCGCGTTGTAGACGAGCGTCGTGCCTACCGGCAGACCCGTTGCTGGTACGCCTGGAAGCATCGTTTAGCCCCGTTCAAAGTTTGTGTTTCCACAAAAGCAAAAACAGGCCGATCACGAGAGCGATTGCGGCGCCGGCGATCAAAAGAGAGTGGCTCGTAGCCGCGGACGTTCCGGAGCTCGTGATTGTGGTGGTGGTGCCGCCTGGTGACGATCGCGTGACTTGCGTCGTTTGATGGCCGCCGACGTTCGGCTGGCCGATCACACCGAACGCGCCGAGATCCGTCGTGACTGTATCGGCGAAATTAGAAAGGCCTGTCCAGCCTGACCATGTACCCATCGGAGGATCCTTTCGCGAGCTCCTGGAGCTCCACAGCGCGAGAAAATTCGGCAGGAGGCCCCGAATCGAGGCCTCCGCCTGGTTTTTGTTATTCGACGAAGAGAGAACGGACGTTGCCCTGGCGATCCTGGTAAGTCGGATTGCCTTCGATGCGCTCCTCAATGAGCTCGCCCTGTTGATTCGCGGCCGCGGCCACGTCGCCGCGGAACTCGAATTTATTCGCCGTGGTGAGGCGATGCGCCGGGAACACCGTGCGAATGTCTCCGCCCTCGGCGAATTCGATCAGGCCGTAACCCGTCGGCTGCGAGAATTCCAGCGCGTAGCCCGTCCACTCTTTCGAAGCGAACGTGTTTTTCGGATTGCGGATCAAGGCCTGGTCGAGTTTCACGAGCGGCCGCGTGAGGATGGTATCCACGAGGCCGTTTTGAGCAAAGACGACAACACCGCCGGATCGCGCCGTCGCGAGCGTGCCCTGTTTGAAAAGCATCCCGCGGTGACGGAGGCCGACGGAGAGTTGCACGAGCAAACCGTCGGTGAGGCTCGAAGCGGTGAAAGGCGTGGTGATGTCCTGCCACACGCGCTGCACGAGTGCCGGATTGATCGAGTTTCGGAAGGATCCCAACTGCGGCTCGATCGTGTTGATGGAGAAGATCGGCGAGCCCGTTGCGGATCCGAACGCCGAAAACGTGATCGTCGATCCGGCCGTGGTTTGCCAGAGTGCCGTCGAGTCACCGATCGAGACGCGGACCTGCAGGGTTTTCCAATCCTCCGTTTTCAGCATGAAGAGTGCCTGCTGGTTGAGCGGAATTCCCTGAGGAGGAAACGGGACGAGGAACGCCACATCGAAATCGTAGTTTCCGACGGCGGTCGAGGCCGCGTTCGGAACGATTCCGCCATTCACGAGCGTGAGTGCGCGGCCGCGGCCGTACACGTTAGCAAACTGAATCGACGTAGGCCCGCGCATGTAGTAGATCGTGCGCTGGCCCAAAACCTTGTGGATGCCCTCGACGCGGATCCAATTCACGAGCGATTGAGGCGCTTCGGCAAGCACGGCGCCGGTGATCGCCACGGTGACGGCGACGCGGCCCTTGAGCTCGCACAGCAAACCCCAAAGCCACTTGGGACGGGTGAGATCGCCGACGGGGATGTACTCCTGGTTGAGCGTATTGATCGAAAGATCCTGGAAAAAATTAGGACCCTGCAAACGGAGAGACATTGTGATTCCTCTTTTCGAATGGAAATCCGTCTCGCCAGGGGGAGGGAGAGCTCGATCGGTGCGGGAAAAAATCAGCGTGAGGGGAGGAGGGAAAAGCTACGCTGCAGGAGCGGCCGTTCCGCCCCCGAGAGATGCCGGCAAAACCTTAGCGACGACGCCGGAGAGCAGACCGGCGACGACCAGGCCGACGGCAACGTACAGCATGAGCAATCCGAAGTGTTTCACTGTGGTGCCCCTTTCGTTTCTGTGTTAACTGCTACTGCCCAAACTGAGCGGTGATCGTTTTCTCTCAGACCTTGATCGATCCCTGGGGCAGGAAACTCCCCAGGAACTTATTCGCGATCGGGATCACGATCAGAGCGGCGACGACGGTCGCGCCGACTACCATGAGCGCGGCCTTGCCGTGATTCTCTGCGAACATTTTCATCTGACTACCTCCTGTTAATCGGCCGCGGCCGAGAGGCGCGGTGCGGCGACTTCGATCGGCGCGATCTGCACGCGCCAGGATTCCGGTGAATCGTTGACATGGAACCGGCCGGTTTCCACGTCGTAGTAGCAGAAAGAATGCTCGCCGAGCGTGCTCACCAGGCCGGCGACTTGTTCGCCGCAATACTCCGCGATGCGGTCGAGCGACTTCGGAGATTTGGTTTGGAAAAAGTAAAACTCGGTGACGAGATCGAGCACGATCCCGTTGCAATCGGCCATGCGGTGTTGCGTGAGAAACAGATCGTGCCGGCGCCGGCGGCCGACGCGGATCTCGTCGTCCAGTGCCGGCGCGCACCAGTTGAAGCTCTGCACGTAACTCGTCTCGTCGATCACCACGCCGATATCCCGGATGTGTTTGATCGCGGAGACGAATTCCTGCAGCGCATTTTCGACGGCGCTTTCCTTGAATTCGACGTTATCGACCTGGAACACGGCCGGCGAAACGTCGCCCTCCAAGGCCTGATCGAAGGAATCGCGATCCGTCGCGATCGCGCCGATCCCGAAAGATTGTGTCGGATCGAAAACGGCCACGCCGCGAGCGTCTACGCTGCGCGCGAGGAAGTACGCGAGGGAAGTTTTTCCCTTTCCACGTCGGCCAGTGATGACTGCGATCTTCGCCACTCAGGTTTCCTCGATCATTCGCCGGCCGAGCCACAGGCCGAGCGCCAGGCCGAAAAGCATCGCCGCGAGCACCATCTTGGCCTCGTGCTTGCGTTGCGCGTCGAGCTCCACGTCGATCACGTATTGCATGAGCGATCGTTCGAGTTTCGTGACGCGATCCGCGAGCTCGCGCACCCGATCGCCTTTTTCGCTCGGCGCCGGATTTTCCGGTTTCGTCGTCATAGCAGCCCCTCCGCCAGAAGATCCGCGCCGCCGTCGATCACCTTGGTGCTGAACGGATCGGGAAGTGGTGCGGAGGCCTCTTTCGAGCTCGCTACGGCGCCGGTTATTGTGGGATCGGTTTGTGGCGGTGCGGCTGTCGAGGCCCCCGGATTTTCCGCCGGCCGGATGGCGGTCACGTTCGCCGGTTTCGACGGCGTAACGGCTGCCGGCGGAATCTTGTGCACGTCCTGAAGGCGGAAGATCTTCGCCGCGAGAATCACGGCCGCGACTTTGCCGGCGAGCATCGGAGCGAGTTTGCCGGCGAGCTCCGCCTCGGGACCCCATTTCGAAAGTTTCGGGAGATATTTATCGACGCACGTTTCGACGATCGGCTGGAGCTCGTCGAGCTCGTCTTTCGAAAAGCTCCAAACGGAAAAACTCGTTTCGAGAGGAATTTTAAGCAGCAAGGCCGAGGATACGGCCGCGGCGCCGCCGACGAGCCCGAGAAATCCGCGCGCTACCTGGTCCGATCCGATCGCCTGTGCCGGCGCCGGCGTGGAATTCTTTTTGTCGGTGCCAGGCATGGCCGCGATCGGGGGAGTCGCCCGCGACACATCCGGAGATGTGCCTCCCCTCTGCGTCTCCTCTTTTCGCGGCCGTCCTGGACCTCGTTTCGCCGCGGGGATCTCCGCGCGCGGAAATTTTTTAGGAGAAGGAGGCGGAGGCCCTAGGGGTGAAGTGGAACCCTCCGCCTTAGGCTGGAGCGCTGGTGCGGCGCTGGCCGTTTTGGGTGAGATCGATTCGCTTTTCACTTGTTCGCTTTCCAGGCGATAAATCCGAGCAAGAGAACCACGAGAAGCAATTCGCCGGCGATCACGTAGAAAGCCTGCGTCGCCGCGTCTTGCGCGGCCTGCACATCGGCCGACGCGCCCGCGAGTGTTTGTCCGATCGCGGCCAAAAAATTCATAGGAAATATTCAGTCTCTTCCGCCGCCGGTGGATCGGCGGGAGGAGGCGCCGCCGGAGTTTCGGGATGCTCCGTGCGGTATTGCTCCAGCTTGTCGCGCCACTCGTCGGCCGATTCCGCCTTTGCCTTGAGCTCCGCATAGTGGCCGGAAGGCTCGCCGCCGTGGATCGCGCCGTTTTCGACGGAGATCTCCGAGTGGCAAACAGGACACGAGCCGGCAACGCGGCCGGTGTTAGCTGGCGGATCTTGCGGCGGTGTTTGTGGGTCCATACGCGAAAGGCCCCTCGATCGGCGTGAACAATCCCAATTCCCCGTCGGCAAACTGGATCTCGAAAACGATCGGCGGTTTGTTGTCGAGGAGTGCGGGATTCTTCAGTTGCTCGCGAGCGGCCCTCTCGACTTCGCCTTCGAGACGCATGATCGTGCCGGCGATCGGCACTTTCGCGACGAGGCGATTCTGCGCGTCTCTTTTCCACGGCATGATCGAGGAGGGATAGGGGATCTGGAGCGGTTTTTCTGGAGTGGCGAAAATCACCCGCCAAGTGTGAATCGCGCGCGCACACGCGCGCAACGGTAGTGAAGGCCTGGTCGGAAATCTGTATCAAATCGAGAAACGTCACGCCGCGGGGAAACGTCACGCCGATGTTTTTAGGTGTGGCAGTTGATCGAAGCGTATAGAGTGAGCATGGGAGAGGCAAAAGCTGTGCGCGCCGCGGTGTACGCCCGCGTCTCGACGCTCGATCAAAATCCCGATCTCCAGTTGCGGGAATTACGCGAGTTTTCCCGGCGACGCGGCTGGACGATCGTGGAGTTTGTCGATCACGGAATTTCCGGCGCCGAGACGCGCCGGCCGCGGCTGGCCGCACTCACTGAATCCCTGCAGCGCCGGCAGTTCGACGTTGTGCTGGTCTGGAAATTCGATCGCCTCTTTCGCAGTGTCCAGCACATCGTCCAATTCTTCGGACTCCTCCAGCACCTCAAGATCGACTTTGTTTCCGTCACGGAACAGATCGACACCGGATCCCCGTCTGGAAAACTGATTTTTCACGTACTCGCGGCGATCGCGGAATTCGAGCGCGAAATGATTCGCGAGCGCGTGCTGGCCGGGATGCGCGCGGCGAAGGCGCGAGGCACGATTTGTCACCGCCCGAGAAAACAGATCGACGAGGCCCGCGTGATCGCCGATCACCGGCTGCTCGGATCCTGCTCGAAAGTGGCGAAGATCCACGGCTGCTCGAAAACCCTGATCGTGGATATTTTGAACGGAAACCGCGGCGAGAAACGGAAAGGCGATCGCTGAGATGGCGCGCCAGCAAAAGAGAGTGCGATCGCGCGGGGAGAAACGCGCGTTTCGCCGGCGGATCCGCCGGCTGTGGTTTATCGGAACGTGCTCGAATTGCGGCGCGAAGGAAACCGGCGTTCGGCATATCGCCGGCGCCCAGGTGTGCTACCAGTGCGGAAAGCATCTGCCTGGTCACTTGCTCCGCCTGTTTTTCCCGACGTTCGGAAAACTCTATACGCCCGAAGAGGCGCGAGCCCTCGGCGCTGGCGTCGAGGCCCAGGATCTCCCGGCCATTCCCAGGAGGCTAACGTGGAAAGAAAAACTAGGCGCGATCGACGATCGCGTCCGAAGATTCATCGCCGGGCGTCTGGGAAAGTAGAGCTCCGCCGGCCGCACCAGGCCTGGACCGTCGAGATCGCGATCGAGGATCCATCCGGCGGCCGCTGGAACGCTGTACAGGCCTTTCCTACGGCGCAATCGGCGGAAGGTGCCTGGGAAGCATCGCGGCGCACCTGCAGGCAGCACGCCGCGATCGCGGAGAACCTGGTGGTGGTGCCATGAGCGAGTTTATCGTCGAGAAGTGCGATCGGTGCGGTCACGAGCTCCGGAGGACGCCGCCGGCGGGAGGAGCGATCGTGCTCGTCGATACCAGGGTTTCCGAATGGATGAAAATCCAGCTAGGAAACGGAGAGGTAAAATCGTTGTGCCCTCCGTGCACGGCGCCGGTGCGTGAGCTCCTGAAACCGATGTTTCCTTTGTTGCTTCCGGATCTTCCCGACTCCGACGCCGATCGAGGCCCGATCCAGTGAGCGAAATTCTCAGGCAGTTTCACGATCTCCTGACGGCGCCGATTCCGTTTTGGCTGTTTGCGCTTTGTTTCCTGATTTTGCTCGCTGCGATCGGCGCGATATCGACGAGAGTCGCGGGATTGGAAAATCTTTTGAAAAGCGGGATCGGTGTCGTCTACCCGGTCGAGCCTCCGCCGGCGAAACCATCGGCGCCCTGGGAAGGTCCATGATCGAGATCGCCGTGATCGTGCAGATCAAGGACGTGGGACCGAACGGATCCCGCGGCCGGATGGGTGTCGGCTTCGCGAAATGGCAGATCGAGAAGCTCGTGCCGTCAAAAAAGTGGGCGGAGTTTTTTTTCGACGCCCTCCGTCGCGCGATGAAAAATCGCCAGGTGAATCTCGACGACGTGCGCCGGCTTGCCGACGAGAAGCGGCCGCTGCTCGAAAAAATCAAACAGGAAACTTTCTAGTGGAAAAATTCGCCCTCGCGGATCTCGTGGAGATCCAGTTCTATCGGAAGATTGTGACGCCGGCGGCGTCGATCCGGATCTCGATCCCCGAAGCGTCTCCTCTGAGCAAGGAATATGTGGAGTTGAAGATCCGGGGCGAAGGCGGCCGCTGGCACTCCGTGGAAATTCCCGCGTCGGACTTCCATCTGTTTTTCCGCAAGATCTTTCCGGAGCTTGCGCGCCGCGGCGCTCCTCACCGCTAGTTTCCCCGCAAAAATCCTGCCCATCGGTACAGTTGACTTCGCGTTACGGGTGGAGTACGCTTTATTCACGGTGTCCAAATCTTCATGGACACCCCCTCTTTTCGCTCGATTTTCAGGAGCGGCGCCTACCGTCCCTAGTGGTGGGAACAAAGAGCGATCGCAAGGTGTCGAATGTTCAGAACATCCCTGCGAGCGCGGCGCCGGTTTCCTGCGGTAGTTGAGCAACCCACAGGAAGCCGGCGTCGCAAAAATTCCTGTACCGCCTCGCAGAACTTTTTTGTGGAGGTGTGTGATGTCTATCGAACCCGTTCCCAGTCCGCAAAACGATTTTGGTTCGCTTCAAGGATGTTTCGTGGAAGGCAGCGAAGAGCAGCGCGCACGCGAGCGACGCATTCGCCGGCGAGCCTTGATTATTTCCATCGCCGCGCAAAGCGCCATTCTCATCGTCATCGTGCTGATTCCCTTGTTTGGTAAACCCGAACGCATCGCCCTTGCCATGACTCCGATCCCGCCCTACTACTCTTCGCGAGGGCCCGAACATCCAAACACGGCGCCGATCGAACCCAGGCATGGTGCGGAACGAAATCTCTGCGCAACGTGTTATTCGCCGATAATTCCCAATCACCCTGCTACGACGGACAACACGCCGCCGCAGGATCCCATTCCCGGCGTGGGAGCACCCGATGGACGGACCGGTGTACAACCGCCATGGGGAATCGGCATGGATGACAGCAGGCGACAACCCGCACGCCCAGCCGACGCGAACCCACAAACACCGCGGCTCCTACACGTCACGCATCTGGAACGAGCGATGTTGGTCCAGCGTGTAGAGCCGGTCTATCCGCCTCTGGCGAAACAAATTCATCGCGAAGGCCAAGTGGAGCTGCACGCGATCATCGCCACGGACGGTACAATCCAATCCTTGCAAGTGGTCAGCGGCGATCCGCTCTTCCTGCAATCCGCGCTCGACGCCGTGCGCCAATGGCGATACCACCCAACGATCCTAAACGGGCAAGCCGTCGAAATCGACACGTACATCACGGTCATTTACAGCCTGCAACACTGACTCCAAATGGATTGATTCAACGGGTGCGTAGGGCCGCGCCTGCCTTAACTACTGCGCGGCCCCCTGCCTGCACCGGGCTACCGAATCGAGGGGCTGACTTCACAGCAAGTCAGTACCGAATTTTCTTTCTACTTGCGGTCTCTAGAAATGGACCACGATTCCTGTCGAAGCCCGCAAATTATTCTGCGTTTGATTGCTTCCCGTGCCTTCCGGAAAGCGGGTCAATAAGTAGTCCACCTGAAGCGGCCGAAGTGAAAAGCGATTGTTCAGCCGGTAATCCGCACCCACGCCAATGGCCATCCCAAACGCATTCTGCGATCCGGCTGACCGTCCGGCTATGCTTGCCCCGGCATGCGCCACGCCGAAAAGCGCTTCAGCGAAAGGCGTAATGCGCCGGTAGCTGCGGTAAGAAACGCGAGGACCGAAAAGATAGGTCGAGAGAGTGCCGTCAACGCCGGACCCCAGAATATTTCCGTTGTGATAGCCGCCGAAATCTGCAACGGCGCTCACCCAATCCTTAACGTGGTATGTCAGCGATGCGCTTCCACCATTCAAGCTGAAACTGTCCACACCGGAAGTGCTCGGATTTTCGCGGACGTAGGAATATCCCGCGAAGACATCCACTTTGGGAGTTTCCTGTCCGTAGATGCTTCCAGCACCTAGAGCGAGAAAACCGAGCAGAGACACAACTATCCGCATTTTCATAAACCCTCCATTAGTTTGAACTGTCCACGCGCTCCGGCCCGTTCTGGGCACGATTTCGCGTCTGGCGGTGCGCCTAAGGCAGGAAGGCAGCAATCCGCATTTGCTCGTTTTGCTTCCTGATAGAGATGCGGCGCTCCAAGAGAGAGTTGCAACTCGGAGCAAATAATTTTGGGCGGAATTGTAACCGGGCGACGGCTCTCAAATAGGTGGAATTGCTAAAGCAGCGGCTCGCCGGAGGAACGCGCGATCGTTTCGCGCGTGGTATCGCGGAGACGGATTAATTCATGCCACGCCGATTCTGACTCAGTCTGTGCAGCGCCGCTCCGGGAACTCGGATACATCGGGGCAGACACCGTAATCGTCACGTGTGTCGGCCGCGGCAAATAGGTGCCGTCACGCAGGAATTTCCGCGTACCCGCCAGCGAAACCGGAATGACCGGTACACCGGCATTCACCGCGGCGCTGAACGCGCCGAGCTGGAAGGGCCGGACTCCTTCTTCGCTCGTAAACGTGCCTTCCGGGAAAACAAAAATCGATTCTCCCTCGCGCAGCAATTTTTCCATCTCCTCGGATTGCCGCAATCGCGACTGGGAATCGCTGCGGTCAAAAGTCAGATGCCTCATCCGCCGCAGGAAAGTTCCGATGAACGGCATCCCGCGGACTTCCGTTTTGGCGACGAAGTGATACGAAACGCCGAGCCCCAGAATCAGCGGCAGCACGTCAAAATAGCTGGTGTGATTGGCCACGAAAACTTTCGCGCCAGGCATGTCCACATGCTCCTTGCCGGTGACGCGAACGCGACAGCCGACTAACGCAAACAAGACTTTCAGGGCTGCGGAAGTAAAACGCCCTGCTCGGCGATAGTCGCTTATGAAATGGACAACGGTCCACACCGGAACAATCCACACTAAAAACACCACTCCGAAGTAGAGGCCGTACAGGATTTCCAATCCCCGCCGCACTCCCGCCCAAATCTTTTCGCCCGCCGTGCGGACCAGGCCGACTGCGCCGAGACGCGCGATCTGAACCCACGCAGGCGCCTTCGCTGCGCCTAATTTCCCCGCCAGGAAAAGTTGCTTGGTTTCCTCACGGCGAAGCTTTCCGCTTGAAGTTTTTGGAATACTCCCCGGCGGAATAAGCACGACCTTGTCCGGCGGCAGACCCAGCCCTTGCGAGACGTTTTCAGTAACGGCCGCCGAAATCTTCGCGGCTCGCCCCGCATCGCGCTCTCGCGTTTCCGCCACTACGATGAGCTTTTCGGTTCCCGCCGATTCATCTCTCAATCCAAACGCCACGACGCCGCCCTTGCGGATTCCCTCTGCCCGTGCCGCGAGCTCCTCGACTTCGTGCGGATAAAGATTCCTTCCTCCCTTGATGATGATGTCCTTCACTCGTCCCGTGACGTAGATTTCTCCGTCCGCCCGGTACGCACGGTCGCCAGAATTCACCCACGCATATTCTCCATGGCTCCCTGCGGGCCCCCGTGGTAGCACTTCTTTAGTCGCTTCGGGATTCTTGTAATAGCCGCTCGTCGCCGAAGGTCCGCGAAACCAGAGGAAACCCTCGGTACGGTCGCTCACTTCGGTGCCGCTCGGGTCCACAATGCGCACTTCGTGCCCGCTAAGCGGCTTTCCAGAAGAAACAAACGCGATGGCTGTTGCGTCGTCTTTACGCGACGGCACAGCGCGGCCCTGGGCCGTAAAAACTTCGCGCTCGATTCGATCGATCAACGGCCCGCGATTCAGCGGCGGGACCGTCACTGCAAGTGAAGACTCCGCGAGCCCGTATACCGGCAATTGCGCTTCACGCCGAAAACCAAAGGGCGCAAAACGCTGTGCAAATCGTTCCAGCGTTGCCGGATTGACTGGCTCTGCGCCATTCAAAGCCGCTCGCCACCTGCTCAAATCCAGCCCCTGAATGTCCTTGTCGGCGATTTTTCGCACGCATAATTCATATGCAAAGTTCGGTGCCGCGGAAACTGTTCCGCCATACTTGTGAAACGCCTTGAGCCAACGCTCCGGCCTCGTGAGAAATGCCAGCGGCGACATCACCGCTAGCGGCAGTCCGAAGTGCAGCGGCGTAAGCCACGCCCCGATGAGCCCCATGTCGTGATAGAGCGGAAGCCAGCTCACTCCCACATCGTCGGGCCCGAGTGCCACGGCTTCGCCGATCGCCCGGATGTTCGCAAGCAGATTCGCGTGTGTAAGCACCACGCCTTTCGGATCGCCCGTCGAACCGGATGTGTATTGCAGCAGCGCGATATCGCTTCCTTTGCGCATCCTGCTTCCCGTGAGATGCAATGGGAGCGCGCCAGGCGAGACCGGCGGCGCATTGTCCGCCGTGCCAATCAGTTTTTCCGCGTCGGCGACTTCCGTGAGCGAGGGCACGCGCGGTTTCAAGAGTCTCGCGACCGCTTCCGCCTGCCGGAACGTCAGGAGCAGGCACACACCGGCGTTCCTGAGAATCGCTGACTGCCTCCCCGCGTATTCTTCTATGCGATCCGCGCGGAACGGCGGATAGATCGGAACCGGAATCGCTCCCGCCAGAAGAATTCCCGCGTACGAAACAAAGAACGCCCGCGATGTCGGCAGCATGAGCGCCACGCGTCCGCCCGAAGCGACGCCGCGTCGCGCCAACTCTGCCGCGCAGCGTTGCCCCGCAGCGTACAGTTCCCCAAACGTCAGCCCAACGCTGCGTTCCTGGCCTTCAATTTCCTCGGTGATCCAGAGGTGCGCGCGCTCCGCGTCGTGCATCGCGCGGTATCGCAGCACATCCAATAGAGTTTCCGCGGCGAAAACGCCGCGATCGCTTCCTTCGCGGTGGAGCTTTTGCGTTGTAATCGCCGCGCGAAGCGCCGAGCCCGCTTCGTCTTCCTGCGTGTCCTCTCCCGGCGCGGCTAGCAGTGCCTTGGCGAGATCATCCGGTGTATTTGCTTCCGCCACCACCCGGTCGGGCAGGCGCACGCCAAACTCGCTTTCCAGCCGCGCGAGTAATTCAACGCGTTCCAGGCTGCCAAGTCCAAGGTCTCGGTCAAGCTGTGACGCCCCGTTGAGCAGTGGCAATGCTCCCTGGCTGCCCAGTTCCTCGAGAAGATTTCGAATGACGACGAGAACTCGTTCACGTACTTCCGAAGCGTCGAGTTGTGTTGCAGGGGTGGCCACAGGTCACACGCAGAGGGACTACCTTGCTTCCGCCAGAGGCTACCACGCGGACGTGCTGTTTGCCATCCACGCGAGCGGGCCGCTGCTCCAAGAATTACGCAGGGGAGTACGCCGCGGAGACCTATGCGGTTTTCTGCTTCGCCTGTTGCGCGGAGTAGCCGCGCGGCATCAAGGCTGTCGAAAGATCCACGCCGGAAAAATCCGCTCCGGTCAAATCCGTTTCGCGGAGAATCGCCACTCCCATGTCAGCACCGCCGAATTTCGCCCCGTTCACGTTCGCCAGCCTCAGGTTGACGTTTCGCAGCTGGGCTCGATGCAAAATCGCGTTCGAAAGGTCGCAGCGGAAAAATTCCACTCCACTCGCTTGTGCTTCCGTCAAATCCGCGCCGGGCAGTATTGCTTCCGTCATGTCTGCGTTTCGCAAGTCCACCTTACGAAGATTCGCCCCAGACAAATCCGCGCCGGGCAGCTTGGCCTTGCGCAAGTCCGAGCCTTCGAAGTTCGCACCCCGCAAAATCGCTCCGCTTAGATTGATTCCCTGGAGATCGGCCCGAGAAAGATCGGCGCCAGCCAAGTCCGCCCGTGCGCCTCCTTCCTTCCCGCGGAAGAATTGTTCGTGGGCTAGAAGAATCTCAGCCAGCCGCTTGCCATTGTGTTGAATGCTCTTCGCTTTTCGCAATCCCATGGTTTGATTTCCGCCTCACATCCAAAGTCCCATTTTACTCGCTCTGCGCCGCCGTGACGAGTGCTTCTAGGTCCGTCAGACTGAGCGTTCCGCAAGAGACAGCGCCACCAGCGACATTTGTGGTAGCGTTTACTAACGCCCGGCTGCCCGGAAGGTGAGCGCTTCTTTGAGTTCTCGAAAGTTCGTCCTCCTCCTACTTACCGCTCTCCTTGTTGCTCCGCGATTCGCGGCCGCTGAGCTTCCCTCCCTGCTTGCTATTATCCACGTCTCGCTCATTGATGGCACCGGCCGTCCGCCACAGTCTGATCAGACTGTCCTCATCGAGGCTGGCCGCATCACCGCCATCGGAGCGACGTCGAAAATTCAAATTCCCAAATCCGCGCGCACCATGGATGCTTCCGGAAAATTCCTTCTCCCCGGTTTTTGGGACATGCACGTTCATCTTGCAGGCATCTACGCCGATCCGTCCTGGAGCAAACAAGTCCTCCTACCGCTGCTGCTGGCCAACGGAATTACCGGCGTGCGCGACATGGGCGGCGATCTCGACGCACTCCTTGCCTGGCAGCGCGACATCGAGTCCGGCTCGATGCTCGGGCCTCACATTGTCGCCGCCGGCCCCTTTCTTGCCGCGAGCGGCAGGAAAACAGCGGAACAGTACCCCGTCGCCAACGCTGATGCGGCCCGCGCGGCCGTTGATGAACTCAAGAAGCGCGGCGCAAATTTCATAAAAATTATTTCCATGCCCTCGCGCGAAGCGTTCTTCGCGGTCGCCGAAGAAAGTAAGAAGCAAAACATTTCGTTTGCCGGGCATTTGCCGTTCGAGATCGGCGTCATCGAAGCCAGCAACGCGGGCATGCACAGCATCGAGCATCTTCTCTACAGCGCATTTGCTCTATCTTTCTCTTCGAAAGAGGCTGAACTCCGTCCTCGCCTCGTGCAAGCCGAGAAAAATGGCGATTCCGCCGCTTGGGAACAGATCGCTCACGAAGCCGACGCTACGTACAGCCCGGAAAGAGCCGCTGCAGTCTTCGAGACGCTAAAGAAAAACCGTACTTGGGTCACGCCAACACTTGCATCGCTTGACATCACTTCTCATCCTGAGCATTGGAAGCCCGACGACCCCCTGCTCGCCTATGTTCCGCCCGCCATGGCCAAGGAATGGCTCGACTCCCTCAACGACCCGGGGATGAGGCAGCGGGCGGCGTGGTTGGCCCGCCAGGCATCCAACGATTGGAAGTTAACCGGCGAGTTGCAACGGGCGGGGGTAAATCTGCTCATTGGATCGGATTCGCTCGACCCGTTCGTCTTTCCCGGCGACAGCTTCCATCACGAACTCGAGGAGTTGGTTCGTGCAGGACTTACGCCGATGGAAGCACTGTGCGCCGCGACGCGCGGAGCTTCCCACTTTTTGGGTCGCGAGAAAGAGCTTGGCACGGTGGAAGTAGGCCACGCTGCCGACCTGGTCTTGCTCAGTGCGAACCCAGTCGAGAATATAGCCAACACGCGCAAGGTCTGGGCCGTGGTGCGAAACGGCAGTTACTACGATCGCGCCGCTCTCGATGTGATGCTCACTCGTGCGAAAGGCGCAGCGGCCGCCGTTTCTGATGCCAAACCTTAGCAACACAGCGATGGCGCTGAAAATTAGGGGAGCGATGCTCGTAGCCGCTAGAAACCGATGACCGTGATAGCCACACGCCGAAGATGGAACATTCTGGTTTCGGTCTGTCTGCTGCTACCCGCTTGGATCGTCTCAGCCGATTGTGTTTCTGCCCAGGAGCCAGAGCACGGCGGCGAAATTGTTGCCGACCTCGCGGGAGGCCGCGTCATTATCCATGTCGCTCGCGATAAGATCATCTTCGCCGCGATCGATCAGCCCGTCGAACCGAATTCCATTCCTCCGCGTGTGATGAGTATTGACTCCACGCATATCGGCGTACTCCTGGGCGCCTCCGAATGGCGGCACACTGCCGATCCCGTGCCGGTACGGCTCGACAAGGATTTCCCGCACGTAACGGGCAAGAATCCCAGCTATGCATCCGATCCCGATGAAATTGCGCCGGATCTGGATACCATCGGCGTGGCATTTCTCGAACGCTTGCGTCCTCTCGTCTCGCAGCTTCAACACAAAATCGATTTCAAAACCGAGGAACCCATTCTTGAGGTTGTGCTCATTGGATTTGCGCCGGACGATTACGGCCCCGAAGTATGGACGATCGAGTACCACATCCAGCAGCAGGAAATCTCAACTCGCGGCGACTTTTGGCAAACTCGGCTGCTGCGCCCGCGCTTCACGCAACTTTATCCCCCCGAAAAGCATGCCCCCAAGACGCTCGTCGAACTTCGCTATCCGGACAGTGCGCAACAGAAGGAGCCTTCTTTGCAGCAACTCATTCAGGGAAATGATCCGGACATCGACGATTTATCGCGTGGCAAGCCCAAGTTCTCGAAAGTGTTGGAAGAGATTGATCGAGGGCAGGCCAATAAAGCGGTCTCCGAGGATGCCACCGATTTCATGCAAGCCGTTTTGCCTCTCATTGCTGGTAAGTCCAGGTTTATTCTCGGCACTATGACTGAAGGCGGCTTCAATTGGGTTATTCCACCGGACGAGCCTGTGGAGAAAGCCAAAGAGGACAAGAACCGGCCGCCGGACGCTCCAAGTTTGCGCCACAAGGTGAAACCCTGACTTTCAATCCAGCTTTTCGATGGCATCACCCAGTCTAATGGTGCCACCTTTGACGACCTTGCAAAACATCCCGCGACGGCCTCGAATTTCCATTTTCAGTCCTGCACGCAATTCATCCATTTTTCCGCAGGGAGTGCAGACCATTGTCACCCTAAGCGAGGCTTCGCCAATGCGCAAGGATTCCCCCTCCTTGAGCGCGTTCACACTGAGTCCTTCTGTGGTGATGTTTTCCCAGATCATGCCCGGCGAGAGATTCAGGGCGACCAGCGTTTCCCGGTCCATCAAGAGGACCTGACGTTGTCCGCCAGGACGCGCATGGGCGCAACCTGCGAAGCCAACTTCTTCAAGCGCCTCCACCTCGCGCACTGCTTCCATCTCAGCGCCCGGTCGAGGAGAACGGAATAAACCCACGACGCGCGGCATGATTCTAGTCCCCCGCGGCTGTGACACGGTCCGCTGGCGTGCCGATGTCCCTGCGGTAGTGCATGCCATCGAAGTGAATCTTGGCCGATTCCTCATATGCCGAGGCCAGTGCCGCGGTTAAGCTTGCTGCCTGCGCGGTAATCCCGAGCACACGGCCTCCGTTTGTCACCAACTGGCCGCCTTCGCGCTTTGTGCCAGCATGAAAAGTCTTCACACCAGAATTTCGACTGACACTGGTTAGTCCCTCTATTTTTTTCCCCGTTTCAAATTTTCCAGGATATCCGCCTGAGGTGAGTACAACACACACACTCGCTCCCTTTTTCCAGACCAGTTTGTCAGGGTTAAGCCGAGTCGCGGCTACATCCGCCAAGACCTCAGCAAGGTCAAAATCCATTCGGGCCACGATTGCCTGCGCCTCTGGATCGCCCAAGCGACAGTTGAATTCCAGCACCTTCGGCCCGTTCCTGGTCAGCATCAGGCCAACATACAGAAAACCTTGATAGGGAATTCCTTCGCTCGCAAGGCCGCGAAGCGTGGGCTCAACGATGGTTGAAACTACAACCTCGCGCAGGACGGGCGGCAATAACTCGTCTGAAGAATAAGCACCCATGCCTCCGGTGTTCGGCCCCTTGTTGCCATCGAAAACTCGCTTATGATCGCGCGTCGGAACCATCGGGGCATAATTCTCGCCATCTGTAAGGATAATGAAGGACAGCTCCTCGCCCTCGAGCGTCTCTTCCAGTAGAACGCGTTGTCCGCCGGGTCCGAGCTCGTTCTTCTCCATCACTCGTTCCAGAAATTGCTTCGCCGCTTCCTCATCCGGGGCCAGTAACACCCCCTTGCCCGCGCACAATCCATCAGCCTTGATCACCAGCGGCCAATGGGCGCCGGCAAGCGCGTCAGATGCCGCGCGATGCGAGTCATACGCGCCATACGTTTTCGCCGTGGGAATATTGTGCCGAAGCAGAAATTCTTTCGAAAAAATCTTGCTGCCCTCCAGTTGAGCTGCCCGCCGAGAAGGGCCAATCAGAGCCCAATTTCGTAGTGCAAACGCGTCGGAAATGCCGTTCACCAAGGGCAACTCTGGTCCCACCACGGTCAGATCCGGCGTGATTTTTTCCGCCAGGGTTACGAGCGCGGCAACGTCACCTGCGTCCACCGCAATGCATTCCGCATCTTCGGCGATTCCCCCGTTGCCTGGGGCGCACCAGAGTTTCTCCACGCGGGCGCTTTCTTTCAGCTTCGAAGTCAGAGCGTGCTCGCGCCCTCCGCCACCAATCACCAGAATCTTCATTCGAAAATCCTCTTGAAAAATTCAGTTCGAACGATAGTCGTACAGCCATAGCGTGTCAACTTGCCGCTATGCCTCCGTCGACACGCCGAGCCGGGACTTTTCAGTAAAGAACTACACCTCACTTTTGTGTAGCGTAAGCCGCAATCTTTACTGATTCGTGTAGTGCATCACTGTTTTCCACCTCTCCTGGTAGTCAACAACTAGACTGAATAGAACCGGGGCCATCCTCAAACCTCCCGATGCGAAAGGAAGGAGTATGCTGCTCATCCCCCTCCGCCACGAGAACATGCAGGGGCGCCGCTGGCCCGTGGTCACTTTTGCCCTCATCGCACTAAACGTGATCGCCTTCCTTGCCACTCATTGGACGATCCTGGACCAAAGCGCTCAACTCTCCCAGAAGGCTGATGTTCCCAGACATCTGCTGATGCTTGCCGCCATGCATCCCGAACTAAAAATGGGGGAGGACGCCAAGAAATTTGTCGAGCCACTTGCGGCCAAGTACCCTGACGACTGGAAACAACTCGGATCCCGTGACCGTAACCCCGTAGACCAATGGGACTACAGGATTCGCGAGGTCGATGACCCCACTGAGCTCCAGTCTGAAATGGATACGCTCTCCCAACAATTTGAAGATATGGAGCGAAACACGCTTCTGGCACGTTTTGGTTTTGTTCCCGCACACCCGGCGGCCATTTCCTACCTAACCGCTAATTTTCTTCACGGTGGTTGGCTTCACCTCATTGGGAACATGTGGTTTCTCTGGCTCGCAGGCTTTATTCTCGAAGACAACTGGGGTCGAGCTATTTACTCGATCTTTTATCTCGTGGCAGGAGCCGTAGCCCTCCAATTTCATGGCTGGATGTACCCAAATAGCCTTGTCCCTTGTCTAGGTGCGTCAGGGGCTGTGGCTGCATTGATGGGCGCGTTCCTCGTCCGTTTCCCGAAACTGAAGATCGAGATGTTCTGGGCCTTTTTTTATGTACGCGGTCGTTTCAAGGCTCCTGCCTATTGGCTGCTTCCCCTCTGGGGACTCATGGAGCTGTTCTACGGCTCCTTATTTGGCCAATCTTCGGGTGTCGCGCACTGGGCACACGTCGGCGGCTTTGGTTTCGGTATGCTGGGCGCACTCGTTCTTTCTAGATCCGGGCTTGAGCACAAAGTGAGCGCCGCCATCGAGGATAAGGTGGGTTGGACAGCGGATCCCGCGATCGTTCATGCGACTGAGGTTATGGATCATGGAAATGTCGATGAAGCAATCCGAATTCTCAAGGAACATGTTACTGCGAAGCCCGACTCTGCCGATGCCTTAGTACTGCTACAGCAACTTCATTGGCGCAAGGGTGACTCCGCTGGACATCAGGACGCCACGATCAAACTCTGCCAGCTTCACCTGAAGAATCACGATGGC
The DNA here is from genome assembly GCA_035310525.1 of Candidatus Acidiferrum sp. Lineage (GTDB taxonomy): Bacteria > Acidobacteriota > Terriglobia > Acidiferrales > UBA7541 > Acidiferrum. The sequence goes on along the minus strand of DATGED010000073.1, from coordinate 54,885 downwards.
GAAGCCGCCTGGCGCGATTATGAGGAGTTCCAGAATACAGGTGGCCAAAGACTTCCTGCCGCCACTTGGCTCGATCTTTGCCGCTTTCTCGAGGGTCAACAAAACTTTGACCGCGCTGTCACCGAGTATGACAAGCTCTCTGCCGCTTATCCCACGGAGAGGCAATCACTGCTCGCCCTTATGGCCGCTGGCCGGCTATCACTGAAGAAACTAGGCCGCCCCGCGGAGGCTCTCCACTTTTACCGGACTGCCTCGGCTTCCCCCGTTCCTCACCTCGATTGGGAATCCAATATCCAAGCGGGCATTAAAGAAACCACGGCGGCACTGTCGTCGCCTGCAAATCCAGTTGAAAAGGAACGAGTCGAGAGCGATTGACTAACCAGTAATTATTATGTTAACGGTTAATAAAAATAAAGGGTTGGTTACTATACTTAAGTCTTTTTTTCTGGACTCTTCTTTGGAGTGTGTCGGCTTACTGAATGGCTTGTTACGCTTGCCCCACCGCTCGAATCGGAATTGTTACTCCCGTAGCAGCGTCCGAAGATGCCAACATGTGGCAGCGTCCATCAAAAATGCCGCCTGGATCGATCACCAGGCACGGCGAATGGACTTCGCCGGTAACCACTCCCTTTGCTTGAATCTCGACCCTGCCTTTCGCGAAGATCACTCCATCAAAGCGGCCGGAGATTACCACGCGGTTGCCTTCGATCTGTCCCTCGACCTTGGCGCCTTCTCCCAGAACGACCGTTTGTTCAGAAATTATATTTCCTTTGACGTTTCCGTCGATTCGAAACGTCCCGGTCAGCTGGAGCGTGCCTTCGAGGGTGACGCCCTGATCGATGAACCCTGTCCATTCTTCACTCGTGCCATCCTTCGAGGCTCCGGGCCACTTCCATGCCATGACTTTTCTCCTGTAGCGACTCTTCTACTCTAGCGTCGGGACAGGACATGTCAACGCAACGCATGAGCGGAGTTGTCCAAAGGATACGTGGAACGTGCGGACAGACAGAACTTAGCGGAAAGCTGTCGGCCTATTTCATTAATCGATCGTAGATTCCCATTAATTGTGCGTCGTCGTAAAACTCGAGCACGAGCTGGCCGGGCCGCATTTTCGTTTTTTGCCGCAGCAGGATTTTGGTTCCAAGGTGCCGTTGTAACTCTTCGATCGCTGCCTTGATATTTGCATCCATGTGGACTTGCACAGACGGGATGGTCCCCCGTGAGCGACGCGAGGCTAATCTCTCGATGTGGCGAACCGTCAATCCACCGCGCGAAGCACGCCGGGCTACGCGCATTCTCAATGGCAGGTCCGCTACGGCCAGTAGCGCCCGTCCATGACCAGCAGTCAGCTTGCCCTCTTCGATCCAGTCTTGAATCGCGGGCTCCAGCTTTAGAAGCCGAACCGAGTTTGCAACCGTCGCACGATCTTTCCCCGTCCGTTCGGCTACGGCTTCCTGCGTAAGCTGGAATTCATCCATCAGCCTTTCGAATGCGCGTGCGGCCTCGATCGCGTTTAGATCCTCGCGCTGGATGTTTTCGACCAGCGTCATTTCCAGAGCGAGCTCGTCGGGAACTTGTCTGACGATCGCAGGAACCTTTGTCAAGCCTGCTCGCTGCGCCGCCCTCCATCGTCGCTCTCCGGCAATCAGTTGAAATCGATTCCCAATCGGCCGAACCACCAGCGGCTGAATGATTCCGCTGGCCTGAATCGATCGAGCTAGTTCCTCGAGTGCTTCTTCGCGGAATCGCGTACGCGGCTGAAATGGACTCGGTTCGAGCAAATCGATGTCGATTTGCAAGGGCCCTGGCATAGACCCTTCCCGCGCGGGTGCCGCCGCTGCGGCGCCAGCATGGGCTGAATGAGGCTGTGCTGGAGCTGCTGCAGGCTGCGGTTCAGGCTCCCGAATGAGCGCTCCGAGCCCCCGTCCCAGTGCGTTTCTCGGCATTGGCAATTACCTCCTGGGCGAGTTGCGTATAGCCCTCTGCCCCTTTGCTATGAACATCGTAAAAAATGATAGGTTTCCCGAAGCTTGGCGCTTCCGCAAGACGCACGTTTCGGGGAATGACAGTCTGGAGCAGTTGCGTTCCAAAAAAACTGCGCAAATCCGTGGCGACCTGCCTGGAGAGTGTAGTTCGCTCATCGAACATGGTCAGGAGGATTCCTTCAATTTCCAGGCTTGGATTCAAAGTTCTTCGGATTCGCATCAGTGTATCCAGAAGCTCTGACACGCCTTCCAGCGCCAAGTATTCACATTGAATGGGGACTAAGACTGCGTCCGCTGCGACAAGGCCATTCAAAGTCAGGAGATCAAGTGCGGGCGGGCAGTCCAGGATGATGAAATTGTACTTGTCTCGAACTTGATTGAGGATTGCTTGGAGTTTGTACTCGCGATTTTCGGCTAGAACGAGCTCGACGGCAGCTCCGGCGAGATTTTTGTCAGCCGGGACGACGTCCAGCCGCTCCACCTGCGATTTTTGAACTATTCGTTCAAACGGCTCATTTAATATCAGGCAGTGGTAAAGAGTTCTACGGGAAGGATCTTTAGCAAATCCGATAGCTGCGGTCGTGTTGGCCTGTGAATCACAATCCACTAGAAGAGTTGGTTGTTCTGCGGCGGCGAGGCAGGCCGCCAAGTTGACTGCGGTGGTAGTTTTTCCAACTCCACCCTTTTGATTTGCGATCGCGATGATTCGCGTCAAAGAGCCCCCAAGTCGCGGAAAGTTACCAGAATTGATGGGAGGTTGCAACTTGTTTCACGTGGAACAAGTTGATAGAAGGCGTACGGAGTCGATCGTGTGACGGAGTGTTCCACGTGGAACGTTGAGCTAAGTCCATTGGGAAATGAGTCGCCCAGGTCGCGCCCGTCCATTCGTGGCAACGCTAAACGACCAACTCTAGCGTCCAGTCAAAATGTTTCACGTGGAACACCCTTGACTTGAATTAGGAAGGATCCGATTTGATCGCAAGGAAAAAGCCCGACTACAGTCTAGGATGCTTCGACACTCACTCGACGCTGGACATCGTGCTCGCTTGCTGGGTAGCGGGTAGGTCCTGCGCAAAGCGAAGGGAATAGCTTCAGGGCTTCAGGCCAAAGAGGGACCATCAGCAAGTCATTGCGCTTCAAGTCTTTGCGGCGACCGTCGAAAGCTTTCTGGTCCCCACTAGGATATACCGGCGGAGGGATTTTGGTACGGGTATGGGTTCACGCCATTCCCATTCCGCGGACGCACGAGCTTCCTCCAGATCGCGGCCACCAATCCACAAGATAACTTGTTTAGTTGCAACACGTTCCGAAGCTGCCCACGCTTCAAGAAGTCCAAATTCGCCGACCGCTCGCGAGCACACATAGTCCAGTGGAGCTATTTCTTCACCGAGTTCCTCGTACCTGCTAACGAGTACACGAGTGTCCGGAAGTTCAATATTTCTAAGGACTTCCGCCAGAAATGTGGCCTTTTTCATGTTGGACTCGATCAAGAAGGTTTGGAGTCCTGGCCTATAGATTTTCAACGGAATCCCAGGAAAACCCGCTCCCGAACCTACGTCGGCGAGCCGACCGTTTTCCAGAGGAACAGCGGCGGCGGCGTACATACTTTCACAGAAATGACGATATAGTATCTCCAGGGGGTCGCGAATTGCGGTCAGATTAAGTTTGTCGTTCCAGACCAGTAGAATCTTTATATATTGTTGAATACACAAGACTTGCTGGTCTGTGATCTCCAATTGGAACTCGCCCACGGCACGGCGAATGGTCTCCGCTGATAGCACCGCTGGGCTGGGTGTTGTCATAAGAGTAACTATAATCCTACCGGGCTATCTTTTGCCGTGTCAATTGTCGGCGAACGGGGCAGAAGCAGATAACGTGGTCCCGCCAGTCCCGCCACCGCATCGACAGCAAAATGCCAAACAATAGCCGGAAGCAACCCATCGTACGCGATTCTCGCGGTTCCGAACACTGTGCCGATGACCAGTGTGCTTAGAAGTCCCCCGCGCCCCTGGTAAAGGTGGGCTAACCCAAACAGAACTGAAGAAAGTAGCACCACACCCCAAACCGGAAGGCCCGCCCGAGTCAAGGCGGCCATAGCAAACCCACGGTATAGAAATTCCTCGCACAGGCCCGCGGTTGCGGCAAGAGCAAGGAACAATGCCAGTTCCTTCCGTGATCTTGGGAAGATTCGCTCCGCCAGAAGCTGCAGGAACTCGCGTGCTCTACCGGACGAGCGCCCCATCCGGCGAAGATTAAGCCACTGGAGCCCGCCCAGAACTCCGGCGCCTGTTATCGCAACCAGAAGTATTCGTTCCGCTCCGTGCACCACCAATCCTAGTTCCTCGAGCGTCAAACCGCGCACCCACGATCTCCAGGCTGTTATGGCCACTGCCACCCACTGAAAAGTGATCGTGGAAAGATAAAGCAAGAGGCGCTCGCGAGATGAAATTTGTGGCAGCGCAAGCAGTTTTTTCAACCGAAGATGACCGCGCCACGGCAAAAGGACGCCCAGCACGAAAAAAATGATCCAGAAGTCCCACGGCATCCGCCGATGAAACCACGTTCACCTCCGCGGCGCAACTCTTCCTCTTAGCTGATCCTTGAGTGTTCTCACCACATCCCGCGCTGGCTGGCTATAATGATCTCCGAATCGGAGGTGTGGAGCGTGGCGACACAACCAAAACTTACCGCGATGGCAAAAGCAGCCGGGTGCGCTGCGAAACTGAATCCCGCCACACTGGACGCCATCCTGCGCAAACTACCGCGCCAAACCGATCCCAATGTTCTCGTGGGTTTCGACACCAACGATGACGCCGGGATCTACCTCATAAACGAGAGCCTCGCGCTCGTCCAAACAGTCGATTTTTTCACTCCTATCGTGGACGATCCTTTTCTCTTTGGCCAAATCGCAGCAGCCAACTCTCTCAGTGATGTTTACGCCATGGGCGGGCGGCCGATTTCGTCGTTGTCTATCGTCGGTTTTCCGGAAAAAGGCGATCCTGAAATCTTGGAGCAGATTATCCGCGGCGGCATGGCGAAAATGGACGAGGCCAAGTGCAGCGTCATTGGCGGCCATTCCATTCGGAATGAAGACATGGTTTTTGGCTACGCGGTCACCGGTTTTATCAACCCGCAACGGGTGTGGCGCAACGTAGGCGCCAAGCCCGGGGATGTGCTGCTGTTCACCAAGCCGCTTGGAACCGGTGTCATCACCACGGCTTTAAAAAAAGACCGTGCAACCGCAGCGTCGCTGGCTGCCGCTGTCTCCGCTATGAGCACACTCAACGCCGCCGCTGCTGCGGCCCTACAAGCAATTGAGGAAAAAGCCCAGCCCGCAAAGCCAATCCATGCCGTAACGGACGTGACCGGCTTCGGCCTTCTCGGCCACGCTCGCGAGATGGCACTCGGGGACCCGGCACATGGCCTGGACCCTGTCTCGTTTGAAATCGATCACACTTCTTTCGACTACTTTCCGGGGGCCCTCGAGGCCGCCCGCGAAGGCCATCTTTCCGGCGGCTTAAAAAACAATCGCGCATTCATCGGCGAATGCGCAACGTTTGAACCCAGCGTGCCTTCGGAATATCAGGACCTTCTTTTCGATCCGCAAACCTCAGGTGGATTTCTAGTCGCGATCGCGCCCGAGCACGCGGATTCCGGCCAAGCCGCGTTCGCGAGTCACGGTGTTTCTGCTCACCGCGTTGGGCGCGTGCGGCCAAAAACCAGCCCCTTGATTCGAGTATTCTGAATCCATGAAGATTATTCGTCGCACGGGCAAGCGCAGCGCCGCCGTACTACGATCCGGTATCGTTTAGATAAAACGAATGGACACGATTACCCACGGTATCGCCGGCGCACTCCTAGGCAAGGCGGTTTTCAAGGGCGACGATCTTTTCGCGTCGCAGCCCATCAACCGCGCTCGGGTCATCACTTGGTCCTTGATGTTGGGCTCCATATTTCCGGATTCAGATATACTTCGCGACTGGTTCTCCAGCAACCCGCTGCTCATTCTGAACTGGCATCGCGGCGTCACCCATTCTCTCGTCTGCATGCCGCTTTTCTCTCTCGCTCTCGCCGGGCTCACCCGATGGGTCGCGCGCTGGCGGAAATGGGATGCGCCTTCGTTCTCAGCTCTGGCAGGAATATACGCGGTCGGCATCCTGAGCCACATTTTCCTGGACTTGGTCACGTCCTTCGGCACGATGATTTGGTCGCCGCTGGAATGGACACGCCCCGCCTGGGATTTGATCTTCATTATCGACTTCACGCTTACAGCCCTGCTTCTATGCCCGCAACTTCTCGCGTGGGTCTACCGCAACCCGGAAGGCCTGAAAAACCGCGCGATCCTCACATGGTCGGTGCTGTCACTCGCATCGCTGGGAGTCGCAGCTCTATTGAAGCGTGTCGGCGCTCCAATCTCTGCGCAAACCGCCATCAGTATCATCCTGCTTTTAGCAGTATTTTTTCTGCTTCCCGCTACTCGAGGCAAAGGTCTTCGCGTTCGCTATGCGGCCTGGAATCGCCTAGGCCTCGCCGCGGCTGCACTCTATTTCGGTACAGCTGTATTTGCCCATCGTGCGGCGCTCGACCGCGTGCAGAAATTCGCTTCGCTCTTCCAGCTGAATGTAGAATCCTTCGGGGCGCTCCCATTTCCTCCCTCGATCTGGCATTGGGATGGCCTCGTGAACACGCCGCATGGCGTCTACGAAGTCCGGCTGGATCTCAGCAAACCTTCGCCAGAGGCCTCCATCGAACATCGCTATTATCCGGACGCGCTTCCCAATCGATTCATAGACGCAGCCAGGCACTTGCGCGAAGCGCAAATTTTTCTGTGGTTCGCCCGTTTTCCGGTCACTCGCTTCCACAAGGAAGGCGGTGACGCTATCGTGGAGTTTTCCGATGCGCGATTTCCCCAGATTCGCAGAGATCGCCCCTCGGGATTCACTTACCGCGTAAGGATGGATGAATCTGGAAAGGTCATTTCACAGGGTTGGGCAAGGGAGTAGGGAAGACTTGTTTCTCAGCGATGCCTCGGTTACGAGCAATCACTTTAATTCACTGCGGCTTTGCCGGATGGATCACAACCTGGCGCTCTTCTCCCATGCCCACGCTCTCCGTTCGCACACCGGGCATATCTTTCAGGGCTAGATGTACGATCCGGCGCTCGCGCGAGGACATCGGATTAAGCCGGAAAGGCTGACGGGAAGTTTGGACGCGTTCCGCAGCCACTCGCGCTGTCATGCGCAATTCTTCAAAGCGCAACGCGCGATACCCGCCGCTGTCCAAATGGATTTTCTCATGGTAGGTGGGCTCCAAGCGCAGCGCTCGGAACGCCAGATGCTCAATTGACTTTAGTACTTCTCCGTTGCGCTCCAGCAGAATCTCTTTATCCCGTCCGTCCAAATCGGCAAGCACTTCCGCTTCGCCGGTAGCATTAGTCAATGGCGTTTCGAGCGCTTGCACCTTTACCTTCAAGTCGAACCCGGACACGCGCACGATCTCTTCCAGAAATTTCCGCAACGCCGCAGCCGCCGCCTGCCGATCGAGCTTGCCCTCGCGGATGAGCTCCTGCCCCATATGCCTCCGAACCAACTATTGCGCGGCTGGGTTTTGCTTCGAACTATCTATTTCTTACTCTGCGGCGATTTCGCCGGCGGCTGAGGAGGATGTTTGCGGTTCAGGTACCACTGTTGCGCGATCCCCACCACACCACTGGTGAGAATATACACCGCCAAGCCGCTTGGGTAGGGAATGATCATAAACATTCCGGCCATTCCGATGGGCATGAATTTCATCATCGCCTGCTGTTGCGGGTCCGTCGCCGTCATCGGCGTCATTTTCGAAGCGAAGTACATGGAGAGACCCATGAGGACGGGCAGAATGTAATAAGGGTCTTTCGCCGACAGGTCCGTGATCCAGCCAAACCAAGGCGCGTGCCGAAGCTCGATGGTCCCCTGCAAGGCGCGATAAAGACCAAACCAAATGGGCATCTGCAAAAGCTGCGGGACGCAGCCGCCCACCGGGTTGATTCCCTCGCGGCTGTAGATGGCCATCACTTCTTTATTCATTTCCGCTTTGCGCGGATCGTTCATTTTGTATTTCTTGTACTTATCCTGAATCTGCTTGATTTCCGGCGCCACGCGCTGCATTTTCAGCGTCGTCTTATAGCCGGAGATGCGAAGGGGGAAGAGCAACATATTGATGACAAGCGTGAGGATGACGATCGACCAGCCCCAGTTGGGAACGTAATTGTGGATCCACTTGAGACTATGGAAGAGCGGGTCGGCGATAATTTCCAGCCATCCGAAATTCACCAGTGCCTTGAGCGGCGGGTTCATGCTCTTCAGCTCATCGTAGTCTTTCGGTCCCACGTAGACGCGCAGCCCCGTTGGTTGCGTTGCTGCTGCCGTGGCCACCTGCACAACGGGCTCCTGTGTATCTTTCCCTTCGACCTGCACGGTGCGGGAAACCTTCCAATAGCGCGTCTCGAGTGACCCGGAAGCGGCGCCATTGGCGGGCAGGAACGCGGCCACGAAGTAACGGTCCTCAATTCCCGCATAGTCCTTGCCACCCGTCCAAACTCCAGGCCCCCACTTTTCCGGGCCTTCGAGCTTTTTGTATGGCAGGTCCGTAAGCTTTTCGCTTTCGCTGTAAAAGGTTGAAACCGTCTCAACCGGCGCGGGATTTTGCACCGTCAAATCGCCAAAACCTCCCAGCCATGCCAGACCTGCCCGCATCGGTGTGCCATTCAACTTGGCGGAAGTCTCCACCTGCACCACGTAGGAGTGATCGAATCGAAAGCGCTTTGTGACTTCCAAGTGCCCATCGCTCCAGGTGAACTCCAGTTCCGCGGGAGCCTTCAGCGGTGCGTCGGGCACGTTGGTCTCGGAGTTCTGCCCATCTCTTGTGGACCCGCCAGTGTGAGCGATGCGAGCCACATACAGTGTGGAATTTGCCTGGGTTTCAAGTTGCGCATCATCCAGCACAAGCGCAAAGGGCCACCCGCCCACCTGGGCCGCCGCTTCCGGGTGGACCACGTCCAGGATGCGTGGCGGCTTTGCATCATCCTTGTACTTCTTCAACTGCCAGCTTTTCACCACACCGCCGCGATTCGAGATCTCTACGCGATAAAGTGCGTTCTCCACCACAATCGTTCGTTCTTGTGTGGCGGCCCTTGGGGGCATGGCCGCGGCGCTTGGGGGTGAAATCGCCGTAGCACTCCCCGCTGACAGTGGCGCGCCTGGCTTATTGGCGGAAGGCGAGGCAGGTAGCGTGGACGGCGAAGGCGCAGCCGGATTCGAGGAGGCCGGCGCTGTGACCGCCGGTTTGTTGGCTTCCGACAAGTTGGCCGGCGGTTTCGGCGCAAAGAACTTGGCCCACAACAAAATCACCGCCATCGAAAGGATCGATGCGATCAGGATGCGCAGCTCTGAGGAAAGTTCTTTTTTCTTTTCCGGCGCGCTCACGAATGAGCCTCTCTTGCGGTAACCTGGGAACCATCCGCCTTCTGTTCAGCTCCGCCGCTCTTAAAATGGTCCGCCACTGTTTTCTCCGGAACTGGGTCGTAGCCAAACTTGCGCGAAAGCGGCTGGCACCGCAGCAAACGCTTCACGCCGAGCCAGATTCCCCGAAGCACGCCGAACCGCTCGATCGCCTCGTAGGCGTACATCGAGCACGTCGGTTCAAAACGGCAGCTTCCTGCGAACAGGAACGACAGGTACACCTTATAAATACGCAGCGCGGCCAGCGCTGCTTTCACCGCCAGGGATTGCATCCCGGCATTCGCGGTGCCCGATGGGACGGACTTCAGTCCGACTTTTTCGTTTTCTTCACTTCCGCGCTCGACACTCATCATCAGATTCACACACTTTTCATCAACCGCATCAAGTCCGCTGTCAGGCTGTCGAACTCCGCGCGTGCCACGCCGCTTTTCGGATGAATCACAATGTCCCACCCCGCAGGAATTTCCTGCCGGTGGCACCGTACGATCTCTCGAATTCGCCGCCGGATGCGATTGCGTACCACCGCGCCGCCCAGCGCCTTCTTGATGCTGAAGCCGAAGCGGCTCACCGGCAAATGGTTGGCGCGAAAGAAAACTGTGAAGTGGGAACTGGATCGGCGCTTTCCAGCGCGGTATACGGCATCGAAGTCGCCGCGCCGCACCAGGCGCGCCTCGCGCGGAAATTCCATGCGCCCGGCGCTATTCGGGCGTGAGGCGATGGCGTCCCTTCTTGCGGCGTGCTGCCAGGACCCTGCGGCCGCCTACCGTCTTCATGCGCGAGCGGAATCCGTGCGTTTTCGCGCGGCGTCGTTTCCGCGGTTGAAATGTGCGCTTTGGCAAAGCAATCCCCCTTTAGTTGCGCGGCCGGCAATTATTTGGATGTGGCCGTTTTTCCTGCGAACACATAGCAGCCGTTAGGCCGCGTGGGCGACAGGTCTCGAATTGATTAGTGTAGTCGACCGCCGCGCACAGGGTCAAGAAATGCGCGGCCGCGCTGGTAGCCACTTGCCTATTAATGGCTGTCTTCGAATTTATTGCACCGGTCGTACTTTGCCGGGTCCTTGAAGGACTGCGAAGCAAAGCTTGCGGCCCATCGCCAGGCAGATTATGGTACTCGCGCCCAGTTTGACCGCCCTCAAGGACGGATACATGACTCATCTCCGATTAGAGCTCTCCATTGTCGCAGCCTCATTGGTTTTTTTCGTCCCGACGAATGGATTTTGCGCTCCGCAATCGACTGGTACGAAACAGGCCGCTGAAGCGCGCCTCGCGGCAGTCGCCAAACCCAAAGCTTCATCCGCGGCGGAAGACATCATCAACACTCTCGCCGCCACGCATCGGTTCGAGCAAACTGCTATATCTCCCGACGGTAAAAAGGTCGCCTGGGTGGAAGACGTCATCACCAAACGCGGCGTTTCCACCGGCGACACCGTGATTCATGTCGAGGACCTGGAAAACAGAGGACACGCAAAGCGCATCAGCGCAAGCACTAACGACGCCATCCACGCCGAAGGCAGCGTTGCCTGGTCGCCCGATAGCAAGCGGATCGCATTTCTTTCCGATGCCGTAAAAGCAGGCCAACTCCAGCTTTATGTCATGGACGGCTCCGGCCCGGCTGGCTCAGCGAAAAAACTTACGCAAGTGAAAGGCTTCCTTTCCACTCCCGGCTGGTCCCCCGACGGCAAAACCATCGCAGTCCTCTTTACCGAAAACGCCACTCGAGCCGCGGGCCCCCTCGTCGCAGAGACCCCTGAAACCGGCGAAATCAAGGATTCGTTTTTCGAGCAACGGCTCGCGCTCGTTGACGTCGCCTCCGGCGGTCTTCGCCAAATTTCTCCCGCCGACACCTACGTTTACGAATACGATTGGTCCTCTGACGGCCGCCGCTTCGCCGTCACTGCCGCTCTTGGCAACGGCGACAACAATTGGTACATCGCTGAACTCTTCACTCTCGACGCGGCCTCGGGCCTCATGAAATCCATTTATAAGCCCCCGCTACAAATCGCTAATCCGGCCTGGTCGCCGGACGGCAAGACCATCGCCTTCATCGGCGGACTCATGAGCGACGAGCCGAGCGTCGGCGGCGACATCTTCACCATCCCGGCGATCGGCGGTGAAGCCACAAACATTACGCCCGACATGAAAGCTTCCGCGAGTTGGCTCGCCTGGACACTGCAAGGTTCCATACTTTTCGGCGAATACCTCGAAGGTGACTCCGCGCTCGCCACCGTGAATCCTGTCGACCATCACAGCGCGGAATTATTCCGCGTTGCAGGCCAACTTACAGCCGGAGGCTGGGGAATAAATGTCTCTCTTTTCCGGGACGCCAAATCCTCAGCGGTCATTCGCAGCTCGCTCAGCGCGCCGCCCGAAGTTTGGGCCGGCCCTGCCGGCAACTGGACGCAGATCACAGAACGCAATAAATCCATCAAGCCCGGCTGGGGCGAAGCCAAGAGCCTTCACTGGAAAAACGGAGGCTTTGACGTCCAGGGCTGGCTCCTCTATCCCCGCGATTTCGATCCCAACAAGAAGTATCCGCTCGTCGTCCGCGTGCACGGCGGGCCCGGGGCCGCCGTCCTTTCCGAGTGGCCCGGTTCTTCCGATTACTATTCGCCGCTTGCCGGTGCAGGATATTTTGTCCTGCAACCAAATCCGCGGGGCAGCTTTGGCCAGGGCGAGGCCTTCACACGCGCCAACGTCAAGGATTTCGGCTACGGAGACTTCCAGGACATCCTGGCGGGCGTAGACGAAGCCATCAGGGTCGCGCCCATCGATCCCAACCGCCTGGGCATTTGCGGGTGGAGCTACGGCGGTTTTATGACCATGTGGGCCGTTACGCAAACCAACCGCTTCAAAGCAGCCATGGCCGGTGCAGGCCTCTCGAACTGGCAAAGCTACTACGGCGAAAACCTCATCGATCAGTGGATGATTCCGTTCTTCGGCAAATCCGTTTACGACGATCCCGAGGTCTACGCCAAGAGCTCACCCATCAACTTCATCAAAAAGGCCAAAACCCCCACGCTTATTCTCGTGGGTGACAGCGATGGCGAAGTCCCCGCTCCGCAATCCTACGAATTCTGGCATGCGCTTAAAACGCTCGGCGTCGAAACCCAGTTCGTGGTCTACGAGCACGAGGGCCACATGTTCGTGCAGCCGCAACATCGCCGCGATGTCGTCGAGCGCACCCTCGCCTGGTTCGACGCGCATTTGAAATGAATGCTGGCTGGCGGCCGCACGGCCGGATTGTTCAGGCTTCTCCCGGCTTTACCTTTTTCGCCTGCACTATTTCATCGCTAAATCTTCACGCGACGGCTCACTTGCGGCATAATCGCACTCCGTTTTCTTTCGAGGGGGCTATCCATGACGAAATCAGCACTGCGAGTTTTCCTGGGGGCCACGATTGTGATTGCCGCTATCGGACCTACGGCTCATGCCCAACAAGCAGCCCTCACTACCGCCCAAAAAGATCAGCGGGTTCAAACGGAGAAAGAACTCGAATCCGTCGCCATCATCGATCGCAAAGTCATGATGCCCATGCGGGACGGCGTTCGACTTGCCACCGACATTTACAGGCCGAAAAACGCCACCGGCAGAGTGCCGATTATCTGGGTCCGTACTCCTTACAATTTCAATTACTGGGATGTTCGGAATGGCGTCCCCGCCGACATGACGACCATCCTGACGGCCATCAAGCGTGGCTACGCCTACGTCCTGCAGAATGAACGCGGTCATTTCTTTTCTGAAGGCAACTACGACATTCTTGGCCCACCGCGTACCGACGGTAAGGACGCGCTCGACTGGCTTTCGGCGCAGTCCTGGTCGAATGGAAAAATCGGCACGACGGGCTGTTCCTCAACGGCCGAATATCAAATGGGCATCGCGGCGATGGGTGATCCCGCTTACGCGGCGATGAATGTCCAGAGCTTTGGAGCGGGCGTCGGCCGGGTCGCGCCTTACTACGAGCAGGGCAACTGGTATCGCGGCGGCGCCGTCCAGATGCTGTTCATTGCCTGGCTTTATGGCGAGCAAAATCAGGTCCGTCCCATGTTCTCGCCCAACGCCACGCAAGCCGACCTGATCCGCGAATCCAAATCTTTCGACCTCGCGCAGCAACTTCCTCCAGTTGAATGGTCCAAAGCCCTATGGCATCTCCCGGAGGAGGACATTCTGAAGGCTGTGGACGGCCCTCCGGGAATTTTCGCCGATGCCATGCCCGTAGACACCGGTGGCCGGATGATTCAGCGAGCTCCCAACGATCCCGCCTGGTACAAGGGCGGCCTTTACCACGACGATATGCCGCTCAATATTCCCGGCCTCTGGTTCATGACCTGGTACGACGTTTCGATCGGTCCCAATCTCGCGCTCTACAATCACGTCCGCAAAACCGCCAAGCCCGAATTCGCCGACGAGCAATGGGTCATCATCGCTCCCGTAACGCACTGCGCCTACACCCGCGCCACCGCAGACACTATTGTCGGCGACCGCGACATGGGCGACGCTCGGTTCGACTATCAGGAAATCACCTACAGCTTCTTCGACCGCTTCCTCAAAGGCGAGAAGAGCCCTCGCCTCGATGCGCTCCCCAAGGTCACCTACTTCACCATGGGCCTCAACAAATGGCAGACCGCCGACACCTGGCCTCCCGCTGGCGCGCGTCCTCTAACCTTCTATCTCTCAAGCGCGGGCCATTCCAATTCGCTGAACGGCGATGGCGCCCTCTCCGCCTCACCACCCGAAGCCGACAAGCCCGACTCCTTCATCTACGATCCGATGAATCCGGTCACCTCGTACGGCGGCAACGTCTGTTGCACCGGCGACGCCGTTCAGGGTGGCGCGTTCGACCAGCGCAAAATGGAAGCGCGAGAGGACATCCTCGTCTACACATCCGAACCCTTTAGAGAAGGCACAGAGCTCAGCGGCCCGATTACGCCGACGCTCTACGTTTCCTCCAATGCAAAAGACACGGACTTTACCGTCAAGGTTATCGACGTCTATCCCGATGGCCGAGCCTACAACCTCGACGAATCCATTCAGCGCATGCGCTACCGCGAGGGCTACGACAAGCCCTTGGTCTGGATGGAGAAAGAAAAAGTCTATAAAGTGACGCTACAACCGCTGAACACCAGCAATTACTTCGAAGCCGGCCACCAGCTACGCATCGAGGTCTCCAGCAGCAATTTCCCGCGTTTCGATCGCAACCTAAACACTGGCGGAAACAACTACGATGAATCCAAGGGAGTCGTCGCTCACAACGCCGTCCATCACTCCAAACAATATCCGTCGCAAATCACCGTCACTGTGGTCAAGCGCTGACTGCATTCCAAGGGAGAAGACTTCATGAAGGCAGGCGCCCGTGTTCTCACAGCAGTTTTTCTGCTCGTTCTCGCATTAGCTTTGTTGCTCCGCGCTGTGCGGGGCGCGCAGCACGAAACGCGCCGGCTCTATGTGGCGGTTCCCGGCATTCGCAACGAATTGCAATACGGCGGAATCGGCATTCTGGTCTACGACATGGATGCCGGCTTCAAGCTCATCAAGCGCATTCCCACTTGGGACGTTCCGCCGGGCCAGGCCGCGGAGAATGTAAAAGGCATCGCCGCCAGCGCGAAAACCGGAAAACTCTACGTCAGCACTATCAAGCGCGTCGCATGTTTCGATCTGCTCACGGAAAAGAAAATTTGGGAGAAAGCCTACGATGGGGGCGCCGACCGTCTCGCCATCTCCCCCGACGGTGAAATTCTCTACGTGCCATCACTCGAGGGACCTGATTGGCTTGTCGTGAATGCCGGCACGGGAGAGGTAATCTCAAAGATCATTCTCGGCACAGGCGCGCACAATACCATTTATGGCCCCGACGGTTCTCGCGTGTATCTTGCTGGTCTGCGGTCGCCCTTGCTTGCCGTTGTAGACGCCAAGACCCACGCGGTGCTCAAGAAGGTCGGGCCGTTCAGCAATTCCATTCGTCCCTTCACCATCAATGGCAGCCAAACGCTAAGTTTCGTCAACGTGAACGATTTGCTCGGGTTTGAAGTGGGAGACAATCAAACAGGGAAAATGTTGTACCGCGTCGAAGTGACAGGTTATCAAAAAGGGCCCACGAAAAGACATGGTTGCCCCAGCCACGGTATTGCTCTTACTCCTGACGAAAAGGAGCTCTGGCTCGCCGACAGCGCGAACAGCAGCATCCACGTCTTCGACGCCACGGTGATGCCTCCCAAACAAAAGATGAGCATTAAACTGCGCGACCAACCCGGGTGGATTACCTTCAGCATAGACGGGCGGCTTGCTTTCCCGTCCACAGGGGAAGTCGTCGACGCCGGCACCAAACGCATCGTCGCCACTCTCGAAGATGAAAAGGGACGCCCTGTTCAGAGCGAAAAGTTATTGGAAGTGGATTTTGTCGAAGGTAAAGCTGTTCGCGCGGGAGATCAGTTCGGAATTGGCCGAAAGCAATAATCACGCAAGGTAGCGGAGCCCTTGCCGGCTCGAAACCCACTTCGGCGATTACCAGTGCCGCCGAACCGCCTCCTTGATGAAACCACTCGAACCGTCCGCACGTCCCACTCACCAAATGCGGGTGTTGGCCGAACTATCCAGGACCGCATTTTTTCTGGGGGTCGAAGTCCGGATTGTCTGACACAATCCTTCGACCCCTTGTCCCCGAGACCAGTCCCTACAAGTCGTTTCCTGCGGGATTAAAACGCTCACTGATATCTCAGCGCCACGACCGGATCGACCTTCATTGCGCGCCGCGCCGGCACATAGCACGCCAAGAGAGCAACAAGCATGAGCAGCGCAGCCACCAGCCCAAACGTGAATGGATCGCGCTCCGTTACGCCGAACAACAGGCCCTTCATCAACCGCGTCAGCACGAAAGCCGCGCCGGCTCCGATCGCCACGCCTGCCAGTGTCATCTTCGCGCCCTGTCTCAATACCATCTGCACCACGTCGCCGCCCTGCGCCCCGAGCGCCAAACGAATTCCAAATTCGCGCTTGCGTTGAGACACCGTGAACGAAATCACGCCATAGATTCCTATAACTCCCAAGGTCAGCGCCATCGCTCCTGCGATCCCCAGCATTACCAGGGTGAACGAAGTTCGCGCAACCGACTTGCCATACACGTCCCCCATCGTCCGCACCGATGCCAGCGGCAAATTCGAATTCACCGACCAAACCGCTTGCCGCACCTCATTCAGAAAACTCTCCGTCCCCGCGCGCTCGCTGCGTATCACAAACGTCACCGTCCGGATAGCCTGCGCCGGACCGCGCCCAAAAAGATTCTCTACCAGAGTCGGCCAGTACACGATTTCCGGCGCCTTCTCTTGCACGCCTTTTTCACGAACGTCTTGTACCACGCCGATGACTTCGCGCCACGGCAGCCCTGGATCCTCGCGCAATCGCTTTCCCACAGCGTAAGACGGTGTTCCCCACATTTCGCGCGCCAAATTCTCGGAAACCATCACCACCGGCCTGAGCCCGTACACATCAGTCCATGTCAGGTCGCGGCCCGCAAGGAGTCGCGTCCCGGCGGCTCCAAAAAAACCGGGCGAAACATGCTTGTAGAGGAGCAGCGGCGGCATTTTCCCTTCGGGATAAGACTTGCCTTCCGCAAAGACGGTGTCCCAATCCGAATCGAATCCTTCCATCGGCATTTCGCTCGCAAACGCCGCCGACTTCACGCCGGGAATCGTTGCCAGCTTTTCCATCACGTCGTTCTGGATTCGCGTCACTTGTTCGGGCTGCGCTACCAGCGAAGCTGGAATGGAAATTCGCATCACCTGGAGATGCTGAGCGTCCGTAAATCCCGGATCGACCGCTCGCAGCGCTTCGAAGGTGCGAATCATCAGCCCTGCGCTCACCAGCAACACAAGCGCCATGGCCACCTGTCCCATCACCAACAGATTCCGTGCGCGGTGCCGTTCCCGGCTCACGCTCATCGTTCGGCCAGCGCTCCGCAACGCCAGCGCATTCCGCGGTCCCGCGTATTTCAGCGCGGGAACCAGACCGAACAACAATCCCGAGAGCATCGAAAGCAGCAGTGTGAACCCCAAAGTCCGGCCATCGATCGAAATCTCGCTTATGCGCGGCAAATTCGCCGGGCCTTCCGCCACCAAAAATCGCACGCCCGCGGATGCTAACCCCACTCCAACAACTCCGCCCAGCAGACCCAGCATCACGCTCTCCACGAGAAGTCCGCATACGATGCGCCCCCAACCCGCGCCCAGTGCCGCGCGCACCGCCAACTCCTGCTGCCGCGCTTCGACCCGCACCAGCAACAAATTGGTCACGTTTGCGCACGCAATAAGCATGACCAGCCCGATGGTTGCCATCACGACCCACAGAAGTTCTCCCATGTTCCCAATCACTTCCTTTTTCAGCGGCCGGATCATCGGAGTGATTTTCCACGTCTCGTAAAAATGAGGATTCGTTCCCGGCCCGTTCGACCACGAGTCCATCCAGATCGTCAGCATGCGCTTTACGTCGGCATCGGCTTCTTCAATCGTCGCGCCGCGCTTGAGTCGGGCTATTCCGTGAAATCCAAAGCCCGCCAGAATCAGCTTGCCGCGCTCGAACGCCAGCGGCGCGATCATGTCGAAATCGGTATCGACGAATCGAAACCCCCGCGGCATCACGCCAACGATTTCCCTTGGCTGAGAATCCACCAAGATGTTTCGCCCGATCACCGCACGATCTCCCCCGAACCGTCGCTGCCAGTACCCGTAACTCAGCAATACGCGCTTAGGTCCATTGGGCACTTGATCCGCCGCCGAAAGCCACCGTCCCACCGCCGGTATCACTCCCAGTGTCTGCAGTACTCCGTCGCTCACGTCTGCTATGCGCACTTGTTCCGGCTCGGCCAAGCCCGTGACATTCGCCGTGTCCGCGTCCCAAACTCCCAAGGACTGAAATGTCTGGTTGTGCTCCGCATACGTGAAATACATCGAAGGCGACAGCAGCAGCCCAGTCTCAAAGTCGGCCAGCCCTGGCGCACCCGGAGCCACCTGGTGCAGCGCGACCAACTCCTCCGCGGCGGGGTAACTCAGTGGCTTCAGCAGCACGCTGTTCACAACGCTGAAAACTGCCGCGTTCGCGCCGATTCCAATCGCGATCGTGAACAGTCCCGCGGCTGTAAACACAGGGTTGCGTCCCAGCATCCGGAGGCCGTATCGCACATCCATCAGAAAATTCTCGATCCACACCCATCTCCATACATCGCGCCCGTCCTCTTCCATCAACGTAACATTCCCAAACTCCCGGCGCGCCGCGGCGTCTGCGTCCTTCCTCGGCATCCCATCCGCCACTAACTCCTCGACCTTTTCTTCGAGGTGCGCACGAATCTCCTCCGACATATCGCCATACATCCGCCGCCGCGAAATCAGCTGTTTTATCCAATTCATAATTCACCCGGCGCCAGCACCCGCGAAATTCCCTTTAACATGCGCTCAAAACTGGATACTTCCCGCTCCAGATGTTTCACGCCCGCCGCCGTCAATCTGTAGGTCCGCACCCGCCTGTTGGTTGCGGAAACGCCCCACTCCGCCTTCACCAGTTCCGCCTTCAGGAGGCGCTGCAGCGCGGGATAGAGCGATCCTTCCTCAATCTGCAGCAAATCGTTGGACGTCCGCCGGATGTGCTGCACCAGCGCGTATCCATGCAGCGGCTGCCGTTTCAACGTCCGGAGAATCATCATTTCCAGCGCGCCTGGAAAAAGGTCCCGCTGCGTCTCTTTTCGCATCTCTTTTCGACCTCTTTTTCCATAGACTAGTTTGCTCTAGGTATAAACGAAACTAGCCTCGCATTTGTTTCCTGTCAAGTCGCTTTTTTCAAAAATCGTCCTTGCCGGCAGCCTCCTCCGGCCGTATCCATCAGCTTCCGCCCGAATCCGCTCCTTCGAACTCCTCCGAGAAATGCTACTATGCTGCCATCGTGATCCGCTTCCTCAAGAACCGCCTCGCTCGCGAGAGCGGCGCCGCTTCGTCCTTGGCCCTGGGAAGCCTCGAACTCGAATTAATGGAAATCCTTTGGCCGCGTGGGGAAAGCAGCGTCCGCGACGCGGTCACCCTGCTCAGCCGGCCCCTCGCCTACACTACCGTGATGACCACTCTGGATCGCCTTTTCAAGAAGGGTCTTCTCCATCGGCGCAAGGCCGACCGCGCATTTGTCTACTCGCCAGTCTTTACACGCGAGGAATGGGAACGAAAGCGCGCCGGGAATCTGGTTGCCGGCTTTTTGTCAGGTTCACATCCTTCCCGCCAAGTTTTGTTGTCTTGCCTGCTGGATGCGGTCGGCGAACACGATGCCTCACTGCTTGACGAACTCGAAAGGAAAATCCGCGAACGCCGCAAAGAAATCTCTCGCCAGGGGGAGCCGTGAGTTCCCCCTACCTGTTTCGCCTCCTCTGGCTTTGTTTGGCTTCGTACGTTGTTATGAACGCGACGCTGGTTCTGATCGTCCGTATCTTTTCCAGTTCTGCACTCCGCATCGCGGAGACCATGCAACCCAGGGCAGCGGCCCGTTTTCTCCTCTCCCTGCGGTTGCTGCCTTCCGGGCTCTCCGCACTTTTCGTCACAAGCTTGTGTGTCCCCAGTTATCTCCTGCTCGAACCTTCCGGCGCGATCGAACACCTCGGCGCACTCTGCGCTGCCCTGGGGCTGATCGGCGCTGCAACCTGGACCCTCACCCTGGCCAGAAGCGTCCGGGCGATGGTCTCCTCCCTGCGTTACCACTCCGCTGTCGGTTCGGCAGGTCAGGAAACTTCTAGCTTGGAAAAGACTTCCGCTGCTTCGATCGTCGAAGAGGACGCTCCTCTTCTTGCTATGTCCGGCTTATTCCAGCCCCGGCTTTTCATCTCGCGTGGGGTTCTCCGCGTTCTTCCTGCCGACGAGCTCGAGGCCGCATTAGCCCACGAGAATGCTCACCGCATATCGCGCGACAATGCCAAACGTTTTCTTCTGCTTCTTGCGCCGGATATTTTTCCATTTCTCCGGCCACTGCGAGCGCTGGAACGCAACTGGGCAAAATTCACGGAATGGGCCGCGGACGATCAGGCCACCGCAGGAGATTCCCGCCGCGCGCTTTCCCTCGCCGCGGCGCTTGTACACGTCGCACGCATGGGCGCTGCTCCGCGCTTGCCATTTCTATCCACGTCCCTCCTTGCTTGCGACCGCGACCTATCCGCTCGCGTCAACCGTCTCCTTCGCATCACGCCGAGCGCGCCGGCCCGCTCTCGTCATTACCAAGTTTTGCTTCGAATGGGGGGGCTTCTGTTAGCCTCTGGCTTCGCAACCTTGTTGAGCTTTCCCGCTACGCTTAACGCTGTCCACGAACTTCTCGAACGCTTTCTTCGCTGACTCGATTCGAGACTTGCACCTCGCCCCAGCTTCTTCTCAGTTGAAACCATTTGGGGATTTGTCTGAGGAATTTCAGCCGCCCGCCTTTCTCTTGTGACGCGATTCCTCGCGCGGCTTTCAATCACCCGGTGCACCTACGACCTGTGGTAGTAGTGCTTCCCCTCCGGTAGCCTGTCGGTACCCATGAGGACGCCTTTTTCAAAGAAGAATCGGCGGTTTTTTGGTAGCCGCTTGGTCTTAGCCGTGTTTCCCCTGTCTATCTTCACGTCCGTCCTTTTGCTTCCTTCCGTATCGACCGCACAAAACCCACGCGGCGCACTCCGCGGCACTGTGCAGGACCAAAGCGGCGGCAGAATTCCCTCGGCAAAGGTAGTCGTTCAATCCGCAGAAACAGGAATCGCCCGGGAAGCGGGATGCAATGATCGTGGAGAATTTCGCATCGATGAGCTTATGCCGGGCAACTATCAAGTCATTGTCAGCGCCGACGGTTTTGCCGAAGCCAGCTCGAGTGTCACAGTCGTGGTGAGCTCCGTTCGCGAATTAACCGTTACACTGAAGCTTCCCGCCGTTCAACAGACCATTACCCTTGACGACCAGATTCGCTCGGTCACCACGCAATCGATTGACCCGGCGAGTACCGTCCACCAGGCGGTCATCTTTCAGCAGGACCTTCAAACCATTCCTCTCGCTGCCCGCAGCTTTGCAAATATCGCGTACTTGGCACCCGGAACAGAGCCCGTCGAACCTTCCGATCCCACCAAGGCCCGTATCACCGCAGTTTCGACAGGCGGCAGCTCCGGCCTGAATAACGAACTCTCCGTCGACGGCGCCGACAATTCCGACGACTGGATCGGCGGATTCCTCCAGAATTTTTCGCCGGAAGCGATCCAGGAGTTTGCCGTGCGCACGGCTCAGGAGGACGCCGACACGGGGCGCACGACCGCCGCCTCCTTCGTGATATCCACAAGGAGCGGCACCAACTATTGGCATGGCGATGAAGCATTTTACGAGCGGGACGCTTCGCTCAATGCTCGATTTCCCATAGATAATCCCGCCCCCAACCCCAAACAACCATTCTCCCGCCAGAATTATGTAGGATCGCTCGGCGGGCCCATCATCAAAGACAAGCTCTGGTTTTTTTCTTCGTTCGAGTACGTGCACGAAAATGCGAGCATCGCTTACAGCGCAAACAGTCAGGCCCAATTCGGCGCTCTCTCGCAACTCGCGTCAGATGGACTGATTTCCGATAACGGCACAAGCGTCGATTCCATTCCCGTCCCTAGCAGCGTTCCGGTTCCGTTTCGCGATTACCTGGGATTGATTCGCTTCGACTGGGCGCAATCGGACAACTCCCATTGGTTTCTCCGCGCCGCTTCCGATAGCTACATCACCCGCAATGCCCTGGTGCAACAAGCCACGCTGCCTTCTACAGGCGCAACGACGCACAATAACTATTTGAATCTGGCGATCAGCAATCAACACACGTTCGGCCCCTACTGGGTGGCTTCGTTGGTCGTTGGAGCGAGCGGATTGCACTTGACTCAGTCTCGCAATTCGAATCTCGGCTTCGCGCTCGCGTTTCCCTTCAGTTCGACGGCCAGGACGATTTCCGGCCTCGAGACTTTTGGCGACAATCAGTTCATTACCGCTGTCACTGCGTTTCCCGTGCTTCGAAATCAGGAAAAATACCAGCTTCGCTACGATGTCAGCCATGACTCCGGGCCTCATGCGCTGCGATTCGGAGTGAACTTTATTCACGAGCCGGTCTTGAGCGGCGCCCTTGCCGCAACGCGCGAAACGCTCCTGACCTATTCCAGAGATCCGACTTTTTATGCGGCGAATCCCTCGCAATTTTATTTCAGTCTCAGTTGCGCTCCGCCCATTCCCACGGATGTCGATTGCGAAGCCACAACCGCAGGTGACGGCAGCTTTTCGCAGAATGTGCAGCGCCTCGGTCTCTACGCTGAAGATTCCTGGCGGGCCACCCGGCGCCTCACCGTGAATTATGGCCTCCGCTACGACACCACTTTTGGTCTTTTCACCGCTTCCGGACACGATCAGAACGTGAACCCCGCGCTGACGAGTAACGGCGTCATTTCGGGAGTCCCTCACGACTATCGCAAAGCGATTGCCCCGCGGTTAGGCCTTGCCTACAGCCTCGGCTCAGCGGGAGACACCGTCCTGCGCGGCGGCGTGGGAATGTATTTTAACGATCTTGCGCAAAACGGCTGGGTCGAAGCCTTCACGGCAGTAAACAATTTCAATCTCCAGACTGCCGGCGGCCCTTCGTCGTTGATCGATCCGAATTACCACACGCCGTACGCCTTGCATGCCACGGCGGGCGTTGAACACGCTTTCAATGCCAACTGGATTCTGGGAGGGGATTGGACTCTTGAGACGGGGATGCACGGTTACCGTCGTTATGATTTTCCGAACGTAGCTGTATTTAGATCCGATAACCGATCCAGCTATAAGGCGTTGGCGTTGCATTTGCAGGGAAACGTTGCGAAGCGGCTAAGCCTGGTTGCCAATTACACCCTGGCATCCGCAAAAACGTGGGGCTGCGAGATCGGCGAACTTTTTGATTACGTCAACGGCGTCTGCGATCCGTTCGATGCGTTCGCGCCCGGCGATTATGGTCCATCCGGAGAGGATGTGCGGCATCGGGCGGTGCTGGCGGGAACCCTGCACGCTCCCGGTGGATTCGACATCACGTTCCTGTCGCAGGCAGAAAGCGCGCGACCAATCACGCTTACCACGCCCGCCGGAAACCGCGCTGTTGTGAACGGTGTGAAGACCAGCCTCGATGAATTCCGCGGCACACCCTATCTGCAAACGGATCTGCGCGTCACGCGGCCTTTCAAATTTCGAGATCGTTGGTCCGTCGCGCCTTTCATCGAATTCTTCAATCTCTTCAACCGGAACAATCCCGGGAACAACTACATACCGGATGTATCCGTGCTGCCCGTCCCGGTGAACGATCTGAGCAACGTCACCGCACTTTGCCTCAATCCGGCTTGCACGCAAACGACGCCGGTTACGAGCGGGAAACAACTGCTTGTGCCGGCGGGAGCGCTGGGCGATTTCTTCGGGCCGGGAACTACCGTGGGCATCCCGTTTGCTGCGCAGGCAGGCGTCCGGCTGACATTCTAATGGGCGCGGGCAAAGCCTGTCTGCGCGAGCAGAATCACATCGAAGCGCGGCGGAAACGACCGTGGATGCGCATCTCGATCAGGTCGTCAATGGTGGCATCCTTGATTCCGTGGTCCCGGACTTCCTTGACAAACTCGGCATCGACGCCGTGAATGCGCATGGCAACCAGATCGTCCGGTGAAATCTTCGGGTATCCAGCCTCTTTCATGCTCTTTACAAATTCAGGACTCACTCCGTGAATGCGAAACGCGACGAGATTGTCCGAAGAAATATTTTTTTCCACGAGCTGCTGCATCTGCTCGGTAAACTCCGGACTGACTCCGTGAATCCGGAACGCCACGAGCTGGTCCACGTCGAGATGGCTGCCCATCAGCGAAGTCATGGCTTTGACGAACTCGGGACTGGCTCCGTGGATGCGCATGGCGACTAAGTCATCCGCCGAAACATCCTTCGAAACGGACTGGCGTACTTCGCGCACGAATTCGGGCGAGACGCCGTGGATGCGGAATGCCACCAGTTCGTCCACAGAAAATCTCTTGCCGAGCAGCGCGTTGATTTCTTTTGTGAACTCCGGGCTTACTCCATGAATGCGCATAGCCACCAAGTCATCCGGAGACGGCTTTTCGGGAAGGAGCTCGAGCATGGCTCGGGTGAATTCTGGTGAAACGCCATGAATCCGAAACGCCACAAGGTCGTCCGTACTGAGATTGCGATAGCCGACTTCATTCATGTCCTTGACGAACTGGCGCGAAACATCGTGGACAGCAAAAGAGAAGAGCTGCTCCTGCGACAGACCTGAATAACCGAGCGCTTTCATCCCCTGCACATACTCGGCGCTGGCATCAAAACGGAACTTCCCGTTTCCCTGGCCATCTCGGAACCGGCCGTCGAAGCTCAGGGTTCCGGCGTCGCGGCGAAGCTCGAAGTGGGCAGCGGCGTCTTTGGCCGTGGCCAGATTCGGCTCAAGCCCGGCGAACTCGCTGATCTTGTGGGTGTTGCCCCAGGTTTGGTGGTGGCCCCAGCTCGATCGAACAACCTCGAGGTCGATGGAGCCAAGGTTCGGAGCGGACAAAAATTTCGCCGACCACTCGCCCTGAATGCTGTCGTCGGCCAGGCTTCGCAGGGGCCTCATGGTCAAAACTGCCGCCATGAACATTAAAACGCCCAGCCCCATCATGAATTTGCGCATAAACCTTACCTCCACGCGGATTTTCCCGATCGAGCGGACACCGATGCCGCCGCGAAACGGGCACCGACACGCTCCGTATCAGTGAAGACGCGAGCGCCCGGCAATTGTTCCATGGTTTCGCTTCACTTAGGTCAACCACTTCCAGCGTGGCCTGGGGGGCAAAGCAGGCCGCTGGCGAAAGAGTCGGCGTCAGCGGCAGATGGAGTCGAATTGGATGGTGGTGACTGGCTCGGGCGGGACGGACATTTTGCGCTTGAGCATGGCGGCTTCCAGGTCTTCAGGGGCAGCGGGCAGATGCGGATTGGTTTCCACCCGGTAGAAAGGGTCGCGTTCAGCTTCGGGTAGGGTGATGAATTTAGCTCCTCGGGAGAGATAAAGGTCGAGGAGCTTCGGCAGCATTTCAGCGTCAAAGGCGCCGATGTGCATGAGGAGCACATAAGGAATATCGCGTTTGTAGAGGGATTGGGAAAGCCGGCGATAGAAATCGAAATTGGCGGCGGCCGCGGAGAGATAAGCGGATTGAAGCTGGGCAATCGCGGCGTTGTCGGACTTAGCGACGCAGCGGGCGTAGGGGTCGTTCCATAAATAATCATCGAAACTCATGGTCACGTCGGCGATTTTGTAGCCGTGCTGGGCAAGGAAGGCGCGGACACCATCGTGTTTTGCAGGCGTTGAGCCTTCCGCGAGGTAGGGAAAGCGGAACCAGTGCCAGTCTTCGTGCTGCATCATTTTGGCGAGCAAGGGCTCGTTTCGAATGATGTTGGATTCGAAATCCTCGAGCGAATTCTGGTCGAGATTCATGTGGGACCAGGTGTGGTTTCCGAGCCGATTTCCCGCGGCGCGCCAGGCTTCGAGGACAGGAAGATCCTGGGGCTCAGTTTCGAGTGTGGCAGCGTTTACGAAGCCGTAGGTGGGAGGGACATGAGCGTCGCGGAGCGCGGACAGAATTTTTGTGGCGATCTCGGCGCGAGTTTCGCCTGGCGGCAAGGGGCCGTGGGCGGGGAGATCGTCGAAAGTAAGGGCGATGCGCAGCGCTTGGGCGTTGGCGGTCGTGGCAAAGCTGAAGCACGAAACGGCGACGAGCGCGAATCTCAAAAGCCGGCGAAAGATTTGAATTGGGAGGCGAAAGGAAAACATGAGGGCTCACCGGGCCGGAAAGCGCGAAGCCAAAACGCGAAGGTAGAAAGTAGCAGGAACGGGATGAGGATGTCCAATGCAGGGACGAGAGGGTAGAATGCGCGGCGCGAGTGTGGAGCACGGACAAAGAAAGATGCCGGGCTAAAGCCCGGCGCTACGCAAGCGGTGGCGTGGGCGGCACAAGGGCGAGTTTGGGAGGGGAACGTGAAGAAGACAATTGTTTGGATGGCGGGCATCGCCGTGATTGCGAGTGGGTTGTGCGCGGGAATGGCGCAGAGCGCGTGGGGGCAGAAGCCCCCGCTTTTGGCGGAGAAGGATGTGGCGGCGCTGGCGAATGAGTTGAGCGGGGAGACGGCGAAGCGGAATTTGGAAGTGATTGCTACATTTCACCGGCAGCGCGGTTCGAAGGGCTTTCATGCCGCGGCGGAGTTGGTTGCGGAGCGCCTACGGGAGTACGGCTTGAGCGATGTGCAGATCTTGGAGTTTCCGGCGGATGGGAAGATTTTCTATGGGACGCAGAGGTCGCGGCCGGCGTGGGATGCGGAGATGGGGGAATTATGGGAAGTGGCAGGGATGGCCGGCGAATGTGTAAAGGCAACGGTCAAGGCGGGCGCCAAGGTAGATGAGAAAGCGAAGAAATATGCCGAGTGGATGAATCAGGATTGTGATTTGTTAAGCGGTGACGCCAGGAAGATTGCGAGTTATGCGGCGGAACCGGTGGTGTTGGCGGAAGACAGCGAGTCGGCGGATGTTACGACGGAGCTGGTAGATGTGGGCTCAGGGACTAGCGAGGCGGATTACGCGGGGAAGGATGTGAAGGGAAAGATTGTTTTGGTTGGCGCGTCGCCGGGCGCGGCGCAGGAATTAGCGGTGGGAAAATTTGGCGCAGTAGGGATGGTGAGTTATGCGCAAAACCAGAAGACGGCATGGTGGGGCGAAGACGAGAATTTGATTCGCTGGGGACATCTGGAGACGTTTACGGAGCACAAGACGTTTGCGTTTATGGTGTCGCTGAAGACGGCGCGAGGAATGCGTGAGCGTTTGGCGCGCGGGGAGAAGATTTCGCTGCATGCGGTGGTGAAGGCGGGGCAGCATCCGGGGAATTATGAAGTGGTGACGGCGACGATTCCGGGTTCGGATGCGAAATTGAAAGAGGAGGAGATTGCGTTCAGCTGCCACCTGGATCATCAGCGGCCGGGAGCGAATGACAACGCCAGCGGGTGCGTGACGATCTTGGAGGTGGCGCGGACGCTGAATAAATTGATCAGCGACGGGAAATTGGCGCGGCCGGCGCGGACGATACGGTTTATCTGGCCGCCGGAAATTGAAGGGACGATTACGCTGCTGAACGCGAAGCCGGAGTTTGCCAAGCGCATCAGGGCGGCGATTCACATGGACATGGTGGGAGGCGGGCCGGCGACGAAGGCGGTGTTCCACGTGACCCGCGGGCCGATGAGTTTGCCGTCGTTTGTGCATGATGTGGCGTGGGCGTTTGCGGAGTGGGTGAACGAGGAGTCGTACAAATTTGCGGCGACGGGGAAGGCGGAATATCCGCTAGTGGCACCCGAGGGCGGCAAGGAGCCGCTGCGGGCGGAGTATTCGGCGTACACGATGGGGAGCGACCACGATGTGTATCAGGATTCGTCGTTCGGGATACCAGCGATTTATTTGAATGACTGGCCGGACCGGTACATTCATACGAATTTCGATACGGCGGCGAATATTGATACGACGAAGTTGAAGAGGGCGGCGTTTATTGGGGCGGCCAGCGGATATTTTTTGGCGGGTATGGGGGATAAGAATTTGCAAACCGTTTTCGATTTGCTTCAAATGCGAACACTCCGGGAGGCGGAAGGGATTCACAGGAAGATTGCTCAGATCGAAACGCCATGCGAGGGGGGCGAAATCGCACGGTTTGAGCGGGATCAAGTGAGACCGCTCGTGGAGTCCGTGACGCGACTTGCTCCGGACGCTAAAGGGATACGTTGGCCAGCGATTGGCAGGGTCGGCGCAAACATTGCGAACAACACAGAGGGAATTTGTCTGAAAGCGATATTGATCCCAGAGGCTGCTCCTGTATTCCGGCGAACTGCGGAGCCGAAGGGGCCGCTGGCAGTATTTGGGTATGATTATTTTGAAGTTCATGCGAAGGCAGCGGGGATCGCGAAGCCCAAGCTGCTGAGTTATGAGGGATTGTGGGGAAGCGGCGAGGAATACGCCTACGAGGTTTTGAACTTTGCGGATGGAAAACGGAATGTGCAGGAGATTCGGGACGCGGTTTCGGCGGAATACGGGCCGGTGCCGTTGGAAATGGTGCTGGAGTATTTGAGAGCGTTGGAAAAGATTGGGCTTGTGACAGAGGTGAAGTGAGTAGCGGTAGGGGCGCAGCATGCTGCGCCCCTACCAGCTTGGAGAAATGAGTGAGCGGAACAATTGCGGGGAGGATCGAGCGGTTGCCGCTAGGAGGATTTCATCGGCGGTTTATCGGGTTGGTTTCGCTCGGGAATTTTTTCGATCTGTACGACATTTTCATCGTGGCGTACATCGGAGCCGCGTTGCAGCAGAGCGGGTTTCTTTCGCTCCGACAATTCACATTCTTCGTGGCCGCGGGATTTTTGGGAATGTTCGTCGGCACGGTCGTCTTCGGAATGGGCAGCGACCGGATGGGGCGGCGCAGCGCGTTCATTCTGCTGCTGCTGATTTATTCCGTGTTTACGTTTGCGGATGCGTTTGCACCGACGGCGGCGTGGCTGATTGCGCTTCGCTTTTTTGCGGGCGTGGGAATCGGCGCGGAAATCGTGGTGATTGATACGTATGTAACGGAAGTGGTGCCGAGTTATGCGCGCGGCCGGTATGTCGCGATTACGCAGGTGGCGGGATTTTGCGCCGTGCCAGTAGCGGCGGTGCTTTCGCGCTTGCTGGTGCCGACGCACTGGCTGATGAGCGGATGGCGCTGGGTGATGGTGATTGGGGCGTCGGGGGCGCTTTTGACATGGTGGTTTCGCAGGCGATTGCCGGAATCGCCGCGGTGGCTGGAGAGCCGAGGGCGAATGACAGAAGCGGATGCCGTTATGGCCGGGCTGGAGCACGAATTGCTCGCCGGTGGAAGGGAAAGCGGCGAGTGGGCCTTCGCGAAAGGCGCTCAGGACAAGGGAGTGACCAGCGGTGAAAGAAAGGATAAAGCAGATTCCTCGCTAACGCCCGGAATGGCAAAAATTCGCTCTGGGATGACCGGCACGAACGAACGTGAGCAAACAGGCTCGTTTGGAGAGTTGTGGAAGCCGCCCTATCTTTCGCGCACGGCGATGCTGGTGATTTTTCAGGCGCTGCAGACCATTGGATTTTATGGCTTTGCGAATTGGGCGCCAACGTTTTTGCTCAAGCGAGGCGTATCGCTGCTGCATTCGCTGGAGTACACAATGTTGATCGCGATTGTGTCGCCGATTGGGCCATTGCTGGGAGCGATGACTTCGGATCGGTTCGAGCGGAAATGGACGATTGTGGTGCTGGCATTGTTAGTGGCAGTGCTTGGATTGGGTTTTGGAAATTCAACGGCGCCCGTGGCCGTGGTGGGGTTCGGGGCAGTGCTCACACTGGCGAACTACTGGTTCTCGGCGGCGTTTCATGCCTATCAGGCGGAATTGTTTCCGACGCGGCTGCGCGGGACTGGCGTGGGCTTCACGTACAGCTGGAGCCGGCTTAGCGCGGCATTTTCCTCGGTCCTGATTGGAGCCGTGCTTGTGCATGGCGTTCCCGCGGTGTTTGCGATGCTGGCCGTGGCCATGGGATTAGTGGCAGTGGTGGTGGCGGCGATGGGTCCGAGGACGAATAAGATGGTGCTGGAGGAAGTATCTGCTTGAGAGGAGAAGGGCATGGACCGAAGCCTGTGCCACTGACGGTGTGTTAGCATCGTGGATTGGGCGTTGAGCGAGGATCGAAGCAGATGGCGACGACGATGAAGGCGCTGCGGAAGATGCATGCCGGGCGCGGATTGTCGATGGAAACGCAGCCGGTGCCCGCGATCGGCGCCAGAGACGTTTTGGTGCATGTGAAGACGGCATCCATCTGCGGCACCGATTTGCACATTTACGGATGGGACCGTTGGTCGCAGGGGCGGATCAAGCCGCCCTTGACGTTGGGGCACGAGTTTTGCGGCGTGGTGGAGCGCGTCGGCGCGGATGTGACGGCCGTGAAGGCAGGAGACTTTGTCAGCGCGGAGATGCACGTCAACTGCGGACACTGCCACCAGTGCCGGCTGGGCGAAGCTCACATCTGCCAAAATCTGCGGATTATCGGGATCGATCAGGACGGCGCTTTCGCGGAATTTGTGAAAATCCCCGCGTCGAACATCTGGAAGCTCGACCCGGCGATTCCAGAACACTACGGGGCGATACTCGATCCGCTAGGGAATGCTGTCCATACCGTGCTGGCGGGACCGATCGCGGGACAGACCGTTTTGGTGACGGGCTGTGGGCCGATTGGATTGATGTCCATCGCTGTGGCGAAGGCCTGCGGCAGCTCGACAGTGTTTGCAACGGAAACGAACGAAAACCGCCGGGCTATGGCCAAGAAAATGGGTGCGGATGTCGTGCTAAACCCCGCGGCGGAAAACGCGGTCGCAAGCATTTTGACCGCGACGAACGGAACTGGCGTGGATGCGCTGCTCGAGATGAGCGGGAATCCCACGGCGATCCAGCAAGGATTCAAGGCACTACGAGCGGGCGGCAGAGCGTCGCTTCTCGGGATCCCGACGGAGAATGTGCCCCTGGACTTGGTCAATGATGTGATTTTCAAGGGTGCAACGGTTAAGGGCATTTATGGACGGCGAATGTACGAAACCTGGGTGCAAATGACGGCGCTTTTGAAAGCGGGGCGGCTGAATCTCGAGCCGTTGTTCGGCGACCGTGAGCCTCTGGAGAAGTTTGAAAATGCGTTTGCGAAACTGCAAGGCGGATTAGCGGGGAAGATTTTGTTGTATCCAAACGGAATTTCCTGCTAGGCCATTTCCCGGTTGCCCTTGGATTTGTAACGGTGAGTATCGAATATGAATACATCCGTGATTGCGCCTCCATTGGCGGGAAACACGCTGGGAAACGGCAAGGACAGTTTCGTGATCGCGGAGTGGCGCGATGCCGGAGGTCCGGCGGAGCCCAGGCGGCTGATCGCGCCGCCGCATCTGCATCAGAAAGACGATGAAGCGTGGTACGTACTCGAGGGCCAGCTGTGCGTGCAGAAAGGCAACGAGGAAGTTGAGGTGCGCGCGGGAGCGGGAGTGCTGGTGCCGCGAGGGACGGCGCATACTTATTGGAATCCCGGGCCGGGACCAGCACGCTATTTGTTGGTCATGACAACGAATATTTTTCAATTAATCCAGGATATCCACGCGATGAAGGACCGCACGCCGGATGCGCTCCATGAAGTATTCCAACGGCACGATTCCGAGCTTGTGAAGCTGTAAGAGCACCGGAGCGTTTGCCTCTCTGAACGCGCAGGAGCAGAATAGAGATTCCTTCCCAGCAAATGCCAACCAACAGGAGCAATGCCATGTCCGAAACCGCCACGATGGCGACCAAGCAAAATCCGACCCACTACATAACGGACCTATTGACCGAGTTACGTGCGAAGGGCGTTGCACCGAAGCTCCGCGTACTGGATGGCGAAAACAAGCCTGTTTGCATGATCGACGGGAAGGAAGTGATCAACCTCGCTTCGAACAACTATTTGGGACTGACGACGCATAAGGCGTTGCGAAAGGCCGCGCTGGACGCCGTAAAGCGCTATGGAGCGGGAGCGGGCGCCGTGCGGACGATCGCCGGGACGATGAAGATTCACATGGAGCTTGAAGAGCAGATTGCGCGATTCAAGAACGTCGAAGCATGCGTGGTGTTTCAATCCGGATTCACGGCCAACGCGGGAACTGTTTCCGCAGTGCTCGGAAAGGAAGACCTGATCGTTTCCGATGAGCTGAATCACGCTTCGATCATCGACGGCGCGCGTCTTTCCAAAGCGACTATTAAGGTTTTCAAACACAAGGATATTGCGGACTGCGAACGAATCCTTCAGGAAACCGCGAATTGGAACGGCCACAAATTGATTATCACCGACGGCGTCTTTTCGATGGACGGAGACATTGCGCCCCTGCCGGCTCTTTGCGATCTCGCGGAAAAGTACAACTGCATCATGATGGTGGACGACGCGCATTCGAGCGGTGTGTTAGGGCGCGGCGGACGGGGCACGGTCGATCATTTCGGATGCCATGGACGCGTGCATATCCAGGTCGGGACCCTGAGCAAGGCGGTCGGCGCGATGGGAGGTTACGTGTGCGGCTCGCGCGATTTGATTGATTTTTTATATCTGCGAGCGCGGCCGTTTCTGTTTTCCACTTCGCACCCGCCGGCGACCGCAGCGGCCTGCCAGGCCGCATTCAACCTGCTCGATTCTCCGGAAGGCGAGAAGCTGGTCAAGAAATTATGGGCGAATACGAAAATGTTCAAGCGAGAGCTCAAGAAGCGCGGCTTCCAATTCAAGGTGAGCGAGACTCCAATCATTCCGATTCACGTGGGAGACGCCGCAAAGGCATTCGAATTCTCTAAGAAACTGTTTGAAGCCGGAGTGTATGCACCGGCGGTGGGCTACCCAACCGTAGCGGAAGGGAAAGCGCGGCTCAGGGCGATTGTGAGCGCGACGCACAAACGCGAGCAATTACTTCGAGCTGCAGATATTCTCGCCGAAGTTGCCAAGCCTCTGGGCATCATCTGAGGGCGTTTCCGTCTCCTAATCTAGCTTTGGGCAAGTGGTAAATTGTACCGAAGCGCTGTCGTTTCTCGGTATCCGCCCCAAGGACGCACAGGGCGAATATCAGTTATTTTATTGAAAATACAAGCTTTACTCTGTGGCATGGCGGTTGCCACTATCAAATTGCTTTGTCATTACCCCTATGATGCGAGGCCCAACCCAGTTCGGGCGCCAAAGACATAGTTCTGGGAGGGAATATCATCATGAAGCGCATTGGATTCACATTGCTGTTAGCAGTGGTCGCGGGCGCTACGCCCCAGGCGAACGCCCAGGTTAGCGCGCAGTCAAGTGGCCAGACCTCTGCTAGTGTCAGCAAGCAGGGAACGCAGGCGTCTGCGAACAGCGCAACGGGAGCCTCCGCTGCGGCACAAGCTGGGCAAGAAAATGCTGCTCTCTCTGGTGGCGCGGCGGTTAACGCCACCTTGAATGCTCCACTGGATTCGAAGAAATGCAAGCCGGGCGATCCCGTAACGGCGAAGACCAGTGAAGCCGTGAAGTCCGACGGCAGAACGGTATTTCCAAAAGGAACAAAAATAGTAGGTCACGTAACCCGGGCGTCGTCACGTGCAAAGGGCGATTCGGAATCGGCGATTGGCGTGGTGTTTGACAAGGCCATCGTGAAGAACGGTGAGGAAGTTCCCGTGAATCTCGCGATTCAGGCGATTGCTTCGGCTCAAACGAACGAGGCGATTGCGGCATCCGACGTCGACACGATGGGAAGCATGGGCGGGTCCGCCACTGGAACCGGAATGGCAGGCGGTCGTGGAGCACTCGGTGGGGTGGGCTCGGCGGCGGGAGCAACTGCCGGAACTTTGACGAATACGGCTGCTAACGCTGGCGGAAACGCCGGTGGTGCCTTGAACTCGACAGCGAACGCGACTGGCACCCTGGCAGGCACCTCAAGCGGCGCGGCTAGCGGCTTGAACTCTGCCGGACAGCTTACCTCGAGCAGCCAGGGAGTTTTCGGTCTGCATGGGCTCAATCTGAGTTCCGCGGCTGCGAACAACACGGAAGGTTCGCTGATTACTTCCGCCGGGAAGAACGTGCACCTGGATAGCGGCACACGTATGTTGCTTGTGTCGCAATCGCATACGGGCGCGGGGGCAGCAGGCGAATCCAAGCCGCCAAAGTCCAGCAAGCCTGAGACCAAGCAGGAACCGCCGTCTTCGCGCGAAAAACCAACTCAGGAATAACATCCGCCTGCAAGCTTACACTGGCCGCCCGGAGCTGAACGATACCCGGGCGGCAATGCCTCTTGTGGTGCAGAGCACGGCGGCAATTTAACTCCCGCTGCTTTGCTATACTCGGCGTCATGCCTGCGGCAGCGAAAAAACTGTTTTTAGTGGATGCGATGGCGCACATTTACCGCGCGTTCTTTGCGCCCATGAATCGCATGAACGCCCCATCCGGCATTCCCACCAAAGTGCCGTTTCTTTTTGCAAACATTCTTCGCAGGCTCATCAAGGATTACGAGCCGGACTACATCGGAATCGTGTTCGATCCGCCGGGACCGACTTTCCGCGACAAACTTTTCGACAAGTACAAAGCGCAGCGTGCGCCAATGCCGGACGACATGAAGGTGCAGCTGCCGTATGTGCGGAAGTTGTGCGAGGCCAT
Source organism: Candidatus Acidiferrum sp. (assembly GCA_035310525.1). Lineage (GTDB taxonomy): Bacteria > Acidobacteriota > Terriglobia > Acidiferrales > UBA7541 > Acidiferrum. The sequence goes on along the minus strand of DATGED010000073.1, from coordinate 20,163 downwards.
GAGGCTGCCGATTCTAGAACTGCGCGGATATGAAGCGGACGACGTGATCGGCGGCATGGCGCTGCAGGCCGCCAGGAAGAAAGTCGAAGTACTCATCGTCACGAACGATAAGGACATGATGCAGCTCGTGGGGAAAAACGTCCGCACGCTGCGAACCGGCTCGGGGGGCGCGAAAGCGGACATCATCGTCGATGAAAAGAAGGTGGAAGAGATTCTTGGCGTGCCCCCGGAGAAAGTGATCGACGTGATGGCGCTGATGGGCGACACGGTTGACAACATTCCCGGAGCAAAGGGGATTGGAGAAAAAGGCGCCACCGAGTTGATCCGGAAGTATGGCAGCGTCGAAAAGGCTCTGGACCACGCCGATGAGGTGCCGAACAAGCGTTACCGTGAGGCGCTCCAGCAACAGCGAGAGCAGGTCATGATGTCCAAGCAACTCGCCACCATCGCCACGGATGTTCCGATGGAGCTGGACTTGCACCAGTTGGAGAGGCGCGAGCCGGACGTCGCCGCACTGGCTTCGCTTTATCGCGAACTGGGTTTCAATTCGCTCTTGCGGGAGCTCGGGACCGAAGCAGTGTCCTCCTCCGCACCGGCGGGAGACAGCAGTTTTGCCAAGACCGAATACGCCCAACTCGCGAACGCCGTGGAGTTTGATCAGTATCTGGCTAAAATTTCTGCGAAGCAGCCGGTAGCGATATGGCTGAATCTCGAAGCCGGCGAGCGGGAATCGGAAGGCTTCGGCACGCGAATCTCGTCGATCGAAGTTTCTTCAAAAGCAGGGGAAGGCCGGGCGGTGTGGCTGGATGAGAAGGGAGAAACGCTGAAAACGCTCGCGGCGTTTCTTGCGGACGCAAAGCGTTCGAAAATTGTTCACGATCCAAAACTTTTTCAACTGCTGGCAGGGCGCGCGTCAAATCTGAGGCATGCCACACAAATTTATTCCTATCTATTGAGGCCTACAACTGCCAATCACAATTTCGCGGACGTGGTCATGCGCCAATTCAATGTCATTCTCGGTGGCGGCGTGGGAGAACGCGCGGATTATCTCCAGCGCCTCGCACCCGTTTTGCGGGCACAGGTGGACGAGCAGGAACTTGCCGGCGTCTACGAAAAAATCGACCTGCCGCTCGCCCCCGTGCTCGCGGACATGGAACGCATCGGAATCCGCGTGGACCCGAAGGAACTCGAGCAGATGTCCAAGTCCATGGAGAAGGAAGTCCGGCGCTTGGAGAAGGACATTTGGAAACTTTCGGGAAATGAGTTCAACATCAACTCGCCGGCCCAGCTTGCGGAAATATTATTCGATAAGCTGAACTTGCAGCCGCCAACTCGTCGAGGCAAAGGAAAAGTGCGCTCGACGGCCGCGGATATTCTGGAGGAGATGAGCGCACAGCATCCTCTTCCTGCAAAAATCATCGAGTTTCGTGAGATCTCCAAGCTGAAGTCAACGTACGTTGACGCCCTGCCGAAACTGATTCACCCGCAAACGGGACGGCTGCACACGAGTTTTTCGCAGACCACGGCGGCAACGGGCCGCCTCAGCTCGAGCGATCCGAACCTGCAAAACATTCCGATTCGCACGGAACTGGGGCGGGAAATCCGCGCGGCGTTCGTTGCCGAAAAGGGCAAGATTTTGCTCTCGGCCGATTATTCGCAGATCGAGCTGCGCGTCATGGCGCACTTCTCGGAAGACCCGGTTTTGATTGATGCATTTCGCAACGGGGAAGATATTCACGCGCGCACCGCGCAGGAAGTTTTCGGGGTCGGCCCGATGGCGCAAAATGCGGAGCACCGGCGCGCCGCAAAGGCGATAAATTTCGGCATCATTTATGGGCTTTCAGCCTTCGGGCTGGCGCAGCAGCTGAGCATAGGGCAAAAGGAAGCAGCGCAATTCATCAACGCTTATTTCACTCGATACCGGGGAGTAAAGGTGTTCCTGGACAAGATTCTCTCGGAAACGCGCAAGACGGGCGTCGCTAAAACGCTCTTCGGAAGAATCCGCCCCATTCCGGAGATCAATTCTCCCCAGGCACAGCTTCGCAGCTTTGCCGAGCGCACCGCGCTGAATTCGCCGTTACAGGGGACCGCCGCGGACCTCATCAAGCTGGCCATGATCAACATTGACCGGCGGCTGGCCGCCGAGAAATTCGAAGCGAAAATGATTCTGCAAGTCCATGACGAACTACTCTTTGAAGCTCCGCCGAAAGAAAAAAGCAAGCTCGAAAAACTTGTCCGCGAGGAAATGGAAGGCGTTCACAAACTTGCCGTTCCGCTGGTTGTCGAAATTTGTTCCGGCCCCAATTGGCGTGACCTCGATTGACTTGCTCTGGAGGTTGATCATTTCCCGGCGCGCAGAGGCCTTTATCGGAAATATGCCGGGAGACGTAACTTAAAAGGTTCAGTCCGTGGCAGCGCTCCAACTACCCGACCACCGCCGCCTTTTATGGCGCCAGTGAAGCGTGGCTTTGGTAAAATGCAATTCTACCGGCTCTCCGAAAGGAATCCCATGTGTCGCCATTTTTCGCTGGCTATTTGTGGCGTCATCACTCTGGCAATTGCCGGTTGCAGCGGTGGCGGCAATGCGGGCGGAGGAAACCCTCCCCCTCCCCCTCCACCGAGCAGCGTCACCATCACGCCGAGCACTGCAAAGATAAATGAGGGAGGAACGCAGACGTTTTCTGCGACCGTGAATGGGACGACAGAGCAAAGCGTCTTCTGGGAGATCGAGGAAGCTGTCCCCCACAGCGGCGACTCGACCCATGGTTTCATTTCGTCTTCGGGTGTCTACGTTGCTCCAACCACGCTCACGAGCGTGACTATCAAAGCGTTGGCCGCGGCTGATCCGACAAAATCTGGGACCGCAGCTGTAACTGTGCAGGCCGGATCGACTACTTCCGTATCGATTTCACCGGGCTCGGGACAAGTACAGACATTTGGATCGATTCAATTTTCGGCGACAGTCACTGGAAATGCCAACACCGCGGTCGTCTGGAAGGTGAATGGTGTGACGGGAGGCGGACCGCTAACCGGGGCTGTTTCGACTGCAGGACTCTTCACAGCGCCCAATTCGGTGCCCGTGCAGACAACCGGTAATAACAGCGGGCAAACCGAACAGGTCGTGGTTACGGCGGTCTCGCAGGCGGACACGACGGCGATGGATTCCGTACTGATGACAATCGTGCCGCCTCAACAGCACGCGCAAGGTACGAATTCTCCTCTGGGCGTTTCCGGAGGGAATGCCAAAGCGACATCGACCGTTGGGGGAGTGACCTCGTGTTGTGGGGGAACCCTCGGAGCGGTGGTATCGCGCGGCGGCAATCTATACGTCCTTAGCAACAATCACGTGCTCGCGGACAGTGACACGGGGACAACAGGAGCCGTTGGCGTTGGCGATCCCATCACGCAGCCAGGACTAATCGACAATAATTGCGCCGTGCCGCCCATGGTAGCCACTCTGTCGCAATTCTACAATTTGGAGAGCGGGGCCGCGCCGAAAATTGATGCGGCGCTTGCACTCATAAACCCGGGCGGACTGGATGCAACCGGCACAATCTTGCAACTGGGAAGCACTAATCTCAATAATCAGCCCACAAACGGTCCGCCGCATGCCGGTTCCGGTATCGCTCCAGCGCTGAGTACCGCAGTCGCCAAGAGCGGGCGTTCCACCGGCCTGACCTGCTCTTCCATCGTCGCGACAAATGTTGCGTCGTCCGTCGAATATCAAAAAGGGTGCGGAACCGGCAGCACTTTTAACGTCAGCTTCACAAACCAGGTGGACGTCGCCAACAGCGGCTTCAGCGCCGAAGGCGACTCCGGCTCGCTGATCGTAACGCAAGCCAATGCCGATCCGGTGGCGCTGCTATTTGCGGGGAATGCCTCCGACACGCTTGCAAATCCGATTTCCGACGTGCTCAATGGGTTAGCCGACCCATCGACTCATGCTGTTCCAGTTGTCGTTGGTTCGGCCACCGCGCACCAGGTCGCGGCGTGCAGTCTGCCGGGTCCGCAATCGGCGACGGGTCTCCGCTTGGCCGTGCTCCGTCCTGTTGCCTCTGCCGAGACATTGCAAAATGCGCTGATAGTTCGCGACTCGCATGCGCCAGACTTGATGGCTATTCCGGAAGTGCAGGCTGTCGGCGTGGGCGCCAGTTACGACAATCCGGCGGACCCCGCGATTCTTTTCTTCGTTACCAGGGGCCAGCCGCACGCCGATATTCCCACCCAAGTGGAGGGAATTCGAACCCGCGTTTTGGAAGGTGATTTTTTCGCCCAGCACGGAGCGCTATCCGCGGAGGAGAGCGCCGCGCTCGAGCAAACGCTCCCACGGCCGCAAATTGTTTATCCGATCCCGGATGCGGAGGTAGCGCGCGCTAAGCTGGTGCATGCAGCGCACGCTGATGAATTGATGCAACAGCTTGGCGTGCAGGGTGTGGGAATCACCTCAAGCATGGATTCGCCTGGAGAAGCGGCGCTGATGATTTTTCTCATTCGGGGTGTGGCCCACAATCCGATTCCTGCGGTGATTGACGGCCTCCGCACGCGCGTGCGCGAATCCGGCAGGTTTCGCGCGGGTTGGAAAGGCGGACGTCCGTCGACCGGCTGCACACTGCCCCCAGCAGCGAGAAGGCCCCTGCTCGCGCAATCCGCAACGTCGATCCAATAGTGCGGAAAACATTCAGGCCTTTTTTTTTGACTGCGCACCTTCAGCGAGACGGCTGGTTTGTGAGTCTCCTGACGCGCCGCAAATACTCTTTCCCTCGCCGCTTGCGGGGGGTAGAATCCCCCCAAAGAACTTGCCGATATCGTTCACTCGGTCGGCCCGTCCTCTTTGGAGGAACTAATGCGCAAAATTTGGATAGTTCCAGGTGTGGTTTTGGTCGCAAGTCTGGGAATGGCTAGTGCGAAGCAGGACGCTTCGCAGGAAAAGCCGAAAGAGCCGCAAGCCGCCGCGGACGAGTACAAGATTCCTCAAGAAGACATGGATAAGAAAAATCCGGTCAAGCCCACGCCGGAAGGTTTGGCTGCCGCGCGCCGCATTTTTGGGTACGACTGCGAGATGTGCCATGGCCCGAAGGGGGACGGCAAGGGCGACGTCGTCGATTCTATGAAGTTAACCATGCACGATTGGCACGATCCCGCGACGCTTGCAGGGAAGACTGACGGCGAGCTTTTCTACATTATCACCAAGGGCAAGGGGAAGATGATGGGAGAAGGCGATCGAGCGGCGGAAACCATGCGCTGGAATTTGGTCAATCTGGTTCGGTCCATCTCGAAGAAGGAATCGGGAGACAAACCGGCATCCTGAAGCCACCGGAGCAACGCCGCCACCACTCGCCCTGCCAGTCTATATCGCGAGTCATAGGAATGCAGGCAAGCATGCGCTTGCCATGATCCATTCCGTTTGTGCTAGGCTTTTCACGAAAAAACTTGGAGGATCGCATGATTCATTCGCCCCAATTCCTGAAGCTCGTCCAGGACGCGAAGCAACGCGTCAAGGAGACCAATGTGGCTGACGTCAAAAAGCGAATCGATGCGGGCGAAAAACTGATTCTGGTTGACGTCCGCGAAGACAACGAATGGGCAAAAGGGCATCTACCCGGCGCCGTGCACATGGGCAAGGGCGTCATCGAACGCGATATTGAGCAGAAGATTCCAGACACGCGCGCAAAACTTGTCCTTTACTGCGGTGGCGGATTTCGCTCCGCCCTCGTCGCGGATAATCTGCAAAAAATGGGTTACACAAACGTAGAGTCAATGGATGGCGGGTGGAGAGGCTGGACCGAGGCAGGTTTGCCGACTGTGCGGGATTAGCCTCAAGCAATGCCACTTGCGGGAAAATGGCTGGGGCGGGAGGATTCGAACCTCCACCGTCCTCATTAACAGTGAGGTGTCCTACCGATTGGACCACGCCCCAGCAGCTTACGGAGTAGGCTCCGCCGCATCACAAATCCACGGCCAAGGATACTTCCAAGATAGCATGGGTGTGTCGTTTGCGACCCTACCATGCAAAAAAATGTATCCACCTGCCCGTGCGAATAAATCAGAGGTAATGAGGAGGTGCCCAGCAATGAAGCGCAGCGCTCGAAGCTGTCCCAGCTACTTCAAACTTTCTAGTTGTGCTTTTCCGATTGAGGGATAGGATTCGCCAGAACATTTTTGAAAAAAAATTGCGCGAGAAGGTTGCATTCCAGAAAGTTTTGTCGGAAACTATCCGGTCGCTTATGAGCCGGGTGCGCACTTCCTGGCCATGACACCGCGGAGCCTCCAGGCCCGTGCTCCTTCCTGGGGAGGCCTTCGCCAAAGTGCAACGTTCACATGGCTCAGATTTTTCATCGCAGTACGAATTTCATCTCAAGGTTCAGCTTGTTTTCGGCCATTTTCCTGGCCGGACTTGGACTCACCGCTATTTTGGGACTGGCGCGGTCTCCTTATGCCACGAACCAATACGTTTCGCGCGCCCAGCCTGTCCAGTTCAGCCACAAGCACCACGTCGGCGATGACGGACTCGACTGCCGCTATTGTCATACCACCGTCGAAACTTCCTCCTTCGCGGGCATTCCCCCGACGAAAACCTGCATGAATTGCCACTCCGTACTTTATTCCGACGCTCCTTACCTGGAACCGATTCGCCAGAGCTACCGCACGGATGAATCCATCAAGTGGGTCAGGGTTCACCGGCTGCCGGATTTCGTTTACTTCAATCACAGCATTCACGTGAACAAGGGCGTGGGCTGTTCCACGTGCCACGGTTCCATCAACCAGATGCCGCTCGTGTTTCAAGCCTCGCCGCTTTTGATGGAGTGGTGTCTGGGCTGCCACCGCAATCCCGAGCAGGTCCTGCGCCCGCTCGATCAGGTATTCAACATGGATTGGAAGGCTCCAAGCAACCAGGAAGAAATCGGCAAACAATTTGCCGCGGAGCGAAAAATTCGCACGACAGCCGAACTGACCAGCTGTTCGACCTGTCATCGCTGATGGACGGTATGCCAGAAAACGATTTTATCGACGGCCACATGCACAACAACGAACAAGAGGATTCCTTGCGCGCAGACGATCATTCCGATTCGAACGCCGAGGATTCGACTCTTCGCGAGCACAAACTGGATCTCGCCGCCGTTCGCGCAAAACTGCGTGAGAAGAGCGGCAAACAGTATTGGCGCACGCTCGAAGAGTTATCCGATGATCCGCACTTCGAGGATTTGCTGCACCGCGAATTTCCCCGTCAGGCGTCCGAATGGGATGAAACAGTGGACCGGCGCAATTTCCTCAAGTTGGCTGCGGCGTCTCTGGCGTTTGCGGGAATTTCCGGTTGCCGCCAGCCTGATGAACTCATTGTTCCCTACGTGAAACAGCCCGACGGATTGATTCTCGGCAAACCCCAGTTCTACGCCACCGCCATGCCATTCGGTGCGGATGCGATCGGCTTGCTGGTCGAGAGCCACGAGGGCCGGCCCACGCATGTCACGGGCAATCCGGATCATCCTTCGAGTCTCGGCGGCACGGACGTCATTAGCCAGGCTTCCGTCCTCAACCTGTATGATCCCGATCGCTCTCAGACGGTCTCCTATCTAGGTGAAATTCGTACCTGGTCGGACTTTCTCCTTGCGATGCAAAAGCCTGTTGTCGACGCCAAGGCTCAAGGGGGAACACCCTTCCGGATTTTAACCGGCACGGTCACTTCGCCAACGCTAGCCGCGCAAATCGAGAATGTTCTGAAACAGATCCCCGGGTCAAAGTGGCATCAGTGGGAGCCTGCGGGGAGCGACGGACCTCGCGAAGGTAGCAAGCTCGCTTTCGGACGCTATGTGAACACGGTGTACCGTCCAGAGAAAGCCGACGTAATTCTTTCGTTAGATTCCGATTTTTTGGCAAGCGGGCCCGGCCATATCGGCTATATGAATGCCTTTTACCGACGGCGTAAACTCAGCGGGCCGAACGACACGATGAACCGGCTGTACGTAGTCGAGCCGACTCCTTCCGTCACTGGCTCCAGCGCGGATCATCGTCTGCCGCTACGTGCTTCCGAGGTCGAGCAGTTCGCTCGCGGGCTGGCGGCGCTGGTGGGACTCGGTGGAAGCGGGACTCTTTCACCGGCTGCGCAGAAGTGGCTGGACGCGGTTGCCAGCGATTTGGCAAAGCATCGCGGCACTTCGCTTGTCATTGCCGGGGAGTTTCAGCCTCCCGCTGTTCATGCCCTCGCCCATGCCATCAACGCCGCTCTCGGCAACGTGGGCACGACCCTTTATTACACCGAGCCCGTTGAAGCGAATCCGGTGAATCAGCTCGAGTCCTTTACCGAGCTTTGCGCCGATATGGACGCAGGCAGAGTGAAAACACTGCTGATTTTCGGCTCGAATCCAGTGTATGACGCCCCCCACGATTTTGATTTCACGTCCAAGCTCAAGAAAGTCGAAACGGCCGTTCTCCTCAGCTCGCATTTCGACGAAACTGCCGAATATTGCCAGTGGCATATTGCGGAATCGCATTTTCTCGAAACCTGGGGAGAAGCACGCGCTTTTGACGGCACCGTTAGCGTCATTCAGCCTCTTATCGCGCCGCTGTACCACACGCATTCTGCTTTTGAAGTTCTCGCCGCGTTCACCGATAAGCCCGGGCGGACGGCGTACGATGTAGTCCGTGAAGGCATGAAGACTCTTGCGGGCTCTGCCGATCCTGAGAAATTTTGGCGCAAGACGCTTAACGACGGAGTAGTGGCCAATAGCACGTACGCTCCAATTTCCGTCGCCCTGAAATTTAGTCCCTCGAGTTTGCCCCCCGCCAGAATTCCTCCCGCCGGGCAGTTCGAATTTATTTTCCGCCCGGATGACAACGTGTACGACGGCCGCTACGCCAACAACGGCTGGCTTCAGGAGTTGGCCCGGCCCGTCACGAAACTTACTTGGGACAATGCCGCACTGGTCAGTCCACGGCTGGCGGAGAAGTTGCAGCTCACGCAACGAGCCGCGGCTCGCGGCGGTGAACACGGCCAAATCGTAACCAACGTCATCGACATTTCGATTTCAAACAGTAAAGTGACCGCTGCCGCCTGGATTCTGCCGGGACAGGCCGATGACGTTGTCGTGCTTCCTCTTGGTTATGGGCGCAAGAGAGCCGGTTTCACCGGATCGAACAAAGGGTACAACGCCTATATGGTCCGTACCTCCGCGGCGCAGTGGACGGCCACCGCCGGCGGCGACGCGATCAAAAAGACAGGCGACGAATATCCACTAGCTTGCACTCAGTACCACTTCAATATGGAAGGCCGGAAGATTCTGAGCACGGGGACGCTTGCGGAATACCGCGAAAAACCCGACTTCGCGCGCGAAGGCGATGAAACTCCGCCGAAAGAAATGTCGCTCTACAAGGAATTCGCTTACCCCGGATACGCCTGGGGCATGGCCATCGATTTGAACAGCTGCAATGGCTGCAATGCCTGCGTAATCGCCTGCCAGTCGGAAAATAATATCGCTGTCGTTGGGAAAGATCAGGTCATGCGCGGCCGCGAAATGCACTGGATCCGCATCGACCGCTATTATGCCAATCTGAACACCGAGACGGGAGATCCCGAAGCGACGGATTACGACGCGCTCGCTAACCCTCAGACCTATTTTCAGCCCGTTCCGTGCCAACAGTGCGAGAATGCACCTTGCGAGCAGGTTTGCCCCGTCGGCGCCACCGTGCACAGCGCGGAAGGCCTCAACGACATGGTCTACAACCGCTGCATCGGCACACGCTATTGTTCGAACAACTGTCCCTACAAAGTGCGACGCTTCAATTTTCTCCGCTTCCAGGATTGGGAGACGCCTTCGCTGCAGCTCCTGCGCAATCCCGAAGTCACTGTGCGAAGTCGCGGCGTCATGGAAAAATGCACCTACTGCGTGCAGCGTATCAACCATGGGCGCATCGAAGCGGAAAAACAGAATCGGCCCATCAAGGACGGCGAGATTGTTACCGCTTGCGAGTCGGCCTGCCCCGCGGGTGCCATTGTTTTCGGCAACGCCAACGACCCCAACAGCCGCGTTGCCAAGCTGAAAAAGCAGACGCGCAACTATACGATTCTTGGCGAACTTAACACGCGGCCGCGAACATCGTACCTCGCAGCCGTTCGCAATCCGAATCCTGAATTGGAGAAGGCATGAGCGCAGGCCAGCCGCCGATCGATTCTCCAGAGATCACCCGTCTAACCCCGGTGCTCGGACCGGGGCATACCTACGCTTCGGTCACCGATAAAATCAGCGCGATCGTTCTCACCAGGCCGACCTCCCTTGGCTGGTATATCGGTTTCCTTATCGCCTTCAGCGTTTTCGGCGTTTTGAACATCGCAATCGGCTGGCTGATTATCAAGGGCGTCGGAATCTGGGGAATCAACATCCCCATCGGCTGGGGTTTCGCCATCGTAAACTTCGTCTGGTGGATCGGTATCGGGCACGCCGGAACGCTTATTTCTGCCATTCTCTTTTTGCTCAATCAGAAGTGGCGTACGTCAATCAATCGGTTTGCGGAGGCGATGACACTCTTCGCGGTGGCCTGCGCAGGCATCTTCCCGCTCATACATACCGGCCGCCCGTGGTATGCGTTCTGGATGTTTCCATATCCCAGCGTGATGGGCATTTGGCCGCAGTTCCGCAGCCCACTCATCTGGGACGTTTTCGCCGTCTCAACCTACGGCACCGTCTCTTTACTGTTTTGGTTTGTAGGTCTGATTCCGGACCTCGCCACGTTGCGCGACCGCTCCACGAGCAAGACCAAACAGATTATTTATGGAATGCTGGCGATGGGCTGGCGCGGTTCCGCGCGGCATTGGCACCGTTATCAATCGGCGTATTTGTTGCTCGCTGGTTTGGCTACGCCGCTGGTCCTTTCCGTTCACACCGTGGTGAGTTTCGATTTCGCGGTGGCCATCGTGCCCGGCTGGCACACCACGATCTTTCCGCCCTACTTCGTTGCCGGGGCCATCTATTCTGGTTTTGCGATGGTGCTTTCCATCGCGATTCCTTTGCGCAAGGCGTACGGCCTCGAGGATTTCATCACCATGCGTCACCTCGATAACATGGCCAAGGTCATGCTTGCAACCGGGCTCATCGTCGCCTACGGCTACTTTTTTGAGTTTTTCATGTCGCTTTATAGCGGCAACAAGTTTGACGTGTTCCTGGTTCAGCAGCGACTGCACGGTCCTTACTCTCATTTTTATTTCGCTTTGATTCTGTGCAACATTCTGCTCCCACAGCTGCTATGGTTCCAAAATATGCGCACGAACGTGACCGTACTTTTTATCATGTCCATTGTCGTGAACGTGGGCATGTGGCTCGAGCGCTTCGTCATCGTTGTCATCAGTCTCACGCGCGATTTTGTGCCTTCCGCGTGGGGACGCTACTCGCCGACGGTTTGGGACTGGGCCACGTTTATCGGCACTCTGGGCATGTTCGTCATGCTAATTTTCCTGTTCGTTCGCGTTTTGCCGGCGATTTCCATCGCTGAAATGCGCGAACTCGTGTCGGAAACGTCTGAGGAACGGAAGTGATGGAGCACCGGTCACATGTTTACGGCTTGATTGGCGAATTCGAAAAGCCCGAGCAGCTCGTCCACGCCGCCGCGAAGATTCGCGAGTCAGGCTACCGTTATTATGAAGCGTACACTCCGTTTCCCGTGGAAGGATTGCCGGAGGCCATGGGCATGCGGCGGAATATGGTCCCGCTGATAACCCTGTTGGGAGGCTTGGCCGGCGGACTGGGCGGCTTTGCGTTTCAGTACTGGGTGAACGTCATCAGCTACCCTATGAACATCGGCGGGCGCCCGCTCAACAGCTGGCCGGCGTTTATTCCCGTCACGTTCGAGCTCACGATTCTCTGTGCTTCGCTCTCCGCCGTCCTCGGCATGCTGGCACTAAATGGCTTGCCGCAGCCCCATCATCCGATTTTCAATGCTCATCGTTTCACGCATGCCTCGACAGATCGCTTCTTCGTCTGCCTGCAAGCCCGCGACAAGAAATTTCAACTTGCGGAGACAGCCAGGTTTCTTCAGAGCCTCAACGCCCATCACGTCTCCGAGGTGCATGATGACTAGCACTTCGCGAATTCTTCTGGGCCTGTGCGCTGGAGTGCTCTTCTCACTCGTCAGTGGCTGCCAGATTCAGCAAGATATGGCGCGCCAGCCCAAGAACAAGCCTCTCTCTCCCACTCCGTTTTTTGAAGATGGTCGCTCGGAGCGTCCTTTGGTTGAAAATACGGTGGCGCGTGGCTCTCTGGCGGACGATGCTTTGTTCGTACCCAAAGATTCAAATGCGTTTCCGCTTCCGTTGACGCCGGCGCTGCTCAGCCGTGGCCAGGAACGCTACAAGATTTTTTGCACCCCCTGTCACGGTTTGCAGGGGGATGGCAACGGGATGGTTGCCATGCGAGGAATGAAGCATCCACCTACTTATCATCAGGATCGCCTTCGGCAGGTTCCTAACGGCTACATTTTCGATGTCATCACAAATGGATTCGGCGGTATGCTCGGTTACTCTGCCCAAGTTCCTCCGGCTGACCGCTGGGCCATCATTGCCTATGTCCGGGCGCTCCAGTTGAGCCGCAACGCCCCGGTTTCCGAGCTCCCGGCCGATGTGCGGGAGAAATTAAATTCCGGAGGCTCGCTGAAATGACCGCGCAGGACTACATGGCGCCCGAAAGCGTCGGCCGCCTGCAGCAACGCGCGCTCGGAGCCGGCATCGCCGGGCTGGTTGCTTGCGCCATTTGTTTCTTTCTCTATGGCGACAAATATGGCGATCAATTCTTCCGTTCCTATTTAATCGCTTTCTTGTTCGTTCTGGGATTGTCGCTTGGCTCGCTCGGCCTGTTGATGCTTCAGCATCTTACGGGCGGCCACTGGGGGATCATGACCCGCCGGCCGCTGGAGTCTGCTACGCGTGTCCTCCCGGTCATCGCCCTGTTTTTCCTTCCCATCCCCGTTCTTGGCATGAAGCATCTCTATGGCGCCTGGCTCACTGCGCCGTCCTCGGGCGAAGGCTCCCTCTCTGATTTTCAGAAGTCTTACCTGACAAGCAACGGCTTTTACATCCGCGCCGTCATTTATTTCGCGATCTGGCTATTTCTGATGTTCATCTTCAATCGGTGGTCGAAAGAGCAGGACGTGAACCGCGAAGATCGCGTCCTTCGCCGCCGCTTTAAAATGCTCGCTGGGCCCGGCATCATTCTTTATGTCTTCGTCATGACTTTCGCATCCATCGACTGGGCCATGTCGCTTTCTCCCCACTGGGCTTCCACTATTTACGGGTTCCTCTTCGTGGTCGGACAATTGATTTCCGCGATGGCTTTGATGATCGCGGTCCTCGTCCTGCTCTCCCGCACCTCTCCTATGGGAGGCCTCATCCAGAGCCGCCACCTCCACGATCTCGGCAAGCTTCTTCTCGCCTTCGTGATGCTTTGGGCCTACTTTGCTTTCTCCCAGCTCCTCATCATCTGGTCCGGCAATCTGCCTGAGGAAATCAGCTTTTACCGCACGCGCCTGTATGGAAGCTGGGGCGTGGTCGCTGTCGCCGTCCTGGTCTTTCACTTTTTCGTGCCCTTTTTCTCTTTACTTCCGCGCGACGTCAAGCGCAGCGCCAGTCTCTTGCCCAAAATTGCGCTCTGGCTCATCTTCATGCGCCTGGTCGATCTTTTCTGGATGACGCGCCCGGAGTTTACTTCCCATGCCGTTCCCAGCCTCATGGACGTGGCGGCGATCGTCGCCCTCGCCGGAATCTGGCTTGCGGTATTTGCAAGAAATTTGAAGAGCCAGCCGCTCTTGCCCTTGGGCGATCCAAAACTGGAAGAGGCCATTGAAGTTCATGAGTACTGAGAACCACAACACGAGCCACACCGGCAATCAGCCGCCCACCCACTCGGACGTCGCGTTTGAGTCGGCGGATATCAACACCCGCACGATTCTGATGTACATGCTCTACCTGGCGCTGGCCGTCGCGGCCGCGCTCATCGCCAGTCTTTTCATTTTGCGCATCATTACAAAGGCCGCTGTTGAGTCCGAGACGCCTCCTGCCGCCGTCCACCAGGGCGTTGGGCCGACGATGCCTCCCGAGCCCCGCCTTCAGGGCGTCCCCGGCCACACAAGCGATCCACAGCTGGACCTTCGCAATAAGCTCGAGGCAGACGAAGCGGCGAACGAAAAACTCGGCTGGATCGATCAGCAGGCGGGTATCGCGCAGATTCCTGTGGAAGAGGCGATGAAAATCATTGTGACGAAAGGATTGCCGGCCGTGCCTGCGCCGCCGGTAGAGAAGAAAAAATAAGACCATGAGGAGCATGCGTTCCATTTTTGGAGTTTTTGCGTTGCTGCTGAGCGCGAGCGCGGCGTGCGCACAGGCTGTGCCGGATAGCACCGGTCCGGCGTCGCAATACATGCCGGCGGTGCTCCGAAACGTAGGTTTCGATCCGCAACTCAATGCGCGTCTTCCTCTGGATCTCACTTTCCGCGACGAGACGGGCCGCACTGTCCAGTTCCGTGATTATTTCCATCAGAGGCCGGTCCTCCTGGCGCTCGTTTACTACGGTTGCCCCATGCTTTGCGATCAGGTCGAGCAAGGAGTAGTCGGCACCCTCCGCATGCTTTCGTTTAATCCCGGCCGGGATTACGAAGTTGTTTTTGTCAGCTTTGACCCGCGCGAGACTCCGGAGATGGCGGCCCAGAAAAAAGAAGTGGCCATGACTCATTTTCGCCGTCCGGAGACCGCCGGCGGCTGGCATTTTCTCACCGGTTCAAAAGAGTCCATCGATGCGCTTACCAAAGGCGCCAATTTCCGGTATTCCTTCGACGAAAAATCCGGTCTCTTCGCGCATGCTAGCGGAATCATGTTGCTGACCCCCGATGGCCGCATTTCTCGCTATTTTTATGGCGTCGAGTATCCTTCGCGCGAAGTCCGTTTTGGCCTGGTGGACGCTTCAGCAGGCAAGATCGGCACGCCCATCGATCGGGCGCTGCTCTTTTGTTATCACTACGATCCGGCTTCCGGCCGCTATAGCGTTTCGATTCTCAAGGCCGTCCGTCTGGGCGGCGTTCTGACGGTTCTGTGCCTGGTCGCAGGGATGTTGATTTCCCGCCGCCGGGATGCAGGCAGAATTCGATCGAAATCCCAAGGAGCCCACTAAGCCGTGCAGGTGCAACTGCCATTTTATCCGGAGCAGGCTTCCAATTTCGCTCCCCGAGT
Source organism: Candidatus Acidiferrum sp. (assembly GCA_035310525.1). GTDB lineage: Bacteria > Acidobacteriota > Terriglobia > Acidiferrales > UBA7541 > Acidiferrum. The sequence continues at coordinate 4,961 of DATGED010000073.1, read as the reverse complement.
GGACTCGCTGATGACCTTTCTCATCGTCGTGTCCGTTTTCTTTTCCGCTGGCATCACCGCCGCGATTGTGTACTTCTTTTTCAAATATCATCGCAAAAGCAAAGCGGAAATCGGCGCGCCGCTTCACGGCGATTTGCGTTTGGAAATGACTTGGATTGTTATCCCCTCGCTATTGGCCTTGGCCATGTTTGGCTGGGGTGCGGCTGTCTATGTCGACTACCGCCATGCACCCAAGGATACGATGGACATTTATGTCATCGGCAAGCAGTGGATGTGGAAGATTCAACAGCCCAATGGCCGCAGAGAAATTAACGAGCTGCATGTTCCCACTGGCCGCGATATAAAGCTCATCCTTGCCAGCGAGGACGTCATTCATGACTTCTTCGTTCCAGCCTTTCGCGTGAAGATGGACGTCGTTCCCGGGCATTACAACACCATGTGGTTTCGTCCCACTAAACCCGGCCGCTACCACTTCTTCTGCTCTCAATATTGCGGTACGAGCCATGCCATGATGGGCGGATGGGTTACCGTCATGGACCCCTCGGGCTACGCCGCGTGGCTCTCGGGATCCAGCGGTGAAAATGTCGACCCGGTCGTCGCGGGCGAGAAGCTCTTTGTCGAAAAAGCTTGCGCCACCTGCCATCTGGCCAACGGCACGGGCCGCGCCCCCTCTCTCAATGGCGTTTACGAGGGCACAGTTCGGCTGGCTGATGGTTCGAGTGTGACCGCCGACGATGCCTACATTCGGGAATCCATTCTCAATCCCCCCGCTAAGATTGTCGCTGGCTATCAGCCCGTGATGCCCTCGTTTCAAGGTCAATTAACGGAGGAACAGATTCTAAGTCTGACCGCCTACATCAAGTCGCTCCAATCCCAACCGGTTCCTGCGTCTGGTGCGGGTGTGTCCGCCCCGGGGAAGAAATAAGCCATGAGCACGACACCATCACAACCGCCAGTCCATCAAATGCCGCAAGAGCACTATCTGAACGCAACGTATGGCATTCGTTCCTGGCTCCTGACCACGGACCACAAGCGCATCGCCTGGCTTTACCTGATGGGCGTCACCTTCTTCTTCTCAGTCGGCGGCATCTTCGCCACCATGATCCGGATTCACTTGCTCACGCCGGAAGGCTATCTCGTCACACCGGAGACTTACAACAAACTCTTCACCATGCACGGCGTGGCCATGATTTTCTTCTTCCTCATTCCATCCATTCCGGCCGTATTAGGCAATTTCCTTCTGCCGCTGATGATTGGCGCGAAAGACGTGGCTTTTCCGAAGCTTAATCTCCTCAGTTGGTACATTTACATCACTGGGGGCTGTTTCGTCCTCTACTCATTCTCAACCGGCGGTTTGGATACGGGTTGGACGTTTTACACGCCGCTGAGCAGTGTTTATTCCAATTCCGCCGTCACACCTGCCGTCATTGGAATTTTCATCAATGGTTTTTCCTCCATTCTGACGGGTATGAATTTTGTGGTCACCATCCACACGATGCGCGCGCCCGGGATGACCTGGTTTCGCTTGCCGCTCTTCGCCTGGGCTCAGTACGCCACGAGCATCATCTTCATCCTCGGTACGCCCGTGATCGCCATCACGCTCCTCATGGCTGGCCTGGAGCGGATCTTCCATCTTGGTTTCTTCAACCCGGCTCTCGGCGGCGATCCCATTCTGTTCCAGCACTTGTTCTGGTTCTATTCCCATCCCGCTGTCTACATCATGATTCTCCCGGCTATGGGTGTCGTCAGCGAAATCATTCCTACGTTCGCCCGCAAACCCATTTTTGGTTATTCCTTCATCGCGGGCTCCAGCATCGCCATTGCCGTCATTGGCTTCTTCGTCTGGGCGCATCACATGTTTCTGACGGGAGAGTCCACCTACGCGGCGCTGGCCTTCTCGCTTCTCAGCTACCTCGTGGCCATCCCCTCCGCCGTCAAAGTCTTCAACTGGACGGCTACCCTTTATAAGGGCTCCATCTCCTATGACACTCCGATGCTCTACGCTCTCGGATTCATCGGGTTATTTCTGATTGGTGGTCTAACCGGCCTTTTCCTCGCCTGCCTTGGTCTGGACATCCACATTCATGACACCTACTTTGTCGTGGCGCATTTTCACTACATCATGGTTGGTGGGGCGATCATGGGCTACTTGGGTGGCCTGCACTTTTGGTGGCCGAAAATCACAGGGAAGTTATATCCGGAGTTTCTGGCTCGTGTGGCGGCCGTGACCCTTTTCATCGGGTTCAATCTGACGTTTGGCCCGCAATTTATCCTTGGCTTCCTGGGCATGCCTCGGCGCTATCACAACTATCCGCCGGAGTTTCAAGTACTGAATGTCTTGTCCACGGCTGGAGCTTCCATTCTCGCCCTCGGCTATCTCCTTCCGATGGTGTATTTCACGTGGTCCGTGCGGTATGGAAAGGCCGCCGGACCTAATCCTTGGCCAGCTACAGGTCTTGAATGGACCACTGCCTCCCCTCCGCCGACCGAGAATTTCGATGTCACTCCAGTAGTGGATTGGGAGCCTTACGATTATAAGAACCGGCCTGATCTTGGTTTGGCAACTCCGATTTCCCCGTCGCTCGCGCCGAGTCACGGCGACGATTAGCGGTTCGGTCTTAGCCTTCGGGCTTGCTTTTTGTTTTAATTTGGCGAGGAGCCCCGCCCGCGCCGTGGTATTCCGCGCAGCGCGAACTGAATGAGAAGAGGAGTACCGAGTGCATCGCACCGGAGAGCTATACGGCCATTATCAGACGCTGGAGCAGCAGAAAGAGTCTGCCACGCTGGGTATGTGGATCTTCCTGGCAACTGAAATCTTGTTTTTCGGCGGTCTCTTTCTAACTTACACCATCAATCGTCACACCTACGCCGAGATTTTTGCCTTCTCCAGCCGCACGATCGATCTGAAATGGGGAACCATCAACACCATCGTTTTGATCGGCAGCAGCTTGACGATGGCCATGTCCGTTTGGTCCGCGCAGGTCGGCAAGAAAAAGCTCGTTACATTATTCCTCGTCCTGACTCTTGCTCTAGGTTCCGTCTTTCTTGGCATCAAGGGGATCGAGTATCACGCGAAGTATGTCGAGCACCACGTTCCGGGCCTCAACTACGATCTGTATTTCTGCACCAACAATCCCGCCGCCTGCGGTCTTAGCGGCGAGAAGCTCGAAGCTGAAAAAGCCGAGCTGAAAGACTTGGCGGAAAAAGTCGGCGGTCCCGTCGCCGTGAATTCCCACTCCCAGCTTTTCTTTTCTCTCTACTTCGGCATGACCGGCTTGCACGCCCTGCACATGATCGTCGGTGCCGGTCTTCTCGTTTGGCTGATCCTGCAGTCCATAAAGGGGCGCTTCACGCCGGAGTACAACACGCCGGTCGAGAACATCGGACTCTACTGGCACTTCGTCGATATCGTGTGGATTTATCTTTTCCCGTTGTTATATCTGATTGATCGGCATTAGCTGTCCCGCAGAGGAGAGGCGCGCGTGTCAGAGCACATTGTTTCGCCCAAGATTTACATTCTGATTTTTGTCACGCTGATGATTCTCACGTTAACCACGGTGTACGCCGCGACCATCGACCTGAATCAGCATTTCGCCGGTTTGAACGTTATCGTCGCCCTGGTCATTGCTACCTGCAAAGCCACGCTCGTCATCCTCTTTTTCATGCACGCTTACTTCAGCACCAAGCGCACTCAGCTGATCATTATCTGCGGCGTCTTCTGGCTCGCCGTCATGCTCTCTCTGACTCTCGGCGACTACGCCACGCGATCCATGGATCTACTTCACTAGCTCTTGAAACAGGGTTCTGCACCGTTCTTGATTTTCTATGGACGCGGGATGCCATACTCCCGCAAAGGCGGGCCAACCACACTTTCGCCGTGTTCGGGTGTTTCGGGTGTATTGAGGTAGGTTGGAGACGGTCCAGAGGCAAAGCCGGGTCTCCAATCGGCGAAAGTGAAAGGGGAGAGACGAACCGGCCCAGCCCTCAATCCCCTAAAGGGATCCTCGGCTCGCCTCTCCCACTGCCTTTTGGTATGCAAACCGTAAGCCAAGCTTAACTTCTTTATTATCAGTCCGTTGTCCTTCGGCATCCTGGTAAAAATGTTCCACCCCACCGAAAATTTACTCGTCAAGGAATCCCCCTACACCCTCTTACTGGATTCACCCTACATCCAGAACTCGAACTTGTACCCGTCATGCGCAGGGAATGAACCTAAGCTGAACGAACTGTTTAACGAGGTTTTGCGGTCTGCCGACGGAAACGGGCACACAAGTCGTTATTCCACCCGAGCTTATACGCGCCATTCGATGACAAAATGCCGGCCTTCCACAAAACAGATAAAGAGCGCAGGCTTGTATTGAGTTCGGGGACCGGCGTCTTCAGGAAAGAAGATGCGCTTTTCCACCAGAATCGTCTTCTCGCTGACCCCGATTTTGACCCAAGCTTCTCGCAACTCCTGGATTTCACGCACATTACTCACATCGATCTCAGCGCAGCCGATACACAACAACTGGCACTGCGCAACATCTTCTCGCCCGATTCCCGTCGCGCCATTCTTGTGACCAACGACTTGGCCTTCGGTCTCGGCCGGATGTATGGAATTCTGCGTGAAAGCGCGGGAGAGCACGGCATCCGCGTCTTTCGAACTCTGGAAGAGGCGCTCGAATGGGTTCTTTCGAAGCCTGACGCTCCCTGATCTTCTCCAGATTCAATCTGTTTCAGCGGTTCTCCCCCTCCGATTCCGTTCGCAATCTTGGAACCCCTGAGGCCCGGCTCCGCAGCCAAGGTCTCAGTTAAAAGAGTCGCTCTCCACCGCTTTCTAGGGAAGCCTGGGCACATCGTATCCCCCCTGGTCGTTGAGGTGGTAATCCAGGAAGACGGGGGGAAGCAAGCAAAGTTCGAGAGGCAAGCGCGGAGCGAGCCGTTCGATGATCTGCCAGGGGCTGAGATTATCCTTGTGG
>DATGED010000072.1:0-84232 GCA_035310525.1 Candidatus Acidiferrum sp. | reverse complement strand
GGAGTTGTCCCTAGTACGAGAGGACCGGGATGAACAGACCTCTTGTGTACGAGCTGTCCCGCCAGGGGCATTGCTCGGTAGCGAAGTCTGGTAGAGATAAATGCTGAATGCATCTAAGCATGAAGCTCGCCCTAAGATAAGATCTCCCAAGGTTTAAGACCTAAGAAGGGCAGTCGAAGACTACGACTTTGATAGGCTGGAGGTAGAAGCGCAGCAATGCGTGAAGCTGACCAGTACTAATCGCCCGTTCGGCTTAATCATAAAACTTTCTCAAAACGTCTTTGAGGAAGATGAAGCAAGCCTTTGCTTCTGCAGTTTGTTCGGCTCCGAGCCGAACTTGTAAATGCCAGCCTGATGTGTGAGCCGCTTGGCGGCCCAACATACTTTCTGTTGTCGCACTCGCGATCCTTGCTCGGGATGAGCCGGGAGTCAGTACGCGAGTTCCAGTTTCCTGGTGATCATACCGCGAGGGTCACACCCGTTCCCATCCCGAACACGGAAGTTAAGCCTCGCCGGGCCGATGATACTGCACGGGTAACTGTGTGGGAACGTAGGTCGTCGCCGGGATTAAATTCAAAAAGGCCGTCCAGAGCTATCAGGACGGCCTTTTTGTTTTTGGGCCGATGTAATCCCGCTTTTTATCAATTCTACATAACTATGTATTGATCCTCCTGCCGCCGATTCCGAATCTTGGATTTTCGCAGTTATATACGCACGAGTCCTTCCTTCTTGTTTGCGCAAATGGATTTGTTTTCCTTCGATTAGACGGTAATGTCGAATCCATCTCATTTTGGACCGAGATTTGCTAGTTTATTAGCTGACAGGTCGCCAGCACCTAAGCGTGTGTTGGCTTTATAAGTTCTATTAACAACCGGGCATCACCTCGTAGCTCCCCGCTGTTTGGAGCAAAGAGTACTGATTATCCTGACGGAGGCATGCAATGCATAAATTCAGTGTTCGGATTGTTTGCTGGGCTGCGCTGTTGTTGTTCATGTTCACGGCGAGCGCCAGCTATGGCCAAACCAGCCGTGGAACACTCACCGGAATCGTTACAGATAAATCGGGCGCCGTAATCGCGAAAGCAAATGTAACGATTACGCAGGAAGGAACGAACGTAAAGCGCCAAACCACGACCAATGACGCCGGAGTGTATCGCTTCGATGCCGTCGACCTGGGAACGTACTCCATGGCAATTCAAGTGGCTGGTTTTCGAACCAGCGACACTAGGGGCGTGGAAATCCAGGCGGCCCATACTACCAACATTGACATCAGCCTGGAGGTAGGCGCGACCTCCGACACTGTGACAGTGGAAGCTTCGGCATTTGAAGTCGCCCTGCAAACTTCCGAACAAGTACGCGGAGCAAACTTTTCCGACCACACGGTGGAAAATCTGCCCATCACGGGGCTGGACAGCCTGACCGTGGCGCAACTGCTCCCCGGCATTATGGTTGTAAATCAGAGTGCCTCAAATTCCATCAACCAGGATGGCACTTTTGCCTTTTCCGTGAATGGACAGCGTCCTCGCGGGAATAACTTCATGATTGACGGCGTGGAGAACAATGACATCTCCATCGGCGGTCCGGCTTATACCATCACTAATCCCGACGCCGTCGAGGAAGTGAATATTCAGACGTCAAATTTCAGCGCGGAATTCGGCCGAGCGGGCGGCGCGGTCTTCAACGAGATCACAAAGTCGGGAACCAATGATCTCCACGGGACGGCAACCTACGTCTACGATGGCAGCGCATTTGCCGCCCTGAGCCATCTTCAAAAGATTAACGGTTTGACTTCTCCTCCTCGGCAAGTCGAGAACATTCCCGACTTTACCATTGGCGGACCGGTGGTTCTCCCGCATCTCTACAACGGCCACGACAAAACTTTCTTTTTTGCGGCCGCTCAATGGGACAGATTGTTCGGGAACACGACTTCTTCGAGTCCTTTGAGGCTGCCCACGGACGCCGGCGTCGCCACTTTGCAGGCCCTCTCCGCGCAATGTCCAAACGCGGCTCTCTACCTGCAAGCTCTTGGTTCTTTGCGGGGCAATCCGAATGTGAATCCAAGCAGTATCAGCCTCGCGGTTCCCAGCGCGACCGGGACCTGCACCAATTCAACCCGCACTGGGCTCTCGCTGGACACCGGCCTGTTCATTCGCCAGCAGTCTTTCTCTTCGCTGGACAACAACCATCAGATTCGCATTGACCATCGAGTCTCGGACAAGCAAACCATGAGTTTTCGCTGGCTCTACGACAATTCCGTCATTGGGCCTACCCTGAACAACTTGCCTGGATTTGACAATGAATTTACGGGCAAGACCATGACCGGCAGTTTTACGGATACCTATGTCATTAATTCGAAATTCACCAACGAATTCCGGTTTAACTACGGCCGCATCGGCTTCAACTTCCCGCTTTTGGCCCCTGACCCCTTCCATGCCACGTTGGCTAATTATTCCGGTTTGGGTATCACCGGTTTTGGGGGCGCCACCAACATTCCTCAATTCCGTTACGCCAACAACTGGCAATATCAGGACACCATGAGCTATGTGCGCGGCAAGCATACTTTCCGGTATGGGGCCGACTTCCTGCGGCAGCTTGCCCGGCAGCATCCTCCGTTTAATGAGCGAGGCTCCTTCGTATACGCGGCAAGTGCCGGCGGCGTGACCGCCTTCTCTGATTTCCTCGACGATTTCGGCGGCAACGGCGGGAGCCTCAATCGCCAATTCGGCAGTTCGATCTATCACCCAAATCTCTTTCGGCAGTCCTATTTTTTCCAGGATTCCTGGAAGACGACGCAGAACCTGACTCTAAACTTGGGCTTGCGCTATGAGAATTTCGGCACGCCCGTGAATACTTTCTCGGTGGCCGCATTTACGAATTATGACCCCGTCAATTTTGCAACTCCGCATCCAGTCCAGGGGGACAATAACAACTTTGCGCCGACGGTTGGATTTGCCTGGAATCCCAAAGGGCAGGCATTCCTGGACAGGATGATGGGCGGAAGCAAAATGGTCTGGCGAGGCGGATTCCAGGTCAGCTATGACACCTGGTTCAACAATCTGCTGTCCAACATTGCAGGATCTTCTCCGAACACGTTGGGTGGCACGATTCCGTCCACTACATCCGCTACGGAGACGCGCGGTGTGGCAGGCTTCAGTGCGCAATTTGCCAGCATTCAGGCCACGCCTCCGACCGCTCAGTCTGCTCAGAACAACCTCTTCTTGCAGCCTTTCAGGAATCCGTACACGGATCGCTGGTCTCTCGGCTTCGAGCGCGAACTTCCGTACGGCATGATTTGGGACACCTCCTACGTCGGTTCCGTATCGCACAAGCTCTTTCGAACGATCGATATGAACCCGCTGATCAATGATGGCTGCGGTTCGAGACTGCACAGCGAATTGCAAATCCTCCCCGCACCCTGCGCAACGCTCACGCCGGGGCAGATCGCCACTCGCGCGAGTCAAGGTATTCGAACGGTTCGCGCGACCTCTGCAAACTCCAACTACGAATCGCTTCAATTTGACTTGAAACGCAGATTCAGCGGTACGCCTGTAGGGCAGGTGCAGTTTGACGGCTCCTACACTTACGCGCACTACCTCGATGACGTGAGCGACGTATTCGCCTTTGACTCGACACCTAGCTCCTTTCAGTCCGTACCCCAGGTGCTCGGCGGAAGCCCCCATCTGGATTACGGCAATTCCGATTTCGACCGTAGGCACGTGGCCGCCCTCGGCGTGCTCTGGGACGTCCGTGGGCCAAAGCAGGGTGTTCTCGGATCACTGGTTGGCGGCTGGCAGCTTTCCACGATTTCGCACTGGCAATCTGGGCTCCCGTTTACAGTTGCGAACGGTACGGACCGAAATGGCGATGGGCAGTCTGGCCCTGATCGACCCGACATCAGCAATGTAGCGGCTCCTTTGAACACGCGTGCCGTGTTGAAGGCTTCCTGCACAACTGGTTTTGGAAATCCCGACGCGACCGGCACCCCCTGCATTGATCCGGCGACAGTGCACTTCATTGAGGGCTCTGGTCAACCCAACGCGAGAACACTGGGCCGCAATTCGCTGCTTGCCCCCGGCCTCGATAACTTGGACGTAGCCATTTCAAAGCGATTCCGTTTTAACGAGCGGATGAACCTGGAGTTCCGCGCCGACATGTTCAATGCGCTGAACGTGCTTAATCTGGGTTACCGGGTGGCCTCACGCACAGTGAACGGAACTGCGGGCGGCGCCTTCCTTGATTTCAACCAGACGGAGTCCGTGCCGCGCACGATGCGGATGCGCCTGAAGTTCAGCTTCTAGGCAACTTCAGGGCAACGAGGGCCTGCGCTTGGCCTGCACTGCTCGCAGCAAGTCGCAGTAAATAGCAAGGGCCGCATCGAGAAATCGATGCGGCCCCACAGTTCGTTGGGGTATCAGACGCCCGCGGCCTATGCGCGGCAACTCGCTGCGTCAGCCGGCTTCGTCCCCGTTCCCGGTACTACGCCGCCCGACGCAGCCCCACAAGACCCGGACTCACAGCAGGCGAATTTCGTATGCTCTCCTCTGCGAATTCCGGCGGCAGACCAATCCCGCCCGGAGCGCCGATGCAAGTCGGCGCGCAGCGGAGGGACCTCTCCTCTCTCCGCTCTGTCATCCCGGCCGGAGTGGAGGGACCTCTTCGCTTTTCCCGCTCTGTCATCCCGACCGAAGTGGAGGGACCTCTCTTTCTTCCTTCCGCGATGTATAATCTCTCCGCTATCCCCATCATGGTTTACCACATCTATATCATGGCGAGCGCCTCCGGCGTCCTCTACACCGGCGTCACCAGCCACCTCGAAGCCCGCGTCGCGCAGCACAAACAGAGGCTCTTCCCCGGCTTCAGCGCGCGATACAACACCGTCAAGCTCGTCTACTTCGAGCCTTTCTCCGACGTCCGCGACGCTATCGCCCGCGAAAAACAGTTCAAACGCTGGCGCCGCGAGAAGAAAGTCTTTCTGATCGAACGAGCCAACCCCACCTGGCGCGACCTCAGCGCCGACTTCCCCCACTAACCCGCATCACCCACAAAATCTGTCATCCCGACCGCAGTGGAGGGACCCCTCTTCTCTCCGCTCTGTCATCCCGACCGGAGTGGAGGGATCTCTCTTCTCTCCGCTCTGTCATCCCGACCGCAGTGAAGGGACCTCTCTTCTCTCCGCTCTGTCATCCCGGCCGGAGTGGAGGGACCTCTTCGCTTTTCCCGCTCTGTCATCCCGACCGCAGTGGAGGGACCTCTCTTCTCTCCGCTCTGTCATCCCGACCGAAGTGGAGGGACCTCTCTTGTGTCCCAATTTCAAGCGGCCCGCTGGTCGCGCTTCGGGTCACTGTGTGGGAACTTAGGTCGTCGCCGGGATCAATTTAGAAAAGACCGTTTCGAGCTATCAGGACGGCCTTTTTGTTTTTAAGCGCGGGTCAAGATCGCGGCGTGGATGAATTTTAGGCCGATTGCCGAGTTCAGTAGATCGGGAGCAGGCGCACCGTGGAAAGAGCGCACTCTTCATAGCGCTTGCGCAGATAGGGCTTGTAGGAATCCAGACGCGATACACGCGGCGGCTTGTGAAACCCGGTGAACCCGGCCTCGCGCAGCACGCGCCGGGTGGTGTTGCGACTGCGACCGGTCATGCGCGCGGTGGCTTTGATGGAGTGCCCCTCTTTGTGCAGCGATCGAATATCCATCCATTCCTCCAGTTTGAGCACCGCGCCCTCCCCTAACCGCGAGAGTCAAGGTACAGGCGCGGGGTGCGCTTGGCACTGAGGACGAAACTCCGGCCCTCGCTCCGCTCGGGCCTCCGTTCCGTCCTCACCCTGGGAGGGGTTAAATCTCCATGATCGCTACGGGGTCAGTTTTTCATGAGCGCTGGCACCCGATTTTTCCATCCATTTTCCGCCGGCCGATCAGGTCGGTGGCTGCCTGTCGAGAAAAATGTATGCTAGAAAGGCGAATATCGCGGCCATCGCCACAGAGTCGACTATTATTCCCAGGATCGGCTGGCCCACACCGTAGAGCTTGCGCAAGGAGGTGAAGGCGAGAGCTAGTAGCAGCACTATCAAGAAGTTAATCGCCCAGTCGGGCACTTTGATTCGCTTCATTCTCGTTGTCTCTATGGATGGTCGGGAGGCTGGCTAAAGTCTGGTATTGGATTTATTGACTCTCCGCAAGCTATCCTGGCATTAAGATCTGCCTTTATAGCCTTGGCGTTGGCTACCGTTTGTACGACTATGCCTTTTAGAAGGTAGTAGGACGCCTTTGTGGCCGACCCGATAAGCGCACTCCCAAGTATTGCCCCTGGGCTTATCTTGCCCTGGAGCGCTTGCCTGAATAATGTTGAAGCGCTCGAATACGCTGCCCAATCTATGCTAGGTTTGCCTTGCTGGGCCACGGTCAAGCCTGCCCCGCTGGCTTGCTGATAAGCCTGGCCGGCTCGGTACGAGGCTGCAGTGCAAGGGTCCGTTAGCGCTTGGCCGTTGGCTCCGCTGCCGCTGCGATTGCCGCCCGAGACCTGAAATGGATTTAGTTGCTTGAATAAGTTTCCGAAATCAGCAAGCCATTGACCGACACCATTGGAATTGTCGAGCGGATCGGGCTTAACAGTCACAGTTATATTCCAAGTGTCTTCATACCAAATGCCATCGGTGCCCTGGCATTCGCTGGGACTGCTCTTAAAATCATATTGGCTGTCGTCCTCCCAATCGGTGCTGCCCTCTGATGTATCTCCATAGTAGTGACCCACCCTTTGCAAGAAACAAGACCGCAAAGGGTAGGCAACCCCTGAAAAAGACAAAGTCACAATCGTCCCAGCGCGTTAAGAGGCAGCCACCCGCGGGGTTGGTGAGGTTTCCCCGCCCTTAATTGTCGTAGGACTCCGCGAAGAGCTGCTCGCGCAAACCGAAACCCGCGGTTTCGATGATCTTCCTCGCCCTAGAAAGAAATTTCCTACCCTCGAGGTCCGGCTTGAATTTGAACACCACATTGAAAACGGCCCTTCTTCCTTTCGCGTCGGGGTAATGCTCCAGAATTTCACCGCTTTCCACAAAAGCCAGATACTTGTTAAGTTTCGCCTGTAGAAAAGATTGATGTTTGGTGCTATCGGACCAATCTAAGTGGTCGCTTATGGTCAGAATAATGTCACCGGTTTTTTTGTCGAGACTGACAATATCTATTATATTCTCCTGCTCTACGGACATTAAAGCCTCCGCAAGAGTATGTTGTGAGGAATCACTGTGAATTCAGATTATCCTTTTTTGGTGACTTCGGCCTAACGACGTTGACCTTGGTTGGAGGAATTTTTGTGCCCATTGCATATCCTGGCTTGGCTCGACTCACGACAGTTGCTCCCGTCTCTGCGATTTCAGGATGTGCCCTTGTCTGGTTCGGTGTCAAGGCGGGTGGCGCATTGAATTCTCCAAGTCTTTTTGTTTACTGAAGCCCCAGTAAGAGAGGATACCACTTTCGTAATTCACTGCGGGTTGATAAGTCGAGGGTGCCCCACCCTTTCTGCAAGACAAGGGTGGGCGGATCTTCTCTGATGCCGGGAAAACTAAAGCGACACTGCAGGAAAGCTGAGTCTCAATTCATCACGATTGGATTGCACCGGCTTCGGCGGTTTCCGTCAATCGGTAAAGACGACGCCGACTGCGCTGCGGCCCTTCTCTTCTCCCGCATCGATGCGCACCACATAGCCTCGTAAACGCATCGAGGATTGCAGGCCGTCCTCGCCCGGAGTTTCCATCGTCACCTGCAATTCCGATTGCAGCCGCGGCATGTTTTGCAGCGAAATCAACGCGCCTTGCAGGGAAATGTCGCGCACCACGGTTTCTTCCTGAAATTCCTTGCCGCCTTCCGTCACTCCGCAAACTTTCGCGCGGAATTGCGCTTCCCGCCGCAACGTTGTCCGCGTTCCGGGCATGTGCGCCTGCACGTTGTCTCCCGCAGCTCCCAGCGTGATCACCATGCCTTCGCTCGCCGCAAACACGGAATCGTACTCTTCGCGCGCCTGCCGCAAAATCGAATCTACCATGCGGTCCGTCGAATCCGGATCGTGATGAAAGAGTACCAGCGTCTTCGCGCCGACTTCGCGCGCCAGCCGCACGCCCTCCCGCCACGACGAATGCCCCCATCCCTTTCGCGTGGCCTTCAATTGCTCCGGAGTGAATTGCGCATCATTGATTAGAATGTCCGCGCCCGCGGCAAGTTCGCGCAGGCTTTCGTCCAATTTTGCATCTCCCGGTTCGTTGTCGGTCGCGTAAACGACGATTCCCGCGGGCGTCTCGATGCGAAATCCCAGGCAGCCCTGCGGATGGTTCAGCCACTTCGCCGTAATCTTGTTTTCGCGGATCGTGAAATGATCTCCGCCTTCGACTTCCTTGAACTTGCGCTTCGCATTCATCGCGGACATGTCCACGGGAAAATAGGGCAGCGCCATTTGCGCTTCAAACACCTGCTTCAAGCTGTCGCGGCCCAGGAATTTTGAGCGGAAACTGTAGAAATGAAATTCGTTGTTCTCCGCATAGAGCGGCGAAAAAAACGGAATCCCCTGAATGTGATCCCAGTGGTAGTGCGTCACGAAAATATGCGTCTCGGGATTTCCTCCGCCGTTCGGAGTTCCCCAGCGGCTTCCCAGCATGCGCAGGCCCGTGCCGCAATCCAGAATAAATTGCGTGCCGTCGGGCGCGGTGAGTTCGAGGCACGGCGTGTTTCCACCATAACGCCACGTGGCAGGATCCACCGTCGGCGTCGATCCGCGCACGCCCCAGAAACTTAATTTTGCAATGGGAACCGTCATTTCCCTCGGCGCACGGTCCTGTGCGTTGGCCATTCCCGCCCCTGCAAACGGAAATGGAGTCTAGTTCGATGTTGGCAGCCGCCGGGAAAAGCGTCAATGAAATCACGCCGGGGACGTGTCAAACTTCCCACTAAGCGGGAGGGGGCTGCGCGAGGCGCCCCGCAAGCGGGTAAAATGGAGCAAATGGACGAGCATCCTCACGATAAAGAGCACGGCCACCATGATGGCCACGTGCACCATCCTCACGATCACCATGGCCACGATCATCATGGCCACGCGCACAACTCGCTGCTGCCGGCCGTGCTTGGCTGGGCCATGGTCGCTACGCTGGGGTTGGTCGCCGCGGAAATCCTGGGCGGCGTCCTCGGCAGATCTGTCGCTCTTCTGAATGACGCCGTGCACAATCTTTCGGACGTGCCCGCGCTCGGAATTTCCTGGCTGGCGATGCGCTGGGCCGAGCGTCCCGCGGACAGCGAAAAGACTTACGGATACCATCGCGCGGGAATTCTTGCCGCTTTCACCAACGCCATTTTGCTCGTGCTGCTTTCGCTCTGGCTCGGCTACGAAGCTTTCGAGCGCTTCCGCTCACCGGTTCGCGTCGTCGAAAGCTGGATGATCTGGACTTCGCTCGCCGCGCTTGCGGTGAACGGCGGCATCACGCTCGCGCTGGTGCGCGGCCGCCGCGATCTGAATCTGCGCAGCATCCTGATTCACAATTTCGGCGACGCGCTCTCTAATATCGCCATCATCGTGGGCGCAATCGCCATTCGCATGACGGGCGCGCTGTGGATCGATCCTCTGCTCGGCATCGCCATCGGCCTTCTGGTGCTGTGGTCCAGCGTCGGGATTCTGCGCGAATCCGCGCACATTCTTCTCGAAGGGCGGCCGCCTGAGATGCGCGTCGAAGAAGTGGCGCGCGCGATTCTCACCGTCGAAGGCGTGCAGGAAGTTCACGACGTGCACATCTGGTCGCTCGGCGGAGGTCACAACGCGCTGAGCTTGCATGCGAGAATTCCCGACATGCATCTCGACCAGTGTGAGCGCGTGCTCGCGGCGATTCAGGAAAAGGCGGCGAAAGAATTCAGCATCGATCACACGACGGTGCAGCTGGAACGAGCGGGCCTTCCGGCTCATTCCGGTTACGTGATGCCAGAGCCGGTGAAAAAATAATTTGTTTATTGCGGAAGGACGTTTCCGAATTGCTTCGCCGGACCGCGAGGTGGAATTCGGTCTGCCGCGAAAAAAAATCTGGGCACGAAAAAATTCAGGCGGGCAGGCGGAAATTCAAACCGCGCTGCTCATTGAATTGCTGCGTGGCATTCAGGTCGAGCGCGCTTCCAGCGACGGTGTGAGAAATTCCTTCGCGCGTGATGTAGCGAAGCGTGCCATTTTCCCAGGCGTAAGCCACCGCGAAAAATAAAGTTCCGTCGCGGCGAACGAAAACAAATTGATCCGATTCCTGCACGGGAGCCGGCTGCGGCGCCGGCGCGTAATTCTGCTGGGGCTCCGCGGGGCGAGGTCTCTCATAAAGGCGCTGAGATTCGGGCTGGCCTTGGTCCACTTGTTGCGCCTCGGCGGGCCGCGCTTCTTCCACGTCGTCAGGGAAAAGCGGCATGTAGTATCCGCCGCCACCGAAAAGCGGGAAAAACGCGCCGTCAAATCCGCGGTTGCGGAATCGATCGTGATCTCTGCCGGGATGCACGGCCGCGAGATGCGGAAAGTCAAAGCCCAGTCCAGGCACATCCTGCGAAAACACTGTCCCGTCGGGGCGAATGTTTCGGAGAGTGGTATTCGGGCGCCGCACAGGGCGCGCGACCAGCGAGCCGGAGCGCGTGCGGACGATGCGCATGGACGAGATCGGACGGTTGCTAACGACCGTGTGCATTCCTGCAATTGGACCGGCGGGAGCCGCTACGCGCGGGGCGGCAACGGCAGGACGAGCCATGCCGGACATTGTTCCTGGGCCAGCGCCTCGGCCCTGTGCCGAAGCCATTGCGGTAAGAATTGCGAGCGAAGCTGCGAAGATGAGGAAGCGGCGCATCGTTAGCACCTGGGTTCCCGGGCCGCCGGGCCTTTCTTGCATGTACAGAGATAAGGATGCGCCCGTTGAGGTATGGGTTTCAAGCCGAACAAGTGGTGGGCGGACAGCGGTGGAGGGAGGATGGAGAGCAGGGAAACGTGAGATGTGCGGCAGACCCCACCCCGGGTGTTTTGTGCAAAGAGTGCGCAGATGATTGAGAATACGGGAGTTAGTGTTTTGGGCGTGGCAAAAGAGTGCGTAAGAGTATGAAAACAAAGGACGGCTAAGTGGCGCGGAATGATATTGATGTGGACACCTGCGGGAAGAGCGGGTCAAACTTGAAAATTCAAAATCGGAGGTGGACACGGAGGCACTCCCCCATGTGTGACGGAAAGCGTGTGGATGCGATTGATAGCAGAGGAGTTGCGACGGCACGGGCGTGTCGAGTTGTGACGGGTGTGTCGAGTTCGGGGAGGAAGTGGGGAGTGGCGAGACGCAGAGGATAGGCGGATAAGTGTAATAGAAAGGCGGCGGCGGGAGGCGTCGCAGTGAGGACGAGGTTGCCGGGCGGGGCTGGCGGCTTCGGATCATGTTACATGGTAGCATGGAAGTTACTATATGTCAATAGTATCTTTATGTGTACGTACTGGTTATTCGAATGGGGAGGGCTGGTTCGAAGGATGGCTTCGCAAGGGGCTGAGCTGGAAAGGGTTGGCCCTTCGAAGCTCAGGGTAAACCTTTCGGAGCTCCCTTCGGTGCTCAGGGCAAGCAGGGTAAACAGAGATTCTTATGGTTTGATGAGACGGAATGGGAAGTGAGTAGTGGGTAGTGAGTAGTGGATAGTGGGCAGACTCAGATCCGGCAGGAACGCGAGCTTACAGTCGATGGCTCGCAGTCAAAAGCGGAGCAGAATCGGGGAGCGTGGGCCGCAGTGAGCCGACGGGAACAAAGACCCACCTTTTCAAAAACCAAACCCGAAAACGTGGGGCACCCGCGTAGAAGAGACGGTCAAGGTCATTGTGTGGTGTTGAGGCTGACCCACCCGCCAAGAATGATCATTGCTCGGCTCCTTTCTTCCGAGCCTCGGTCGTTTGCGCAACCAAGTTTACTCCGAGCTAGGAGCCGACAACTTCATCTAATCAGCGTGAAAGGGGAAGGATTGCGTCACAGGCGCGAGCTCCGAGTTACGCCTGATGTTTCAAGGACAGCTCGAAAATTTTGTCAAGGACCAGGTTCAACGATTTGCAAAAATGTCCTTTTAATGCCGCCTTCTCAAGTAACTTGGTGAAAAGCATAGGTCTCTTTAGACAGTCTTGTTCGTGCACACCGTGAAATTCAGCAACGATTTCTCTTATCGCCACCGCGACGGTCTCGTGCCCTAGTTCATACTCGAGAGTAGATTCAAGCTTGTCGCCAAAGCATGCGTAGGTTGCCTCTATTTTATGTGGAAAGTCCTCTTCGTTCGCTCCGAAGAGCTTCAGCAAATTCCTGTTGGTTTTAGGCATGGCCTTCTCCGGCGGCAGATTCTTGTCGCTGTCCCAAATGACATATGTCGGTATGTCCAGCATCTTAAACACTAGTGCTGGTCTGTCTAGATTGTTTTTCCCGCCGCACGGGATTACTGCGATGTCAGAAGCATCCAGATTTAGCCCCTTGTGATCTGCAGTGCCGCGGACTGCTGCGGCATCGTCCTCACCCTCAACGAGCACAACCAGTCTTGCGAAGAATCCTTCGTTCATCCACGGGGTCATAATGGTTTGCAGTCGGGGAAGTAGCGAATCAGCCGTGAACTCTGGTCGCCCATCGCCGCAGATGCTCCAAAGTTTCTTAGCAACATCGGTCAATGTTGATTCGCTGATGCGTGTCTTTTTCGGTTTCTCCGGGTCGTACATTTCCTTTCTCAACACGCGAATCTGATCAAAGCGGTCTAATCCTACAAACATGGGCGAGTGCGTTGAATAAAGAACTTGAGTTTTCCTAGCTACGCCTTCGATTGTTCCTCGGGCTAGTTTGTGCAATAGGGCGGCGAAGTGCCGTTGCCTGCTCGGGTGCTGGTAGACTTCCGGTTCCTCGATGCAGAGGACTAAGTCTGGCGAAGACTTCTCCGATTCTTTCTCAGCCTCCTTGGGCGGTTCTGTGATTGCAAGGTGTTGAAGCATAGTCAGGATAAATGCGCGTTGGAGTCCGTGACCAGCGCGATTCACTGAGCATTTATATCCGTCTTCAAACAACGCGACGTCAGTTCTAGGCAAGTCAAGTTGTATGTCGCGGGCTGGGAGCCAGTCTAATAGAACTTTCGCCCCCACTACGTATGCGGAAAGAGTGTCGCTTAGTTGGTCCTGCAGCTTCGATAGTCCAGATAAGTTCTTCGGGTCAACAATCTCCTCATATCTTTTCTTAGTTTCAGCTTTCAGTTCCTGGATGCTTTTATGAGCTGCGAGGGAATTGCGGACTACAAGATCAACGATTTCTTTTACGGGGGAGTCTTTACCTTCGTCCGCATCAATACCGGCGTCTCTCACGGCTGGTACATAGATGTGACGCGTAAATTCTGAGAGGCGGCCGAGCCCGACCTCTTTGAATCCAAAAAATTGACCCTCGTCTCGGCTCCGCTTGCATCGATGGGGATGGGCAGCCTCCCACGCGTCTAATGCAGCTAGCCCTTCGTCCTTTGTGGTGTATGCTGGCAGCCCTTCAAACTCGCCGGAATCCTTTAGCCTCTTATATACCTCCTTGAACTCACCGGCTTTTGAAGCACTTCGAGCTGCCTTAAACTCATGAATCGACATGCGAGACCCGAAATACTTACTCTGAATTTTGTTGTCGGCGAACTCAATTACGCGGACTACAGTTAGTTCGCCTCCATCGATATAGGCTGCGAAGCGCTCCCTCTCTGTCGTGTTGAGGTCAACATACGTAACTCCGATCTCGATGGGATTTCCCAGATCTTCGTTGTACCAGTCCCTCTTTTCGAGCTTTGGCGAGGCATCATAGAAAGTGTTGAGCGGTCGCAGAAACGTTGATTTTCCAGCCCCGTTGGCACCTACCAAGGCCGTCAGACGCCCACAGTTTAGTTTGTCTTCCTTTGCGCACCTGAAATTTGTGACTTCTACAGATTTGATAAGCACGGTCCCTCCACCACGTCGTCCCTGAGTGAATTACATGTTATCGTAATTGTGGAAATATAAAATAACCATAAGAAACTAAATGACCTTCCGATTTAACCTCCAATCTCGCTTGGGGGGTGGGTCATGAGGAGAGGACGGAGGGAGAGCCGCGTGGTTTGCGGGAGGGGCGGACGGTGATTTGGAAGTTGAGGCGGAGGGTGGTGAGGAGTTTCAGCACGCGACGGACAGAGGAGTTGGCGGCGCGGTTGCGCATGAGTGGGGAGGCTTGAGGTTGCTGGACGCCGAGGATTTTGGCGAGTTCGACCTGGGTCAGGCCGCTCGCCTTTAGGATGGGCAGAAGGAGTAAACACTGAACAGCCAATGAAAAGAGAGCAGAGAGATTTCTCACTTCGTTCGAAATGACGTTGTGGGGTGGGGGGAGAAGAGAGGTCCCTCCACTGCGCGTCAGCAAAAGCGCTGACGCTCCGGTCGGGATGACAGTGTGGGGCGGCGAGGGGAGAAAAAGGCGAGGGAAAAGACCGCAGTCTGAAGACTGCGGCTACAGGGTGGGGGATGCAGGGACGCGGAGGAGGAAGCTGAAGAGAAGGCCCTCCACTGCGCGTCAGCAAAAGCGCTGACGCTCCGGTCGGTCCCGGAGAAGCGTCCGGGATGCAAAAAGCGAAAATGACGGGCGTGGAGGTCGGAGGAAAAAGCGACGGGCTGGTACGCATGAAATGGGAGTGGATTTTGCGGGGCGAGCCGCTAAGATTCCATCGGCACAGAATCGCTTCGACGAATCCGGATTGCGGCGGGACGGAAGTGTTGTGCAGCGGAGATTTCGCATGATGGAAGACTTATCGAAATATCATGAGCCGATCGGTGCGCTGCTGGGGCAGGGCGGAAACAATACCGAGACAGGAGCAGATTGGGAGCGGTATCGGTTGAGCGATGCGCAGATTGAATTCTTCCGCGAGAATGGCTACCTGGCGGGAGTGCGACTTCTGAATGACGAGCAGGTGGAAATCCTGCGAGGCGAACTGGAACGGTTGATGGAGCCTTCGCATCCGGGGCGGGAACTCTTCCACGAATATCATGCGAACGAATCGACGGAGGCGAATCGCGTGCTGTTTCACGCGCTGGGCGCCTGGCGAGTGCTGCCCGGCTTTCATGACTTGCTGTGGAATCCGGCGTTTCTCGTGCCCGCTTCGCAATTGTTGGGCGGAGCGGTGCGATTCTGGCACGACCAACTTTTCTGCAAGCCGGCGCGGCACGGAGGAGTGGTGGCGTGGCACCAGGATTATTCGTATTGGACAAGAACGACGCCGCTGGCGCATCTCACTTGCTGGATCGGGCTGGACGATTCGACGCGGGAGAACGGCTGCCTGCATTATGTCCCGGGAAGCCACAAGTGGCGGGACTTGCCGAAGCCGGTGCTGGCGGGGGAATTGGAAGAGAGCAGGCGAAGCTTGCCAGCGGCGCTGCAGGAAAAATTCAAACCCGTGGCGATTGAATTGAAAAAAGGCGAAGCTTCGTTTCACCACGCACGGACGATGCACGGCTCCGGAGCAAACGATACGCCGCAGCCACGACGCGCGACGGTGATTAACGCGTTTCGCGATGGCGTGATGTCGAATACGGATGAGCCGCTGCTCGAGGGCGTGCCGGTGATTCCGCGAGGAGAAAGGATGGGGGGACAGTTTTTCCCGTTGTTGTTCGAGCCGGAGGGTGGCGGGAGCATGGCGCCGCTCGGAGAAAGAAAAGAGCCGGGCTAAAGCCCGGCGCTACGCAGGCAGGAAAGCGGAAAGAGGCGGTGTCGAGCGCCACGTGGTTGATCACGCAGCGCGGGCGAGCGGCACGAGTGACAGAGTTCTAGTGTTCAGCGATCTGGAAGCGCGATCCGCGCCGTTATCTCAGACCGTACTGGAAATAGATCACCGAGCCATCGTTCAGTGTAACGGCATAGAAGTACGTGCTGCCGGCTGCGAGGTTGGAGTTATCGATATTGAAGATCCACTGCTGGCTTGTGGGATCCCACCGGAACGCCGTGTCAGGGTTGTTCGTGTACACGTTCTCCAGAACCTTGGTCAAGACCGTGCCCGTAAGGATCTGGATCAAGGAGAAATTGGAGACGACGCCCGGCGTGCCGATGGAAACGCCATTGGCATCGCAGACGCGGAACTTAGCCGGAACTGTCCGGCGTTGTTTGAATACGCTTGAGCCAGCGGGATCAATGGGAGGCAGAATTTGGTGACCTGGCTCGCCGTCGCAAGCGGTTCCGGCTTGCGCATATTGCACGGTTTGGGTGAATGTGGTTGAAGAGGCTCCGCTAAAGCCGGCGTCGCCGCTGTAAACGGCGGTCAGCACATGCGGGCCGACGGCGAGCGTCGAAAGAGTCAGAGTGGCGACGCCGGAGGAATTAAGAGCGACTGTGCCGAGTGCAGCCGCACCATCCTGGAAGGCGACGGTACCCGTAGGCGTGCCTGTGGCCGGGGGCGCCGCGGTTACCTTGGCCGTAAGAACCAATTGCTGGTTCAAGAGAGTCGGATTGAGAGAAGTGCTCAAGGTGACGAGAGCCGTCGGTCTGGTCACGATTTGTGTGAGCGCCGCGGAACCGCTGCCATTGAAATTTCCATCGCCTACGTAGACAGCAGTGATGGAGTGCGACGCAACGGAGAGCGAGTTCGAGGTGAACGTGGCTTGTCCGGAAGTGAGCGAGGCCGAGCCGAAAGAAGCGCTGCCATCCAGGAAGTTGACGGTCCCGGTGGGCGTGCCCGCGCCAGGAGACACGGCTGCGACCGTTGCGGTGAACGAGACTGACTGATTGAAAAGTGAAGGATTGGCGGATGAAACCACGCTGGTCGAGCTTGCCGCTTTATTTACGGCTTGCGTTAGAGAGGTGGAGGAAGCGCCCATGAAGCTTCCGTCACCGCTGTAAACGGCCGTAATCGAATGCGGACCTACAGCCAATGTTGACGCGGTGAACGAGGCTTGCCCATTCGTCAGAGACGAAGCGCCCAGCAGGGTGGCTCCATCCTGGAAGCTGACCGTGCCTGCAGGGGAACCAACTCCAGGCGCGACGGGAGCGACAACCGCCGAGAAGGTTACGCCCGCGCCAAACACGCTGGGATTCACGGAAGAGATCGAGGCTACCGTCGTCGCGGCTTTATTGACAGTTTGCGATAACGGAGATGAGCTACTGGAATTGAAATTCGCATCGCCACTGTACGACGCGGTGATGGAATGCGGCCCGACGGCCAGAGACGAAGTCGTGAGCGTGGACATACCCGAAGCGTCAAGGGATCCGGAGCCGAGGCTGGTTGCGTTGTCCAAGAATGTGACTGCGCCCGTGGGGGCGCCGCCGGGCGAGGAGACGGTGGCGGTGAAGGAAACGGCCTGGCCGAAGACAGACGGATTCGCGGAAGAAAGAAGAGTGGTGGTGGTCGCGGGATTGAGCACCGTCAACTGAGCAGCGCTGGAGGTGGCGCTGCCAGCTGAATTGGTGAACACGGCCTGATACAAGTTTCCGGTTTGTGACAAAGTGGCCGTGAAGGTGAGGGTCGTGGAGGTCGCGCCGGGGATATCAGCGAAAGTAGCGCCGCCGTCGGTACTCACTTGCCACTGAATTGTGGGTGATGGCATCCCATTGGCAGACGCGGTGAACGAGGCAGTTTGACCTGTGGTGATCGTAAGGTTGGAGGGCGAAGTGGTCACCGCAGGCGGGAACTGAGTGGTGACCTGACGGACAAAGATCTGGGTCGTGCCGAATTTCGCACCGAGGCTACTGGCCGCGGACTGGAAGGCGAACGCGGTCTGGTCGGCCGAGAAATTTGGATCGGAGCTGGGGCCGTTGCCCTGGGCCCCGTTGGCATCTGTGGAAGCAAGGATGACGGCCGCAGTCGAGAGATCTTTAAGGAAGACCTGCACGCTGCCGTTGGTGCCGCTGGGGATTAGATTGGTGGCCGGAGATTCAAAGGCAATCTTCGTTCCGTCCGGCGTGAACACAGAGAGCAAACTGAAGTTATTCGCTTCAACACCGTTGGCATCGGATGATACGAGGGTGATGGCACCGGTGGACAGATTCTTGACATAAATTTCGGTATTGCCAGTTGACGCGACGGGGACCAAGTTGGTCGCGAGCGAATTGAAAGCAACTTTTGAACCATCCGGCGAAAACATGGGATACAGATTTTCGCCATTTCCCGCGACGCCATTTATATCCGCGGAGACGAGGGTGATGGCGCCGGTCAGCAGATTCTTGACGTAGATCTCCCGGGACAAAGAGCCGGGGACGAAGTTAGTGGAGAGAGATGCAAAAGCTATCTCCGTACCGTCCGGAGAGAACACGGGCCAAGAGCTGGCGTTGTTGCCTTCGACGCCGCCGGCGTCCGAGGATACTAGCGTGACAGCACCCGTTGTCAGATCTTTTACGAAGACGTCTTGCGTGTGAGTTCCTCCGGGCAAGAAATTGCTCGCCGAAGAATCGAAAACTACTTTCGTGCCATCCGGGGAGAAGGAGAAAGCCGTGCTGTCAGCGTTCCCCTGGACCCCATTCGCGTCCGAGGACACGAGAGTGACATCGCCTGTCGTAAGGTCCTTAAGGAAAATTTGCTGGCTGCCATTGGTGCCGCCTGGGACGAGGTTGCTGGCGGACGATTCGAAAACGACTTTTGTGCCATCGGGCGAGAACATGAGGACTTGGGCTGAATTATTGACATTAAGGCTGAGGTTGTTGCCTTCCACGCCGCTGGAATCCGCGGAGACAAGCGCGATCGCGCTAGTGGTCAAATCCTTGATGTAGAGCTGCTGGTTGCCGTTGGTGAGGCCGGAGACAAAGTTGGTGGAGTTGGACCAGAACAAGAGGCGTTTGCCGTCGGGCGAGAAATTGGCATGGAAGCTGGAGCCGTTTCCCGCGGCTCCGCTGGGGCTCGTCGAGACAAGCGCCGGTGCGCCAAACGTCAGAATCGACGTATTCGGCGATGCGGCGTTGGTGCCAGTGGTCTGCGAACTGGCGAACTCGCACTGAACCGTCAGGCCGAGTAAGGCGGCGCTGGACAAGATGGCTACGGCCTTACTGAGGGGGTGCGTCCCGAACCGTTTTTCGAGAAGACGCTGAAGTCGAAGTAGCATGGTGACTCCTGGCTTGCTCGTCTGGTTGCAAGGTCGAGTTGCGAATATAGCGCGGGGTACTATTACGGAGGCAATGGTACGGTAGGACTACAGTACTAGAACTATGTTTGTCAAGGCCAAAAAAGCGTCCAAGTAATTGAAAAAACAATGTTTAGATACAGTCAGAAAATCTTTAAACTGGGTTCCACTTGGATGGAGCTGACCAGAGTACCGACGGATCGACTGCGCCGGGGGCTCATATACTGCGAGCGCACGAAGGAGCGGGGGCGGCGGATAGTCGGCCAAAGCTTGCAGCTCTTTGGGCGGTTCTGACCCCTTATCGCCTCATGTATCGCGTGGCAGGGGGGCGGCGAAATAGAAATGGTGGTGGTTGCGGCAGGCGGGGTTGAAGGGAGCATGGCAGGCAGGGCAGCGAGAGTTCGAGCTGAGGTAGGCGGAGATTGAGAGAGTGGCGCGGCAGGCGCCGCAGAGGATGGCTTTTTCATGGAATTCGGAGGAGGGCCATGGCTCAATGGGATGGCCGGCGAGAGCGATGTGGCAGTCCTTGCAGGCGTAAAAGAGTCCGCAGCACTTCATCTTGATGGCGACGATGTCCAAAGGGGATTGGTAGTGGAGGCAGCGGGTTTGAGGATCGAGTTGAAGGCCGAGGACTTCTGGGGTGTGTGTTCGCATGAAAGGATTGAAGGAGGAAGAAGGATAGCAGAGAAAGGGAGGGGCGAGAGAACTGACGGGGGGAGACGGCGCTGACGCTACCAATGTTGCGGGAGGATGTGCTATAAGAGTCGGGCCGTGAATGGTGCCGCGAAACAGGAAGGAACCCCGATTCAGCGGGAGCGGGCAGGGCTATCGGCGGAACACGCGCTGCCTGCGAAAGTTGAAGGGTCGGTTGGGGTCGCGGGGGAAGATGCTTCGCGCTATTGTCCGGTATGCTCGCAGAGGCTGGAATCTAGGCGTTGCAAATTGATTTGCCCGGTCTGCGGATATTACATGTCGTGCGCGGACTATTATTGATAAGCTTTGTGGTTCCGGCCCGGGTTGCCGCCGGAACCGCGATCCGATGAGGAGGAAAACAAAGTGGCTTTGAAGATGACGAACCGGGAAGTGGACGGCGTGTCCGTGGTGGCATTGGACGGCCGGATCGTGCTGGGAGAAGAGAGCAACGCGCTGCGCGAAAAAGTGAAGAGCCTGATCGCTGAGGGGAAAAAGAAAGTCGTGCTGAATATGGCGAATATCACGTTCATCGACAGCGCGGGACTGGGAACGCTGGTGGCGTCGCACCACAGCGCGAAATCGCAAGGCGCGGCGTTGAAACTGGCGCATCTGGGAAGCAAGTTCCAGGAAGTGCTGCAAATCACCAAGCTGCTGACGGTGTTCGACGTGTATAGCAGCGAAGCGGAAGCGGTTGCGAGCTTCGCGAAATAAGCGGAGAGGCAGCTCGAAAAGGGATTTTTTGAAGGAGGGCACGCATCTGCGTGCCCTTTTTCTTTGGAGGATGGTCAGACGCGCGGAGCGCCACGCTGCGCTTTGCGATGATTTCCGGTATTCCGATTTCCGCTACCCCGCCACGCGGTACATGGCGATGCCGCTGAGAAGTTTTGGATAAAAGTCAGTGGATTTTTGCGGCATGACTTCCCCGGCAGTGGCGACGCGCATGACCTGATCGACATCCAACGGATTGAGGAGAAACGCGACCTGGGCGGAGCCGCGATCGACGGCTTCCAGAGCGGCGGACGCTTCGCGTTCATAGCTGAGATTTCTTTCGGCGGTTACAGCCTGTAGCGTGATGCCGAAAGCGGGTTCGAGGATTCCATCGTGAAGTAGGACGACGTCGAGCTCGCGCTGAAGCGGAGAGACGCCATGAAGGAGCTGGGAGAGATCGGCGCCGCGACGCAGCTTCAGGACGTAGAAAGCGCGCTTCGCGGGTTCGGTGGACGGGTAAACTCCGATGGCTCGCTGTACGCGCGCATCCCGGAGATGGCCGAGAAAACTCTCTTGCGCTTCCGCTCTCCGGCTGTCGTCCGCGAAAGGAAATGCCTCGGCTTCGAACCAAGGCTCGAGGTAGCGGCGGGCCTCGCTCCAGGAAAAATCATGGAGATTCGCGGCGAGGCGATGCGTGGGGAGGATGGTTAGCCCTTCGCTGCAGGTGTTGACGAAGGTCATCATGGCGAAATCATGGGGGCCCCGCGCGTAGGGAGCGGAGGGGTGTAGGCCGCCGGCACGGAGCCGGCATTCATTGCGGTAGGTCAGAGCGGTCTCGTAACGGTGATGGCCGTCGGCGATGACGAGCTTGTGTTCCTCCATCGCCGCCTGAATGGCGGCTGTGCGGCTGGGATCGGCGACGACCCACAGGCGGTGCACCACACCATACTCATCACGAAGATGGCAAGCAGGAGAGGCGGACTCCGCGGTCTTGAGGATTTCGTCGATGCGCAGCTGGGGATCCGAATAGAGCATGAAGAGTTGGCCGGTGTGGGTGTGCGTGTGACGAAGGAGTTCGAGACGGTCCGCCTTGGGACCGGAGAGGGTGTGCTCGTGGCGGAAAACGACGCCGGCGGAATAGTCCTCGAGTTTGCCTGCGCCTATGAAACCGCGGCGAATGAGCTGGTTGCCGGTACCGGGGACGGTGTATTCCTGGGAGTAGGCGTAGAAGGAAGGGACAGGATCCTGAACGACGACGCCTTCGCGGATCCAGCTGTCCAGCGAAGCCGCGGCGCGGGTGTATACGTTGTTCTTCGGCGAGTCGTCGGGGAGGGTGCGGCCTTTTTCGACGGAGATGAGATTATGCGGATCGGCCGCGTAGTAGCCTTCCTGCATCGAGGGAGAAATCTTGTCGTAGGGCTGGGTGAGGACTCGTTCGAACGAGACGCGCTGGGGATTGTAGCGAAACGCCTGGAAGGGATGAACCTGAGCCATGTGGTCTCCGGAGGTGTTTTTTGCGGTGCGACAAGTCCTCTATTTTACGCGAAGTGAGGGAAAATCTGAAAAACGATAGAATGTTTTCTTTAACGCCGAATTCATAATGCATTAAAAAATGCGGAGAGTGCCGTGTTTCGAGTGACAGGAGAACGGCGATGAGAGGCTCATGGCTGACGCGAAGCTGAGATCGGTGCGAGCGTTAATTTTCGATCTGGACGGAACGCTGATCGATTCGAAGCAGGATTTGATTCATTCCGTCAACGCGATGCTGCGCGAGTCAGGCCGCGGAGAGCTGGCGGAAGAAACGATTTCCGGATACATCGGGCATGGAGCGCCACTGCTCGTGGCGAGGGCGCTTGGGGAAAGCGGAACGGAGGAGGAGCGGCAGCGTGCGCTGAAGTTTTTTCTGGAGTATTACGAAACGCACAAAATGGACACGACGCGCGCGTATCCGGGGGTGGCAGAGACGCTGGAGAAACTGGCCGGGGTTCCGATGGCGGTACTCACAAACAAGCCCGTTCGAATCAGCAAGCGGATACTGGACGCGATGGGGCTTTCGACCCATTTCCGGGCGATCTACGGGGGAAACAGCTTCCAGACGAAAAAGCCCGATCCGCTCGGCGCCAGGACAATTCTGCGCGAGTTAGGCGCGGAACCTCACGAGGCGTTGCTCGTCGGAGACTCCGAAGTGGACGTGCAGACGGCAAGAAATGCCGGGACGCTGGCGGCCGCAGTAAATTACGGGTTTGGAGTGCATGACCGGGAAGCTCACCCTGCGGATATCTACCTGGATCGGATGGAGGACTTGATTCCGCTGGTGGGCAAGCCTGTCAGTTAGGCCGGAACAGGAGTTGAATTGCCGTCTTGCGTTCCAGCGCGGCACTTGGCAGACTCGGCGCGTGCTGATTGGACTGTTTACTGAGTTAGAGGGGACTGGCGGGGTCCAGAGGGCGAGCCGGCATCTCGCGGCAGTACTAAGCGAGTTCGCCGCGAGCCGGCACGTGGATTGCCGGCTCCTGAGCCTGAATGACACGCCGGAACTACACCGCATGACCGTGGGCGGCAAGGAATTTGTGTTCACGGGCTGCGAGCGAAGCAAAGCGCGGTTCACGGCAACGGCGATACGCGCGGCAGGACGCCGTGGGAAAGTGGTCCTGGCGGGGCACCCGAATCTGGGACCGGTTACCCAGGCGATGAGAATCGCGGCGCCGCGGCTGAAGACGATTATCTGCACGCACGGCGTGGAAGTGTGGGCGCCGCTTCCGGTGATTCGACGGGTTGCGCTTCGGAAAGCGACTCTTGTGCTGGCGCCGAGCAAAGACACAGCCAACCAGGTGGCCGAACAGCAGGTGCGCAGGGAGAGAATTCGCGTGCTGCCGTGGTCGCTCGATCCAGAGTTCGAAGCGATTCCAGAAAACTTGCCGAAGGAAAAACTGCCGAACGGGTATCCCGAAGGACGCGTGATCCTGACTGTGGGGCGGTGGCTGGCGAAGGAGCGATATAAGGGCATGGACACGCTCATCACGGCACTGCCACGGCTCCTGACGCGCTGGCCGGAATTGCAGCTTGCGGCTGTGGGTGACGGTGATGACCGGGGCTGGCTGGAAGATCTGGCGGAACAGAACGGCGTAAACCGGCACGTGCATTTTCTCAGCGGGCTAAGTTATGAGGAGCTGGCGGCGTGCTACGACGCGTGCGAGATGTTTGCATTGCCTAGCAGATCGGAAGGATTCGGGCTCGTTTATCTGGAGGCGATGGCGCGGGGCAAACCGGTGATTGGCGGGGCGCACGGGGGCGCGCCGGAGGTGATAGAAGACGGAGTGACGGGGTACCTTGTGGCGCACGGAGACGCGCCGCAGCTGGCAACCTCCATTGAGACCCTGCTTTCAGATCCGGCAATGGCGCAAAAAATGGGCGCGCGCGGACTGCAGCGAGTGGAGCGGGAATTCCGGTTCAGCGCTTTTGCCAAGGCCTTGAAAAAAATCCTTCGCGAACAATGCGAATCCTGAGCGTTACCGAATCCTACGCGCCCTTCCTGGAATTCGGCGGGCCGCCCGTGAAGGTAAGTGCGCTTGCGCGGGGACTGGCGGGGCGCGGAAATCAAGTGACGGTGCTGACGGCGGACTGGGGCATCAAAGCGCGCATGAGCGCGGCGGAGACGATTCAGGCGGAACGTGGCCCATTAGGGTGGACGAGAGTGGAAGATGGCGTCACGGCGATTTATCTTCCGACTTGGTTAAGGTACAGAGCGTTGAGCTGGAATCCCGCCGTGAGAGAATTCTGCAGGGCGCGACTGCAGGATTTTGACGTGGTGCATATCTATGGAATCTACGATTTTCTGGGGCCGGCGGTTGCGAAGGAATGCATGAAGCGGAAGGTTCCGTACGTGCTGGAGCCGATCGGGATGTTCGTGCCGATCGTGCGAAGCCTGCGGTTGAAACGAATTTACCATGCGATGTTCGGGAGAAAATTGTTTGAGGGAGCGAGCGCGATCATCGCAACGTCGGAGCAAGAGGTCGAGGAATTAACTCGCGGAGGCGTGGAGCGAGAAAGGATCGTGGTACGCCGGAATGGAGTTGAGGCGCCGGCGTCGTGGCCGAAGCCCGGAGCGTTTCGGAAAAAGCTGGGGATTGCCAAAAGCGAGAGAGTGATTCTTTTTCTCGGCCGATTATCTTCCAAGAAGAGCCCGGATATGCTGCTGGAGGCCTTCGGTTCGCTCTCGAAGGAGGCTGAGGGGAAGAACCTGCGGCTGGTCTTTGCCGGGCCTGATGAAGGGGGGATGAAGGCGCGGTTAGAACAAAGCGCCGCGCAATTTGGAATGAGTGCGCAAGTGAAGTTCACGGGACCGGTTTTTGGAGGGGCGAAATGGGCGGCTTATCGGGATGCGGATGTTTTTGTGCTGCCTTCGCAGAATGAAAATTTTGGCAATACCGCCGCGGAAGCGGCTGCGGCGGGTACACCGGTGATTGTGACGGAACAGTGCGGCATAGCACCACTCTTGTCTGGAGTGGCAGGGCTCGTCGTGAGGCATGACGCGGGAGCGTTGGCTAGCGCAATCAAATCTGTGATGAGCGAGCCGGGCTTGCGCGAGCGATTAGAAGCCGGGTGCAGTCAGGTAACCGCCAGGCTGGGCTGGGAAGAGCCAGTGCGGCAGATGGAAACTCTTTATAACAAGCTTGCAAAGCGGTGCGAGGGCAGGGCAAACTTCGTAACGGTGAAGTAATGGGCTCAGAGACGATAGGGCACTTCCTGTTCCGAGTGGTTTGGCGTGGGGTGAATCTGCTGCTCGTAGCAGCAGTGATGTTGTCGCTATATGCCGGGCTCCGGGAATACTCGGTGCGCCAGTATCTGGACGGTTTCTCGGATGCGATTGTGCCTAACGTAATGCCGGAGGACCAAAAGCTCGAAGCGATCTTGGATTGGATGCGCGCCGAGCCTTCGCGAGCGGTCTCTATAAATCCAGACGCGCTGCCGAAGCGCGATCCTGAGATGACGCTGACTTACAAACAGCTCTTGGGTGTCTGCGGCACAGCGACCAATGCGTTTCTGAATCTTGCGCGAAGTTCCGATGTGCGAGCGCGCCGGCTGCTTTTGCTGGGGCCGGATGGGAAGACAAAACACGTTGTAGCCGAAGTCCTGGTAGACGGCCGGTGGATTGTCGTGGATCCCACGTACCGCTTCATCATGAAAGATGCCGCGGGCCGCTATTTGACTCGCCAGGAATTGCAGAATCCTGCGGTTTTTGCGCAAGCAATCAGCGCCGTCCCGAATTACCCGCACGAGTACACGTACGATTATGTCGCCCACGTGCGACTTTCGCGAGTGCCCTTGGTGGGGCAATCTCTCCGCAGACTGTTCGACGCCACTCTACCGGGATGGGAGGAAGCTATCGATTGGAGCCTGCTCCTCGAGAGAGTGTCCTTTTTCTATCTGGTGCTGAGCGTGGCGTTCGTGCTTCTCTTCCTTGTGCTGCGCGTGATGCTTGCGTGGTACGCGGACAGCCGACTCAGAATTCGCCGATTCCGTCTGCGTGAGCACGTGTGGCGCGCGGGAGCCGCTTTCTTTTCGACTCCGGAGATCAAGCAATAGCGTGTGCGGTATTTGCGGTGTCGCGTTTGCATCGCGGAGCAAGGATGCCGAGGCGCGCGTGCGCGCGATGGCGGCAGCACTGCGGCATCGCGGACCCGACGAAGAAGGTTTCCTAACAGCCGATCCGCGCGCTCCGGGGCTGGCGCTGGGCATGCGCCGCCTGAGCATCATCGATCTTGCCGGAGGCCATCAGCCCGCCTGGAACGAAACGCGGGATGTCGCCGTCATCTACAATGGAGAGCTCTACAACTATCGAGAACTTCGAGAGCGATTGACGCTGCTGGGACACCGGTTCGCAACACAATCCGATACGGAAATTCTGGTGCACGCGTGGGAAGAATGGGGCGAGGAGTGCCTGCCCGAGCTTCGCGGGATGTTCGCATTTGCTCTATTGGATCTGCGAGGGCGATTCGCCACAGCGCCTTTGCTTTTTCTCGCGCGCGATCCACTGGGCATCAAGCCTCTTTATTACACACAAACGGCGGA
This sequence comes from Candidatus Acidiferrum sp., assembly GCA_035310525.1. Taxonomy (GTDB): domain Bacteria; phylum Acidobacteriota; class Terriglobia; order Acidiferrales; family UBA7541; genus Acidiferrum. The sequence continues at coordinate 57,688 of DATGED010000072.1, read as the reverse complement.
AGGTTTTTCGTTTGCATCCGAAGTTCGGGCGCTGCTAGCCGGTGGAAACCTCCCAAAGCAAATTTCCCAGGATGCGCTTACGGCGTATCTGCTTTTCGGGAGTGCTTCGGAGCCGATAACACTGCTGGAGGGAGTTTTTTCTCTGCCACCCGGCCATCGAATGCTCTTGTATGTTCCAGAACGCCGGCGCGTGCCGAGGGCACGGCCTTGGTGGGATCCGCGGACGAGCCCTGCCGCGCGCGACCCACGTAAACCCAAGGACCTGGAATCCGCCGCCAAGAAGCTGCGCCCGCTACTAGAAGATTCCGTGAGAGCGCACCTGATCGCCGACGTGCCCGTAGGTTTGTTTCTTTCCGGCGGTCTGGATTCCGGGGCAATCGCCGCGCTGGCAGCCCGCGCGCAGGCGGGAATCCGGAGCTTCACCCTTTCGTTTCCTGGAACCGCATACGACGAAGGTCCACTGGCGCGCAAGGTCGCGGAGCGATGTGGCACGCAACACACTGAAGTTCCACTTGATGGCGCCGCCATGCTCGCTCGGATTGATGAAGCGATTGCGAGTCTTGACCAGCCGACGATGGACGGCATCAATACCTATTGCGTATCGTGGGCGGCCCGGGAAGTCGGGCTGAAAGTGGCGCTTTCCGGGCTCGGAGGCGATGAACTCTTCGCGGGCTATACGAGCTTCGGAAACACGGCGATGCTGCGGCGGCTCCTTCGCCTTGCGTGGTTCGTACCGGGGCCGTTGCGGCGAGCAGCGGCTCCTGCAATCGCAGGCCTGCTGGGGACGCGAGTCTCGAGAGACGCGGCGGCAAAAGCGGTTGCCGCATGGATCGATCCGGATAGGCTCCCACATCCTTACTTCTATGCGCGATTGCTCTTTCCGCCGCGCTCACTTCGACGTTTGATCGATCCGCGATTTCGTCCGAGCACAGTGGGCGCCGACGGGGTGACACTCGAACCGACCTGGCTTGGCTGGCTGAATCTTGCTGCAAGAGAAGCTGGAAGTCTGGGTCCTGTAGGTGGGACGGCGTGGCTGGAGATGCGATGCTACATGGCGAGCACACTGTTGCGGGATACAGATTCGGTGAGCATGTCGCGCTCGCTGGAAGTGCGAGTGCCCCTGCTGGATACGCCGGTGGTGGAATTCGTAAATGCGCTCCCCGATGCGGCGCGCCAGCGAGCGGGCAAGCAAAAAGCGCTGCTGGTGGAGGCGCTCAGTGGACTCTTGCCGGAGGAAATTCTGGGCCAGCAAAAGCGAACATTCACGCTGCCGTGGCAGGAATGGCTGCGAGGCTCGCTGCGGCCAAAGCTCGAAGCGAGTTTCAGCGAGATTGCGCCGGCACTTGCGCAGCACCTGCGCGTTGAGGGAGTTCGCGGGGTCTGGACTGCATTTCTCGAAGGCAAGACTTCCTGGTCGCGTCCGTGGGCGCTGTACGTTCTCAACGAGTGGTGCAGACGGCACCTCGGGGCTTAATCCGTGCTCCTGAGGTAGACTAAATCATCCGGCAATGAACATTCTTGGGATCAACGCCTATCACGGCAACGCTTCTGCGGCCATTGTCTGCGATGGCCGGCTTGTGGCCGCCGTGGAGGAAGAACGCTTCAACCGTGTGAAGTACGCCGCGGGTTTCCCGGCCCAGGCGATTCGCTACTGCCTGCGGGAAGCGGGATTGGAGCTGAAAGATATCCACCACGTGGCCGTGCCTCGGAACCCCTATGCGCGGCTGGGCACAAAGCTTTTCTACGCGCTGCGCATGCCGTCGTTCGCACGGGAGCGGCTGAAGGTTGTTGCGAAGTTCAAGGGTATTCCGGAGGCATTGGCCCAGGCATTTGACGCGGATCCGGGGGGTCTCGCGGCAAAGTTTCACCGCGTAGAACATCACCAGGCGCACCTGGCCAGCGCATTTTTCGTTTCGCCGTTCGAACGAGCCGCGTTGCTTTCCGCCGATGGATTGGGCGATTTTGCCAGCACCATGTGGGGAAGCGGCGAAGGAAGCCGCATGAAGATTGACGGCGCGATTGCGTTTCCTCACTCGCTGGGTCTTTTTTATAGCGCAGTCACACAGTACCTGGGCTTTCTGAAATTCGGCGACGAGTACAAGGTGATGGGCCTGGCTGCCTACGGCGAGGCCGAACAACTCGAAGCCTTTCGCGATATTGTGCGCAGCAATGGCAGCGGATTCCGCCTTGGCCTCGATTACTTCACGCATCACCGCAGCGGGCCCGAGATGAGTTGGGCCGAGGCTGACAAGACGCCCACGCAAGGAAAGATGTTTTCGGAATCCATGGAACGGCGGCTGGGGCCCAAGCGTAATCCCGAAGAGCCGCTTGAACAGCGGCATCGCAACCTCGCGTCGGCGTTGCAAGCGCGGCTTGAGGAGATTTATCTCGGCATGCTGAAGAAACTCGCTGAGCGCACGCGACTGAAAGCGGTGTGCCTCGCGGGCGGCGTGGCGTTCAATTGTGTGGCCAACGGAAAGATTTTCGACGCGACCGGCTTCGAGCAGATTTACGTGCATCCGGCGGCGGGCGATGGCGGACTCTCCGTAGGCGCGGCTTATTACGTGTGGCATCAGATACTCGGAAAACTTCGGACGTTCGTGATGGATCACGCCTACTGGGGGCCGGAATATACGCAGGGAGAGATTCGGCGCGCAGTCGATGCAAATGGATTAGGAAAGAATGGCTGTGGGATCGAAGAGCTGAACGAAGACGAGTTGATGCAACGCACGGCCGCGATCGTTGCCGACGGGAAAATTCTTGGATGGTTCCAGGGCCGAGCGGAATGGGGCCCGCGCGCGCTCGGAAATAGAAGTATTGTGGCCGACCCGCGACGAGCGGAGATGAAAGAGATATTGAATCAGAGGATCAAGCACCGCGAAATCTTTCGGCCCTTCGCTCCTTCGATTCTTGCGGAAAAGACTGGCGAATGGTTCGAGAAATCGCATCCCTCGCCATTCATGACGCTGGCGTATTCCGTTCGGCCCGAGAAACGGAGCAAGATTCCCGCGCCGACCCACGTGGATGGCACTGGCAGGCTGCAGACGGTCACGCGGGAAGCAAATTCGCGCTATTGGAGCCTGATCAAGGCGTTTGAGCGGCTTACCGGCGTGCCGGTCGTTCTGAACACTTCCTTCAACGACAATGAGCCGATCGTGTGCAGTCCCGCGGAGGCACTGGATTGTTTCCAACGCACGAAGATGGATGCCCTGGTCCTCGGCGACTTCCTCATCACTCGAACGTGAATCGCATGCAACGAGCACCGTTCGAATGAGAATCCTGCTCATGAATCTGTACTACCCGCCAGACACTTCCGCGACAGCGAAGATGGCCGCAACCGTGACGGATGCGCTCTCCAAGGCGCATGACGTTACCGTGCTGTGCGGCCGGCCGTCGTATGACCCGAGCGAGCGGAGACGATGGCGTATTTCGCGCATGGAAGCCGCAGGACGCGCGAGAATCCTGCGCGTCGGCTCGACGGATTATCCGCGACTCCAAATGAAGCGGCGGGTTCTGAACTACCTGAGCTATGTTGCGCTGGCGATTCCGCGGGCGATCTTCGTGCGATGCGACGCCGTGCTGGCGATGACGGACCCTCCGTTCGAAGGCATTGTAGGTGCCATCGTGGCGATGCTGAAGGGCAAGCCCTACGTGTACAACATCCGCGACATGTATCCGGACATGGCTTTGGGAGGAGCGATTGTCGAGCCAGGGCTGCTGGCACGCATCTGGGAAAAGTTGCACCGCTGGGCACTACGCCGCGCCACGCGGGTAATCGTGCTTGGCGAGGATATGCGAGCGCGCATCGTTTCCAAAGGCGTCGATCCCGCCAGAATCGAGATCGTACGAGACGGTACGGATATTTTTCCGCCCGATGCGGCAAAGCCCGAGTTGGACAACGAGATCATTCAAATGATTCGCGGAGATTACAAATTCGTGCTGGTTCACGCGGGGAATTTGGGCTTCTATGGCGCATGGGAGAGCCTGGTCGCGGCGGCACGCGAACTGGAAGCGGAGGGCGTAGGGCTGGTTTTCGTGGGCGACGGCGCCCAGCGCGCGCAAATCGAACGGCTGGCTCGTGAAACGAGAAATGTACGAATACTTCCATTTTTCCCCGCGAGCAAAATCCCCTCTGTCCTGGCTGCCGCCGACGCGCACATCATCACAGTGAAGCGGGGACTCGAAGGGGTCGTGGTTCCCAGCAAGATGTACGGAATTCTTGCCGCCGGAAAACCAATAGTGGCCGTCGCGCCGGAGGAGACAGACACAGCTTCGCTGGGAGCGAGATTCGGATTCGCGGTTTCCGCCGATCCCGACAGCCCGGCAAATGTGGCTGCAGCGATTCGTTCACTTGTTGTGGACCGAACGAAAGTGCAAAGCATGGGGGAAGCGGCCCGGGCCGCCGCGGCCGGTTATGATAGAGTCAAAGAATTGGAAAAATTCGTGAAGATTATCGAGGAGGCCGGGAACGCGTGACATCTTCGGAGACTTATTGGAGCGGAAAGCTTGTGCTGGTGACCGGAGGAGCGTCTTTCATCGGGTCGACGCTGACGGATCAGCTACTCGCGCGCGGCGCGAAAATCCGCATCGTCGATGATCTGACGAGCGGGCATCTCGACAACATCCGCGAACACACCGCGAGCGGCGAAGTCGAGTTTATACACGCGGACCTGCGCGAACCGGGTGTGGCCCGTTCAGCCATGCAAGGCGTGGACACTGTGTTTCATCTGGCCGCGGATCACGGGGGCCGCGGCTATGTTGATCTCCATCAAGCCGGGCCGGCCTCTAATTTTTTCCTGGACGGCCTTGTGTTCGCGGAAGCACTGCGAGCAAAGGTAAAAAAAGTGGTGTTCGCGTCCTCTGGCTGCGTCTATCCAAATTTTCTTCAATCCGACGTCAAGAAAGAACTGTACCTGACGGAAGACCTGACGAACGGCCCGAACGATGCCGACAACACCTATGGCTGGGCAAAATTGATGGGCGAGTTTACATTGCGGGCTTATGCGAAGGAACACGGCATGGGTGCGGCATCGTGCCGTTACTTCACGGTCTACGGACCGCGCGGCGTGGAGAACCACGCGGTGATTGCCATGATTGCACGGGCCTTCCTGAAACAGAATCCTTTCGAAGTGTGGGGAGACGGCACGCAAATCCGCAACTGGACATACATTGAGGACATCGTCGAGGGAACTATTCTCGCGGGGGAGAAAATCAACGACGGCACGGCCATAAATCTCGGAACCATGGAGCGGATCAAAGTGATCGACGCCGCAAACATGGTTTGCGAATTTACGGGCCACAAGGCGGAGATCAAGTTGCGCCCGGATATGCCCACCGGGCCACTCAACAGGGTTGCGGACAATTGGCTGGCGAAAAAGCTGCTTGGATGGGAACCCAAAGTGCCGTTCCGAGACGGGCTCAAGCGCACGATCGATTGGTATTACGCAACGCGGAACCGCGAGGAAGTAAAACGCACCTTTGGGCGAATGCTTACGGAAAGGTAGAGACGGCGGACGGCATCTGCTGGTCGGTATTTGTCCTTGGGGGTATTCCGCCGCGACCCCCGACGGTTGTCTTTCCACTCAAATTAACTGCCAGAGATTATGGATTGTCGCGCGACAAATTCCGAGTTAAGGTGTTTAGGCTGCGTGGGGCAGCCATTTTAATCTTGGGAGCCGGGTCCCCAACCCGACAAGTACGTTAGGAGCACCGGCCGAAGCACCCAGGCCGGCATCTTCGAAAAAATAGAGGAAGCATGCCCGCAGGTCTGCTGGCCTTTTTTATAGCGTTATTTGCGTCTTTAATGCTCACAGTGCCGGTCCGCGCGCTTGCGCTGCGCGTGGGTATGGTTGATCTGCCGGGCCCGCGCAAGGTCCACTTGAGCCCGATACCGCTCTTGGGCGGGCTAGCCATGTACGGGGCGGTCGTCCTAGCGGTTCTATTCACATTCAGCGGAGCGGCACGCGAGCAAATTGTCGGAATTCTGATTGGAGCGACCGTCGTCGCCGCCGTGGGAATTCTAGATGACCGCGGGTGGCTGCATCATCAGGTCAAGCTGTTCATCGCCATGCCGTTGGCAGCTTGTATCTTGCTCGCTACCGGCATTCATGCCCAGGTCTTTGAAATTCTCTTGAGAGGAAGAGCTGGCTACATTCTGGATGCGATTCTGACCGTGTTTTTTGTCGTGGGGATCACCGCTTCCTTCAGCATCCTGGACCACATGGACGGGCTATGCGCCGGGGTTGCGGCGACGGCATCCATCTTTTTCGCGCTGCTGGCCTACCTGAACGGCCAGACACTCGTCACCACTCTTGCGGCTGCGGTGCTTGGAGCTTCGACGGGATTCCTTCGCTGGAACTTTAAGCCCGCGAAAATATTCATGGGCGACGGTGGGGCTATGTTTCTTGGGTTCCTTATGGCCGCCCTCGGATTGAAGCTGCGGCTTGAGCAGGCCAATCATATTTCCGCCTGGCTTGCACCTTTGCTCATCCTGGGGGTGACCATTTTCGATACGACGCTGGTCACGATATCGCGCTCGCGGCGTGGGTTGTTGCCTTTTGCCACCCCGGGTAAAGACCATGCCGCGCACCGCCTCGCAAACCTGGGCCTGGGACATCGCGGTGCTGTCGTCAGCATGTATATTCTGGGACTGCTGAGCGGGGGAGCCGCTGTTCTTGTAAGCTACCTGGCTCCGGCTGCCGCGGCCTCTGTGGCAGCCATCGCGCTCATCAGCGTGCTGGCTGGAGTGACCTTCCTTGAAGGCGCGCCCTTTGAGCGCCAAGCGCGAAAGCCAGCCGATTTCTCGTGATATCTCTCGATTCATGATGGAATGCTCCCTTGTTTTGTGAAGGTGCGTCGCGATTTGCCCCTCCGGTTGGATTCGCTATACTTAGCGGGGCGCCCTCCAACCGGTATTCAAGGAACGATACTTCGAGTCGGGCGGAAAGCAGTCCAGCTTCTATAGAACTTTGATCGCGAATAGATGTCCAAGTGGCAGTTCGGGGTGTATGCGCAAATCGAGAAAGCGAGAACGTGCCAAGTACTGAGCAGAGGTCCCTCCCGCGCGAGGAGCGCGGAGCAGTCATCGTGGTGGGCGGATCGGCGGCGGGCCTGTTCACCGCAGCGACAGTGGCTGCCGGTGGACGCCCTGTGCGCGTCCTGGAATCGAGGCCGGGGTTTGAACCCGCGTCGAGATCGCTGATCGTTACGGACCAATTCCACAGCCAGCTCGGAGCAGCCGCTTCCGGTTGCATCGTGAACGAGATCAGGCGGTTCGAACTGTTCACAGATGGGCGCTCGGCGCAGGTCGCTTTGGCACGTCCTGACCTCATCATCGAGCGATCGCGCTTAATCCCCGCGCTGGCAAGAAGCGCCGAAGCGGCGGGTGCAAACCTTTCCTTTGACACGCGTTTTCTTGGGCTGGCATCGAATGCCCGGGGATTGCGCGTTGAAGTTGACGCCGCCGGACGTCGCGAGGAACTCCATGCGGAGAACGTTGTGGGAGCGGATGGCGCTTCCAGCCGAGTGGCGCGCAGCGCTGGTTGGCCTCCTCTCGAGACCGTCCCCCTGGTCCAAGCTATCGTCCGACTGCCAAAAGAGTATCCGACGGACACGACGCGCGTGTGGTTCGTACCGGACGATACACCGTATTTCTATTGGTTGATTCCGGAATCTCCCGAACGCGGGGCTTTGGGAATTATCGGCGAGGCGGGACGGGACACGAAGAAGTGTCTTGAGCGGTTCCTCGAGAAAAAGCAGCTGGAGCCGGTGGAGTGGCAGGGGGCGCGGATACCTGTTTATAAGAAGTGGGTGCCCGTGCGGCGGCGAATAGGCGATGGCGAAGTCTATCTTGTTGGGGATGCGGCGGCGCAAGTGAAAGTTTCGACCGTCGGCGGAATCGTAACGGGACTTCGGGGAGCGCTGGGAGTCGCGCATGCCATCTTACGTACTGGCGGGGGCAGAGAACTAAAGGCTTTGCGCCGGGAGCTGGCCACCCACTGGTTGATCCGGCGTGCGCTACACCGGTTCCAGCAGAAGGACTATTCGCAACTGGTGGACCTTCTCGACGCCTCCACTCGAGAATCTCTGGGCGAAATCAACCGGGACGAATCCACACGTCTGCTCTGGAATGTCGTGCGACGCCAGCCGCGCCTCGTGTTGCTCGGGCTGCGCGGTCTCCTGATGGGGAGAGGGTTGAAAGGGTAGGCGCATCCGCGAGGAGAGGCAAAGAGCCGCCGATTGGCCCGAAATAATAGAAACAAGTGATGCAGTTAGCGGAAGGCCTCGCGATGATGTGTTGTGTCGCGCATAATGATTCGGTCAAAATTGGTTGATTAAGGTGATCTTGAAACGGCGCTGAGCGCTCGTGTGAAGCACTTCAAGGAGAAGATGACTTGCGTCTTTCTGTGATTGGATGCGGATACGTAGGCTTGGTAACCGGAGCTTGCCTCTCCGCCGCGGGGCATGAAGTAACCTGCACCGATATCGACTCGGACCGGATCAAGCGCTTGCAAGCCGGGGAAGTGCCAATTTATGAGCACCACCTGGAAGAGATACTGAAATCGGCCGGCAAGGCTGGGCGGATTTCGTATACGGCGGACGTCGGCGAAGCCATCCGCGCGGGAGACGCAATCTTTATTTGCGTGGGCACTCCGCCCAAGGAAAGCGGGGAGGCCGATCTGTCTGCGATTGACCAGGTGGCGCGACAGATTGCCGCGCAGGCTCGCTCACCCAAACTGGTGATCGAAAAAAGCACCGTGCCCGCAAGAACGGGACTGGAACTCCAGCGCGCCCTCGCGGCCTATAGCAGCGGCGGCAAGTCCAGCTTCCGAGTGGCTTCAAATCCCGAATTTCTCCGCGAAGGCACGGCCGTCGGAGATTTTTTCCATCCCGATCGCATCGTGGTGGGCGTGGAGGACGAAACAGCCGCCGCGGATTTGCGCGAAATCTACCGCCCTATCCTCGAGCGTCGCTTTCATTGCCCGGTGCACAAGGGCCAGTGCCCGCCGGGACATGATGCGGAATTCCTCGTGACGACGATCAACAGCGCCGAGCTCATCAAGCACGCATCGAACTCCTTTCTGGCGCTGAAGATCAGTTACGCAAACGTGGTCGCCGATCTCTGTGAGAGAATCGGCGCAGACGTAAAGGAAGTCACGCACGCGATGGGATTGGACCCCAGGATTGGCGGGCAATTCCTGAACGCAGGATTGGGGTTTGGCGGCTTTTGCTTTCCAAAGGATGTGCAGGCATTCATCCATCTCGCAGCCTCCGTGGGAGTGGACTTCGATATTTTGAAAGCCACGGAGCGTGTCAACAAGCAGCGCATTGAACGCTTCCTCGAGAAGGTTCGCAAGGCGCTTTGGGTGGTGAAAGGCAAGCAGGTAGCGGTACTTGGCCTAGCCTTCAAAGCAAATACAGACGACATTCGATTCGCGCCGGCGCTCGAAGTTGTCAAACGTCTGGTGGAGGAAGGGGCGGTTGTGCACGCCACGGATCCGGAAGCCATTTCCAGGACAAAAAGTTTATTTCCGAAAGTTACCTACCACGAAGATCCTTACGAAGCGTTGCGCGGAGCGGATGCCGCGCTGGTCTGCACCGAGTGGGACGTTTTCCGCAGCCTGGATTGGAAGCGTGCCAAACCGCACATGGCGCGCGCTTTGGTTGTGGACGGCAGAAATCTCTATTCTCCCAAACACATGCGCGAGCTAGGTTTCGAGTACTACTCGTTCGGCAGGCCGTAAGGAGCAGAAGTGCGGGCGGGCAGTCCGGAAGACGAAGCGGTCTCTCCAAAACCGGCCGAGCTGATAGGTGTGAGTTAAGAAGCCTTTTTCGACCCGAACTCCCGCTTGAAATAATCGAGAGTCAAACGTAATCCCTCCTCCAGGCCAACCTTAGGCTCCCACTTGAGAATTCGTTTCGCTTTTGTGATGTCCGGGCACCGGCGTTTTGGATCGTCCTGCGGAAGAGGCTCGAGGACGATTGCAGGAGCATTTTCGAAGCGCGAGCGAACCCGTTCGGCAAATTCCAATATAGTGATTTCCTGAGGATTGCCGATGTTCACCGGCAGGTGCTCATCCGACTGCATGAGGCGGTAAATACCCTCCACCAAGTCGGAAACATAGCAAAAGCTGCGCGTCTGCGTGCCATCGCCATAGACGGTTAGAGCTTTCCCCGTCAGCGCCTGATGAACGAAGTTTGGAAGGGCGCGGCCGTCGTTGAGGCGCATACGTGGTCCGTATGTGTTAAAGATGCGCACGATGTGAGTGTCCACGCCGTGATACCGGTGGTAGGCCATGGTCATGGCTTCCGCAAACCGTTTGGCCTCGTCGTAAACGCCACGTGGGCCGATGGGGTTCACGTGGCCCCAATATTCCTCGTGCTGCGGGGAAATCTCCGGGTCGCCGTAACATTCGCTGGTTGATGCCAGGAAGAACTTCGCTTGTTTGGCAAGCGCCAGTCCCAGCGCATTGTGCGTGCCGAGAGCGCCAACTTTGAGCGTCTGGATGGGAAGCTTCAGATAGTCCACGGGACTAGCGGGGGAAGCGAAATGCAAAACGTAGTCGACCGGCCCCGGCACGTCGATGTACTTGGAAACGTCGCAGCGTGCGATGCGAAAGTTGGGATGCTTGAGGAGGTGTCCGACGTTGGAATCGACTCCGGTGACGAGATTGTCGAGGACCAAGACGTCCCAGCCCTCGGAAATCAGCCGGTCGCAAAGATGCGACCCCAGAAAGCCAGCCCCTCCCGTGACCACCGCTTTCATGCATCCTCCCGAAAATGACAGCCCGTTAGTGTAGCCTGAGCAAGCTTGATTGACCACCTGACGCGCGGGAGATAGGATGCGGCCACGTGTGAAGAGCAATTGTTTCTCGAAGAGGCTAAGAAGAATTCAGTGACGACTCCCTTGAAGCCTCGGCGCATGCGTTGGATTGTCCTTGGGCTTGCGGGGACGGCCCTCCTTTGTGTCTTGGCATTTCTATTCGGCATCGGCCGCTGGCTGGTGACGAATGACCCACTTGAAAAGGCTCAAGCCATTGTGGTGCTCAGCGGGCGCATGCCAATGCGAGCCTTGGAAGCAGCAAAATTGTTTCGGGAAGGCTATGCGCCTGAAGTCTGGCTGACGCATTCGACCGAACCGGAAGCGACGCTCAAAGCGATGGGGATTCCGTATGCCGGCGAGGAATTCTATGATGAGAAGGTATTAATGCATGAAGGTGTCCCCGCAGACGCCATTCAGGTTCTACCCCCTCCCATCATTAATACTGCGGATGAAATCGCGGCCGTTGAGGAGGCGCTTGAGAAAAGAAAGGGGACAGCCGTGATCCTGGTGACATCGAAGGTGCACACGAGGCGGGTGCGAATTCTTTGGCACCGGCTTACCGCAAGACGGGGACGGGCAATCGTACGCGCAGCTTCGGAGGATCCCTTCGAGCCTAAGCGATGGTGGCGCACGACAGGCGACGCGCTGGACGTGATTCGCGAATTCCTCGGAATTTTGAATGCCTGGGCCGGATTGCCACTGCGCCCTTCCAAGTAGGAACTCAGAAGAAGAAAAACCGTTTGCGTCGGGGAACGCCGATCTTGTCGGGGATTTCGGGAACATGAGGCAGGGCTCGCCCCTCGAAGGCGGCCATCGGATTCTCCAGGAAGAGAGCGCTGGCTTTTTCTTCGCCAAACTGTTCACGGACAAGATCGAACGCGGCCTTGAGTTTGAGTGGGCGTCCGCGAGTATTGTGAGCGTCGCTAGCTACGATGTGAACCAAGCCGTCAGCCAACCATCGCCAGGCATCTTTTTTGGGCCCGGATCCGAAAATACCCATCAAGGAGCCCGCCGTCACCTGTATGAAGCACCCGAGACGTACCCACTCCGCAAGCCGAGGCGATTGCAGTCGGAGGATGGCGTTGCGCTCCGGATGAGTAATCACAGGCCTTAGTCCAAGTAGCCGTATCTCGTGAAGTGTCTGATCCATGGCGGGAGGAATCGAGTATTCGTTGAATTCCACCAGCAGGCAGTCATGCTGGTTAATGCAAAAGCGCGGGGCATCGGCGCGCAACGCCTCCAGATTTTCAGGGTTGAGGTGGAAATCACAGCCGGTGGCCAGAATAAGCCGGCCGCCAAGCTCTGCGTTCAGCTCCTCGCGGAGCGCTTGTACCCGCGCATAGTCAAAGTGATATTGATCGCTGGAGTGCGGTGTTGCAACCACATGAGTGATTCCGTCCGCGATGGCGGATTCCGCCATGGCACGCGAAACTTCCATGCTCTCCGGGCCGTCGTCGATACCCGGCAGAATATGACAGTGCACATCGACCATGGTCTTCCCGGACTCCTTAGCGCCACCACGCCGCGAACGCCTGCCATGCGCCCAGAATAAAAATTATTCCGGAAAACACTTGCCGCATAGGGCGGGGTTGCAGCTTTTTCGCAAGCCGGCTGCCCAAAATCCCTCCGATGAAAACGCCCGGAATCAGCAGCAATCCGGCTTTCCAGGAAACGTAACCTGCCTTGGCATAGGTCAGAAAGGCAAGCAGGCCCGTTGGCGGAATCAGCGCAATAAGGCTAGTGCCTTGCGCGCGATGCTGCGCAAACGCAAAAAACAATACCAGGAACGGGACGAGGAGAACCCCACCGCCGATCCCAAACAGACCAGATGCTACCCCGCAGGCGCACGCCGCCACAAAAATGCCCGCGCTACGCAGCACGCTCTCAGCCACGGGCCGGCTCCTCGCCTGCGGAGGCCGTCGATTGCCGCGGGGGCAGCGATTTTCTCCAGAGCAACACCGCCGCCAACATCAGGAAACAACCAAAGAGTCCTTTAAGTTGGCGGGCAGGCAACGGGACCGCGATCAATCCGCCGAAATACCCTCCCGCGAGAATTCCCAGGGCGCAGAGGATTCCCGCGCGCAAATCCACTTGACCCCGCTTCCAGTATTCGCGGAGAGCTCCGAGTCCCAGCGGCGGCAGGAGGATAAATAGAGAAGTCCCCTGAGCCAAATGCTGGTCCATATGCAGCAAATAAACCAGCGCGGGAACCAGCACCACCCCGCCGCCAATGCCGAGCAAACCCACGAGCGCGCCCACACCCAGTCCAAGGAGGAGGACCGGGAGAGTCATCGCCGGGAGCCAGTTGCGCTTTGCGGGTTCCTTCTATTCGCGACATTCATCAATTCCATTTTCCCGCGTATCGCATCGAGCCGCAACCACTCTTAAACAAACGGTCGCACGTGGAATTGCCGCATTTTGTGTTCGCCTGGAACCTGCTATATTGAAGTGTCTTTACCAAATCGGCCGAATGGCCTGCTTGATCCCCAAAAAAATAACGAGGAGAGCGACGTAACTCATGCCAATAGACCGGAAACCGGAATTCTTCAAGGGCGCCCAGCTGAAGGTGGCCATCATCGGCTGTGGATACGTTGGACTTCCGCTGGCGCTGCGTTTCGCGGAAGCGGGGCATAAAGTCACGGGTTTCGATACGGATCCGAACAAAGTGTCGATGCTCAATGCCGGCAAATCCTACATCGAGCATATCCCTCAAACGAAAATCCAGCAGTTCGTCAATTCCAGGCACTTTAGCGCGACCACGGATTTTGCCAAGCTCAAGGAAGCGGACGCCATCATCATCTGCGTTCCAACACCGCTCGACGAGCGCCGGGAGCCGGACCTCAGCTACGTCGAAGAGACGGCAATTTCCATTCAGCCGCATCTTCAAAGAGGCCATCTGGTTGTTCTAGAGTCGACGACCTATCCCGGCACCACCGAGGAATTGGTGCTTCCAATCCTCGAGAAAAGCGGTTTGCATTGTCCCATCGCCGCCGGACCGGAAAACGAAAATGTCACTTGCGATTTCTTCCTGGCGTTTTCCCCGGAGCGGGAAGATCCTGGGAACAAGCAGTTTGGCCTGGCACAGATTCCGAAAGTCGTCGGAGGAGTGAATCCGCCAAGCGGCCGAGCGGCGCAATCGCTCTACGCGCAGGTGGTGGCGCGAGTCATACCGGTAAGCTCCACGCGAGCCGCGGAAATGGCCAAGCTGCTGGAAAATATCTTCCGATGCGTGAACATCGCGCTGGTGAACGAGCTGAAGATGCTCAGCTTGCGCATGGGGATCGACATCTGGGAAGTCATCGATGCAGCCGCGACCAAGCCCTTTGGCTTCATGCCTTTCTATCCCGGCCCGGGACTCGGAGGTCACTGCATTCCCGTCGATCCGTATTATCTTTCCTGGAAAGCGCGCGAATTCGATTTTTCCACGCGTTTTATCGAGCTGGCGGGCGAAGTCAATACGGCCATGCCATATCACGTCGTGGACGCAGTCGCCGCGGCGCTCAACGACCATAAGAAGAGCCTGAAAGGCGCGAAGCTGCTTATACTTGGCGTGGCTTACAAGAAGGACGTTGACGACCTTCGCGAATCTCCCACTCTGAAAATCATGCAGCTGCTGCAACAGCGCGGCGCGCATCTCGAATACAACGATCCATATTTCCCTCAGCTCCACAAGATGCGTCACTACAATTATGAACATATGAAGTCCGTACCGATGACTCCGCAATCGCTGGGAAGCTACGATGCAGTCATCATTGCGACGGATCATTCGAGTTACGATTACGTGGCGATCGTGGACGCCGCGAAGCTCGTCATCGATACGCGAAATGCCACGCGACGCGTCATGCGCCACCGCAACAAGATTGTTCTCTGCTAGGCGCTGATGTCCTCGCACGCCGAAGAAATCCGACGACAGCTCGAGGAAAGCGCTCGCGTGAAGCAAAGCTTTTCCGGTGAACTGATCGGCCGTATCGAGCAATTTTCCGAGAGGTGCGCGGCTGCGCTGCGCGGCGGCGGAAAAATCGTCTTCTTCGGAAACGGCGGCAGCGCCGCCGACGCTCTGCACCTGGCGGCGGAGCTGGTCGTGAAATTGCGCGCCGACCGCCGCGGTCTCGCCGCGCTGGCGCTGACGACCAATCCATCCGTGCTCACCGCTGCCGGCAACGACTATGGTTTCGAGCAGATTTTTTCCAGGCAAATCGAATCGCTCGTCGCTTCGCAGGACGTTCTTGCGGCGCTCTCAACCAGCGGCGCAAGCCCGAATGTCGTCCGCGGTGTGGAAGCAGGCCGGGCACGCGGCGCTTTTCTTGTTGCTTTCACGGGCGAAACCGGTGGCGCTCTCTCCGGCAAGGTGGACCTTCTGCTGAACGTGCCCTCGCGGGATCCTCAGCGAATCCAGGAAGCGCATATCACCATCGGTCACATTGCCTGCACTCTGATCGAGCAATTGGCTGTGCTTTAGCGTCCCGCGACGTTTGGCCGGCACATGCTTTCCCAAGATGATTCGGCGAATTTGCTGTGGCGCGAATGGAGCGGAAGAGCTTCTATTTCGCCCGTTGCAGTTCCACTCGGGCCGTCGCGAAAGGCATGATGGCTTCCAGAAGCACCGGCGTGCGCGCGGCGTTGTTTGCGATGTAGATCGTAAAATGAGCGTCTTTCATCTCTTCGCCGTTTTCGAAGACGCGAATCTCGATCTTTGACGCCTTATAACTCCCAGCGGGGACCGTGACAGCTTCCCCGGCGCTGGCGAGCTTGGCCCGCACATCGTAAAGCTTGTGCCCATCGTAAACGGGGCAGCGCACCTCCGGCGTCTTGGACCAATCCACGTTTCGAAGGTATTGCATCATGCCGAGCGGATCGCGCGTTCCGGGGAGGACGCGCGTCTCCGTGGCATTGCGGGGAGCAGGCTCTTTTCCCGTGGATGTCATGCGCTGGACCGAATTAACTTTCTCCCCGCGCTCATTCAGGTGCATTTCGTATTGAAGGCTGGTCATAGTCTCCGCATCGCTGTAGGAATCAAACTGGTCGTCCAACGTGAAGACCATGCGGAGCGGGTTTTCCGTGTGAGCAAAAGCCTGCAGATGCCAGGCATTCCGCCCAAAGAAATCCTTGTGCGCGCCCACTTGCAATTTTAGATTTGCCACGTTCGTGAGGTTGGCAACGTTCGCTGTGTATTCGAGCACTTCGCCCGCGCGAAGCGGTAGCCCGGCATCGACCACCGGCTGGCTGTTCTTGTCCGCGACAGAGGCAAGCGAACGACCCGCCGGTTCGGCGGCCGGAGCGGCTCCGCCGGGAATACTCGCCGGTTCGGGCGGCTCTACGGAGGCCGCCGCTCGCGCCGACACTTCGGTTCGCTCTTTCAAGTAATAGTAGCCGCCGGCGGCGCAGCCGATTGCCACCAGGGCAGCCAAGCCCAGGGCTTTCTTGTAGCTCATGCTCTTTGTGTGACCTGCACTGGAAACAGTGCCTTGTCTTTCGTCCTTCCGTCGTACAATACGAATTCGCGCGGGATAGCCCGGTGATTTCCGCCGGATACGATCCGCGAACTCTGAGGTTACCAAAACGTGCGCTCGGCGTCTTTGCCGATGCCGCGTCAATGACCGGATCGGCAATCCGGCGTTTACGGATCTCGATCGAGGAGGAATGCCTGAATGCGCTACCTCGTTACAGGCGGCGCCGGTTTTATCGGCTCGAATACGGTTGATGAGCTCGTGCGGCGCGGCCACAGTGTCGTCGTTCTTGACGACCTCTCTTCCGGCAAAGAAGATAATCTCGCTGAGATCCGCAACAAAATCACCTTCATGAAAGGCAGTATCACGGACATCGAAGTGGTCCGCAAAGCCATGCATGAAGCCGAATACGTGCTGCACCTTGCCGCCCGAACCTCCGTTCCGAGATCCGTCAAGGATCCGATCGAAACGAACAAGATCAACATCGATGGAACGTTGAACGTCCTCGTCGCTGCGCGCGACGCCAAGGTGAAGCGCGTGGTTTTCGCGGCGTCTTCTTCCGCGTACGGCGAAACGCCGACGCTGCCCAAAGTTGAGACAATGGCGCCGGCGCCGATCTCTCCCTATGGCGTCACGAAGTTCGTGGGAGAGCTCTACGCGCAAACGTTCGGCCGGTGTTATGGCCTGGAGAACGTCTCTCTCCGCTACTTTAATATTTTCGGACCTCGGCAGGATCCCGGCTCGCCCTATTCCGGGGTCTTGGCGAAGTTCTGTCTCTCCTTCCTGGAAGAAACGGAGCCGGTCATCTTTGGCGACGGCGAACAATCCCGCGATTTCACGTACGTTGAAAACGCCGTGCAGGCCAACTTGCTCGCCTGCGAGGCGCCCAATGTTTCCGGACGAACCTTCAACGTAGGGACAGGAGACCGGTTCACACTGAACCAGACGCTACAGCTTCTGGAAAAGATTTCCGGCAACAAACTCCAGGCGAAGTACGAGGCGCCGCGCGACGGTGATATCCGCGATTCACAGGCGGACATCACGAAGGCGCGCGAATTCCTCGGTTACGATCCCCAAGTTACTTTTGAAGAAGGGCTCAGCCGGACGTTCGCGTGGTACCGCTCAACTCAGATCAAAGCTGAGACAAAACCCCAAGAGTGACGGAGTTCGGAGAACGGCACCGCTAAGTTTCGCTCAAGGCGAGCCCTGCCCTCCAATTTTCGGTTACGAGCAGCTCCAGGCTTACGGAGTTACCGTCTTGCCGTAGCTCAGTGGCGCGCCCGCCTTTGGCTTGTCGAAATTCCAGAAGTAGAGTGGCTCGAGCTTCTTCTTTTCCGGCCACACCTGGTCCAGTGTATCGCCTTCAAACAGTTCCCCGTTTTTCATAACCCAGTGAATCGTATTTGTATTGTGGATGTCTTCGAGCGGGTTCTTGTCCAGGATGACCAAATCAGCGAGTTTGCCCGCTTCGATGGAGCCGAGATCTTGCGGTCGCCCGATGATCCTGGCGCCGTTGAGCGTCGCGCAGCGCAGCACTTCGAGCGGCGTCATGCCTCCGCTCGCCAGCATCCACATCTCCCAGTGATAGCCGAGCCCTTGCAATTGCCCGTGGCTGCCCACGCCTACAAGGCCGCCTGCCCTCGAAAGTTTGGCCATCTGCGCGGCAAGTTTTGGAAACGCAAATTCGTCCTTGCGGAACCAGTCCGGCCGCCGGTTGGTCTTCTCATCGATCAGATTGTGCGGCGTGAAATGGTTGAGCTTGGCATCGTCGTGCACGTCGGTATTCTCAAACCAGTATTCCTGACCGAACGGGCCGCCGTAGTTGACGATCAGCGTTGGCGTCTCCGCAATCCCCGACTGCGCAAAAATCTGCAGGACGTCTTTGTAAAGCGGAGTGACGGGAAGAGTGTGCTCGTTCCCATGAAAGCCGTCGATGACGTGAGTTAAATTGAGCTTAAGGTCCAATCCGCCTTCGGTCGTGGGCATCATTTCCAGTTCTTTCGAGGCCATTACCATGAACTGGCGTTGTTTGCGGTTGCCCACGATGTAACTCTTGATGTTGTGCGTGCCGTAATATTTCCGGTACTTCGTCAGCACGCCCTTCACTTCTTCCATTGACTGAAAATTGTTGTCCGAGAAAACGCCCGGGCCGGTGGAGAACGCGCGCAATCCAAGGATATCGCCGCTGTCCACCAGATCTTCGTAGGCGAACATGTCGTTTGTGCCGGTCTGCACGTCCAACCCTGCGGTCACGCCGTAAGCCAGGTTGGCCAGGAACCCCCAGTTCTGGGTGTCCAGGATGCCGCGGCGAATTTCCGTCCAGTGCGCGTGCGTATCGATGAAGCCCGGCACAATGGTCTTGCCGGCGACGTCGAACATCTTTGCGCCCGCGGGCACAGAGCCTTTCGGTCCGACGCTCTTGATGCGGTTGTCCTCGATTACTACGTCCGCGTTCTTCAGGACTTCATCACCCTTCATTGTTACGACGGTCGCGCCGCGCAAGACTATTGTGCCCTTCGGGGTCTTCCTCGGAACTTCCAGGTCAACGGCGATCTCCTGGACATTCTTGTCTTCTTCCTTGAGTTTTTTCGGCTCTTTCTTTTCGTCCTTTTTCTCGTCCTTGCTTGCCGCCGCCGATTGCGCTGCATCGTCTTTCTTTTCGCCTTCCTTCTTTTCCTCTTCTTTCGGGGGCTCGAAGGAGATGGCGCTCAACGGCTCGCGAAATAGGCTGGCGCCAACGGCCCAGGTGATCGTTTTTCCATCGTCCGCCCAATTGAAATAGTCCGCGCCGATGTCCGTCAGCCGCTTCACGGGTACGGACGGGGTGGAGACATTCACCGTCGGCGCCTCACCGCCCACCACGGGCATGGCGGTTACGTAGAGTTGATTCATGACATGCGCGAGTACCCACTGCCCGTCAGGACTCGCCTTTACGTCGTTCGCGGGCGTCGGCTCCTCCGCGAAATAGCCTCCTTGTCCCTTCACCTGGATGTGTGTGCGGCGATCGGTCCCATCGAACCGCACCGAGACGAGGCCCTGCGGTGTATAGACATAAATTCTGTCTTTGTCGTGCGTGAAGTGCGGCGTCCCTGCTCCCCGGGCAGGCAAAATCAGGTTGGCGTCTCCGCCGTCAGCGGAAATCCAGATGAGATCGGCGTTGCGCGTCTGCCCGCCATCGAATTCGCTCATTTCGCGGTCGTAGGCATTTCCGCGCAAGGCTACAATGCGAGTTCCATCAGGCGACCAAACCGGATTGCTGTATAACCCGGCGGATGTAGACAACTGTTGAGGTTTTCCGCCCGAGGCCGCTACTTTCCATAGCTGACCTCCCGCGCTCGACCACGTCACGTAGGCGATGGATGCTCCGTCCGGCGACCAAGCCGGCTGGAACTCCCGTTCATTTCCGCTAGTTAGCCGCCGAGGCTGGCCACCAGGTATATCCATGACGTAAAGGTGCGTCATCGCGGAAAAGGCCATTTTCTTGCCATCAGGCGATTCCACCGGATCCTGGATCAGGCGCACTTTTACCGGGCCTTGCTCAACTCTTTGAGGAAAATCCAGTTTCGGTCCCAACTCTTGCGACACTTGCGCCGTGAACGGAATTACATTCTCCGCGCCGGTTGCAAGGTTCAGCCTGCGGATTTTTCCGTCCTGGTTGTAGACGATCTCCTTGCCGTCGGGGAGAAATGCGAATCCGGGAAAAAGATCGCGCGTAAAGCGGGATTCCTGGTCATCGCGGGTTACCGGGTATCTCACCCAGTGGTCTTCGCCTGTCTTCAAATTGCGCAAACGCAAGCCGCTCTCCGTTTCGTACCGCGTCACATAGAGCAGTTGTGTCCCATCGGGTGAGAGAACCGGGCGGAAACTGCTCTCGGCCTGCTCCAGCAGAATGTCTTCGTCGCCCGTTTTGCGATCGCGGCGCGCGACCTGCCACAACGGAAACTGCGCGTTGTACTGGAACCCGCCCTGGCGCTTCGCGTAGTAAAGATACTTGCCATCTGGAGAGGCCACGACTCCGATGGCGTTTCCTCGTTCACGGCGAGGCGTCGTCGGTGTCGGTTTCGCCTTGGTGATTTGCACGCCGGAGCCGCCGTCCACGTGGTACATCCAGATTTCAAACGTGTTGATGCCGAAGCCCGCCTTGGATACGAAGATGTAGTTTCCGTCCGGCGACCAGCTTGGCGAAGCAAATTCGTTGTTGGGATCCTTGGATACCTGCTTCACGCCACTTCCGTCGGCGTGCATGATCCAGACGTTTTCGCTGCCTTGGCGGTCGGAGATAAACGCAATCCATTTTCCGTCGGGCGAGAATTTTGGCTGGCTGTCAAAGGCCATCCCGCCATCCACCAGCTTTGCGACCCCGCCATCGATCGGCAGCGTGTAAATGTCTCCGAGCAATTCGAAAACGATGGTTTTGCCATCCGGCGAAACATCAAGCGAAAGCCACGTGCCCTCGTCCGTCGTAAACTCGATTTTGCGCGCCGACTTCAGCGGGAGCCCCTTCTTTTCGTCCTTTTTCCCTTCCTTTTTCTCTTCTTTCGCGTCGGACTTTTCCTGCGCCAGGGCGTTTTGCGGCTTCGCCCACGCGGCTCCTCCGAGAATCACCGTCAACCCCATAATCCATGCTGCCAGACCGCGCAGGCTGAGCTGCTTCGCGTTCATGCTAGTTCCTCCGTCTTCCTAAACTGTCATTCGATGATACGAATTATGAGATTGGACGGCCCCGGACACTCGGCCTGCCGGATTGCCGGATATTACTGGCCCCTTAGACGCAAACTCTCTAAAAGTGTTTTTCCGCAAACAAACATCCCAATGCGGCGGATGCTATCCAGATTGTGCCGAGCAGGCAAATCAATCGCGCCTCGGCATCCCCGTTAAACCAGCAGCAATCCCATTGCACAGGAGAGCCGTAGCTCAGCTTGCTATCGTTCACTCTCTGCTTCTCCGCCTCTCCTGCCCGTAGGCGGGGGTGTTTTCGGCACGATATGCGGTATTCCTGCGTCGTTCATTTTCTTGTTCAGCGCGGGAAGGTCCTCTTCCGCGATTTTCTTCACCTGGGTCGAGGCTTCGCTGACGAGCGGCGGCAACTCCGCCAACTTTTCCTTTTGTTGCCCGCCTGGTGCAGCCCAGAACCCGTCCAGATCTCTCAGCAAACTTTGCACTTGTTGGGGAAGAGGCTCGGGCTTCCAAATAAACGGCGGCCCGGCGTTTCCGAGTCCCTGGCGCTCCCGCGCATACTTCTCCGCCACTGCGTCCACTTTCTTCTGTAACTCCTCGGCTGCTTTTTGGACGTCTTCGGGGATTTTCAGGGCATCCGGTTTGCCGGCATCCTTCTTCCATTCATCCCTTGCCGCTTTCAACCCTTCCTGGATGCCCTGGATTATTTTGCGATCCTTGTCCGCTGTCTTGGCCATCGCGTAGAGTTGTTCGATGGCTTCGCGCCGCGCCGCGCGGTCCGCCGCCGACATCTGCATGCGGGGGTCGTCTTCCACAACGACCTCCTGCGTCGCTTCCTTGCTGCCTGCTTTGATCTTGATGGTGTACTTTCCGGGCTCAACGAGCGGCCCGCGAGGCCCAAAATCGAACCCGGCCGCGGCCGCTTCCAGTTGCTCCGGCGTGGGCACTGCCGGAGAATTCCAGCGCAAATCCCAGTTCGTGCGGTTCACGCCGGCTTTGCCCGGTCCATCCATTTCGCGCACAAGTTTTCCGTCCTTGTCATAGACGCTGATTTTCGTCTTACCCTCTTTATTCTCGGCGCTCTCGGGTTTTTCTTTTTGGTCCGCGGCCGCGGCTTCTTTCTTTTCGCCCGGTTTGGCGTCCTTTCCTTCTTTCGCCGTCTTCGGCGGCTCGGGCGGCAAGGCTTCCTTGAGGTAGTAACTCAAGATCGCGCCGTAAGGCGGGTTCTTGGCCGTGAACATCTTCTGCCCCGCGCTCCACCTGCGCTCCCGCAAATCCCAAAGTGTCGCGGGCCTCGGGCTGAAAAAAGTCAGCTCGGAATTTGCCACCGCGGAATCGAACTTCTCGATGGGTGTGAGGTCGTCGAAAATCCAGATCGACCTCCCGTGCGTCGCGAGCACCAGATCGTTCTGCTCGGCCTGGATTTCAATGTCATCCACGGGCACGGTGGGCAAATTGTTTTTGAGCGCCGTCCAGTTGGCGCCCCGGTCCCAGGAAACCCACAAACCAAACTCCGTGCCGGCGAAGAGCAGGTTCGCGTTTCGCGGGTGTTCGCGCACTACGTGCACGGTGCCCGCCGTCTCCGGGATTCCGTTTCGAATCGCCTTCCAGTTTTCTCCGTAATCCGTCGTCGCAAACAGGTACACGTTGTAGTCGTCGCTGCGATGTCCGTCGAAGGAAACATACGCGGTCCCCTCGCCGTATTTCGAAGCCAGCACGCGGCTCACATAAGTTCCCTTAGGCACTCCCGGCACGCGAGATGCGACATTCTTCCATGTCTTCCCGCCGTCGCGCGTCACTTGCAGATTTCCGTCGTCCGTGCCCACCCACAATACGTCCGCCTTTAGCGGCGATTCGCTGAGCGTCGTGATTGTCGGATATTCCTCGACGCCGTCGTGACGCGATAGCGTATTCTTGTCCGGCACCTTTCCGAAAATTTCCAGCTTGTTGCGGTCCACCCCCGTGGTTAGATCGCCTCCCAGCCGCGTCCAGGAATCTCCCCGGTCGGTCGACTTGAATAAATAATTTCCGCCGTAATAAATCGTCTTGTGATCATGGATGGAAACCGCCATCGGCGAATTCCACTGGAACCGGTAGTGCGGCTCGCCCGCCTTGGCTTCCGGCATGATTTCCCTTTGTTGACCGGTGTGCGCGTCGCGCCTTGAAATATGGCCGTCCTGCGATTCCGTATAAACTATCCATGGCTCGACGTTATCGATCTCCGCGTAAAAGCCGTCGCCCCCCGGCATCAGCGTCCAATCTTCATTGGTGATGCCTTCGCGCGTCAGGGACATGCTCGGCCCGCACCAGCTGCCGTTGTCCTGCAAACCACCGCAAATTTGGTACGGTTTTTGGTTGTCGAGTCCTACTTCGTAATATTGGCCGATCGCGATGATATTGAGGAAGTCCCACGTGCGGCCGTTGTCGTAGCTCCAGTGAATTCCTCCGTCACAGCCGGTGATGACATGGTTTGAATCGGCGGGATCGATCCACATCGCATGAAAATCCCCGTGGATGCCTTTCACGCGCTGCGTCGAAAATGTCTTGCCGCCGTCCTCCGAATAGTACATTTGCGCGCCCAGCTCCCAGATTCTAAGATCATTTGTTGGGTCGATCCGGATCTGGCTGTAATAGGAAGGTCGTGGATTTGTGTCGCCCATCTTTTTCCACGTCTCGCCCTTGTCTTCGCTGCGGTAGGTGCCGCCTTTTTCATGTTGCACGATGGCATAAACGATATTTGGATCCTTCCGGAAGATGTCCAACCCGATTCGCCCGGTATCGCCGCCATTTTCGTAGGGCAGTCCTTTTGTCAATTTCTTCCATTTGGCGCCGCCATCTGTAGTCTTGTAAATCGCGCTGCCGGTTCCGCCTCCGTTAAAACCAAAGGGCGTGCGCCGGCGCTCGTACGCCGCGGCGTAGAGCGTGTCCGGACTCTGAGGATCCATCGCGATATCGCTCACGCCGGTGTCGTCATTAATCTTCAGAACCTGGTTCCACGTCTTGCCGCCATCCGTCGTCTTGTAAACGCCGCGGTCGGGATTCGGCCCCCAGAGATGCCCCAGCGCCGCGGCGTAGACCACCTCGGGATTCTTCGGATGAATCACAATCCTCCCGATGTGGTGCGTCGCAACCAATCCCATCCGCTGCCATGTCTTTCCGGCGTCGAGCGATTTGTAAATCCCGTCTCCCCAGGATGAGCTTTGCCTGTTGTTGGGCTCGCCCGTGCCGACCCACACGACCGCAGGATCAGACGGAGCAATCGCAATGTCGCCGATCGTTGACACGCCTTCTTTGTCAAACACTGGCGTCCACGTCGTGCCATTGTTCGTCGTCTTCCACACTCCGCCCGACGCCGTTCCCACGTACACGATGTTTGGATTGCTCTCGACGACAGCGAAATCGTCGATGCGCCCTCCCATCACGGCGGGCCCGATTTCCCGAAACTCCAGATTCTTCAATTTCTCCGTGAGATTGGACTGGCCTCCGGGCCCGGCCGGCGCGGACGCCGCCAATGCAGCACAAAATATTCCGGCGGTCAGAACGATTCGCAAAGCGGATAGGACACGACGCATTTTCTTCCCCCTAGTGTGAGGCCGGGCATCATACCTCCTGAGTGCCACGGCGTGCATCAATTGTTTCTGGAAAGGCAAACCAACCCGTGTTCAGAGAGACGCACCACGCGCGCTACGCGTTTCGTCGCGCCACGCTCCGCGCTGAGGTGTCGTTGCGCGCTATCCGGCATTCAGTCCGTTCCAGCTCCGCTACCCATCCCCGCAACCGCGTGCTAGGCTATTCAACTGTTTCCATTGGCAAAATGTTCCGCGTGAATGGTCGCTCTCATGCCCGGATTACGTCCGCGCTTCGCTTCCTTTTCCTTTGCACAGCGCTCCTCTTTTCACTCTTCGGACCCGTCTTGCCTTCCGCCTTTGCGCAACAGATCCATCTGCATACGAACAAGGGAAGTGATGTAGAAATCTGGTCTCGCGGCCCTCAGCAGAAACGCGGCGACTTATTCATCGCTGACGGGGATGTGGACATTCATTATGGAGACGAGCGCCTTCAGGCCGACCATATCGAATACGACGAAAAAACTTCCGAATCTCTTGCTCGCGGCCACGTCCGCTTCGACTACAACAATGAACATTTGGAAGCCGAGGAAGCCCATTACAACGTAAGTACCGGCCATGGCAGCTTCACCAAGGTGCGCGGCACCATCAAGATCGAGCGCCGCGCCAACCCCCTCATTCTCATTTCTCAAAACCCGCTCTATTTCCAGGCCGAAGAGGTCGAGCGATTCGCCGGAGATATTTTCCTTGTCAGGCGCGGGTGGATTACCATTTGTGATCCCGAGCGTCCCACTTGGCAGTTTTACACCCCTCACGCGCGCATTCGTCTCAACAAGAGCGTCGCTCTCGTAAACGCCAACTTCCGCCTCTTCCGTGTCCCCCTCGTATGGTTGCCCTACGCCACCGCGCCCGCCGGCGAAAAAATCCGCCAATCCGGAATCCTTCTTCCAGTGATCAGTCAAAGCAACACCAAGGGGTTTGTCCTCGGGGACGCTTTTTACCTCGCGCCGAAGCCTTGGTTCGACGCGACCGTGGGCGCCGAGCTGCTCTCGAAACGCGGTTCCGCGGAGCGCGCCGAATTCCGTGCCCGGCCCTTTGAAAACACATCGATTAAATACACGTATTTCGGCGTGATTGATCGGGGCCTCATGCTTCCCGGAGCAAACGGCAACGCCATCCTGGAAAAACAAGGCGGCCACCAGCAACAATTGGAGGTTCAGTCCCTGCTGCCCCACGGCTGGCGCTTTGTCGCAGACGTCAACGAACTGACTTCACTCACCTTCCGCCTTGCTTTTGCCGACAGCTTTGGCGACGCGATCACTTCCGAAGTTCGCAGCGCCACTTTCGCAAGCAACAATTTCCGCGGTTTCAGTCTCAATTTCGCTGCCTTATCCGATAAGACGTTCCTCAGCATTCCCATCACTTCTCCGACGACCGGGGTAACCAATCCTGCTGTCACTGTTTCCCTTCGCAACGCTCCGGAAGCCCGCTTCAGTTCTGTCGAACGAGCGCCTTGGCGGAATCTTCCTGTCTATTTTTCCTTCGACGCCTTCGCTGGCGCCCTTCATCGTCAGGATGACACTCCGTTGAACACGCCTCCGCTTGTCTCGCGCACGGAATTTGCTCCCAAAGTGACCGTCCCGCTTCATTTCGGTCCTTGGCTCGGCGTCACCACCTCCGCAGCGTTTCGTACGACGTACTACGGCGATTCCTACAACGTTGCCGGCCAGTTGAGCGGTCAATCGATTACCCGCAACACCGGCGAGTTCTCTATAGAACTGCGCCCTCCCACACTCGAACGTTTCTTCGAACGTACTTCCGCCAACAAGAACAAGCCCCGCAAACGCTACAAACACACCATCGAGCCTGTCATCAACTATCGTTATGTCGCCGGCGTGGACAACTTCGCTGAGTTCATCCGCTTCGATTCCGATGCGACCCTGGCCAACACCAATGAAGTCGAATATGGTCTCACGCAGCGCCTCTTTGCCAAGACAGGCGACGACCAGCCTCAGGAGCTTATCTCCTGGAGCATTCTCCAAAAGCATTACTTTGACCCCACCTTCGGCGGCGCCATCCTGGCCGGTCAGCGGAACGTCTTGCAGCCGCTCGATTCTATCTCGCCCTTTGCTTTTGCCTTCGGTTCGCGCAACTGGTCGCCCATCATCAGCGACTTGAAGATCACTCCGGGCGGCCTCTACGATCTCGAACAAATCCTTCAATACGACCCGCAGATCCAACGCCTCGTCACCATCGGCACACTTCTGAAAGTGAAGCCCTACAGTCAATTCTTCTCGACGGTTGCTTACTTCCGCCTGAACGACAACCCCGTTGCCGCTGACCTGCCTAACCCTATTCCTCCAGAGTTTGTTCAATTTCAACAGCCGCTCTCGAATCAGATCCGCGCTCTCTTCGGCTACGGCGGCTTGACCCGTAGGGGTTTCAATTTCGCCACGGGCTTGAGCTACGACTTCACCAACCAAACCCTGCAAAGCCAGCTGGTGCAGATCAGCTACAACGGCGGCTGCTGTGGCCTCGCTCTCGAGTACCGCCGCATCAACCTCGGGCAGGTCCGCACGGAGAATCGCTTTTCCGCGACTTTCATCATCGCCAATATCGGTTCCTTCGGAAATCTCCGCCGCCAGGAACACATCTTCTAGCTTTCCTTGGCGCTCTTGCTGGCATTTTCCTGCGCATTTTTCTTTCAGTAAGTACTGGATTTTCCCTTCTCCTCTGTGCCCTCTGCGAACTCTATGTTAAATTTCCTGCTCGCGCCGGTTCCCAAGGCCTCAATGAACGACACCGATCTCGCATTCGCCTCCATCGAAGTAGTTGGTCTTCTCTATCGCAAGCGCAAACTCTCGCCCGTCGAGCTCACCAAAATCTTGCTTGGTCGGATCGAACAGCTAAATCCCAAGCTCAACGCCTACATCACTGTGACCGCTGAGTTGGCGCTTGCGCAGGCAAAAAGAGCCGAAGCCGAGCTCTTCTCGCCTCGCGGCCGCAAGGGCCATCGGGACCGTGGCCCGCTTCATGGCATTCCCCTCTCGTTGAAAGACAACATATTCACCGCTGGCATCCTCACGACTGCCGGATCAAAAATTTTGCAGGATTTCATACCCAAGGAAGATGCCGCGGTCGTCGGAAAACTCAAAATGGCAGGCGCCATCTTTCTTGGAAAGACCAACATGCATGAGTTCGCCTATGGCGTCACGAGTAACAATCCGCACTTCGGCCCCGTCCACAATCCCTGGGATCTCGCGCGAATCGCCGGAGGCTCCAGCGGCGGCTCGGCTGCCGCCGTTGCTGCCGGCCTCTGCTATGGCAGTATCGGCACCGACACCGGCGGCTCCATCCGCATCCCGTCCGCGCTCTGTGGTGTCGTCGGCCTTAAACCAACTTTCGGCCGCGTCAGCGTGGACGGCGTTATTCCTCTTTCGCCGCGGCTCGATTGCGTCGGCCCGCTCGCCCGCACGGTTTACGACGCGGCACTTCTTCTCGAACCAATCCTGCCGCGCGTCAAAGGCGAACTTGGTCTGCGCGCTCTCAAGGAATCATCCTCCAAACCCCGCAAGTTTGTTCTCGGAATTCCCAAGGAGTTTTTTCTCGATGCACTGTCGCTTGATGTTCATGGAGTCTTTGACGAAACCATTCGCATTTTGAAAGAGCTAGGCTTCAAATTTAATGAAATCTCCATGCCGCTTTTGCGGGAAACGGAAGACGCCGGAAATCAAATCGCCTGGGCTGAGGCTACTCACTATCATCAACAAGCCGGATGGTTTCCTGCCCGTGCCTCCGATTACGGCGACGATGTTCGTTCGCGCCTCGAAATGGGGACCAAGGTAAGCGCTGCTGTTTATCTGTCCGCACTCGAGCTTCGCGAGAAATTCATCCAGGAATTCCACTTGGCGCTGCACGATTCGAACGTCGACGCTCTCCTCGTGCCGTCCACGCCGATCGTCGCGCCTCTCATTGGCCAGGAAACCATCCGCCTCGGCGACACGGATCTCTCCACCCGCGCTCTCCTCCTCCGTAACAATCGTCCCGCCAATCTCGCCGGCCTCCCCGCCATCTCCATCCCCTGTGGTTTCAACTCAGCCAGCCTTCCCATCGGCCTCCAACTCATCGGTGCCGTGGCCGATGAACATCTCCTCCTGCGGATTGCGCACGTCCTTGAGCGCGCCACTGCACAATCTCGTCGCCCGCCCCTGGCCGGCTCAGCTTGACCGATCCGGCTATGGATAAGTTACCTGTTAGTATAAATACCTTTACAGTAAGCACTATCCGCGCTATCATTAGTCCTTGTTTTTCCCTGAGTCCCAAGGGGTTTCCTGTGCCAACTCACCCCTCCCGATGCCACGCCGCGCTCGTCTCACCTCTCCCCGGGGGGTCGGGGCTTCAACACCGAGGTTAAGCTTCCACAAACGAACCATCTCCTTGGTTCTCCGCATCCCGAGCCGCAGTTTTTTGCAGCTCACGTGCGGAAGTTCCTCGCGGTTTCCCCTCTCGACTTTGATCATCCGCATTTTAACCGCTCCGCTCTCGCCACTCCTCGCCTGCTTGCCCCGAGCTGAACCAAAGGGCCACTAAGTCCTTCAGAATTGGCACTTCCGGGAAACCAGCCCGTAAGCCCTTTAGAATCCGCACTTCCAGAACACAGGACTTAAAACCCTTTGGAATGAACACTTCCAAAAAAACCGGGGGTGTGGCACCGCCGTCGAAGCCAAAATCTTCCCTACTTTTTCCGCGGTTTCTGGTCGCTCTTTGCGCTACCGCCACACCGCTACATCGTTGCCTCATTCCTTCGTTGCTTCATTATTCCTTCGCTTCAACGCGCTAGCGTGCTCAGGAATGGATAGTGGCTGGCGGCGGCCATGAAAAATAGCATGGGGAACGACAGCCAGAGCGAAACTCGCGCCGTAAGAAAGTTCCAGCGCATCAGCCGCTCCGCTTCCGGCGGCAACGGCACGCCTTTCTCTGCGCTCGCTCGCGCCCACGCGATCAGTTTTTTCTGTACGCGCCACACGACGCCCCACGTGTTCAGCAGCATCACGAGGCCGAGCCCTCCGCCGACGCTGATCGCAAGATGCGCATTGGAAACTTTCGCCCCGCCGTTCAAGGCCATCACAAGCCACGACGCGGCAATCACGACTACGCCGATTCCTATGCCGCGCACCCACGCGCTGTTAAGAAATCCTTTTGCGGGGAGTTGCAACGCATAAATAAAAATGTATGCGACGATCCAAACCAGCAGCCACCAACCCAGCCATTTTCCCGCAAGCGAAGGATCGCCCGCGTTTCTCGCATCGGCGAAAAGATGCAGCTGGAAATAGCGCAGCCCGACAAGGACAGTCACAACCGCCGACCAGCGGAACCAGCTCATCGCCTTGGACATCAGCGCCGGATAAATTCTCACGCGCGCCGCTGGATCCACCTGCTTCATCGCCGGTGTCAGAACCAGATTGAAGAAATAGAGCAGGCCGATCCAGATAATGCCGAAAACAAAATGAAGCAAGCGCAGCGCAATCATTTCGTTGGCCAGCGGATTTTCCAGAAACGAAAAGTGCGGTCTCCACGCGGGGAAAGTGAGCGCCAGCAAAAGCGAGAACATGGAAAACCTCCGGCTTCAAACACAGCGAGTGGACCGCAGTTCCATAAAAACAGCAAGAGAACATCAGAGTGGCACACCGCGAAGGAACACCGTAGCGGATATCGCTGCGCTCCGTCAATTTACCAGAGGCTTTGGGAAGAATGTTTTTGGAGCCAGATATTTTCGGCTATTGATTCCCGGATGTATTAGCCGCAGCCGTGTTTCCGATAGCGTCGCCATTTACGACGAGCTCGACGCGGCGGTTTCGTTGCCGGCCTTCGGCGGTGTCATTCGAGGCGACGGGTTGTGTTTTTCCAAATCCCTTCGCGGTGATCGATGAAGCTGGCACGCCCTGCTCCGCAAGAAAATCGCGTACGGAATCGGCACGGCGCTCGGAAAGTTGCTGATTGAATTCATCGGTGCCCACGCTGTCGGTGTGGCCTTCGATCTGCAAGTTCAGACCGGGGTGAGCCAGCACGATTCCTGAAATTTTCGCGAGCTTTTCGCGCGCGCCGGGCTTTAGCGTGTAGCTTCCGGTGTCAAAGAGCACGTCGGACATGTTGACGATCAGCCCGCGCGCGGAATCGCGCGTCTGCAAAATGGAGTTCAGCTGGTTCAAGAGCTGCGCGCGCAAGTCCGCTTTTTCGGCTTCGGCTTTTGCGGCGGCCTGGCGTGCTTTATCCGCTTCAGCTTCCGCGGCACGCTGTTGGTCTACGGCGGCGGCTTTATCGCGCGCGGCTTGCTCGGCGGCGGCTTGCGCTGCTTGCTGTTGAGCGACGGCGGCGGCGGTGGCCTGCTCGGCTTCCGCTTTTTGCCGCGCGGCATCGGCGGCGGCCTTTTCCGCTTCCTGCTTCATGCGAATGGCGTCGGCTTTTGCGGCCTCCGCTTGCTGGCGAGCGACTTCCGCGTCCTGGCGCCTTTTGATTTCGGCGGCGGCTTGTTCTTCAGCCGCTTTTTTATCCGCGGCGGCTTTAGCTTGCGCGTCCTCTTCGGCTTTTTGCTTTACGGCCATCACGCGCGCTTCTTCGGCGGTTTCCACAACTTCGCGCGCGGCCGCAGAAACGGATTTTTTATCGCTCTTGCGGCTGTAAACATCTTCGGCGTTCTTGAGCTGCTGCTCGGCTTTCGAGAGTGAAGCGGGAGCGTATTTGTCGGCTTGCGCGATGCGCGCGATGCGGACGGCGTTGCGCGCTTCAAACAGTTCGAGAGGCGTTTTGCGATCGATGCCGAAGATGGCGTTTTCGATTTTGGTGTTCGAAGAAGAATAGGCGCCGCGTGCAACCAGTTCGTACTGGGCATCGATGTTTTCGACTTTGCCTTGCGTCGCCGGGCCCAAAGTATTTTCCAGGACAACCATGTTGCCCGGCTGCGTGACCGCAAAATACGGTTCGGCGGTGACGATCATGCCAAAAGTCTGCATGTCCGTGATGGCTTTCACCTGCCCGGCGCCGTTCTTCAGAGCGACCTCGCCGAGGTTCACGGCGCGGCCCTGCGGGGAGACGGCCCAAAGCACGTAAGTCAAATATTCGAGACCAAACTTTGTGGCGTCGTCGAAGCCCAGGAATTTGGCGTCAATCTCCATGCGGTTGCTCTTGCTCTCGACGCGGGCTTCGCCGGACGCGCCTTGCATGAGTTCCGTACCGCTGAAATCGATCTTGGTGGAACCGCCGGCGCGGCGATAGTTCACGGCTTTCGTGGTGCGCGAAACCGTGTTCGAGGCCGATGCCGGGCTTTGCGGTTTCGCCGATGCGGACGACTGTCCGAACGCGGGCGCGGCAAGAATGCCGAGCATGCCCGTCGTTGCGATCCAGGCCGTCGCGAGATAAAAAGTTGCCTTTTTCACGTCAGACTCCTCGGTCGCCGTCGGTGGCGACATAGTTTGGACAAGCGACTCTCGCTCTGTTCCAGCGAGGGGTTTCAACTCCACAGGGGAACTGTGTCCAAGGTTCTTTTTATCGTAGCAAGAAAAGAGCAGGCGGAACGGGCGCGGAGGCGGCGTTTGTACAAGTGATAACGGGATGGAGGACGGTTCGGCTAGAAAAGGTGGACCGCGTCGGCTAGGAGACGATTGGCCGATGGATGGAGCGTGTGTCTCCTCGAACCGGACCGCTCAGTAGGGATATTTCGCTCCATTCCGTGTCTAGCCTGTGATCGGATTGCCGCAAAGCGCTAAGTAGAAAGAGCGTGACGGCGTTGCTCTGCGCACACGGGCGTGGGTGCTTCCACACGAAAGAATCTGGGGAAGGTCTGCGAAGGTACACCAAGTCATTGATTGAGCGGGACTTAATCGGGGTCGGCCAAGCTGGCTTTCGTGGCGACCCTCATGCAATCCACTCCAGGCGGCGAATCGTGTGGAGGTGGAGACAATGCAAGGCTTGGCGGAGTACAGGATTAGTCGGAGAGCGTTGCAACGGATCGTGCTGCTGTTTCTGGCAGTCACGACTTTTTTCGCACGCGAAGCTTTTTCCAGGCAGACGGAAACCCCCGCGCCTTGCCCTGGGGAAGGGGCGTTGCTTTACCGTTCGCCCATTTCAGGAGCGTACGAGACGATCCCGCTGGCGCATACTGACGTGGCGCTGGACGTGCGCGGCCTGGTGGAAGCGGCGACGGTTACACAGCAGTACGTAAATTCCAGCTCGGAACCGATCGAAGCGGTTTACGTTTTCCCGCTACCGCACGACGCGGCTGTCTACGACCTTGAGATTCGAATCGGCAACAGGCTCATCCACAGCGTGATTCGCGAGCGAGCCGAAGCGAAACGCATTTATGAGGCTGCGAAATCGGAGGGCAAACGCGCCGCGCTGGTGGAGGAGGAGCGGCCCAACATATTTACTGCTTCCGTGGCGAACATCATGCCGGGAGATCACATCGACGTCCGCTTGCGCTATGTGGAGCCGCTGCGCTGGGAGGACACGCGGATGCGACTGGATTTTCCGATGGTGGTGGGTCCGCGCTACATCCCCGGGACGCAGGCGATCGGACATGAAGGAACAGGATGGGCGCCGGACACAGACCAAGTGGCGGACGCATCAAGAATCACGCCACCGGTAAGAAATCCAGACAGCCGGCCGGGCCACGACATTTCCATCACCGTGGATCTTGACCCGGGATTCGAATTCGGGACGGTGAAGTCCGTATCTCATGCCATCAACGTGCATCGCCTGGCGGACGGGCGGCAGCATATCGAACTGGCGGGCGGCGCGACGATTCCCAACAAGGATTTCATACTGGAAGTGGAGCAAGCCGAAAGCACGAAACCCAAGACAGCGCTCTTTCTTTCGCCGGACGACAAGTCAAACGAAACCGAATTTTTGTTGGCCGCTTTCCCGCCCACCGTGCAGCCGGTAAGGCACGTGCCCGTGGAGATGCTGTACCTGATTGACATATCCGGTTCGATGGCGGGGACCTCGATCCAGCAGGCTCGAGGAGCTTTGCTGCAGGGACTGGACCGGCTCAACCCGGGGGATCGTTTCGGGATAATGGCGTTCAACAACAATTACTATGAATTTGCGTCGGAACCTTTGACCGCGACGGCAGAAAACGTGGCGGCGGCGCGCCGGTATGTCCAACGGCTTGAGGCGGAAGGCGGCACGGAGATGCTGCCCGCGCTGGTTCATCTGATGAAGAAACCGGAAAATCCCGGCTATTTGCGGCACATCGTCCTGCTCACGGACGGAGACCTCGGCAATGAAGAGGAAATCTTTGCAGCGCTGCGGAAAAATCTGGGAGGCGCGCGACTCTACACGATTGCAATTGGCAGCGCGCCGAATTTTTTCCTGGCCACGAAGATGGCGCAATACGGGAGGGGAAGCTTCACGCACATCGCGGACATCAGCGAGATCACGGAGCAGATGGGGCGATTGCTGGAAACCATAGAAAGCCCGGTGCTAACAGATGTCAAGCTGACGTTCGAGGGAGTCGAAGTGGCGGACGTGTACCCGCAGAGAACACCCGATCTCTTCCTGAGGCAACCGCTGCTGGTGTACGGGCGAATCACGCACGGGCGCGCGGGAATCGTGCACCTGACGGCTCGCGCGGGAGATCAGCCCTATGAAACGAGTTTTGCGTTCGACGCCTCGAAATCGACTTTCCACCCGGGCATTACAACCCTCTGGGCGCGGCAGCGAGTGGAGGATCTGATGGATCGCTGGAGGCTGGCGGACGAGGACGCGAGGGCGGCAATTCGAGCAAGCTTGATTGCGCACGCGATCCAATACCGGCTGGTGACGCGGTTCACGTCGCTCGTTGCGGTAGAGGAAGTCGTTTCCAATGCGGGCGGCGAATCCCGGACGGTTCCGGTGCCCACGGAGTTGCCGGCCGGCATGCAGATGGAAAAGGTATTCGGCGCACCCGCGACAGGCACTGCAGACGCTTTTCTGGAGATGCTCGGGGTGGTGCTGCTGATGATGAGTCTGGCGCTGTGGCGGATCACACGGCGCAAGGCAGAGGCAATCTTGTGAAGTTCCTGCGAGTCTTGCTGGTTCTGACATTCATCGGAGGCGGAGGACTGACGACTCGCGCCGTGTACTTGAGGGCGAAGGCAGATCTTGCGGGAGTGTTGATTGAACGGGCCTGGGAGAAACGAATCAAGTTCGGTAAGGAGCAGCCGCCATGGCCCTGGGCCGATACGCATCCTGTAGCACGCTTGCGAATTCCCCGATTGGGTTTCGACGAAATTGTTCTGGAAGGCGCGACGCCTCGCACGCTGGCCTTTGGTCCCGCGCGACTGCTCAGCGGAGCGGACTTTGGCGAGCCAGGAAATGTGGAACTGGCGGGGCACCGCACAAGCTGGTTTCGGCCGCTGGAAGGTCTGGTCGTGGGCGACAAGCTGGAGGTGGAGTGGTACGACGCCCGCAAGCGCCAACTCCGCAGGAGAAGCTATACGGTCAATGTCATCCGTGTGGTGCTGCCCGAGGACGTTACTTTACTGGCGCCCACGCCCGATGATGAACTGACTCTCGTCACATGTTATCCCTTCGGACGCAGTCCGCGATCTCCGGAGCGATATCTAGTGAGGGCCTCTCCGGACGGGCCAAGCCAGTGATGCGGGAAGGAGTTGGGGACGCGAGGGCGGACTGAACGGATTGCGAACGGACGTTCGGCAGTGAATTCCCGGATGAATCGCGTTACGGCATGAAATGCAGATCACCGTTTCCGTAATGTCGCTTCAGATTTCTAGGCATCAGTAGAAAAGAACAGCCCACCCTTTCTTTCAGAAAGGGCGGGGCACTTCCGTATTATCACCCCAGGGTGAATTACGAAAGTGGTATCCTCTCCTCGTGCCCCTTCGTCAAGCAGAAAAACCGTGAGCATCGAAGCTGCCACCCGCCCAGCAATCTGGACCCCGCCGCGTTCTTAGGAACTCAGATCCACGAACTGGGTCATTCGCTCCACGACATCATTCTTGGCTACACTAATGAAGACTTTGCCACCTTCTTCTCAAATTGCGTCTTCGGAATAGGGCAGTTCAACCCAAATCGGAGGTGATCGTCACGTGGACACGGGGCGTTTGAAAAAATTGGTTCTCGTCATCTTGGTACCAGTGTTCGCTGTAGCCGCTATGTTCTTTGTGCAACACTATCGGGCTCCTGCAAGGGGCGAGAATGTAGTCCGAGCTATTGCCTCCTTTGCTTGCCCCATTGTTGTCCCAGTATTCGTGTGGCTGGCCTACCGAACTTGGAACAGGCAATTTCGCCGAGAATTGCCGGCTTGGCGAAACGGCCTTGGCTTAGCCTCGATCGTCGTCCTTTCCCTGAACTGGCTCTCGGCCCTCTTCCTCCTCTTGGCACCTGCCGAGCCCCGCATAAGCAGCAAGTTCTTCAGCATCGAATTGATCGCGACCATCCTTTACACAGCTCTCGCTGCTGCGATTCTAGCAATCGCTCTCAAAGGAGCCGCGAGGATTTACCTGATCGCAGCAGCACTACTGATATGGGCAAACGTGCAGGCTGGTATCTCGTTCTGAACGAGCCTGATTAGATGAAGGCGTCGGCTCCTAGCCCCGAGTAAACTTGGTTGCCCTGAGCTGCCGCCTAGCTCCGCGCACGAAATCATACGACACCGAAATTTCCTGAACACATGACTTTTGCCCCTTTCCGTTCTTCGCATTGCGGCACGCAGGGAGCCGTAGGCGACCGCAGGGCCGCAATGGCGGGAGGCCCAAGCGTGCAGGCAAGGAAAGAGGTAGTGCGTCCGCAGGAACCGCGAGTGGCTTCAGGCTTGAACAAAAGCGTTAATTGAGCAACAATAGACTCCCCTTCGAGAGACTTACTGTTCCTTGACTTCTATTCGATCTCTTATTCTCTGACCCTGCAGTCGCATAGAGGAAGTGGTCCTCTCCCCCTCCTCCGAGAAAGCCGCTTAAGGCGAAAGGCGCGATAAAGCCGCGAGCCGCCGCCGAAGGGGGTCCATGGAAGTCTTCAAGGCGTTATTTTTATCCAGCGGATTTCAGCCGCACGGATTCTGCTATCAGTGGAATACGGGATTGGTGTGGCTGAACGTCCTATCCGATCTGACGATCGGACTGGCCTATTTTGCAATTCCAGTGATTCTGCTGTGGTTTATCCGCAAGCGGACAGACTTACCCTTCGGCTGGATGTTTGGACTGTTTGGAGTGTTCATTATCGCGTGCGGCGGGACGCACGTGATGGAAGTGTGGAATTTGTGGCACACACAATACTGGCTTGCAGGTGCGATCAAAGCGATTACCGCAACGGCATCCATCCTGACAGCGGGCCTGCTGGTCCGCGTCATGCCGCAAGCGGTGGATCTTCCAGGCACCCAGCAATGGAGGCAGGCGAATTCGGCACTCCAGCAGGAAGTGCACGAACACAAAGATCTGGAGCTGGAACTGCGGCTTAGGGAAGCGAAGTATCGCGAAATCGCCGAGCTTCTGGACCTGACGCACGATGCGATTCTGGTCTGCAATCTTAGAAACGAAGTCATGTTTTGGAACAAGGCTGCGGAAACCCTCTATGGCTGGCGCCAAGAAGAGGCCAAAGGCAAGGCCATGCACGAGCTCCTTCAAACGGTTTTTCCAAGACCTCTGGCGGAGATTAACGCAGAGGTTCTTGAGAATGGCTATTGGGAAGGGGAGCTTCTGCACCGGCGGCGCGATGGAACTGTTCTGACGATATCCAGCCGTTGGGCGGTGCGAAGAGATGACTCAGGTGACCCGGTCGCGATATTGGAAAGCAACCGCGACATGACACGGCAGAAACGGGAACAGGAAAGATTCAAGAATCTCCTGGAAGCGGCACCGGACGCGATGGTCAGCGTGAACCAGGCCGGGGAGATTCAACTGGTGAACTCACAAACGGAAAAACTTTTTGGGTATTCGAGAGAAGAGATACTGGGAAAACCGGTAGAAATTCTCGTGCCGCAGCGCTTTCGAGGACGCCACGAGGCACACCGAGGAGAGTATTCGGAGTTACCCGTCCGAAGAGCGATGGGAGCTGGACTGGAGCTGTACGGGCTGCGCAAGGACGGGACGGAGTTCGCCGTAGAAATCAGCTTGAGTCCCATCGAGACGATGGAAGGCGCGCTGACGATCAGCGCGATCCGTGACATCTCCGACCGAAAGAAAACGGAAGAAGCACTGCGGCAGAGCGAAGAGCTCTTCCGCCTGCTGGTGTCCGGAGTAGAGGATTACGCGATTCTGATGCTGGACCGGGAAGGGCGCGTCGTCAGCTGGAATAACGGCGCCGAACGGATCAAGGGGTACCGAGCTGAGGAGATACTGGGGCAGCACTTTTCGAGATTTTACGCCCCGGAGGATGTGGAGCGGGGCAAGCCAGTTCTGGCGCTCAAGCTCGCGGCAGAGAACGGCGGTTTCAATGACGAAGGCTGGCGGGTGCGAAAGGACGGCACACGATTCTGGGCCAATGTGGCGATCACGGCTTTGCACGACGAAAAAGGCCAACTACGGGGATTCGGGAAGGTCACGCGCGACAGCACGGAACGGAAGCAGTCCCAAGATGCTTTGGAGCGCCAGCGAAACGAGCTGGCGCGGTCGAATGCGGAGATGACGGCGGCGAACAGAGAGCTGGAGGCGTTCAGCTATTCCGTGTCGCATGACTTACGGGCGCCGTTGCGAAGCATCGATGGATTCAGCCTGGCATTGTTGGAGGACTATTCCGAGAAACTCGATGACGAAGGGAAGAAACATCTGGAGCGAGTGCGGGCGGCGACACAGCGAATGGGAACTTTGATTGACGATCTGCTCGATCTTGCGCGGGTGACACGCGCAAGCATGCGTCTTGAAACAGTAAATGTGAGCGAGGCTGCAACGGAGGTGGCAGAAGGCCTTCAGAAAGCGCAACCAAGCCGAAAGGTCGAGATCCGGATAGAAGAGGGCCTGGAAGCGATAGTGGATTCTCATTTATTGCGGATCGTTCTCGAAAATTTGCTGGGGAACGCATGGAAATTCACGTCGAAGCACGCTTCCGCGTGTATCGAGTTTGGAAGAACCACTCATAACGGAACTTCGGCCTTCTTCGTGCGCGACGACGGAGCGGGATTCGACTCAGCTTACGCGGACCGCTTGTTCGGCGCCTTTCAACGGCTGCATGCGATGACCGATTTTCCCGGAACCGGAGTAGGTCTTGCAACAGTGCAGAGAATCATTCACCGACATGGCGGGAGAATCTGGGCAGAAAGCTCGGTGGGGCGCGGCGCGACTTTCTATTTCACGCTGGCAAATTCAACTTCCTAAAGGAGATTTATGGCAGGCGAAAAAGTGATTTTGCTGGTGGAAGACAATCCCGACGATGAAGCCCTCACCGTGAGGGCGTTAAAGAAAAACAATGTCTTGAATGAAGTCGCGGTGGCTCGGGACGGCGTGGAGGCATTGGAGTATCTGTTTGGAGAAGGGTCTTACGCGAATCGGGACACGAGCCTCGTTCCCCAAGTGATCCTGCTCGATCTAAAGCTGCCCAAACTGGACGGTTTGGGCGTCCTGCGCCGCCTGCGGGCTGACCCGCGGACAAAACTGCTCCCCGTGGTGCTTCTGACTTCCTCGACCGAGGAAGAAGACCTTCTGAAAGGATACGGGCTCGGAGCCAACAGCTATGTTCGCAAGCCTGTGGACTTCGACAAATTCAAAGAGGCGATTCGCCAGCTTAGTTTGTATTGGCTCGTGCTGAACGAACCGCCACCAATCAGGAGAACGTAAATGGGAACGCCGATTCGGGTACTGATTGTGGAAGATTCGGAGGACGACAGCGAGTTGGTGGTGCTGGAACTCAAACGGGGCGGATACGATGTGAAGTGCAACCGAGTTGAGAGCGCTGCCGCATTAGAAGCGGCGTGCGAACTGCAGGAATGGGATCTGGTGATATCAGATTTTTCCATGCCGATCTTTTCCGGAATGGACGCACTCGCTTTGGTTAGGGAAAAGCGAGCCGACGTGCCCTTCATATTTGTGTCGGGGGCGATGGGAGAAGAAACGGCTGTGGCCGCCATGAGAAACGGCGCGCAGGATTACCTAGTCAAAGGCAACCTCACGCGGCTGGTACCGGCCATCCAGCGGGAGCTACGGGAGGCTGAGGTACGCCGGGCGGGCAAGAAACTGGAACAGCAAGTGCAGCAACTGCAGAAGTTTGAAACGATCGGGAAGCTGGCCGGAGGGATCGCGCATGATTTCAACAATATGATCGGCGCGATTCTGGGGTGGGCGGAACTGGGATACATGGAGGCGGAAAGCGGGAGCCGCGTTCGCGACCGCTTTCAGAAGATAAGAGAACAGGCAAACCGGGCGGCGAGACTGACGGCGCAGTTGCTTGCATTCGGAAGACGGCAAATCCTGCAACCCCAACTGGTCAGTTTGAATGCCCTGATCCAGGAGGAGATGAACTTTCTCGGGAAGGTCATCGGAGAGGACATAGAGGTGCGAGTTCACGTCGCCCCGGACATCCGGGTGACCTGCGCAGATCCGACGCAGATAGAGCAAGTGCTAATGAACCTGTGCCTGAACGCACGGGATGCCATGCCGGCCGGCGGAAAACTAATGATTGAGACGCAAAATGTGGAAATCGGCGACGAGTATTGCCGCAAGCATCTCCAAGCCCAGCCCGGAAGCTATGTCTTGCTTTCGGTATCGGATACCGGGGTGGGAATGGACGAAGCGACTCAGGAGAGAATTTTCGAGCCGTTCTTTACGACGAAGGGTCCGAGCAAGGGAACCGGGTTGGGATTGGCGACGGTTTACGGCATTGTGAAGCAGCACGGGGGATTCATAAACGTGTACAGCGAACCGGGGAAGGGAACCTCTTTTCGAATCTATTTTAAGGCCGAGGCCGGTACTCACGAGACAGCGGCAGCGACCAACATAGACGGGCCAAGAAGAGGCACGGAGACGATTCTCGTGGCGGACGATCACGAGGGACTTCGAGGCTCCGCCGCGGAGATGTTGGATGCGCTTGGCTACCGGACGATCGTGGCGCGCGACGGAGCGGAGGCCCTCAAGCTTTTTGAAGCAAATCACGAAGGGATAGACCTCGTGCTGATGGATATGGTGATGCCTAAGGTGAGCGGGCCGGATGCTTACGCGAAAATGGCGGAAATTCGTCCCGGACTCAAAGCGATTTTTACGACCGGGTATTCCATGGGAGCAGTGGAGATGATGTCCTCGCTTAAAGCCCGCACGGGGATCCTGCAGAAGCCGTACGGGCTGATGGGGCTGAGCCAAAAGATTCGGAGCGCACTGGACGGCGAGCGAACGGAATGAAGCCGCCGAGACGGAAGGATCGGCCAGCCAAGAGAGAGAGCAATAGCACAGAAGAGCGACGGCAATCCAGCGCCCGAATCATCGACGGAGAACAAGAGATTGGATGGTGCCCGAGAGAGGACTCGAACCTCCACGACCTTGCGATCACTAGCTCCTGAAGCTAGCGCGTCTGCCAGTTCCGCCACTCGGGCACAAGCGCGGAGGAAGGAAACCCCATCAAGCGGGAATTCCCATAACCAGGAAGCGATTTCATTGTGCCCGGCGCTGCCGCCTTTGTCAACGAAGGGAGCCGCCAGAACTGGTTTAACTTATGGCAAGTAGTTGAAATTCAAATGGTTAGTGTTATACTCCGCCACAGAACGCGGCTTTACCCCTTCCTTAAAATCACAGAAAAGGCCGCGCTCCGGTTTCAGTGGGAGGTCACCATGGACGCCGCCAGATTAGAAGGACCCATCCTGTATGTTCTAATTGCCTGGGGAATCGTAACCGCCGTATTCATGGTGTTGTTAATCAGGCGGAGCCTGCTCGCCAGCCATGAAGATGATCAGATCTTTCTGGACGCTTCAGAAGAGCACATGGCTCGGGAGCAAAGAGAGATCATCGCGAAAATCAATACGCTGTCGCGGCCACTGCTCACCAGCGGCATCGCATCCGGGGCGCTGCTCTTGATTCTTGCGGGGCTGTGGCTCTACAACGGTTTGAAGAACTTCTAAGGTGTCGAAGAACCATTTGGCTGAGGCTGCGTAATTTGCGGTGTGTTCGCGGGCGATGTGGATGGAGCAAGCTGGGCCAGGGAAGTGTGGTTGTGCACAATGACCCAGCGGTTGTTTCTTTTTTCCAGGATGAGAGTGGTTTGTCCGCGGGCGGCGGAAGGTTGGCCGTCCACCACGGCTGAAAATTCCCACTGATAGCAGGCCCAGGCGAAATTGCCACTAAGCTTGGTGTAAGTGTTGGTGCGGTCCAAACGCACCTGCTGCATGCGAGCGTGCTGTGACTGGTAGACGGCGAGATAGTTGTTGAAACCAAAGATCGGGGGCTCCCAATCTCCTTTGACGACCGAAACGTCGTCAGCGTAGTCCTTTCTGAGTTTTTCGATATCGCCAATCTGCCAAGCGCCCAGCATTTCCGAAATCATATAGTCGATCTGCTGTTCATCGCCCATGGGAATCATCGGTGTAGCGTCCACGGGCAGCGTATTTTTCTTTTTCTTCTGAGCGAACGCCGGCGAGCCGCAAGCGAGAAAAAGCGCCGTCCCCAAAAGAAGAGCAACCGCCGCCTGGATCGTGGGTCCTGCCAAGTGAGTCAGGAAATAATTCTTCATGCGTCTACAACCCCCGGTGAAAGAGGATAGCACGCGGATTTGCGCCGGGGAGAAGTGTGTACAGATGATTTACGGCTCTTGTTTTAACCGGCTGGGAACGCGCGAAGGGCCGGCCGGAAGTGAAATTCAGTTTGGCTGAGTGGCGCTGAGCAAGTTGACGAAAAGCCGGAAAGCGCCGGGGACGCCATCGGGAAGCTGGCGGAAGAAAGCGATGCCAGTGTAAATGTACATTCCTTTTCCGTAGCGCGCGTAGACGAGAGCGCCATCCAGATCTGGCTCGCCCGGATCGTGCATGGCAAGCAGAGCGGTGTATTTCGGATCGAACTGCGTCCAGTAATAGAGGCCCCGCTCCTGCACCCAACCCTTGAAGTCATCCTGCGTGATTTTGTTTGGGCGGTTCAGAAGCGGATCGTCCGGCTTCAGAAATTTGACCGGAGAATCCTCATCGGTGATGCGGGGGAGATGTCCCAGAGAAGAAAGAATTTTTGCGGGATATGGAGCGAATTGTTCCTTGTTCCAGGCGAAGTCACGGTTGTACTGCACGACCAGAGTGCCGCCATTCGAAACGTAGTCCAGGAGACGCTGGTTGGCGCCGGGAAGTTCGGGGCGCAACTCGTAAGCGCGCACGCCAACGACGATGGCACTGAATTTGGAGAGGTCGCCGAAGGCGAGCGCCTGCGCGTCGAGCGATTCGACCTGGATGCCGAGCATACGCAGCGCCTGGGGAATCGGTTCGCCCTCGGCGGTAATGTAACCAACGCGCAGATTTTGCGGCACGTTGATGGCGAGAGCGTGGACGAGACATTGGGCGGGTTCGCTCCAGAGCTGCGTCGGCAGGGAGGGAAGCGGCTCGAGAGAGGTGGAAAATTTTTGGTCACCGCGCTTTGCATATGCGGTGATCGGGTAATTTCCGGGAGCGAGCCCGTTTGGCGGCGTGACGCTGAATTTTGCGTAGCGGTCGCCAGAGCCGTCGATGGAAATCTCCTCGGGAGCGCCGGAGGAAAAACCGTGCGGCAAATCGAGGCCGACGGTGAGCTTTGCCGGTTGGGTGGCGTAGGAATGAACACGAAGCAGCACATCAAACGGCGTTTCGTTGCTTCCATGGATGGCGATGGACTGCTTGGGGTCCACCGCGAGCGTATATGCGGGGACGATTCGGAGAGGCACGCGATCCAGACGCGTGGAATTCGCGAAAATGTACGTGACGGGAATCTCGGCCTTGAATTTGTAGCCGGCGATGGCCACATCCTGTTCGGCGAAGATCAGCGGCGGGGGTTCCGGAAGAAGCTTGTCCCAAGCCGTGAGTGCGGGAGCGGGTTGATTGATCGCAACGGTGAATTGATATCCTTTTTCGGCGTCGCCTTCGCTCTTGGTTTCCTTGAACTCGGGCGGCAGCGTGAGGCGCAGGGCGCCAAGTTCGCAGCCATCTTCTTTGCGACAGTGAGCTTCCGCGTGAATGCCGAAGGATTCGCCGACCACGAGCATTTGGCGATCCGCGTCGGCTTTGAGTTCAAGTCCAGCGACGAGCGCGAGAGCGCGGTCCATTCGGGATCGGATTTCTTTGAGATCAAACACCTGATCCGGTATGTAACCTGCGGAAGAATTCGCGGAGTCGGGAGGCGAGATCGATGCGATCTGAGTCGCCGCGGAAGTCAATTCCGTCAGAGCATTTTTCCAGTCGAGGTTGAGCGCAAACGTGCGCGCTGCCAAGATTTTTTCATCGGCGGCGGCCGCGGCCCTCACTTTGCAGTCACTTGTAGTTGCGGAGCCGCACATGGTCTGAGCGACGGAGTTCGCCCATCCCTGAAGAGTGACGTCGAAAGTGGCCGGATCGAGTTTGCCGCCATTTTCCAGGATGAGCACAACCGGGCGCCGCAAAAATGACGAGCCGATAAAATTGGTGATGCCCTGAGAACGATGATTGGCGAAAGCGTCGAGCCCAATTTCGCGCCAGGACTTGCCCCAGAGCGGTGAAATGTCATCAACCGGGAGGGAGACGCCGTTCGAACCGGCGGTTGCGCCGCCGCGCTCGGTACCGAGGAGTTGCACGGGATTCGCAGGAGAACCCCAGGGCCGAAGCCCCTCGCGGAGTTGTTCGGGAAAAGCTTTGGGGTCGGCGGCAAGTTCGACCGCACGCGGGGTCCACAAACCCGAAGTTTGATGATGTCCATGGCCGCCGTGCACACCGCCCCAGCCGTTGATGACGATGTTCGGCCGGAAGGTGCGAATAACGCGCACCATTTCTCCGAGAACCGGCTGCCCCCAGACTTTCTCGGTTTCCTCCGGAGTCTTGGAGAAGCCGAAATCAGGCGCGTTCGCAAAAAAGAGTTTCACGCCATAACCGCGGGTGGCGGCGAAAAGCTCCTGCGTGCGGATGAGGCCTAGCTGAGGCGCTTGCTCAGGTCCGAGATCGTTTTGTCCGCCTTCGCCCCGAGTAAGAGTCAGGAGTGCAACGTCGGCGTGGAGACCGCGGGCTAGATAAGTAAGTAAGGTTGCGGATTCGTCGTCAGGGTGTGCGGTGATATAGAGGATGCGAGTAGTCACGCGGG
This sequence comes from Candidatus Acidiferrum sp., assembly GCA_035310525.1. Taxonomy (GTDB): domain Bacteria; phylum Acidobacteriota; class Terriglobia; order Acidiferrales; family UBA7541; genus Acidiferrum. The sequence continues at coordinate 12,990 of DATGED010000072.1, read as the reverse complement.
CGCTGTCGATCGCTTCAATCGTTTCCGGCAGGCCGGGGCCGGTTCCCGGAGCCGGAGAAAATTGCGGCAATGCCGGCAGCGCCAATAGAGAGGTAAGAATCAGAACGAAGAAGAATGGTGAGATGGACCTACGGGCCAGACGAGTCACGCAACCTCCGCTTGTTTGACTTTTGCAAACGGCCATTGTCTCATTTCGCGCGCCCGAATGAGAAATGCAAGTGCGCCGAGAGCGATTTCCGCCAGTCCCCATTTTCGCGCAGGTCCGGTCTGCCAGAAAAGCCAGGCCCAGCCCAACATGGTCAAGACCGCGGGCAGGGGATAGAGCCACATCTTGAATGGCAAGCGCACGGAGCCCCAGCGCCGCCGCAACAATATAACTCCGACGGCCTGGCCGATGAACTGGACGAGCAACCGCATGGCAAGAATGCCGGCGATGGCGGTTTCCAGCTTGAGGGTGACGCTGAAAAGGAAGGCGAGGCCGCCGAGAACCAGAAGCGAGACGTGAGGAAAATGTTTGGTCGGGTGAAGACGACCGAAGACGGGGAAGAAGTTACCGTCGAGTGCGGCCGAGTAGGGCACGCGCGAATAGCCAAGAAGGACCGAGAAGACGGAAGCAAGTGCGATCCAGAGAACCATCCAGGTTGCCGCTTGAGCCGCATGATGACCGTAGAGCCTCTCGACAAAGGTGCTGACGATAAATTTGGAGTTCTGAGCCTCGCGCCAGGGCACGACACCAAGGATGCTGGTCTGCATCGCCAGGTAGAGCAGGGTGATGCCGAAAATGGAGAGGAAAATTCCGCGGGGAATGTTCCTCTCGGGATCGCGAATCTCGCCGCCCAGATGGCAGATGTTGTAGTAGCCCCAGTAGCTGTAAACCGTGTTGACCATGGCGGAGCCCAAGCCCGCGAACCACACCCAGGAGAATGAAAAAGCGCCGGGAGGAAAATCGAAGGCCAATTTCGCGTTGAAATGATTTGCGCCTCCCCAAATCAGCCAGAGAAGAGTGCCGACAACACCGGCCCACAACAGGACGGAGATTTTGCCGATGGTGGTGATGCGGCGATAGAGCAAAATGACGAGCAAGAGAACCAAACCGCCGGAGACCGCTTTGGCCTGCAACGTCGAAAGAGGATGGAGATATCCAGCGTAACGTGCAAAACCGATGGAAGCCGAGGCGATGGACAGCGGAGCTTGCACAAAGGTTTGCCACACGAACAAGAAAGACATTAGACGGCCCCAGCGACCTGGGCCGTATGCTTCGCGCAAAAAGACGTAGGTTCCGCCGGCGCGAGGCATGGCTGCGCCCAGTTCCGACCAGACAAAGGCATCGAGTGTGGCCAGGGCCGCGCCAGCGATCCAGGCGATAAGAGCCTGCGGCCCGCCCATGGCCTTGATCACGAGCGACGTGACGACGAACGGACCGATGCCAACAATCTCGATCATGTTGAGCGCGACGGCCTCTTTGAGGCCGAGGCCGCGCTCGAGGCCGGAAGACTGCTCTACGGAGAGGCCCCCGTTTTTTGCGGTAGAGACATTGTTGGGAGTCAACGGCACGCCGCCGAGAATAACAAATGCGGCGCGCGACAGCTAACGCGCAATTTTCGAAATAAGGCGGACGGGTTCTTCGCCGCCTCCACCATTTCGGTTTGCAACTCTTCTCGAACGGCTTAGACTTGTCAGATGCGTGGCCTGCCCGCGCTTGAGTGACTGACGGAGGCATTTCGAGAGAATCAGCGGGTGGCTGCATGACCTTACTCCGTACCCTATCCAGGGCCGTGATGCCGCTCTGTGCGGCGGCGTTCTGCGTGACTCTCTTTGCGCCGCAGACAAACGCCCAAAAATTGGCGCTGCCCCCGGGAGCCTCCCAGGCGCTCGACAAGATCTACGCATTCGATACGGAAGGTGCGATTGCCGACGCCCGTCGTATGCAGGAGGAGCGCCCCGAGTACCCACTGGGGTACCTGCTGGAAGCGGAAGCCTTATGGTGGAAAATTTGGTGTAACTCAGCGGAATACAAGTACGGCATGACCGACTCGCGGCGCCGCCCGAAGCGGCCGACGGATCAGCATTACCAAGAACTGGCCGCGAAGGCTTCGGCTATTGCACTGGCGCAATTGAAAAATCACGACACAGCGGAAATGCAATTTTATGCGGGAATGGCGTCTGCCATGGCTGCGCAACTTTACGGGCTGCGCGGTGAAAATCGCGCCACGGCGCGAGCCGGCGTTCGCGCGCGGGAGCATTTTCTCCGCGCGAAACAGATGGACCCTGAGCTGGTGGATGCGGAGTTTGGGTTGGGACTCTACAACTACTATGTGGACACGCTTAGCGCGCTTGCTAAATTCGTGGGCTTCTTCATGGGAATCCCGAGCGGCAGCAAACGCGAGGGCATTCGGCAGTTGGAGCACGACATCGCGGAAGGGGTGCTCACGCCCGACGCGGCCCGTTTCTATCTGGCGTTGGACCTGCACCGCTACGACCAACAGTATGAGAGAGCGCTCGGAGTAATCAGCCCGCTGGCGGAAAAATATCCGTCCAACCCGCTCTTTCAGCTGGCACGCGGAGACCTTTACGGAAAACTGGGACGAAGGGAACAAGCGGTGGAGTGCTATCGAGCGGCCGCGGCGCTGCCGGTTCAAGATCCGGAGTGCCGCGCTCGCATCCAGGAACTTGTGCGGGCATCCTTGGCGGCGCAGGGGACCAGGGATTCTTCCGGGAACCACTGAAAAGGCGAGGTTTGACGCCTCGGCCGAGGGGTGGGGGCGGTAGGAATTGCTCATTGACCTTTCTTCGAGGAGAATGGTAAGCATGTAGGGTTGACCGGACGCCTAAATACAGGGCAGGCGGCTAGAGGCGAGCGCCGGGCGGCCGTATACGGTTTGCGTAGCCCCGAGTGAAAGGGGTCAACGCGTTGCGCAAATTGCGCATCTCACCCCAAAAGCACGCTGGCACCGGGGGTTCCCCGCCGTTTGACCAGAGAGGTTGATCCCGGCTCTGCCGAGATAACCAGTGACGATGAAGGAGTCTCGATGAAGCGGTCTTGGACAGCAATGGCCGTCGCCATTGCGGCGATTTTCGCTGGAACAGGTTGCAACGATTATGGCAACACCTTCCAGGGCAATACCGGAGCGTTCCTGCAGTTTGTCTCGCCGTCCAACGTGACCGCGGGCGGATCAGATATTACGATTACTTTGACAGGACAAGGTTTCGTGGTGCAAACCATCGTCACCTGGAACCAGCAGAACCTGAAGACCTGCGTGATTACGGATACTTCCGCGAATGCATGCGCCGCGTCCAATAACACAGGGAATGTTCTTTCTGTGACGGCCGTGGTCCCCGCAGCTATGACGGCCAAGGCTGGCACGTACTTCGTCCAGACGGCTCAGCCCCATTCCGGGACTGGGACGAACGGACTTTCCAATCCAGTGGACTTCGAGGTTTTTCCCCCTCCCAATCCCTCTCCCACGGTTACAAGCATCACTCCCAACAGCGTCGCCGCGGGAAGTGCGTCGCAGGCTCTAACCATCACCGGGACAAATTTTCTTCTGACGTCGGATCCTTCTGGCGGTTCCCAGGTGCGCTGGAATACGACTGGCCAAACAAATCTTGCGGTAACAAGCATCACTGCAACGCAAATCCAAGCCACAGTTCCCCCTGCACAGCTTACGACCGCAGGGACCGCCACCGTCACAGTTTATAATCCGCCAGCACCGCCGTTGCCTTCACCACCATGCCAGCTTAACTGCAGTGGCTTCGGAGGCGGCGGTACCAGCAACGGTGTGACGTTCACCATCACGGGAGCGGGAGGAACTGCAGTGAAGGCGAGCGCCGTAACGGTGCAAGAGGAAACGCCCGCAGTCAGCCAGGATGGCCGTTATGTAGCCTTTACGGCTTCGCAAAGCGGCCATTCGCAGATATTCGCGCGTGATACTTGCCAGGGGGCGGACTCTAGTTGCCAAGAGCGCACTGCTCTGATTTCTGCGGCTCAAGATGGCACAGCGGGCGGAGACGACAGCCATTCCCCCTCCATGAGCGCCGACGGAAGATACGTGGCTTTCAGTTCGGCTGCCGCGAATCTGGTTGAGGGGGCGAGCATGGGCCGCCAGGTGTTTATCCGCGATACCTGTTTTGGGGCCAGTGGGAGTTGCACGCCTTCGACCCAGCTGATTTCCACGGATCCCAACGGAACTCTCGTCGGAACAGAGAGCATATTGCCGTCTGTAAGCGCGTCAGGAAGGTTTGTTGCGTTTCTGGCGGTGACGCCGACACATGCCACGGCGGAGAGTGTAAACAAATCCGGGGCGAGCACTCCAAACAGCGGCTACCGTCAGATTTTCGTGCGTGATACGTGTCTCGGTGCGGCAAATTGCACGCCAAAGACCTCACGCATTTCGTTGCAACCCGGTGACGGCTCAGGAATTGGATCTACCAAGCCCGCGGGACCCGCCATCAGCGGCGGCGCCGATCACATCGCGCTGACGGGCGGAAGCGCCGCGACGCTCTTCACGCGGTCTATTGCGGTAGATGACGGCGTGTTTCTGGCCCTCACAAAAAACCAGCAGTGAATCCTTTCAGAATGGACAAGAAGGTTTTGCGGGGCGGGATACCACCCTTCTAGAAAGATAGCTCCGTTACTCCCTGACAGCGCGCTGAAGGGCAGCGTTAGTTGAACCGTACTTTGATATCAGGGCGCTTTTCGAGGTGAACGGAATCCACAAAGCGGACCTGGCGGTCATCGAGGGTCAGGATCATCGAGGACGTGCGGACGCCTTCGCCAAAAAACCGCACGCCTTTCAAGATGTTGCCGTCCGTGACGCCCGTACAGGCAAAAATCATTTTTTTGCCCGGAGCCAAGTCCTCCGTGTCGTAAATCCTCTTTGGATCTTTCACGCCCATTTTTTCGAGTCGAACCTGATCTTCCGGTTTTCCGATCACGAGGCGAGCCAGAATCTGGCCGTTCAAGCAACGGAGCGCGGCAGCTGTGAGAACGCCTTCCGGCGCGCCGCCGGTGCCCATGACGGCGTGAACTCCCGTGCCAACCACGGCCGCGGAAATACCGGCCGATAAGTCGCCGTCACCGATGAGGCGGATGCGAGCGCCCGCCTTGCGAATTTCCGCGATGAGTTTCTCGTGCCGTGGACGGTCCAGCACAATGACCACGAGATCTTCCACGTCGCGGTCCAGACGCTTGGCGATGGATTTCAAGTTGTCCGTAACGGGGGCGTCGAGATCGACGGCACCTTTGCAGGATGGCCCGACGACGATTTTTTCCATATACAAATCCGGGGCGTGGAGCAAACCGCCGCGTTCGCTTGCGGCCAGCACAGCGATGGAGTTGGGAGCGCCCGTGGCGCACAGATTTGTGCCTTCTAGAGGATCAACGGCGATATCCACCTCCGGGAAGAGCGCCTTCGGCGCATGTGTCGCCAGCCCCACTTTTTCGCCAATGTACAACATGGGCGCTTCGTCGCGCTCGCCTTCGCCGATGACGATGGTGCCGTCCATCTGGACGGCGTCCATCGTTTTGCGCATGGCTTCGACGGCGACCTCGTCGGCTTTATGACGGTCGCCAAAGCCCATGGTGCGCGCTGCGGCCACTGCGCCGTTTTCCACCACGCGCAGGAATTCCAGGCTTAGTTGTTCTTCCATAGACATGCGCCCTCCGCCGGGCGCTAATCATAGGTCAAACTGGAGTTGATAGTCGATCAGCAATCAGTGAGAGTGAACAGGAAGTGGGCCAGACCGGGGAGAGCCGACCGTGGCACATCGACAAACTAAGAATCCCCTGCTCGACAAATGCGCTCTTGAGCTGAGAACTCGGCAAGGCTATTGCTTTACCGCGTTTGCTTCCAGCGGCTGGATTCTAGCATTCACGAGAAACTGGCCATCCAGATCGGTCATGTCGCCGGGCCCTTTGCCCTGCACGGGAAACAACCGGGCGGAGAGCGGTTTGTGCCACTTCACGGCCAGGCTGGCCATGTCCCCAATGATGAGGGAGAGTTGTTCTGCGCTGATGTCGCCCGGCAGCGGCACGGTGTCGAGCCCCGTGCCGCAGACGGCGCTGTAACTTAAGAGAGAATCGATCGAAATCCGTCCCTCACTCCAGCGTTGGGCAAGCCGCGAGTCTTCGAGGATGGGCAACATGAGTCCCGAATAGCCGGTCTGTTTTACTTTTATGTCTTTCAGCGCCGAGGTGATGGTGGCCGCCGCGGTCAGAGTTCCGTTCGATCCGATCGGCTGTGTCGTCAAATTTTCGATGGCTGCTCCTATGGAGACGTCCTTCAATGGCGCAGGCGATAAGTCGGCCCCCATATAGGACCAGCCGGTATCCTGATCGACGCGGCCCGCCTGTGCCTGGGCATCGAAGGCCACTTGGCCCAGTGTATCAATCAGTCTCTGCCTGGCTGTTGCCAAATTCGGCGCGTCTTTGAAAGCCGCGGCTACGATATTGGCCGACTCAAACGCGATCGCGAACTGGTGGCCGAAGCCGGTGTGATAGGCCGCTGGGAAAAAAGGCGTAAGCGGAGGAACCATGGCGATGGCCGCAAACCGGAAATTGCCCTGACTGTGCTCCGTGTCTTCCAATTTCTTCATAACGCGCGCCGCCGCTCCCACTGCGGGCCAGCGAACGCCGTCCGGCCCGCCCACGACAACGCTGCCGTTCAACTGTTTCGTATTAAGAAGAATCTCTGCGAGCAAATCGGCCTGCGCCGGGCTGTCCGTGGCGTTCGGCATGGCCGGGCCAATGGAAGCGGCAAAGCCGTCCTTCTGCGCAAGCAAGTCGTAATCTTTGAAGAAAGACAGAGCCTGATCCGTCGTCAGACCTTGGATGTATTCGGGAAAGGGCTGCGTGGCGATGCGGATCGTCTGGACTTCAAAGCCGCGCGATTCGAATACCGTTCGCGCATATTTCAGCATCTTCACGGCATCGGCGATTTGCAGCAGATACTGCGAGCGGTCCAAATTGACAAATGCGGTGATGGCGCGAATTTTTTGTTTCTGTTGAGGCGCGACTTTGCGTTGTCCCGCCTCGGCCACTCCGGCCAGCGTAAGGAGCAGCGTCAAGAAACAAACGACGCCTCGAACGCAGGAGCGACGAGCGGCGAATATGGATGCATGCATGGGGCAGTCTCCCGTATAGGCGCGGCAAGCCGCGCCCCACTAGCATACAAGATTCGCTACGCGCCGGGATTGGTTGGCTGAAGCCGGACAGAGTAGAGTCTGTCTTCTGTCGGACCTACACAAATGCGGAGATGCCAGTGACCTTTTCCCCGATGATGAGTTTGTGGATGTCGTTGGTCCCTTCGTAGGTGTAAACGCTTTCGAGGTTGTTCATGTGGCGCATGATGCAGTAATCGTCGACGATGCCGTTGGCGCCGAGAATATCGCGCGCCTTGCGGGCCGTTTCGAGAGCAATGGCCACGTTGTTCATCTTCAGCATGGAAATGTGCGACGGGTCGGCTTTACCCTTGTCTTTCAGTCGCCCTACTTGAAGAGCCAGTAATTGGCCCTTAACAATCTCCGTGATCATCCAGGCCAGTTTTTCCTGAACGAGCTGGTGCGAAGCGATGGGTTTGTTGGCGAACTGCTTTCGCGTCTTGGCGTACTGCAGCGCGGTGTCGTAGCAGGCCATCGCCGCGCCGAGGGCGCCCCAGCCTATGCCGTAGCGAGCCTGATTCAAGCAGCCAAGCGGACCTTTCAGCCCCACTACATTAGGCAGCAGATTCTCCTCGGGGATTTCGCAATCGGTGAAAGCCAGGCCGGAAGTCACGGATGCCCGCAGCGACCATTTCCCATGAACGTCCCACGCTTTGAAGCCTGGCGTATTCTTTTCAACGAGAAACCCGCGGATTTTCTCGTCCTCGCACTTGGCCCACACGACGGCGACGTCCGCGATAGAACCGCTGGTGATCCACATCTTTTCGCCGTTCAAAACATATTTGCCTGACTTTTTAACCGCGCGGGTAAGCATTCCGCCGGGATTCGAGCCAAACTGCGGCTCTGTCAAACCGAAGCAGCCGATGGCCTTGCCTTGCTGTAGCAAGGGCAACCACTTCTCCTTTTGCTGGTCACTTCCATAAGCGTAGATGGGATACATCACGAGGGCGCTTTGGACGGAGACGAAACTGCGCAATCCGGAATCTCCCCGCTCCAACTCCTGCGTCACGAGACCATAGGCGACGTTCGACATTCCGGCGCAACCATAGCCCTGCAAATTCGCGCCGAAAAAACCCAATTCGCCAAGTTGCGGAACGAGATGCTTCGGAAATGTACCCTCGCGGCTATGTTTTTCAATGATGGGGATGACTTCGTTTTCGACGAATTGTCGCGAAGTCTGCCGGACCAGTTTTTCTTCGTCGTTGAGTTGTGAGTCAAAATCGATGAAATCGACACCGGCATATCCAGGCATTCAATCCTCTTTCAGCGCCGCCGCGTAGCTGCGTGTGATTGTAGCAAGGCCTTTTCGGTCGCAGCAATCATACCGAAGTTCGAAAAGCCGGGTTTCTCCGTGAGACAGCCAGAGAGAAAAGCTTCGGCGAGGTCTGGAACTCACCTTGCACCACAATGGTACACACCAGGGTGGGCGGCTCAATTTAGGAAATTGCGCAAACAGTGTACAGTCACTAACACGCTGAAACTAAACGCGTTGTCTTAGGAGTATGCCGCAACATTCGGTACCCGAAGTGCACGCGCTTCAAGAGGAAGCAAAAGTGTCTCTGGCCGGGAAAGCAGCTAGCCTGCGCAAAGGAAACTTGAAATGTGGTCCATGCGGAATTCATCCATTCAACGAAAGTTGACCATGGTCATCGTCTGCACGAGTCTCACCGGGCTAGCCCTTGCATGCCTGAGTTTTGACACTTTCGAAAAGAGAAGGTTTCGCGATTCGATGACCAGTGAACTTTCCGTTCTCGCCGATACCCTGGGGGCAAACACAGGCGCTTCGCTGACTTTCAAGGACCGCAAGTCCGCCGAGGATATGCTGGCCGGGCTCCAGGCGGAGAGTCACATAATCGCAGCGTGTCTCTACGATAGTCATGGAGAAGCATTTGCCAAATATCTCCGCAAGGGGAGTGGCAGTGAGTTCGCGATGCCTGTTTGGCAACAAGGTGAAGCCGTATTCCGCCAAGACTCGCTCACACTCTTCAGGACCGTTTCACTGGGGGGCGAGAAAATCGGAACGATTGTCATAATCTCAGACCTCGGCGCCTTGCAAGCCAATGTCCGGCAATTCACAGAAATTTCCGCGTTGATCATATTGCTATCCGTAATGGTCACCTACTTTTTGTCCTCGCGGCTTTTGCGCCTGGTCACGGAGCCCATCCTGCATCTGGCACACTTGGCGGCGAGAGTCACAGCGAAGGAGGACTACACGCTTCGCGCTGTCTCACGGGGCGAGGATGAAGTGGGTACGCTCATCGGTTCCTTCAACAAAATGTTGGAGCGAATTCAAGAGCGCGACGCCGCGCTTCGCGTTGCCAAGGACGAGCTCGAACACCGCGTCCAGGCTCGCACCCAGGAGTTGCAGCAGGAGGTCAATGAGCGAATGAAGGCTGAAGAGGCCCTTTCAGGAGAACGCCAAATACTGCGAGCGTTGATCGACAACGTTCCCGATTTTATGTACGTAAAAGATGCGGACTGCCGATTCTTGCTCGCTAACCTTGCCGTAGCCCGGCAAATGGGTGCCCAGTCGCCCGAGGAATTGCTGGGAAAGAGTGATTTTGACTTTTATCCTCGCGATTTGGCCAAAACATTCCTTGAAGACGAACAGAAGGTAATTCGCACGGGCGAAGCGGTGATTAACCGTGAAGAGAAAGGGCTGGATGCTCAAGGCAACCAAAGCGAGATTATGACCACTCAGGTGCCGCTGAGAGACAAGACCGGGCGAGTTACGGGATTGGTGGGCATTGGCCACGACATCACTCATCTCAAGAAGGTGCAAGAAGAAATGAAAATGGCGCGCGAAGCCGCGGAAGCGGCCAGCCGCGCCAAGAGCGAATTTCTGGCGAACATGAGCCACGAGATTCGCACCCCGCTGAATGGCGTCATGGGTATGACGGATCTCGCGCTCGAGACGGAGCTCACGCCAGAGCAGCGAGATTATTTGGAAACCGTAAAAATGTCCGGGGATAGTCTTTTGACCGTCATCAATGACATCCTGGACTTTTCCAAGATTGAGGCCGGTAAGATCGATCTGGAGGCTGTCGATTTCAATCTGCGCGAAAGTCTGGAGTCCACGCTGAAAACTCTGGCGCTGAGGGCCGACGAAAAAGGACTCGAATTGCTCTGCGAAGTCGCTCCGGAGGTCCCCGAGATTGCGCGCGGAGATTCTGGCCGGCTGCGGCAAATCGTGGTCAACCTCGTGGGGAACGCCATCAAGTTCACGGACGCGGGAGAGGTTGCCGTGAGAGTCCATGTGGAGAGCAAGCAGGGTGCGGAGTACATCTGCCGGTTCACCGTAGCGGACACGGGAATCGGAATTCCCGCTGATAAGCTCGAAACAGTCTTCAAAGCGTTTTCCCAAGCGGATTCCTCCACAACGAGAAAATACGGGGGCACGGGCCTGGGACTGACCATTTCAATGCGGCTCGTGAAAATGATGGGTGGGAAAATGTGGGTGGAGAGCGAGGTTGGCCGGGGAACCGAGTTTCACTTCACTGTGCGGCTCGAGGCGGCGGACGCGAGCGAGATTAAGGTGGGGGCCATCGCTCCGCCGGAGTTGTTGCGCGGTGTAAAGGTCCTGGTGGTGGACGACAACCGGACGAACCGCCGGATTCTTGAAGGGATGCTGCTGCGCTGGCAGATGAAGCCGACTTTGGCCGAAGGGGGCAAGGCAGCCCTTGCGGAATTGTCCTCCGCTCTTGAAGCCGGGGAACGGTATGGCTTGATTTTGACGGACATGCATATGCCAGACATGGATGGATTCGAGTTGGTCGAACAAATCCGGCAACGGCCGGAGTTGTCCACAGCCACGATCATGATGCTCACTTCGGCGGGACACCGCGGCGATGCGGCTCGGTGCGAGAAACTCGGAGTCGCTGCCTACTTGCTTAAGCCTATCCGACAATCCGAATTGCGGGAGGCGGTCGCTCGTGTACTCGGAGCTCGTGAACGTGAGGGTGCGATCCCTTTGATCACTCGCTTCTCTGTGCAGGACGCGCGTGAGCCGGGCGCATTCTTGAGCGTGCTTCTTGCGGAGGACAATCTTGTCAATCAGCGGCTGGCCGTGCGCTTGCTCGAGAAAAGAGGACACCGCGTTGTCGTGGCCGCCACCGGTTTGGAAGCATTGAAGGCGCTGGAGAAAGAAAGCTTTGATCTAGTCATTATGGATGTTCAGATGCCCGAGATGGATGGGATCGAGGCGACCGGCGTCATTCGTAAAAATGAAAAAATCAGTGGAGTCCACCAGCCGATAGTTGCACTGACAGCGCACGCCATGAAGGGAGATCGAGAGAAATGCCTGGCGGCCGGCATGGATGGGTATCTCACTAAACCGATTCGGCCTCAGGAACTTGATCATTTGCTGGAGCTCTACGTGGCGCGCCGTTTGGAAGCACGGCGCGCCGCGGAAACCCTGATGCAGAAGAAATAAAGCGAACTACTGCACACCGACTTTTTCTCGCGATAGGAACCGAACGGTATAGCTAACTGCCTCCCCCCTTGAACCACTTCAAGCTCACAGCCATGATGCGACAATTCCCTTGCCGTGTTGACCGCAACGTGCGGAGCGTGGACACTTCTTCTGTCAGCCAGCTGTCATTCTGGACTTGGCGTGCATGCTGATACGCCGGCCCGGAAAAGTTCGCAGCGAATGTGGCTGCGCGCGTTAAGGAGAGACCCATATTGGCACTCCGCCGCAAGAAACTTTCCGCCGTTCCGGAAATCCTGATCTTCGATGTTGATGGCGTGCTAATAGACGTGCGGCGCTCCTATTGGCTCTCCGGGCTTGAAACGATGCGATTTCTGACGGGCAAACGAGTCACGTGGGCGCAGCTTCATAAATGGAAGAGCAAGCCTGGCAACAACGATGATTGGAACATGGTCTCGAATTGGGCCACGGCGCTGGGAAGGCCAACATCTTACGAAGAGGCGCGAGAGGCCTTTCAACAGTTCTACTGGGGGAAAAACGGCCGGCCGGGCAATGTTCGCAAGGAAAAGCTGCTTGTTTCGGCACGGCAGATCGAGAGATGGGCCCGCCGGTTTGAACTCGATCTATTCACCGGGCGCACGCGTCAGGAATTTTCGTATACGTTCGACCATTGGCCGGGCACGAAATACTTTCGCAGGATTGTCACCATGGACGACGTGAAGCGAAAGAAGCCTTTCCCGGACGGGCTGCTGAAGATCCTGGGCCGGCGAGATCCAGCGACGGCGCTTTACGTTGGCGATAACATCGACGATGCGCTCGCCGCTCGCGATGCCCAAGTGCCTTTTATGGCTATTCTGCCGCCGGTCACGCCCGGGTACCGCAAGCTCGGCGTTCGATTTCACGAACTCGGCGCACTGGCATTGCTGCCTGACATCGCAGCTCTTAATCAGTGGCTTCCAGCGGGCGAGGAGCGCTTGCCGGTTGGTCCTACTGCGAGATGAAATCCACACTCTTGGGAAGGGCGATGGTCCGGCCGGAATGTGGCAAAATTTCCCTTGACTTTTATAGTAATATAATGTACCATTATCAACAGGTAAGACTATGATTTTCTGGACGCGGCAGCCATTTTGCCGCGCTTTCTTTTTGTACGGCTCGTGGGACTCCAGAACCTTCCATGGACGCACCGGGGTCTTAAGAAATGCCCAATTCTGGAGCAATTCTGAAGTCCTTTAGAATCAACACTTGTGGCAATTTCCCTAAGTGTTGGTGGCTCTGTTGACATCCTCGGCACAGATTGTGCTTCGAGGGGTCGACAAGGAGGGGCGGTAGGTGTTTTCTGATGGGGCAGGAGGGACGATGGCCGAGATTGGTCTCCTGCCGATTGCTCACGTGGCGCTGCAAGT
>DATGED010000071.1:0-9422 GCA_035310525.1 Candidatus Acidiferrum sp. | reverse complement strand
AGCGAAGACCCTTGCACAGGAGAAGCGGGCGGATCAGGCGCAGGGTTTAGCCAGGAAGGGCAGTTTCTGTAAGAGTTTTAAAAACAACTAGATAACGAGCTGTGAGGAATATTCGATCCATCAGGAAAGTGATTGCAGGAGAAAGCTCATGGGTGCATAATCCCCCAAGAAAGTTAGGGGATTGTGCAAATGCCCGGACCTTATAAAGAAGCGGAGCGGCGGCTCTCGGGAGTCGCTCAGGCGCAGCAGGGCTTTTTCACGACGAAGCAGGCGATTCACGCGGGCTTTGCCGAGAAAACCCACGCCTACCACGTGCGGGCCGGAAACTGGATGCGGGAGTATCGCGGCATCTATCGGCTGGCCGATTTTCCGACCGGTGATCGGCCGGATCTAATGCTGTGGTACCTGTGGTCGCAAAACCGCAAGGAGGTTCCCGAAGGGACCTACAGTCACGAAACGGCTCTCAGCCTCCACGAACTCTCCGACGTCATGCCTTCGAAGCTGCAGATGACCGTTCCGAGACACTTCCGCCGCAACAGCCGGATTCCGGAAATTCTGGAGCTTCACAGGGCGGACCTGGCCGGAGAAGATGTTCAGGAGATGCACGGGGTGCGAGCGACGCGTCCGCTGCGCACGATCGCGGATGTCGCGAGGACCGGCCGCGTGGATCGAAGCCAGCTTCGGAAGGCGGTAGAGGAAGCGCTCCGTCGCGGACTGTTCACCCGCAAACAAATCGACGCGCTGTCAGACACCGACGTGCGAAACTTGCTGCAAAAGCTGGCCGGGCGGCAGCGCTGATGGACGAAACAAAACAATACAAAACGGCCGGCGCGTTCCGCGCGGCGTTGGAGGCACGGCTGCAAGCACGGGCGCGGGATGAGAAAACAGACCTCCAGCGGCTCCGCCGGCAAGTCGCTTTCGACCGCTTGCTGGCAAGACTGTTCTCGAAGGGGCCGAAGGCGAACTATCCATGGGTGCTCAAGGGTGGATATGCGATGGAACTGCGCATTCGTTCAGCGCGGACGACGAAGGACATCGATTTGACGATGCATGACGGAACGCGTCTGCCGAAAAATCCGAAAGAGCGGGGCGAGGAGGTCCGCGTGATGCTGCAGGAAGCGGCGGGGGCGGATCTCCATGACTATTTCGAATTCCTCGTTGGCGAAGCGCGGGAAGAATTGGACGGTGCACCGGAAGGCGGCAGCCGTTACCCCATCGAGGCGCACATGGATGGGCGGGAATTCGCGCGCTTTCACGTGGACATTGGTATCGGGGACGAAGTGCTGGAGCCGCTGGACGTGGTGGAAGGGCGGGACTGGCTGGCCTTTGGCGGCATCGAGGCGCCGTCCTTTCCGGTAATTTCCGGGGAACAGCAATTCGCAGAGAAACTCCATGCCTATTCGCTCCCGCGTGGTGAGCGGGCGAACACCAGAACCAAAGACCTGATCGACATGACGCTTCTGATCCGGCGGGAGACGCTCGACAAATCCAGAGTGAAGCTTGCGCTCGGAGCGACGTTCGCGAGGAGAGCGACACACGATGTGCCGGAAGAACTCGAACCGCCGCCAGAGGAGTGGGCACCGGTTTTTTGCAGCACTGTCTCGGGAATGCAGCCTCGATGTGAGTCTCTCCGATGGGTTTGAGATCGTGCGGGGTTTTGTCGCGAAGATTCGAGAGCGATAGGCGGGAAGCAACTGACGGGTGTCGGCGAGGTACAACCATGAAACTCGACCGCGGAGATCGAATCGCGGGCGTGGACGGCTTGCGCCTGCGAAACTATTTTCGGCGTTACAGCGAAAACGTGAACTACCGAACGCTCATGGGAGAGTTTTCGATGAGCAAGCGGCGAGCCCAGAACGTGCTGGACGCTTTGCGGAAACTTAAAATGATTAGCCCTTGTGAGTTTCAACACGACAAGAAGATGGTGTGCTACGAAACGACGATTCTAGGAAATGCCTTGGGAATGGCAAAGGCGGGTAGGCCGGTGAAGCGCGCGTCCGCGGGAACTGTTCTCGGGGAGCTGTTGGATCGAGTGAAAGCCGTAAACGATCGCCAAGATTTGGCGTACCGGGTCGAGTCCGTAGTTGTTTTTGGCAGCTACCTGTCGGAAGCGAAGCGGGTGAACGATCTGGAGGTTGCTGTGGAGTTGAAACCCCGGTCCACGGACGATGCAACTTGGGAACGGCTTCGCAACGCGAGCCACGAACGAGCAGCGGCGGCAGGACAACGGTTCCGAAACGTTGTGGAGCAAGTTGGCTGGCCGCAGCTTGAAGTGCTGGGGATTCTGAAGAATAGGTCGCGGACCATCAGCTTTTGTGAGTGGAAATCATTGTTCCGGATGGACAACCTTCGCTATTGCGCGGTGTTTGGTGACAAAGAGCGGATTGCGGGGTTGCTGAAAGGCGGGCAAGCTACGGAGTTGCCCGGGGACGATTCGAGTGAGTTGCGCTAGCGTACGAGTCTTAAGCAAGTTCGTGAGTGACCCAACTCGTGAGACTGTTCGCAATCTTCACTCTGACGGGATAGCCCGAGTGGGCTGAGAAAATTCTCAACCCTTCGGTTTTTACCCGAAGGCTGTGCCAGTGAGGTCTATGTAGGTGTCATAACCGAAGGGTTGGGCTTCCGTCCACGCAATACCTCTGCAACCGTCTTGTAGACCGTTGCCACGAATTGGGCCTTAGACCGGCAAGGCCGGGCACCATTCGGTTCTCTGCCGAATAATCGGGGACATTTGGAAGCGATAGTCATAGGACCAGCAGAAGACCTGTTTCATTAACAGCCGTTCCCCAGAGCTATGTGACTACAACGGTGTTTGAAACCGTTGCAGGGGAACGGCCAACTGATAACTTCCGAGTTGCCCGTCACCCGTTCCGCATGAGAGATTCGCGGCAACATTCTGACCCAAGCCATAGCGCGAGCACGCCCAATTCACAACTAACGCGTTGAGTTGTTGTACCAACGCAGGACGCGGAGTGCGCGCAGTGTGTTCCAGCGGCTTGCGCTGCCGACATCGGTCTCCATCTGCAATGGAATGTGTTCGTGATGAAGGAGGTTCAGCGGCCAGCGCCCGTTCTGGTGGCGGCGAGCCATTACGATTTTGATGGCTTCACGCACGCGGGTGTCGGGTTTGATTCCTGCATTTCGCAGATAATCGAGTCCGCGCAAGACGTCGTAGTGCCAAAACGTCGGGAACGAAAAGCGCAGCCAGCGTTTGTCGATGACTCTGCCAGTTCGAAGCGAGCGGAACATGCGGCGCTCGAGCAGATAGTTCTCAGCCCTCTTGCGGGCCTTAGTGACGGCTGCCGATTTGCGCCCTGCTCGCTCGTGTTCGAGCAGTCCTTCGAGCACACAGATGGTGGTATGGAACGAAGAGCGCCGGCTGGGGGGGCGTTTCGGCGACAAGAAGGGCCATGCTTCGCAGTTCCAGCCGCCATCTTCGAGCTGCTCGCCCAGGAGTTGATTGGCCAGTGCGTCGTTCGGCTCCTTGAAATACGCGCCGATGCCCAGGATTCTGCCGTTGATGCAGGGCTCCGTTTCGCCGTGAAGGTAAGGCCGGTTGTTGAGGGGCTTGAATACGAGCCGCTTGTCGACGCGGTCGATCATTTTGCGAGCCTGCCTGCTGGCGGGATCGAGACCGAGGTCCTTCAAGACGACGAGACAGTTGAGGGTAATAAGGTCCCACTTCGGTCCGCCGCCCCAGTTGCCGGCAGGAGATTGGCAGGCGAGAAGTTGGGCTCCCCAGCCTTCGGTTGCGATGCGCGACCGCTCAGGGGCAATCGCGTCGGGGGCTTCACCGGTGAGGTCCCGCATGACCTGCCAACGGATGGCCGGGTCAGAATCGAGGAGCCATTTAATGTGCGCGGGCCGGGGCGCGTAATCGTGTCGGCGCATTGGTCTCTTATAGCATGTGGTGCGTATCTTTGACCCGTGCGCCATGCGGCGTTCACCTTGGCGCCTGTGGCAGAAACGGGAGGCAAAAGAGCCTTCCGGGCGGATCGTCGACCAGGCGGAAGTAATGACTCGGGCACGGAATGGTGGCGGTCGTCGGCCTTGGAGACCGAGCGTCCGCATCTCAACCGCGGTTGCTCGCAGGTGTAAGGATCAATCGCACCATTTCAGCTAGTGCATTTCCGAGTTTCGAGTGCCGATCGCGATCGAGATGCACGCCATCAATTCTGCTGCTAGTCGTAACGGTTGGATGTGTTGCGCTTCGTTACTTGAAACAGTGAGAGAGAACTCTGCAAGGCTCTGCAGCCGATCAACCAACTTCATCAGAACTTGCCGGAGTTGGCCCTAATCGAAGGAAATCAGCAAGTTGCGACTAAACACGACGAATCCCTTTCTCCTTCTTTGTTCACCGTTCGTTCGCATTTTCCCTCAATTGATCACAATTAGTGCTACATTTTTACGACAGTCGAAGTTACGGCGATCGCACGCGCCGTTCAGCATTTTCCCAGCGGGTAACTTCGATGTAGCCCATCATGAAGCGAGGGTGCTTAAGTGAGCGCTGTTAGATTCAACCTTCCAGCGCCTCTCTACTAAACAGGGCTTTCCCGTTGAGCGAATTCCGGAACCCGTAAGCGGCAATCGCGGCAATTGCCAGAACCCCGGTCAGCGCTTCGCTGGCATACCAGCGCGAAAGATGCGAGGTCACCGGAAATACAACCAGGACATTCTGCACCACCAGGCCAACGACCATCGTCAGCAATCCGAATTTCTTCAAAACCAGAACCAGCGAAAGCCAAATTACCGCCGCGGCACAAAACGTGAACCACGGGTAGTCTCCTCCGGTGTTCGTCGCCGCTCCCAGGAAAACCACAATCAGCGCCGCGATCCAATCCTTGCGCACGATCAACCGCAGCAGAAACAGCAGAAAGAAAACCAGCAAAGCGTAAAGCACATAGATCAGCAGGTACAAAAACAGCAAACCGACCGCGTACCGCACCCCATTCAGCGCGTCGGACGCCAGCAAATTCGGTGCGGGGGGCATTTTCCCGAACAACGGCAGCAGCAGACTGTCGGACACCTCGAACAGCGTCAGGCACACGCCGTACGCCGCGCCAATCAGCAAATCACGCCCCACCACCGGATCGCGGAGCTGCCCCGCCAGCAAGCGGCTCCACGATACCAGCAAATGCGGGTGCCGCCGCCGCACGTGAGGCTCGACCGCCAGATAAAACGTGCACGCCAGGGCGGTCACCAGCAAAGCCCAAGTGAGCGCCATAATGAACAGCGCAATCTCACTTCCCGCCCACACGTGGTGCGCGCGTAGCGTCCACGCCGCTAGAAAGGTCAAAAACGTAAAGCATCCCACGTGTACCGCCCCACGCGTGTCGCCGCGGCCCATCTTTAAGTTACGGTAAACCACAAAAACACCCGCTGCCAGCGACCCGAGAAACAGCGCCACCAGCGTCACTGCTGCGAACTTCTGATGCCCGGTCGAACTTTCCGCCTGTTGCCGCTCCGCGCGCGACCACGGATAGACCACGTCGAAGTACACAGGTTTGCCGCGATAGGCAACTGCTTCCACGCGCTCCGCGATCTCCGGATGTCCGGGCGACACTCCCGTCCAGGCTACGCGCGTGTCGCCCCACAATAGCGGAGTCCACTCCGGCTGCGCATTGCGATAGTCCGCGGGATTCAACCCGGCCGCCGCAAACACCGGCGACCAATCCATCACCGCGCCGTCCGGTGCTACCGCGGAATCTTTTTGCGGCGGCACTGCTTCGAAATGCAAAAGCCTGCCTTGCGTATCCACAACCACGAAAATCATCCCAGAGATGTCCGACGGCGGATCGTCCGGCGTCACTGCTCCGCCTCCACCGCTCGTGTAAAAACCCCTGGCCTCCAAATCCCGGGGACTTTGGCGGTACCAGAACAAAAGCGAAGCGGGAAGGTCATCTTGCAACGCCTTCCATCGATCACGGTCTTTACGATTTTTTGCGAGATAGTTGATGTAATCGTTGTCCACACCAAAACCGGACGCGGAATCTTCCGGCTCTTGCCTATAACCGAAATCCGCGAGAGTAGTCCGTACCCGTGCGCGCAACACATCCGGCGAGTTTTCCAGCGCCACCAGATTGTTCAGCTTGAATTTGTCCGCCAGAAACAGGAAGCCAATCAGGACCAGCGCCACCAACGCCAGCAAACTCACCGCCCAGGCAGGGCGCAAGCCTTCCGTCTCTCCCGAAGCCGCCACCATTTCCGGCGACGGCGTTTCTCCAGCCGCCAGCGCTGCGGCCAGCGGATCTCCTCCCGGCAGCGCGGCTGCCACCTGCAGCGCCGAGGCCGGCCGCTTCGCTGAATCCTTTTCCAAGCATCGCAAAATCACGCGTTCGACTAGCGGATCCAGATCCTTCACCAGCGTTGAAGGATTGGTGACTGTGCCATCCTCGCGCGCCTTCATCAACTCCGGTAGAGTGTTCGCCGCAAAAGCGCGCTTGCCGGTCAGCACTTCGTACATCACCAGCCCCAGCGAATAAATGTCGCTCTTGAAGGTGACTTCTATTCCCGCAAGCTGTTCCGGTGCCATGTATGCCGGCGTTCCCGCGCGCACTTCCGCGGACTGAATATTTGCCGCGATGCCCGCGAGCCCAAAATCCGTGATGCGCGCTTTGCCCGCCCCGTCCAGCATCACATTCGAAGGCTTCAAATCGCGATGCACCACGCCGCGTTCGTGTGCCGCCGCCAGTCCCGCGCAAATTTGCCGCGAAACTTCCGTCGCTTTGTCCTGCGGCAACCGTCCGATTCTCCGCACCAGCGAAGACAAATCTTCCCCGTCCACATATTCCATCGTCAGGAACGGCACGCCATTTGCGTCCCCGATATCGAAAACCCGGCAAACGTTCGGGTGCGACACCTGCCGCGCGATGCGCACTTCCGAATGGAATCGCGCCAGCGCCGGGGCATCCTGCGAAAGCGCTTCCGGCAAGAACTTGATGGCCACCACTTGGCTGAGTCTCAAATCATCGGCGCGGTACACCTCGCCCATCCCTCCGCGCCCCAGCAGCGCCACAATGCGGTAGCGCTCTGCCACCATGGTGCCCGGCGCAAAGCGCCCGCCGCCGATCGCACCCGAACTGGTCAATACAGGATTGCTGCTGGAGGGCGACACGCGCGGCCGCGGGGAAGGGGCACTCGCTGTGCGTGGTTTCGGAGTTGCCTCCGACGGCGATGACGGCTTCCGCGTCTGGCCCGGAGGTATGGTCTCCAGATTCCCGTCCGCCTCCGGCTCATCAGCAAGGAACGTCGCGTTTGGATCGCTTTCGAGGGGCGTACCGCATTTGGCGCAAAATCGCGCCGTATCCGCCGCCGCTGCCCCACACGAAGTGCAAAACATGGAACCGGGATTCTACCACTCCCACCGTCGATTGATAATCACTCGCTCGACCATTTGCCGGCTGCATCTGGAGTATGGAAGTCGAAAGGGCTGTTTGCCGGGACGGAAAGTTCCACTTCTGTTCCGACACCAGTACCGCTCAGGATTGTTAGTCTGGCTGCCTACATTCACAGATCCCCCAATGGAAACGTGCTGGAGGCGGGTGTGTGGTTCGCAAGCGAACTGGTCAAGTTCGATTCCTACGGCGCCACACCGGGCGCAGTGCCACGTCTAGGTTTCGCGCTCGGCCCTGCACCCCTCGGTCCCAAGCGTTTTTCGACGTCGCTTGGATCCATGCCCACGCTGACCGCAGACCAGATACTCGAACTTCTTGGACGTGGAGAACTGAACGTTGAAGGTGTGCGCAAGCTCATAGTGGTCCGGGCCGCCCATAATTACTGATAAGATAGCCGCACATGGCCGACAAGTGGGAACAGATCGCAGATGAGGAGCGCCTAAAAAAAGCCGACTCTGTTCTCCTCTCGATCTCAACAGACAGTGGACACCATCACAATTACGCAATCCAGATAGAAAATCATTCGAAGTACGACATAGCAGTCACAGGTATTTCATTGTGGAGCAACGGACAAAAAATCAGCAAGGATGCGGAAGGAGGCTGGTCGGTTCCAGCGCAGCGATCCGTGCTTATTCAGTTCGACGCTCAAGAAGATGTTGCGTATCGTCTATGGCAACTGGCAGGTTCTCCTGGTGCGACTGCTCGTCGTTTTCAAATTGAGGTCGTTGTCGCGGTTCGATGCAAGATATTCGGCCTAGAGAGGCACTTCGAGGAAGCCCGGGCTGTTCAGTTGGATTTGTTAAATCGTCAAATCACCGGCCTATGAAGCCTTGGGGGGAAATTTGCCCGTGTTCGGAACTACCAGCTAATGTTGGAGAAGTGGATAGAGAAGTTGCGCGACTGAGTAATCGGTAGCGCTAGGCCCATTTGACTGCGCGATCCCGGAACTCTAACCCCAGCGCAAGCCAGCCCAGCAGCACTCGGGCAAATTC
Organism: Candidatus Acidiferrum sp.; assembly: GCA_035310525.1. GTDB lineage: Bacteria > Acidobacteriota > Terriglobia > Acidiferrales > UBA7541 > Acidiferrum. The sequence continues at coordinate 1,036 of DATGED010000071.1, read as the reverse complement.
AAGACAGAAGAAATGAGATCAGGTTCTCAATTTAGAATTGTTTCTCAAGGCTTCGCCCACCTTGAGCACCAGCGTATCGCGCGAGAAGGGCTTTTGAAGGAAGAAACCCTCCTCCAAGAAGTCATCATTGCCTCTGTTATATTCGAGGTAGCCGGACATGTAAACGATCCTCATCTTGGTCCTAAGGCCCTTTAGTCGTTTGGCGAGTTCCGGTCCTCGCATCTTGGGCATTACGACATCGGTAAGCAGCAGATGGATCGGCTCGTCGGACTGTTCGGCGATGGCGAGAGCTTCCGTACCGTCCTTGGCCGTAAGCACCGCGTAGCCAGCCGACTCCAAAAATTCGGAAGCAAGTTCTCTGACCCCGTCTTCGTCTTCCACAACTAGCACCATCTTGCGCCGCCGAACAGGAGTGACCGCAATTTCCTCACACTCAGAAGACTCCGCAGCCTGGCCGACTCGTGGGAGGTAGACTTCGAATCGCGCCCCTTTCTCCGGCTCAGACTCCACCCAAACGCAGCCGCCGCTCTGCTTAACGATGCCGTAAACGGTGGCGAGGCCCAATCCAGTTCCTTTGCCCTGCTCCTTGGTTGTGAAGAACGGCTCGAAAATGCGCGTTTTCGTTTCGGCATCCATGCCATGACCAGTGTCTGTAACCGCGAATAGAACATACTCGCCAGGTAGAATCGGAGGCCGAGCCCGGCGCGTGTCAACAAGTTTGAGACCAGTGCTCACGGAATTTAGTGAGTGTTTTCTTGTGTGTTGAGCGGTTTGTTGATCCAGACTTCGGTTGGGACCGCTGCTGGTTTGGGGGCCTGACGCACGAAGCGTTCGGGATGGATTCGATAAGCGGCATCCAGAACGGTTTGACGCTGTTCGAGGATGAGCGCGGTTTGCTGATAGTGGACCATGGCCGGCGTGAGCAATGCCAAGCCGGAGTGGCGGTGTTCTTCATTGTACCAGCGAAAAAATCCCTGCGAAAAAGCCTGGCTGTCTTGAATGCAGCCGAAACGATCCGGGAACTCCGGGCAATACT
>DATGED010000070.1:0-7859 GCA_035310525.1 Candidatus Acidiferrum sp. | reverse complement strand
GGTTACACTCTGTCATTAGAAAGGCCGCCCTTCTCTTGGCATTTACTTCGCCTAGACAACGTAGTTATGCCTGAGAAAGCGGCCTTTTTCTACTTCAAATCAAGCCTCTTTTGCTCAACCCTGGTGAGAAATCCGGGCTAGGGTCGCAGTTTACGGTTCGACGGAACCTTTGGAGGTATTCCTCGTCTGATACCTTCAGGAGGTTCGGATGACCAACCTTTGGCGCGACCTTCGCCACGCCTTCCGGCTTCTTCGCCTTAGCCCCGGATTCACAATTGTTGCCGTCCTGACTCTAGCCCTTGGCATCGGCGCAAACACCGCAATCTTCCAGCTGATCGACTCGATCCGCTTGCGCACCATTCCTGTCAAGGATCCCGGACAACTGGGCACCATACGCATCGCCGATCGCCACTGGGGATCCGGCCAGTTTTCGAGCCAGTATGCACAGATCACTTTTCCCATGTGGGAGCAAATCCGCAAGCGCCAGGAGGGTTTCGCCGAACTCGCGGTCTGGTCCAACCAACGATTCAATCTGGCTACGGGCGGGGAGGTGCGTTACGCAAATGGTATCCGCGTAGACGGGAATTTTTTTCATGTGCTTGGCATCCAGCCCGTTCTTGGGCGTTTGCTCGGCCCCGAAGACGACCAGCCCGGATGCCCTCTCGGCGGCGCCAATCTAAGTTATGCCTTCTGGCAGCGAAACTTTGGAGGCGACCCGTCTGTAATTGGTAAACGCCTGACTTTAGATGGCAACTCCTTTGAAATTCTCGGCGTGACGCCCCCGGGTTTCAACGGGATATCCATCGGCGATACGTTTGACGTTGCGGTTCCGATTTGCGTCGAGCCCATCCTTAGCCCGCGCAACAATCGCCTCGCCTTGCGTCATGCCTGGTGGCTGGCCACAATCGGCCGGCTGAAGCCAGGGTGGACCATCCAACGCGCAAACGCTCAAATCGCCGCGGTCACTCCCTCCATCCTTCAAGAGACGATCCCTGAAAGGTACGACGCCGGACAGGTAAAGAAATATCTTGAATACAAGCTGGGAGCGTTTTCCGCGAGCACCGGATTTTCGGAATTGCGCCAGGACTCCGAGACTCCTCTCTGGTTGCTGCTCGGAATTTCCGGACTGGTCCTGCTGATCGCCTGCGCTAACCTTGCGAACCTTATGCTTGCTCGCGCCGGTGCGCGCGAACGGCAGATCACCATCCGCCGCGCGCTGGGAGCCTCGCGTTGGCGAATGGTTCGCGAGTTGCTCTCCGAGAGTCTCCTGCTTGCCGCGGCGGGAGCGATCTTCGGCCTCTTTCTTGCCTTCGCTGTGAGCCGCATGCTTGTCGCGTTCATCAGCACTCCGCAGAATCAGATTCTCCTTGATCTGGGCATGGATTGGCGCGTGCTTGCTTTCACGACCTCGCTCGCGGTCATCACAACCGTTTCCTTTGGACTTGCGCCCGCTGTGCGCGCCACACGCGCCGAACCAGCCACATTGCTTCAGTCAGGGAGCCGTGGTTCGTCCGGCGGCCGCGAGCGTTTCAGCCTGCGTCGCATCCTGGTTGTTTCGCAAGTGGCGCTCTCTGTGGTCCTTCTGATGGGCGCGCTGCTGTTTGTCCGGAGTTTGCGAAACTTGACGACTCTGAACGTCGGCTTCCAGCAGACGGGCATCCTGATCACCACCGTCGATTTTCAGAAATTGCAGCTCCCCGAGGTGCGTTATACGGAGTATAAATTCGACCTCGTCAAGCGCTTGCAGGCCATGCCCGGCGTCGAGTCCGTCGCCAGCGCCATGCTGGTTCCTTTTGGCGGCAGCACCTGGAATGATAACGTCATCAACGATGGCTCCGATCAAGACGCAGGGGTTGCCTGGCTCAATTATCTCGGTCCAGGCTATTTCCAGACCATCGGCACGCCTCTTCTGGCGGGCCGGGATTTCAATGAGAGAGACACAGCCACCTCAGTGAAGGTGGCTATCGTCAATCAATCCTTTGTCCGCAAGATTCTCAAGAGCGGTGACGGCCTCGGCAAACGATTCCGCATTCACGAGCCGCCAGGGAAGCCGCGCCCGCTTTACGAAATTGTCGGAGTCGTTAGCGATAACAAATTCCAGGATATGCACGAGGATTTCCTTCCTTTCATGTATTTCCCCGCAACGCAGCAGGAGCATCCCGACCCCGACGGCCACATCCTGATTCGTTCGTCTCTTCCGTTAGCCAGTCTCATCGCTTCGACCAAGCAAACCATTGCTGATGCAAATCCGAGCATCGATCTCGACTTTAAGGTTTTCAAGACGCGCATTCATGATTCTTTGCTGCAGGATGAGTTGATGGCCACTCTTTCCGGCTTTTTCGGATTCCTCGCAGCGCTGCTTGCTGCTATCGGTCTCTACGGCGTCATTTCCTATATGGTCGTTCAGAGGACGAAGGAAATCGGAATTCGCATGGCAATCGGCGCGGAGCGCGGTCATGTCTTGCGGTTGATCCTGCGCGAAGCTGGTGTGCTGACGGTAGCAGGTCTGCTGATCGGTGCCGGACTCGCATTTGGCTCGGCCCAAGCCGCTAAATCAATGCTCTACGGCCTTAAGCCGCGCGACCCCATTACGCTTTTGGCCGCGGTCGTACTTTTATCTGTCGTCGCGACCCTGGCCAGCTTCTGGCCCGCGTACCGCGCCTCCAAGCTCGATCCACTCATCGCCCTTCGCTACGACTGAGGCATTGCTGGCGGGTGCTTCGCCGAAACCGTTCAGTGGTGGGGCAAGCACTTCGAGACTCGGCGCTTGCTTTCGTCAGCGCGGGCTCTACGCCTCCGCGGGAAAATCCACCTCGACGGGTTCGATCAGTGGCAGCAGCCAACTTAACAATTTCTGGTGCATAGGATGCGCTCCGTACGCATCGCACGCGGCTTTATCCGCGAATTTCATGACGCCGCCCAACTCATAACCTTGACCCCGAGGCGAATCATTCCTCCCCACCCACGCTTCCAGCACCTGCGGAATCTCGCTTTTCAATCTCCGTATCTCTGCAACAATTCTTTCTTTTTGTTCCTCTGTAACTCCCGCCTTGAATCGAAACGCAAACATGTGTATGTACATGCAAGCCTGCCTTCCTCTTGAAAGACTTTCCATTTTGCTACAGCGTCCGTGCCTCTGATACACTTCGCCCGGTTTATCGTCAGCCTGATCCGGAGGTTTTCGGCATGAACATCGCCCGCCGCATCAAAACTGTCTTTTTGGCCTTAGCCGTTGCGTTCTCTATCAGCCCCGCAAAGGCAACTCCAAGGCAGTCACGCGGCTCGGCCGCGCCGCGCAACATCACCATCGACGATTATTTCCAGATCCGCGATGTTAGCCAACCCGAGCTCAGCCCCCATGGCCAGTGGGTCGCCTACACCGTCCGCACCAAAATGCTGAAGGAAGACAAGAACGAGACGCGCATCTGGATGATCTCAACGCGCGGCGGCGATCCGCTTCCCATGACCGACGAAAGCGTGTCTTCCGGCCATCCGCGCTGGAGCCCGGATGGAAAATACCTCGCCTTCACTTCTTCACGCAATGGCGGCAAAAGCCAGGTCTGGCTTCTCAATAGACTGGGAGGCGAAGCTGTGCGCCTGACGGAGATTCCCCAAGGGGTCGGGGATTTTGAGTGGTCGCCCGACAGCACTCGCCTTGTTTTGGTTCTGCAGGATCCCAAGCCCGAGGATCTGCAAGCCGCGAAAGACAAAGACAAGCCCGTTCCGGCGAAACCGAAAACGCAGCCGCCCTGGGTAATCGATCGTTTACAGTTCAAGCGAGATACGATTGGCTACCTGGATCGGCGCCGGATGCATCTTTTCATTTTCGACATAACGAAAAAGACTTCCACTCAAATCACTTCAGGCGACTTCGACGACGCGCAGCCGGCCTGGTCCCCGGATGGCAAGCGGCTCGCCTTTACCAGCAACCGCAGCCTGCCCGATCCGGATGCGTCGCGAGATTCCAACATCTGGGTCGTTGAGGCAGACAATACCGACAAAGGCGCGCATCTCACCCAACTCACCACCAACCCCGCTCCAGACAGTCAGCCTGTGTGGTCCCCCGACGGCAAATGGATCGCCTACGTCACCGAACTCGACCCCCACCTCTTCTATTACTCGACGCAACATCTGGCTATCATCCCCTCTTCGGGAGGGACACCAAAAGTTCTAACGCTCTCATTCGATCGCAGCATCCGCCGGCCACGTTTTTCAGCCGACGGGAATTTCATCTATTTCACGGCCGAGGATGATGGCACGCAAAATCTTTGCCGTATTCCCGCCACGGGCGGTGAAATCACGCGTCCCATCGGCGGGCGGCTCACCGTCGCGAGTTTTAGCCTGGGGAAGAATGGCGAGATTGCGGCGCAAGTCAGCACGATGGACCGCCCCGATGAAATTTTCCTGCAAAACGGCGGCGAGCTGACGCGCCTCACAAAAACCAACGACGAGTTGATCTCACAGTTGCGCATAGCCAAGGCCGAGTATGTGCACTTCAAGAGCAAGGATGGAACCTCGGTCGCGGGCTATTTATATAAGCCTGTCGATTACGACGCGGCTAAAAAAGTGCCGACAATTTTGCACCCGCACGGCGGGCCCGTCGGCCAGTACTCCGCCTCGTTCGACCACCTCGTCCAGCTCTTCGCCGCCAACGGCTACGCCGTTCTGCTTCCCAATCCACGCGGCTCTTCCGGCTACGGCCAGAAATTCTGCGAGGCCATTTATGCGGACTGGGGCAACAAGGACTACCAGGACGACATGGCGATGCTGGATTACGCGCTGGAACAAGGCATAGCCGACCCGGACAAGCTTGGCGTCGGCGGATGGTCATACGGCGGGATCTCCACCGACTTCATCATCGCGCAGACCACGAAGTTCAAGGCGGCCATTTCCGGGGCTGGCGTGGCCCTGCTGAGCAGCTTCTATGGGCACGACCACTACCAGAAGGAGTACGAAATCGAACTAGGCTACCCCTGGGAGCACCAGGCCGTCTGGGACAAAATCTCGCCTTTCTACCGCGTGAAAAACATTACGACGCCAACGCTCTTCATGGGCGGCGAACTCGATGCGAACGTGCCGATCCTTGGAGGCGAGCAGATGTATGAAGCCATGAAGGCTCTTGGGCGCACCACGGAGCTTGTGGTGTATCCTGGCGAGTATCACGGGTTTACCGTGCCCTCTCATATCAAGGATCGCCTCGAGCGGTATCTTGCCTGGTATGCTCACTACGTCAAGGGCGACTCGACGCCTGCAACCCCTGTAGCCAAGCCCACAGCAGCCAAGTCAGGAGGCCAATGATGCGTTATCGTCTCAGCGCTTTCGCACTCGCACTTTTATTCGCGGCGGTTCAGGCCTTTGCCCAGCGTCCCGCATTCACGGTTGGAACTGCCACGGCGGCTCCCGGACAAAAAGTTAACGGCTACATCGAAGTGCCGGCGGGAGTGGACGCGGGCACAAATATTCCCGTAGTGGTGGTGAATGGCGCGAAGCCGGGCCCCGTTCTGGCGCTCGTCACCGGCGCGCACGGAACCGAATATGTTTCGATCATTGCGGTGGAAAAATTGATTGGTGAGCTCGACCCGGCGGAAGTTTCGGGCACGGTGATTTTGCTTCCGCTGGTGAACATTCCCTCGTTCGAGCAAAAAGTGCCGCACGTGAATCCCGTGGACAACAAGAGCATGAACCGCTACTACCCGGGGAAAATGGACGGCACGCAAACGGATCGGGTGTTATACATGATTACGAAGGACGTGGTGGACCACTGCGACTATCTGATCGACTACCATGGCGGAGATCTGGACGAGAATTTGCGGCCGTACGCCTACTGGGGCGCCGTGGGTAAAGAAGCGCAGGATCGCGCATCAAAGCAGATGGTGCTGGCGTTCGGGCTGGATCACATCATTATCTGGAGCGACCGGCCAACGGACCCCAACGCGACGCGCTATCTCGATAACACCTCGTCTGTGCGCGGCAAGCCTTCCATCGTCGTTGAGGCCGGCCACGCCGGCACCGTCGAAACCGATGACGTCGCTCTGCTTGTTAACGGCACGCTCAGCACAATGCGCTATCTGAAAATGATCCCCGGCGAGCCGCATTTCATCGAAAATCCCGTGTGGCTCTCGAAAGTGGAGGATGTGATTTCCGATGGCCCGGGAATCTGGTATCCGTATCTACAACGCGGAACCTACGTGCAGGCAGGCATGAAGCTCGGCAAGATCACGGACTACTTTGGAAAGGTGTTGCAAGAGCCCCGCGCGCCCGTTTCCGGTGTAGTGCTGCATATCAATGCAGTTCCTTCGCTGAAAAAGGGAGACAACATAGCGGACCTGGGAGTTGTGGCCACGAAGGCGCCATAAAAGGGGCGAGTCCAAGTACCTGCAAAAGCAGAAGACTCCTCAAGAATAGCGCAGCGATCCAAAGAGGTCTCGCTTCGCTCGAAGTAATACACTAAACAAGCTTCCGGCTAGATGGCCGCTGAACTCCTTCACAAATTGGAGACGATTTTCCTGACCAGCGGCACCGCGTCGCCGCGAGTGCACGGACACATCATGTACATGACGCGAATGATTTTGTCCCCTTTGCGCGCCAGGATCATCGCGCCACCAATGTCGAAGGCGTCGTCGCCAATCCCGGGCAGGTCGGTAAAAGCCGGGGCCATGCGGCCGAAGACGGTGCGGGTCATGCTCATTTGCGCCGTCGCCCCGCTGTTGCTCACACTGAAAACAAAAACGGGCGACTCGCCAGGATGCGCGGAGTTGTTTTCTTGAGTATCGGTACCGTGTCCGATGGATTTTGAGAACTGCTCAATCATCTGACGCTGCTGATCGTTGGTTTGATCCTTCTGGAGTAGTGCGGTGTGCTTGGCGATGAGGTCGACGTAGTCTCCCACGACGCTGTACTGGCAACCGGCGTCGCCGCCCTCGGGCGCTTCCGCGCGAACGACCTCCATCTTCACGGCCTCGGCCACGTCCTGTTTTGAAAGCAAGGTGCATGCGCTGGCGCCGCCGAGGACAGGGCTTTTGCGTGTATTGGACGAGGAAGAAATATCGTCCAGGCCCATATCGTGCACCTTCTGTTTCACGCGATGGCCGACATACCAAAGGCCCGCAATGCCGAGGGCGGCAAATACGAATATTACGACCACAAAGCCGATCAGCACCTTGATGAGTGTGCTTCCAGACTTGGACGGAGCGGCAGCAGCCATTGGGGGCGCCGCTGAAGGCCCTGGCTGTGGATGTAACGCGGGCGCACCAGCAGCTGGCGTTGGGGGGGCCGTGGAGGGACGAACCGGCGGACCCGCCGCCGGCGTGCCACAACCTGCACAGAAGCCCTGTCCATCAGCCAATGGCTTGCCACAATTCCTGCAAAAACCTGCCATCGATGCCTCCCCGGATTTATCTCCCGATTGGTTTCCTTCGTGGCCCAGCGAATCGTGCCAGAATCGCGCAGGTTCCTGCAAGCGTATTATGTTTTTTTGGCCGTTGAAGTTATTTTTCGAAGAGCATGCACTGGTCGCCAGCGCGGCCAGAAAATAACAAGTAAAATAGGGAACTATTGCGCATCAATTGCGGGGGCTTGCATGTCTACAGACTATTTGTTGAAAACCGAACCTTCCGAATATTCGTTTGCAGACCTCCAGAAGGAAGACGTTACAGTCTGGGAGGGCGTGACAAGTCCTGCTGGAGTGAAAAATCTGCGCGAAATACAGGCTGGCGCGAGGCTAGCCCGGATTTCTCACCAGATGTGGATGGATGCTCAAGAGAGGGTCAAGGGAGCTTGTTTTTATTGCGCGAGACAGGGGCAGCAGGTCGCTGTTGATTTTTCAGCGTGAATAGCGGGTCCGGTTGACGAGGGGGTTG
>DATGED010000069.1:0-25082 GCA_035310525.1 Candidatus Acidiferrum sp. | reverse complement strand
ACCATCGGACTAGCTGGTTGCGCATCTTGCTCATTCCGAGCGCCGCTGGCGAACGCGCGATTAGCCCGCAAGGGCCGGGTCGCACACCGAATTGAGATAAGCATGTAGGCTTCGGCTCGTAGCGCTTTTCGGACGGGGGTTCGACTCCCCCCGCCTCCACCATTCGTACGCCGAGCGCGAAAAAGCGCCGGGGACTATCGCCCGTCAGGACGATTCCCCGCAATCGGCGGCGCTGTCTGACGCGGAAGCGCGCTGTTGCACTTCAAGAAACTCGGCCTTCCTCCCCGAGTGCCGCCAGCCCCAATTTGCGTCAAACTTGAATTGAGCCTGGGGGACGGCTTCCTACCCTGCCCTTACCCCGCCGTTTTGGCTCGGCATTTCAACGCTCAAATACGCTCGAAAGGATCTCATCCTATGAAACGCCTGATTCTACTTAGCTTAGGGCTATTCCTGTTCGCCCTACCATCGCATGCCCAGTCCATCGACGCCTCGGTAGGCTACTCCTATTTCCACCTGGGCGGTGGTGCGGACCTCAACCAGAACGGCATCAGCGGTTCTATCGCGTACAAGCCAATCCCGTTCCTGGGCATCGTCGGTGACATCGGCGGCTATCATGCGTCTCCCGGCGGTGTTTCGTTCAACACGTACACTTTTCTGTTTGGGCCGCGGATCATCATGCACAACCCGACGAAGGTGACTCCTTTCGTTCAGTTTCTCGCTGGCGATGGGCGTCTGACGGCGTTGGGCGCGTCGTCCAACAACTTCGCTTTCAGCGTCGGCGGAGGAGCTGATATCGGCGTTCTCCCACGCCTGGCTCTGCGTCCGCAGTTCGATTACGTCGGCCTGCACAATTCCGGCGGCACAGCGAACTGCACGCGCATCTCGGTCAGCGCCGTCTTCAGTTTCTGAATCTCTGATCAACTATCGGCACAGGGGCGGCCTGCTTTTGGCATCAGCATCGCCGCCCCTGTGATCCTCTCCGAAATATCGAACAATTTTCAGTTCCGGCCAGCCTAAAAACACTCGCCGTTCGTTCAATACAAAGCGGAACCCTCGCGTTGCGCGCCGCGTTTACGCACTGAACGGACCGTGCGAATCGATCAGCGCAGTGCTTCCTTCAGAAAAGAGACGGTAATTCCGCCGTGCTATACTCCCGCCCGTTTGCAACGGAGATTATCCGGCTCGGCAGATGCCCCGGCGGGAGGCTCGGAAGCTCTTGATTCATCTTCCGGACATTTTTAATGTCGCGACGCACTTTGTGGATCGCAACGTCCAGGAAGGGCGCGGCGCCAAAGTTGCAATCGAATGCGGCGACGTGCGGGTTACCTATCAAGAGCTTTTGGAAAACACCAACCGCGCCGGCAATTCCCTGCTGGCGCTCGGCGTGCGGCCGGAGGAGCGCGTCCTTCTGTTACTCCTCGACACGCCGGAGTTCCTGTACTCCTTTTTTGGAGCGATCAAAATCGGCGCGGTAGCCGTGCCGGTGAATACACAAGCAAGGCCGCACGACTACGAATACATTCTCAACGATTGCCGCGCGCGGGTGGCTCTCGTCAGCGAGGCGTTGCTTCCGCACGTCGAGTCAATCCCGAAGGAGCGGCTCAGGTATTTGCAAGAGATTGTGGTTGTCGGAGAGCTCGCGGAAAATACTGCAACGCGCAATTACCACTCGCTCAGAAAATTGATGGAAACGGCTTCGCGGCGGCTCGAAGCTGCATCCACAAGCAAGGATGAACCTGCCTTCTGGCTTTATTCTTCAGGAAGTACGGGCGCTTCGAAGGGCTGCGTCCATCTGCATCACGACATGGTGGTCTGCTGCGAGCTTTACGCAAAAGGAATCCTGAACATGAACGAGAGGGATCGCTGCTTCAGCGTTGCCCGGTTATTTTTTGCCTACGGCCTCGGCAACGCCGGCTACTTCCCTCTCGGCTGCGGCGCGACGACCATCCTGGATCCGGTGCGTCCCGTTCCCTCGAGCATTTACGCCGATATCGAAAAGTACCGGCCGACGCTCTTTTTCTCGGTGCCGACGAATTACGCGGCGCTGCTGGAGTACCACCGCGAAGACGGCCGTGAATTCGACCTCTCGAGCGTACGGCATGCCATCTCCGCCGGGGAAGCGCTTCCCGCGCCGCTGTTTCAGCGGTTCAAGGAAAGGTTCGGCATCGAAATACTCGATTCGCTGGGATCGACGGAGACGCTGCAGATGGTAATCGCGAACCGTCCTGGGGAAGCGAAGCCGGGATCGAGCGGGAAACTTATCCCCGGCTATGAAGCCAGGCTTGTGGACGAGCGCGGAAACGACGTGCCGCTCCGCGAAATCGGAGACCTTCTTATCAAGGGCGATTCCACATGCGCGGGCTACTGGAACAAACACGAAAAGAGCAAGGAAGTGTTTGCCGGGGAGTGGTTCCGGACGGGCGACAAGTACTATCAGGATGAAGAGGGTTACTTCTGGTATGCCGGCCGAGCGAATGATCTCTTCAAGGTCAATGGCCTCTGGCTAAGTCCCGCGGAAGTGGAGAGCGCGCTGATTTCGCATTCCGCGGTGCGCGAAGCCGCGGTCGTTGCGCGGGAGGATAAGGACGGCCTCACCAAACCGGCAGCGTACGTCGTCCTGAATTCGCAAACCGGACCGAGTGAGCAGTTGGTTCAGGAACTTCAGGAATTGGTTGGGCAAAAAATCGGCGGCTACAAGCGTCCGCGGTGGATTGAGTTTCTGCCGGAAATTCCGAAAACAGCAACGGGAAAATTGCAGCGCTTCAAGCTTCGTGAAATGCAAAATCGGAAAGCGGAAGACAGCCTGACAAACGACGCTAGTTAGAGTTCGCTGCTTCAGCCGCCGATCACAGAATCTTCAGAGAAGCAGACGAGGGGGAATCCATGAATCTTGCGAACTACGTTTCCGGCGAGTGGAAATCGGGCGGGGGCGCGGGCGAAGCCCTGGTCGACCCTGTCAGCGGGGAAGAACTCGCTCGCGTCTCTTCCCAGGGCATCGACGTCAAGCAGGCGCTGGAGTTCGCGCGCGCGGAAGGCGGACCAGCGCTGTGTGCGCTGAGTTTCCGAGGACGCGTTGAGCTGCTCGCCAAAATCGGGGAAACGCTTGCGGCCAATCGCGACGAGTATTTCCGGATTTCGCTTCTCAACCAAGGCGCAAATCAAGCCGATGCTTCGTTCGATGTAGACGGAGCGATTTACACGATGAAGTATTACGCAAAAATCGGCCAGGCGCTGGCGGAAGGGAAAATGCTGAAGGAAGGCGCGCAAGTTTCCCTATCGAAGACCGGCGTGTTTGTTGGACAGCATTTTCTTGTGCCGGCAAAAGGCGCGGCTGTTTTTATCAACGCCTTCAATTTTCCGGCGTGGGGTTTTTGCGAGAAGGCCGCTCCAGCACTGCTCTCGGGAGTACCGATTGTGATCAAGCCGGCATCGCCGACCGCGTGGCTCGCGCACAAGATGGGCGAAGACATCGTGAAAGCGAATATCCTGCCCCGCGGCGCGATTTCGATTCTGTGCGGATCTGCCCGTGATCTGCTCGAGCATACCGGCGAAAGCGACGTCGTTTCTTTCACGGGTTCCGCGGAAACGGCCATGCGCATCCGCTCGCACACAAATGTTCTGCGCCGATCCGTTCGCGTAAACGTAGAAGCAGATAGCATCAACTCGGTGATTCTCGGTCCCGACGTTTCTCCCGGAACGGATTTGTTCGAACTGCTGGTGAAAGAGGTTGTGCGCGAAATGACCCTGAAAGCGGGGCAGAAATGCACGGCCATCCGGCGTGTGTTCGTCCCGCGCCAAAATCTGAAGGCGCTTGGCGATGCGATAGCAACGCGGCTGAGTTCCATGAAGACCGGAAATCCGCGAAATGCAGAGGTGAAAGTCGGGCCGGTCGTGAATAAAGCGCAGCAGGCAGCCTGCCTTGAAGGCTTGCGGCGATTGAAGCGGGAATGCACGGTGGTTTTCGGCGGCGATGAGAATTTTCAGCCGTTGGATGCGGACCCGGTAAAATCGGCATTCGTCCAGCCGACTCTGCTCGCGTGCGAAAATGGAGTGGACGCGAGCTTTGTACATGACGTCGAAGTGTTCGGCCCCGCAGCGACGTTAATCGCTTACGACTCAACCGAAGAGATGATCGCTCTTGTACGGCGCGGGCTCGGATCGCTGGTGGCATCGATTTTTGCGAACGATCCTGCCTTCCTGAAGACTGTAGTACTCGGCATCGGTGATCTTCACGGGCGCCTTATGGTGGTGGACTCCAGTGTCGGCACACAATACACAGGACACGGAAACGTAGTGCCGAGCTGTCTGCATGGCGGCCCGGGCCGGGCGGGTGGAGGCGAGGAGTTGGCAGGGCTGCGTGCGCTGCTGCTGTACCACCGGCGATTTGTAGTGCAGGGTCCGCCGAGCGTCACCGGTGCGCTTGCGGAGCGATCTGCGGACGCCGGCAGCTTGTATTCGTAGAGTGTGACAGGGATCACCAGGGATATCGCCCTCCAGAAACGAAGGGCCAACACCGCAGGAGCTTGGCATAATACTGCATCTCCGGTGCGACGCTTTCTTTTGGCTAGGCGAAGTTAGAGACGCGTAGGCTCTATCCTAAGTATATGATTACAGAATAGTTATGGACATTATGGGAAGTTTTTCCGGGGCCGATTGACAACAGCGACTCGCGGTACAACATTTTATCATCCGCACAAAGGGTTCATGCGTTATACTGCAGGCGGAGCGCTGGAATATTGTAAGGCATGTCTTTTCAAACCAACGCCATAACAAAGAGCGTTTCCGGGCACCGGCTCGCCGCCAGTTCAGAAGACGGATTTCTGCTTTTCCTCGGCAAGCGCGTGCGGGAGCTGCGGAATCGCCGCGCGATGACGCGCAAGGTGATGGCAAAGGAAGCGGACGTTTCGGAACGGCACCTGGCGCAACTGGAAGCCGGGGAAGGAAATGTTTCGATCGTTCTGCTCAGGAGAATTGCGGGTGCGCTGCATGTTTCCCTGGCGGAATTATTCGCCCCGGAAGAGGAAACGCAGCATGAAAAACTTTTGCTGCGGCGTTTTCTCGAGCGGCTCCCGGCGCACCGCGCGGAAGACGCGATGTTCCGCCTGATACGCGAATTTGGGGATGAAGAAAATACAAGGCGAAAGCGCCTGGCGCTCATTGGAATACGAGGCGCGGGCAAGTCCACGCTTGGAGCGATGCTCGGCGCGGAATTGCGCATTCCTTTCATCGAACTGGACCGCGAGATTGAACAGGATACGGGAATGCCGCTGGGGGAAATCTTTTCGCTCTATGGGCAAGCAGGATATCGCGCGATCGAAAAGCGGCTGCTCGAACGCGTGCTTCAGGAGAAAGAACGCGCGATTATTTCGATCGGCGGCGGAGTGGTTTCCGAGAAGGAGACTTACGATTTTCTGCTTTCGAGTTGCTACACGATTTGGATCAAGGCGCGCCCGGAGGAATATATGGCGCGCGTGACGGCGCAGGGCGATTTAAGGGTCATGGGGGGAAGCGGCCAAGCAATGAAGGATTTGCGACGGATTCTTGAGGCGCGTGAGCCGCTTTACCGGAAAGCGGACATCTGCCTCGACACTTCAGGAGAAAGCGTGGAGGAAAGCTTCACAAAATTGAAGACCGCGCTTAAAGCAAAACAGGAATAGGAGGAAGACGTGGACTCCGCAGCGACCGAACAACTTCAGGCAAAGATGAATCCGCCGGACTACCGGACGGAACCGAGCAAGTACAAACATTGGAAGCTCGCCTTCGAAGGTCCGGTGGCGCGGCTAACCATGGACGTGGCGGAAGACGGCGGAATCCGGCCGGGATACAAGCTGAAACTGAATTCCTACGATTTGGGAGTGGACATCGAGCTGCACGACGCGCTGCAGCGGATCCGGTTTGAACATCCGGAGATCCGTTCCGTAATAATCACCAGCGCAAAAAACCGGATCTTTTGCTCGGGCGCTAACATTTACATGCTGGGGCTCTCTTCGCACGCGTGGAAAGTAAACTTCTGCAAGTTCACGAACGAAACGCGAAACGGGATGGAGGATTCAAGCGCGCACTCTGGATTGAAATTCCTGGCTGCCTGCAACGGCACTACCGCCGGAGGAGGCTATGAACTCGCGCTGGCCTGCGACGAAATTATCCTGGTGGACGATCGTTCGTCGGCAGTGAGCTTGCCGGAACTGCCGCTGTTGGGGGTCTTGCCGGGGACGGGCGGACTGACGCGGGTCACGGACAAACGCAAAGTGAGGCGAGACCAGGCAGACATGTTCTGCACGAACCCCGACGGCGTGCGCGGGCAACGAGCAAAGGACTGGCGTCTGGTGGATGAAATCGTGAAACCGCAGCAGTTCGCGGAGCACGTAAAGCAGAGGGCGTTACAACTGGCGGAGAGGAGCGACCGGCCCGCAGGCGTGAAAGGCGTGGAGCTAACTCGCATCGAGCGGCGCATCGATGAAACGGGACTGCATTACCAATATGTTGAGGCGTCGTTCAATCGGGAGGCGCGAACGGTGACGCTGACGGTTCGAGCGCCAGAGACAGTTCCGGTCTGCACGATCGAACACGCGGTAGAGGCCGGGGCGAGCTGGTGGCCGCTGCAGATGGCGCGAGAGTTGGATGACGCGATTCTTACACTTCGCACGAGCGAACTGGACTTGGGGCTGTGGATTTTGAAGACGACGGGGAATGCCGAAGCCGTCCTGGCGGTCGACGAGTTTCTTCTGGACCACCAGAGCAACTGGTTCGTGCGCGAAGTGCTGGGAATGATGCGGCGGACGTTTGCGAGGCTGGATGTTTCCTCGCGGTCCATGTACGCGATCATCGAAGGGGGTTCGTGCTTTGCAGGGACGCTCTTCGAACTGGCGCAGTGCGCCGACCGGGTCTACATGCGCGACACACAAGAAATTGGACAGGCACCGACGGTCGTTCTATCGCGCATGAACTTCGGCGCGCTGCCGATGGTCAATCATCTCTCGCGCCTGGACGCGCGTTTCTATCAGGATAGCGGGCAACTGGAGAACCTGAGGAAACTCGTTGGGAAGAAACTGACGGCTCGCGAGGCGCTGGAAGCGGGTCTCGTGACTGCCACGCCCGACGATCTCGATTGGGAAGACGAAATCAGGCAGGCACTCGAATCGCGGGCGGCGCTTTCGCCGGATGCATTGACAGGACTTGAAGCGAACCTGCGTTTTGGTGGAAGCGAGACGCTCGAGACGCGCGTGTTCGGGCGATTGTCGGCCTGGCAAAACTGGATTTTCAACCGGCCGAATGCAGTGGGAACCAATGGGGCGCTGAAAGTTTACGGAACAGGCGCGCCAGTGAAATTCAATTGGGAACGCGTCTGAGAGCAGAGGCGCGAAGCGGCGGGAATCCAGCAAGGAGAAGGCGATGATCGATTACACCGAGAAAATTCCGAACAACGTGGACCTGGGACGGGACCGCGGCTTGCAGCGCGCTCTCGAACACTGGCAACCGGCGTACATGGGCTGGTGGTACGACATGGGTCCCGACGAGAGCCACAATTATGATGTGTACCTTCGGACGGCGATCAGCGTGGAGCCGGATGGATGGGCGCAATTCGATTACGTGAAAATGCCGGAGTATCGCTGGGGAATTTTTCTTCAGCCGCGCGACGAAAACAGGCAGGTCAACTTCGGAATGCACAAGGGACAGGCGGCGTGGCAGGAAGTGCCGGGAGAATACCGATCGACGCTGCGGCGCGTGATCGTGACGCAGGGCGACACAGAACCAGCCTCGGTGGAGCAACAGCGCATGCTGGGGGCGTCATGCCCTTCGATGTACGATCTGCGAAACATATTTCAGGTGAACGTGGAGGAAGGGCGGCATCTGTGGGCGATGGTCTACCTGTTGCACCGCTACTTCGGACGCGACGGCCGTGAGGAAGCGGAGTCGCTGCTCGCGCGGCGGTCCGGCGACGCGGATAATCCGCGGATACTCGGAGCATTCAACGAGCCGACACCGGATTGGCTGGCGTTTTATATGTTCACGTTTTTTACGGACCGCGACGGAAAATTCCAATTGTGCGCGCTGGCCGAGTCGGGCTTCGACCCGCTGGCGCGGACGTGCCGCTTCATGCTGACCGAGGAAGCGCACCACATGTTCGTCGGGGAAACGGGCGTTACGCGAATCATCAAGCGCACCTGCGAAGTGATGAAAGAAAACAAGCTGGAAGATCCGGCGCAGGTGCGGGCGATGGGTGTGATTGACTTGCAGACAATCCAGAGATATTTGAATTTTCATTACAGCGTGACGCTCGATCTCTACGGCTCGGATGTTTCGTCGAACGCAGCGAATTATTTTACGAGCGGCTTAAAAGGGCGCTTTCGGGAAACAAAACTCGAGGACGATCACGTGCTCAGCGATTCCGAGTATTCGGTCTTCGAAGTGATCGGCGACAAGATCGTCAAGAAAATGGTTCCGGCGCTGACGGCGCTGAACGAACGGTTGCGAGACGATTACATCGAAGAGATTGCAGACGGAGTGGCGCGCTGGCAGCGGGTGATCGACGAAGCGGGGATTCCTTTCAAGCTCACGCTGCCGCACAAAGGATTTCACCGCGCGATTGGAAATTTTGCCGGACACCATATCAGCACGACAGGCGAAGTGCTGACGGCGGAGGCCTGGAAGCGGCACGAACACGAGTGGCTGCCCAGCGCCGAGGATCACAAATTTGTGCAATCGTTGATGACCGGGCGGGTGGTTGAACCGGGGAAGTTTGCCAATTGGATCGCGCCGCCGGTCCGGGGAATCAACAGCAAGCCGCTCGATTTCGAGTACGTGCGGTTCAACTGAGACGATGCAGCCAACTTGCTTTGGGTAAGGACGCGATTTCGTGCAGCCGATCATCGACATCCACATTCACATCATGCCTTACCACATGATGAAAGCCTCCGCGATGGAGTTGATGAAACGCGGAAGGAAAGATTACGCGGAGGTGATGCGCTACTGCGAGGACCCGCAAGCGTTTTTAGGGCTGCTGGACAGCCTGGGAATCGAGCGCGCTGGGCTGATCAATTATGTGGCGCCGAAAATTATCGGGTTCACGCCCGAGGCGAATGACTGGAGCGCGAAATATTGCAGCGCGGCGCCGGAGCGGCTGATCGCGTTCGGAGGCGTTTTGCCGGGCACGGTGCCGGATTGCGGCGCGGAAGTGGACCGCATGGCGAAGCTGGGGATTCGCGCGATCAAACTGCATCCTTCGCACCAGGCGATTTCTCCCAACGAATATATGAACGGCAACCGCGAACTGGCGGCGATTTACGATCGCGCGCAAGCAAATGGAATGCCGGTGATGATTCATACGGGAACATCGATTTTCCCCGGAGCGCGGAATCTGCACGCGCAGCCAATGCTCTGCGACGACGTGAGCATCGATTATCCGAATCTTGTGGTGATTCTGGCGCATGGCGGAAGGCCGCTGTGGATGAACGAGGCTTTTTTTCTGGTGAGGCGGCATAAAAATATGTACATGGATATTTCGGGAATTCCGCCGCAGAAATTGATGGACTACTTTCCGCGGATCGAGGACATCGCGGACAAGGTGCTATGGGGAACGGACTGGCCTGGGCCGGGCGTGCCGGAAATCAAGGGAAACATCGAGAAATTTCACGCGCTGCCGATTGGCGAGGCCGCGAAACGAAAGATTTTGTACGACAACGCGGCGAAGCTGTTTCCGCGGTGAGTTGCGAAATGAGTTTCGGGAAGAGGTAAGCGGAAGTGATAACACTGCCGACGGAATCGCAAAAAACGGGGCACATCCGGCTGAGGCTGAACGGCGAGGAAACAGACGTTGCTTTCGCGCCATACAAAACGCTGCTGGAGGTGCTGCGAGAAGATTTGGGACACACGGGCACGAAGCACGGCTGTGAATTGGGGGAGTGCGGCGCGTGCGCGGTCCTGGTGGAAGGCAAGCCGGTGCTGTCGTGCCTTTTGCTGGCGCTCGAGTGCGATAAGAAAGACGTCCAGACCGTAGAAGGTCTCAGTGCGGATGGAAAGCTACATCCCTTGCAGGAGGCATTCGCCGACCTGGGGGCGGCGCAGTGCGGCTACTGCACGCCGGCAATCCTGGTCACAGCGAAGGCGCTCCTGGATCAGAATCCGCATCCTTCGAGGGAGAGGATTCGCGAGGCGCTTTCGGGAAATTTGTGCCGGTGCACAGGATACCAGCAGATTTTTGAGGCGGTGGAAGAGGCGATGTTGCGCATTGCGCGAGAAGAACAGGCCGGGTCCTAGGGAAGCACACGAGGAACGCGAATGCCTGATGAAAAACAGATGCGCGTGATTGGCGTGTCGCGGCGGAGAGTGGATGCGCGCGCGAAGGTGACGGGACAGACGCGGTACGCCGACGATATTTTCCTGCCGCGAATGGCGTACTGCAAACTGCTGCGTTCGCCGCATCCGCATGCGCGAATCGTGAAGATCGATACGACGCGCGCGATGGCGCATCCGGGAGTGTATGCGGTTCTGACGGGAAAGGATGTGCCGATCGAATACGGCATCCTGCCGGTGAGCCAGGATGAGCAGGCGCTTTGCAGCGATCATGTGCGGCACGTCGGCGATCCGGTGGCGGCGGTGGTGGCGCGGGAGGAGTTGACGGCGTTCGAAGCGCTGGACCTGATCGACGTCGAGTATGAACCGTTGCGAACGATTGCCGACCCGGAGGAAGCACTCGCGTCGCCGGAGCCGCGAATCCACAACTACGGCGAAGAGGGAAACATTCACAAGCGCGTCTCGCTGGAATTCGGGAATGTGGAGCAGAGCTTCGCGGAAGCGGATGAAGTTTTCGAGGACACTTTTTTTTATCAGGGCAATACGCATTTGCCGATCGAACAGCACGCCGCGGTGGCCATCAAGGACGCAGACGGCAAGCTGACCATCTGGAGCAGCACACAAACACCGCATTACCTTCACCGCGCGCTGGCAAAGGTCCTGCAGATGCCGCCGGGCCATATTCGCGTCATCGCAACTCCGAACGGCGGCGGCTTCGGCGGAAAGAGCGATCCCTTCCAGCACGAGATCGTGGTGGCCAAGGCAGCGCTTCTGTTGGACCGGCCGGTAAAAATTTGCCTCACGCGCGAAGAAGTATTTTATTGCCACCGCGGGCGGCATCCCGTGCTGATGAAATTCAAGACCGGCGTAAAGAAAGACGGGACGATCACCGGGATGCACCTGCAAACGCTGATCGACGGTGGCGCTTACGGCTCCTACGGAGTTGCGAGCACGTTTTACACCGGTGCGTTACAGACAACGACCTATCACATTCCGAGATATCGGTTTCAAGGTTGCCGGACGTTCACGAACAAACCGCCCTGCGGACCAAAACGCGGGCACGGGACGGTGCAGCCGCGCTTCGGCCAAGAAGTACAGCTCGACAAGATTGCGGAGAAACTGAGCATCGATCCCGCAGAGCTGCGGCTGCACATCGCCGAATCCTCGAATACTGTGACGGCGAATTTTCTCAGGCTGAGCACGGTGAATTTGAAAGAATGCATCCGGCGCGTTGTGAAGAGCTCAGAGTGGAACCAAAAATTCCGCAAGTTGCCGGAAGGGCGTGGAGTGGGGCTGGCCTGTTCCGCGTATCTAACGGGAGCAGGGCTGCCGATTTATTGGAACAAGATGCCGCACTCAGGTGTGCACATCAAGTTCGATCGGGGCGGCGGAGTGGCGGTCTTCTGCGGCGCTACAGAAATTGGTCAGGGATCGGACGACGTGCTTGCGGGGATTGTGGCGGAAGTTCTGGGACTGGATCCGTTCGATATTCGCTTGTACACGGGCGACACGGATTTGGGGCCGGTCGATCTGGGATCGTATTCGAGCCGAGTGACGATCATGGCGGGCAACGCGGCGCTGCAAGCGGCGGAACGAGGAAAAGCCATGATCGCGGAAGCTGTTGCGGAAAAGTTTGGCGTGGCCGCGGAGCGAATCTGCTTTGCGAACAAGCATGTCTTTGATGCGGGTATGCCGGAGAAAAGCGTCACGTTTGCGGATGCCGTTTGCCTGGCGGAAGCGCGCTTCGGGACGATCGGGACCATGGGTTCTTATACGCCACCGAAATCGCCCGCGCTTTACAAGGGCGGCGGAGTTGGGCCTTCGCCGACCTATTCGTACACCGCGGCGGTCGTCGAGGTCGTGGTCAGTCCAACGACGGGATGGATTACCGTTCCAAAAATCTGGATTGCTCACGACATCGGGCGCGCGCTGAATCCGGCGCTGGCGCGCGGCCAAGTGGAAGGAAGCGTATATATGGGCCTCGGGGAAGCGTTGATGGAGGAGCAGGAGTTCCGGCGTCTACCCAAAAAACTTTCGCAAGCGCTGGTGCACAAATTCCCCTCGATGCTGGAATACAAAAGCCCGACTTCCTTGGATATGCCGGAAGTGGTGACAGAGTTCATCGAGGAGCCGGATCCGCGAGGGCCGTTTGGGGCGAAGGAAGCCGGACAGGGGCCACTCTTGCCGATTATGCCGGCCGTCGCGAACGCCGTGTACGACGCGGTCGGAGTGAGAATTGACGAAGTGCCAATCACGCCGGAAAAAATCGTGAAAGCGCTGGCGGAAAAGAAGGCGGGGCGCGAGCCTCGATTTGGACCAAGCCATTTTCCTCACGTCGATTGGCCGGAAGCGCTGCGAGTGCCGCCGCCGTGGGAAGGCGGAGACGGGCAGGCCGTGAACGACGTTCCGCGATCCGGAGAACGAAGCGCTGAGAAAGAAAAGGTACTCAGCTCATGATGCGGCTTCCGCTCTTCGAGTTTCGCGCGCCGCGCACGCTGGAGGAAGCGGCAAGAATTCTGGATGGCGAGGGCTCGAGAGCCATGCCTCTGGCCGGCGGTACCGATCTGCTTCCGAACATGAAGCGGAGGCAACAAGTTCCGCAAACACTTATGAGTTTGCGGCATATCGAAAGCTTGAAGCGCGTGGTATTGGACGATTCAGGGTCGCGGCTCGGCGCTTGCCTGACGCTCTCAGATATCGCGGCGGATTCCCGGTTTCGAAATGGTTTGACGGCGCTGGCACAGGCTGCATCGCTGGTGGCCACTCCGCATATTCGAAATATGGCCACGCTCGGAGGAAATCTCTGCCTCGACACGCGGTGCAATTATTACGACCAGAACTACGAGTGGCGAAAGGCCATCGATTTTTGTTTGAAAAAAGATGGGGACACTTGCTGGGTCGCCCCGGGAAGCCCGAAGTGCATGGCGGTTTCTTCGACGGACACAGCGCCCGCGTTGGTGGCTTTAGGGGCGCGAGTGCGCCTTATTTCACTGTCGGGAGAACGCGAGCTTCTTCTCGCTGATCTTTACAACAACGATGGGCTGGATTACATCAAGCGGAAACCGAACGAGATTCTCGCCGAAATCTATCTAGATTCCCTGCACGGCTGGAGAAGTACTTACTGGAAATTGCGGAGGCGCGGATCGTTCGACTTCCCGGTTCTGTCCGTCGCGGCAGCCGCACGTGTGTCGGAAGCCGGAGTGGTGGAGGAGGCGCGCATCGTGATCGGTTCGGCTTCATCACGGCCGATCGTCGCGGGAGAGGCCGCAAAGTCCCTGCTAGGCCACACCCTAAGTACAGAAAAAATCGCGGAAGCCGCGGTTCTGGCAGCGCGTATCGCAAAGCCGCTGGACAATACGGACTTCGACATGAGCTGGCGGAAGAAAGTTGCCGGCGAGTTTGTTACGTGCGCGTTGCGAGAGATTCGTGGCGACGACGTGCGGAGCGAACGTGCGAGCTTGATGCGCACACATCCGCTTTGAACGATTCGGCGCTCCAAAGCGAGGCGACATGCGGATTTCTGTACCAAGTTCGTCAGGTCATGCCGCATCTCCGCTGAAGATGGCGTTGCAAGGTTTTCGAACGTTCAAAATTCGACGTGCAGCCTGAGCGAAGGGACGAGCACGGGCCCGCGGTCGCGGTTGTAACCGGGATTGTTGAGATGCTGCAAGCCAAATGCGGGATAGAGCCCGCGCCAGAGATGGGCCGTGTAGTAGGTTTCGAGAATATCTTCCCGGCCGTAATTCAGACGTCCGTCGCCCAATAGAAACCCTTCCCCGCCGAGCGCCAGATACTCCTGATGGCCGCGCGAAATCCCGTTGGAGACGAAGACAAAGCCCGCGCGGTCCCAGTTCCGACCCCAGGATTTTCCATTGAAACCGACGCCGACCTGCGCGGTCTGATCCACTTCGGTGTACGCATACGACTCGTGCTGTCCTTCGTTCCAACCCCAACGTCCGAATACGCCCATCCAGTCGTTTAAGGGCTGTTCGAAATTGGCGCTGAAGCCGTACTTGATAGTCGTTTGCAAGGGGTGCGCGGTGATGTCCGGTTTCGGCGTCAGGCCGGCGAGAAAATTGTCGATGGCCTGCCGGTAATCTCCCATGTTCCCGTGATTGATAAACGTCAGAACGCGAAGTACGCCGGTTTGATTTCGTATGAGCTTTCTCTGAAATTCGAACTCGATATTTTCCGCGCGGGCGCGGGCCAGGTCCGCGTCCAAATTGATTCCGTTCGCCACTTTGGGCATCAGCGCTTCCGCAAAACGCACTGCTCCCCAATGATCGTGATATTCGACCATCGCGGCGAAGGTGTAACCTCGAGTGTCAGCCGCATAGTCGTAAGTTCCGGCATTATCCACGGTCCAATTCATGAATTGGAAATTGGTGTCGCTCCCGTAAGTATTGAGGTCGAAGAAATCCGCCAAGCTGAATTTGCCGAAGCGCAGTTCGAGCCGGCGCTCCGGCAGTTCCCGAAAAAGAGAAAATGGATTCTGGTCTGCCGATTTTTTCGGCCGTCCGAGCGGGATGATCTGATGCACCATGAGCCTGGCGACGTAGGGCGTCTTACTGAGCGTGGGGTTTCGCACGACATCCAGATTCGTGAAACCAGCAAGCCCCAGCGCTTCTCCAAGTCCATGCCCGCCGGTTTCTTGTACGTCACAGAGTAATGCGGTCGTATGGCTCAGTCGTAGTCCAGTGAACAAGGTGAGAACGCGGGAACTGGCATCCTGCGCCTCGGGGCTGAGGCTATTGGGACCTTGATATGGTGAACGGAAGGACGGATGCCACTGAGAGATGATGTTAACTTGCCCGGAGAGCCACAACCGGTCCCATTCTTGATGCGGGATCATAACTGGCAGAGGATTCGGTTCAGAAGACGGCTCACTGGTGGACGGTGAATCCTGATTTGGCGCGACGGAATCCTGCGCGCGAACTGCAGGCGGGCCAAGGGCGAAGCCCGTTAGCCAGAAGCAGGCGATGAGGGCAGTTAATGAAGCGAACCGTCGCATTTGAATTTTGGTCTCAGTTGGCGTCCGTCACTCCTTCAGGCCCGCCTCAAGCAGTTGCCACGAGTTGCGCGTTTGCTCTACTCTGCAGAGCGCGCTTGCCGTCAAGGGTCGAACATTGATACCATACCCCTGTAGGGTATACAAGCTCGATGTCACATAATTCCCGCGAAAAACTCGATCTCGTCACCCGCACCAAAAAGGTCATCGGCCAACTGGAAAGCGTTCTTCGGGGACTCAACGAGGACGAGCAGTGCGCGGAGGTGCTGCAGCGACTGGCCGCGGCTCGTGGCTCCATCAATAGCCTGATGGGCGAATTGATGGAGGACCACATCCGCAATCACATGCCCCGGAATTCGAAATCCTCGGAAGAGGCCGCCGACGACGTGATCCAGATTATCAGGACGTACTTGAAATGACCTGAAAGCCAGTCGCCTTTGCGGTTGTTTTTCTGTATCTTCCGTGCACCCGAGCGTTGGCCAAGTGAATCCGACTTCGGAGGGAGACCAGCAGTGACGCGACTTCTCGCAAGCTTCTTGTTCGTGGCGCTTCTGGGCGCGCCTTGCTCCATGGCGCAGGCCGGGCCGGAACAAGGCGGACATGATCTGCAGCTTTGGACGGGCGGCGGCCACGGCTTGAACGGAAGCAGCGCGAGCACTGGTGTTTGGAACCTGGGCGCACGCTACGGGTGGATCCTGACCGCGCCGCATGGGCCGGGTTTCTTGCGCGGGCAATTCGAATACGCAGTGGATGTGGTGCCGATCTTCGTGGTTGTGCAACGCACAGGCACCGCCTACGGGTTCGGTTTGAATCCGTTTGCCTTCAAATGGAATTTTACGAAAGCGCGCAAGGTCGTTCCCTATTTCGAACTCGGGGGCGGCACTCTTTTCACCAATGAGTACGTGCCTCCAGGCACTTCGCATGTGAACTTCACGACGAGCGGGGCGCTGGGCCTGCACTTCCTGCGCAGCAAATATAACTGGAGCGCGGAAATTCGCTTCATGCACATTTCGAACGCCGGCCTCGCGGACCTGAATCCAGGCATCAATACACTGCAACTCCGGCTTGGCTTTGGCAGATTCACCCGATCGAACTAGCCTGCACCGTGCGGGACAAGTATGATGGGAGGCGCCTAGCCGAACGGAGTGCCGTACGTCACGGGCCCATAATTTTTCCTGGAATAAATCCGACACAAAACCGGTTTAAGCACGAAGGCAAAAAATGAAAATGACGATGAGTGTGGTGGGTGCGGTGATTCTGGCGGGATTGGGCTTGGGAATCCACGGAATGCATGCGGGTAGCAAAGCGCCTGCCGTTGGAAGTCCCGCACCGGACTTTACGCTGAATTCCCAGGATTCCAAGCCGGTCAGCCTGCACGATTTCAAAGGCAAGTGGGTGGTGCTCTATTTCTACCCGAAAGATTTTACCAGCGGATGCACAGTGGAGGCTCACAACTTCCAGCGAGATCTGGCGCAGTATGAGAAAAAGAACGCGGTGATCATCGGCGTGAGCGTGCAGGACGAGGATTCCCACCAGAAGTTCTGCACCAAGGAAGGATTGAATTTCAAGCTGCTCGCGGACACGAAAACACAAGTTTCCAGGCTCTATGACTCGGTGATGAATTTGGGCATCACCAAACTTTCCGCGAGGCACACGTTTCTGATTGACGCGAACGGCGTCGTACAAAGAGTGTATCTGGATGTAAAACCACAACAGCACAGCGAAGAAGTCCTTGCGGCGCTGACGGAGTTGCAGGCAAGCGCGGCAAAGTAAGCATTCATTTCTGGAGGATTTTGATGAAAATCAAAATATTTGGGACTCTGGCCGCATTGTTTTCAGTGGCCTTCGCTCTCGGTTCGCACGCCAATCCCGCAAAAACGGAAACCGTTAGTTACAAGAGTGGCGATGAAACCGTCAGCGGCTTCCTTGCGCTCCCCGATGGCGGCGGCAAGCATCCCGCGCTTGTTGTCATTCACGAATGGTGGGGGCTCAACGATCAAATCAAGGGAGAGGCCCAAACGTTCGCTGGGCAAGGGTATGTCGCGCTGGCCGTCGATCTCTATCGCGGAAAGGTGGCCGCGACTGCCGACGAAGCCCACGAACTGATGCGAGGTGTGCCCGATGACCGGGGGATGCGCGACCTCGAAGCGGCATTTGCCTACTTGGCTTCGCGGCGAGATGTGGAGGCAAACAAGATTGGATCGGTCGGCTGGTGCATGGGAGGAGGCTGGTCCATCCGATTGGCGATGAGTGAGCCGAAACTGGCGGCGTGCGCTGTGAACTACGGTTCATTGCCAACGGAAGCGTCGAACATCGCCAAGATCAAGGCGCCGGTGTTGGGGAATTTCGGCGCGGAGGATCGCGGCATTACCCCGGACTCCGTCCGGGCGTTCGAGACTGCGATGAAAGCTGCGGGCAAACCTTGCAATGTGAAGATTTATGAAGGCGCCGGCCATGCCTTTCAAAACCCCAACAACAAAGATGGGTACCGGCCGGAAGCGGCAGCCGATGCATGGGCGCGCATGACGGCATTTTTTAAGAAGAATTTGCAGTAGCGATCGCAAGCTGCGGGACAACCGAAAGTGGGTTAGTCATGGTGGTTCCATCGAATCCTGACCCGCCCGGTGCCAGCCGCCTCTCCGATTTCCGTCTGAACCGACTGGCAAAGAGCCAGGGACGGGCCTTCTCTGGCCGACGCCCAAAAACACACCTTTACTGAAGAAAATCTGCCGTCCCATTGAAGGAAAGGATTGATTCGGCATAAATCTCAGGCTGAACGGATAATTTATCCCGAAACGGAGAACAATTCTCGATCCAAACCGTCTATAGGTTATATCGGGGGGTAGACCGTGCGAGGGGTGTAACCGAATTCCCCGTTTGACGCGGCGGGGATAGTGTATACAATCCCTTTCAACTCTGCCGATTACCTGGCGCCCACTGACGCTTAGTTCTTTTAGGTACTGGGGTGTTGTTTTTCTGAACTACGGGGCCAGGGACGAAGTGCTGTTTTGTAAGTAATTGGAGGGGTGATGAAAATCCGCTTTCTGTTTCTAATCTTATTTGCAAGCTCTCTGTCCGCAGTTATATCCGCACAAGTTGCCATCACGGGGAAAATAACCGGAGTAGTTACCGATTCCTCGGGGGCGGCAGTGCCGAACGCCACGGTGACAGTTAAGAGTAGCGCCCTGATGACGCCCCGAACGACAAACACTTCGGCAGACGGCGGCTACCTGTTTGATTTGCTCTCGCCCGGCACCTATGAAGTCACGGTCACCGCAAGCGGGTTCCAGACCGTAAACGAGACAGGCATTGTTATTACGGCCGGCTTTACCGCCACGATCAACTCCAAACTACAGGTTGGACAAGTCACTCAGACCATCCAGGTAGAAGGAGAACCCGTCGTAGACCTGCAAAGTGTTCAGACGTCGACGACATTTGACCAATCATTGCTTCAAGATATCCCCAGCGGGCGAGATCCGTGGTCAACCGTTGCCCAGATGCCCGGGGTCACGTCGAGCACTTTCGATGTAGCGGGCAACAACAGCTATCAGCAGTCTGCCATGCAGGTGCATGGAAGCACGCAAGCAGAGCAGATCTACAGCTACAACGGTCTCGACCTGAATTGGCCCGGCGCTAACGGTGGGTACACGCAGTTCTACACCAATCATGACTCCTTCGACGAATTTCAAGTCGTCGCGGACAATGCGCCCGCTTCCGTGCCCATCGGCGGGGTTTACATGAACATGGTGACGAAGTCAGGTTCGAACGAGCTTCATGGGCAAGCTGCCGCCTACTACTTGACGGCAGCTACGCAGGCCGGTGTGAAGCAGCCTCTGTTCCAAGGCTCTCTGGTTCCGACCGGATCGCCCTTCGACATGACACGGGACACGTCTGCAAGTCTCGGTGGCCCGGTTATGAAAGACAAATGGTGGCTGTTCGGCTCGTATCGCCGTTACGATCTGCGGCAAGAAATTCTTGCCGTAACCAATCAAGCCGGTGTCCCCGTCGTAGACGTCAACCACCAGACGAACACCGACTTACGCAGCGACTGGCAGATCAACTCAAAGAACAAGTTCAGCTTCATCTGGCTGTACAACGAACAGAATCGCTTTTTCCGCCGCGACACTGCATACCAGTTCGTTACTCAGGACGCCAGTTGGCTGCAAATCGAGCCCGCCTATATCTTGCAGGGCCTCTGGACTAGCCAGGTCACCAACAATTTCCTTCTCGACTTCCGCGTCGGCTGGAACAAAATCATCTTTCCCCTCAGTTACCAGCCCAACTCGACTGGTCTCAACCTGCAAGACATTGGATTCTCCACTGAGGCCGGTGCAGCACCCTTTGAGTTTCAAAACCCAGCTTGGGTGCTGAAGTGGTCCGCTGGCGGTTCCTGGTACAAACCCAATTGGCACGGCAGTCACAATTTCCAATTTGGGTTCGAATGGGGCGACAGCTACAACTCCTATATTTACCAAGTAAATCAGGGAATCAACGCCATCTTCAATGGCGGGTCGCAACCGTTCTCAACGCCCTTCCAAGTCGTGGCGTATAATACGCCAACAACTCAAAAGAACTATTTTCGCGATACCAGCTTTTATCTGCAGGACACTTGGACCCTCACACGTCGCCTCACGTTGAACCTGGGAATGCGCTACGACAGGTTCATTACCTACTATCCGGCACAAAAAACGGACCCGAACCTTACCTTCCCTCAGCTCTTCAAGGTTTCAAATTTCCCAGCGTCCGGAAACCTCGTGGATTGGAACACCGTTTCGCCGCGCATCGGCCTGGCATTTGATCCAACCGGGAAGGGTGATTCCGTAATTCGTTTCGGGTATGGCATCTATTACATCATGCAGGGCACAGGGCTTGCTGAGACGTCTAACCCCGTGGGACTGGTTACGCTAACCTTCCCGTGGAATGACGCGAACGGCGACAAAATCCCGCAAACGAGCGAATGGCTTCCTGCTGGGGCCACGCCCGTTGGCTCGTCCGGCGGAGCACAAATCAATCGCAACATGAGCCGCCCTTATTCTGAAGAAGTCAGTGCCGGCTACGAAAAGCAGTTGTGGCGGGACCTCCGCGTCGCCGCAACCTACTATTACCGGACCAAGAAGAACATGTTTGGCATTGAGAATGCCGCGGTTCAGCAATCGGACTACGTGCCAGTCACTACGCTGGGCGGTAATCCGATCATCAACCCGCTCACCAACCAGCCGATGACTCTGTTTAGTTTTCAGCCGAAAGATTCGACAAAATTCGGAGCATTTAATAATTTGGTGACCACGATTCCTCAGCTCAACGACAATTCCTACAATGCTATCGAGTTTACTGCGGTTAAGCGCTTGTCCCACAAATTGCAGATTCTCGGTGGCTTCACGATCCAACGGCAGAAGGGCGTCTTCGGCCGCGGGTTTTCTGACGAGGCCACCGGTGACAATTTCAACGATCCTAATAACGACATCAATAGGAAAAACAACTATCTGAATCTCGACTCCACGTATGTCTTCAAACTGGATGGCACTTACGAACTTCCGTGGAAATTTGGCACTAGCGTCAATTTCCAGCACTATACAGGCTTCCCAATTCAGCCAACGGAAACTTTCAGCGTGCCAGATGGGCAAGGGGTTCCGATAGGAGAGACGGTCATCCTTCAACCTGCAGGCATTCAACGGTTGCCCAGCGTGAACCAACTAAACCTGCGCTTTTCCCGCGAATTCGCGTTCAACGAACGCTGGCACTTGACGCCGACCGTCGATTTCTTCAATTTGACGAACTCTCAGACAACCATTGCCGAGGTGACGCAGTACACACCTCCAACCGGCGGAATTTACCTTAAGCCTGCTCTTGCCATTAATCCCTTCGTGACGCGCTTCGGTTTGCGCTTCACGTTTTAACCACGGCGCACCTTTTTGAATTGAAATCGTTCTTTCCTGCTCGGCGGGTTGGGTGATACTTTCGCCCCACCCGCCGGTCTGGTTTCGGGGACTCCGTTTTGCTTGTCTGCAGTCGAGGGGGGCGCAATGCGCATTCGGATTCATGCAGTCGGATTCGTACTTATTCTGCTTGCAGCCGCGAACTCCGTACTGGCCCAAACGTCCAGCCGTAAACCAAAGCTCACTATCGAACAGTTGATCGATATCAAGCATCCTTCGGACCCGATCTGGTCGCCTGACGGAAAACTCGTCGCGTTTATCTGGGACCGCGCGGGAGTAGCCAATTTCTATATTGCCAATGCCGACGGCCGCGGAGAACCGAAGGCCCTTACTTCTTTTTCCGAAGGTCAGGTGTCGGGCGCATTCTGGAGCGAGGACAGCGATCTGCTGTATTTTCCGCACGAGGGCGACCTCTGGCAGGTGGCAGTAGCCGGCGGCGCGCCGAAGCCAGTCTGGAGCAAAACAGATCCCGGGGGCGGCTACGTTCCCTCGCCCGATGGCAAACGCGTCGCATTCATCCGGAGCGCCCGAGCGGCAGCCGCTGACGCGCCGCACCCAAGCGAGCTGATGATCCGCTGGCTGTCTGACGGAACCGAGTCAACCACCGCCCACGACGACGTGAGCATTCGCGACATCCATTGGTCGCTTGACGGCGCTTCGATCGCGTATATTGCCGGCTCGAAGATTATTCATCACGACGAATCGCCCTCCTATTCCGGCGCTAAACTTATCTATCGAATTTCTGAGTATGTTCCGGGCCAAATTTATGCGCTCAAGCTCGCTGGCGGCAGGCCCGTCGCCATTGCCAAGCCGGCTGAATATGGCGGGTTGGCCTGGATCGACGCGAATCGCCTCGTCTTTGACGGCCAGTCCAAAGACTTCAAGAAATATTTCATCTATGTCGCTGACGCCACAACGGGCGCGACAAAAGTCATCCATGAAATCGACGAAGAAAAATTCTGGAGCATTCCCGATTGGGGCGAAGCGGGAGCGCAGCCTTGGCCATCGCCGAACGGCAAGTGGATCGCTTTCCTCAGCGATCAGGACGGCTGGGATCACCTTTACGTGATGCCCTCGGGCGGCGGCGATGCCGTGCAGATAACCAAAGGAAAATTTGAAGCCTGGCGTCCAGCCTGGTCGCACGACAGCACGCGCATTGCATTCGATGCGAATCTCGAGGGCCATCCTGGCGATCGCGTGCTCGGCATCGCAAAGGTCGGCGACGATCTCGCGCACGCCGAAGTTACCTATGTTCCCGCAGCGCCGGGTACGAATATCGAGCCGCACTGGTCGGAAGGCGACGGCCGGCTCGTCTATCAGCACACGGACCCACACAACAGCGCCGATTTGTTTACCATCGGAACCAATGCCGGCGCGCAGCCGGTTCGTCTTACGGACTCGATGCCCGCGGGCATCGATCACTCCCAATTTGTCGAACCGCAGTTCGTGCACTATCCCGGGCCCGATGGTCAGGAGGTTCCCGGCTGGCTTTTCGTGCCGAAAAATCTCGACAAAACAAAAAAACATCCAGCCATCTTGTGGATTCACGGCGACGGCGTGAATCAAAACTACGACGGCTGGCACGTGCAGCGGAACTACGCGGTCTACTACAGCATTCACCAGTATTTCCTGCAGAAAGGCTACGTGGTGTTTGCCCCGGATTATCGCGGCAGCATCGGCTACGGCCGCGACTGGCGCACCGGGGTGTACATGGACGTCGGCGGAAAAGATGCGAAAGACGCGTGGATGGGCGCCAATTACTTGAAATCGCTTCCTTACGTTGATGGCGACCGCATTGGGGTGTGGGGTCTGAGTTACGGCGGGTTCTTTACCCTGATCGCGATGACCGATCAACCTAAACTGTTCCGCGCCGGAGTTGACGTCGCAGGCGTCGTGGACTACGTGATGTACTACAGCGATCCGTATCACGGCGATTGGACCGCCAGCCGCATCGGTACGCCGGAGGAGAATCCGCAAGTCTATGCAAACGCTTCGCCCATTTCACACATCGACCGGCTGGAGCGGCCGCTGCTCGTGCTTCACGGCACCGCCGACGTGAATGTTCCCTTCCTCGAATCGGTCTGGCTTATGGACGAAGCTCTGAAGAAACACAAAGGCGACTTGGTCTCCTTCATGATTTACCCAGGTGAGTTTCATTATTTCACGCGCGAACACGTGCTGCGGGATGCCTGGCATCGCGTCGATGACTTTTTCGACCTGCACCTTCGGGGAGCCGGTAAACCGGCATCGCACTGACAGACTGCCGCGAATCATCCAATCAGTGGCCGGCCTCGAGAATTAATTTCTGCACGCGCCAGTTCAACAGCTCGGCCACATATAGTTCGCTGTCAGAGGGACATGCAATTTCGTGAATCCAGCCGAATTGGCCGGGCTGCTTGCCCGCTTTGCCAAACATGCCGAGCATTTTCCCATCCAGGCTCAGCTTGTAGATGCGGCCAGGAAACGCGTCGGAGGTGAACAGGACCTGTTTTGGCCCCGGCGTAATACAAACAGTCCACGGGGCGCCTGGAGCCATTGTGCCTGTCGTTGCCGTTGGCTTGTTGCCGATGGCGGGACGCGCGTCCGCAGGCGCGGGCACATCGACCCTGATCTGCCGCAAAAATTTTCCATTGCCATCGAAGACCTGGATTCGGCTGTTCCCGCGGTCCGCCACGTAGACGTTGCCGGCGGCGTCCACCGCAATATTGTGCGGCGTACGGAATTGACCGGGCTGATCGCCGGGTTCTCCCCAAGACTTCACCCAGTTGCCATCCTTATCAATTTTCGCCACGCGCGAGTTGATATACCCGTCGCTGATGAACGTGTTCCCCGCCGCGTCCCAGGCCATATCCGTCACCTGCCGGAACATTCCATCCACGGGGGCCAGCGGAGGATTCGGGTGCTTCAGCGGGCCGGTGCCTTCGTCGGAGGCCTCCTGCTTCCGGCCAAATACCATCGCAACGCGGCCATCCGGATTGAACTTGATGACCATATCCGAGCCTTTGTCCGCCACCCAGATATTGTCCTGCCGGTCCACGCGCACAGCGTGGGCAAACGACCAGGCATAAAGGTTGTGGCCAATCTCGCGCACGAATTTTCCGTCGGAGTCAAACTCCAGGAGTTGCGCCGCGCTCGCACCATAGGCTGGCCCTGTGCTGTTGCCCCTCGAAAAAACAAACACGTGCCCTTTCGAATTGACGGCTACGCCGGCCACTTCGCCAAGATAGATATCCGGCGGCAACTTCAGAAAATCAGGAACGGCGGAATAGCGGATTTCCGGGGGCTGCTGCGCAAAAGCCGGCCCGGCCGCAAAAAAGAAAAAACTGAAAAGCCAAACAGATAGGGCTCGTTTCATAGGAGTCACCTCGACACTTCGCGTCCCGCATCATACGCGCTGCTGCAAAGTTTGCGCCAATAATCTATGCCGCTTAACGCTGTGCCCCTCCGAGCGGCTGAGACCTATTTGCTCTTGGTTAGAGCGTTGTATTGCGCCGAGGTAAGTGGGACGACCGAAAGTCTTCCTTCACGCACGAGAGGAGATTCCGCAAACAGTTTGTTGGCCTTAATCTGCGCCAGCGTCCACGGCTTCGCAATTGGTGTGCCCGCCTTGATCCTGACGATCGGAACCTTTGGATTGGACGCGTCCGCGGAAATCACCGTGGCTGTTCCCACCGCGCTTTTTCGATTCCCTGTCTCATAAATGACTAGCCCGGATTTCTCACCAGGGTTGAGCAAAAGAGGCTTGATTTGAAGTAGAAAAAGGCCGCTTTCTCAGGCATAACTACGTTGTCTAGGCGAAGTAAATGCCAAGAGAAGGGCGGCCTTTCTAATGACAGAGTGTAACC